>NZ_JBFARC010000005.1:0-520530 GCF_040674075.1 Mycobacterium sp. NPDC050551 | reverse complement strand
CGGTGGATGAAGGGTAACCCATGCCCGAAACCCCCATATGGGCTTGTGCCCGACGCGATATGCGATTGCGATGATCGCTTGATAAGTGCACGGCCTCACGCGGGCCGTGCGCAGCGGCGCAGTTCGGCGAGGTAGGCCGAGATCGCGTCGCGGTTACGGGTCAGGTGGTCGATCCGGTCGCCCATCCGGTCGCACTCGCGCTGCAGGACCGCGATGATCTCCGGCGACGCGTCGGCGAAGTGGATGTCGCGCGGTGTCTTCAGGCAGGGCAGCACCTGTCTGATCACCCGGGTCGGCAGGCCGCCGTCGAGCAGGCTGCGGATCTGGGCGATCTGGTCGACGAACTCCTCGCTGTAGTCCCGGTAGCCGTTGGCCGCGCGCTGCGGGATCATCAGGCCCTGCTCCTCGTAGTAGCGCAGCAGCCTGGTGGAGACCCCGCTGCGTTGCGCCAACTCGCCGATCCGCATGTGACACACCTCACTACGTCGCCGATTGACCTTCACATCGATGTCAGGGTTCGACGATACCGCCGTGGACACCCAACTCATCACCTACACACCGATCACCGAACGCCCGGCCATCCGGTGGCCGGACGGCGCCCGGGTGGCGTTCTACGTCGGGCTGAACGTCGAACACTTCGAGGTCGACCGTCCGTCGACCAGCATCCATCCCGACACCGCGGCGCTGACCCCCGATCCGCTGAACTACGGCTGGCGCGACTACGGGTTGCGGGTGGGGATCTGGCGCCTGATCGACATCTTCGACAGGCACGGCATCCGACCGAGTGTCCTGTTGAACTCCGATGTGGCGCAACGCTACCCGCAGGTGATCCGGGCCGGCCTCGACCGGGGGTGGGCATGGCTGGCGCACGGCAGGAACAACTCCACGCTGCAGACCGACCTCGGCGACGACGAGCGCGAGTACCTGCTCGATGTCCTCGACACGATCGAGAAGGCCACCGGCCGGCGCCCTTCCGGCTGGCTCGGACCCGCTCTGACCGAGACCTTCCGCACGCCGGAGCTGCTCGCCGAATTGGGCGTGCGCTACACGTTGGACTGGACGAACGACGACCAGCCTTACCCGTTGCGGATCCCCGGCTTGCATAGCGTGCCGTATTCCGTGGAGCTGAACGACATCCCGCTGTTCGTCGGGAAGAGCCTCCCCGGTGCCCAGTTCGTCCAGATCGTGAAGGATCAGCTCGAACAACTCCACGCCGACGCCGAACACAGCGGCAGGGTGATGGCGCTGGCGCTGCACCCGTTCGTGACGGGCCAGCCGTTCCGGGCCAGATATCTCGACGAGGCACTGCGTTACGTCGTCAACCATCCCGACGTGTGGGTCACCACATCCGATGAGATCTCCGCCCACTACCTGGCGGGCCGGAGTGACTGACATCTCGATTCGGCGACAATTCACCAGGTCGACACCCTGCGCTGGGGTGCGTCGGCGTGCCGAATCACCGGAGATGGGCACAATGGAGGCATGGAGCCACATTCCGCACGGAGCCGCGCTTCGGCGTGGCGTGATCCGTTGTCGGTCGGCTGGTCTGCGCACCGTCAACTGCTGATGCTGCGGTTGCGGTGGCACGAACGCCGGTACGCCACGCCGACCGCAGGCGGCCGCTGGGACATCTGAGCCAGCGGCTGCACACCAACCGACGCCCCTAGCGCGGCGCCATCCCGGCGGCGCGGTAGGCGTCGTCGACGTAGGTCATGTTCTCTACCGCGTCGGCGAGATCGATCGGAAGCGGCGCACCGGTTTCCACGTGCGCGGCGAAGGCCGCCAGCTGGTAGGTGTACGACGGCCGGGTACCCAGCCGTTCGACCGACACGCCCGTAGCGGTGCGCACCGTCACCCGGTCGTCGTCGTGCGGCTTGATGAAGTCGTGCACCATCACCTCGCCCGCGGTGCCCACGATCCGCAGGGTGAACGAATAGTCCTCGGCGACCATCGAATTCGTCGACAGGCCGGTGGCCCCGCCAGGGTAGACGACCTCGACGTCGCAGCGGGCGTCGACCCCCGCAACGCGCTGCTCGGCCCGGGCGCTCACGATCGTGGGGCGGCCGAGCCGGCGCAGCAGGTGCATCCCGTAGCAACCCAGGTCCATCAGCGCGCCGCCCGCCATCGCCTGCGACCAGCGCGGATCGTCGTCGGCGGGTGCGGGCATGGCCATCCGCACCTCGGCGCGGATCAATTCGCCCAGCGTCCCGTCGCCCGCCAGCTGCAGCGCCCGCTGGGTGGCCGGGTGGAAGAGATAGTGGAAGCCCTCCATCACCGTGATCCCTGCGGCGCGTGCGGCATCGGCCACCTGACGCGCCTCGTTGTGGTTGCGGGCGAACGGCTTCTCGGTCAGCACCGGCTTCCCGGCTTCGACGGCCGCCAGATTCCACGGCGCGTGCAGCGCGTTCGCCAGCGGGTTGTAGACGACGTCCACCTCGGGATCGGCGATCACGTCGGCGTACGTGCCTGCCACCCGCTCGATGCCGTGCTTGTCGGCGAACGCCCGCGCGCGATGCGGGTCGCGCGCGGCCACGGCCACCAGCCGGTGGCCCAACTCACGCGCCGGGTCGACGATGGCGAGCTCGGCGATGCGGGAGGCGCCGAGGACACCGATGCGCAGCGTCACACCGTGACCGCGCGGCAGACGTCCTTCAGGAAGTCCACGCTGGCGCGCACGTCGGCAACCGGTCCGGGCCCCGTCGGCTCGCCGTCGAGAATGGTGTCCTGCTCCATCACGAACCAGCCGTCGAAGCCGTTGGCGCGCAAGGTCGTCACGATTGTGGCGATGTCGACGTCGCCGGCGCCCAACGGGGTGTACATGCCCGTCCGCACCGCCTCGGTGTAGGTGAGCTCGCCGGACTGCACCTGCGCCGCGAGCGCGGCGTCGACGTCCTTGAGGTGGGTGTGCGCGATCCGGTCGGGGTGTTCGCGGGCCAGCTGCAGGGGGTCGGTGCCGCCGATCAGCAGGTGCCCGGTGTCCAGGCACAGCGGGATCGCCGAACCCGACAGCACCCGCTCGACATCGGCGCGGGTCTCGACCATCGTGCCGACGTGCGGATGCAGGACCGCGAGCAGCCCGCGCGCAGCCACCACGGCGGCCAGCCGGTCGAGATTGGTCAGCAGCGTGCGCCACTGGTCGTCGTCGAGGACGGGCCGCGAGTCGTAGCCGTCGGCGCCCGTGGCGGCGGCGAGCACCACGACACCGGCGTGCGCGTCCACCAGTGCCTCGAGCGGACCGGCGAGGTCGTGGATCGGGTCCTGATCGGCATCGTGGGCCACCACCGGGACGAAGCCGCCGACGCACTCGAGCGCGTGGTCGCGCAGGGTGGTCTGCAGCGCGGCGGGGTCGGTGGGCAGGAAGCCCTCCGGGCCGAGTTCCGTGGCAGTCAGCCCGACGTCCTGCATCTCGCCCAGCACCCGGTCGGGGTCCAGTTGATGCCCCCAGCCGGGCACCTCACAGACCCCCCACGAGATCGGGGCGCCGGCGATCTTGATCGGATTCGCGTTCATCGGTTGCGGACCTCCTCGATGCGCACCGGCGCGTTCTTGTGCAGGGACTCCGTGGCGGCCTCGGCGAGCCACGCCACCTCGACGGCATCGGCGACGGTCGCGCCCCGGATGGGGCCGCCCCTGGTGACGTCGACGAAGGCCGCCAGCTCGATGCGGAAGGCCTCGGTGAACCGGTCCATGAAGAAATGGTGGGGGGTGCCGTTGGGGAAATCGGTGTGCGGGTCGAGGTTTCGGACGGGCGCCCCGGGGTCCCAGCCGGCGACCACGGTGTCGTCGAAGCCGTGCACCTCCAGGCGGCAGTCGTAGCCGCGGGCGTTGTACCGCGCCGCCGAGACCAGACCCATGGCGCCGCCGTCGAAGGTCACCACCACCGCGGCGGTGTCGACGTCGCCGTATTCGGCGAACAGCGGGTCGCCCTGCCGGGTTCCGGTCGCGTAGACCTCGACCGCTTCCTGACCGGTGACCCAGCGCAGCACGTCGAAGTCGTGCACGGCGCAGTCGCGGAAGATGCCGCCCGAGCCCCTGATGTAGTCCATCGGCGGGGGAGCGGGGTCCATCGTCGTGCTGCGCACGGTGTGCAGGGTCCCGACCGAGCCGTCGTCGACCGCCCGCTTCACGGCGGCGAACGCGGCGTCGAACCGGCGCTGGTAGCCGACCTGCACCGGCACGCCGGAGCGGGCGATCAGCTCCGCGACCCGAGCGCTCTCCGCGGCGGTCGAAGCGATCGGCTTCTCGCAGAACGTGGGGATGCCCCGCTCGACGGCGGCGAGGGTGAGCTCGGCATGGGCGGGTGTGGCGGCGGCGACCACCACGCCGTCGACGCCGGAGGCGAGCAGTTCGGCGACGCTGTCCACGGCCTTGACGCCGTGCTCGGCGGCGACGGCCGCGGCCACGTCGGTGCGCTCGTCGGTGATCACCAGGGCGTCGATTCCCTCCAGCGCGGCGAGCGTTTCGGTGTGGAAGGCGC
The DNA here is from genome assembly GCF_040674075.1 of Mycobacterium sp. NPDC050551. NCBI lineage: Bacteria > Bacillati > Actinomycetota > Actinomycetes > Mycobacteriales > Mycobacteriaceae > Mycobacterium > Mycobacterium sp. NPDC050551. Next base: position 516,053 of record NZ_JBFARC010000005.1, on the reverse strand, counting down.
CGATCCGGCCGAGGCCGATCACTCCGATGGTGGTCATGGGGTTCTCCGTTCGTTGCGGGCATCGAGCACGGTGTCGAGTGCGGTGGCGGGCAGTCCGTCGGCCAGCGCGGCCAGCACGGCGTCGACCTGGCTGGGCGGCGCGAGGCTGCCGAGGGGTTGGTCCTGGTCGAGGTTGGTGGGGAAGGCGTAGCCCTCGGCGGTGGCGTTGACGACGTTGGTCAGCTCCCGCTCGGAGCGGCCCGCGGCCTTCATGGCGAGCAGCGCCGGGTAGACGGCGCGCACCATCGCGGTGCGGTCCAGCGACTCCATCGCACGACCGAACGGCGAGGAGATCTGGAGCAGGTTGGCCATCCTGCGGATGTCGGCCGACGTGTTGGATCCCGCGCCGTGGTACAGCGCCGGGTTGAAGAACACCGCGTCGCCCTTGCGCAGCGGCACCTGCACGTGGTGCGCCGCGAAGTAGTCGACGAACTCGGGCCGGTGGAACGCGACGTAGCCGCCGGCGAACCGCTGCGAGTGCGGCAGCAGCATGGTCGGCCCGCTCTCCAGCGGCATGTCGCAGTGCGCAACCGCACCCTGCAGCGTCAAGGCCGCTGACAGCCGGTGCAGGTGCGCCGGATAGCTGGTCAGTTGGTCGGCGTCGACGAAGCCGAGGTGGAAGTCGCGGTGCGGTACCTGCGCGGCGCCACCGGGATTGACGACGTTCACCTGCGAGGTGACCTGGTAGCGCGGCCCGAGCCAGGCCTGGGACACCAGCGCGAGCGCGTCGGTGGCGTAGTAGTCGGCGAACACCTCCGGCGCGAAGAGGGCCAGCTTCTGCGCGGCGTTCCAGATGCGGTCGTTGGCGCCCGCCTCGCCGAAGTGGTCACCCGCCGCGGCGCCCTCGCTGCGCTGCGCGTCGATCAGCGCGCTGAACGCGGCACTCGCGCGGTCGACCACGTCGGCGGCGAACGCGTCGGTGAACACCACCACGCCGGGCCCGTCGGCCAGGGCGCGGATGAGCTCGGTCTGCAGCGCGCGCCGGTCCGCGCGGGCCGGCGTGTCGGCCGAGTACACCGGCACCCCGGACCGCACGTCGCCGGCCAGCGGATAGTCCGCGGGGTCGGTGCCCCGCGACACCTGCGCGTGGAAGTCGTCGAGGCGACAGTCGGCGTCCTCGATCCAGGCACTGTCGGCGGTGGTCACTGGGGCGGTCATGCCGTTAGTCTTGCGGGGACGCATCCCGCAATCAACACCAGAAACCCCTCAAAAAGACCTCACTGATTTACGCGAGCAGACGCAAAGCGCCGCGCTCAACGGCGTGTCGCGGGCAACATGCGTCTGCTCGCCGGGAGAACGGGACCCAGAGACATGGCGCACCGGTACAAGGTCCGTGAGATCGCCCAGCAGGCCGGGCTGAGCGAAGCGACGGTCGACCGCGTGCTGAACAACCGTCCCGGCGTCAGGGAGAACACCCGCGCCGAGGTCGTGCAGGCGATCGCCGACCTCGACAAGCAGCGGGCGCAGCTGCGGCTCAACGGCAGGCGCTACCTGATCGACGTGGTGATGCAGACCCCCCGGCGGTTCTCCGACGCCTTCCGCACGGCCGTCGAGGCGGAACTGCCGGCCTTCGCGCCCGCGATGGTGCGGGCGCGCTTCCACCTGTGGGAGGCGGGGGAGACCGCCCAGATGGTCGACACCCTGGCCCGCATCCGCGGCAGCCACGGCGTGGTGCTCAAGGCGCAGGACGATCCCGAGGTCGCCGCGGCCGTCGACCGGCTGGTGGACTCGGGCGTTCCGGTGGTCACCTATGCCACCGACGTGCCCGCCAGTGCACGGTCGGGTTACGTGGGCATCGACAACCACGGTGCGGGGGTGACCGCGGCCTACCTGATGGACCAGTGGCTGGGGCCGTCCCGATCCGACGTGCTGATCACGCTGAGCCGCACGGTGTTCCGCGGGGAAGGGGAACGTGAGGTGGGCTTCCGGTCGGGTCTGCGCGGCTCGGGCCGCGGCATCGTCGAGGTCAGCGACAGCGACGGCATCGACGCCACGAACGAGCGGTTGGTGCTCGAGGCGCTCGACCGGAACCCCGCGATCGAAGCCGTGTACTCGGTCGGCGGCGGCAACACCGCCACGGTGGCGGCCTTCGAGAAGGTCGGCAGGCCCTGCCGGGTGTTCGTCGCGCACGACCTCGACGCCGACAACCTGCGGCTGCTGCGGGACGGCCGGATCTCGGTGGTGCTGCACAACGACCTGCGCGCCGACGCGCGGCTGGCGATCCGGTCGATCCTGGCGCAGCGGGGAGCGCTGCCCGCCGAATCCGTGCGACCCACGCCGATCCAGGTCGTCACCCCCTTCAACCTGCCGGTGTGACGATGGAGTCGTCGTCGGGAGGCAATCCCCGATAACATTTCGCGCCACGGCCCCAGATGGCCACACTGTGAACGGGGAGGGGCAGCGGTGCGACAGCTCGTCGGCGGGGTGACCGTGATGGGAAACCTGGCCGTCGACGTGATCAACGGCGCCCCACCGAGCCCGGGAGGCTGTGCGTCCTTTGCGGGCGTGGCACTCGAGGCGATGGCGGGTCCCGGACGGATCATCGGCATGGCCGCCGAGCGCGACCATGCGCTGTTCGATCCGCTGGTCGACCGGTTCGGGGCCGTTCTTCGCATCCTGCCCGGGCAGCGCACCAGCAGCTTCCGGCTCGACTACGTCGACGTCGACCACCGCACGATGACCGTCGAGGCGATCGGACCGGTGTGGGGCGGCGCGGAAGTCGCCGCCGCCGATCCGGACACCACATGGATCCACCTCGCGCCGCTGCTGCGGGGCGACTTCCCCGCCGAGACGCTCGCGCTCCTCGCCGATCGCGGACACCGGATCGTCTACGACGGGCAGGGGCTGGTGCGCGCGGACCGGCTGGGGCCGCTGACTCTGGACCGGCACTTCAGCAGGGAGATGCTGCCGCACCTCGCCGTGCTGAAGCTCGCCGAGGACGAGGCGGTGATCGTCGCGGACGGCGAATTCGACGCCTCGACCGCCGCACAACTGGGAGTGCCCGAGATCCTGGTGACCTTCGGGTCGGAGGGCTGCGACGTCTACACCGAGGGTTCGGTCGTCAGGGTGCCCGCGGCGTGGCAGGTGAGCGGCGTGCAGACCACGGGCGCCGGGGACATGTTCACCGCCTGCTACACCGCGAACCGGTCGGCGGGCGCGGAGCCTCGCGAGGCCGTGGCGCTGGCCAGTGAACTGGTGGCGCGCGAACTCGACAAGCGCAGGCGGAAAGAACCCGTCGGACGGCCCTGACGTGCTGCTGAGCGGCTGCTCAGCAGTGCTAGCCAGGTGCTACCGGTCGGTAACTTTCTCTTAGAAATGACGCCGCCGGAAAACGTGACGAACGACACAGATTGACGGGTGTCAACATGTCATTCACGTCACTGAGCAGCGGATACCGCGGACGTGGTCCGGCGACGCGCGGGCGTGTGTGGTAAAGCCTCGCCTAAGAGAAGTGCAATAATCGGTACTGACAGTGACATCAAACGGCGACGCGCCGCTGCGCGAAGCCGAGGCCTCCGTGGGTTCCGCCCGCCGGCGGGTAGTCATTGACCGCGACTCGATCACAGCACCACGACCCGGGAAAGGCAGGGGGATGGGCTCGAACGGCAACGGAGCTGGTCCGGCAGCCAGTCCAGCACAGCCACGGCAGAAGCTGGAGAAAGTCGTCATCCGATTCGCCGGTGACTCCGGCGACGGCATGCAGTTGACCGGTGACCGGTTCACCTCCGAGGCCGCGTTGTTCGGCAACGACCTTGCGACGCAGCCGAACTACCCCGCCGAGATCCGCGCGCCCCAGGGCACGCTGCCCGGCGTCTCGTCGTTCCAGATCCAGATCGCCGACTACGACATCCTCACCGCGGGTGACCGCCCCGACGTCCTGGTCGCGATGAATCCCGCGGCGCTCAAGGCCAACGTGGGCGACCTCCCGCGCGGTGGCCTGGTGATCGCCAACTCCGACGAGTTCACCAAACGGAACCTGGCCAAGGTCGGCTACGAGGCCAACCCGCTGGAGAACGACGAGCTGTCCGACTACGTCGTGCAGGCCGTCCCGATGACCACCCTGACGCTCGGCGCGGTGGAGGCGATCGGCGCGACCAAGAAGGACGGCCAGCGCGCGAAGAACATGTTCGCCCTCGGCCTGCTGTCCTGGATGTACGGCCGCGAACTGCACCAGAGCGAGGCGTTCATCCGGGAGAAGTTCGGCCGCAAGCCCGACGTCGCCGAGGCCAACGTGCTGGCGCTGAAGGCCGGCTGGAACTTCGGTGAGACCACCGAGGCTTTCGCCACCACCTACGAGGTCTCGCCCGCCAAGCTCAAGTCCGGCGACTACCGGCAGATCTCCGGCAACACCGCGCTCGCCTACGGCATCGTGGCGGCCGGGCAGCTGAGCAACCTGCAGGTGGTGCTCGGCACCTATCCGATCACCCCGGCCTCGGACATCCTGCACGAGCTTTCCAAGCACAAGAACTTCAATGTGCTGACGTTCCAGGCCGAGGACGAGATCGCAGGCATCGGCGCGGCCATCGGCGCCTCCTACGGCGGCGCGCTCGGCGTCACCAGCACCTCCGGCCCGGGCATCTCGCTCAAGTCGGAGGCGATGGGTCTGGCCGTGATGACCGAACTGCCGCTGATCGTGATCGACGTGCAGCGCGGCGGTCCGTCGACCGGTCTGCCGACCAAGACCGAACAGGCCGACCTGCTGCAGGTGCTCTACGGCCGCAACGGTGAGTCACCGGTCGCCGTGCTGGCACCACGCTCGCCGTCGGACTGCTTCGACGTCGCCGTCGAGGCCGTTCGCATCGCGATCGGCTACCACACACCCGTGGTCATCCTGTCCGACGGCGCGATCGCCAACGGCTCGGAGCCGTGGCGGATCCCGGACATCAGCACCTATCCGTCGATCGAGCACACCTTCGCCAAGACCGGTGAGCCGTTCCAGCCGTACGCCCGCGACCCGGAGACCCTGGCCCGCCAGTTCGCGATTCCCGGTACACCCGGTCTGGAGCACCGCATCGGCGGCCTGGAAGCCGCCAACGGTTCGGGCAACATCTCCTACGAACCGAAGAACCACGACCTGATGGTGCGGTTGCGCCAAGCCAAGGTCGACGGCATCGCGGTGCCCGATCTGCAGGTCGACGATCCCAGCGGCGAAGCCGAACTGCTGATGCTCGGATGGGGCAGCTCGTACGGCCCCATCGGCGAGGCGTGCCGGCGGGCGCGCCGCAAGGGCATCAATGTCGCCCAGGCACACATCCGGCACATGAACCCGTTCCCTCCCAATCTCGGTGAGGTGCTGTCTCGCTACCCCAAGGTGGTGCTGCCGGAGATGAACCTTGGCCAGCTCGCGATGCTGCTGCGCGCCAAGTTCCTCATCGACGTGCAGTCGGTGACCAAGGTGGAGGGCATGGCGTTCCTGGCCGACGAGGTCGAGGGCATCATCGACGCCGCCCTGGAGGGCACACTCGCGGAGAAGGAAATCGACAAGGCCAAGTTCGCACGACTGGCCGCGGCCACCATCGAGGGCCCCGGCCAGGACGACGCGGAAACCGATGTGACCGGTGTGGGAGTGAAAGCATGACCGACCTAGTCGGATCCGACCTGAACCTGACCCCGCTGTCCAAGACGGCCCACGTGCCGACGACGGACCAGCCGCAGAAGGGCAAGGACTTCACCAGCGACCAGGAGGTCCGCTGGTGCCCCGGCTGCGGTGACTACGTCATCCTCAACACCATCCGGAACTTCCTGCCCGAACTCGGACTGCGGCGCGAGAACATCGCCTTCGTCAGCGGCATCGGGTGCTCGAGCCGGTTCCCGTACTACCTGGAGACCTACGGCTTCCACTCCATCCACGGCCGGGCCCCGACCATCGCCACAGGCCTGGCGCTGGCCCGCGAGGACCTGTCGGTGTGGGTGGTGACCGGTGACGGCGATGCGCTGTCGATCGGCGGCAACCACCTGATCCACGCGCTGCGCCGCAACATCAACCTGACGATCCTGCTGTTCAACAACCGGATCTACGGTCTGACCAAGGGCCAGTACTCGCCGACCTCCGAGGTCGGCAAGATCACCAAGTCGACGCCGATGGGCTCGCTGGACTACCCGTTCAATCCGGTGTCGCTGGCACTGGGCGCCGAGGCCACGTTCGTCGGCCGGGCGCTCGACTCCGACCGCAAGGGCCTCTCGGAGGTTCTTCGCGGTGCCGCTGCACACCGGGGCGCCGCACTGGTCGAGATCATGCAGGACTGCCCGATTTTCAACGACGGGTCGTTCGACGCACTGCGCAAGGAGGGCGCCGAGGAGCGCCTGATCAACCTGACCCACGGCGAGCCGATCATCTTCGGCGCCGACGGCGAGTACTGCGTGGTCAAGTCCGGGTACGGCCTGGAGGTCGCCAAGACCGCCGACGTGTCCGCCGACGAGATCGTGGTGCACAACGCCCAGATCGACGATCCGGGGTACGCCTTCGCGCTGTCGCGGTTGAGTGAACAGAACCTCGAGCACATGGTGATGGGCATCTTCCGCCAGGTCAGCCGGCCCACGTACGACGACGCCGCGCGCGGGCAGGTCCGTGCGGCGCGCGAGGCGCGGCCGCACGACACGGCAGCACTGCAATCGCTGCTTCGCGGCAAGGACACCTGGACCGTCGACTAACGTCGCAGGGGTGACGTCCCCTGTGCCGCTCGCCGCAGTCGTGCTGGCCGGCGGAGCATCCCGACGGATGGGACGCGACAAGGCGACGCTGGTCGTCGACGGTCCTGCCGGTCCCGCCACCCTGGTCGAGACCGTGGTTGCCGCGGTGAGCGGGCGCTGTTCGCCCGTTCTGGTGATGGCGGCCCCCGGCCAGCGGTTGCCTGCCTTCGACACCGCACCCGAGCCGTCGGTGCTGCGCGACGAGGAACGCGGCATCGGACCGCTTCTGGCCACCGGCCGCGGCCTGCGCGCCGCCGCCGAGGCCGGGCTGGAGTGGGCCTTCGTCTGCGCGGTGGACATGCCGTATCTCTCCGTCGATCTCATCGACGCCCTGGTCGGGCCGGCCGCACGGCTGCGCCCTGACGTCGTGCTGCCCTGGGACGGCCGCGACCACTACCTTGCCGGTGTGTATCGCACCGCACTGCACGAGCGCATCTCCACACTCGTGGCGGCCGGGGAACGCAGCATGCGCGCGCTGATGGATGTCGTGGACACTCAGCGCATCGTCATGCCGGAACAGCGGGCGCTGACCAACGTCAACACCTCGTCCGATCTGGGCAGACTCAGCAGCCGGTGAACTCCAGCAAATTGTCACCGATCGCTTCTTTTCGTCATGCAAAGTCAGCTATTTCGCAGTTGGCGTGAAATGCGCTCAATTGAGCGGCGTTATTCGGTGGCAGCCATTTCATTGGTTCGGCCGTCGAATAACCGGTCCGTCGCGGGGCGGTGCGTCTGACATAGCTGCCCGCCAAGGGTTTTCGTGCGACCGGCGGCTGATGTCGTTGCCGGGAAACCGTTTCCCGATGCGCCTGAGGCGACGGGTGAAAGCGGCCGATGTCGTGACGCGTCGTCGAACCGGCGCTGACCGCTGACGACGGCGGAGCCGGCGCAGTGGACCGAGCGCGGCGCTCCCGAGTGAAGGGATCCGGGCAACGCCGAAAACCGTTGTCTGCCGCGGCTGCTCGGTGGGCCGCCGGCGCCGTGGACCACTGACGACAACGGGGTGGCGTCTCACTGGAGAGCTGACCGTTAGGCGGATATTCCGCTGCACAGCAACGTGTTTCGTGGCATCGAAACGTTCGATACGCGCAGCAGTCGTCAGCGAACCGGAGGCGCAAGGATCACGTGGGATCTGCTGCGCGAGGGCCGTTCCGTACCCGCTGATCTCCACGCACAAACGCCCACGGCCGCCGATTCTGGTGCGATTCGGGTAACCCAGCTCACATTTTGCGCGTGAACTGCCTCACGATCTTTCGCCAGCGTAACGATTTTTCCACGCGCGTCGATACCGCCGCTGACCTGCGCAGAGTTGCGGTGGATCGGCGTCGTGATCTGCCCGTGATCAAACCGGGATCGGCGTCAGCTCGATATGACTTCACCCGAATCGGTTTTGTACGGTTCGACCCGGCTTCGGAATTGGAGCAAATAATTTCAAAACCGAGAACCTGCGTGTGAGCGGGTCCGCGTACGGGTTGAGACACCCCGCGGCCGCCGGGGTCCACCCGGCGGGGCGAGATCGCCGCCCCTGGCGTGCCTGACCGAGACGGCACGCCCCGGCTTCCCAGCCTCTGACGAGGCGACGCGACCCCTGCGGGCCGTCGCCGGCGCGCGCTTGGCGAAAGGATCGAACTTGAAGAACATCCGCAAGACGTTTGGACTGGCCACCATCGCCGGGGCGCTTGCCGTGGCCCCGATGGCGCTGGCGACCGGTACCGCGAATGCGGACAGCGGCGTCAACTGGGACGCCGTTGCCTCCTGCGAGTCCGGCAACAACTGGTCGACGAACACCGGAAACGGCTACTACGGCGGCCTCCAGTTCACCCTGGGCACCTGGAAGGGCAACGGCGGGTCCGGCATGCCGCACCACGCCTCGCGCGAGGAGCAGATCCGCGTGGCCGAGAACGTGCTCAACAGCCAGGGCATCGGCGCATGGCCGGTGTGCGGCGGGCAGGGCTAGAACTTCGCAGCAGACGGTGGCGGTGTCGGGTGTACCCGGCGCCGCCACTTTCTTCTCTCCAGCACCTCTACTGCGTGTCCGCCCCGTAGAGAACTTCGGCCTCTCCTGTAACGCGTGACGCCGGTCACACGAAGGACCGGATAAGTCACGAGGTCGGGGAAGGACCGTTATGACCGTCAACTGCACCAACGGCATCATCGGCACACTGCGGAAGGCCCTGGTCCGGGCCGGCTGGCTCACCGCGATCGCCGCGGCGATCGCCATGGCGCCCACCCTGCTGTCCCCGGCGGCGGCGAACGCCGACTCGCTGAACTGGGACGCGGTCGCCGAGTGTGAGTCGGGGGGCAACTGGTCCACCAACACCGGGAACGGGCACTACGGCGGGCTGCAGTTCAAGCCGTCGACCTGGACCGCGCACGGCGGCAGGGGCAACCCGGCGACCGCTCCGCGCTCCGAGCAGATCCGGGTGGCCGAGCGGGTGCTGGCCAAACAGGGCATCGGCGCCTGGCCCAAGTGCGGTCCCCGTGGCGGTGCGCCGGCGATCTGGAACGTCGGGAGCCCTGCCCCCGCCCCCACCCCCGCCGCAGGCGGCTGCGACGCCATCCGCACCGGCAGTGTCTTCGGCCTGTTCGACCTGCGCCGGATGTGCTCGTCGGTGCTCAGCCCGCTGACGTCGCTGGGCGTGCCACGCTGACCTCGTTGCCCTGCGGGTCCACCAGCTGATCCGGGCCGTCCTCGATCGCACCGGCGGCGAGCAGGTGGCCGGCCCCGATGACCGTCGGCCGCCAGCGGTTCGGCACCACCCGCACGTCGTCCACCCGGACGAACTTCCAGATCAGACCCTCCCAGCCCGCGCAGCCCCGCAGCCAGCGCGGAGTACCGTCCGGCCCGTCGTCCACCCGGGCACCGACCAGCGGTGCCCACCATGCCGCCAGATCCTCGGGCCGGTCGCTGTCGGTGCACACCGCGAACGCCTTCGCGAGCCCGTCGGCGGGCAGCGCCGGATCGGGGAAGGCGCAGAACTCGTTGCCTTCGACGTCGGCGAGCGTGACCCAGTCGGGCGGATGAGCGGAGAGCAGCCTGGCGCCGAGCGCGATCAGACGGTCCGGATCGCCGACGCGGACATCGAGGTGCACCCGGTTCTTCACCGACTTCGGGCACTTCTGCGGGCGGACGTCGAGCAACCGCCGCTGTTCGTGGCCGCCGAGCACACCGACCCAGAACGCCCGCAGCGCGGCCGGGTCTGCTGCGTCGACCGCGAGCGGGCCGAGGACGACGCTCACCGCGGCGGATCGCCGGGCATCGCGAAGGCTTTGCGGGCCGCCACCGACGCCAGGTGCCGGGCCAGCACCGCTTCCGGCACGAACACCGAGGCCCGGCTGGCCGCGGCGCTGAGCAGCGCGGGCCGCAGGTTGACCACGCGACCGATCATGGCCGATTCGCGCACCAGCGCCCGAGTCCGTGGCCGCCGGAATCTCGCGAACTCGGCGAACGCCGTCGGCAGGTCCGTACACCGCTGCACCATCGCGGCCAGCACCGCCGCATCCTCCAGCCCCTGGCAGCCGCCCTGGCCCAGGTGTGGCCGCATCGGATGGGCGGCGTCGCCGACGAGCACCACCGGGCCGCGTGACCACTGCCGCGCGAAGTCCCGGTCGTAGAGGTCGTTGCGCAGCACGTCACCCTCGGCCGTCGCGGCCATCAACGCGGGAATCGGCTCCGCCCACGAGGCGAACCGTCGCCGCAGGTGCTCGAGTTCGCCGCCCGGCGCCGTGCCGCCCTCGGCCGCCCGCTCGGTGGCGAACCAGTAGGTGTGGTCCGGCCCGAGCGGCACATGGCCGACCTCGCGTCCCGCGCCCATCGTCTCGCCCGCGAGATCGGGATCGAGGGTGTGGGCGGCGATGGCCCGCCATGCCGTGTAGCCGGCGTACCGGTGATTCAGCTGCCCGTTCAGGTGGCGCGCCACCATCGATCCGACACCGTCCGCGCCGATCACGGCGTCCACCTCGCGCGCCGTCGCATCCGACAGGGTCACCCGGGCGCCTGCGCCGGTGAGGACCAGGTCGTCGGCCGTCAGCCCGCTCTCGACCGTGCCCGGGCGCAACGCCCCGGCCAGGATCTCGGTGAGCGCGTTGCGCCGGATCACCACAAGGGGCTCGCCCAGCGCCCGCACCATCCGCTCGGCGGTGGGCCGCCGCAGCCAGGACCCGTCCTGCCAGCGCATCGCGCCTGCGGTGACACGCCCGCCCGCGTCGCGGACCGCATCGCCGAGGCCGATCTCGTCGAGCGCCGCCAGCGCGTTGGGCCAGATGCTGATGCCGGCACCGGTGGCGGTGTCGGTCTTCGCCTCGATGATCGCGACGTCGTGTCCGTGCCGCTGCAGGGCCACCGCGGTGGCGAGACCGGCGATGCCGGCACCGACGATCAGTATCCGCTGGGCCATCGGTCGAACGTAGCGTGTGCTACCAACGGGGCATGACTGCCGCTGCCCACCCGACGCCCTTCGCCGACCTCGACGAGTACCTCGCGCTGCCCCGGGTGTCCGGTCTCGCGGTGTCCCCGGACGGCCGCCGGGTGGTCACCACCATCGCCGAACTCGACAAGAGCCGCACCGAGTTCGTCTCTGCCATTTGGGAACTCGATCCGGACGGTGAGCGGCCGGCGAGGCGGCTGACCCGCGGTGCCAAGGGTGAGTCCGCACCGGCGTTCACCGCCGACGGCGATCTGCTGTTCGTGGCTTCGCGTGCGACTCCCGGCGACGACAGCCCGCCTGCGCGCCTGTGGCGGTTGCCCGCGGCGGGCGGCGAGGCGATCGAAGTGCTCGCGCCGGCAGGCGGTGTCGGCGCGGTGCGCAGCGCTCGCGCGGCCGACACCACGATCATCACCGTGCCGCTGCTGGCCGCGGCCGCCGACATCGGCGACGACGCGCGACTGCGGACGCTCCGCAAGGACAACAAGGTGACGGCGGTGCTGCACACCGGCTACCCGGTGCGGCATTGGGATCGCGACCTGGGCCCCGATCACCCCCACCTGCTCGACACCGCCGGGGCCCGCGACCTCACCCCCGAACCCGGTGCGGCGCTGAACGACTCCACGTTCGACGTGAGTGCCGACGGCCGGTTGATCGTGACCACCTGGGACGTGCCGGGGCCCGGCGCAGCGGTGCGCCGCACACTGGTGCGCATCGACGTCGCGACGGGGGAGCGCACGCCGCTCGCCGAGGACGCCGGTGCCGACCTGGACCACCCGGTGATCGCACCCGACGGCTCCGCCGTGGCCTTCACTCGAGAGACCTACTCCACGCCGACGCAGGCCCCACGGATCACGCTGTGCCTGTTGCGATTCGGCGACACGGACTTCGTCGAGCTGACCGCGGACTGGGACCGGTGGCCCTCCTCGGTGACATGGACCGCGGACTCCGCGGCGCTGATCGTCACCGCCGACGACGCAGGCCGGGGACCGGTGTTCCGCGTCGATCCGGTGACCGGTGCCGTCGACCGGATCACCGGCGACGACCACACCTACACCGACGTGCGCACCGCGCCCGGCGGCATCATCTACGCGCTGCGCAGTTCCTACGCCGCGCCGCCGCATCCGGTGCGCATCTCCGCGGATGGCACAGTCACCGCCCTCGCCGCCGTCGACGCGCCCCCGCTGCCCGGCACGCTGACCGAGGTGACGGCCACTGCCGCCGACGGCGCGACCGTCCGGTCCTGGCTGACTCTGCCGGAGACCGCGACCGACGCGGCACCCGCGCCGATGGTGCTGTGGGTGCACGGCGGCCCGCTCGGCAGCTGGAACAGCTGGCACTGGCGGTGGAATCCGTGGCTGCTCGCCGCGCAGGGATACGCGGTGTTGCTGCCCGATCCCGCGCTCTCCACCGGCTACGGCCAGGACTTCGTCCAACGAGGCTGGGGGGCTTGGGGATCCGCTCCGTACACCGACCTGATGGCGGCGACCGACGCGGCGTGCGCCCATCCGCGCGTCGACGGCACCAGGACCGCGGCCATGGGCGGATCGTTCGGCGGCTACATGGCGAACTGGATCGCCGGCCACACCGACCGGTTCGCCGCCGTGGTGACGCACGCCAGCCTGTGGGCGCTCGACCAGTTCGGCCCCACCACCGACGGCGCCTACTGGTGGGCGAGGGAGATGACTGCAGAGATGGCCGCCGCCAACTCGCCGCATCACCACGTCGCCGGCATCCGCACGCCGATGCTGGTGATCCACGGCGACAAGGACTACCGCGTGCCGATCGGGGAGGCGTTGCGGCTGTGGTACGAGCTGCTCACCGAGTCGGCACTGCCGGCCGACGAGCACGGTCAGACGCCGCACCGGTTCCTCTACTTTCCCTCGGAGAACCACTGGGTGCTGCACCCCGCGCACGCCAAGCTCTGGTACCAGGCGGTGCTCGGATTCCTGGATCAGCACAGGCTCGGCCGGAACGTCGAGTGGCCGGAACTGCTCGGGTAGCGTCGGGCACATGAGCCAGGAGCAGCGTCAGTTCGACATCGTCCTGTACGGGGCCACCGGCTTCGCCGGCCGGCTGACCGCCGAGTACCTGGCCCGGGCCGGCGGGGATGCGCGCATCGCGCTGGCGGGTAGGTCGCAGGACAAACTGCTCGCGGTCCGCGACTCGCTCGGCCCGAATGCCGCGGACTGGCCGCTTATCAGCGCGGACGCCTCGCAGCCGTCGACCCTCAACGCGATGGCCGCGCAGACCCGGGTGGTGATCACCACGGTCGGCCCGTACACCCGCTACGGCCTGCCGTTGGTCGCCGCCTGTGCCGCGGCGGGAACCGACTACGCCGACCTGACCGGCGAGACGATGTTCATCCGCGACAGCATCGACCACTACCACAAGCAGGCCGCCGACACCGGTGCGCGCATCGTGCACTCCTGCGGATTCGACTCCGTGCCGTCGGATCTCACGGTCTATGCGTTGTACCGCAAGGCCGCCGAGGACGGTGCAGGCGATCTCGGCGACACCACGCTGGTGGTCCGCTCGTTCGCAGGCGGAGTGTCCGGTGGGACGCTCGCGTCGATGACCGAGGTGATGCGCACGGCGGCCTCCGACCCCGACGCCCGGCGGCAGATGAACGATCCCTACACGCTGACGCCGGACCGCGCCGCCGAACCGGAACTCGGCGCCCAACCCGACCTGCGGTGGCGGCGCGGCGCCGAGATCGCTCCCGAACTCGCAGGCTACTGGACCACGGCGTTCGTGATGGCGGCGGCCAACACCCGTATCGTGCGGCGCAGCAACGCCTTACTGGAATATCCGTACGGCCGCCGGTTCGAGTACGGCGAGGTGATGAGTGTGGGCCGGTCGGTCGCCGCTCCCGCCGCCGCGGCATTGGGTGCGGGCGTCAACGGCGCGGTCTTCGCCCTCGGCACGCGCTTCTTCGACAAGTTGCCGCGCAAGGCCGTCGAGCGTGTCCTGCCCAAGGCGGGCACCGGGCCGAGCGAGAAAGCCCGTGAACAGGGGCACTACACGGTGGAGACCTACACCACGACCACCAGCGGCGCCCGTTACGTGAGCCGGATGTCCCAGCAGGGCGACCCCGGCTACAAGGCGACGTCGGTGCTGCTCGGCGAGTGCGGGCTGGCGCTGGCGTTCGACCGGGACAAGCTGTCCGACCTGCGGGGTGTGCTCACCCCGGCCGCGGCGATGGGCGACGCGCTGCTGGCCAGGTTCCCGGTGGCCGAGGTGTCACTGGAGACCGCGCGGCTCGGCTGACGCGGTCCGGCCGAACGGCCGTCGGACAAGATCAGGTCAACTAGGGTGACCACCACTGGCGCTTCAGCGACGAAGGTGGAGAACATGGCAGGCCTCGACGAACTCTTCGCACAGATCCCGGTTCAGGACATCGCCAGGCAACTGGGTGCCGACCAGGCCGAGGTCGACAACGCGATCCGCACCCTGGTGCCCGCACTCGTCGGCGGTGTCCAGGAGAACGTGCAGGCGGACAGCATCGACTCGAGCGAGCTCGAATCTGCGGTTCACCAGCAGGCCGCCAGTGGACTGCTCGACGGCGGTGTCAGCGTCGACCAGGTCGACAAGAAGGACGGCGACAAGATCGTCGCCAACATCTTCGGCGGCAACGACAGCGGCGCGGTGGCCTCCGCGCTGGGGGGCAAGGGCGCCGGCGGCAGCGAACTGATCAAGCAACTGCTGCCGATCCTCGCCCCGATCGTGCTCGCCTACATCGGCAAGCAGCTCTCCCAGAAGCAGTCCGCCCCCGCGGAGGCGCCGCAGCAGCAGTCATCCGGCGGCGGGCTCGGCGACGTGCTGGGCAGCATCCTCGGCGGCTCCGGTGGCGGCGGCGACAACCCGCTGGGCAGCATCCTCGGCAGCGTGCTCGGCGGCAACCAGGGTGGCGGCAACCAGGGCAACGTCATCGGCGAGATCCTCGGCGGCATGCTGGGCGGCAGGAAATAGGCGGGCCACCGCCTCCTCCGAACTGGCCTCCGCCGCCTGACCAGTTCGGGCCGAACCCGTACGGCGCGCCACAGTATGCACCGCCGGCCGCGCAGCAGTCGATGGTCAGCCGCTTCCTGCGTCGGCCGCCTGGACTGTTGCTCGCCGCGGGCGCAGTGCTGGCCGCAGCCCTGATCTGCTGGTCGAACAGTTCGTTCGGCACCGCGTTCGGCACCGGCTTACTGGGTCTGGCCGTCGGCGCCGTCGTGGTCGCCTGCTGGCTCTTCCGTACCGTCGCCAGTGCGGTCACCGCCAGGCGCCTCTTCGTCCGGGCCCTCGTCGTGCCGTTGATCTTCGGCGCCACCGCGTTGCTCATCGCGGTGGACGCGCCCGCGCGGGTGCGCTTCGCCCAGGCGCGACCCGCCTTCGAACACGCCGTCACCTCGATCGAGGATGGCGCGGATCCGGCGCGGTTCGTGGGCCGGATCGGGACATACCGCATCAGTCAGGTCAGCAGCTACGGCCGTGACGTGTACTTCACCATCCCGGGTGGCTTCCTCGGCACCAACGGACTGGCGTATCTGCCCGAGGGGCCGTCCGAGCCCGAGCACCAGGGTGAGGTGAGCAGCATCGAGACGCAGTTCACAGGCCCGTGGTACAGGTTCAGCCGCACCTGGGACTGACCAGGACCCGCGGGGCCCCCTCGCACGTCGATCCCTAGAATTGTCCGGTGACCGCCACCCCTGACTCCCGAGCCGACGCCCTGCCCAAACAGTGGGACCCGGCTGCGGTGGAGGACGAGCTGTACCGGGGCTGGGTGGAAGCCGGCTACTTCCAGGCCGATCCGTCCAGTGGCAAGCCGCCGTACTCGATCGTGCTCCCTCCGCCGAACGTGACCGGCAGCCTGCACATGGGACACGCGCTGGACCACACGCTGATGGACGCGCTGACCCGGCGCAAGCGCATGCAGGGTCACGAGGTGCTGTGGCTGCCCGGCATGGACCACGCCGGGATCGCCACCCAGAGCGTGGTCGAGAAGCAGCTCGCCGTGGACGGCAAGACCAAAGAGGACTTCGGCCGCGAACTGTTCATCGACAAGGTCTGGGACTGGAAGCGCGAATCGGGCGGCACCATCGGCGGCCAGATGCGCCGCCTCGGTGACGGGGTGGACTGGAGTCGCGACCGTTTCACCATGGACGACGGCCTGTCGCGGGCGGTGCGCACCATCTTCAAGCGGCTCTACGACGCCGGGCTGATCTACCAGGCCGAGCGCCTGGTGAACTGGTCGCCGGTGCTGAAGACCGCCATCAGCGATCTCGAGGTGAAGTACGAGGACGTCGAGGGCGAGCTGGTGTCGTTCCGCTACGGCTCGATGAACGACGACGAACCGCACATCGTGGTGGCCACCACCCGGATGGAGACGATGCTCGGCGACACCGCGATCGCGGTGCACCCCGACGACGACCGGTACCGGCATCTGGTCGGCCAGACGCTGCCACACCCGTTCGTCGACCGGGAGCTGATCGTCGTCGCCGACGAGCACGTCGACCCCGAATTCGGCACCGGCGCAGTGAAGATCACCCCCGCGCACGATCCGAACGACTTCGAGATCGGACTGCGCCACCAGCTTCCGATGCCGACGATCATGGACACCGCGGGCCGGATCGCCGACACCGGAACAGAATTCGACGGCATGGATCGCTTCGAGGCGCGGGTGCGGGTGCGCGAGGTGCTCGCCGCGCAGGGCCGCGTCGTCGCCGAGAAGCGGCCGTACCTGCACAGCGTCGGCCACTCCGAGCGCAGCGGCGAACCGATCGAGCCGCGGTTGAGCCTGCAGTGGTGGGTGAAGGTCGAGTCGCTGGCCAAGGCCGCCGGTGACGCGGTGCGCAACGGCGACACCGTGATCCATCCGCCCAGCCTGGAACCGCGGTGGTTCGACTGGGTGGACAACATGCACGACTGGACCATCTCGCGGCAGCTGTGGTGGGGCCACCGGATCCCCATCTGGCACGGCCCCGACGGCCAGACGGTGTGCGTGGGCCCCGACGAGACCCCGCCGGCCGGCTGGGAACAGGATCCCGACGTCCTCGACACCTGGTTCTCCTCGGCGCTGTGGCCGTTCTCCACGCTCGGGTGGCCGGAGCGCACCGCCGAACTCGCCACCTTCTATCCGACCACCGTGCTGGTCACCGGTTACGACATCCTGTTCTTCTGGGTGGCCCGGATGATGATGTTCGGCACCTTCGTCGCCGACGACCCGGCGATCACCCTCGACGGGCAGCGACCTGCGCCGGTTCCGTTCCGGAATGTGTTCCTGCACGGCCTGATCCGTGACGAACACGGTCGCAAGATGAGCAAGTCCCGCGGCAACGGCATCGATCCGCTGGACTGGGTGGAGACGTTCGGCGCCGACGCGCTGCGCTTCACCCTTGCCCGTGGCGCCAGCCCCGGCGGTGACCTGTCCATCGGTGAGGACCACGCCAGGGCGTCACGCAACTTCGCCACCAAGCTGTTCAACGCGACCCGGTTCGCGCTGATGAACGGGGCCGCCCCGGCCCCGCTGCCCGACACCGCCGCACTGACCGACGCCGACCGCTGGATCCTCGGCCGCCTCGAAGAGGTCCGGGCAGAGGTCGATTCCGCGCTGGACGGCTACGAGTTCAGCAAGGCGTGTGAGTCGCTGTACCACTTCGCCTGGGACGAGTTCTGTGACTGGTACGTGGAGCTGGCGAAAGTGCAACTGGGCGAGGGTGCCTCGCACACCACGGCGGTGCTCGCGGCGGTACTCGACACCCTGCTCAAACTGCTGCACCCGGTGATGCCGTTCGTCACCGAGGTGCTGTGGAAGGCGCTCACGGACGGGGAGTCGCTGGTGATCGCTGACTGGCCGCAGCCGTCCGGCTTCGCCGGCGATGCCGTTGCGGCGCAACGCGTCACCGACATGCAGAAGCTCATCACCGAGGTGCGGCGGTTCCGCAGCGACCAGGGGCTCGGCGACCGGCAGCGGGTTCCCGCCAGGCTGTCCGGCGTGTCCGAAGCGGGCCTGGGCGCGCAGGTGCCCGCGGTGCGGTCGCTGGCGTGGCTGACCGACGCCGACGCCGGATTCGCCGCCTCGGCCGCCGTCGAGGTGCGGCTGTCCGGCGGCACGGTGATCGTCGAACTCGACACCTCGGGCACCGTCGACCTCGACGCCGAACGCAAGCGGCTGCAGAAGGACCTGGCGGCCGCGGAGAAGGAGCTGGCGCAGACCACGGGCAAGCTCGGCAACGACGCCTTCCTGGCCAAGGCGCCCGAAGCCGTGGTCGATAAGATCCGGTCCCGCCAGCAGCTGGCCCGCGAAGAGGTGGAGCGGATCTCGGGTCGTCTGGCTGCGCTGCGATGACGGTCGAGCCGACCCCCGACGAGATCGCCGCCCTGCTGCAGGTGGAGCACCTGCTCGACCAGCGCTGGCCGGAGACCAAGCTCGAGCCGAGCACGGTGCGGATCAACGCGCTGCTCGAACTGCTCGGCTCGCCGCAGCGTGGCTACCCCTCGATCCACATCGCGGGCACCAACGGCAAGACCTCGGTCGCCCGCATGGTCGACGCCCTGCTCACTGCCCTGCACCGGCGGACCGGACGCACCACCAGCCCGCACCTGCAGTCGGCCGTCGAGCGCATCTCGATCGACGGCGCGCCGATCACGCCGGCGCAGTACGTCGCGACCTATCGCGAGATCGAACCGTTCGTCGAGCTCGTCGACCAGCAGTCCGAGGCCGGCGGCGGCCCGAAGATGAGCAAGTTCGAGGTGCTCACCGCGATGGCGTTCGCGGCGTTCGCCGACGCGCCGATCGAGGTGGCCGTGGTGGAGGTCGGCATGGGCGGGCGCTGGGACGCCACCAACGTCGTCACCGCACCCGTCGCCGTCATCACCCCGATCGGCCTCGACCATGCCGATTATCTCGGCGAGACCGTCGCCGAGATCGCCGCCGAGAAGGCCGGCATCATCGTCCGGCAGGAGCAGGACGACCTGGTGCCGACCGACACGGTCGCGGTGATCGCCCGCCAGGCGCCCGAAGCCATGGAGGTGCTGCTGGAGCAGACCGTGCGCGCCGACGCCGCGGTGGCCCGGGAGGACTCCGAGTTCGCGGTGCTCAGCCGCCAGGTCGCCGTCGGCGGGCAGCTGCTGGAACTGCAGGGGCTTGGCGGCCGGTACACCGACATCTTCCTTCCACTGCACGGCGAGCACCAGGCGCACAACGCGGTGCTCGCGCTGGCCGCAGTCGAGGCGTTCTTCGGGGCGGGCGCGTCGCGCCAACTCGACGTCGACGCGGTGCGGGCCGGATTCGCCGCGGTGTCCAGTCCCGGCCGGCTGGAGCGCATGCGCAACGCGCCGACGGTGTTCATCGACGCCGCGCACAACCCGGCCGGTGCGGCGGCGCTGGCGTCGGCGCTGCGCGACGAGTTCGACTTCCGATTCCTGGTCGGCGTGGTGTCGGTGATGGCGGACAAGGCTGTCGACGGCATCCTCGCGGCACTGGAGCCGGCATTCGATCAGATCGTGGTGACGCACAACGGTTCTCCGCGCGCCCTCGAGGTCGACGCGCTGGCCCTGCTGGCGCAGGAGCGGTTCGGCCCGGACCGGGTGCTCACCGCCCCCACCCTGCCCGACGCGATCGAGGCGGCCACCGCACTCGTCGAGGAGGCCGGCCAGGACGCCGAGGGGCTGTCCGGCGCGGGAATGGTGATCACCGGTTCGGTGGTGACCGCGGGAGCGGCCCGCACCCTCTTCGGACGGGACCCGCAGTGAGCGAGCAACCCGTACCGCAGGGGCCCGACCCGTGGCGCAGTTTCCGCGGCGTGATGGCCGGCACGCTGATCCTCGAGGCGATCGTGGTGCTGCTCGCGCTGCCGGTGGTCGCGGTCGGCGAGCCGGGCCTGACGCCGCCGAGCATCGGATACCTCGTCGGCCTTGCGGTGCTGATGGTCCTGCTTGCGGGGCTGCAGGGACGGTCGTGGGCGATCTGGGCGAACCTGGGACTGCAGGTGCCGGTGATCGCCGGGGCGGTGCTGCACGGCGCGATCGGTTTCATCGGGGTGCTGTTCGTCGGGGTGTGGCTGCTGATCCTCTACCTGCGGACCGAGGTGAAGCGGCGGCAGGATCACGGCCTGTTGCCGGGCCAGCAGCCGCAGGCCGAAGAGCCGCAGGGACGCGACTCGGGGGAGGGCGTTCAGCAGTGACCGGTACGCTCTCATTCCGTGACTGAGCGGACCCTGGTACTCATCAAGCCCGACGGTGTGAAGCGTCGCCTGGTCGGAGAGATCCTGAGCAGGATCGAGCGCAAGGGGCTGACCATCGCGGCCCTCGAGCTGAAGAACGTGAGCGAGGAACTCGCCCGCAAGCACTATGCCGAGCACGAGGGCAAGCCGTTCTTCCCGTCGCTGCTGGAGTTCATCACCTCCGGACCGGTGCTTGCCGCCGTCGTCGAGGGACCGCGCGCCGTTGCCGCATTCCGTCAGATCGCCGGCGGAACCGACCCGGTGGAGAAGGCCGTGCCCGGCACGATCCGCGGCGACCTGGCCCTCGTCACCCAGGACAACCTGGTCCACGGCTCGGATTCGCCCGACTCCGCGGTGCGCGAGATCGAGCTCTGGTTCCCGGGCGGCTAGACCGGCCGAATCGCGAGTTTGCGGCGCTTGGTCGGTCGGGCGCCGATGGTGTGGGATACTGGTCTCGGGTGAGCGGCCTTCATCCGAGGCCGGCCCACCCGAATGAAGACTTCGACGAGCGCGACCATCGTCCCGAACGATGTGGCGCAGACCGTCCAGCCGTCATTCAGCCAGGCACCGAGTAGGTCCTGACCTGGGGCCGCCCGGAGCGAGACCACAACAAGTCCGGAGAAGTGACTGCCGGGCACAAGAGCGCAAGCCCTCGCGTGGCCGCGTCGATACGACGCGCCCGGGGGCTCGAGGAGAATACGTGGCCGACAGTGACAACTTTGCAGCCCACAACGAAGAGCTCGCAGCGGCGGAGCCCCCGCCGCCGGCCCAGCCGCAGGACGGCCTTCCCGACCGGTTGAGGGTCCATTCGCTGGCCAGGGTGCTCGGCACCACCAGCAAGCGGGTGCTCGACGCGCTGGCGCAGTTCGACGGACGCACCCGCAGCGCACACTCGACCATCGACAAGAGCGAGGCCGAACGGGTACGCGATGCCCTCGCATCGGCGGAAGCCGCCGGCCCCGCAGAAGTGGCCGCGCCCGAGCAGCCGGCGGATCAGCCCGCCGAGGAGCGGGCCGAACCGGCCACCGAGGAGCGGACCGAATCGGTCGCCGAGGAGCGGGCCGAACCGGCCACCGTCGAGGAACCCGAATCACGGCTGATGCTGGAGACGGCTCCCGCGCCCGCCGCCTACCTTCCGCTGTTCGTCGCGCCGCAGCCGGTCACGGCCGAGGCCCCGGACGACGATGACGACGACGAGGACGAGGACGACGAGCCCGAGACGGCGTCGGATTCCGATGACGACCAGGGCGACCGGCCCGCGGCACGCAGGCGCCGGCGCGGACGCCGTGGCCGTGGCCGCGGCCGGGGCGAGCAGAACGACGACGCCGGTGACTCCGAGGGCGACGATCAGCCGGACAATCAGGACGAATCCGCCGATCAGGACTCCGGGGACGACTCCGACGACGACAACGGCGACGACGACGGCCAGGACTCCGAAGGCGCCACCCGCCGCCGGCGCAGGCGTCGCCGCCGCAAGTCCGGTTCGGGCGACGACGGTGAGTCGGGCTCGCCGGACGACCCGCCGAACACCGTCGTGCACGAACGGCCCCCGCGCGAGAAGTCGTCGAAGAACGCCAAGGACCCCGACGAGATCCAGGGCATCAGTGGGTCGACTCGGCTGGAAGCCAAGCGGCAGCGCCGCCGCGACGGTCGGGACGCGGGCCGTCGCCGGCCGCCGATCCTGTCCGAGGCGGAATTCCTCGCCCGCCGCGAGGCCGTCGAACGCGTGATGGTGGTGCGCGACAGGGTCCGCACCGAACCTCCCCACGAGGGCGCCCGCTACACCCAGATCGCCGTGCTCGAGGACGGTGTCGTCGTCGAGCACTTCGTCACCTCGGCGGCCCAGTCGTCGCTGGTCGGAAACATCTACCTCGGCATCGTGCAGAACGTGCTGCCGTCCATGGAGGCGGCGTTCGTCGACATCGGCCGCGGCCGCAACGGCGTGCTCTACGCCGGTGAGGTGAACTGGGAGGCGGCCGGACTCGGCGGCGCCCAACGCAAGATCGAGCAGGCGCTCAAGCCGGGCGACTACGTCGTGGTCCAGGTCAGCAAGGACCCCGTCGGCCACAAGGGCGCACGGCTGACCACGCAGGTGTCCCTTGCAGGCCGCTACCTGGTGTACGTGCCGGGCGCGTCGTCCACCGGGATCAGCCGCAAGCTGCCCGACACCGAGCGTCAGCGGCTCAAGGAGATCCTGCGCGAGGTGGTGCCGTCGGACGCCGGCGTGATCATCCGCACCGCCTCCGAGGGCGTCAAGGAAGAGGACATCCGCTCCGACGTCAATCGGCTGCAGGAGCGCTGGAACCAGATCGAGGCCAAGTCCACCGAGGTCATCGGCAAGAAGGCGGGCGCCGCGATGGCGCTCTACGAAGAGCCCGACGTGCTGGTCAAGGTCATCCGCGACCTGTTCAACGAGGACTTCTCCAGCCTCATCGTGTCCGGTGACGAGGCCTGGAAGACGATCGACAGTTACGTCAGCGCCGTCGCCCCCGACCTGGTGCCGCGGCTGACCAAGTACGAGCCGGCCGGCTCCGCCGAGGGCGGGACTGCTCCCGACGTGTTCGCCGTGCACCGCATCGACGAACAGCTCGCCAAGGCGATGGACCGCAAGGTGTGGCTGCCCTCGGGCGGCACCCTGGTGATCGACCGCACCGAGGCGATGACCGTCGTCGACGTCAACACCGGCAAGTTCACCGGCTCCGGCGGCAACCTGGAGCAGACGGTCACCCGGAACAACCTCGAGGCCGCCGAGGAGATCGTGCGCCAGCTCCGGCTGCGCGACATCGGCGGCATCATCGTCATCGACTTCATCGACATGGTCCTGGAGAACAACCGCGACCTGGTGCTGCGCCGTCTGACCGAGGCGCTGGCCCGCGACCGCACCCGTCACCAGGTGTCGGAGGTGACTTCCCTCGGGCTGGTTCAGCTGACCCGCAAGAAGTTGGGCACCGGTCTCGTGGAGGCGTTCTCGACGGCGTGCCCGCACTGCGCCGGACGCGGCATCCTGCTGCACGGCGACCCCGTGGACTCCACGTCGTCGGGCGGCGGGCGCAAGTCCGACTCCGGCGGCGGCGGCGGTCAAGCCGGCGGTGGCGGCGGCGGCAGTCGGCGCGGCAAGCGCGGCAAGAAGGCCGCCAAGACCGAGGAGGTCCCGGTCGCCAAGGTGCCGAGCCATCCGGCCGGCGAGCATCCGATGTTCAAGGCGATGGCGGCGGCCAACGGCAAGCCCGAGGACGACGACTCCGACGGCGGCGAGGACGACGAGAACATCGCCGGCGGCGAGCGCTCGGACGACGAGAAGCTGCACGAGGCCGTCGGCGAGGAACTGGCCGACGAGGACTTCGAGGACTCGGATGACGAGGACTCGGACGACGAGGACGATTCGGACGAGGAGGACGAGGACTCGGACGAGGACGAGTCCGACGACGAGATGGAACTCGACGACGACGACGATGAGGACGAGGACGACGACATCGACGTCATCTCCGACGAGGACTCCGACGACGAGGACGATTCGGACGACGACTCCGACGACGACTCCGACGACGATGAGGACGACGACGACCTCGTCGAACCCGAGGTGATCGCCGCCCCGAGCCGGCGGCCACGGCGACGGGCCGCCGCCAGGCCCGCGGGCCCCCCGGCCGCCGACTGACCGGACCGTTGGCGGTTTGACCCTCTACCCGCTGGTCACGTACCCTTGACCAGTTGTCACCAGGCTGCATGTGATCCGGGCCGGTGGCAGCGGGAACAGGTGGTCAACCCACCTGAAGCCCGCACCCCAAGACCCGCGCTCGCGCCCACGGGTAGCGCGCGCCCGCGATACGAAGAGGTAGACCATCGATGGCGAGCTACGCAATCGTCAAGACCGGCGGCAAGCAGTACAAGGTCGCGGTCGGTGACATCGTGAAGGTCGAGAAGCTCGACGCCGACGCGGGTGCTTCGGTCTCGCTGCCCGTCGCGCTGTTCGTGGACGGTGCGAACGTCACCAGCGCTGCCAAGGAGCTGGAGAAGGTCGCCGTCACCGGCGAGGTGCTCGAGCACACCAAGGGTCCCAAGATCCGTATCCACAAGTTCAAGAACAAGACCGGCTACCACAAGCGCCAGGGGCACCGTCAGCAGCTGACCGTGCTCAAGGTCACCGGAATCAAGTAGTAGGGGAGCGAACGGACATGGCACACAAGAAGGGCGCTTCCAGCTCTCGCAACGGTCGCGACTCCAACGCCCAGCGACTGGGCGTGAAGCGGTTCGGCGGCCAGGTCGTCAAGGCCGGCGAGATCATCGTGCGTCAGCGCGGCACCCACTTCCATCCCGGCGTCAACGTCGGCCGTGGTGGTGACGACACGCTGTTCGCCACCGCTCCCGGCGCCGTCGAGTTCGGCACCCGGCGCGGCCGCAAGCTCGTCAACATCGTCCCGGTCGTCCGCCCGGAGGCTTAAGCTTCGCGACGGTGACGCTGCGGTGGACTCGCGAGCGCTTTTCCGCCCCAGCGTTACTTTCGGAGGAGTACTGCAATGCCCCGCTTCGTCGACCGCGTCGTGATCCACGCGACCGCGGGCAACGGCGGTCACGGCTGCGCCTCGGTGCACCGCGAGAAGTTCAAACCCCTCGGCGGTCCCGACGGCGGCAACGGTGGCCGCGGTGGCAGCATCGTGCTGGTCGTCGATCCGCAGGTGCACACGCTGCTGGACTTCCACTTCCATCCGCACGTCGTCGCGCCCTCCGGTAAGCAGGGCGCGGGCAGCAACCGTGACGGCGCCGCGGGCGCAGACCTCGAGGTGCGGGTGCCCGACGGCACCGTCGTGCTGGACGAGCAGGGCCGGGTGCTCGCCGATTTGGTCGGTGCCGGTTCACGATTCGAGGCGGCCGCCGGTGGACGCGGCGGGCTGGGCAACGCGGCGCTCGCATCACGGGCCCGCAAGGCGCCCGGTTTCGCGCTGCTCGGCGAGAAGGGGCAGGTCCGCGACCTCACCCTCGAACTCAAGTCCGTCGCCGACGTCGGGCTGGTGGGCTTCCCCTCTGCCGGCAAATCGTCTCTGGTGTCGGTGATCTCGGCGGCCAAGCCCAAGATCGCCGACTACCCGTTCACCACGCTGGTGCCCAACCTGGGCGTGGTGTCGGCGGGGGACCACACGTTCACGGTGGCCGACGTGCCCGGACTGATCCCCGGCGCGTCCGAGGGCCGTGGCCTCGGCCTGGAGTTCCTGCGCCACATCGAGCGGTGTGCCGTGCTCGTCCACGTCGTCGACTGCGCGACGCTGGAACCGGGCCGCGACCCGGTGTCCGACATCGAGGCGCTGGAGGCCGAACTGGCCGCCTACACCCCGACGCTGCAGGGTGACACCGCGCTGGGCGACCTCGCCGAACGGCCACGCGCGGTGGTGCTCAACAAGATCGACGTGCCGGACGCGCGCGAGCTCGCCGACTTCGTTCGCGACGAGGTCGTCCGCCGCTTCGGCTGGCCGGTATTCGAGATCTCCACCGTGAGCCGGGACGGCCTGCGCCCGCTGACGTTCGCGCTGTGGGAACTGGTCAGCGCCTACCGGCAGGCACAGCCTCCCGTGGTGCCGAGGCGCCCCGTCATCCGTCCCGTCCCGGTCAACGACAGCGGCTTCACCGTGGAGTCCGACGGCCGTGGGGGATTCGTGGTGCGCGGCGCGCGGCCCGAACGCTGGATCGGCCAGACCGACTTCGAGAACGCCGAGGCCGTCGGCTATCTCGGCGACCGGCTCAACCGGCTCGGGGTCGAGGACGAACTGATCAAGCTCGGCGCGAAGCCGGGTTGCGCCGTCACGATCGGCGACGTGACCTTCGACTGGGAGCCGCAGACCCCGGCCGGTATCGACATGCCCCTGTCGGGCCGCGGCACCGACATCCGCCTCGAGCAGACCGACCGCGTCCGGGCCGCCGAGCGCAAGGTCGCCAGGCGGGAGCGCCGCCGCTCCGGCGGTGACGAGTGACCTCCGACGGGGCCGGACACACGGGCTCCGCACACCGGGAGGCCGTCCGCACCGCCCGCAGCATCGTCGTCAAGATCGGCACCACTGCGCTGACCACTCCGGCCGGGGTGTTCGACGCAGGCAGGCTGGCCACGCTGGTCGAGGCGATCGAGGCCCGGATGAAGGCGGGCTCGGACGTGGTGATCGTCTCCTCCGGCGCGATCGCCGCCGGCATCGAACCGCTGCGGTTGTCCCGGCGGCCGGCCGATCTGGCGACCAAACAGGCCGCAGCCAGCGTCGGACAGGTCGCCCTGATCAACGCCTGGAGCACGGCGTTCGCCCGCTACCAGCGCACCGTCGGGCAGGTCCTGCTGACCGCGCACGACATCTCGATGCGGGTGCAGCACACCAACGCCCAGCGCACCCTCGACCGGTTGCGGGCGCTGCACGCGGTGGCGATCGTGAACGAGAACGACACCGTGGCCACCAACGAGATCCGGTTCGGCGACAACGACCGGCTCTCCGCGCTGGTGGCGCACCTGACCGGCGCCGACGCGCTGGTGCTGCTGTCGGACGTCGACGGCCTCTACGATTCTGATCCGCGAAAAGGCAACGCCCAGTTCATCTCCGAGGTGGCGCGTCCCGACGATCTGGACGGCGTGGTCGCCGGCCGTGGCAGTCATCTGGGCACCGGCGGCATGGCGTCGAAGCTGTCGTCGGCGTTGCTCGCCGCCGACGCAGGAGTACCGGTCCTGCTCGCCGCCGCCGCCGACGCGACCGCCGCGCTGGCCGACGCGTCGGTGGGCACCGTCTTCGCGCCACGCGCCGAACGCATGTCGGCACGGCGGTTCTGGGTCCGGTACGCCGCGGAGGCCGCGGGAGCGCTGACGCTGGACGACGGTGCGGTGCGTGCCGTTGTCGGACAACGACGTTCGCTGCTGTCCGCGGGCATCACCGCGGTGGCCGGCCGGTTCTACGGCGGCGACGTCGTCGAATTGCGGGCACAGGACGCCACCATGGTGGCCCGCGGGGTGGTGGCCTACGACCACTCCGAACTCGCCACGATGCTCGGCCGCTCCACCTCCGACCTGCCAGCCGAGATGCGCAGGCCCGCCGTGCACGCCGACGACCTGGTCGCCGTCTAGCGGTTCGCCAGCCGTCCCACGAACCGTTTGATCCGGGTCGCGCGCAGGGCGGCTTCCTCGAGGGGGTCGTCGTCGGACGGCCGGACCCGGATCCCCTTCGCCTCGGCGGTCGCGGTGAGCGACGACCGCACGGCGCCGTCGGCGAGCAGCAGCGTCGCCAGGATGCCCGGCGACAGGGTGCGACGCCGCACCAGCCCGCGATAGTTGATCTCGGCGGGGATCTTCACGTCCACCGAGCGCAGCGTGTCACCGGTCGCGGCGACGATCGCCGTCAGCGCGGCGTCCGAGGCGACGCCCACCACCAGGCTGCGCCCGGGGAAGCGCGGCAGCGGCAGCTTGTTCAGCTGCTTGTCGAGGGCGCCGGAGAACAGGTAGCCGAACAGGCTGACCGTCTCGATGTCGGCGACGTCGGACCACTCGACGTCGTCCCCGTCGAATTCGACGGACTCGGCACTGATGGCCACCCCACCGAAGTGGTTGAGCAGGCGCAGCGGCGCGGCGAGCACATCGGGGGGTCGCAGCACGGCGGTCAGGGTGTCGCCGACGCCGGCGGCCCATCTGCCGTGGACGGGGCCGGGATCGGGACGCCAGCGGTCCAGCACGGAAGTCACCCGGGCAGTCAAGCGGAGGCAGACAGCGCAGGCAACTCGTCGGCCAGCAGTGCCAGCATCGGTGAGCAGCCGTTGTCGAGCTTCACCGTCGCCAGGCCGTCGCCGCGGGTGGGTCCGCGGTTGAGGATCGCGACCGGCATGCCGCGCGCTGAGGCGTGCCGGACGAACCGGTACCCGGAGAACACGGTCAGCGACGATCCGGCCACCAGCAGCACGTCGGCCGCGTCGACCATGGCGTACGCCCGGTCCACCCGCTCCTTCGGCACGCTCTCGCCGAAGTACACGATGTCGGGCTTGAGCATGCCGCCGCAGCGCAGGCAGTCGACGATGCGGAACGACGACGTCTCACCGACGACGGCATCCGCATCCGGGGCGACGGCGATTCCGCCGACCGCCTCCGCCCGCTCCAGGAAGCCCGGATTGGCCGCCTCCAGCAGTTCGCCCAGTGCCGCACGGGACATGGTGTGCCCGCAGTCCAGGCAGACCACCTGCGCGTACGTGCCGTGCAGATCGATGACGTGCCTGCTGCCGGCCTTGGTGTGCAGCAGGTCGACGTTCTGCGTGATCAGTCCGCTGACCACGCCGGCGCGCTCCAGCGCGGCGAGCGCGCGGTGGCCGGCGTTGGGCAGGGTCGCGGCCATGTGCCGCCAGCCCACGTGATTGCGCGCCCAGTAGCGCTGCCGGAACACCGGGTCGCCGGTGAACTGGCGAATCGTCATGGGATTGCTCGGTGGCGAGTCCGGGCCGCGGTAGTCCGGAATGCCGGAGTCGGTCGACATCCCCGCGCCGGTTAGCACCGCGACTCGCCTGCCCCGCAGCAGGGCGACGAGTTCGGGTGATTCCACGTCCACCAGAATAGGCGGAGGCCGGACAACGGCCCCGCGACCGCAGCTCAGGGGCTGTTTCGGCCGGTCACCCCAGGCACTCGGCGGCCGGGATGATCTCGGCGCTCATGTTGTCCTTCATCATCGTCAGCGCCGCGTCGCTGAGTTCGGCGTCGATGTGGGCCACCGCGTCGGGCGGGACGACGACGGGGAAGTGCCGGACGTAGGCGTCGAGTGCGGTGTAGAGGATGCACTGCTCGGTGACCTGCCCGGTGAGGATCAGCCGCTCGGGTTCCAGCTGGTTCAGCAGGTATGCCAGCGAGGTGGCGTAGAAGGCGCTGTGGCGCACCTTCGTCATCACCCGGCAGCCCTGCTGCGGCACTATCGGCTTGACGAGGTCCGGGCGCTCGCCGTCGAGTGCGGACTGCACGATGTCGCTGAACTCCGCGCTGAAGTCGCCGTAGTTGTCGTTGACGTAGATGAGGTCGACGTCGTCGCGTCGGCGGGCCTCGGCGACGAGTGCGGCCAGCGGTTCGATGATCTCTTCGACGTTGGGCGCGAGCTTGTCGGCGTCGGGATGGTCGTAGGTGTTCATCATGTCGATGATCAGCACGGCGGTCTTGCTCATGGTTGCCTGCATACCCCGCCGTCTCAGCGGGCAACATGAGGGCATGGATTTCTTCTCGGCCTACCGGCACGGCTTCGTGCGCGTCGCCGCGTGCACCCACACCACCGCCCTCGCCGACCCTGCGGCCAACGCCGACTCGGTGATCGGGTTGGCGCGCGAGTGTCACGACGAGGGTGTCGGACTGGCGGTGTTCCCCGAGCTCACGCTGACGGGTTACTCCATCGAGGACGTCGTCCTGCAGGACGCGCTGCTCGAGGCGGTCGAGGCCGCACTGCTCGACATCGTGGCCAGGTCGGCGGATCTGCTGCCGGTGCTGGTCGTCGGGGCGCCGCTGCGTCACCGCAATCGGGTGTACAACACCGCGGCCGTCATCCACCGCGGACGAATCCTCGGCGTCGTCCCGAAGTCCTACATCCCCAACTACCGCGAGTTCTACGAGAAGCGTCAGCTCGCTCCCGGCGACGACGAGCGGGGGGAGATCCGCGTGGGCGGCGAGGAGGTGCCGTTCGGCCCGGACCTGCTCTTCGCGGCGGCCGACGTGCCCGCGTTCGTCTTACACGTCGAGATCTGCGAGGACATGTGGGTTCCGGTGCCGCCGAGTGCCGAGGCGGCGCTGGCCGGGGCGACGGTGCTGGCGAATCTGTCGGGCAGTCCCATCACGATCGGCCGCGCAGAGGACCGCAACCTGATGGCACGCTCGGCGTCGTCCCGGTGCCTGGCGGCCTACGTCTACGCGGCGGCCGGCGAGGGCGAGTCGACGACCGATCTGTCCTGGGACGGCCAGACGATGATCTGGGAGAACGGCGTCTGTCTCGCGCAGTCCGAACGGTTCCCCAAGGGGGAGCGCCGTTCGGTGGCCGACGTCGACGTCGAACTGCTCCGCAACGAGCGCGTGCGGATGGGCACGTTCGACGACAACCGCCGCCACCACGGCATCGACGAGGACGTGTTCCGGCGCGTCGAGTTCACCCTGGAGCCGCCGGCCGGCGACATCGGTCTGCGCCGCGAGCTCGAGCGGTTCCCGTTCGTGCCGGTAGACCCGGCCCGGTTGGAGCAGGACTGCTACGAGGCCTACAACATCCAGGTGGCCGGGCTCGAGCAGCGACTGCGGGCGCTGGACTTCCCGAAGATCGTCCTCGGGGTGTCCGGTGGCCTGGACTCCACCCACGCGCTCATCGTGGCGGCGAAGGCGATGGACCGGGAGAACCGTCCGCGCAGCGACATCCTGGCGTTCACCCTGCCCGGCTTCGCGACGGGCGAGCGCACCAAGAGCAACGCCACCCGGTTGGCCGAGGCGCTGGGCGTGACGTTCGAGACCATCGACATCACCTCGACCGCAGAGCTGATGCTGAAGAACATGGACCACCCCTTCTCGCGGGGGGAGAAGGTCTACGACGTCACGTTCGAGAACGTGCAGGCCGGCCTGCGCACCGACTACCTCTTCCGGTTGGCGAACCAGCGCCAAGGAATCGTGCTCGGCACCGGTGACCTCTCGGAACTCGCACTGGGCTGGTCGACCTACGGCGTCGGCGACCAGATGTCGCACTACAACGTCAACGGCGGCGTCCCGAAGACGCTCATCCAGCACCTGATCCGGTGGGTCGCCTCATCGAAGCAGTTCGACGAGGCGGTCAACGAGGTGCTCCTCGACGTGCTGGACACCGAGATCAGCCCGGAGCTGGTACCGGCCGGCGAGGACGAGGAGATCCAGAGCAGCGAGGGCAAGGTGGGACCCTATGTCCTGCAGGATTTCTCGCTCTTCCATGTATTGCGCTACGGGTTCCGTCCGTCGAAGGTCGGTTTCCTGGCCTGGCACGCGTGGCACGACGCCGAGTCCGGCGACTGGCCCTCGGGCTATCCGGACGACAAGCGGCCGGAGTACTCGCTGAAGGACATCCGGCACTGGCTGCAGGTGTTCGCCCAGCGGTTCTACTCGTTCAGCCAGTTCAAGCGGTCGGCCCTGCCGAACGGGCCGAAGGTGTCGGCGGGCGGATCGTTGTCGCCGCGCGGCGACTGGCGAGCTCCGTCGGACATGTCGGCGCGCATCTGGCTCGACGAGATCGAACGGGAGATCCCGGAGAGCTGACCGGCGTCAGAGGCGCCCGTCGATGCGCAGGTCCGGGTGCACCCACTCGGGGGAGCGCCGCTGCTTGAACGCCATGAAGCCCTCGATCGACTCGGGCGCACCGAGGCTGGCCTGCATCCCGATGCGGTCGTAGAGGCCGACATAGGCGTCGATGCTCGACTTGATCGCCGAGCGGGCGCCGGGCGCGGTCCGGCAGCACTGGGCGAGCACCTCACGAGCGGCGTCGTGCAGGTCGTCGTGGGCGACCACCCGGGCCACCATGCCCCAGTCCAGCGCCTCGGCGGCGGACAGCGTGCGGCCGGTGAACATCAGATCGCGGGTGCGGACGGGTCCGATCAGGCGGGCCAGCATGTGGCTGTAGTAGGTGTCGGCGATGCCGCGGTAGAGTTCGGGCACCCGGAACGTCGCCCGCTCGCTCACCACGGCGATGTCCGCGCACAGCGCGATCTGCAGCCCGCCGCCCTGACACAACCCGTTGACCGCGGCCACCACCGGCTTCACCGACTGCCGCAGCGTGTCGAACGGCAGCGCGTCCATGCCGAGCGCGGATCCGAAGGTCAGCCAGTTGTCCTCGCCGCCGCCGCCCATGTCACCGCCGGGGGCGAACACGTCACCGGCGCCGGTGATCAGCAGACCGGCCAGGTCCGGGTCGGCGTCGACGTGCTTGACGGCGTACTTGATGCCGAAGTACATCGCCGGGGTCATCGCGTTGCGCGCCTCGGGTCGGTCCAGCGTGCACACGCCGAACGGGCCCTCCCTGTCGAAGCGCAGGAACTTCGTTCCCAGCCAGTCACCGTCGGGTGGTCGCGGAGCGTCGGTCACGCTGTCTCCCTTGCTGTTCGTCGTCGATGGCATCTGAGCACGGCGCGCAGTCACCCGCACCGGGTACCAGGGTGGCCAGCGCACCTGCCACACACGCGCGGCGCAGCGCCGCCTCGTGACCGCCGAGCCAGTCCGCCGCCAGCACACCGGCGAAGACGTCGCCCGCCCCGGTGGTGTCGACCGCCCGGACGGCCGGCGCGGCGACGTCGAAACGCTCCCCGTCGCCCAGGTAGCTCGCGCCGCGCGCGCCCCGGGTGATCACCAGATGCGGCACCGGCCAGTGCCAGTCGGCCGCTTCCGCCTCGTTGACCACCACCACGTCCGCCAGTTCGGACAGGGCGAGCAGCTCGTGGGCCCTGGCGCCGGCGGGCGAGGCGTTGACGACGACGACCGCGCCGGCGTCGCGGCCCAGCCGCGCAGCGTGGACGGCCGTCGGGACGGGGATCTCCAACTGCAGCAACAGCACCTCACAGGCGGCGATCACGTCGCGCACCGCCGCGGAACCCACGTCGAGCCGGGCATTCGCGCCCGGCGCCACCACGATGCTGTTCTCCGCGGCCGCGTCGACCATGATCACCGCGGAGCCGCTGGGCCCCGGCACGGTGATCACCCCGTCGAGGCCGACTCCGTTGCCGCGCAGATGGCCCCGCAGCGACTGTGCGGCCGCGTCGTCACCGAGTGCGGCGACCAGCGCCACCTCCGCGCCGGCCCGCGCGGCGGCCACCGCCTGGTTGGCGCCCTTGCCGCCCGGCGCGCTCGACGTCGAGGTCGCCAGCACCGTCTGTCCGGGCCGCGGCAACGCGGAGACCCGGTACGTCACGTCGGCATTCACACTGCCGACCACGCAGACCCGCGTCGCCATAGTCTTCCCACGCTAGACCAGCGTCACCGACCGCGGTCCCTGACACGCGTCGAGCGCCGGGCGCAGGTCCGATACGCTGGGCTGATGAGTCTGCAAGCACCGCCGGTTGCCGACTTGCGCCAGCAGGTCCACGATGCCGCCCGACGCGCCAGGGTCGCGGCCCGCGTCCTGGCCACGCTGCCCACCGCGACCAAGGACCGGGCACTGCACGCCGCGGCCGACGCCGTGCTGGCCCGCGTGCACGACATCCTGGCGGCCAACACCGTCGACCTCGACACCGCACGCGCCGCAGGCACCCCGGCCGCGATGCTGGACCGGCTCGCCCTCAACCCTCAGCGGGTGGACGGCATCGCCGCCGGACTGCGTCAGGTGGCCGGTCTGCCCGATCCGGTGGGCGAGGTGCTGCGCGGCAGCACGCTGCCCAACGGCCTGCAGCTGCGTCAGCAGCGGGTGCCGCTCGGTGTCGTCGGCATGGTCTACGAGGGCAGGCCGAACGTCACGGTGGACGCTTTCGGGCTCACACTGAAATCCGGCAACGCCGTACTGCTGCGCGGCAGTTC
Organism: Mycobacterium sp. NPDC050551; assembly: GCF_040674075.1. Lineage (NCBI taxonomy): Bacteria > Bacillati > Actinomycetota > Actinomycetes > Mycobacteriales > Mycobacteriaceae > Mycobacterium > Mycobacterium sp. NPDC050551. Next base: position 482,214 of record NZ_JBFARC010000005.1, on the reverse strand, counting down.
GTCGGCGGTGCACTCGAACGAGGCACTGGTGGTCGCGCTGCGCGCCGCCCTGGCCGCCGAGGGGTTGCCCGTCGACGCCGTACAGCTGCTGCCGAGTCACGACCGGGCCAGCGTCACCCACCTCATCCAGGCCCGCGGCCTGGTGGACGTGGTGATCCCGCGCGGGGGAGCCGGCCTGATCGACGCGGTGGTGCGCGACGCCCAGGTGCCCACCATCGAGACCGGTGTCGGCAACTGCCACGTGTACGTCCACGAAGCAGCGGATCTCGACGTCGCCGAACGGATCGTGCTCAACGCCAAGACCCGTCGGCCCAGCGTGTGCAACGCCGCCGAGTCCCTGCTGGTCGACGCGTCGATCGCCGATCGGGCGGTGCCCCGCCTCGCCGGCGCGCTGCAGGCCGCCGGGGTGACCGTGCACGCCGACCCCACCGAGGACGAACTGCGGGCCGAATTCCTCTCGCTGGACATCGCCCTGTCGGTGGTCGACGGGCTCGACGCCGCCATCGCACACGTCAACGAATACGGCACCGGCCACACCGAGGCGATCGTCACCACGAATCTGGCTGCCGCGCAGCGCTTCACCGAACAGGTCGACGCGGCGGCCGTGATGGTCAACGCATCCACCTCGTTCACCGACGGTGAGCAGTTCGGGTTCGGCGCCGAGATCGGCATCTCGACCCAGAAGCTGCACGCCCGCGGGCCGATGGGACTGCCCGAACTGACCTCGACCAAATGGATCGTCTGGGGAGACGGTCAGACCCGCCCCGCCTGACTTCACCGTTCCTAGGAGACTCACCCGTGAGCGTTCCCGCACGCCCCGCGCCGCTGTTCGCCGACATCGACGATGTCGCCGCCAAGCTCGCCGAGACCGGCTACCTGCCCGACACCGCAACGGCCACGGCGGTTTTCCTCGCCGACCGGCTGGGCAAGCCGCTCCTGGTGGAAGGGCCCGCAGGCGTCGGCAAGACCGAACTGGCCCGCGCGGTGGCCCAGTGCACCGGCTCGGAACTGGTCCGGCTGCAGTGCTACGAGGGCGTCGACGAGGCCAGGGCGCTGTACGAGTGGAACCACGCCAAGCAGATCCTGCGCATCCAGGCGGGCAACGCGGCCGATGCCGGCGACTGGGACCAGACCAAGATGGACGTCTTCTCTGAGGAGTTCCTGCTGTCCCGGCCGCTGCTGACGGCGATCCGGCGCACCGACCCGACGGTGCTGCTCATCGACGAGACCGACAAGGCCGACATCGAGATCGAGGGTCTGCTGCTCGAGGTGCTCAGCGACTTCGCCGTCACAGTGCCCGAACTCGGGACGATCAAGGCAGAACGCGCACCCTTCGTGGTGCTCACCTCCAACGCCACCCGCGAACTGTCCGAAGCGCTCAAGCGGCGCTGCCTGTTCCTGCACATCGACTTCCCCGACCCGGACCTCGAGCGGCGCATCCTGCTCTCACGGGTGCCCGACCTGCCCGAGCACATCGCGTCGGAACTGGTGCGCATCATCGGGGTGCTGCGCGGCATGCAGCTCAAGAAGGTGCCGTCGGTGGCCGAGACCATCGACTGGGGCCGCACGGTGCTGGCGCTGGGCATGGACACCATCGACGACGCGATGATCGCCGCCACCCTCGGTGTGATCCTCAAACACCAGTCCGACCAGCAGCGCGCCGCAGGAGAGCTGAGGCTCAACTGATGCCGCCACGCCGCGTCCGGCCTCCGCAGCCGCTGGCCCCGCACGGCCTGCCGGGTCACCTGGTCGAGTTCGTCGAAGCGCTTCGCGGCCAAGGCATCTCCGTGGGCCCGTCGGAGACCGTGGACGCCGGCCGGGTGATGACGGTGCTCGGGCTCGGTGACCGGGAGGTGCTGCGTGAAGGCATCGCGTGCGCCGTGCTGCGCAGGCCCGATCACCGCGACACCTACGACGCGATGTTCGACCTGTTCTTCCCCGCCGCGCTCGGCGCGAAGACCGTGCTGGAGGACGAGGACGGCGAGAGCGACGACGAGCAGGGACTGCCGCCCGAGGACATCGAGGCGATGCGCGACGCGTTGGTGAAGATGCTGGCCGACAACCCCGACCTGGCCAACCTCGACGAGCGACTGATCGCGATGATCGCGCAGATCGTCGAGGCCTACGGCCGCTACAACTCCAGCCGCGGACCGTCCTACTCGTCCTACCAGGCGCTCAAGGCGATGAGTCTGGACGACCTGGAGGGCCGGCTGCTCGCCGGACTGCTCGCCCCGTACGGCGACGAGCCGTCACCCACCCAGGAGCAGATCGCCAAGGCGCTTGCCGCGCAGCGAATCTCGCAGCTACGCAAGATGGTGGAGTCGGAGACCAAACGCCGCACCGCCGAACAGCTCGGGCGTGAGCACGTGCAGATGTACGGCGTGCCGCAGCTCGCGGAGAACGTCGAATTCCTGCGCGCCTCCGGCGAACAGCTGCGCCAGATGCGCCGGGTGGTGGCCCCGCTGGCCCGCACCCTCGCGACGCGGCTCGCCGCGCGGCGGCGACGGTCACGCGCGGGTGAGATCGACATGCGCAAGACGCTGCGCAAGTCGATGTCGACCGGCGGGGTGCCGATCGACGTGGTGCTCAAGAAGCCGCACCCGGCCCGACCCGAACTCGTGGTGCTGTGCGACGTGTCGGGCTCGGTGGCCGGGTTCAGCCACTTCACCCTGATGCTGGTGCACGCGCTGCGCCAGCAGTTCTCCCGGGTGCGGGTGTTCGCCTTCATCGACACCACCGACGAGGTCACCACGCTGTTCGGGCCGGACGCCGACCTGGCGGTCGCGGTGCAGCGCATCACCCGCGAGGCCGGCGTCTACACCCGTGACGGCCACTCCGACTACGGCAACGCGTTCGCGTCGTTCCTGCACGGCTTCCCGAACGTGCTGAGCCCGCGCAGTTCGCTGCTCGTGCTCGGCGACGCCCGCAACAACTACCGCAACCCCGAGATCGACCTGCTCACCCAGATGGTGACCGCGAGCAGGCACGCGCACTGGCTCAACCCCGAACCGCGCCACCTGTGGGGCAGCGGCGACTCGGCGGTCCCGCGCTACGAAGAGGTCATCACCATGCACGAGTGCCGGTCGGCCAAACAGCTCGCCGGCGTGATCGACGCCCTGCTGCCCATCTGATCCGCTTCGCTCCTGCCCGCCGGTGACGCTCCCCGGGTCGCTTCGCTCCTGCCCGCCGGTGACGCTCCCGTAAGCTCGCTCTTCGTGGCACCTCGGCGCAGGCTTGGCGTGATGGGCGGGACATTCGATCCCATCCACAACGGCCACCTGATCGCCGGCAGCGAGGTCGCCGACCTGTTCGACCTCGACGAGGTGGTGTTCGTGCCGACCGGCCAGCCCTGGCAGAAGCACGACCGCCAGGTGACGGCCGCCGAGGACCGCTACCTGATGACGGTCATCGCCACCGCCTCGAATCCACGGTTCTCGGTGAGCCGCGTCGACATCGACCGCGGCGGCGCCACCTACACCAAGGACACCCTGCGCGACCTGCGCGCGCAGAACCCCGACGCCGACCTGTACTTCATCACCGGCGCCGACGCGCTGGCCTCCATCCTGTCGTGGCAGAACTGGGAGGAGATGTTCTCGATCGCCCGGTTCGTCGGCGTCAGCAGGCCCGGGTACGAGCTCGACGGCAAGCACATCGCCGCGGCGATGCGTGAGCTGCCCGCCGACGCGCTGACCCTGGTCGAGGTGCCCGCGCTGGCGATCTCTTCCAGTGACTGCCGGCTGCGGGCGCAGGAGGAACGACCGATCTGGTACCTGGTACCCGACGGTGTGGTGCAGTACGTGGCCAAGCGCGGCCTCTACACCGCGCCGGCCGACACAGAGGGAGACAACCGATGAGCGCAACCGACGAGGCGATCGAGATGGCCACCGTCGCGGCGCGGGCGGCCGCCGACAAACTCGCCGACGACGTGGTGGTCATCGACGTGTCGGGCCAGCTCGTCATCACCGACTGCTTCGTCATCGCGTCGGCGTCCAACGAACGCCAGGTCAACGCGATCGTCGACGAAGTCGAGGAGAAGATGCGGCTCGCCGGCCACAAACCGGCCCGGCGGGAAGGCACCCGGGAGGGCCGCTGGACGCTGCTGGACTACGTCGACATCGTCGTGCACATCCAGCACCAGGACGAGCGCAACTTCTACGCGCTCGACCGGCTGTGGCGGGACTGCCCGACGGTGCCGGTCGATCTGGACGGATCGCCGTGACCGTCCGGCGGCTGGTGATGCTGCGGCACGGCCAGACCGAGTACAACGCGGGCAGCCGGATGCAGGGCCAGCTCGACACCGACCTCACCGACCTCGGCCGCGATCAGGCCGTGGCCGCGGCCGAGGTGCTGGCCAAGCGGCAGCCGCTGCTGATCCTGTCCTCGGATCTGCGCCGCGCCCTGGACACCGCGACGGTGCTCGGCGAGCGTTCCGGGGTGCCGGTGGGCATCGATGCGCGGCTGCGCGAAACCCATCTGGGGGACTGGCAGGGCCTGACACACCTCGACGTGGACGCCGCGGCGCCGGGCGCCCGGCTGGCATGGCGCGACGACGCGCGGTGGGCGCCGCACGGCGGCGAGAGCCGCGTCGACGTGGCCGCACGCAGCATGCCGCTGGTCGACGAGATCATCGCCACGCAACCGGCCTGGGGTTCCGACCGCGACGGCGCGGACGCCGACCGGCCGGTGGTGCTGGTCGCGCACGGCGGTCTGATCGCCGCGCTCACCGCGGCGCTGCTGGCGCTGCCCGTCGACAACTGGCCGGTGCTCGGCGGCATGGGCAACGCCAGCTGGGTCCAGCTGTCGGGGCATTCCCGGCCCGACGCGGACGCCGTGCGGTGGCGGCTCGACGTGTGGAACGCCTCGGCGCAGGTGGCCAATGACGTCCTCTGAGCGCAGCGGTCCGCCGGACCGGACGCTGCTCGTGTTCGCCGACTCCCTGGCCTACTACGGTCCGACCGGCGGGTTGCCCGCCGACGACCCCAGGATCTGGCCCAATCTCGTTGCGTCGCAACTGGGTTGGGAGCTCGAGCTGATCGGCCGGATTGGCTGGACGTGTCGCGACGTCTGGTGGGCGGCCACCCAGGACCCGCGGTCGTGGGCGGCGCTGCCACGAGCCGGGGCGGTGATCTTCGCGACCTGCGGCATGGACTCGCTGCCCTCGCCGCTGCCCACGGCACTGCGCGAGCTGATCCGCTACGTCCGGCCGCCGTGGCTGCGGCGCTGGGTGCGTGACGGATACGGCTGGGTGCAGCCCCGGTTCTCCCCGGTGGCCCGCGCCGCGCTGCCCCCGCATCTGAGCGTCGAGTATCTCGAGATGACCCGCGGCGCCATCGACTTCAACCGTCCCGGCATCCCGGTGGTGGCATCGCTGCCGTCGGTGCACATCGCCGACTCCTACGGCCGAGCGCACCACGGCCGGGCAGGCACGGTGCGGGCACTCACCGAGTGGGCGGACGAGCACGATGTCCCGCTGGTCGACCTGAAGGCGGCGGTCGGCGACGAGGTGATGAGCGGTCGCGGCAACCCCGACGGCATCCACTGGAACTTCGAGGCACATCAGGCGGTCGCCGAGCTGATGCTCAAGGCACTGGCCGAAGCCGGTGCCGGCGAACCGGATCCGGCGGGCTGACGATGCCGGTCGTCGTGGTCACCGACTCGTCGTCGCGGCTGGCGCCCGACGACCTCAAGCAGCACGACATCCGGCAGGTGCCGCTGCACGTGCTCGTGGACGGCACCGATCTGCGCGACGGGATCGACCCGGTGCCCTACGACATCCACGACCACGCCCACGTGACGACGGCCGGCGCGACACCTGCCGAGCTGGTCGACACCTACCGGCAGGCCCTGCACGACAGCGGTGGCGACGGCGTTGTGGCCGTCCACATCTCGGCGGCGCTGTCGAGCACGGTCGGCTCCGCGGTGCAGGCGGCGCGGGAATTCGGTCCCGCCGTCCGGGTGGTGAACTCCCGGTCGGCGGCCATGGGCGTCGGGTTCGTCGCCCTCGCGGCGGCCCGGGCGGCGGCCACCGGTGCCGACCTGGACGCGGTCGAGGCGGCGGCCAGGGCGGCGATGCCGCGGGGGCACGCGTTCATCGTCGTGCACCGGCTGGACAACCTGCGGCGCAGCGGCCGGATCGGCACCACCGCATCGTGGCTGGGCACCGCGCTGGCGCTCAAACCACTGCTGTGCCTGGACGTCGACGGCCGCCTGGTGCTGTCCCAGCGGATCCGCACGGTGTCCAAGGCGCACGCGGCGATGGTCGACCAGATCGCCGAGCTGATCGGTGACCGGCGGGCGGCCGTCACCGTGCACCACGTCGACAACCACGACGCCGCGGACCAGATCGGGGCGGCGCTCACCAGTCGGCTGCCCCAGGTCGAGTCCCTGACGGTGACCGACATGGGCGCGGTGCTGTCGATCCACCTCGGCGGCGGCGCCGTCGGCGTGGTCGTCCAGATCAGCGAGTGACTCCCCGAGGAGTCAGAGCTGCGCGCGACCGGTGACCGGTGGTAGGTCCTTGAGCGTCACGATGCCGGGGCGCGCAGCCACCACCGCGGGCACCGCGTTCGTCACCGGCATCGCCGTGTAGATCATCCCCAGCCCCATGAAACCCGGCTCGGTCCAGTCCCTCGGCGGCAGGCAGTGCAGCACGGTGCGCATGTTGGGCAGCCCGAACACCTGGATGACGTGGCCGTGCTCGAGCGGCTTCGGCGGTGTCACATGGGAACCCATGGTCCAGTTGAAGCCGACGCTGACCACGTTGCGGTCGCCCACCCAGCCGCGGTGGTAGCCGTACACCCCGCCGACGGTGCCCGCCGGAATCTGCATGAAGCCCAGATCGCTGTCGCCGGTGGCGGCGGTGAACTCGACGTCGAACGTCATCCGGTCCACGGTCGCGCCGATCGCGTCGGCCATCATCGCCGCCGATTCGGCGAACACCTCGCTCTCGCGGCGCACGCTCTCGGCGAGGCCGGGGGTGCCGGGGTCCTGGCCGAATCCCATCGCGGACTGGGTGCCCGCGGACTCGTAGGTCGAGCAGTCGACGGACTCGGTGATGCGGATCTCGTCGACGCGTTCGCACGACCCGGACAGCACCATGCCGACCATGTTGGTCATGCCGGGGTGTGCGCCGCTGCCGAAGATGGTCGATCCGCCTGTCTCGCAGGCCTTCCGGATGCGGTCCAGATCTTCGGGTGTCTGCTTGCCGCCGGTGATCCACGCCGCGGTCGAGCAGACGTTCACGCCGGACTCGAGCAGCCGGACCAGTTCGTCGACGCTGGGCCACAGCGGGTTGTAACAACACGCGTCGGGCTTCAGCGCGATCAGCGCGTCGATGTCGTCGGTCGCCGTGACGCCGGTCGGCTCCGGCCACCCGGACAGCTCGGCCGCGTCGACACCGACCTTGTCCGCGCCGTGCGCGTACACCCCGACCAGCTCCATGTCGCTGCGTCCGATGATCGCGTGCAGGGAGCGCCGTCCGATGTTGCCCGTCGTCCACTGGATCACGCGCAGTGGCCGGTTCGCCGCCGGTGCGGTCATCTGGTGCCTCCTCGTCGAGTCATGTGTGGGTAGACACTATTCGCCCGGTGTGCACGGTCGGCAGGGAGTTGTCCACAGTCGTGCGTTCATCCCCAGCCACGGCCCGCACGTCGTCGTGGCGGCCGTCGCGGTCGGCTCGCGGACCTACGGTCGGCGCATGCGCACCGAACCGCAGTTCGACAGGTCGGCTCGCCGTCTCGGCACCGAGGTGGACGACGCCGCCTCCGTCGAGGCCGGCGGCGATGCCGACCCGGTAACCGCCGACCGGTCCGACACCGCGCTGTCGCGGTGGCTACCGGATGATCTGTCGGACAACGACTCCCGTGGCGCATCTGCGCGGGGGTGGCTGACGACGGTGCGCGCCGACCCCGGGCGGGCGGGCGTGGCGGCACTGGCTGTGGTTGGGGTGATCGCGGTGCTGGTGACCGTGTTCACCGTGATCCGCGACGAGCCGCCGCCGGTGGCCGCGGCGAAGCTGCCGCCGGTCGAGCCGCTGTCCTCCGCCAGACCGCAGGCACCACCCGTCGCCGACGGGCCGGTGGTGGTCAGCGTCGTCGGCCTCGTGCACAAGCCGGGCCTGGTCACGCTCGCGGCGGGCGCGCGCATCGCCGACGCCCTCGAGGGTGCGGGCGGCGCGATGGACGGCGCGGACCTCGTCGGGCTGAACCTCGCGCGCCGCGTCACCGACGGCGAGCAGATCATCGTCGGCATCGCCGCGCCGCCGGGCCGGCCGACCACGATGGGCAGTTCGGTGAGCGAGCAGACCGGTGCTGCGCCGCCGCCCGCGCCGCCCGGCGATCCGGGATCGGCCCCGACGGAGGCGGTGGACCTGAACACCGCGACGGCCGAACAGCTCGACGCGCTGCCCGGCGTCGGACCGGTGACGGCGGCGGCGATCCTCGCGTGGCGCGACGCCAACGGGAAGTTCACCAGCGTCGACCAGCTCGGCGACGTCGACGGCATCGGTCCGGCACGGCTGGACAAGCTGCGCGACCTGGTCCGGGTGTGACGGCGGGTGGACGGCGACCGCCGCCTCGACCTGCGGCTGGTGCCCGCCGCGGCGACCGGCTGGGCGGTGACCGCGGCCACCACGCTGTGGCACGCCGGGGCGGCGGTGCTGGTGACGCTGATCGCGATCGCCGTCACCGCCGCCGCGGGCTGGTGGGCAGGCGGTCGCGGCGACGTCGGCAGCGCACTGCGGGCGGCGGGCGCCGGTCTGGCGGCGGTGGCCGCGGTCGGGGCCGCGTTCACCGTCGCCGCGGCGGTGCGCACGCACCAGGTCGACAACCACCCCGTCGGTGCGCTGCACGGCCGCTCGGCCACCGTCACGGTCACCCCGTCAGAGAGCCCGCGCTCGCTGGGCGGCGGCCGGCTGATGTTCCGCGGGACGCTGCAGGCGGTCGACGGCCTGCCGTCGTCGGGCCGGGTCGTCGCGTTCGCCTCGGTGTCCGGTTTCGCCGAGCTGACCGCGGGCCGGCCGGCGACGTTCCGTGCGCGCGTCGGTGCACCCGACCGCCGTGACCTCACGGTGGCGGTGCTCTCGGCGACCGGGGAGCCGACGCTCGGCGAGGCCTCGGCCGTGCAGCGGGCCGCGCACGGTGTCCGGACCGGGTTCGCCGACCAGGCGCGGGCGGTGCTGCCGCCGGAGGAGGCGGCGATGCTGCCCGCGCTGGTGCTCGGCGACACCTCGGCGGTGACGGCGTCGACGACGGCGGACTTCCGGGCCGCCGGCCTGACCCATCTGACCGCTGTCTCCGGCGCCAACGTGACGATCGTCTGCGGGGCGGTGCTGTTCAGCGCGGGGGTCCTGGGTCCGCGGACGGCGGTGCTGCTCGCGGCGCTGGTGCTGCTGGCGTTCGTGGTGGTCGTGCAGCCGTCGGCCAGCGTGCTGCGTGCGGCGGTGATGGGGGCGATCACGCTGCTGGCCGTGGTGTCGCACCGGCGACGGCATGCCGTGCCCGCGTTGGCGGGCAGCGTCATCGCGCTCCTCATCGGCGCCCCCGAGCTGGCCGTCGACGTCGGCTTCGCGCTGTCGGTCTCGGCGACCGCCGCGCTCATCGTGCTGGCGCCGCTGTGGTCACGCCGTCTGGTCGCGCGCGGCTGGCCGAAACCGCTGGCCGACGCGACCAGTGTCGCGGTCGCCGCGCAGCTGGTGACCGCGCCCCTGGTGGCGGGCATCTCGGGGACGCTGAGTCTGGTCTCGATCGCTGCGAATCTCGCTGTCGCCGCGGTGATCCCGCCGATCACAGTGCTCGGTACCGCCGCGGCGGCACTGTGTCCGCTGTGGCCGGCGGGCGGGCAGCTGCTGATCCGCTTCACCGGCCCGGAACTGTGGTGGCTGCTGAACGTGGCGCGCTGCGCCGCGGGGGTTCCTGGCGCCGCCGTCACCGTGCCGTCGGGGCTGCCCGGTGTGGTCGCGGTGGCCCTGAGTGGTCTGGCGCTGGTGGTGTGCTGGCGCCTGCGGTGGGTGCGCGTCGCCTGCGCCGGCGCAGCCGTGTGCCTGCTCGCGTGGACGCTGGCGAGCCACGCCGCGGGCGATGTCCGGACGGCGTGAAACGATCGGGGGGTGAGCCAAGAAGTCGGTGGACTGCACCTGGTGCTCGGTGACGAGGAGCTGCTGGTCGAACGCGCGGTCGCGGGTGTGCTGCGGGATGCCCGCAAGCACGCGGGCACCGACGACGTCCCGGTCGACCGGCTGCGGGCGGGCGAGGTCAGCACCAGCGAACTGGCCGAACTGCTCAGCCCGTCGCTGTTCGCCGACACGCGGGTGGTGGTGCTCGAGGCCGCCGCGGAGGCCGGCAAGGAGGCGGTCGCGCTGATCGGCTCGGTGGCCGAGGACCTGCCGCCGGGCACCGTGCTGGTGGTGGTGCACTCAGGTGGCGGACGGGCCAAGGCGCTGGCCGATCAGCTCAAGAAGCTCGGCGCCGAGGTGTATCCGTGCGCCCGCATCACCAAGGCCGCCGAGCGCGCCGACTTCGTCCGCCACGAGTTCCGCACGCTCAAGATCAAGGTGGGCGACGACACGGTCACGGCGATGCTCGACGCGGTCGGCTCCGACATCCGTGAGCTGGCGGCGGCGTGTTCGCAGCTGGTGGCCGACACCGCCGGCGAGGTGGACGCCGTCGCGGTGCGCCGCTACCACTCGGGCAAGGCCGAGGTGAAGGGCTTCGACATCGCCGACAAGGCGGTCACCGGGGACGTCGCCGGGGCGGCCGAAGCGCTGCGGTGGGCGATGCTGCGCGGGGAGCCGCAGGTGGTGCTTGCCGACGCGCTGGCCGAGGCGGTGCATGCGATCGCCCGGGTGGGCCCGCTGACGGGGGACCCGTACCGGCTGGCGGGCGAGCTCGGTATGCCGCCGTGGCGGGTGCAGAAGGCGCAGAAACAGGCCCGGCGATGGTCGCGGGCGTCAGTGGCCGAGGCGATGCGCCTGGTGGCGACGCTCAACGCGGATGTGAAGGGTGCAGCCGCGGACCCCGAGTACGCGCTCGAATCGGCGGTGCGCCGGGTGGCCGAACTGGTGGCCGACTGACCGGAGGCCGGTCGGGCTCAGAGCTTGTTGAGCGCCAGGGCCAGCGCGGACTTCTTGTTGGCGGCCTGGTTCTTGTGGATGACGCCCTTGCTGGCGGCCTGGTCGAGCTTGCGGCTGGTGGTCTGCAGCAACTCGGCGGCCTTGTCCTTCTCGCCGGCGTCGATGGCCTCGCGCAAGCCGCGGACAGCCGTGCGCAGCGAGGACTTCACCGACTGGTTGCGCAGACGGCGGCGCTCGTTGGTGAGGATGCGCTTTTGCTGCGACTTGATGTTGGCCACGCGGTGATTCCTTCGTAAGTCTCGGGTGATTCAGAACAGTTCGACAGAAGTCTCGGCGCCGGCCCGCGTCGGCGGGCAGCGACTGCTCAGGGTACCAGCGGGCGGGTCGATCGACCAAAGTGAGCCGCACTGGCCTGCCGATACGGCCGGGATCATGCAACATGGCGGGGGTGAGCCTCCGCACCCTGCCCACCGAGTCCGCCCGTTCGTCTCGCAGCACCACGCGGGCGGCCAGACGGCACGAAGGAGTCTTCGAGGGTTACAACAAGCTGGGCGGCTACGACCGCGCCTTCGACGAGATGTTCGACAGCCAGGGCAACGTCCGCGGCCCCTACAAGGGCATCTTCGCCGAGTTGGCCCCGGCGGACGCCTCGGAACTCGAGGCCAGGGCCGAGGCCCTCGGGCGCGCGTTCATCGACCAGGGCGTCACCTTCTCCCTCTCGGGCCAGGAGCGGCCGTTCCCGCTCGACCCGGTGCCCCGGGTGATCTCCGCCGCCGAGTGGACGCGGCTCGAGCGCGGCATCACCCAGCGGGTGCGGGCGCTGGAGATGTACCTCGACGACATCTACGGCGAGCAGGAGATCCTGCGCGACGGCGTCATCCCGCGGCGCCTCGTGACGTCGTGCGAGCACTTCCACCGCGAGGCCGTCGGCATCCATCCGCCCAACGGGGTGCGCATCCACGTCGCAGGCATCGACCTGATCCGCGACGCCCAGGGCAATTTCCGCGTGCTCGAGGACAACCTGCGTTCCCCGTCCGGGGTGTCCTACGTGATGGAGAACCGCCGGACGATGGCACGGGTGTTCCCGAACCTGTTCGCCACCAACAGGGTTCGTGCCGTGGGCGACTATTCCGCGCACCTGCTGCGGGCCCTGCGCAACGCCGCGGCCAACAACGTCGCCGATCCGACGGTCGTGGTGCTGACCCCGGGTGTCTACAACTCCGCATACTTCGAACACTCGCTGCTGGCACGGCAGATGGGCGTCGAACTCGTCGAGGGCCGCGACCTGTTCTGCCGTGACAACACCGTCTACATGCGCACCACCGAGGGGGAGCGGCAGGTCGACGTGATCTACCGGCGCATCGACGACGCCTACCTGGATCCGATGCAGTTCCGGCCCGATTCGGTGCTCGGCGTCGCGGGGGTGCTCAACGCCGCGCGGGCGGGCAACGTGGTGATCTCCAGCGCCGTCGGCAACGGGGTGGGCGACGACAAGCTGGTCTACACCTATGTGCCGACGATCATCGAGTACTACCTCGGGGAGAAGCCGCTGCTGGCCAACGTCGACACGTTCCGCTGCTGGCTCGAGGAGGAGCGCGAGGAGGTCCTCGACCGGGTCGACGAACTGGTGATCAAGCCGGTGGAGGGTTCGGGCGGCTACGGCATCGTCTTCGGCCCCGACGCCTCGGAGAAGGAACGGGCCACGATCTGCAAGAAGATCCGCAGCGACCCGCGCGGGTGGATCGCCCAGCCGGTGATGCAGCTGTCGACGGTGCCGACGCAGATCGACAGCAAGCTCGCGCCGCGGCACGTCGACCTGCGGCCGTTCGCGGTCAACGACGGCGACGACGTGTGGGTGCTGCCCGGCGGGCTGACCCGGGTGGCGCTGCCGGAGGGGTCGCTGGTGGTGAACTCCAGCCAGGGCGGCGGCTCGAAGGACACCTGGGTGCTGGCGTCGCGCACGTCGGCCGCCGAGCGCGAACTCGCGGCGGCGGAAGTGGTGCGCTCGCTGCCCGCGGCGGCCAAGGGCCCGAAGACCGAACGCAGCGGCGACAGTCAGACACTCGACCAGCAGCAGCAACAGCAACAGTAGGGGGATAGCGCATGCTCGCGCGAAATGCGGAGTCGCTGTACTGGATCGGACGATACGTCGAGAGGGCCGACGACACCGCGCGCATTCTCGACGTGACCGTGCACCAATTGCTGGAGGACTCGAGCGTCGATCCGGACCGGGCGTCGCGGACCCTGCTGCGGGTGCTCGGCATCGAGGCCCCGAGCACCGCGCTCGACGTCTGGTCGCTCACCGATCTGGTGGCGTTCACCCGCGACACCCGTGGTGAGGGCACCTCCATCGTGGACTCGATCTCGGCGGCGCGGGAGAACGCGCGCGGCGCCCGGGAGGTGACGTCGAGCGAGATCTGGGAATGCCTGAACACCACCTACAACGCACTGCCCGAGCGGGAGCGGGCCGCCAAACGCCTTGGCCCCCATGAGTTCCTCTCGTACGTCGAGGGTCGCGCGGCGATGTTCGCCGGCCTGGCGGACTCGACCCTGTCCCGGGACGACGGGTACCGGTTCATGCTGATGGGCCGCGCGATCGAACGGGTGGACATGACCGTGCGGTTGCTGCTGTCCCGGGTCGGCGACAGTGCCTCGTCGCCGGCCTGGGTGACGTTGCTGCGGTCGGCGGGCGCGCACGACACCTACCTGCGCACCTATCGCGGCGCACTCGACGCGGGCCGTGTCGTCGAGTTCATGCTGCTCGATCGGCTGTTCCCGCGGTCGATCTACTACTCGCTGCGACTGGCCGAGCACAGCCTCGACGAACTGCTGCAGCGGCCGCAGAACCGCGTCGGAGCGACCGCCGAGGCGCAGCGCCTGCTTGGCCGCGCGCGCAGTGAATTGGAGTTCCTGGAGCCGGGCGTGCTGCTGGAGTCGCTCGAGACCCGGTTGGCCGACCTGCAGCAGACCTGCTTCGACGTCGGAGAGGCGTTGGCGCTGCAGTACTTCCATGCGGCACCGTGGGTGGCCTGGACCGACGCCGGCCGCAGCGGCGGCCTGGTGATCGAGGAAGGGGAGATCTGATGTGGCGCATGCGGGTGGTGCACTCGACCGGGTACGCCTACAAGTCGCCGGTGACGGCGTCGTTCAACGAGGCGCGCCTCACGCCACGGTCGGACTCGCGGCAGAACGTCATCCTCAACCGGGTCGAGACCGTGCCTGCCACCCGCCAGTACCGCTACGTCGACTACTGGGGCACCGCGGTGACGTCGTTCGATCTGCACGCCCCGCACACCGAACTGGAGGTCACCGCGTCGTCTGTGGTCGAGACCGACACCGGCGACCAACCCGCCGAGGAGGTGAGCTGGGAGGACCTCAAGACGATCGCGGTGATCGACCGCTTCGACGAGGTGCTCGGGCCCACCGACTACACGCCGGACAGCAGGCGCCTGGCGCGGGTGGGGCAGCGCATCGCGAAGTACCACGACCCGCACGACGCGGTGATCGCCGCGGCGAACTGGGTGCACAGCGAACTCGAGTACGTGCCGGGGACCACCGGGGTGCACTCGTCCGGCCTGGACGCGCATCGCGAAGGCAAGGGCGTGTGCCAGGATTTCGCGCATCTGTCGCTGATCCTGTTGCGCAGCATAGGTATTCCCGCCCGCTACGTGTCGGGCTACCTGCATCCGAACCGTGAGGCCGCGGTCGGCGACACCATCGAAGGGCAGAGTCACGCGTGGATCCAGGCGTGGACCGGCGGCTGGTGGCACTACGACCCGACCAACGACAAAGAGATCAACGAGCAGTACGTCAGCGTGGGTGTCGGCCGCGACTACGCCGACGTCACCCCGCTGAAGGGCATCTACTCCGGTGAGGGCTCCACCGACCTCGACGTCGTCGTGGAGATCACCCGGCTGGCCTGACGCACACGCCGGGGTGCACCTCGACGCGGTGCAGGTCGTCTCCGAGTTCGATCTGCCGGGGGAACACCGACGCGGCCAGCGCCCGCCACTCGTCCTCGGCGCCGGGCGCGATCGCCGGGACGTAGTGGGTGAGCACCAGGATGCCGACACCGGCCCTGGCAGCGGTCGCGGCGGCCTGCTCGACCGACGAGTGGTAGTCGCAGATGTCGCGGAATCGTTGCTGCGGAAGCGATTCGATCAGGTCTTGCCGAATGGCGGTGTGCACCAGCGCGCCTGCGCCTGCGGCAAGCGCGTCGAGGCTGTCGCACGGCACGGTGTCCCCGGCGAGGACCGCCGACGCACCGTGGTGCTCCACGCGGAACCCGATCGTCGGCGTCACCGGGCGGTGATCGGTGGGCGCGGCCACGACGCGCACGCCGTCGCGGTCCCAGACGACGCCGTCGGTGTGCTCGTGCACCTCGACGGCGGGGGGTGCGGTGAGATCCGCGTGGTGGGCGATCCGGTAGCCGATGTCGCGACCGAACGCCTTCAGCGTCAGGTCCACCACCTCGGCCGTCCCCGGCGGCCCGATGATCGTCAGCGGCGCCTGCTCGGTGAACGTGGTGACCCAGCGGGTGATCAGCAGGTCACCCAGGTCGGCGATGTGGTCGCTGTGCAGGTGGGTGAGCAGCAGGGCCGTCAGGCCGGCGGCGCCGACCCCGGCGGCCGCCATCCGCTGCTGCACACCGCGTCCGCAGTCGACGAGCAGTGTCTGGCCGCCGGCGCGCACCAGCGTCGACGGCCCGGCCCGGCGGGGGTCCGGTATCGGGCTGCCGGTTCCCAGCAGGGTGAGCTCGATCATGGCTCATACCTACCGCGTCGGCGGTGCGCCGGTGTGCGGTCTGACGGGATTCCCACCGCCCCGATCGGGGAGGGCGCTACTCGCGGCCCGCGGACACCCAGTTCGGATCGCCGGACCGCTGTCCCACCACCGAGGCTGCTGCGGCGTCGAGTGCCGCGAGCTGATCTGCGGTCAGCGTGACGCCGAGCGAATCGAGGTTCTCGGCGACCCGGGTGGCGCGCCGGGTGCCCGGGATCGGCACCGATGACACGCCGAGGGCCTCGGCGCGCTGGCGCAGCCACGCGAGGGCGACCTGTGCCGGGGTGGCGCCGACCTGGTCGGCCACGGTCGCGACGGTGTCCACCACGGCGAGGTTGGCCTCGAACGCGTCGGCGGCGAATCTCGGCAGACTGCGCCGGAACTCACCGGCCGCCTCGAGGTCGGCGCCCGACCGCACCGAGCCGGCCAGGAACCCCCGGCCCAGCGGCGAGTACGGCACGAATCCCACGCCGAGTTCCACGGCGGCCGGGACGACGTTGCGCTCGACGTCGCGGCTCCAGATCGACCATTCGCTCTGCACCGCTGCGATCGGGTGCACGGCGACCGCGGCGCGCAGCTCGTCGGCCGTCACCTCCGACAGGCCGAGGTGGCGGACCTTGCCTGCGGCGACCAAGTCCGCCATCGCCCCGACGGTGTCCTCGATGGGCACCGACACGTCGCGGCGATGCAGGTAGTACAGGTCGATGACGTCGGTCTGCAGCCGCCGCAGGCTGTCGTCGGCGCTCTGGCGCACGTAGGCGGCGTCGTTGCGGACACCCGGCCGTCCCGCCGACGGCTTCCCCGGTACGCCGGTGATGCCGAACTTGGTGGCCAGCGTGACCTCGTCGCGACGGTCGGCGAGAAGGCGCGCGATCAGGCGTTCGTTGTCCCCGCCGCCGTAGACGTCGGCGGTGTCGATGAACGTCACGCCGAGATCGAGGCAGCGGTGCAGGGTGTCCAGCGATTCGGCGTCGTTGACGGCGCCGTAGACCGGCGTCAGGGCCATCGCCCCGAAGCCCATCGCGCTGACGGTGAGCTGATCGCCCAGGTCGAGTGTCGGTACCGGTGAGGTCATGAAGGGGTCAAGGTGCGGCGCCCGCCGATTCATTCCCGGCCGCCGAAACCCTCCGCAGCGTGCGCCGCCCGCCTAGCCTGATATGACGTAGCTCACAAACGGAGGCTCGCCATGCGGATCGCGGACGTGTTGCGGACGAAAGGGGCGGCGGTCGCCACCATCACGCCGGAGACCTCGGTCAGCGGGCTGCTCACCGAACTGTCGATGCACAACATCGGTGCGATGGTGGTGGTCTCACCCGACGGGCTGGCGGGCATCGTGTCCGAGCGCGACGTCGTGCGCAAGCTGCACGAGATGGGCGCGGACCTGCTGTCGCGGCCGGTGTCGGAGATCATGACGACCGTGGTGGCGACCTGCGACCCCGAGGACACCCTGGACAGCCTCACCGTGCTGATGACCCGCAACCGGGTGCGGCACGTGCCGGTGGTGGTGGACGGACGGCTCGCCGGCATCGTCAGCATCGGTGACGTGGTCAAGACGCGGATGGAAGAATTGGAAGCCGAGCACGAGCAGTTGCAGGCCTACATCACCCAGGGATGACCACTGTGCCGACCGACATCGAGGTGCGGCCGCCGGTGCGCGCCGACATCCGTGCGCTGGCGCGCACGCTGGGCCGGGCGTTCTTCGACGACCCGGTGATGGCGTGGATGGTGCCCGACCCGGCGCGCCGCGCGAAGGGGCTGCCGACGATGTTCGCGGCCATGACCCGTCACCACTTCATGGCCGGTGGCGGCGTCGAGGTCGCCCGGCGTGGCGGGGACATCGGGGCCGCCGCGCTGTGGGATCCACCGGGACGCTGGCAGCACTCGCGCAGCGAGGAGTTCCGGATGATGCCCCGGTTCCTCTGGGCGGCACGCGGCCGCGTCGCCCGCGGGCAGCAGCTGACCGATCTGATGAAGGAGCAGCATCCCGAGGAGCCGCACTGGTACCTGGGGGTCATCGGCAGCGACCCGACGGTGCGCGGCGGCGGTTTCGGTCAGGCCCTGATGCGGTCCCGGCTGGACCGGGTGGACGCCGAACACGCGCCGGCCTACCTGGAGTCGAGCAATCCGGACAACGTGCCGTACTACCAGCGGTTCGGGTTCGACGTCACCGGCGAGATCATCCTCCCGGACGACGGCCCCAGCATGATCCCGATGTGGCGGCCGCCGCGGTAGTCAGCTCCAGGAGTACTCGGCGCGCAACCGCGTGGCGACGATCTCGAACCGGTCCCGGTCCAGCACCGCGCCTTCACGCCGGATGCCCTCCTCGGGCACGTCGAGCACGCGATCGAGCCGCACCCAGCTGGGCCGGCCGTGGTCGTCCCAGCCGCCGCTGCCGATGCCGACCCAGTCCGGGTCGTCGCGGTGGTGGTCCTGGCTGCTCAGCATGAGGCCGAGCAGCGTGCGCCGGTCGCGGCCCACCACCAGCACCGGCCGGTCCTTGCCCCGCGTCGGGTCGTCCTCGTAGACGACCCAGGTCCAGACGATCTCGCCCGGGTCGGCGCGGCCGTCCAGATCGGGGGCGTAGACCAGCTTGCGGGCCCGGTGCGCCGTCGGGACGCTGTTGTCGGTGACGGGCCTGCCGCTGGTGATCGCCGCGGTCGGCTGACCCGCGGCGGCCGCACCGGCCAGCGCGGACAGGCCGGCCTCCAGGCCGACCTTGAGACCCTGCTGGAGGCCCTGCTGCACCGTGCGCGGCTTGTTCTCGGACTGCTGGAGCTGGCGGATGAACTTCGGCGCCTCGTTGAACACGAAGTTCTTTGCGGCGGTCCCCGCGAACCGCTGGAACGACTTCCACTGCGGAGGCATGGAATCGAGCATAAGTGACCGCCGGGAGCTGCGATTGTGTCGCGGCCGCCCGTGGTCGATACCCTTGACGGGCGCACCACGCGTGTCCCACCCAGCCCCACCAGGAGATTCCCATCAGCAGCTTCGCCGACAAGACGTTCACTGCGCCGGCGCAGATTCGGAACTTCTGCATCATCGCCCACATCGACCACGGCAAGTCGACGCTGGCCGACCGGATGCTGGGCATCACCGGTGTGGTCGCCGACCGCGACATGCGCGCGCAGTACCTGGACCGGATGGACATCGAGCGCGAGCGCGGCATCACCATCAAGGCGCAGAACGTGCGGCTGCCGTGGACGGTCGGGGATGAACAGTTCGTATTGCACCTGATCGACACCCCTGGCCACGTCGACTTCACCTACGAGGTGTCCCGGGCGCTGGAGGCCTGCGAGGGCGCGGTGCTGCTGGTGGACGCCGCTCAGGGCATCGAGGCGCAGACGCTGGCGAACCTGTACCTGGCGCTCGACCGCGACCTCACGATCATCCCGGTGCTGAACAAGATCGACCTGCCCGCCGCGGACCCGGACCGCTACGCCGGGGAGATCGCCCACATCATCGGCTGCGAACCCGAGGACGTGCTGCGGGTGTCGGGCAAGACCGGCGTCGGGGTCCGCGAACTGCTCGACGAGGTGGTCCGGCTCATCCCGCCGCCGGTCGGCGACGCCGAGGCGCCCGCCAGGGCGATGATCTTCGACTCGGTCTACGACATCTACCGCGGCGTCGTCACCTACGTGCGTGTGGTGGACGGCAAGCTCAGCCCCCGCGAGAAGATCAAGATGATGTCCACCGGCACCATGCACGAGCTGCTCGAGGTCGGCATCGTCTCGCCGGAGCCGAAGGCCACCGAGGGCCTCGGGGTCGGCGAGGTCGGCTACCTGATCACCGGTGTGAAGGACGTCCGCCAGTCGAAGGTCGGCGACACGGTGACCACCGCGCGCAACGGCGCCACCGAGGCGCTCACCGGCTACCGCGAGCCCCGACCGATGGTGTACTCGGGGCTCTACCCGGTCGACGGCTCGGACTATCCGAACCTGCGCGACGCGCTGGAACGGCTGCAGCTCAACGACGCCGCCCTGGTGTGGGAGCCGGAGACGTCGGTGGCGCTGGGCTTCGGCTTCCGCTGCGGCTTCCTGGGACTGCTGCACATGGAGATCACCCGGGAGCGGCTGGAACGCGAATTCGACCTGGACCTGATTTCCACCTCGCCGAACGTGGTGTACCGCGTCGTCAAGGACGACGGCTCCGAACTCGTGGTGACGAACCCCTCGGACTGGCCGGACGGCAAGGTCGGCGCCGTCTTCGAACCCGTCGTGAAAACGACGATCATCGCCCCCAGCGAGTTCATCGGGACCATCATGGAGCTGTGCCAGTCGCGGCGCGGCGAGCTCGGCGGAATGGATTACCTGTCACCCGAGCGTGTCGAGTTGCGTTACACCATGCCGCTGGGAGAGATCATCTTCGACTTCTTCGACTCCCTGAAGTCGCGCACCCGCGGCTACGCGAGCCTGGACTACGAGGAGGCAGGCGAGCAGGAATCCGATCTGGTGAAGGTCGACATCCTGCTGCAGGGTGAGGCGGTCGACGCGTTCAGCGCCATTGTGCACAAGGACTCGGCGCCGGCATACGGCAACAAGATGACCACCAAGCTCAAGGAACTGATACCCCGTCAGCAGTTCGAGGTGCCGATCCAGGCGGCGATCGGCTCGAGGATCATCGCCCGCGAGAACATCCGGGCGATCCGCAAGGACGTGCTGAGCAAGTGCTACGGCGGCGACATCACCCGTAAGCGCAAGCTGCTGGAGAAGCAGAAGGAGGGCAAGAAGCGGATGAAGACGATCGGGCGGGTCGACGTCCCGCAGGAGGCCTTCGTGGCCGCGCTGTCCGCCGACGCCGCCAGCGACAAGCCGAAGAAGTAGCCGATGCGGGCGGCGGCGGTGGTGGCGGCGGTGACGCTGCTCGCCGGCTGTGCGTCGCCCACGCAGCCATCGGTTCCCGCATCCGCGCCGCCGGCACCACCGACCGCCGCACGCCCGCTCGGCGCGATGCTGCCCACGCAGGAGGAACTCGCTGCGGCGCTGGGCATTCCACCGGCCGGCTTCATGGGTCAGCTGGTCGAGGGCGGCGCCGACATGTTGTTGCGGGGCGTCGACCGGACCGAGGCGACACCGGTCGACTGTGTCAGCCCGACGTACCGGCTGCAGCAGATGGTCTACGCGGAGAGCCCGGTGCGGTCGGTGGCCACCCGGTCGTGGGCCGGCGGAAGCGTCGCCGGGCCGTCGATGTCGGCGTATCTCGGTGTGGTGCAGTTCGACACGGCCGACGAGGCGCAGCGGTTCTTCGCCGCCTCGGCGCAGAAGTGGCGGCACTGCGACGGCCAGACGCTGCTGTTGCAGCAGCCCAACCGGGGCGCCCGTGAGCAGAGCATGATCACCGACGTGGCGGTCGGGGACCGCGTGGTGTCGGCGGTGGTGCTGCACGACGCCGGCGACTCGGACTCGCTCACCCTGCAGCGCGCACTCGGCGTCGCCGGGGACTGTGTCGTCGACGTGGAGATCACCGACCTCGAGGACGCCAAAGCGGCAGGCGCCGACGGGGCGGTGCACGTCGCGGACCTGATGTTGGACAAGATCGCGCGCTGATCGGTCCGTCAGCCGCCGCGCGGGCGCCTTGTCGGTGACAATGTGTCGGTGACGAACGCCGGTGCGCTGCGAATCTGTCTTGTGGTCGCCGGGTTGGGCGTGGCGGCCATGCTCACCGCGTGTCAGGCCACCGTCGCCGGCACGGCGGTGCGGCCGGCGGGCGCCGCCGAACTGCAGGAGGCCGAACTCGACGCCGTGCTGCTGCCCATCGCCGAGCTCAACTCGACGGTCGGCGCCACGGACATGGAGGTCACCAGCGACTCCGAGGAGATGGGTGACCATGTCGACGACGTGTCCGACCCGGACTGCGTCGGGGCCATCTTCTCCGCCGAAGAATCCGTCTACGCCGATTCCGAGTGGACCGCAATGCGCGACCAGGTGGCCGCAGAACCCGGTGACGACAACGAACACTGGGTGCAGCAGACCGCGGTGCTGTTTCCCAGCGACATGCAGGCACAGGACTTCATCGACGAGTCGCGGTCGCTGTGGGACAGCTGCGCCGGTGACGCGATCGCCATCGGCGCCGGCGCCACCACTTACCTGTGGGAGCTACAGGAGGTCCGCGATGCGCAGGGCGTCCTCGCGCAGACCTCAAGTCAGGAGGACTCCGGCGGCTGGTCGTGTCAGCACGCGATCTCGGCGGTGAGCAACGTCGTCGTCGAGACGTGGGCGTGCGGGTACACGATCTCCGACCAGGCCGTCGACGTGGCCACCGCGCTGATGGCCAACGTCGGGGGCTGACCTCAGGCCGTCGACAGCGGCGTCAGCCGCGCGTTGGAGACGAGTTGGCCCCAGGCGTTGAACGCTTCGAGATGCGCTGAGGACTGGCCGGATTCGCCGGCGGACAGGTCGACCAACGCGCCGGCGATGCTGCCGATGCCGATCCCGGTGCGGTTCACCACACTCACCAGTTCGTCGAACGCCGTGCGATGCGAGCAGCCCCGCAGCCCCACCAGGACGCCGACTGCGACGTCGATGACCCGCCGCGACGAATCGGTGTGGATGTCGTATCCCATGTGCGCCTCCTGGTGTGTGAGCACCATGCTGTCCTGCGGTTGCGGTGCCGACAACCAATGGATACACCGTGATCCTGAACATCTGGTGTCCGTTGCACCCGCTCACGCTGCGCGTGTCGCGCTCGCCACGTTCACCTGCTGGTCAACCGCGCCGGGCGGTGGTGGTGCGGTGGAGTCATAGGTGGCGCCGGTGGGGGTGGTGAAGGCGGCGGTGTGGGTGCCGTCGATCTCGGTGGTGGTGACCTGCCAGCCGTCGGCTTCTTTGGTGTAGTTGCAGGCCGCGCATTCGCCGAGGCCGTTGAGTGCGCTGGTGGGTCCGCCGTGGTGGTGGGGCTGGGCGTGGTCGTGGTGGCGGATGGGGGCGTCGCAGTACGGGGTGCGGCAGGTCTGGTCGCGTAGGTCGATGAACGTCGCGAGTGCTTTGGGGAAGCAGCGGGATCGGGACTCCATCGCCACCAGAGCGCCGCTGCGGGGATGAGTGTAGAGCCGGCGCAGGGTGGCCTTGGACCGTTTGTCGGCGACGGCGTCGTGGACCATTCGGCGGGCGACGGGAGCGGGGATCGGTCCGTGGCCCTGCAAGTGCGCGGGTTCGGGGTCGCCGGCGAGCAGGGTCTGGTCGGTGATGACGAGATTGACCGCGACCGGCGCCGCGACGTCGGCGGGGGTGCCGGTGATGCGAGCGACGAGGGTGTCGGCCATGACCTGTCCGCGGGAGCGGTCGTCGAAGGTGGTGTCGGCGGCCCTCTTCAACGCGGCGTAGACGCCGACTCCCTGGGCGACGGGCAGTAGCGCGGTCACATAGGTCATGGTGTCGGGTGCGGGGCGGATGGTCACCGTTCGCTCGCCGACGGCTTTGGCGGCCCGGTCCACGACGGCCTGAGGGTCGAGGCGATAGGCGATCTTCTTGGCCTCGGCGGTGATCCGCTTGTCGCCCTTGCCGGCCAACTGCCGCACGTTCCCACACAGTTCGGCGTCGAGGGCGCCGCGGTCGGCGATGCTCAGGCATGCCGATTCCCGCACGATGAGGGTGGCCCGCCACTCCGAGAGCGCCCCGCACTCCAAAGCTGCGAAGGTGTGCGGCATTTCGTGGACCAGGGCGCGGGCGAATCCGAGGTGGCGGCCACCACGGTGGGGGGAGTCGCGGCGGGCCAGCGCGATCTCGGCGGCCAGCCCGCGGCCCCGCTTGGCGGCGGGCATTCCGGCGGCGGCCTCGGCGGCGCGACGCATCCGGTCCAGTTCGGCGGTGACCCGGGCCTGCTCGGCTGCAGCAGCAGATTTCGCCGTTTCCAGCTCACCGAGACGCGCCCACAACCGGCCCTCCTCGTCGGCCGAAGACGCTGTATCGAACATGTGTTCGACTGTACCGGCGGCCACCGACAAGGCCGGTGGAATGAGGCCCGCTCACATCGGGGCGTTGGCCGGGACGAACACCCCGGAGCTGTCCGCCTCCTCCTCGGCGCGGATGACGTGCACCACCGCGTTGATCAGCGCCAGGTGGGTGAACGCCTGCGGGAAGTTACCCAGGTGGCGGCCGGTCCGCGGCTCGATCTCCTCGGCGTACAGATGCAGCGGACTGGCGAAGGACAGCAGCCGCTCGCACAGGTGCTTGGCCCGGCTCACCTCGCCGATCTCGACCAGCGCCGACACCAGCCAGAACGAGCAGATGGTGAAGGTGCCCTCCTCGCCGGTGAGGCCGTCGTCGGTCTCCTCGACCCGGTACCGCAGCACCAGGCCCTCCTCGGTCAGCTCGTCGGCGATGGCGAGCACCGTCGCGCGCACCCGCGGATCGTCGGGCGGCAGGAACCGCACCAGCGGCGCGAGCAGCAGCGACGCGTCCAGCGCGACGTCGCCGTAGCGCTGGGTGAGCACGCCGCGGTCGTCGACGCCGTGCTTGAGGATGTCGGCCTTGATCTCCTCGGCGATTGTCCGCCACTGCTGGGCGTAGCTCTTCTCGCCCTGCAGTTCGGCCAGTTTGGACCCGCGGTCGAGCGCCACCCAGCACATGATCTTGCTGGAGGTGAAGTGCTGCGGCTCGCCGCGCACCTCCCAGATGCCGCGGTCGGGCTCGCGCCAGTGCTTGATGGCCTCCTCGACCTGATTCTTCAGCACCGGCCACAACGTCGGCGGGATCTGCTCGCGCGACTTGGCGTGCAGGTACACCGAATCGAGCATCGTGCCCCAGATGTCGTGCTGCATCTGGTTGTACGCGCCGTTGCCGATGCGCACCGGCCGCGCGTTGTCATAGCCCGAGAGGTGGTTGAGCTCCTCCTCGACCAGACTGCGCTCGCCGCCGACGGCATACATCACCTGTAGTGGATGGCGTTCACCGTTGTTGGCACCCGACACGTCGGCGATGAACGCGAAGAAGTCGTCGGCCTCGCGGTCCAGCCCCAGCGTGTAGAGCCCCCACAGGGCGAACGTCGAGTCGCGCACCCAGGCGTAGCGGTAATCCCAGTTGCGTTCGCCCTGAGGCGTTTCCGGCAGCGACGTGGTGCTGGCCGCCAGCA
This sequence comes from Mycobacterium sp. NPDC050551, assembly GCF_040674075.1. NCBI lineage: Bacteria > Bacillati > Actinomycetota > Actinomycetes > Mycobacteriales > Mycobacteriaceae > Mycobacterium > Mycobacterium sp. NPDC050551. Next base: position 457,298 of record NZ_JBFARC010000005.1, on the reverse strand, counting down.
GTGCGCCCGTCGGCGAGTACGTCAGCCCCTTCAGGGTCAGCGCGCTGCGCTGCAGGTAGGCCCGCCACGGGTGGTCGGGGAAGTCGCCGATGTTGATCCACTGCCGCCAGGCCTCGCTGGTCTGCCACATCTTGTCGGCGGCTTCTTCGTAGGTCTGCGGCGCGGGGTGCTTCGACCAGCTCAGCGCCACGAAGACGTTGTCGCCCTCCTTGAGCCGTGTCCGGGCGCGGGCTTCGCGGCCCTCGAGGCCGATGCGCAGATTGGTGGTCAGTCGCAGCGTCGGGTGCGAGTCGGGGTTCTTGGTGGCGCGGGCGATCGCCTCGCCGTAGGCCTGCGCCGAATACTCCCAGCTGGCGTTGTTGCGGTGGTAGTCGAACGACGGCTCGCAGTTCATCACCAACTCGACGGTGCCGCTGACACATTTCACGGTGCGCAGCAGGATGTGCTCGGCGTCCCAGTCCATCGGCGTGCGGCGGTGGGTGCGCGACCGCGCATCGATGTCGTGCCACGGGCCCATCACCAGCGTGTCCCGCACGATCACCCAACCGGTGTGCGTCTGCCAGGTGGTCTCCAGGATGAGGCTGCCGGGCAGGTAGCGGCGCGCGGCGGGCACCGAGACGCCGTACGGACCGAGCCGGAAGTGTCCGGCGCCGCGGTCCAGGATCGAACCGAAGACGCTGGGCGAGTCGGGGCGTGGGACGCAGAGCCACTCCACCGAGCCCGCCGAGGAGATCAGGCAGGTGTTCTCGCAGTCGGACAGGAAGGCGTAGTCGGCGATCGGCGGGAACGGGTTCCGCAGCGACCCGCCGCCCGCGTACGGCACCGGCGCGGTCACCGTCAACGGCGACTGGGTGTCGTTTTTCGGCAGGGCCGGGGGCGCGTCGTCAGCCGGCTGGGTGTGCTGCAGAACCATTCGGACATCATCGACCGCCGGGGTGCCCGCCGTCTACTCGTGGCCACGTGAGGACGGCGTTTGCTGTCACCGGCGCCGTCAGCGCCGCGCCCAGGTCGGTGCGTTTTCGGGTAGCGGTCCGATCGCCACCCCGTAGGCGACGGCGCGGCGCAGCGCCGGAAGTCGGTTGGCCATCTTGACCGCCCGGGGTGCCGGGCCGGTCGCATCGCCTGCGACGAACGCCGCCGCGATCGCACGGTCCTGCACCAGTCGCTGCACCCGCTGAATCAACGCGGCAGGCAACCAGCGGCGGGTCTGGACGGCGGCCAGGTGGCGGCGGCGCACTGTGCCGTCGCGCAGAGGGCCGGCCAGGATGCGTGCCGCGGCGACGGCGTCGGCGACGGCCAGGTTGATGCCGACACCGCCGATCGGCGACATCGCGTGCGCTGCGTCACCGATCAGCAGCAGCCCGTCGGTGTACCAGCGTCGCAACCGGTTCAGTTGCACGTCAAGCAGTTTCACGTCGTCGAAGGACTCGACCGACGTCAGCCGGTCGCCGAGCCAGGGCAGCAGGCCGGTCACCTCGCGGCGGAACGCCTCGATCCCCTCGGCGCGCATCCGCTGATCGGCGCCCTTGGGGATGAGATAGGCGATCTGGAAGTAGTCGCCCCGGTCGATCAGCGCGCAGCCGTGGCCGGACCGGAAGATGCCGGTCAGTCCGTGCGGGTCGGTGTCGTAGCGCGGCAGCCGGAACCACCACACGTCCATGGGCGCGCCGAAACTGCGCGTCCGCAGTCCCGACGCGTCGCGCAGTATCGACGCCCGTCCGTCGCAGGCGACGGTGAGCTCGGCCCGCAGCTCACGCACCTCGCCGTCGGCGCCGCGGTACCGCACTCCGGTGACCCGGCCGGTCCCGTCGCGCAACGCGCCCAGCACCTCGCTGCTGCGCAACAGCCGGAACGTCGGTTCGGCAGCCGCGGCCCGGGCCAGCAGTTCGAGGAAGTCCCACTGCGGGACGAGCGCGATGTGCTGGTGCGCCCCGGGCAGACGGTCGAGGCCGACCTCGAGCACCGTGTCCTGGATGGTGACCGTCACCTTGTCGATCAACCGGTGCGGCACCCGGGCGAACTCGCCGGACAGGCCGAGCTCGTCGAGCAGCCGCAGCGTGCTGGCGTGCACCGTGTCGCCGCGGAAGTCGCGCAGGAAATCGGCGTGCTTCTCCAGCACGGTCACCGCGACGCCGCCGCGCGCGAGCAGCAGGCCGAGCATCATGCCGGCGGGCCCGCCGCCGGCGATGACGCACGCCGTGGACTCGACCGGGTCGGACATCGCCACATTGTCCGTCACCGGCGCCCGGGTGCCCAGCACCTGTCGCCTAGTGTTGGATCCATGGCCGCATTCCTGAGCTGGTGGGACGGCGTCGAGCTGTGGCTCTCCGGTCTCGGGTTCGTCTTCCAGACGGTGGTGGTGATGCCGGTGGTGCTGTTGGTGGCCTACGGGGTGGCCGTGGTTCTCGACGGCGGGCTCAATCACGGCACCCGCCTGATCCGCCGGATCCGGCACGAGGAAACGGACCACATGTGAGCGGGTTGCCGAGGTCGCGCGTGACGTTGGTGCTGGTCGTGTTGGTGCTGCTGGTCATCGTCACCTGGTGGTTGACCCGCTGAGCGAGGCGACCTCTCGAGTGGCGGGGGCGTCCCACTCTGTTATTCTTCGCGCCATGCAAGCTGCGTCCGGCACCATCGAGGGGCACATCGTGGCCCTCATTGCCGTGGGTTGCGCAGTTGCTGACATTTTCTGTTGTTGTCGCTGACCTCATTCCGTCCTGCGGTCTGGTGTCGGTAGTCGGCTGACGCCGTCTGGTGACGAGACAACGCCTTTCCGCTGTGGCGGGTACATCCCGTATCCCACCCCCGAAAGGCCATTCATCGTGAACACAGGTTCCCTCGTCAGACGCTGGCGGCAAGCGGCCGTCATCGGCGCCGCCGCGACGCTGCTGGCGGCCTGCGGTGGCGGCTCCAGCGACGTCGCAGGCGAGGGCGGCAGTGACGCCGACACGACGCTCACCCTGGTCGCCTTCGCGGTGCCCGAGCCGGGCTGGTCGAAGGTGGCGCCCGCCTTCGCCGCGACCGAACAGGGCAAGGGAGTCGCGGTCACCGGTTCCTACGGCGCGTCGGGTGATCAGTCCCGCGGCGTCGAGTCCGGCAAACCGGCCGACGTGGTGAACTTCTCCGTCGAGCCGGACATCACCCGCCTGGTCAAGGCCGGCAAGGTGGCCGAGGACTGGAACAGCAACGCGCTGAAGGGGATTCCGTTCGGATCCGTGGTGAGCCTCGCCGTTCGCGAGGGCAACCCGAAGGGCATCCGCGATTGGAACGACCTGCTCAAGCCGGGCGTCGAGGTCATCACGCCCAGCCCGTTGAGCTCCGGTTCGGCGAAGTGGAACCTGCTGGCGCCGTACGCATTCGCGAGCAACGGTGGGCAGAACCCGCAGGCCGGAATCGACTTCGTCGACAAGCTGGTCACCGAGCACGTCAAGTTGCGGCCGGCGTCCGGCCGCGAGGCCACCGACGTGTTCAAGCAGGGCAGCGGTGACGTCCTGCTGGCCTACGAGAACGAGGCGATCAACTTCGGCCTCGAGTACGTGAATCCGCCCCAGACCTTCAAGATCGAGAACCCGGTCGCCGTGGTGAACACCAGCCAGCACCTGGACAAGGCGCGGGACTTCGTGAACTTCCAGTTCACTCCCGAGGCGCAGAAGATCTGGGCCGAGGCCGGCTTCCGGCCCGCCGATCCGAAGGTGCTGGCGGAGTTCACCGAGAAGTTCCCCGCCCCGGCGAAGCTGTGGACGATCGAGAACCTCGGCGGCTGGAAGAAGATCGACTCCGAACTGTTCAACAAGGACAACGGCACCATCACGAAGATCTATCAGAAGGCCACTGGATGACCACCGGGCTCGATCGCAATCCTGAGGCGATCCGGCCCGAGATCTCCGGCGACGGGGATGCCGGTCGCCGCCGCCCCGTGATCGGCGGCTACGGCAGCACCGGCCTGCGGGTGGGCGCAGCGACGCTGTGGTTGTCGCTGATCGTGCTGCTGCCGCTCGGCGCGATCCTGTGGCAGTCCGTGGGTGGCGGTTGGGAGGCGTTCTGGTCGGCGGTCAGCTCGCCCGCCGCCATCGCGTCGTTCCGGGTGACGCTGACGATCTCGATCGGCGTCACCCTGGTCAACGCGGTGTTCGGGCTGCTGGTGGCCTGGGTGCTCACCCGTGACCAGTTTCCCGGCAAGCGGCTGGTCGACGCATTGATCGACCTGCCGTTCGCGTTGCCGACCATCGTCGCGAGTCTGGTGATGCTGGCGCTCTACGGGCCCGCCAGCCCGGTGGACCTGCACCTGCAGCACACCAAGTGGGGTGTCGGCGTCGCGCTGCTGTTCGTCACGCTGCCGTTCGTCGTGCGCTCTGTTCAGCCGGTGCTGCTCGAACTGGACCGCGAGGTGGAGGAGGCGGCCGCGTCGCTTGGCGCCAACAACTACACGATCCTGACCAAGATCATCCTGCCCGCGCTCCTGCCGTCGCTGCTGTCGGGCGCCGGGCTGGCGTTCTCCCGGGCGATCGGTGAGTTCGGATCGGTGGTCCTGATCGGCGGGGCGGTCCCGGGCGAGACGGAAGTGTCGTCGCAGTGGATCCGGACGCTGATCGAGAACGACGACCGCGTCGGCGCCGCGGCGATCTCGATCGTGTTGCTCGCCATCTCGTTCGTCGTGCTCTTCATCCTGCGGGCGATCGGGTCGCGCGCGGCCAAGCGGGAGGCGCTCGCACGATGACCCTGTCCCCATTCGTCACCCGCCTGCTGCGCTTCGTCGCACTGGCCTACCTCACCGTGCTGGTGATCGTCCCGGTCGGGCTGATCCTCTGGCGCACACTCGAACCGGGCATCGGCGAGTTCTTCAGCTCGATCAGCACGCCCGCCGCGGTCTCGGCGCTGCAGTTGTCACTGCTGGTCGTGGCGATCGTGGTCCCGCTCAACGTGCTGTTCGGCGTGCCCACCGCACTGGTGCTGGCGCGCAACAGGTTCCGTGGCAAGAGTGTTCTGCAGGCGATCATCGACCTGCCGTTCGCGGTGTCGCCGGTCGTCGTCGGCGTCGCGCTGATCCTGCTGTGGGGGTCGGCCGGACTGTTCGGATTCGTGGAGAACGACTTCGGGCTGAAGATCATCTTCAGCTTCCCCGGCATCGTGCTGGCGAGCATCTTCGTCACCGTGCCGTTCGTGATCCGTGAGGTGGAGCCGGTGCTGCACGAGATCGGCACCGACCAGGAGGAGGCGTCGGCCACCCTCGGCGCCCAGTGGTGGCAGACCTTCTGGCGCATCACGCTGCCCTCGATCCGGTGGGGCCTCACCTACGGCATCGTGCTGACCATCGCCAGGACGCTCGGCGAATACGGCGCGGTGATCATGGTGTCGTCCAACCTGCCCGGGCAGTCGCAGACCATGACCCTGCTCGTGTCCGACCGGTACTTCCGTAACAACGAGTACGGCGCCTACGCCATCTCGACCCTGTTGATGGGCGTGGCGGTGCTGGTGCTCGTCGCCCAGGTGATCCTCGACGCCCGGCGCGCGCGGGCCGCAAAATAGGTTTCAAGGAGAGCAGACACATGACCAATGCGATCACCATCACCGGAGCCAACAAGCGCTACGGGGACTTCGCCGCCCTGGACAACGTCGACTTCGTGGTGCCCGATGGATCGCTGACCGCGCTGCTCGGCCCGTCGGGGTCGGGCAAGTCGACCCTGCTGCGCGCGATCGCGGGCCTGGACCAGCCCGACTCCGGCACCATCACCATCAAGGGCCGCGACGTCACCAACGTGCCGCCGCAGCGGCGCGGGATCGGCTTCGTGTTCCAGCACTACGCGGCGTTCAAGCACCTCACGGTGCGCGACAACGTCGCATTCGGGCTGCGCATCCGCAAGCGGCCGAAGGCCGAGGTCAAGGAGAAGGTCGACAACCTGCTCGAGGTCGTCGGGCTCGCCGGTTTCCAGACCCGCTATCCCAACCAGCTCTCCGGCGGTCAGCGCCAGCGGATGGCCCTGGCCCGGGCGCTGGCGGTGGACCCTGAGGTGCTGCTGCTCGACGAACCGTTCGGCGCCCTGGACGCCAAGGTCCGCGAAGACCTGCGGGCGTGGCTGCGCCGGCTGCACGACGAGGTGCACGTCACCACGGTGCTCGTCACCCATGACCAGGCCGAGGCGCTCGACGTCGCCGACCGCATCGCTGTGCTCAACAAGGGCCGCATCGAGCAGGTCGGATCGCCGACCGAGGTGTACGACACCCCGGCCAACGCATTCGTGATGTCGTTCCTGGGGGCGGTCTCGTCGCTGAACGGCACCCTGGTCCGGCCGCATGACATCCGAGTGGGGCGCAATCCCGAGATGTCGATCGCCGAGAGCGACTCGGTGAAGTCGACCGGGGTGGTGAAGGCCTTCATCGACCGCGTTGTCGTCCTCGGCTTCGAGGTTCGCCTCGAGCTGACCAACGCGGCTACCAAGGCCCCGTTCACCGCGCAGATCACCCGCGGTGACGCCGAGGCGCTGGGCCTGCGCGAGGGGGACACGGTGTACGTCCGTGCCACCCGCGTGCCGGAGATCCCGGGTGGCGTGGAGCTACCCGAGACCGAAGAGGTGGAACTCGGCGCGACGACGAGCGCCTAGCAGCCCTACGCGGCCAGCGCCGACGAGGTCACCTCGTCGTAGCGGTCCAGCACCGTGGCCGCCACCAGGTTGTGCGACCCGAGCGGCTCGGCCATCGTCATCGACTCGCGCGCGGCGAAGGTCGCCACACGATCGGTGATCCGGCCGGGCGCCAGGAACCACGGCACGATCACCAGCCGGCCGGCTCCGCGCTGACGCAGCGCTGCGGCGGCCTGCGCCGGTGTGTGGTGCGGCACGGTGGCGAACGCCACCTCGGCCCCGGCCCAGCGGGTTCCGACGGACAGGGCCTGCGCCACGGTGGCCGTGCGGGCGTTGGCCGTGGCGCTCGAGGAACCCACCGCGACCACCATCACGCCGATCCGTTCGTCGTCGGGCGACACCCCCGCCTCGGACAGTCGTTGACGTGCCACGGCCAGTAGTGCGGGATCCTCGCCGAGGACGGCGGCCTGCCCGGCCCGGCATCCGGACTCGGCGATCATCGCCGGGATGTCGGTCCTGGCGTGGAACGCGTCGGCGAGCAGGAACGGTACGACGACGCCGTCGGCCGTCTGCCGCAGCACGTCGCCCAGCCGCGGACCGGTGTGGTCGAGGAACGCCGCGCGGATGTCCAGCGATGGCCGCAGGCGCCGGATCCTGCCTGCCACGGCATGGGTCACCTCCGCCGACCGCGGGTCGGCGCTGCCGTGGGCGGTCAGGACGAGAGTCGGCTCGGGCCGCGTCACGACGCGTGCAGCCCGCATTCCGTCTTGGACAGGCCCTGCCAGCGGCCGCTGCGCGGATCGGCGCCCTCGATCGGCTTGGCCGTGCACGGCGCGCATCCGATCGACGGGTAGCCCTCGTAGACGAGCGGATTGACCAGCACGCCGTTGGTGTCGATGTAGGCCTGCATGTCGTCGTCGCTCCAGGCGGCCAGCGGATTGATCTTGACCAACCCGAACGCCTTGTCCCAGCTGATCAGCGGAGCGTTGGCGCGGGTCGGGGCCTCGACCCGGCGGATGCCGGTGACCCACGCCGAGTAGCCGCGCAACGCCTTGCCCAGCGGCTCGACCTTGCGCATCCGGCAGCACTCGTTGGGCTCCCGCTCGAACAGATTCCTGCCGAACAGCTCGTCTTGGCGGGGCACCGAGTTCTCGGGCGTGACGTTGACGACGTTGACGTCGTAGACCGCCTCGACCGCGTCGCGGGTCCCGATCGTCTCGACGAAGTGGTAGCCGGTGTCGAGGAACAGCACGTCGACGCCGGGCCGCACCTTGGCGGCCAGATCGACCAGCACCGCGTCCTGCATGTTGGACGCCACGATGTAGCTGCCGCCGAAGTTCTCGTCGGTCCAGCGGAGCAGGTCGTCTGCGCTCGCGTGGGGTCCGAGTTCGGCCGCACCGCGTTCGGCCAGCGCCTGCAGGCCGGTCTCCGTCATCAGATCGCTCATCGATTTCCTCCGCTCGTCACGCGGGCAGTCACCGCAGATCGGCCTCGTCCGCGCGCAACGCCCACGTAGCGAAACGCTCGCCGTCCTCGCGTTGTTTCACGAAATTGCGCACGACCCGTTCGATGTAGTCGCCGAGCTCGGTCGAGAGCACCTTGTGCTGGCGCAATTTGCGGCCGAAACCGCTGTCCAGGCCCAGGCTGCCGCCGAGGTGCACCTGGAATCCCTCCTCGGGCCCGTTGCCGTCGTCGATCATCTGGCCCTTGAACCCGATGTCGGCGACCTGGATCCTGGCACACGAGTTCGGGCAGCCGTTGATGTTGATCGTCACCGGCACGTCGAGCTGTGCGTTGATGTCGTCCAGCCGCTTCTCCAGCTCGGGCACCAGCACCTGGGAACGGCTGCGGGTCTCGGCGAAGCTCAACTTGCAGTATTCGATGCCGGTGCACGCCATCAGGTTGCGCCGCCAGTGCGACGGTGTGGACGGCAGGCCGAGCGCGTCGAGGCCGGCACGCAACTCGTCCAGCTTGTCGTCCGGCACGTCCAGCACGATCAGCTTCTGGTAGGGCGTGAAGCGGATCCGGTCGCTGCCCACGGCCTCGGCCAGGTCGGCGACCTTGGTCAGGATGGTGCCGGACACGCGACCGGCGATCGGGGCGACGCCGACGGCGTTGAGCCCGTTCTTGAGTTTCTGCACGCCGACGTGGTCGATGGGGCGCGTCACCGGGTCAGGTGCCGGGCCGTCGATCATCTTGCGGCCGAGGTACTCGTCCTCGAGCACCTGGCGGAATTTCTCCACGCCCCAGTCCTTGATCAGGAACTTCAGCCGCGCCTTCGCCCGCAGCCGGCGGTAGCCGTAGTCGCGGAAGACGCTGACCACGCCCTCCCACACGTCGGGCACCTCGTCGAGCGGCACCCACGCGCCGACCCGCTGGCCGAGCATCGGGTTGGTCGACAGGCCGCCACCCACCCAGAGGTCGAACCCGGGACCGTGTTCGGGGTGGTTCACCCCGATGAACGCGACGTCGTTGACCTCGTGCACCACGTCCTGCAGGCCGGAGATCGCGGTCTTGAACTTGCGCGGCAGATTGGAGTACTCGGGCTTGCCGATGTAGCGCTTGACGATCTCGTTCACCGCAGGCGTGCCGTCGATGACCTCGTCCAGGGACTCACCGGCCAGCGGGGATCCCAGCACGACGCGCGGGCAGTCGCCGCACGCCTCGGTGGTCTGCAGGCCGACGGCGTCGAGTCGTCGCCAGATCTCCGGCATGTCCTTGACGTCGATCCAGTGGTACTGGATGTTCTGCCGGTCGGAGATGTCGGCGGTGTCGCGGGCGAACTCCGTCGAGATCGTGCCGAGTGTGCGCAGCGCCGCGGCGGTCAGCGCTCCGCCGTCGCTGCGGACCCGCAGCATGAAGAACTCGTCTTCGAGCATGTCGGTGTTCTCGTCGCCGGTCCAGGTGCCGTCGTAGCCGGGCTTGCGCTGGGTGTAGAGGCCCCACCAGCGGAAGCGGCCGCGGAGATCGCCCTTGTCGATGCTGTCGAAGCCGCCCTGGGCGTAGATGTTCTCGATGCGCGCACGCACGTTGAGCGGGTTGTCGTCCTTCTTGGCCTGCTCGTTGGCGTTGAGAGGTTCGCGGTAGCCGAGTTTCCACTGGCCTTCGCCGCGGGGGCGCTTGGGCGCACGAGCCTTCGGCGGGGTGGGGGTTTCGGTCACGGGCTGTGGCTCCTTCGGGGGAGCCGGCGTACGGAGCGCGCTGATCACCGGTGGCTGTCCGGCGGCGCAGATCCGGCGGCCAGCTGGAAGTTCAGGTGGGCAGGTCTACGGCACTAGGGCAGACAACAAGAGGTACAGACGCGCTTGAAGTCGACATGCCGACGAACCACCAGCGAAACGCGGGGGAACTGGACGGCGGTCACCCCCCGATTGTGCCACGAATGGCCCCGCCCGCCCTAACCGGGCCAGATTTGCGCTCACTGTGAGCAAAAGGGTCCACTACCACCATCTGGGAAAATGGTGCCATGACCGTCCACGCTGCGCCCGCCGGCCGGCCAGTGCTGGCCGCGACACCGGGCAGGCCGTTCGGCATCTACATCCACGTGCCGTTCTGTGCGACCCGCTGCGGGTACTGCGACTTCAACACCTACACACCGTCCGAGCTGGGCGGCGCCAACCCGGACGGCTGGCTGGCGGCGCTGCGGGTCGAGCTGGAGCTGGCGGCCGCCCAGTTGGGCGTCCCGCCCGCGGTGCAGACGGTGTTCGTCGGCGGCGGCACGCCCTCGCTGCTGGGCGGCGACGGCCTCGCGGAGGTGCTCGACGCGGTGCGTGACCGGTTCGACCTCGCGCCGGGGGCCGAGGTCACCACCGAAGCCAACCCGGAGTCGACCTCGCCACGCTTCTTCGACCAATTGCGCGCCGCCGGCTTCACCCGGGTGTCGCTGGGCATGCAGTCCGCGGCGAGGCACGTGCTCGCGGTGCTGGACCGGGTGCACTCGGCCGGCCGCGCGCCCGCGGCGGCGGCCGAGGCGCGAGCGGCGGGCTTCGAGCACGTCAGCATCGACCTCATCTACGGCACGCCGGGGGAGCGCGACGACGACCTGCGCCGGTCGGTGGACACCGCGCTCGAGGCGGGTATCGATCACCTGTCGGCCTACGCGCTGGTGGTGGAGGACGGCACCGCCCTGGCCCGACGGGTGCGCCGCGGTGAGGTCGCCGCTCCCGACGATGACGTGCTGGCCGATCGCTACACACTGCTCGACACGCAGCTGTCCGCGTCGGGGTTGGCCTGGTACGAGGTGTCCAACTGGAGCAGGCCGGGCGCCGAGTGCCGGCACAACCTCGGCTACTGGGACGGCGGCGAGTGGTGGGGCGCCGGGCCTGGCGCGCACGGCTACCTGGGCGCGACGCGGTGGTGGAATGTCAAGCACCCGAACGCCTATGCCGCGAAGCTCGCCGACAACACGCTGCCGGTCGCGGACTTCGAGCTGCTCGACACCGCCGACCGGCACGTCGAGGACGTGATGCTGCGGTTGCGCCTGCGCACCGGCCTGCCCCTGGATGTGCTCAGCGAGGTCGAACGGGAGCGGATGAGCGGGGCGGAGGCCGACGGGCTCGTCGTGCGCGTGGCGGACCGCGCGGTGCTCACCGACCGCGGCAGGCTGCTGGCCGACGCGGTGGTGCGCCACCTTCTCGACTGACGGCCCGGTGAGATCGGCGATGATCCCGAACCGTCACGAAGATGGTTGTCGCTGCAGTACTTTCGGCCTGGTGTCCGACCTGACGAACCGCCAGATCCTGCTGCGCCGCCGCCCGACCGGCCTGATCGGGCCCGCCGACACCGAATTGGTCAGCGCGCCGGCGCCCGAACCGGCCGACGGTGAGGCGCTGCTGCGCAACACCTACATCGGCATCGACGCCGCCGCCCGGACCTGGCTCAACGACCAGCCGGGGTACCTGCCGCCGGTCGGCATCGGCGAGGTGATCCGCGCCGCCGGGATCGGCGAGGTGGTGGCGTCGCGCTGCCCGGCCTATGCCGTCGGCGACGTCGTCACCACGCTGTCGGGGTTCCAGGAGTACGTGATCATCCGCGACGACCTGTTCAGCACGCCGATGCCGGGGGAGAACGACCAGCTGGCGATCATGTCGATCTACGGCCCGACGGGCGCGACGGCCTACTTCGGCATGACCGACATCGGCCGGCCGCAGGCCGGCGAGACGGTGGTGGTGTCGGCGGCGGCCGGCGCCACCGGGTCGGTGGCCGGGCAGATCGCCAGGATCGCCGGCGCCCGGGTGGTCGGCATCGCCGGTGGGCCGCACAAATGCCGGGCGGTGGTCGAGGAGTTCGGTTTCGACGCCTGCATCGACTACAAGAACAGCGACGTCGCCGCCGAACTCAAGGCGCACTGTCCCCGCGGCGTGGACGTCTACTTCGACAACGTGGGCGGGCCGATCCTGGACGCGGTGCTCGGCCGGCTGGCGTCGAGGGCACGCGTCGTGCTGTGCGGTGTCATCTCCAGCTACCTCACCGGCGAACACCCGGGGCCGGCGAACTACGTCAGCCTGCTGTCCAAGACCGCGCTGATGCAGGGGTTCAACGCGCTCGACCAGTGGGGCCGCTTCGACGAGGCCTTCGCGGCGCTGCGGCAGTGGGAGCGCGACGGCCTGCTGGTGCACCGTCAGACCATCTTCGAAGGCGTCGAGTCGTGTGTCGACGCGCTCAACGGGTTGTTCACCGGCGCGAACATCGGCAAGACACTGGTGAAGGTCAGTGAGCCGGCGCGCCAGGCGACGTGATCTGCGCAACACCCGCCGTGCGTTGCAATGGCGCGTGGGCGCCGTAACGCCCGGACAGGCTGGTCAACAGCAGGTGAGAGGGGTTCGGCGGGCTCTCAGGTAGGTGCCTGCCGGGAAATTTCGTGTGCCAATATGTGCGCATGGCTGGCGAGCACTTAGGCAAGGCTAAGCAGACTTCGTTGGTGCCGCGTGCCGAGTCGGGCCGGCACTGACGTGTCGACTGACGAACCCATCGCCGTCATCGGTCTGGGCTGCCGCGTGGCGGGCGACGTCGGCACGGCCGCCGACTTCTGGACTTTCCTGGTCGAGGGCCTCAGCGACGTCCGCGAGGTGCCCGAGCAGCGTTGGGAGCCCTACCTGCGGCGAGACCCGCGCAACGCCGCCGTGCTGCGGGAGACCACCCGGTGGGGCACGTTCCTCGACGACCTGGCCGGGTTCGACGCCGACTTCTTCGGAGTCTCGCCACGGGAGGCCGAGTTGATGGACCCCCAGCAGCGGCTCGCGCTCGAGGTCAGCTGGGAGGCGCTCGAGCACGCCGGGGTGTCGCCGCGGTCGCTCGCCGGCGGTGACACCGCCGTGCTGATGGGCGTCAACTCCGACGACTACGGCAAGCTGCTCATGGAGGACCTGCCCGGCATCGAGGCGTGGACCGGCATCGGCACGTCGCTGTGTGGAATCGCCAACCGGGTGTCACACCTGCTCGACCTGCGTGGGCCGAGCGTCGCGCTGGACGCGGCGTGCGCGGCCTCGCTGGTCGCGGTGCACCAGGCCTGCCAGATGCTCCGGGCGGGCGAGACCTCGCTCGCCCTCGCCGGCGGCGTCAGCGCCCTGATCGGCCCCGGCCTGACCCGGGTCCTCGACGAGGCGGGCGCCACCGCACCCGACGGACGTTGCAAGACCTTCGACGCCGCCGCCGACGGGTACGGCCGTGGCGAGGGCGCCGGGGTCGTGGTGCTCAAACGCCTCGCCGACGCCCGGCGCGACGGAGACCGCGTGCTGGCGGTGATCCGCGGCGGCGCGGTCGCCCAGGACGGCCGCACAGTCGGCATCATGTCGCCCAACGGCGAGGCGCAGGCCGACATGTTCGCCCGCGCCTGCCGGACGTCGGGCATCGCGCCGTCCAGCGTCGGATACGTCGAGGCGCACGGAACCGGCACGCCGACAGGCGATCCCACCGAGGTCGGCGCGCTGGCCACGGTGTACGGTGCAGACAGGCCCGCCGACGACCCGTGTCGCATCGGGTCGGTCAAACCCAACATCGGCCACCTCGAGGGCGGCGCCGGTGTACTCGGCCTGATCAAGACGGTGCTCGCGCTGCATCACGAGGTCATCCCGCCGACGGCCGGACTGCGCCGGCTCACCCCGGCGGTGGACTGGGCCACCAGCGGTCTTCGGGTGCCCACCGAGCCCGAGCCGTGGCCGCGCGGTGAGACGCCGCGCCGCGCCGCGGTGTGCAGCTACGGGTACGGCGGCACGATCGCGCACATCCTGCTCGAGGAGGCGCCGGCGACCGTGCCGGCAGTCGCCGACCAGACACCGGGTGGACCGGTCGTCGTGCCGCTGTCGGCCCGGTCCGGAGTGCGGCTCGAGCGCCAAGCCGAGGCACTCGCCGACCACCTCAGGAGTGTCGAACGACCGCTGCCCGAGGTGGCCGCCACGCTGTGGGCGCGCCGCGCGCACGAACCGGTCAGGGCCGCCGTGATCGCCGAGCAGCACCACGAACTGGTCGCCGGACTCGATGCGCTGGCCCGCGACGACGTCAGCCCCAATCTCGTCACCGGGGTCGTTCCGGCAGGCGAGCCCAGGGATGCGGTGTGGGTGTTCTCCGGGCACGGATCGCACTGGGCGGGCATGGGCCGCGAGCTGATCGCTGCCGACCCGGTGTTCGCCCGCGTCATCGACGAGGTCGACGAGGTGTTCGGCGCCGAGCTGGCCTTCTCGGCGCGGGAGGCGCTCAGTACCGGCGAACTCGGCGGCACCGACCGCGTCCAGGCTCTGACCTTCGCGATGCAGGTCGGTCTGGCGGCGGTGCTGCGCGAGCGGGGTGTCACCCCTGCGGCGGTGATCGGCCACTCGGTCGGCGAGGTCGCCGCGTGCGTGGTCGCGGGGGTGTTCGACCTGCGGCAGGGTGCCGCCGTGGCGTGTTACCGCGCCCGCGGCTTCCGGTCTGTGATGGGTGACGGAGCGATGTCCCTGGTCCGGCTGCCGTTCGGCGACGCCGCGCAGCGCCTCGCCGGGCGCGCCGACGTGGTGGCCGCGATCAGCGCCTCTGCGGAGTCGACGGTCATCTCCGGTGTCGTCGACGCCGTGGACGAGGTGAGCCGGGCGTGGGGCGACGAGGGTGTCGTCGTGCGCCGGGTGAACACCGACGTGGCGTTCCACAGTCCGGCGATGGACGGGCTGACCGGGGAACTCGCGCGGCTGGTCGCCACCTTGGCGCCCGCAGGCCGCGCGGCGCTTCCGCTGTACACCACGGCGCTCGCCGATCCCCGGTCGAGCGCCCCCCGCGACCCGGACTACTGGGTGGCCAATCTGCGCGGACAGGTCCGATTCGCCGAGGCCGTCACGGCTGCGGCCGAGGACGGCCACCGACTGTTCCTCGAGGTGTCCGCGCACCCGGTGGTCTCGCACTCGATCGTCGAGACGCTGCTGCACCTCGGCATCGACGAGCACGCCGTAGTCCCGGTGCTGCGCAGGCAGACCGCCGAGGTGCGGGCCGTCGTCACGGCGGTGGCCGCCCTGCACTGCCACGGCGCGCAGGTGTCGCACGGCGTCGGCGCCGACACCCCGTGGGCGGCCGATCTGCCCGGCACCCAGTGGCGGCACCGGCACTTCTGGCGGGTGCCCACCCCGCCACCCGGCGGCCGCGGCGTGCACGACCCCGCCACCCACACCCTTCTCGGCGGCCGGACCGACGTCGCGGGCGCCGTCGCGACGACGATGTGGCAGACCCGGCTCGACAGCGACAGCAGGCCGTACCCGGGCGACCACCCGGTGCAGGGCACCGAGATCGTGCCTGCGGCGGTGCTGCTCAACACCTTCCTGTCGGCGAGCGGGCACGCCGGTGCGGGCCTGACCGACGTTCGGCTGCGCACGCCGGTCGCGCCGGGCCGGGCCCGCGATCTGCAGGTGGTGCTGCAGGACCGGGCGCTGACCCTGTCCTCCCGGCTGGTGGACGCCGACGGCGGAGGCGGCGAGGCGCAGGACGGCGGCTGGCTCACCCACACCAGCGCCGTGCTGGCCGCCGACGACATCCGTTCTCCGCGGCCACATCTGGATCTGGCTGCCGCCCGGCGCCGTTGCGCAGAACTCCTGCCGCCCCGCCATGTCATCGACACCCTTGCCACGCTCGGCGTGGCCGCGATGGGCTTCGGCTGGGACGTGAAGAACCTGCGTCGCGGCGACGGCGAACTGGTGGCCGTGGTGTCCGCCGAGGCCGACGGTTCAGCGCCGACGTCGTGGGCATCGCTGATGGACGCCGCGACCTCGGCCGCCTCGACGATCTTCGACGGGCCGCCGCGACTGCGGATGCCCTCGCGCATCGAGAGTGTGCGGGTGTACGGCGACGCTCCATCGGCCGCCGCGCTGCTGGTGCGTCGGCGGCCCGGCACCACGACCACCGACGTCGCGATCGCCGACCCGTCGGGGGCGGTGCTGCTGTCCATCACCGGGATGGGGTTCGAGGAGCTCGAGACCTCGGGGTGCGGATGGTCCGGCGACGACGCCTCCCGGATGCTGCACCGGGTGACGTGGCACGAGATGGACTGGCAGCAGGACGATCTGCCCAGCGGCGTGGTCCTGGTCGGGGGAGATGTCGACGGCCTGGACGCCGCGGTGCGTGACCTCACCGCCGCGGGCGTGGCCTACCGCGCCTTCGAGGACCCGGCGGAGCTCGCGGCACTGTCCCCGAGCGCCGACTGGCCCGCGCTGTGGCGGGATCTCGGCCGCACCGCCGTGGTGCTGGTGCTGCCGCGGTCCGACGACGCGCCCGAGGCGTCGGTCGACCTGGTGACCCGGACGTTGACCACCCTGCTGGAGACCGGTGCGACGGCGCGGCTGTGGGTGCTGACCACCGGGGTGCACGAGGGCGGTGACCTCGCCCACGCACCGCTGTGGGGGCTCACCCGGGTGGCCGCGGCCGAACATCCGCAGCTGTGGGGCGGCGTGCTCGACGTCGCCGACGGCCGGTTGCCACTCGGCGCGTTCTCGTTGCCCGGACACGGTGTGGTGGTGGTGCGCGGCGGCTCCGCCCTGGTCGCCCGGCTGGGCCCCAGCGGCACGAGAACGGCTGCGCCGATGGAGTGTTCACCGGCGGGCAGCTACCTGATCACCGGCGGAACCGGCGCCCTGGGGCTGCGGGTGGCACACCGGCTGGCCGACCTGGGTGCCCGGCGGCTGGTGCTGTTGTCACGGTCGGGCCTGCCCGAGCGGTCGGCGTGGGACGACCATGCCGGTTCGGAGGCGGTGCGCGGGGTGCGGGCGCTGGAGGATCGCGGCGTCTCGGTCACCGTCGCCGCCCTCGACGTCGGCGCACCCGGCGCCGCCGACGGGTTGCGCGCCGTGCTGCGCGACCTGCCCCCGGTGCGCGGTGTGGTGCACGGGGCGGGCGTGGAAGCCGGTGCGCTGCTGGCCAACACCACTGCCGAGGACTTCGCGGCGGCGATGCACCCGAAGGTGCACGGCACACTCACCCTGCACGAGGTGTTCCCGCCAGGACAGCTGGACTGGATGGTGCTGTTCTCGTCGTGCGGCTACCTGGCCGGCTTCCCGGGACAGGGTGCCTACGCGTGCGCGAACTCTTTCCTCGACGTGATCGCCCGGCACCGCCGCGGTCTCGGCGACCGCACCACGAGTGTGGCGTGGACGGCGTGGCGTGGCCTCGGGATGGGTTCGGCGTCGGAGTTCGTCGCGGCCCAGCTCGACGCACTGGGTATGGGCACCGTCGGCGCCGACGACGCGATGCGGGCACTCGATCTGGCGATGCGCGACGACGACCCCAACGTCGTTGTGCTGCCCCTCCTTCCGAATGCCTCGGCGGTACCGATGCTGGCCGACGTGGCGCCGTCGGACGTGGCGGTCGACGACGGTCCGGCAGTGGAGCCGATGGCCGCGGGCGGGGTGGATCCCGCGGTGCTGGCACAACGGGTGCTGGCCGCCGTCGCCGCACAGCTCGGGCTGGCCGAGGCCGACGTGAATCCCGACCTGCCGCTGGTCGAGCTCGGCGTCGACTCGATCATGACCGTGCGGTTGCGGCGCCAGCTGGAGAAGCAGACCGGGCTGGTGCTGCCGCCGACGCTGCTGTGGGAGCATCCGACGGCCGCGGCCGTCACGGCCAGGATCGTCGAGATGCTCACCCCCGGCGAGAAGGTCGACGTCTAGCGATTTCGGCGCGGAAACGTTCGGCCCGCGATCGTGAGCGCGCCGAATCACCCGTGGAGGGCGGCGATCACCTTCTTCTTGTCCACCTTGCCGACGGATGTGGCGGGCAGCGACGGCATCGGGAAGAGCGTGTCGGGCCTGGCATGCGCCGACGCGCCGCGCTCGTCGAGGAAGGCGTTGAGTTCGGCGAGTGTCACCGGGGCGCCGGTGAAGACGACTGCAGCGCAGATTTTCTCGCCGAGGTACTCGTCGGGCAGCGCGACGGCCGCCGCCGCGTAGATCGCCGGGTGGGCGAGCAGGTGGTCCTCGAGGTCGGTGGCCGACACCGTCTCGCCGCCGCGGTGGATGACGTCCTTGATGCGGCCCGTCACCTCGATGTTGCCCGCGAGCGGACCATCGGCGAACAGGCGCACCCGGTCGCCGCTGCGGTAGAAGCCGTCCGGGCTGAACGAGCGCGCGTTGGCCTCCTCGGCGCGGTAGTAGCCGTTGATCGTGTACGGCCCGCGCACCAGCAGTTCGCCCTCCTCGCCGGGCGCGACCTCGACGCCGTTCTCGTCGACCACCCGCAGTTCGTCGTGCGGTGACATCGGCCTGCCCTGGGTCTGGGTCACCACGTCGAGGGCATCACCGGGACGGGTGAACTGCAACATGCCCTCGGCCATCCCGAAGATCTGCTGCAGGCCGTCGGTCAGGCCGTCGTAGATGAAGCGGGCCTCCTCCGGCGAGAGGCGGGAACCGCCGACCTGCACGAGGCGCAGCGACGTCGGCAGCACCGGTTCCCATTCGCAGGCCTGGGCCCACAGCTTGGCCAGCGCATTGACCAGTCCCGTGACGGTCACCTGATATCGGTCGATGAGGGCGAACGCCGACTCCGGACTCGGGTCGGCGGTGAACACCGTGGTCGCGCCGACCGTCATCGCGCCGAGCAGTCCTGGGCAGCCGAGCGGGAAGTTGTGGCCGGCGGGCAATGCCACGAGATAGACGTCCTCGGAGGTCATCTGGCACTCGCGGGCCATGCCCACCGCGTTGTAGACGTAGTCGTCGTGGGTCCGTGCGATCAGCTTGGGCAGCCCGGTGGTACCGCCCGAGACCAGCAGCAGCGCCGGTGCGTCCGGATCGAACGGCGCCGAAGATGCTGCGGCGCCGTTGAATCCAGTCAGTTCCGACCACGGCGTGAACGGTCCCGCATCGCCGTCGACCACGATGTGGCGCAGCGCCGGGTGCTGATCCTTCAGTCCGGCCGCGAGCTCGCGGTAGTCGAATCCCTTGACCTCGTCGGCGATCACGAGTGCGACCGCACCGCTGACCGAGGCGAAGTGGCCCATCTCGGCCGCCCGGTGCCCCGGCAGGCACATCACCGGCACGGCGCCGGCCCGCAGCGCCCCGAACAGCGTGACGGCGAACTGGCAGGAGTTGGGGAGTTGCACCAGGATCCGATCACCGGGGACGATCCCCAGCGCGCTCAGCCCGGCGGCCACCCGGTCGGCGACCGCGTCGAGTTCGGCGAAGGTGTAGCCGCCGTCGGCGTCGACGATGGCGAGCTTGTCCGGCCAGGCCGTTGCCGCGTCGCGCAGGATCGAGTCGAGCGGGCGCCCCGTCCACAGCCCGGCCTGCCGGTAGCGCTGCGTGCGCTCGGCCGGAAACGGCACGAAACCCTGCCGGACGTCATCGGTCACGCCGTCGTCGCCGGTGCGGGTGTCACGTGAAAAACCCGTGCTCATAGGTGGAATCCGCCCATCGGGGTAGGTGTGTTCGGTGCACCGAATATAAGGTAGCCTGCTGCGAGTTAGGGCAGCCTGTACTAAATCTCATAGCCACTGGGGAGGCATCACGTGGGTGACGCCGCGACGAGTTCCGCGACCGTTCGCGACGAGGTCGCCGAGCTCCTCGGCATCAGCCCGGACAGCCTCGACCCGCAGGCCGACCTGATCGCCTCCGGTCTGGACTCGATCCGGATGATGTCGCTGTCGGGACGCTGGCGCAAACAGGGCATCGACGTCGGGTTCGCCGCGCTGGCAGCCGATCCCACGGTGCAGGCGTGGTCGGAACTGGTGTCTCGCTTCCGTCCGCGGGCCCAGGCGCAGGCCCGGGTCCAGGCGCGGCGGCCGGCGCCGCCGGTGCAGCCCACCGACCCCGACGAGCCGTTCCCGCTCGCGCCGATCCAGCATGCGATGTGGGTGGGCCGCAACGACGACCAGGTGCTCGGTGGTGTCGCCGGCCACCTCTACGTCGAATTCGACGGGGCCGGAGTCGATCCCGGCCGCCTGCAGGAGGCGGCGAGCAGGCTGGCCCGGCGGCATCCCATGCTGCGCGTCGAGATCCTGCCCGACGGCACCCAGCGCATCAGCGACCGCGACCTGCCGGTCACCGTGCACGATCTGCGCGAGCACGCCGTCGATGCGGCGGAGGCCCGGCTGGAGGAGATCCGCGACGCGAAGTCCCACCAGCTGCTGTTCGGCGAGGTGCTCGAGATCGGCCTGTCGCTGCTGCCCGGCGGGCGCACCCGGCTGCACGTCGACATGGACATGCAGGCAGCCGATGCGGTGAGCTACCGCAATTTCATGGCCGACCTCGCCGCGTTCTACCTCGGCCGCGATCTGCCCGAGCTGCAGTACACCTACCGCGAGTACCGGGCAGCGCTGACGGCGTCGGCGCCTGGGCCCACCGACGAGGACCGCGACTGGTGGGCCGGGCGGATCCCCGATCTGCCCGAACCGCCGACGCTGCCGCTGGTGCCGCGGGCCGAGCAGCGCAACCCGCGGCGCAGCATCCGCAAGTGGCGCATCCTCGACGTCGCGGCGCGCGACGCGCTGTTCGCCGCCGCGCACCGCCGCGGCATCACGCCGGCGATGGCGGTGGGCGCGTCCTACGCCGGGGCGCTGGCGCGGTGGTCGGTCAATCAGCGCTTCCTGCTCAACCTGCCGATGTTCGGGCGCGAACCGTTCCACCCCGACGTCGACAAGCTGGTCGGCGACTTCACCTCGTCGCTCATGCTCGATCTCGACCTGTCCGATGCGGGTACCGCCGGCGCGCGCGCCCGGGTGGTGCAGGAGGCGCTGCACCGCGCCGCCGCCCATTCCAGCTACTCCGGCCTGTCGGTGATCCGCGACCTCACCCGTCACCGCGGCACCCAGACGCTGGTGCCGTTCGTCTACACCAGCGCGCTCGGCCTCGGTGACCTGTTCGCCGGCGACGTCACCGACCAGTTCGGCAGCCCGGTGTGGACGATCTCCCAGGGCCCGCAGGTCTACATCGACGCGCAGGCCACTCCTGTGGCCGAGGGGCTGATGATCAACTGGGACGTCCGGGCCGACGCGTTCCGGCCCGGCGTCGTCGACGCGATGTTCGACCACCACCTCGACGAACTGTGCCGGCTCGCCGCCGACGACGCGGCCTGGGAGGCCGCCGACCCGCCCGCCGTCGCCGCCGAGCAGGCTGCCGTGCGCGCCGCGGTCAACGCGACCACGGCCCCGGCCGGCGGAGACGCACTGCACGACGGCTTCTTCCGCACCGCCGCGGCCACCCCGGATGCGCCCGCGGTGTTCAGCAGTGCCGTCGACCTCACCTACGCGCAGCTGCGAAAACAGGTGCTGGCGGTCACCGCGACTCTTCGCGAGCACGGGGTGGGCGCAGGCGACGTGGTCGCGGTGACGGGACCCAAGACCTACGAGCAGATTCCGGCGCTGCTGGGCATCCACGCGGCGGGCGCGGCGTACCTGCCGATCGGCGCCGACCAGCCCGCCGACCGGGCGGTTCGCATCCTCGACACCGCGGGTGTGGCGCTCGCCCTGGTCTGCGGCACAGAGGCGTCCGAACTGCCGGTGCCCGCCCTGACCGTCGCCGAGGCCGTGCGCCGGGGTGCGGCGCGCGCCGCCGACACCGAACCGGCCCCGTCGGATCCGTCGGCGCTGGCCTACGTGCTGTTCACCTCCGGATCCACCGGAAAGCCGAAGGGCGTCGAGGTGACCCACGACGCCTCGATGAACACCGTCGAGTTCATCACCCGGCACTTCGGGATCGGCCCGGCGGACCGCTGCCTGGCGCTGTCCACACTGGAGTGCGACATCTCCGTGCTCGACGTCTTCGCCACCCTGCGGACCGGTGGCGCCATCGTCGTGGTCGACGAGCGGCACCGGCGCGACCCCGACACCTGGGTGCGGCTGATCGACGAGCACGGCGTCACTGTCCTGCACTTCATGCCCGGATGGCTGGAGATGCTGGTGGAGGTGGTCGCCGGACAGGGTGCGCGGCTGCCCACCGTGCGGGTGGTGCCCACCGGCGGTGACTGGGTGCGCACCGAGATGGTGCGAGCGCTGCGCGCCGCCGCGCCGGGGGTGCGCGTCGCCGGTCTCGGCGGCGCCACCGAGACCGCCACCCACAACACCATCTGCGAGGTCACCGGCGAGGTGCCTGCGCACTGGTCGTCGGTGCCGTTCGGTGTTCCGTTGCCCAACAACGTCGTACGCGTCGTCGACGGGCGGGGCCGGGACTGTCCGGACTGGGTGCCCGGAGAATTCTGGGTCTCCGGGCGTGGCATCGCCCGCGGCTACCGCGGCCGTGACGACCTGACCGCCGAGAAGTTCGTCGAACACGACGGCAGGACCTGGTACCGCACCGGTGACCTGGTGCGCTATCAGTCCGACGGCACGCTCGAGTTCGTCGGCCGTGCCGACCACCGCATCAAGATCAGCGGCTATCGGGTCGAACTCGGCGAGGTCGAGGCGGCGCTGCGGCGGGTGCCGGGGGTCGACGTCGCCGTGGTCACCCCCGTCGCCGCACCGGGCGGCCGCGACGTGCTGGCTGCGTTGGTGCGGGCCGATCACAGCGGGTTGACCGCCGAGGCCGTCACTGACGCGATGGCGGCGCTCGTCCCCGCCCACATGGTGCCGCAGGCGATCGTGATCGCCGACCGCATCCCCTTCACCGGCAACGGCAAGCTGGACCGGGCGGCGATCACCCGCATCCTCGAGAACGTCGACCTGTCCGCCGGGCGGGTTCACCGTCCACCGGCCACCGTCGTGGAGTCGGCGCTCGCCCACATCGTCGGGGTGCTGCTCAACCGCGCACAGGTCGGTGCCGACGACGACTTCTTCGCGCTCGGCGGGGACTCGGTGCTGGCCACCCAGCTGGTCGCCCGGGTGCGGGACTGGCTGGACACCCCGACCGTGATGGTCGCCGACGTCTTCGCCACCCGCACCGTCGCCGCGCTGGCAAAAGTGCTGGCGGCGCGGGAACCGGCAGGTGACCGGCTCGACCAGGTCGCTGAGCTCTACCTCGAGGTCGCCGGGATGGACGGGACCGACGTGGCGACCGCGCTGGATGCCGAGTCGGTGAGCTGACCGGACTGGGCTCGACGCCCCGGCGGCGGCCATAGCCGCAGGTCGGATGCGGTCACGCGGCGGGCTCGGGCGACCGGGGTACCTATTTTCGGGTGGCCGAACATAGGGTAGCCTCAGCAATTTAGGACAGCCTTTGCTAATCCATGGAGGCATTGTGGCTCACGGTATGACGATCACCCGTCCCGGCGATGTGACCGCTGCGGAGATGGCGTCGCTGCACGAACGCGTCCTCGTGGTCGCTGCCTCCGTGCCCGATCGCGAGGCGGTGACCGGCGCGACCGGCGGCACCACCTTCGGGCGACTCTCCGACGAGGTCCGCGCGATCGCCGCCGCACTGTCGGTCGCCGGCGTCGCACCCGGTGACGTGGTCGCGGTCGTCGGCACCGCCTGCGCGGAACAGATCCCGGCGGTGCTCGGAACGCTGGCCGCAGGCGCGATCTACCTGCCGGTGCCCGCCGGACTGCCCGCCGAGGCCGCACTGTCGGCGATGCGCCGCGGCGTGGCGCGGATGGCGCTGGTGTGCGGTGACCTGCCTCCTGCATTCATGCCCGCGCTGACGGTGCGGGAAGCACTGCGCATCGGCGCGGCCGAGGCCGGCTTCGCCGTCGTGTCGCCACGCCCGGCCGAACCCGCCGCGATCCTGCCGAACGCCACCTTCAGCCATGCCGCGCTGCTGCGTGCGATCGGCAGCGCTCCGGCCGATCCGCACGGCCGTCGGACGGTGTCGCCGGGACTGGACTGCGAGGAGTCGGTGCGCGAGGTGTTCGCCGCATTGCTCGCCGGAGTCGGTGTGACCGTCGCCGACCGGGCGGACGCCCGCGCCGCGGTCGATTACCCGCTGACTTTCCTGCCGCCGATCGACGCTTCGGCTCCATGACGGGCGTACGCCAGCAGCAGTTGACGTTCGAACCCTGGGTCAAAAGTTTCCCGGCGGACGGTTCACGAGGTACGACGGTGGTGTTCCCGCATGCGGGCGGAGCGGCAATCGCCTACCGCGGACTCGCCAAAGCGTTGTCGGAAAACGGAATCGACACCTATCTGGTGCAGTACCCGCAGCGCGCAGACCGCCTCACCCATCCGGCGGCGGAGACCATCACCGAGCTCGCGAGCGACCTGTTCCGGGCGGGGGAGTGGCATCGGCTCGGCCCGCTACGGCTGTTCGGCCACTGCATGGGCGCGGTGGTGGCGTTCGAGTTCGCCCGCATCGCCGAGCGCAACGGCGTCGACGTGCGCCAGCTGTGGGTGTCGGCCGGGCAGGCACCGTCGACCGTCGAAGCGTCCGGGCCGATGCCGACCACCGACGACGGCCTGCTGTCCGAACTGGCCGACCTCGGCGGCACCGATCCGCGCCTGCTCGACGACGAGGACTTCGTCGCGCTGCTGCTGCAGGCGATCCGGGCCGACTATCTGGCCTGGAACCGCTACCGCTGCGACGCGGGGGTGACGGTGCGGGCCGACATCAACGCCGTCGGCGGCCGCCGCGACCACCGGATCACCGAGGCCCAGCTGCGCGCCTGGGAGATCCACACCGAGAACTCGTTCACCCTCTCGCTGCTCGACGGCGGCCACTTCTATCTCAACGAGCACACCGATCTGCTCGCCGAACTGATGGGCGCCGATGACCTCTGACGGCGTGGACGGCGCGGACGATCCCGTCGTGATCGTCGGCATGGCGCTCGAGGCTCCCGGCGGCATCGACTCCGCCGACGCCTACTGGTCGCTGCTGTCCGAACAGCGCGAGGCACTCGGCCCGTTCCCGACCGACCGCGGCTGGGACTTGCCCGATCTCTTCGCACGGCGCGACGGCTACAAGGCGATCCATGATCTCGGCGGCTTCCTCACGGACGCAGCGTCATTCGACGCTGAATTCTTCGGGGTCTCGCCGCGGGAGGCCGTCGCGATGGATCCCCAGCAGCGGGTGGCGCTGCGGCTGGCCTGGCGGGCGCTGGAGAACAGCGGCATCAACCCCGACGACCTCGCGGGCCACGACGCCGGTTGCTTCGTCGGCGCATCGGTACTGGACTACGGACCGGACATGACCCGGTTCTCCGAGCACAGCGGCCATCTCATCACCG
This sequence comes from Mycobacterium sp. NPDC050551, assembly GCF_040674075.1. Classification (NCBI taxonomy): domain Bacteria; kingdom Bacillati; phylum Actinomycetota; class Actinomycetes; order Mycobacteriales; family Mycobacteriaceae; genus Mycobacterium; species Mycobacterium sp. NPDC050551. Next base: position 432,189 of record NZ_JBFARC010000005.1, on the reverse strand, counting down.
GCACCTCGCTCGGCGTGATCTCCGGCCGGATCGCCTACACCCTCGACCTCACCGGGCCGGCGCTCACTGTCGACACCTCGTGCTCGTCGGCGCTGGCGGCGTTCCACGTCGCCGTGCAGTCGCTTCGCGCGGGGGACTGCGACCTGGCACTGGCCGGTGGCGTCGCCGTGATGGGATCGCCGGGCTACTTCGTCGAGTTCTCCAAACAGCAAGCACTTTCCGACGACGGGCACTGCCGCCCCTACAGCGCGCACGCGAGCGGCACCGTATGGGCCGAGGGCGCAGCGATGTTCGTGTTGCAGCGCCGGTCGGCCGCCCGTCGTGGCGGTCGGCCGATCCTGGCCGAGGTCCTCGCCAGCTGCCTGAACCAGGACGGCCGCACCACCGGGCTGACGGCGCCGAGCGGTGCCGCGCAGGCACGGTTGTTCAGCCGCGCGCTGACGCACGCCGGCGTGCGCGCCGAGGACATCGGCCTGGTGGAGGGCCACGGCACCGGAACCCGACTCGGCGACCGCACCGAGCTGCGCTCGCTGGCGCGCACCTACGGCGCCACCGAACCCGGCCGGGGACCGCTGCTCGGCTCGGTCAAGTCCAACATCGGCCACGCGCAAGCCGCGGCAGGCGGCCTGGGGCTGGCCAAGGTGCTGCTCGCGGCCGAACGCGCCACCATCCCGCCCACGTTGCACGTCGACCAACCCAGTAGCGAGATCGACTGGGACACGCAGGGTATCCGGCTGGCCGACAAGCTCGGCCCCTGGGGGGCCGTCGACGGGCGGCGGCTGGCCGCGGTGTCGGCATTCGGGATGAGCGGCACCAACACCCACGTCGTCGTGGCGATGCCCGACGCAGGGGCCCGGGTGGCCTGATGCCCGTCATCACCTGGCCGGACGGCCGTGTCCCCGTGCTGCTCAGCGCACATGCGCCCGATCTCGTCGGCGTGGACGCCGCGGCCGTCGCGCGCTACCTGCGAACCCGGCCGGACACCTCGGTCGCCGACGTGGCGGGCCAGTTGCTGCGCACCCGCCGGCTGCGCCGTCACCGCGCGGTGCTGCGGGCCGCCGACCGTGAGGAGCTCCTCGACGGGCTGCACGCCCTCTCGGCCGGTGAGATCCATCCGCTGGTGGCCCGCTCCGCGGAGCACGCGACGCCGCGGCTGGCGTTCGTCTGTCCTGGCCAGGGCAGCCAGTGGCCGGCGATGGGCGCCGACGCCTACCACCGCCTGCCCGCCTACCGCGCCGAGGCCGACAGGTGCGCCGCCGCCTTCACCGCCGCCGGGCTGACCTCGCCGCTGCGCTACCTCACCACCGCCGGTGACCCGGATACGTTCGGCGAGATCGAGATCCAGGGCGCACAGTTCGTCCACGCAGTCGCGCTCGCCGCGGTGTGGCGGGCCTGCGGCGTCGCCGCCGACCTCACCGTCGGCCACAGCCTCGGCGAGATCGCCGCGGCGCACCTCGCCGGCGTCATCACCCTGCCCGAGTCCGTCGCGGTGGTCGGCGCCCGCGCGGCGGTGACCGACCGGATGCGCGGCAGATATGCGGTGGCCGCGCTCGGTCTCACGGCGGCGGTCGCCGAGGAGCTGATCGCGGAAACCCCTGGTTGGCTGGAACTCTCGGTGATCAATGCCGGCGCGTCGGTCGCCGTGTCGGGCGATCGCGACGCCGTCGCCGCCGCTGTCGGCACGGTCTCCGCGCGCGGCGGGTTCGCCCGCGAGATCACCGTCAACTTCCCGGTGCACACCAGCGTGCTCGAGCCGCTGCGCGAGGACTTCACGGCCGCACTGCCGCAGGCCCGGTTCGGCGACGGCCCGATGCAGTTCATCGGCGGAGCCACCGGTGACGTGGTGGCGGCGGGCACGGAATTCGGCGACTACTGGTACGGCAACCTGCGCAACATGGTGCGCTTCGACCGCGCGGTCGAGGCGGCGGTGCGATGTGGTGCGAAGGCATTCGTCGAGCTGTCGGCGCATCCGGCACTGCTGTTCGCGATCGGCGACACCCTCGACACCCTCGGCCTCGCGACGGGGCCCGCCGCCCTCGTCGGCTCCGGGCACCGCGACGCGGATCTGGTCGACCGACTCTCGGCCAACATCGCGGCCGCCGCGGTGACCGACGCCCGCTACCGCTGGGCCGATCTCGTCGGCGACGCCCGGCCGCTGCGCGACTTCCCGAACGCGCCGATGCGCACGACGCACATGTGGGTGGCGCCCGAACGCGCGGCGACCACGGCGGCCGCGACGACCGCGCCGGTGACGATCGCCGCCGAGTTCTGGCGCGAAACGGTCGGTCCCACAACATCGGCCACCGCCCCGCGGACCGTCGCGGTGCTGACACCCGAACCCGGCCACCCGCTGGCCGGCCCGTTGCGCGCGGCGATCGAGGGACACCCCGCGGTGACGGTGGGGCCTGCCGACCGCGCCGAGATGCTCGTCGTCGTCGCCCCCGTCTCCGAGCAGACCGACGCCGCGGCGGCGGCCGGGGAGCTGACCGGACGCGTCGCGGACGGCCTGCTGGACTACGCCGCCGCAGCCGGGCCGCAGTGCCGCGACGTCTGGCTGGTCACCGCGGGCGCCGAACGGGTCATCGCGGACGACCCTTCGCCGCTGCCCGCACCGGCGGCGCTGGCGGCCATGCACCGCAGCATCGGCTTCGAGCACCCCGACCAGACGTTCCGCCACCTCGACCTGCCCGCGGGCGACCTCGACGCCGCGACGGCCACGGCCGTGGCCGAGACGCTGTTCACCGAAGCACCCGAGGCCGCACTCCGGGGCGCCGTGCTGTACCGCCGCGAACTGCCCGCCACGACAACGCATCCGAAGGCATGGCCGCTGGACTCCGGCCTGCTCGACGACGTGGTGATCACCGGCGGCGCCGGCGCGGTCGGCCTGCACTTCGCGCGTTACTTCGCCGAACACGGAGCCCGGCGGATCGTGCTGCTCGGCCGCAGCGGAGCGGACACCGACGTGCTGGCCTCGGTGGCCGGCGACCACGGCACGCAGGTCATCGCGCCGCCCTGTGACATCACCGATCGCGATCAGCTGGCCGCGACCGCCGCCGAGTTCGCGGGCAGCGGAGCCTCGCTGCTGGTGCATGCCGCCGGAGCCGCCGGCTTCGCCACCCGCGACCACATCGACCGGACCGTTCTGGGGCAGGCCTTCGCCGCGAAGGTCTCCGGCATCGCGGCCGTCGGCGAGCTCTGGCCGCTACGACCGAACGCCCGGATCCTGCTGTGCTCGTCGGTGTCCGGGGTGTGGGGCGGGCGGGGACACGCCGCCTACTCCGCGGCCAACCGGATGCTGGACGCGATCGCCGCCCGGCTGCGCGCGTCGGGGCGGTCGTGCGTGTCGGTGCGGTGGGGGTTGTGGGCCGCGGACGGCACGAGTGTCGTCGACGCCGGCGAGACCGCCCGAATCGAGCGTTCCGGACTGCTGCCGATGGCCCCGCGTGCGGCGATCGAGGCGAGCCTGCGGGACCATCACGGCGACCCGCTGATCTACTCCGCCGACGCCGACCGGCTGCGGCTGTTCTTCGCGAGCCAACGTGCGGCTCAACACGTCTCGGGTGCTGACAGCGACGTCGGCGCCACCGATACCCGCGCCGCGGTGCGGGCGGAACTCGCGTCGGTGCTCAGCATGCCCGACGCCACGGCGCTCGACCTCGACGCGTCGTTGTTCGACCTCGGCGTCGACTCGCTGCTGGCCCTCGATCTGCGCAAGCGGATCAAGCACGCCACCGGCCGGTCGGTTCCGCTGGCCCGGTTGCTGGGCGGCATCACCGGCACCGAGCTGATCGCAGACCTCGACCGGGCCGGCGAGCCGGCCGACAGAGCAGAGAAAGTGAACGCTTCTCGTGACTGACACCACTGAGCACACCCGCGTGCCGAACAAGGCGGGCCTCGACGACAACCGGCTGGAACTGCTGCGGCGCAAGCTCGCCGAGCGGGGCCTGCGGTCGGTGCCGGAGGCAGCGACCGGGCCCGCCGACGAACTGTCGGACGGGCAGCGGCGGATGTGGTTCGTGCAGGAGCTGGACCCGGGCGGCGCACTGCTCAACATCTGCCTGTCCTACCGGCTGCGCGGCGACGTCGACCCGGCACGGCTGCACGACGCGATCGATGCCGTCGCCCGCCGCCACAGCGTGCTGCGCACCACCTACCGTGCAGGCGAGAACGGCGAACCCGCACTCGAGGTGCACGACGATTTGCGTCCCGGCTGGGCCGAGCATGACCTGTCGCAGATGTCCGAGCAGGGCAGGCGGCTGCGGCTGGAGGTGCTGGCGCAGCGTGAGTTCGCCGCGCCGTTCGACCTGACCAAGGACGCGCCGTTGCGGATCACGATGGCGCGCACCGGTGCCGACGAGTACGTGCTGCTCTTCGTGGCGCACCACATCGCCTGGGACGACGGCTGCTGGCGCGTCTTCTTCGCCGACCTGACCCGGGCGTACGACGGCGCCGAGCCGGCCGCGGAGCCACGGCCCGCGCGCACCGCGGGACCCGACACCACCGAGGCCGACCTGGCCTACTGGCGCACGGTGATGGCCGCGATGCCCGAACCGCTCGAGTTGCCGGGCCCGACCGGCTCGGTGGTGCCCACCAGCTGGCGCTCTCAGCGCAGCACGCGGCAGCTGTCCGGCGGCGTGGCGGGACGGGTCGCGGAGCTGGCCCGCGAGACCGGCTGCACGCCGTACATGGTGCTACTCGCGGTGTTCGGCGGGCTGATCCACCGCTACACCCATGCCGACGACTTCCTGGTCGCCGCCCCGGTGCTCAACCGTGACGGCGACGCCGACGAGGTGATCGGCTACCACGGCAACACGGTGGTGATGCGGCAGCGGCCGATGCCGGGCATGACGTTTCGCGAACTGCTGGCTCAGACCCGCGACACCGCGCTCGGCGCCTTCGCCCACCAGCGGGTGAATCTGGACCGCGTGGTGCGCGAGCTCAACCCCGACCGGCGATACGGGACGGAACGGATGACCCGGGTCAGCTTCGGATTCCGCGAGCCCGACGGCGGCGGCTTCGCCCCGGACGGCGTGCGCTGCGAGCGTGCCGAGCTGCGCAGCCAGGTGACCCAGCTGCCCCTCGGTTTCATGGTCGAGTTCGGCGCCGACGAGATCCTGGTCGAGGCCGAGCATCTGGTGGAGGTGCTCGACCAGCAGCTCGCCCGCCAGCTGCTCGATAACTTCGCGACGCTGCTCGACAGCGCACTTTCCGACCCCGACCGCCCACTCTCCGACCTCGACCTGCTCGACGCCGCGGGCGCCGGGTGGCTGCGCGAGGTGAGCTACGGCGAGGAGTTCTCGACTCCGCCCGCCACGCTGCCCGCCCTGGTTTCCGACCGGGTGCACCGCGCACCCGACGCGGTCGCGGTGATCTACGAGGGCCGCACCTACAGCTACGGCGAGATCAACACGTCGGCGAACAAGCTGGCGCACTGGCTGATCGAGCAGGGCATCGGCGCCGAGGACCGCGTCGCCGTGCTGCTCGACAAGTCGCCCGAACTGGTGATCACCGCGCTGGGCATCGTCAAGGCGGGTGCGGTGTACCTGCCCGTCGACCCGACCTACCCGCAGGACCGGCTCGACTTCATCCTCGAGGACTCCGAGCCGAGACTCGTGTTGCGCGAGCCGGTCACCGGACTGGAGCGCTACCGCGGCGACGACCCCACCGACGCCGACCGTGTCCGTCCGCTGCAGCCGGACAACACCGCCTACCTGATCTACACGTCGGGCACCACCGGCCGGCCCAAGGGCGTGCCGGTGCCGCACCGGCCGGTCGGCGAGTTCTTCGTCTGGTTCGGCGACGAATACGAGATCGACAATTCCGAGCGGCTGCTGCAGGTCGCCTCGCCGAGCTTCGACGTGTCGATCGGCGAGATCTTCGGCATGTTGATCTGCGGTGCGGGCCTGGTGATCCCGCGGCCGGACGGGCTGCGCGACATCGGCTACCTGACCGACCTGCTGCGCGACGAGGGCATCACCTCGATGCACTTCGTGCCGTCGCTGCTGGGGCTGTTCCTGTCGCTGCCCGGCGTCAACCAGTGGCGCACCCTGCGCCGGGTGCCGATCGGCGGCGAGGCGCTGCCCGGCGAGGTGGCCGACAAGTTCCACGCCACGTTCGACGCGCTGCTGCACAATTTCTACGGGCCCACCGAGACGGTCATCAACGCCACCCGCTACAAGGTGGAGGGCAAGCAGGGCACCCGCATCGTGCCGATCGGCAGGCCCAAGATCAACACGCAGATCCAGCTGCTCGACGACAACCTCAAGCCGGTGCCCGTCGGGGTGATCGGCGAGATCTACATCGGCGGAACGCATGTGGCGCACGGATACCACCGCCGCCCCGGCCTGACCGCCGAGCGGTTCGTCGCCGATCCGTTCACTCCTGGTGCGCGGCTGTACCGCTCCGGTGACCTGGCCCGCCGCAACGCCGACGGCGACGTCGAGTTCGTCGGCCGCGCCGACGAGCAGGTCAAGATCCGCGGATTCCGCATCGAACTCGGCGACGTGGCCGCCGCGATCTCGGTGGACCCGAGCGTCGGGCAGGCCGTCGTGGTGGTCAGCGACCTGCCCCGGCTCGGCAAGAGTCTGGTCGCCTACCTGACGCCCGCCGCGGAGACCGACGGCGTCGACGTCGACCGGGTGCGCGCCCGCGTCGCCGCGGCGCTGCCGGACTACATGACACCCGCGGGATACGTGGTGCTCGACGAGATCCCGATCACCGCGCACGGCAAGATCGACCGCGCCGCGCTGCCCGACCCGGAGATCGTCTCCGAGACCGACTACCGGGAGCCCGCCACCCCCACCGAGCAGCTGCTGGCAGGCCTGTTCGGCGAGCTGCTCGGCCGCGACCGCATCGGCGCCGACGACTCCTTCTTCGACCTCGGCGGGCATTCGCTGCTCGCCACCAAGCTGGTCGCCTCCGTGCGCTCGCAGTTCGGTGTCGAACTCGGGGTGCGGGAGGTTTTCGAACTCGGCAGCGTGGCCGGCCTGGCCGAGCACATCGACGGCATGGCGGGCGCCGCGGCCGACGACGGCAGGCCGCGCCTGGTGGCCACCGGACACGACGGACCGGCGCCGCTGTCGGCGTCGCAGCTGCGCACGTGGTTCACCTACCGTGTCGACGGGCCCAACCCGGTCAACAACATTCCGTTCGCGGCGCGGCTGTCCGGGCCGGTCGACGTCGACGCACTGGTGGCCGCCGTGCGCGACGTCGTCGACCGGCACGACATCCTGCGCACCACCTACCGCGAGATCGACGGCGTGCCGCATCAGGTGATCGACGCGGCGGGGGAGCTGCGGGTCCGCCGCGCCCGCGGTGACGACGACGCCTGGGTGCAGGCCGAACTGGACCGCGAACGCCGCCACATCTTCGACCTCGAGTACGAATGGCCGTTGCGCGCCGCGGTGCTCAGCGCGCCCGGCCAGCACGTGCTGTCGCTGATGGTCCACCACATCGCCGGCGACCACTGGTCGGCCGCGGTGCTGTTCGGCGACGTGGTGGCCGCCTACCTCGCGCGGCGCGGCGGACAGGCGCCGGACTGGGCGCCGCTACCGGTGCAGTACGCCGACTACGCCGCCTGGCAGGGCCAGATTCTGGCCGACGAGAACGGGTCGATGGCCGCACAGCGCGAGTACTGGGTGCGTCAGCTGGCGGGCACGCCCGCCGAATCCGGCCTGCGCCCGGACTTCCCGCGGCCGCGGGTGCTCGGCGGCGACGCCGGCGCGGTGGAGTTCGGCTTCGACGGCGCCACCCGGGACAAGCTGATCACGCTCGCCCGCGAACTCGGGGTCACCGAGTTCATGCTGTTGCAGGCGGCGGTCGCCGTGGCGCTGCACAAGGCGGGCGGCGGCGAGGACATCCCGATCGGCACGCCGGTGGCAGGCCGGTCCGAACCCGAACTCGACCGGCTCGTCGGGTTCTTCATCAACATCCTGGTGCTCCGCAACGACCTTCGCGGCAACCCGACGCTGCGCGATCTGCTGGTGCGCACCCGGGAGATGGCACTGTCGGCGTACGCGCACCAGGACCTGCCGTTCGACCAGGTGGTGAACGCGGTCAGCCCGGTCCGATCGGTGTCGCGCAACCCGCTGTTCGGGGTGGTGGTGCACGTCCGCGAGCAGCTGCCCGACGGGCAGGTCATCGACAGCGGGCCGGACGGTGACACCGCGTTCTCCGCGATCGAGCCCACGTTCGACGTGGCCCATGCCGACCTGTCGCTGAACTTCTTCGTCTCCGAGCAGGGGTGCCGCGGCCACGTCATCTACCGCACCGAGCTGTACGACCCGGCCACCGCGCGCAGGTTCGCATCGTGGCTCGGCCATGTCGTCGACGCGTTCGCCGACCGGCCGGACGAGCGCCTGCGCAGCCTGCAGATCACCGATGAGCAGGAGCGGCAACAACTCTCGCAGTGGGGCGGCGGGCAGCTGGTGGTGCTCGACGACGCGCTGAACCCGGCGCCGATCGGCGTGGTCGGCGACGTGTACCACCGCGGCGGTCCGGTCGCGGTGGGCCAGTGCGACGGCGTCGCGGTCACCGCCGCCCGGTTCGTGGCGGATCACACCGGCGCACAACCCGGTTCGCGGCTGTACCGGTCCGGTGAACGCGGTCGGTGGACCGGTGACGGGCGGCTGGAACTCCTCGGCCGCGCCGGCACCGTCGACGACGCCGTCCCGGCGCACACCGCCGCGGTGGCCGCCGAACCACCCCGCACCGACACTGAGAAGGCGCTCGCGTCGATCATGGCCGAGGTGCTTGGGGCCGACGAGATCCAGCGGGGCGACGACTATTTCGCGCTCGGTGGGGACAGCATCCTCGCGGTGCAGCTGGCGGCTCGGGCCCGCGACGCCGGCCTCGGGCTGACCGCACGCATGGTCTTCGAGTTCCCGACCGTGCACGAGCTCGCCGGCGCGCTCGACGCGGCGGGGGAGGACGTCGAGCGCGGCGACGTCCACCACGAGGCGATGAGCGCGTCGGGGCTGTCGGCCGACGAACTGGCCGACCTCACACTGTCGTGGTCGGCCACCGGGGACGACGCCCGGTGACCGCGACGCTCGAGGACGTCCTCGCGCTCAGCCCGCTGCAGCAGGGGCTGTACTCGCTGACGACGTTGAGCGACAGCGACGACGGCGACACCGGCGAGGGCACCGGGACTGCCGACCCGTACCTGATCGCGATGGCCGCCGACATCACCGGCGACCTCGACGCGACACTGCTGCGCGACTGCGCCACGGCGATGTTCGAACGCCATCCCAACCTGCGGGCGAGCTTCGTCCGCGCCGGCAGCACGTCCCGTGTGGTGCAGGTGGTCCCGAGCCGCGTCGACGTGCCGTGGCGGCATGTCACCGCGTCGCCCCACGAGGTTGAGGCTCTGGAGGCCGATGCCCGCAGGCGCCGGTTCGACCTCGGCCGCGGTCCGGCCATGCGCTTCCTGCTCGTCGAGATGCCCGGTCCGCGTTGGCGTCTGGTGATCGTCGCGCACCACATCGTGATCGACGGCTGGTCGCTGCCGCTGTTCGTCGGCGAGCTCATCGCGCTCTACCGGTCGGGCGGGGACGCCACGGCGCTGCCCGCGCCGCCGCGTCCGTACCGCGACTACATCGGCTGGCTCGCCGGACGCGATCAGGAAGGCAGCCGCCGGCTCTGGCGCGACCACCTCGCCGGGCTGCCCGGGCCGACGCTGCTCACCCCGGCACTCACTGACGGCGAGCCGCCCAGCGGCATGCCGCGGCGCACCGAGGTCCGGCTGGACGCCGCAGCCACCGCCGCGCTGGCCGAGGCCGCACGCACCCGCGGGGTCACCCTCAACACGCTGGTCCAGATGGCCTGGGCGAACATCGTCTCGACGTTCACCGACCGCAGCGACGTGGTGTTCGGGGTGACGGTGTCCGGCAGGCCGGGGGAACTCGCGGGTGTCGAGTCGATGGTGGGACTGTTCGTCAACACCGTTCCGCTGCGGGTGCGGCTCGACCCGGTGCAGCGCGTCGGCGCCCAGTGCGTCGCCCTGCAGCGGGAGGCCGCCGCCCTGCGCGACCACAGCTACCTGGCGCACGCCGAACTGCGGTCGATCGCGGGCATCGGCGAGATGTTCGACACCCTGCTGGTCTACGAGAACTTCCCGCCCGGCGGACTGGTCGGCAGCGGCGAGTTCGAGGCCGCAGGCGCGCGGTTCCGGCCCGCGGCGCTCGAGAGTCTCGCGCACTTCCCGGTCACCGTCGCCGCGCACCTCACCGACGGGGAACTCACCGTGCTCGTCGAAGTGATCGACGGGGCGCTCGGCGCGATGACTCCGGAGAGCCTCGGCAGGCGGGTGCTGGCCACCGCACAGCGGCTCGTCGTCTGCTGGGAGCGGCCGCTGCGCGACGTCGGCGTGCTGATCGAGGGCGAGGCCGCCGCCCAAACGACGCAGGTCGCGCCCGGCGGGGCGGGCGGCGTGCACGTCCGATTCGCCGAAGTCGCCGGGGCGCGGCCCGATTCGGTCGCGGTGACATGGACCGACGGCCGGCTGACCTACGGCGAACTCGACGAGGCCGCCGACCGGCTGGCCGCCGCGCTCGCCGCGCGGGGAGTGCGCACCGAGACACCGGTGGCGATCCTGTTGTCACGCGGACCGGATTACGTGATCGCGATGCTCGGCGTGCTCAAGGCGGGCGGGGTGATCGTGCCGCTCGACCCGGCGATGCCCGCAGGCCGCGTCGACGACATCGTCACCCAGAGCGGCGCCGCGCTCGTCCTCGACGCCGCGCTGCTCGCCGAGTGCACCGCCGAACCGTCCCCCGGTGTCCGGCCGGTGACCGCGCACCGCGGTCAGGCCGCCTACGTCGTGTTCACCTCCGGCACCACCGGGCGGCCCAAAGGCGTGGTCGGCACCCACGACGCGGTGCTCGCCTACACCGAGGACCACGCCCGCAGCGTGCTGCGGCCCGCGGCCGACAGGTTGGGCCGCACCCTCTCGGTGGCGCACGCCTGGTCGTTCACCTTCGACGCGGCCTGGCAGCCGCTGGCGGCCCTGCTCGACGGGCACAGCGTGCACATCGTCGACGACGACGTGCAGCGCGACGCCGAGGCGCTGGTCGCGACGATCGCTCGCTTCGGCATCGACCTGATCGACACCACGCCGTCGATGTTCGCCCAGTTTCGGGCCTTCGGCCTGTTGTCCGCGGTGCCGTTGGGCGTGCTCGCCCTCGGCGGCGAGGCGGTCGGCATCCCGGCGTGGAACCTGATCCGCGACGAGTGCGCCCGCACCGGCATGGCGGCCTTCAACTGCTACGGCCCCACCGAGACCACCGTGGAGGCCGTCGTCGCCGCGATCGCCGACCACGAGTCGCCCACGATCGGTCTGCCCACCGGGCCCACCCGCGCCTACGTGCTGGACTCCTGGCTTCGCCCGCTGCCCGACGGCGCCACCGGCGAGCTGTACCTCGCGGGTGGGCAACTCACCCGCGGTTACCTCGGCCGGATGGGCGAGACGTCGGGCCGGTTCATCGCCGACCCGTTCGTCGCCGGAGAACGGATGTACCGCACCGGTGACGTGGTGCGCCGCTCGACCGACGGGTCGCTGCAGTTCCTCGGCCGCTCCGACGCCCAGGTCAAGATCCGCGGGTTCCGCGTCGAACCCGCCGAGATCGCGGCGGTGCTGCACGGCCACCCCGCGGTGCGGCACGCCCACGTGGCGGTGCGACACCACCGCAGCGGGCCGCGGCTGACCGCGTACGTGTCCGCCTACCCGGAGCCCCCCGTCCCCGAACTGCGGGCGATGCTGACCAAACGTTTACCGCGCTACATGGTTCCGCACCGCATCGTGCTGATCGACGAGCTGCCGCTGACGCCACACGGCAAGGTCGACGAGCCCGCGCTGGCCGCTCTCGCACAGGAACCCGAGGACGAGGTCGCCACGCCCGAGACCGCGACGGAGATCGCGCTGGCCGAGGTGCTGGCCGACATCCTGCAGACCGGACGGCAGGTCGACGTCACCGCCGACCTGCTGCAGCTGGGCCTCGACAGCATCGTCGCGTTGTCGGTCGTGCAGGCCGCCCGGCGGCGCGGTGTCGCGTTGCGGGCGCGGCTGATGCTCGAATGCGGCACCATCCGCGAGCTCGCCGCCGCGGTGGACGGCGAATCGGCCGGCGCCGACCGGGGTGACGACGAGGGAGACGGCCCGATCCCGGCGCTGGCCAACGTGCACTGGCTCTACGAGCACGGCGACCCACGGCGGCTGGCGCAGACCGAGGCCATCCGGCTGCCCGACGGCATCACCGTCGACCATCTGCACACCCTGCTGCGCACCGTCGTCGACGGCCACGAGATGCTGCGCTGCCGGCTCGACCGCGACACCATGACCTTCGTGCCGGGCGCGGTCGAGGACTTCCTCACCGAGGTGTCGGTGAGCGGCCCGCTCGTCGACGCCGTCGCCGAACACACCCGCACCTCGGTCGAGCGGCTCGACCCGTCACGCGGCGCACTGCTGTCCGCGGTGTGGTTGCGCGACAATGCTTCTGCGGCCAGCGTGCTGGTGCTGTCGGCACATGTGCTGGCGATGGACCCGGCGTCGTGGCGCATAGTCGTCGGGGAACTGGACGCGGGCTGGCATGCGCTGTCCGAGGGCAGGCAACCGACGCCTGCGCTCGAGCACACCGGCTACCGGCGGTGGTCGCGACTGCTGCACGAGCGGGCACACCGGCTCGACACCTGCGACTTCTGGGAGGCGCAACTCGCCGGCGCGGACCCCGATCTCGGTGCGCGGCGGGTCGATCCGCGCACCGACCGCGCCCGCGACCTCACGGTGAGCGTCTGCGTCACCGACGCCCACGACACCACACGGCTGCTCTCGGCCGACCGGCCGATGGCCCACCTGCTGGCGGCCGCGGCGGCGGACACCGTGACCCGGTGGCGCCGTCACCGCGGGCAGGACACGCCGCCGCCGCTGTTGGCGCTGGAGTCCTTCGGCCGGGTCGACGCGGTCGTCGACGGCGGCGCGGGCGATGTGGACACCGGCGAGACGGTCGGGCTGATGTCGGCCATCTATCCCTTGCGGATCGGCGCCGACGTCGCGGCGGACCTGGCGGCCGTTCCCGGTGACGGCATCGACTACGCGCTGCTGCGTTACCTGCGGGCCGACACCGCACCGCGACTGCGGGCCCACCGCGAACCCCAGTTACTGCTGAACTACCTGGGCCGCGCGGAACTCGGAGCGGTGACCGGCGACATGCAACCCGACCGCACACTCACCGCCGGGGCGTCGCAGCTGCCGGAGCCCGACCTCGCCGTCCGGTACGAGCTGACACTCAACGCGGTGGTGTTCTCTGATGGCGCGGCCCCCGTGCTGGCAACGCAGTGGCGCACGCTGCCGGACATCTTGGACCCCGGCGATGTCGAAGTGCTGCAAGGGTTCTGGCAAGAGGCGCTGAGAAAGGTATGCGAGGAATGACCGCATGAGCCGCACACTGGCGGTGATCGGCGCGGGCGCCAAGGGCGTCGCGGTGGCCGCCAAGGCTGCCGAACTGCGCGACATGGGCGTCGACGTGCCGGGCGTGGTGGCGATCGAGCGCACCGCGGTGGCCGCCAACTGGCAGGCCAGCGGGGGATGGACCGACGGCCAGCATCGGCTGGGCACCAGCCCGGAGAAGGACGTCGGGTTCCCCTACCGGTCCTCGCTGGTGCCGCGCCGCAACGCCGAACTCGACGTCAGGATGATGCGCCACAGCTGGCAGTCCTACCTGGTGTCGACCGGTCAGTTCGCCGAGTGGATCGACCGCGGCCGGCCGGCGCCGACGCACCGCAGGTGGAGCCAGTACCTGCGCTGGGTGGCCGACAACGTCGGGATGAGCGTGGTCAACGGCGAGGTCACCGGTATCACCGTGGACGCGGGCGCCGACACCGCGCGGTGGGTGTTGGAGACCCGCGAGACGGCGGTGGAGGCCGACGCGCTGATGATCACCGGTCCCGGGCAGGCCGAGCGCTCGATCCTGCCGGGCAACCCGCGGGTGCTCTCGATCGCCCAGTTCTGGCACCGCGCCGCAGCACACGAGTTGATCGCGGCCGAACGCGTCGCCGTGATCGGTGGTGGCGAGACGGCCGCCACGATGCTCAACGAGCTCTTCCGGCACCGGGTTTCGACGATCACGGTGATCTCACCGCAGGTCACCCTGTTCACTCGGGGCGAGGGCTTCTTCGAGAACACGCTGTACTCCGACCCCACCCACTGGGCCGGACTGACGCTGGGTGAGCGCCGCGACGCGATGCTGCGCACCGACCGCGGCGTGTTCTCGGCGCGGGTGCAGGAGGCACTGCTCGCCGACGACCGCATTCGTCATCTGCGCGGCCGGGTGGCCCACGCGGTGGCCCGCGACGACCGGATCCGGCTGACCCTGCAGACCGACCGGGTCGGTGAGCGGCTCGAGACGGTGCACGGCTTCGACCTGGTGATCGACGGGTCGGGCGCCGATGCGCTGTGGTTCGTGCCGCTGTTCCGCCAGGAGGCGCTGGACCTGCTGGAGCTGGGGCTGGGCGGTCCACTCACCGGCGAGGCGCTGCAGGAGTCGATCGGTGACGACCTGTCGGTGGACCATCTCGCGCCCAAGTTGTTCCTGCCCGGCCTGGCCGGGCTGACCCAGGGACCGGGCTTCCCCAACCTCAGCTGCCTCGGGCTGTTGTCCGACCGCGTTCTGGGCGCCGGATTCGAACCGTCCACGCAACGATCGATCAGGAGAAGCGATGAGCACCAACCCCTTCGATGACGACAGCGGCCAGTTCTTCGTGCTGGTCAACGACGAGGACCAGCACAGTCTGTGGCCCGCGTTCGCCGGGGTGCCCGCGGGGTGGCGGGTGGTGTTCGGCGAGAGCACCCGCGCCGACTGCCTGGCCTACGTGGAGGAGAACTGGGCGGACCTGCGGCCGAGGAGCCTGCGCGAGGCGATGGCGGCCGCGGGCGGCTAGTCCGGCCTGCCGTCCCGCTGCATCCGGCGGGCGTATTCGGTTGGCGTGCAACCGGTGTGCCGGGCGAAGGCGGTGCTGAACGCGGTGGGGGACTGGTAGCCGACGCGCTGGGCGATCTGGGCCGTGGACAGCCGTCCGGACCGCAGCAGTTCCCTGGCCGTGGCCAGCCGCCACTGCAGCACGTACTGCATCGGCGGCATCCCCACGATGTCGGCGAATCGCTGCGCGAACACCGCGCGGGACACCGATGCGGCGCGCGCGAGGTGCTGCACCGTCCAGCCACGAGCGAGGTCGGCGTGCAGCTGCGTCAGAGCGGGCGCCAGTACGGAGTCGGACAGTCCCGCGATCAGCCCGCGCTGCTCCCCGTCGACGGGCGTCGGGGCGATCCGGATCGCCTCCATCAGCAGCACCTCGACGAGCCGCTGCAGAATCGTCTCGCGGCAGGGACTTTCGCCGTCGGCCTCCTCGGCGATCAGCTCGACGATCCGGCTGAGCCGCGCCGAGCCGGGTTCGTCGCGGCGCACCAGGACGGCAGGCGGCAACAGCGGCACCAGCAGTGGCCCGTTGGTGGGATCGACGCGGAAGTACCCGCCGAGCATGCGCATCGTCACCGGCTCCGATGCGCCGCCGTGGCGGGTGCGGCGGCCGTGATCGAGTGGAGTGGGGACGGGTTCGACGCCGCGGCTCGCGCTCAGGGTGAAGCCCGGCGTCTCCGGAAGCAGCAGGAAATCGCCGTCGTGCAGGTCGATGGCGTCGAGACCGTCGGCTTCCAGCACGCACGTTCCCTGCAGCATCACGCAGAACGCAGGGTCGCCGTAGCGGGGCTTGCGGACGCCCCAGCTGCCTGCGCCGTCGATGACCTTCGACAGCACTGCCTCCGGTCGGAGCAGGGCGAGCAGTTCCTCGACCGGTCCCGGGGCGGTGCCCGCGGTGTCGGGTGTGCCCACCCCCAGACGCTAAACCCCCGCGGTCGATTCGGCGAGCGCCACCGCGTCCGCGCCCGCCGGGTACCTGAGCCGCTCGGAGGTGTCGGTGGCGGCGAACAGTACGACCTCTGCGACGTCTTCCGGGGTGGTCGTGGCTTCTGCCGCGCCGAACGAGGCCATGATCGGTGCGGCGAACGGCTCGTAGGCCGGCGGGATGACCCCGTCCATCCGGTGCATGCCGTTGGCGGTGAAGCTGGTCGAGGGTCCGTAGCCCGGCTCGACCAGCTTGGCCCGCACGCCGAAGAACCCGAGTTCGAGCGCCAGCGATGCGGTGAACCCCTCGACGGCCATCTTGCTGGCGGTGTACACCGCGGCAAGCGGCATCGCGGCCAGTGTCACGCTGGAGGTGACGTTCACGATCGCGCCCGACCCCCGGGTGCGCATCTGTGGCACGACGGCCTGCGTCATCGCCATCACGCCGAAGGTGTTGGTCTCGAACAACTCCCGGGTGGTCTGCATCGGCGTGGCCTCGAACGCGCCGACGGCGCCGATGCCCGCGTTGTTGACCAGGACGTCGATCGGGCCGCTGCCGGCCACGGCGGCGGCGATGCTCTCCGCCGACGTCACGTCGAGCGCCGTCACCCGCAGCCGCTCCGATCGGGGCAGCACGTCGGTGCGCGGGGTGCGCATGGTGGCGATGACGTCGAAACCCTCGTCGAGGAACCGGCGGGCGGTCGCCAGACCGTAGCCGGAGGAGCAGCCGGTGATCAGCACTGTGGTCATGCACCGAAACGTAGGGTCGGCCGCGGTGCCGGACAAGGCGTCATCGTCCGGGATCGCTTCGCGTTCGTCTGGCCGGTGCGGCCGCGCCTAACCCTGCTGGGCGGCCAGCGGGACGTCCATGTCGAACAGGCGGGCATGCAGCACGATCCGGTTCCGCAGCGCCGCACGCACCGCGCGGTGCAGGCCGTCCTCCAGGTAGACGACCCCGCGCCAGCGGACGGCGTGCGGGAAGAGATCGCCGTAGAACGTCGAGTCCTCCGACAGCAGCCGGTCGAGCGCCAGCACGGTGGTGGTGGTCACCAGCTCGTCGAGGCGCAGTTGCCGCGGCGGGATGCGCGACCAGTCGCGGTAGCTCAACCCGTGGTCGGGATACGGCTTGCCCTCGCGGACACCCTTGAAGATCATCGGCGCGCCTTCGGCACTCGGTCCCCCGTGCTTTTCAACCCCGGTTCGCCAGGTTAGCCGAGCCTGACGCGACCCGTCGCGGGGCTGATCAGCCGCTCGCGCGGAGGTCGCGGCGCCGGTCACCGTAAAATGGTGTCAAACTCGAGTGGCAGGGGCAGGTGAACACATGGGAAGTGCCGACGATCGTCGGTTCGAGGTACTGCAGGCCATCGTCGCCGACTTCGTGACCACCAAGGAGCCGATCGGCTCCAAGACGCTCGTCGAGCGGCACAACCTGGGCGTGTCGAGCGCCACCGTGCGCAATGACATGGCTGTGCTCGAGGCCGAGGGGTACATCACCCAGCCGCACACCAGCTCGGGCCGGGTGCCCACCGAGAAGGGCTACCGCGAGTTCGTCGACCGGCTCGACGAGGTCAAGCCGCTGTCGTCCTCGGAACGGCGGGCCATCCTGACGTTCCTGGAGAACGGCGTCGACCTCGACGACGTGCTGCGCCGCGCGGTGCGGCTGCTGGCACAGCTCACCCGGCAGGTCGCGGTGGTGCAGTACCCGACGCTGACCACCTCCACGGTGCGCCACCTCGAGGTGGTGGCGCTGACCCCGGCGCGGCTGCTGCTGGTGGTGATCACCGACACCGGGCGGGTCGACCAGCGCATCGTCGAACTCGGCGACGCGATCGACGACCACCAGCTCTCCAAGCTGCGCGAACTGCTCGGCCAGGCGCTCGAGGGCAAGCCGCTCTCGGCGGCGACCGTGGCGGTCTCCGATCTGGCCGCGCACCTCGACGGTTCCGGGGGGCTGTCCGACGCGGTCGGCCGGTCCGCCACCGTGCTGGTGGAGACGCTGGTCGAGCACAGGGAGGAACGGCTGCTGCTCGGCGGTACCGCCAACCTCACCCGCAACACCGCCGACTTCGGCGGTTCGTTGCGCTCCGTGCTCGAGGCGCTCGAAGAGCAGGTGGTGGTGTTGCGGTTGCTGGCCGTGCAGCAGGAGGCAGGCAAGGTGACCGTGCGCATCGGCCACGAGACCGAGGCCGAGCAGATGGCGGGCACGTCGGTGGTCAGCACGGCGTACGGCAGTTCGGGCAAGGTGTACGGCGGCATGGGTGTGCTGGGGCCCACACGAATGGACTATCCGGGAACTATCGCTAATGTCGCTGCGGTTGCTCTCTACATCGGCGAAGTCTTAGGCAGCCGCTGAGCCCGGACGGGCCGGCGACAGGACAGAACAGGCGAAGCGTGGCACGCGATTATTACGGCTTGCTCGGAGTCAGCAAGGGCGCGAGTGAATCGGAGATCAAGCGCGCCTACCGCAGGCTCGCGCGCGAACTGCACCCCGATGTCAATCCCGACGAGGCCGCCCAGGCGCGGTTCAAGGAGATCAGCGTCGCCTACGAGGTGCTCTCCGATCCCGAGAAGCGGCGCATCGTGGACCTCGGCGGTGATCCGCTGGAGACCGCGGGCGGCGGCGCCAACGGCGGATTCGGCGGCGGGTTCGGCGGCCTCGGCGACGTGTTCGAGGCGTTCTTCGGCGGCGGCGGCGGATCGCGCGGCCCGGTCGGGCGGGTCCGGCCCGGATCGGATTCGCTGCTGCGGATGCGGCTCGACCTGACCGAGTGCGCCACCGGCGTGACCAAGCAGGTCACGGTCGACACCGCGGTGCTCTGCGACCTCTGCAAGGGCAAGGGCACGCACGGCAACTCCACCCCGGTGGCCTGTGACACCTGCGGCGGCCGCGGCGAGGTGCAGACCGTGCAGCGCTCGCTGCTCGGCCAGGTGATGACGTCCCGGCCGTGCCCGGTGTGCGCAGGCGTGGGTGAGGTCATCCCCGACCCGTGTCACCGCTGCGGCGGCGACGGCCGGGTACGCGCCCGCCGCGACATCAGCGTGAAGATCCCCGCGGGCGTCGGCGACGGCATGCGGGTGCGGCTGGCCGCCCAGGGCGAGGTCGGACCCGGCGGGGGGCCGGCCGGCGACCTCTACGTCGAGGTACACGAGAAGCCACACGACGTGTTCGTCCGCGACGGCGACGACCTGCGCTGCTTCGTCTCCGTGCCGATGATCGACGCCGCACTCGGCACCGCCGTGACCGTCGACGCCATTCTCGACGGCCCGACCGAGATCACGATCCCGGCAGGCACCCAGCCCGGGGCGGTGGTCACCCTGCGCGGCCACGGCATGCCCCATCTGCGCTCGGGAGTGCGTGGCGATCTGCACGCCCACATCGACGTGGTGGTGCCGACCCGGCTGGACACCCAGGACACCGAGCTGCTCCGCCAGCTCAAGGAGCACCGCGTCCGCGACGCCGCCGAGGTCCGCTCGACCCAGTCGCCTGCGGCATCGGGCGGGTTGTTCAGCCGCCTGCGCGAGACGTTCAGCGGCCGCTGAGCCGCCCATTCGCCCTCGATGACCGACGCGCTGTTCTACGTCGACGCGGTCCCCGCCGAGGGGCTGCCGGTGATTGTGGACGGCGACGAGGGCTTCCACGCCGCCAACGTGCGGCGGATCAGGGTCGGTGAGCGGCTCGACCTGGGCGACGGCGCGGGCGTCGTCGCGCACTGTGAGGTCACCGAGACCGGCAAGGGCCGCCTCACCGCGCGGGTGCTGCAGCGCCGCGCCGTGGCGCCCGCCGCACCGTCGGTCACCGTGGTGCAGGCCATTCCGAAGTCCGAGCGCTCGGAGCTGGCCGTCGAACTGGCCACCGAGGCCGGAGCGGACGCGGTGGTGGCCTGGCAGGCGGCGCGTTGCGTGGCGCGCTGGGAATCCGCGGCGAAGGTGGACAAGGGTCTGCGGCGCTGGGGAGCCGTGGCGCGGGCGGCCTCTCGACAGTCCCGCCGCGCGTTCATCCCGGCCGTCACCGGGGTGCTGTCGACGGCCGACCTGGTGAGCCGGCTGCGCGCCGATGCGGCGGTCACCGCACTGATACTGCATGAGTCGGCGAGCCGGCCGATCACCGAAGTCGCCGTGGCGCAGGCAGTTTCACTGATGCTGATCATCGGCCCGGAGGGCGGCATCACCGACGACGAGGTGAGCGCGCTCACCGGCGCGGGCGCGCAGGCCGTGCGGCTGGGCCCGTCGGTGCTGCGGACGTCAACGGCGGCCGCCGTCGCGCTCGGCGCCCTGGGTGCGCTCACGCAGCGCTGGCAGTAGTGCCGCCGCTGCGAGCAGCTGCCAGGCGATGATGGTGTACACGCTGACCCGCTCCCAGACCGGACCCGGCAGCCGGTCGGTGACCACCCACATCGCGGCGCAGACCAATCCGGTGACGCCGAGTCCCACCGACGCCCACCGGACGGCGGCGGGGCGCAGCATGCGGGCGGCGGCCAGAGCGGTCAGGTTGCCGCCGGCGATCGCCAGCACCGCTCCGACGACGTGCCAGGGTCCCGCGCCGCTGTGCACCGTCGCGACGAGCACGTTCCCCGCGGCGTTCGCCGCCGCACAGGCCAGCACCGGCGCGGGCCGGGGCGGTCGAACGGCCCGAACCGCCAGCACGGCGCCGAGCAGGAACATCGCCCCCTGCAGGCAGAACCCGGCATTCATCAGGACCGCCGAGGGGGACTGCGGTGTGCCGAGGTCGCTGATCGCGTCGTGCACGTAGCTGTAGCCGGGGTAGTGCACGGCGGCGATGGTCTCGGCGAGCAGATAGCCGACCGCGCCGGCAGTCCAGCAGGCGGCCGCGGCGGTACCCGTGCTTCGGTTATGCATTGGGGTCCGTCGGTACCCGGCGGTAGACTGGGCTGTCAAGAGCGCCCGTAGAGCAACCAGGAAGCAGGCAGAAAAACCCACGTGACGCCACGCGAGACGAACGCTGGCCCGGCACCGGCCGCACCGGTGCGCAGCAGCATCGATGTTCCGCACGACCTCGTCATGGGACTGCTCGGTTCCGCCGACGAGAACCTGCGCGCACTCGAAGAACTCCTCACCGCCGACATCCACGTCCGCGGCAACTCCCTCACCATGACCGGAGAGCCGGCCGACGTGGCCCTCGCCGAGCGGGTGGTCTCCGAACTGCTGGCCATCGCAGGCAGCGGTCAGCGGCTCACGCCCGACGCCATCCGGCACAGCGTGGCGATGCTCACCGGCACCGGCAACGAGTCACCGGCCGAGGTGCTGACGCTGGACATCCTGTCGCGGCGCGGCAAGACCATCCGGCCCAAGACGCTGAACCAGAAGCGCTATGTCGACGCCATCGACGCGCACACCATCGTCTTCGGCATCGGGCCGGCGGGCACCGGCAAGACCTACCTGGCGATGGCCAAGGCCGTCAACGCGCTGCAGTCCAAACAGGTCAGCCGGATCATCCTGACCCGCCCTGCGGTGGAGGCAGGTGAGCGTCTCGGCTTCCTGCCCGGCACGCTGAGCGAGAAGATCGACCCGTACCTGCGGCCGCTGTACGACGCGCTGCACGACATGATGGACCCCGAGCTGATCCCGAAGCTGATGAGTGCGGGCGTCATCGAGGTCGCGCCGCTGGCGTACATGCGTGGTAGAACGCTTAATAATGCATTCATCATCCTCGACGAGGCGCAGAACACCACGGCCGAGCAGATGAAGATGTTCCTGACCCGGCTGGGCTTCGGCGCCCAGATGGTGGTCACCGGCGACATCACCCAGATGGACCTGCCCGGCGGCGCCACATCCGGCCTGCAGGCAGCGGCCAGGATCCTGAACAACATCGACGACATCCACTTCGCGGAGCTCACCAGCGCCGACGTCGTGCGGCACCGGTTGGTCTCCGACATCGTCGACGCCTACGCCAGATCCGAGGAGTCCGCGTTGATGAACCGGGCGGAGCGGCGCGCATCCAGCGGCCGCTCCAGGCGGTAGCCGCCGTGAGTATCGAGGTGTCCAACGAGTCGGGCATCGACGTCGCCGAAGAGGAACTGATCAGCGTCGCGAAATTCGTCATCGGGGAGATGAAGGTGCACCCCGCTGCCGAGCTGTCGATGGTGTTGCTGGACACCTCGGCGATGGCCGACCTGCACATGCGCTGGATGGATCTGCCCGGCCCGACCGACGTGATGAGCTTCCCGATGGACGAGCTCGAACCGGGCGGCAGGCCCGACGCGCCCGATCCCGGCCCGGCCATGCTCGGCGACATCGTGCTGTGCCCCGAGTTCGCCGCCAAACAGGCTGAGGCTGCCGGACATTCGCTCGGTCACGAGTTGGCGCTGCTGACGGTGCACGGGGTCCTGCACCTGCTGGGGTACGACCACGCCGAACCGGACGAGGAGAAAGAGATGTTCGCCCTGCAGGGCCGACTGCTCGAGGGGTGGGTGGCCGATCAGGTCGAGGCGTACCACCAGGACCGGCAGACCCAGAAGGACCGTCGGTTGATCGACGAGTCCCGATATTTCGACCATCCCTGACGGCGGCGGACACCCATGACCGGTATACCCCAGCTGATCGGTGCCATCGTCCTGGTCGTCCTGGGCGGGGCCTTCGCGGCCATTGACGCGGCATTGAGCACGGTGTCGATGGCCCGTGTCGAAGAGCTGATGCGCGACGAGCGTCCGGGTTCGGTGCGGCTGGCCAAGGTGATGACCGAGCGGCCGCGCTACATCAACCTGATCGTGCTGCTGCGGATCGCCTGCGAGATCAGCGCGACCGTGCTGCTGGTCGCCTACCTCGACGGCCACCTCGGGGTGAGCTGGGGCCTGTTCGCCGCGGCGGCGATCATGGTCGTGGTCAGCTTCGTGGCCGTCGGCGTCGGCCCGCGCACGCTCGGCAGGCAGCACGCGTACCAGATCGCCCTGTTCAGCGCGATACCGATGCAGGCGCTGTCGATCCTGCTCACCCCGATCAGCCGGCTGCTGGTGCTGATCGGCAACGCCCTGACCCCCGGCCGCGGCTTCCGCAACGGCCCGTTCGCCTCGGAGATCGAGCTGCGCGAGGTCGTCGACCTTGCCCAGCAGAGCGGCGTCGTCGCCGACGACGAGCGCCGGATGATCCAGTCGGTCTTCGAACTCGGCGACACCGCGGCGCGCGAGGTGATGGTGCCGCGCACCGAGATGGTGTGGATCGAGCGTGACAAATCGGCCGGGCAGGCGACGTCGCTCGCAGTGCGCAGCGGGCATTCGCGGATCCCGGTGATCGGCGAGAACGTCGACGACATCATCGGCGTCGTCTACCTCAAAGACCTTGTGCAGCAGACCTACACGTCAGTCACCGGTGGCCGCGACACGTCGGTCACCGAGGTGATGCGCCCTGCGGTGTTCGTGCCGGACTCCAAGCCGCTCGACGAGTTGCTGCGGGAGATGCAGCGCGACCGCAACCACATGGCGCTGCTGGTCGACGAATACGGCGCGATCGCCGGACTGGTGACCATCGAGGACGTGCTCGAGGAGATCGTCGGCGAGATCGCCGACGAGTACGACACAGACGAGGTCGCACCCGTCGAAGAGCTGGGGGAGAGGCACTTCCGGGTGTCGGCCCGACTGCCGATCGAGGACCTCGGCGAGCTCTACGACATGCAGTTCGACGACGATCTCGACGTCGACACCGTCGGCGGTCTGGTGGCGTTCGAGCTCGGCCGGGTGCCGCTGCCCGGCGCCGAGGTCACCTGGGACGGCCTGCGACTGCGGGCCGAGGGGGGCCCGGACCACCGCGGCCGGGTGCGGGTCGGCACCGTGCTGGTGAGCCCCGAGCCCGCCGCCGACGAGGACGAGGAGAGCGAATGAGCGGTCTGGACGCCGAGGACGCCAAGCTGGTGGTGCTCGCCCGCGGGGCGATGGGTCGCGCGGAGGCGGCGAGCGGAGCCGCGGTGCGCGACGCCGACGGCCGCACCTACGCGGGCGCGCCGGTCGGTCTGACCGCGCTGCAGCTGACCGCCCTGCAGGCCGCGGTGGCGGCAGCGGTGTCCAGTGGTGCAACGGGTCTCGAGGCGGCCGTGCTCGTCGGCGGGGCGGCCGACGACGCAGGGGTCGCCGCGGTGCGCGAGTTGTCGCCGGGCGCCGCGGTCATCGTCACCGACCGGGCGGGATCGGTCACCGGGTGAGCGAATTCCATTCGGGCTTCGTGTGTTTCGTCGGAAGGCCGAACACCGGCAAGTCCACGTTGACGAATGCGCTGGTGGGCACGAAAGTGGCGATTACCTCGAATCGGCCGCAGACCACGCGGCACACCATCCGGGGCATCGTGCACCGCACCGACTTCCAGATCATCCTCGTCGACACCCCGGGCCTGCACCGGCCGCGCACGCTGCTGGGGCAGCGGCTCAACGAGCTGGTGAAGAATACGTACTCCGAGGTCGACGTGATCGGGCTGTGCATCCCCGCCGACGAGGCGATCGGGCCCGGTGACCGGTGGATTCTCGAGCAGATCAAGGCGGTGGCGCCGAGGACCACGCTGGTCGCGATCGTCACCAAGATCGACAAGGTGTCCAAGGAGAAGGTCGCCGCGCAGCTGATGGCGGTCAGCGAGCTGGTGGGTCCCGACACCGAGATCGTGCCGGTGTCGGCCACCGCCGACGAGCAGCTCGACGTGCTCATCGACGTGTTCGCCGCCAAGCTGCCGCCGGGCCCGGCGTTCTATCCCGACGGCGAGCTGACCGACGAGCCCGAGGAGACGCTGATGGCCGAGCTGATCCGCGAGGCCGCCCTCGAAGGGGTGCGCGACGAGCTACCGCACTCCCTGGCCGTGGTGATCGAGGAGATCAACCCGCGCGAGGATCGGGATGACCTCATCGACGTGCACGCGATCCTCTACGTCGAGCGTGACAGCCAGAAGGGCATCGTGATCGGCAAGGGCGGTGCCAGACTCCGCGAGGTCGGCACCGCTGCCCGCTTGCAGATCGAGAAGCTCCTCGGCACCAAGGTGTACCTGGAGCTGCGGGTCAAGATCGCCAAGAACTGGCAGCGCGATCCGAAACAATTGGGCCGCTTGGGTTTCTAGCGGATCACCGGGGCGCGTCCCACCACCGCGGCGGCTGCCGCCTGCCCCAACCGTTGATCGCCTCCAGTTCGGCGGCCAACGAGACCAACAGCGGTTCACTCGCTTCGGGACCCATGAGCTGAACGCCGATCGGCAGCCCTTCGGAGGTGAACCCGGCGGGCACGCTGATTGACGGCCACCCCAGCAGGTTCCACGGCCACGTCACCGGGCAGGCCTTGATCATCGTGCGGTCGGTCGACAGCCCGCCGCGCCGGTCGAAGTCGTGCACCGGCGGCGCAGGCAGGGCGGTGGTCGGCGCGAGTACCACGTCGGCGATGTTGAAGATCCACCCGATCCGCCGCCTCGCCGCGGCCTCCCGGGCCCGCGCCTTGCGCAGGACATGCTCCGACAAGAGCCGGCCGGTGCGCAGATTGGCCTTGGTGCGCTTGTCCAGTTCGACGCCGGGACCGAGCCGCTCGGCCCAGTCCAGAAGTCCGGAGGTGCTGCGCGACAGGAAGTTCCATGACATGCCGACGGTGTAGTCGGGGTCCGCGGCCTTCACGACGTGACCCAGCTGTTCGAGCTGGCCGGCCATGCGCTGCATCGCGTCTCGGATCTCCGGGTCCAGTTTGGCCCGGAACACCGTGAACGGGAACTTCGTCGACATCGCGATCCGCAGCGGGCCGGGAGCCCGTCCGACATAGTCCGACACCCGGACCGGTTCCGGTCGGTGCAGGTCGCCCGGCGCGTTGCCCGACGCCGCGTCGAGGACCAGTGCGGCATCGGTGACGGTGCGCGCGAGCACGCCGTTGACCGTGATTCCGTTGAACGCCTCGGGCAGCGGCCAGGTGGAGATCCGGCCCCGCTGCGGCTTGATGCCGACCAGGTGACACCACGCCGCCGGGATCCGCACGCTGCCCGCGCCGTCGGAACCGATCGCCGCGGTCACCAGTCCGGCGGCCACCGCGGCGGCGCTGCCGCCCGACGAGCCGCCGGGGGTGTGGTCGCGCGACCACGGATTGCGGGTGTGGCCGAAAGCCGGCCCGCTGGTGAAGGGCCACTGGCCGAGCTCGCAGGTGTTGGTCTTGCCGACGATGACCGCGCCGGCGGCCCGCAGTCTGCGCACCACCTCGGCATCCTCACGCGCCGGGCGCACGGTGCCGTCGGCGCCGAAGCGGGTGGGCACCCCGGCGATGTCCACGTCGTCCTTGACCGCGATCGGGATGCCGAGCAGCGGCTGCTGCGCGCCTGCGGCCCGCTGGCGGTCGGCCCGGACGGCGTCGGCGCGGGCCTGGTCGGCCAGCACCACCCGGAAGGCGTTGAGTGTCGGCTGGCTGGCCTCGATCGCGGCCAGCGAGCGGTCGACCAGCTCGACCGAGCTGACCGCACCGCTGGCCAGTTGGTAGAGCTGGTCGGTGAGGGTGGGGAAGGCGGTGCGGGGTGCGCGGGAGGATGGCGAGTCGAGCATCACCGCCGAGCCTATCGGCGTGCTTACCGGTCCTTGTCGTGGCGTGGTGGAAGACTGTTGCGATGCGGCTGTACCGGGACCGCGCTGTCGTGCTGCGCCAACACAAGCTGGGCGAAGCCGACCGCATCGTCACCTTGCTCACCCGCGACCACGGGCTGGTCCGCGCGGTGGCCAAGGGCGTGCGGCGTACCCGCAGCAAGTTCGGCGCCCGGCTGGAGCCGTTCGCGTACATCGACGTTCAACTCCACCCGGGCCGCAACCTCGACATCGTCACCCAGGTGCAGGCCATCGACGCGTTCGCCAGCGACATCGTCAGCGACTACGGCCGCTACACCTGCGCCTGCGCGGTGCTCGAGACCGCGCAGCGGCTGGCAGGCGAGGAACATGCACCGGTGCCCGCGCTGCACCGGCTGACCGTCGGGGCGCTGCGGGCAGTCGCCGAGGGCAGCCGCCCACGGGAGCTGGTGCTCGACGCCTACCTGCTGCGTGCCATGGGAATCGCCGGGTGGGCGCCGGCGCTCACCGAGTGTGCCCGGTGCGCAACCCCGGGTCCGCACCGGGCGTTCCACGTCGCCGCGGGCGGCAGCGTGTGCGTGCACTGCAGGCCGTCGGGGTCGGTGACGCCGCCGCAGGGGGTGGTGGACCTGATGGCCGCGCTGCACGACGGCGACTGGGATGCGGCCGAGGCGTCGACGTCGTCGCACCGCAGCCAGGCCAGTGGACTGGTCGCGGCACATCTGCAGTGGCACCTGGAGCGACAGTTGCAGACGTTGCCGCTGGTCGAGCGTTTCTATCGGATGGATCGCACGGTCGCCGACCACCGCATGGCGCGGTTGGGGCAGGATGTCCACCGTGGCGACGAACCAGGCGAACAGCTTGCCGCAGGCGGCTGAGCGCAAGAAGAGGGCGCGGAAAGGCGAATTCCCGCAACTCGGCCCGGCGCCTGAGGACTATCCCACGTTTCCCGACAAGTCGACGTGGCCGGTGGTGTTCCCCGAATTGCCGCCGAAGACCAACGGCCCGTTCTGCCGCCCGCCGCAGCACACCAGCAAGGCAGCCGCGCCGAAGATCCCCGCCGACCAGGTGCCCCAGCACGTCGCCGTGGTGATGGACGGCAACGGCCGCTGGGCCACGCAGCGCGGACTGCACCGCACCGAGGGCCACAAGATGGGCGAAGCGGTGCTGATCGACATCACCTGCGGGGCGATCGAGATCGGCGTCAAGCACCTGACGGTGTACGCCTTCTCCACCGAGAACTGGAAGCGCAGCACCGAGGAGGTGCGCTTCCTGATGGGGTTCAACCGCGAGGTGGTGCGCCGCCGCCGGGAGAACCTCAACGACATGGGCGTGCGGATGCGCTGGGTGGGGTCCCGCCCGCGCATGTGGCGCAGCGTGAGCAAGGAATTCGACATCGCGGAGGAGATGACGGTCGACAACGACGTCATCACGATCAACTACTGCGTGAACTACGGCGGTCGCACCGAGATCGTCGAGGCCGCGCGGCAGCTCGCGCAGGAGGCCGCTGACGGCAAGGTCAAGCCCGGCCGCATCACCGAGGCGGCGTTCGCGAAGCATCTGCACCGGCCCGACATCCCGGACGTGGACCTGTTCATCCGCACGTCGGGGGAGCAGCGTGCGAGCAACTTCCTGCTGTGGCAGTCCGCCTACGCGGAGTACGTCTTCCAGGACAAGCTCTGGCCGGACTACGACCGCCGCGACCTGTGGGCGGCGTGCGAGGAGTACGTCAGCCGCAACCGTCGCTTCGGCAGAGCGTGACCGCACCCGACCTGCCGCAGCGGCTGGCGTCGGCGCTCACCGAGGCACTGCCGGTGGTGCAGGAATCCGACGGCGCGATCACGGTGCACTACGACGAGACGTTCGCGTCGCTGCGGGTGGTCTCCGTCGCCGAGGGCTTGGACCTGGTGGCGCTGACCCAGATGCTGGTGTGGGACCAGCCGCTGGACGCGAAACTGCGGGCGAAGGTCGCCGAGCACGCACACGGCACGCTGCTGGGGACGGTGTCACTGGCGGCCAAGAGCGGCGAGGCCGCGGTGGCCGCGTCGGCGAAGCGGAATTCGAAGAAGACCGCGGACGTGCTGCTGCGCTACAACTTTCCGGGTAACGGGCTGTCCGACGAGGCGCTGCGCACGCTGATCATGATGGTGCTGGCTGCCGGCGCCGACGTGCGCCGCGCGCTACTCGGCTGACGAGGCGCAGGCGCCGCACACCCCGAAGATCTCGATGGTGTGGCTGACGTCGGAGAAGCCGTGCCTGCGGGCGATGTCCGCGGCCCACGTCTCCACCGACCGGCCCTGGATCTCGACGGTCGCCCCGCACGTCCGGCACACCAGATGGTGGTGGTGGTGTTCGGAGCAGCGCCGGTACACCGACTCGCCGGTGTCGGTGCGCAGGGTGTCCACGACGCCCGCGGCGGACATCGCCTGCAGTGTGCGGTAGACCGTCGTGAGGCCGATGCCCTCGCCGCGGCGGCGCAGCTCGTCGTGCAATTCCTGGGCTGACCGGAAGTCGTCGAGCTCGCCGAGCAGTTCGGTGATCGCCGCACGCTGCCGGGTGGCCCGCACGCCGGTGCCGGTCATCGCGGATCCTCGGCGGCGTGCGCGACGGCGTCGACCACGATGTGGGCGAGGTGGTGGTCGACGAGGCGGTACAGCACCTCGCGTCCGGACCGCTCGCTGGCCACCACGCCGGATTGCTTGAGGATCCGCAGGTGCTGGCTCACCAGTGGCTGCGGCACGCCGAGCGCGTCGACCAGCTCGTGCACGCAACGCTGGGACTGCTGCAGCTGCAGGACGATCGCGATACGGACCGGTGCGGCCAGCGCGCGCAACAGCTCGCCCGCGGTCTCGAGCACCTCACGTGCGGGCAGCTCGGGCATCGGTGCGATGCCGTGCTGGTGGCCGTGGTCGGCGAGTCCGCCGCCGTCGTCCGCGCCCCCGTCGGCAATAGTGGGAATGGTTTTCATTATGACCGGTAACAATACATGCAGGGATACGCATGTCAATCGGTCCGCCGGGTGTCGCTACGCTGATGCACCGTGGCATCCATCATCGACACCGTTGCGAACCTCGCGAAACGCCGTGGCCTGGTCTATCAGTCGGGTGAGATCTACGGCGGCACGAAGTCGGCGTGGGACTACGGGCCACTGGGAGTGGAGCTCAAGGAGAACATCAAGCGGCAGTGGTGGCGGTCGGTGGTCACCGGCCGCGATGACGTCGTCGGGCTGGACAGCGCGATCATCCTGCCCCGCGAGGTGTGGGTGGCCTCGGGCCACGTCGAGGTGTTCAACGATCCGCTCGTGGAGTGCATGAACTGCCACAAGCGGCACCGGCAGGACCACCTGCAGGAGGCGTACGCCCTGAAGAAGGGGCTCGACGACCCTGATGCCGTGCCGATGACCGAGATCGTCTGCCCGGACTGCGGCACCAAGGGTCAGTGGACCGAGCCGCGCGACTTCAACATGATGCTCAAGACCTACCTCGGCCCGATCGAGACCGAGGAGGGCATGCACTACCTGCGGCCCGAAACCGCCCAGGGCATCTTCGTGAACTTCGCCAACGTGGTGACCACGTCACGGCGCAAACCGCCGTTCGGCATCGGCCAGATCGGCAAGAGTTTCCGCAACGAGATCACCCCGGGCAACTTCATCTTCCGCACACGGGAGTTCGAGCAGATGGAGATGGAGTTCTTCGTCGAGCCGTCCACGGCGCCCGAGTGGCACCAGTATTGGATCGACACCCGGCTTCAGTGGTACGTCGACCTCGGCATCGACCGCGACAACCTGCGGCTCTACGAGCATCCCCAGGACAAGCTGTCGCACTACTCCGACCGCACGGTCGACATCGAGTACAAGTTCGGCTTCGCGGGCAACCCGTGGGGTGAGCTCGAGGGCGTGGCCAACCGCACCGACTTCGACTTGTCCACGCACGCCAAGCATTCCGGTGTCGACCTGTCGTATTACGACCAGGCCACCGAGACCCGCTACACGCCGTATGTCATCGAGCCCGCGGCCGGCCTGACCCGGTCGCTGATGGCGTTCCTGGTCGACGCCTACACCGAGGACGAGGCGCCCAACGCCAAGGGCGGCGTCGACAAGCGCACCGTGCTCAAGCTGGACCCGCGCCTGGCGCCGGTCAAGGCCGCGGTGCTGCCGCTGTCCCGGCATGCCGACCTGTCGCCGAAGGCCCGCGACCTGGCCGCCGAGCTGCGCAAGTCGTGGAACGTCGAGTTCGACGACGCCGGGGCGATCGGGCGCCGTTACCGCCGCCAGGACGAGATCGGCACGCCGTTCTGCGTCACGGTCGACTTCGATTCGCTCGAGGACCAGTCGGCGACCATCCGTGAGCGCGACGCGATGACGCAGGACCGCGTCGCGCTGTCGGAGGTCTCGGACTACCTGGCCGTCCGCCTCAAGGGCGCCTGACGTTCCCTCCCGCTCGCGCCAGGAACCGGGGCCTAGAAGCGGCCGCCGCCACCGCTGTAGCTGCGGCCCGACGACCGTGACGAGCCGCCGAACGACGTCGACCGCCCCATTCCGCGGCCGCCGCCGTACCCGCCGTTCCAGCCGCTCGTGCCGAAGCCTCCGCTGAACCCGCCGCGCAGCACGTTGCCGATGATGATGCCGCCGATCACCGCGCCGAGGTCGGACCCGCCGCCGGGATGGTGTGAGGTGAAGTTCTGCTGCGCGGCGTAGACGTCGTCGTTGGCCAGCGTCTGCGCCTGAGCGGCCAGCATCGACGCGCCGTTGGCGTGTGCGAGGGCCTCGTTCACGTCGGCGCCGCGTTTGGCCTGGGCGGCCTCGAGCTGGCGGTTCGCTTCGGCCAGGCGGGTGCGCGCCTCCGGGCCGATGCTGCCGCGGCGGGTATCGATGAAGTCCGACACCGCCCGGATCCGCGACTGCGCGGTCACCACTGCCTGGTCCAGCGCGCGGATCATCCGTTCCACGGCTTCGCGCTGCTCGTGCACGCTGGCCAGCAACTGGTCGAGTTCGGCGTCGGCCTTGGTCAGCGTCGTGAAGGTGCCCAGAGGATCCGTCGAGCCGCCGGCTTCGGCGGCCCGCACCGCGTCGTTGGCCTTCTTGAGCGCGGCGGTGAGTTCGGCGGCCTGCGGGGTGTCCGGCTTCTGCAGCAGGCTGCCGGCGTGTGCGATGCCGGCGCGCAGGTCGGTGATCGCCGCGGGCAGGCTAGCCACCGCCCGGTTGATGTCGCCCGAGGCGCTGTCGAGCGCGTCGAACAGCATCCGGGCCTGGGCCAGCGCCGACTCGGCCGCACGCACGGCGTCCACCAGGCCGATCTGGTCGCCTGCGGGCCGCGCCACCAGCGCCCGCGCCGAGGTGATGTGGCGATCGGCGAATGCGAGTCGCTCCTTGGCCGCGTCGATGTTCCCGGCGACCGAAGACAGTGCGGCGGGGTCGAACTGGGCACGCAGGCCGGCGAGGGTCTGCTCGGCGGGCGCGATCCGGGCGGTCAGGTCGACCATCTGCTGGGTCAGCGTGTCGAGCCGATCGGGCGCGTTGATCACCAGGTCACGCAGCTGCTCGAACGCCTCGCTCTGGGCGTCGAGTTCGCGATCGGCGGTGGCCGCGGACACGATCACCCGGGTCAGCAGGTCGCGACGCTGCAGTGGCGCTTCCGGAATCGCGTCGTCGAGCGTCTGTCGCACGGAGAAGGCCTGCGCCAGCGCTGCTTTGGCCGTCGCCACGGCACGTACGAATGGTTCGGTGCGCTGCGGGCCGAACTCCGCGACCGCCATCTCCAGTTCACCGTCGCTGGTGCGTACCGCGTTGTCCACGTCGACCACGATCGCCTTGGACAGGTCGTCGAGCGCGTCGATGGGCACGCCGGCCAGCGCTCGAGGATCGGTCGGGTCGACCCGCTTGGCGGCCTCGAATTCGGCGACGCGGCGTTTGCGACGGCGTCGGCGCGTCGACCACCACAGCAGCAGCCCCGCGACGGCGACCACCGCCAGCACGGCCACGATGCTCAGCGGCGACACGTGCAGCGGCTGCGGCGCGTCGACGTCGAGGCCCTCGGCAGCGGCGACAGCGGCGCCCGCCCAGTCCTGGCGGCGCAGCATCGGCTCGATCTCGTTGCGCTGCAGCCGATCGGCGTCGGACTGGCCGATCACGGTGGTCGGCACACGGAATGCGAAGGCGCGTTCGACGACCGCGATGGCCAGCAGCGCGTCGTGGTCGCCGAAATCGCTGACGCGTGTCGTCGTGTCGGCCCAGCCGACCGCATCCTGGCCGAACCGCTCGACGTAGACCACCCACAACCGGGTGCCGCGGGTGTCGTAGAGGCGGTCGACGGCCGCCTGCACCTCGGCGCGCTGAACCCTGTCGAGCGCGCCGGCGTTGTCGGTGATGTAGTCGGGGACCCGGAACGGTGGTTCGGCGGCGGCGTTCGGGACGATGAGGACGCCGACCGTGAGGACGGCGCACACCACGCTGAGCAGGCGGGCGAGACGCATGGTGGTCAATGTAGTGACTCGCCGGGCGAATCAGCGCCCACGCCGCGGAATGCCCGGATCGACCGACGCAATGACGATGGCGTGCGGTAACCGACCATTCCCGCGATCTGACTGGAACTCAGCGACGTGGTTCGACGCAAGTGCTCAGCGCGTTCCACTCGCAGCCTCTGGATCAGCGCGTACGGCGTGAGGCCGAGTTGGTCGTGGACGCGGCGTTCCAGGGTGCGTCGCGACGTGCCGATGGCGTGCGCCGCGTCGGGCACGCTGATGTCGCGGTCGAGGTTGGTCCTGATCCAGGCCTCGAAGTCGATGACCAGCTGATCGCTCGTCTCGAGATACGTGCGGGCGGTGTCGACGCTGCGGGCCGGCCGCTGATCGATCAGCAGCAGCGCCGCCGTCGCGTCGGCGAGCTGAGGGCTGGCCGACGCGACGATGTGCATCGCGAGATCGATGTGAGCGAACGCCGCGCCCGCAGTGGTGATCACGCCGTCGGCGACCACCATGCGCGTCATGTCGAGGGTGACCCGGGGGTAGCGCCGGGTGAACTCGTCGACCAGCCACCAACTGGTGGTCGCCAGTCTGGCGTCGAGTACGCCCGCGTCGGCCAGGACGAAGGTGCCGGTGCACGCGGCGGCCAGCCGCCGGCCCGCGCGTGTCCAGTCCAGCACGGTGCGCCGAACTGCCCGCACATCCTCGCGCAGGAGGGCGTCGACGATCCCGTTGGCCGAATTCACGGCCAGGGCGGGGACCACGAGGAGGTCGACGGAATCCAGCCGTGGATCGTCGAGGGTGATGTCGATCGGCACCGTCAAACCGCCCGCCGTCCGGACCGGTTCGTCGTCCACGCCGACGGTCGACACGGCTATCCGCGGAACGTCGCGGCCCAATTGGGCGGCGGCCGTGTTGGCGCCGCGCAGCACGTCCAGCAGCGTCACCAGTCCCGAGTCCCAACAGGCGGACACGGCCACGACCCCGACATGCATGTCGCAAATGGTATCCCTGCTGTCGCATTTGTGGTCATCGGCGGGCTTAGCGTCACCACATGACCAACGCATTGATCGGTACGCTCGACCGCCACTACGACCGACTGGGGCTGGTGCGCAACAGGATCGACCCATGGGAGGACGGTCTGCGAACCGCTGCCGCGGACGGCACCTTCGAGTGGTGGTACTTCGATGCGCACCTCGAGGACGGGTCGACGGTGACCGTGGAGTTCCACACCAAGCCGCCGTACGTGTCTCCCAAGGCGCCGCTGACCCCGTTCGTGTTGCTCACGCTGACCGACCCGCACGGCGTCAGGACCGACTGGACATACGTCGGCGAACCCGCGGACTTCACCGCGGCCGAGGACGACTGCAACGTCCGGATCGGGCGGAACGTATTCCGGCGCGACGCGGCGGGATACGTGATCCACGTGGAGATCGGCGACATGACCGCTGATTTCACGCTGTCACCGGAGGTGCCGCCATGGCGGCCCGAGACCGGTCACGTCTTCTTCGGCGAGCAGGAGCAGCACCACATCGCGTGGCTTCCGATGTGCGCCCGCGGTGCGGCCGATGCGGTCATCTCGATCGGCGGGCAGACACGTCGGGCCTCGGGGACCGGGTATCACGACCACAACTGGGGCAACGTCGCACCGCGCAAGGTGCTCGACCACTGGTACTGGGGCCGGGCGCGGGCCGGCGACTACACCGTCGTCACGCTGAACTTCGTCAGCCGCGACACCTACGACCACGCCCGGCTGCCTGCGGTCATGGTCGCCAAGGGCGGTGAGATCCTGGCCTCGGCCGTGGGTGCGGATCGCGTTGCGTTCTCGGGCACCGACACGGTCGAACACGAGACCGGAGTCCCGGTGGCCAGGCGACTCGAATACCGGCTCGCCGAAGGCGACGCGCGGTTCGGTGTGACGTTCGAACACCGCCGTGACGCCTTCACGCTCGATCTGGGTGCCGCGGGCGCCTACCTGCGTTTCACGGGCGACGTCACCGTGGAGCACGGCACCCCGACTCGATCGGCGACGGTACACGGTCAAACGCTCTGGGAGCTGCTCTATTTCGGCGAGCGCCGCCGTGCGGCGCCGCTGCCCAGTGTCGGTCGGCTGATCGGCCACCAGGCGTGACGGCATGTCCCGCCGGACGACCCTGGCACACTGAGCGTCGGTGGATGCATATCGGGAGACCTATGACTCGTTCGACCGCGAGCGGTTGGTGGTCGAGGACCCCAAGGGTGCCGGGTTGCCGGGCGCCGACACCGAACACCGCACCGACTTCGCCCGCGACCGCGCGCGGGTGCTGCACTGCGCAGCACTGCGCCGGCTCGCCGACAAGACCCAGGTGGTCGGACCGCGGGAGGGGGAGACGCCGCGCACCCGGTTGACCCACTCGCTGGAGGTGGCGCAGATCGGCCGCGGGATGGCCGTCGGGCTGGGCTGCGATCCCGACCTGGTCGACCTGGCGGGCCTCGCCCACGACATCGGCCATCCGCCCTACGGGCACAACGGCGAACGGGCGCTCGACGAGATCGTCACGGCCTTCGGCGGATTCGAGGGCAACGCCCAGAACTTCCGGATCCTGACCCGGCTCGAACCGAAAGTGCTTGACGCCCAGGGGCGCGGTGCAGGGCTGAACCTGACCAGGGCGGCGCTCGACGCGGTGACGAAGTACCCGTGGCAGCGCACCGGGGAACGGCGCAAGTTCGGGTTCTACGACGACGACCTCGCCGCAGCGCACTGGGTACGCAGCGGGGCGCCGGCCGACCGGCCGTGCCTGGAGGCGCAGCTGATGGATTGGGCCGACGACGTCGCCTACTCGGTGCACGATGTCGAGGACGGCGTGATCTCCGGACGCATCGACCTGCGGGTGCTGGCCGACGCCGACGCGGCGGCGGTACTGGCCCGGTTGGGCGCCGAGTCCTTCCCCACGCTGGCTACCGACGATCTGCTGGCCGCCGCCGATCGGCTCTCGCAGGTGCCCGTGGTGGCCGGCGTCGGCAAGTACGACGGCACCCTGGCCGCCTCGGTCGCACTCAAGCGCATGACCAGTGAACTCGTCGGCCGCTTCGCCAACGCCGCCATCACCGAGACCCGCGGTATGGCCGGGCCGGGCCCGCTGCGCCGGTTCGACACCGATCTGACGGTGCCGGTTCTGGTGCGCGCCGAGGTCGCGGTGCTCAAGATGCTGGCGTTGCACTTCATCATGTCCGACCACGGGCATCTGCGGATCCAGGCCGACCAGCGGACCCGCATCAGGGAGGTGGCGCTGACGCTGTGGGCGCAGGCCCCGGGCAGTCTCGATCCGCAGTTCGCCGCCGAGTTCGACGCGGCGTCCGACGACGGCGCCCGGCTGCGGGTGGTGGTCGACCAGATCGCCTCCTACACCGAGGGCCGGCTGGAACGAGTGCACGAAGCGCGCTCGCCCAGGCCGTTGTGACCGACCTCTAGACTGAATCGGTGGCCGGGCGGATACCAGATCGCGACATCGCGGCCATTCGTGAACGTGTGAGCATCGAGGATGTCGTCGGCGATTACGTGCAATTGCGCCGCGCCGGCGCCGACTCGCTCAAGGGCCTGTGCCCGTTCCACGACGAGAAGTCACCGTCGTTCCACGTCCGGCCCAATCACGGGCACTTCCACTGCTTCGGCTGCGGGGAGGGCGGCGACGTCTTCACGTTCCTGCAGAAGATCGAGCACGTCAGCTTCGTCGAGTCGGTCGAACTGCTGGCCGACCGCGTGGGCTACACCGTCACCTACACCGGCGGGTCCACCACGAACGTGCAGCGCGACCGGGGCAGCCGCAGCCGGCTGCTGGCCGCCAACGCCGCCGCCGCCGAGTTCTACGCCGAGGCGCTGCAGTCCGACGAGGCCGCCCCGGCGCGGCAATACCTGGTCGAGCGCAACTTCGACGCCGCGGCGGCCGCGCACTTCGGGTGCGGTTTCGCCCCGTCGGGCTGGGACAAGCTCACCAAACACCTGCTGCGCAAAGGATTCGAGTTCAAGGAACTCGAGGCGGCCGGGCTGTCCCGGGAGGGTAAGCGCGGGCCGATGGACCGCTTCCACCGCAGGCTGCTGTGGCCGATCCGGGCACCCGGCGGGGAGGTGATCGGGTTCGGCGCCCGCCGCATCTTCGCCGACGACCCGATGGAGGCCAAGTACGTCAACACCCCCGAGACCGTGCTGTACAAGAAGTCGGCGGTGCTGTTCGGGCTCGATCTCGCCAAGCGCGACATCGCCAAGTCGCACCGTGCGGTGGTGGTCGAGGGCTACACGGACGTGATGGCCATGCACCTGTCGCACGAGACCACCGCCGTGGCGTCGTGCGGCACCGCCTTCGGTGACGGGCACCTCGCGCTGCTGCGCCGGCTGATGATGGACGACAACTGGTACCGCGGTGAATTGATCTTCGTGTTCGACGGCGACGCCGCAGGCCAGGCCGCGGCCCTCAAGGCGTTCGACGGCGACCAGCAGGTGGCCGGAAAGTCGTTCGTGGCCATCGCTTCCGACGGAATGGACCCCTGCGACCTGCGGCTGAAGTACGGCGAGAACGCGCTGCGCGACCTGGTGGCCCGGCGCATCCCGATGTTCGAGTTCGCGGTCCGCAGCCTCATCCCGGACGGGGAGACGCTCGACAACGACCCGCAGGCGCAGGTGGACGCGCTGCGCCGGTGTGTGCCGCTGGTGGCCCGCATCCGCGACTACGCCCTGCGGGACGAGTACGCGCGCCGGCTGGCCGGCTGGACCGGGTGGAGCGACGAGGCGCAGGTGCTCAGCCGCGTCCGCGAGGAGGCGCAGAAGCGCGGCCTGCCCGACAAGGGCAGGCGGCGCGCCGCGGAGTCGGCGTCGGCGAGAGCCGCACGGCCCGCTCCCGACGCGCCTGCCCGCCCCGATCCGGCCGACCCGACGCTGTGGCCGCAGCGCGAGGCGCTCAAGTCGGCCATGCAGTACCCGGCGCTGGCCGGGCCGGTGTTCGACGCGTTGACCGTCGACAGCTTCACCCATCCCGGGTACGCGGCGGTCCGTGCGGCCATCGCCGCGGCAGGCGGCACCTCGGCCGGCCTGTCCGGCGCGCAGTGGATCGAGGCGGTGCGCGAGCAGACGGCGTCACCGGCCGCGGCCAACCTCGTCAACGAACTCGGGGCCGACGCCTTCAAGGTGGAGGACGAGGAGAAGCTGCCCCGCTACATCGGCGGAGTGCTGGCCCGCCTGCAGGAGGTGTGGGTCGGCAGGCAGATCGCCGAGGTGAAGTCGAAGCTGCAGCGGATGTCGCCGGTCGAGCACAGCGACGACTACCACGCACTGTTCGGGGATCTGGTGGCGATGGAGGCCTACCGCCGCAGCCTGCTCGAACAGGCCAGCGGTGACGACCTCACTGCGTGATCGCCGTCGGCAGGATATGGTGAACCCGCTGTTCGACCATGTCCGAGGAAGGCAAGCCGTGACCAGGATCTCCATGCAGGCCCGACGCTCGATCGCCGCCGGTGCCTTCGCCGTGGCCGCAGTCGCCGCACCGTTCGCCGCGTCGGCGCTGAGCGCGGCTCCGGCTCAGGATCTCGCCGGCCCGGCCTGCCTGGCCTGGTTCGGCAACAAGGAGGACGGCAACTGCCTGTCCTACGCCAACGGGAACGGCATCACGGTCGGCACGCCCGAGGTCGCGTTCGGCGAGAACGGGCTGGGAATCTCCACCGGACCGCTGCTGCCCGGCCGGACGATCTCCCAGGGCGTCAACTAGCGCGTTCTGCGCTGCTGCTCCGGCGATTGCGGCGTGAGCACATCTGTCTCCGAGTCGATCGGGGTCAACGTCACCATCTGTGGATCGGGAGACACCCGGTCGGCCACCTTGCGCCGTCCGGCGTCGATCACGGCCTTGGCGGCCGGGCTTGCGGTCACCGCACGATAGGTCCCGGAGATCTGCTCGTAGCGGCGACGGCCGGCCTTCGAACCCAACACGTAACCCACCGCCAGTACGGCGACATACCCGATCACTAAGCCCCTCCCACAAGACGGTTCGTTGGTTCCATCCTGCCTCAAGTCGCCCACTACGCGCTGACCCGGGAGCGCATTGGCGGCGTGCTCGGTGCGTACGCTAGAGTCATCCCTCGATCCGCGGACACCGATCGCGGACGGGCAGTCCCCTGTAGCTCAATTGGCAGAGCATTCGGCTGTTAACCGAAGGGTTGCTGGTTCGAGTCCAGCCGGGGGAGCCACATCTTCCACTGTCGCGCAGCTCAGATGCGACGGCTTCAGCCACACCGGCACATTGAAGGTCGCTGCGGCTGTGCTGGCAGACCCCTGTCATGGCGGGGCCCGCCAGCCCGGGCGTGCATAGGCTCTTTTCACACACATCAGTCGATGGGGCGTTACCGACCAAGGTCTTGCAACGGCGCCGATCCTGCGTCCACCGCTGAACTCATCGATGCTCGAGGAGAGGACGCGACATGCCGTTCAAGATCCGATTCACAGCCGCACTGGTGGGGGCGGCGGCGTTGTTGGGCGCCGTCGGTGTCGATGTCGCGCAGGCGGGCACGTACCCGAAGAACGGCTCGTATCACGTCGGCGGCGAGGGAGCCACGGTCGAACCGTCGGCCGACCCCACATCACTGGAGACCGCGTCGTTCGCACCCAATATGGACAGCGTGCCGCAGTTCTGCACCATCCCGTGGAGCACCGGCGGCTGCGGGTGACAGCCGACGGCGCCCCGGGGCGACACCTCAGGTACGGGCGGCGAGAAGCTTGTCCAGCTTGCCGAGTTGGGCCTTATAGCCCCACTTCATGCCGAAGGCCGCCATCTTGGCCTTGGGGCCGATCTGGGTGATCGTGACGTGCAGTCGCACGGTGGTCGTCCCGTCGTGCTCCTGCAGGGTGATGTCATTGGTGTGGTGGATCGTCGAGGTGTCCTCCTCGCCCTCGGTCCACGACCTGGCGTCGTAGGACAGCGCCGACGGCTCCTCGATGCGGGTGAACGTGCCCGTCATGGGCCAGCGGGTGCCCTGGTACTTACCCATCGCCTCGTTGGCCTCCATCACGACGTGGATGCGGCCGCCGATCCGCAGATCCATCTCGCACTCGGGTACGAAAGTCTTCTCGGGGCCCCACCACTGCCGCAGCATGTCCGGACGCGTCCATGCGTCCCACACCACGCCGATGGGCGCGCGGTAGTCGCGTTCGAGGTCGAGTTCCTTCGTCTTCTTCAACAGGCCGAACATCGTGATCCTTTCGTCAGTCCCCTTGCGGGTCGTCGTCGGTGAGGGATTCGAGAAACCGGCCCAACGAGTCGAGCCGGATGTTCCACAGGCGTTCGAACGACTCGACCCAGCGGCCGATCTCGGCGAACGGCTCCGCCTCGAGGCGGTAGATGCGTTGCCGGGCAAGCGATTCTCCGGCGACGATCCCCGATTCACCCAGTACCCGCAGGTGCTTGCTGACCTGAGGCTGACGGATGTCGAGCGTCTCGGCGATCTGACCGACCGACAGAGGGCCGGAACGCAACAACTCGACGATCCGCAGCCTGCTGGGTTCGGCAAGGGCCCCGAAGATCGTCGCCTGCACACGGCCAATGTAGGGCTTTGACATATTCCTGTCAAGGAATACGTCTATGCACGCCAGGGGAATCGGCGTGTGTGGCTCACAAGCGCGGAGCTAAGGGATTCCGGGGCCCGTCGGCTTCCTGCCCTGCTGCTGGCGCGCGGCCTGGGCCAGGGCGTTGACGAGCGGATTCGCCGCGAGTATCTGGCGGCGTTCCTCGTCGGACATCTCGTAGAACGCCCACACGCCCCACGCCGCGGGACGCACGTACAGCGTCACCGTCCTGCGCTGCGTCTGCTGGAACACCGCGGGCACCGGGACGACGCGATCCAGGACGGCGGCGCTGGCCATCTCCTCGGCGAGCTTGTCCCGGTCGGCCGACTCGTCGAGCTCGTAGATCAACGACTGGCCGCCGGCCTTGGGCGGGCCTTGCAGCGCGAGGAACCACGCCATCGGGTACTCCTTCTCGATCGAGGAAGTTCGTCAGACGCAGCGTAGGAGATCGAACTTCTAGGCGGGCCCGGCCGTCATCAGCTCCTCGGGATCCATCATCGCCGCGTAACGCAGTTGCTCGGGGATCCCGAAGCCGTCCACCAGCGTCTCGGCGTAGGGCCGCAGCGTGCGGCACCGTTCGTTGATCCCGCGGGTGACCGCCTTGGCGCGTTCGGTCGACAGGAAGCGGTGCTCGATGAACCACGCTTTGTCGTCCTCGATGACCGACAGCGCGTAGAGGTCGCAGACCATCCCCAGGATGCGGCGCGCCTCCTCGTCCTCGCACCCGTCGATGCCGGCGACGAACGCCTCAAGCACGATGCGGTCGATGTGGGCCTGGGCGGTGTGCAGCACATGGTCCTGCACCGAGTTGAACGCGTCGAACGCCGACATCTCCTTCGACTTCGACTGCAGCCTGCGGGCCACCGACGACAGCAGGTACTCCTCGCGGTCCTCGAACATCTGCACCTGGGTGCCGCGGTTGAACAGGCTGCCCTCTTCCTCGTTGTCCTGGCGGGTGTCGAGGATGGTCTGCATGATCGTCTCGGCCGCTGTCCGTTTCATCACGCGGGTGCCGACGGTGTTGGCGGCGAAGCGCACCCATCCGACCGGGCTCATGCTCTTCACGTCGTCGGCGTAGGCGGTCAGGAGTTCCTTGGCCACCAGCTGCGTCAGTACGTGGTTGTCACCCTCGAACGTGGTGAACACGTCGATGTCACCGCGCAACCCGATGAGCCGGTTCTCCGCGAGGTATCCGGCGCCGCCGCAGGCTTCCCGGGCCTCCTGGATGGCCCGGCTGGCGTGCCAGGTGTTCGATGCCTTCAGGCCGGCGGCCCGGGCCTCGAGCTCACGCTGCTCCTCGGCGTCGGGGTTGTCCGAGCTCTGCAGCTCGTGGCACTTGGCGACCAGCTCGTTCTGCGCGAACTGCAGCGCGTACGACCTCGCGATCAGCGGGAACAACCGGCGCTGGTGCACCAGGTAGTCCATGATGAGCACCTCGCTGTCGTCGCCCGGCGCCTCGAACTGCCTGCGCTGCAACGCGTACCGGGTCGCGATGTCGAGTGCCACCCGCGCGGCCGCGGCGCCGCTGCCACCCACCGTCACCCGCCCGCGGATCAGCGTGCCGAGCATCGTGAAGAAGCGCCGGTTGGGGTTGTCGATCGGCGACGTGTACGTGCCGTCCTCACTGACGTCGCCGTACTGGTTGAGCAGGTTCACCCGCGGCACGCGGACGTTGTCGAACACGATCCGGCCGTTGTCGACACCGGGCAGCCCGCCCTTGTAGTCGCAGTCCGACGTGGTCACTCCGGGCAGGTCGTTGCCGTCCTCGTCGCGGATCGGAACCAGCACGCAGTGCACGCCGTGGTTGACCGGCTCGCCGTTCTCGTGGGTGATCAGCTGAGCGAAAACCGCTGCCATCCGCGCGGTTTGAGCCGCACCGCCGATGTAGTCCTTGCGCGCCGTCGGGGTGGGGGAGTTGACCACGAACTCACCGGTGGCGGCGTCGTAGGTGGCGGTGGTCTCGAGTGACTGGACGTCGCTGCCGTGCCCGGTCTCGGTCATCGCGAAGCAGCCGAGCAGTTCGCAGGAGATGATCTTGGGCACGTACTCCTCGTGGTGCCGTTCGGTGCCGAGGTTCTCCACGGCGCCGCCGAACAGGCCCCACTGCACACCGGCCTTCACCATGAGTGACAGATCCGACATCGCCAGCATCTCGATCTGGGTGATGGCGGCGCCCACGTCACCGTTGCCGCCGTGCTCCTTCTTGAACCCGTCCTCGGCCGCGCCCTTCGCGGCCATGATCCGCAGCTGCTCGGCCACCTTGGTGCGAGCGATCACGGTGTTGGGCGTGTAGTGCGGTTTGAAGATCTCCGTGGAGAGCTCCTCGCGCATCTGGTTCTTGACGTCGCGCCAGCGGCCGTCGAGCGAGTTGCGTAAATGATCCGCAGTGGTGGTCATACCTGACGGTAACCCGTGGTCCGCGCGGGGAAACTGTGATGTGCGAAACCCAGGCTTACCTTGCTGGATACCGGCCACGGGCCGGGGTTGAATCGTGGCATGACCCAGCCTCAGTCGGCGTCACCCGGACCCGCACCATGGCGGCCGCACGAGTTCGACCACCGGCACGGCGACGTCAGCGGCGGCTGGCTGCGGGCCGCCACGTTCGGCGCGATGGACGGCCTGGTCAGCAACACGGCTTTGATCGCGGGCGTCGGTGCCGCCGCGCATGCGCCCGCCGTGGTGCTCAGTGGAATGGCGGGCCTGGTCGCCGGCGCGTTCTCGATGGCGCTGGGCGAATACACCTCGGTGCGGACGGCCAACGAGCAGATCGAGGCCGAGGTGCGGGTGGAGAAGCGGGCGTTCCGCAGGCACCCCCAGGCCGAGCGGGCCGAGCTGACCGACATGCTGGTGACCATGGGGATGACGCCGCAGACGGCTGCCGCCGCGTCGGAGGAGATCCACCGCGACGAGAACCGGGCAATCAACTTCCACCTGGTGCAGGAACTCGGCGTCGACCCGCAGGAGAAGCCGTCACCCTATGTGGCCGCCCTGTCGTCGTTCTTCATGTTCGCCATCGGCGCGGTGGTACCACTGATCCCGTTCCTGTTGGGCTTCGAATCACTCTGGGCGGGACTGGCTCTGGGCGGCGTGGGGCTGTTCCTGGCCGGCGGCGCGGCCGCCCGGTTCACCGGCAAGCCGTTCTGGTTCGCCTCATCGCGGCAGTTCGTGCTGGGCGCGGTGGCGATCGCGGCCACCTATGCCGTCGGCTCGCTCATCGGCACGGTGGTCTGACCGTCGATGCCGCTCCGCCTCGCCGTTTCCTGCATGCTGCTGCTGCTCAGCGGGTGCAGCGCTGCCCAGGCACCTGGCGCGCCGACTGGCTGGACCTACCTCGGC
Source organism: Mycobacterium sp. NPDC050551 (assembly GCF_040674075.1). Taxonomy (NCBI): domain Bacteria; kingdom Bacillati; phylum Actinomycetota; class Actinomycetes; order Mycobacteriales; family Mycobacteriaceae; genus Mycobacterium; species Mycobacterium sp. NPDC050551. Next base: position 388,415 of record NZ_JBFARC010000005.1, on the reverse strand, counting down.
GGGTCGGAGGTGCGATCGGGGTTCCCGTTCGAAGGGACCGTCGTCGGCGGACTCTCCGGCATCACCTACGACCCCGGCCGTGAGGCCTACTACGTCATCAGCGACGACCGCTCGGCGAAGAGTCCGGCCAGGTTCTACACGGTGCGGATACCATTCGCCGACAACAGGTTCGACGAAGTGCAGTGGGTGTCGTCCACCGTCCTCAGGAATGTCGACGGAGAACCGTACGCCCCGCTCGACGCCGACGCGCGACCGCCGGTGATCCCGCCCGACCCCGAGGGCATCGCCTTCGACGCACGGCATCAGCAGCTGTTCTGGTCCAGTGAGGGCGCCCGCGACGTCGAGAATGCCGAGCGGCCACTGCTGTTGGACCCCTGGGTACGGGTGGCCGGTCTCGACGGCGGCTACCGCGGGCGCTACCCGTTGCCGCCCGGGCTGGCGATGTCGGCGCAGCCGTCGGGTGCGCGTGCCAACGCGGCGCTGGAGGGTCTGACACTCACCCCGGATGGCACGGCACTGTTCGCCGCCATGGAGGGGCCCACCTTCGCCGACGGCGAACCGCCCACCGGGTCGCACGGGGCGCTCACCCGAATCACCCGCTACGACACCGCAACCGGCGAGCCGGCCGCGCAGTACGCCTATCCGGTCGACCCGGTCACCGCGGGCGGTGACGGCGACAACGGCCTGTCCGACCTCGTCGCCCTCGACGGCGACACGTTCCTCGTGGTGGAGCGCGGCTACGGCGACAGGGTTTCCGCGCGCATCTACCGGGCGAGCACCGCAGGCGCCGACGACGTCATCGGAAGGTCCTCGCTGGGCGCGGGCCCGCCGGTCGCCGCGATGAGGAAGGAACTCGTCGTCGACCTCACGGCGGTTCCGGGCATCGGGCACCTCGACAATGTCGAGGGAATGACGCTGGGGCCGAAGCTGTCCGACGGCCGCCAGAGCGTGGTGCTGGTCACCGACGACAATTTCTCGCCACGTCAGGTGACGCAGTTCCACGTCTTCGCGATGTGATTCTCAGCTGTCGCTGCCGACCGTGACCGCGGTGGCCTCGGTGAGGTCGTCCCGTTCGTCGTCGCTGTCGAGGTTCGGCAGATGGCGGCGCGTCGCCGCGAGCACGCCGGCCGCGACCAGCACCGCACCCGCGCCCACCCAGAACGGAAGGTGCACGCTCACCTGTTCGCCGAGCACACCGGCCAGCCAGGGCGCCACCGCCGCGCCGCCGAACCGCATGAAGCTGTAGGCCGCCGAGGCGACGCCGCGCTCCACCGGAGCCGCCTTCATCACGGTCTCGGTGATCAAGGTGTTGTTCACACCGATGAACAGGCCCGCCACCACCACGCACGTCGCGAGCACCGCCTTGGAGTCGGTGCCGACGGCCATCACGGCCAGGGTCGCCGTCATCGCCAGCAGGTTGACGATCAGCACCGGCAGGGTCCCGAACCGGTGCTGCAGCCGCGGTGCGACCACCACCGATGTGAAGGCGAGTGCCAATCCCCAGCCGAAGAAGATCAGCCCGATCCCGTGGGCGTCCATGTCCAGTGGGAACGGTGTGAACGCCAGCAGGGTGAAGAAGCCGAAGTTGTACAGCAGTGCGGTGACCGACACCCCGAGCAGGCCGCGGTGTCGCAGCGCCCGGAACGGGTCGGCCAGCGTGGTGGCGTGGGCGGCCCGCGGTGTCGCGGGCAGCAGGATCGCGGTGACCACCAGCGCCACGGTCATCAGCGCCGAGACCCCGAAGAACGGTCCGCGCCAGGAGATCGACCCGAGCACGCCGCCGACCAGCGGCCCGACCGCAATGCCGAGGCCCAGCGCCGCCTCGTAGAGGATGATCGCCTGCGCGACCGATCCGCGGGCCGAGTTGACGATGGTGGCCAGGGCGGTAGCGATGAACAGCGCGTTGCCCAGCCCCCACAGCGCCCGCCACCCGACGATGCCCGCCACGGTGTCGGACAGCCCGGCCAACCCGGCGCCGGCGATGATGATCACCAATCCGATCAGGAGCGTGCGCTTGGGGCCGATGCGGCTCGACACCACTCCGGTGACGAGCATCGCCACCCCCATCACCGCCATGTAGCTGGTGAACAGCAGCGACACCTGCGACGGCGAGGCGTCGAGGTTGTCGGCGATCGGTTTGAGGATCGGGTCGACGAGGCCGATGCCCATGAACGCGACGACGGACGCGAAGGCGACGGCCCAGACGGGCTTGGGTTGGCGCCACATGCGGCGGCTTCCTCCTGGAGTCGGTTAGTCGGTGGTCTTCCTGGTGGGCGCCGCCGCGTCGGCGAGCAGGCGGCGCAGCACGACGACGGCGTCGGCGAGTGTCTGGCGGTCCGCCTCGTCGAGCCGTTCGAGATACGGGTCGAAGGCGGCGCCGCGGTCGGCGCGCACCTGTTTGAGGGCCTGCACGCCGGCCGGGGTGATGCGGATCAGCACCGCGCGCGCATCGCCGGGGTCGACGGTCCTCGACACCAGGCCGGCGTCCTCGAGGCGGCGCACCTGCGTCGTCATCGTGGGCTGTGAGCAGTGGTCGAGCGCGGCGAGATCGGAGATGCGGGCCTCGCCCTGGTCCTCGATGGTGGACAGCAGCCGGCCCTGCGCGACGGGCAACGGCAGCCGCACCCGCTGGGTGGCGAGCCGGTTGATCCGGGCGACGACCGACAGCAGATCGGAACCCAGCGTCGGTCCGGTCGACTCGTGCGCGGGGCCGGTCTGCTCGCGGTCGGCGCCGACATCCTCGGTGGCGGGAGGCGGGGTCATGCGGTCCATAATACATAGATTCACTATGTAGGCGTGGGATGTGCCGCGACCTGCCGGGGAAGGGCCGCGCGAGCCTGACTGGCAGAATCGTGCAATGACCGCGACCCAGCCGCCGAGGCAGCCTCGACGCGCAGGATCGCTCCAGCCCGGAGATCTCGCCCAGGCCGCCGTGATGGCGGCGCTGTGTGCGGCCACTGCCATCATCGCGGTCGTGGTGCCCTTCGCCGCGGCGCTGTCGCTGCTCGGCAGCGTGCCGATGGGCGTGCTCGCCTACCGCTACCGGCTGCGGGTGCTGGTGACGGCCACCGTCGCCGGCGGGCTGATCGCCTTCTTGATCGCCGGGATGGGCGGGATGATGACCGTCGTCGACTGCGCCTACATCGGCGGCTTGACCGGGATCATCAAACGCCGCGGCCGCGGCACTCCGACGGTGATCGTCGCCGGACTCGCCGCGGGCGCCGCATTCGGGGCCGCATCCGTCCTGGCCCTGACAGTGCTGTCCCGGCTGCGCAATCTGATCTTCGACACGATGACCGCCAACATCAACGGTCTGGCCGCGATCATCGCGCGGATCCCCGACTTCTGGGGGCTGGTGCCCGAGACGCAGCCGGCGGCCGACGCGCTCAAGAGCGGGTTCGCGACGGCGCTGCGGTACTGGCAGTTCCTGATCGGCGGCTTCGGAGTGCTCAGCATCCTGTTCGTCACACTGGTCGGCTGGTGGGCGCTGTCCAAGGTGATCGACCGCCTGATGGGCGTCCCGGACGTGCACAAGCTCGAGGCGGGTGGTGAGGGTGGACCGGTCGCCCCGGTGCCGGCCCGGCTGACCGACGTGCGCTTCCGTTACCCCGGCGCCGACCACGACGCGCTCGGTCCGGTGTCCCTGACGGTCGAGCCCGGCGAGCACCTGGCGATCACCGGGGCCAACGGCTCGGGCAAGACCACGTTGATGCTCGTGCTGGCCGGCCGCGATCCGACCGGCGGCACCGTCGACCGCCCGGGGGCTGTCGGACTCGGGCGGCCGGGCGGGACCGCGGTGATCATGCAGCATCCGGAGAGCCAGATCCTCGGCACCCGGGTGGCCGACGACGTGGTGTTCGGGTTGCCGCCCGGAACGACCCCCGACGTCGAGCGGCTGCTCGCGGAGGTCGGGCTCGACGGCCTCGCCGAGCGCGACACCGGCGGCCTGTCAGGTGGCGAACTGCAGCGGTTGGCCGTCGCGGCGGCCCTGGCCCGCGAGCCGAGGCTGCTCATCGCCGACGAGGTCACCAGCATGGTGGACCAGCAGGGCCGAGAGTCGCTGCTGGCGGTGCTGTCCGGTCTCACCGGGCGCCACGAGATGTCGCTGGTGCACATCACGCACTACAACGACGAGGCCGATTCGGCCGATCGCGTCGTGAACCTCACCGGCAACGGCGGGGACGCGGACAACATGCCGATGGTGGAGACCGCAGAGGCTCCGCCGCCGTCGGCCGACACCGGCCACCGCGACGGCGCACCCGTGCTCGAGCTGATCGACGTCGGGCACGAGTACGGCAGCGGAACGCCATGGGCGTCCACGGCATTGCGCGACGTCAACGTCGTCGTGCACGAGGGCGACGGCGTGCTCATCCACGGATTGAACGGCTCGGGCAAGTCCACCCTGGCCTGGATCATGGCCGGGCTGACAGTGCCGACCACCGGCCAGGCGCTGCTGGACGGCGAGCCGGTCTCCGACCACGTCGGCGCGGTGGCGTTCTCGTTCCAGGCCGCCCGGTTGCAGTTGCTGCGCAGCCGCGTCGATGCCGAAATCGCCTCGGCGGCAGGGTTTTCCCCGCGCGATCACGATCGGGTGCGCAAGGCGCTTGCCGCCGTCGGGCTCGACGCCGCGCTGGCCACCCGGCGGATCGACCAGCTCAGCGGCGGCCAGGCCCGACGGGTGGTGCTCGCCGGCCTGCTGGCCCGGTCACCGCGCGCGCTCATCCTCGACGAGCCACTGGCCGGGCTGGACGCCGCCAGTGCCCGGGGACTGCTGAGGTTGCTGGTCGACCTGCGCCGCAACAACGGCCTGACCGTGGTGGTGATCTCGCACGACTTCTCCGGACTCGAGGAGCTGTGCCCGCGCACCCTCAACCTGCAGGGCGGCGCACTGGCGCCCGCGCCGACGACCGCAGGCGGTGTGTCGTGACCGCACCGAATCGCAAGCAGCGCCGACCGGTGGTTCTGCTCCGTCCCGTACCCGGTACTTCGGTCATCCACGACATGTGGGCGGGCACCAAGCTGCTCGTGGTGGCCGCCATCGGGTTGCTGCTGACCTTCTATCCGGGGTGGGCGCCGATCGCCGCGGTCGGCGTACTCGTCGTCGCAGGCGCGAAACTCGCACGCGTTCCCCGCGGGGCGCTGCCGTCCGTTCCGTACTGGCTCTGGATCCTGTTGTTCTTCGGCGGGCTGACCGCCACCTTCGCCGGCGGCAGCCCGGTGATCGAGATCGGCGCGATGGACGTCGGACTCGGCGGGCTGTTCAACTTCCTTCGCATCACCGCGCTGTCGATCGTGCTGCTCGGGCTCGGGGCGATGGTGTCGTGGACCACCAACGTCGCCGACATCGCGCCCGCAGTCGCGACGCTCGGCAGGCCGCTGCGGGCGCTGCGGGTGCCCGTCGATGACTGGGCGGTCGCGATCGCCATGTCGCTGCGGGCTTTTCCGATGCTGATCGACGAGTTCCGCATCCTGTACGCGGCGCGCCGGCTGCGGCCCCGCCAGCAGCTGCCGACCCGGCGGGCACGCAGGCGGCGGTGGCTCATCGAGGTGATCGACCTGCTGGCGGCCACCATCACCGTCGCGCTGCGGCGTGCCGACGAGATGGGCGACGCCATCACCGCCCGCGGCGGGGCGGGACAGATCTCGGCGGCGCCCTCGCGGCCCGCCCGCCGTGACGCGATCGCCTTCGCGGTGGTGTTCGTGGTGTGCGGTGCGGCGCTCGCCCTCGAACTCACGGTGCTCGGCAGCAGCAGTTACAAGGCGTCGTAACCGGTTCAGACCTCATCGCGGGTGCGCGCCTCGACCTGTGCGTGGACGGGGGCTGCGGCGACCATCGTGAAAGGTAGGGCGAGCGGGTAATCGGGCTCGAGGGAATGGATTTCGGTCCGCCGGATGATGGTCGCCAGAGCCAGGGTGGCCTCCAGCATGGCGAAGTGGTCGCCGATGCAGGTGCGAGGCCCTGCACTGAAGGGGATGTACTGCCAGCGGTCGCGGCCCTTGCTGTTCTGTGGGGTGAACCGGTCTGGGTCGAACCGGAGGGGGTCATCCCACAGCGCGGGGTCGCGGTGCAGCGCATACACGCCCACTGCGCACACGGTGCCCGCTTTCACGAGGTGGCCAGCCACCTCGATGTCGTGAGTGATCAGTCGGGGAATCGAGGGGCCCGGCGGGCACAGGCGCAGCGACTCGTGCAGCACGCGCACCGTGAATGCAAGGCGGGGAACATCATCGGCGGTGAGTTCCCGGGCACCGATCGCGTCGGCCTCGGCGCGCACCTTGTCCTGCATGTCGGGATGACGGCCCAGCGACCACAGTGCATAGCTCAGTGTCGTGGCCGTGGTGTCGTGTCCGGCGACCATGAAAACGACGAGTTCGTCGCAGATCTCGTCGTCGGTCAGCGCGCGACCCGTGATCGGGTCGACGGCTGCGATCATGGCCCGCACCAGTGGGGCGTCGCGAGTGGCGTCGTCGCGGCAAGCCTGCAGGGTTTCGGCGGCCACCCGGCGCAATGTGGCGGCCGCAGCGCGGGCTCGGCGGCGAGCGGGGGTGGGCAGCCAGCGGGGTGGTTTGACCGGGGTGGTCAACCGTGCGGTGACGTAGCCCAGCGCAGTCCGCAGGGGTTCGGCGATCGCGTCGATACGCGCGTCGAGATCGATGCCGAGTATCGAGCGGCCGAGTGCGCGCAGCGTGAGTCGGCGGCACTCGGCGTCGAGGTCGACCATCATCGCGTCGCCCCAGCTCGCGGCGATCGCTTCGGCGGCCTGGGTCATGTGCCCGCCGAACGCGCGGACGTTGTGTTTCGTGAACAACGGCTGCAGGGCGCGTCGACGGGGGAGCCAGCGGTCGTGCGTCATCGTGAACAGGCTGGCACCGAGGATTTGGCGTACCTCCTCGTGGGCGGGAGCGCGCTCGGCAGAGCTGCCAGTGTGGCCGAGAATGTCGCGTGCCGCTCCGGGAGAGGTGGCGATCACGAACTCCGGCGACACCCACTTGGGGGCAAGTTTCAATCGCGTCACGTGTCCGCCGGCATCGCGGAGGACTTCTTGGCCGGTGTGAAACGCCTTGATCGCCTTGAGCTGCTCCCGGTAGGGCAACGGGTTCCTCGGCGCCGGCGCAAGCTCGGCAAAGTCAGGGGGTGTGCTCGCCTCGATCATGAGAATCTCCTCGTCCGGTTGAACTGAGGTTCCGTCACCGGGCCGCTGACAGCATCGGCCAACGCGCGTAGATCTCGTCGGGCCGGCGGCGAAATCTACGCGCCTATGCGGATGTTTGCCGCCTGTGAATGACCGATGCTGACTACCATGAGCGAGATTTCCCCACGGGTGGAGATGCCGGCGCTGAGGTGGAGCGATGATGGCGTGAGCGGACATGTTCCTACCGGTACGGTCACGCTGCTGCTCGCTGATGCCGAGGGGTCGACCCGGTTGTGGGAAACAGCGCCGGAAAAGATGACCGCCGCCTTCGCCAACCTCGATCGCACACTTGCCGAACTGGTTTCGGCCCATCACGGCGTGCGACCGGTCGAGCAGGGCGAAGGTGACAGCTTCGTGGTCGCTTTCACCCGGGCCAGCGACGCGGTGGCATGCGCGCTGGCGTTGCAGCGAGCGCCGTTGGCACCGATCCGACTTCGGATCGGCATCCACACCGGCGAGGTGCGGCTGCGTGACGAGGACAATTACATCGGCCCTGCCATCAATCGCACCGCCCGCATCCGTGACCTGGGGTACGGCGGTCAAACTCTGTTGTCCGGAACGACCAGTGACCTGGTGGCCGACCTGTTGCCCGACGGCGCGTGGCTCTTTGACCTGGGCACCCATCCGCTGCGGGACCTGCCACGCCCCGAGCGCATCGTGCAGCTCCGCCATCCGGACCTGCACAACGAGTTCCCGCCGCTGCGGGTGCATGATGTCGTTGCCAACCCACGCCTTCCGCTTCGGCTCACCCGCTTCATCGGACGCGTCGGCGCGATTAACCAGATAGCTGAGTTGTTGAGCGTCAACCGGTTGGTCACCCTCGTCGGCGCCGGCGGCGTCGGCAAGACACGCCTCGCGGTGCAGGTCGCCGCTGCCGTCGCCGGTCGATATCCAGACGGTGTCTGGTACGTCGACCTCGCACCGATCTCCGACTCCGCGCTGGTGCCCGTGACGGCGGCGCGCGCGTTGGGCCTGCCGGACCAACCCGGCCGATCACCGATGGAATCGATGACCTGGTTCATCGGTACGCGACGGATGATGGTGGTGCTGGACAACTGCGAGCACGTGCTCGACGCCTGCGCAGCGTTGAGCGTCGGCGTGTTGGGTGCATGTCCCGGCCTGACACTGTTGGCCACCAGTCGGGAGCCCATCGGGGTGGACGGTGAGCAGATCTGGCGGGTGCCATCTCTGTCTCTGGCTGACGAGGCCGTCGAGTTGTTCACCGATCGTGCCCGACGGGCACGACCCGACTTCACGGTCACTGCTGCCGACGAGGCCGCGGTGACGGAGATCTGCCAACGGCTCGATGGCATGCCGCTGGCGATCGAACTCGCCGCGGCGCGGGTGCGAACCCTCTCACTGGTCGAGATCGTCGACACTCTCTACGACCGTTTCCGCCTGCTCACCGGGGGATCGCGCACCGCGGTGCGGCGCCAACAGACCCTGCGGGCTTCGGTCGACTGGTCGCACGCGCTGTTGACCGAACCCGAACGCGTGGTGTTCCGCCGCCTGGCGGTGTTCATGGGCAGTTTCGACCTGATCGCCGCCGAGGCGGTGGCGGGTGACACCGAGGTGGAGCGGCACCAGGTGCTCGATCTGCTCTCTCTGCTGGTCGACAAATCCCTGTTGGTGTCCGAAGGCGCCCGCGGTCCGACCCGGTACCGGCTGTTGGAAACGGTTCGCCAATATTCGCAGGAAAAGCTCGGGGAGTCCGGCGAAGCCGACGCTGTCCGATGCCGTCACCGTGACCACTACACAGCGATGGCGGCCCGGCTGGACAATCCGGCGCACGCCGATGACGGGCGGACCGTCGAGCAGATCGAACGCGAAATCGACAACCTGCGGGCTGCTTTCGCCTGGAGTCGAGAGGGCGCTGACATCACGCTCGCATTGCAACTCGCCTCGTCGCTGCAACCGCTTTGGCTCACTCGGGGGCGCCTCCGAGAAGGACTGGCCTGGCTCAAGGCCGCCCTCGCCGGCGAGGGTGCGCAGGACTCCCCGGTACCGCCCGCAGTACGCGCTCGGGCACTCGCCGACAAAGCCTGGCTCGATGCCACAGTGATCTCCACCGACAGCACCGATGGGGCTGAAGAAGCGCTGGCGATCGCACGCGAACTCGACGACCCGGCCCTGCTGTCGCGCGCCCTGGTCGCATGCGGAGCGGCCAACGGCTACAACCCGGAGGTGGCGCCGCCGTACTTCGTTGAGGCGCTCGAGCTGGCTCGAACTCTGGGCGACAGCTGGACAGTGAGTCTGATCCTCGGCTGGCAGGCGGTCGGGGCTGTCGCCGCCGGCAACCCGGTAGGCGCGCGAGCGGCCGCTGAAGAAGGACGCGAACTCGCCGATGCCGTCGGCGACCCCTTCACCTCACGGCTGTGTCGTTGGTCGCTCGGAGTGGCGGACATGGCTGAAGGAAATCTCGCCGCAGCAGCAGCTCAGTTGCGTGATCTGGCGGCAGAGGCCGATGCGGCTCACGACCTGCTGTTCGTCGTCAGCTGTCTGTACGTTCGGGGCCAGGCGTTGGCGTATCAGGGAGACACCGACGCGGCGCGGGCCGCGGCCACCGCGGCCGTCCAGGCCGCTGCACAACTCGGAGGGTGGCACGAGGGTCTGAGCTATCTGTCTCTGGGTATCGCGGCGCTGGCAGACGGTGATGTGGCGGGGGCGACTGATGCACTCACGAGCGGGTGGGACCGCATCCGTGTTCAGCCCGAAACCGCAGGGCTCAACCGTGTGTGGATGAGCCAGGCCGCACTGGCGCGCGGTGATGTCGACGTGGCCCGATCGTGGGCTGAGGACGCCGTCGCGGCGACGACGGGTCTGCAGCTGTCGGCGGCTCTGACGATTCGAGCTCGCGTGGCGTTCGCCGACGGCGACTCACGTGGCGCCGAGCGGGACGCACACGACGCCCTCGCGTGTGCGGCCGACATCAAGGCATTGCTGCTGGTGCCCGACATCCTGGACTGTCTTGCTCGCCTGGCCGCGGAAGCCACCAGTCACTCGGAAGCGGCCCGGCTCTTCGGCGCAGCAGAGGCCGTCCGCTCACGCACCGGCGAGGTCCGGTTCAAGATCTACCAGGCCGACTATGAAGCGTGCGTGGCCGGGCTCCGAGACGTGATGGGCGAAGCGGCTTTTGACGCGGCCTGGACGCAGGGAGCGGCGTTGTCCACCGAGGAGGCGGTCGCTTACGCGCAACGCGGCCGAGGCAGCCGGAAACGCGCGGCAACCGGCTGGGAGGCTTTGACGCCGACGGAGCGCGACGTGGTCGGCCTCGTCATCGAGGGGCTCGGGAACAAAGAGGCGGCCGCGAAACTCTTCATCTCTCCCCGCACCGTGCAGACCCACCTCACGCACGCCTATGCCAAGCTCGGCGTGACCTCTCGCATGCAGCTTGCGCAGGAAGCCGCTCGCCGACGGCGCCAACTGGACGCAGAAGCGCCCCGGCAGTAACTCGGGTCGGAACGCCGAAGTCTCAGCGACGGGCGGCGGCGTTGGCCGCGGCCTGGGCGTCGGCCAGGCTGTGCGCGACGTCGGCGCGACCCAGGAACATCTCGTCGAAGTAGGGCTTGATCGCCTGGTAGCCGGCAGCGAAACCCTCGCCGCCGGGGGCCGGGATCCGCGGGCCGCGCAGCACCCGGAAGAACGGCGAGACGTCGACTCCGCGGGAGCGCCAGTGGTTGAAGTAGACCGGTTGGGCGGCCAGCACGGCGGGTATCGCCGCACCCTGCGCGCCGAGGAACTCGTTGCCTGCCTTGCTGCCCATCCAGGCCAGCACCTGCCGCACCGCGTCCGGGTGCTCGGTTGCCGAATTGCCCGCTGCCGCAATCCCGTTGGTCACGCTGACGCGGCCCTTCGGACCGTCGGGAAGCATCACCACGCCCCAGGGGAAGCGGGCCTGCTCGGCGATGGCGGCCAGGTTGTAGGTGCCGGACTGGAACATCGCCATCCTGCCCTGCAGGAACTGGTTGCGGGAGAAGTCTCCGTTGTCGTTGGTGTCCGACGCGGGCGGCGCGACGTGGTCGTCGTTGATCAGGCCGACCAGATACTCGAAGGCCTGCACGGCCTGCGGGTTGTAGAACGCGAAGCGGTCACCGACGGTGAAGACGCCGCCGGCCGAGCCGATGTAGTTCAGGTAGATGCCCTGCAGGTCGTTGGCGGCGTTGTAACCCCACTGCCGGATGCGGCCCGGGTCGAAACCCGGTGTGCCCGCACGACGGCCGCGATCGTCGACGGTCAGCCTGCTCAGCAGCGCACGTAGCGTGTCGTCGGGGCCGGGGGACCAGCGCATGGTCACCAGTTCGGTCAGTTCGACGCCCGCGGCGGCGACGAGATCGGCGTTGAAGTACACGGCGATGCCGCCGTCGGTGAGTTGCGGCACCGCCCATAGAGTGTCACCGCGGGTGAACTGGTTGACCACCGACGGTTCCCACGCCCGAATGGCTCCGGGGCCCAACGTCTCCGCGATGTCGAGGAGCCGGCCGTTGTCGGCGTACTCGGCGAAGTACGCGTTGGACAGCCAGAAGACGTCGGCGGCGCCGCCGCCCGCCACGTCGGTGCGCAAGGTGTCGAAGTACGTCGAGTACGCCACCACGTCGACCCGCACGTCGATGTCGGGATGTTCGCGGCCGAACTCGGCAAAGGATTCCCGGTAGGCCGCGGCCACCCGGTCGTCCCACACCCGCACCGTGACCACCGTGCGGCCGTCGGTGCCGGTGGTGCGGCCCAGCAGCATCGCGGCCACCAGGAGCAGCGCCATCACCGCCGCCAGTCCGCCGAACGCGAGCGTGGAGGTGCGCGGCCTCACTTGATCCCCGTCACCACGAGCGAGCGGGTGATGTGCCGCGACAGCGCGACGAAGAGCACGATCAGCGGAACGATCGCGATGGTCGTCGCCGCCATCACCAGCGTCCACTGCGCGTCGTAGCGGGTCTGCAGCGCGGCGGTCGCCACGGTGATCACCCGCCACCGCTCGCCGCTGGTGATCACCAGTGGCCACAGGAAGTTGTTCCACTGCGACACCACGGTGATCAACCCGAGCGTCACCAGGATCGGCCGGCTGGCGGGCAGCACCACGTGCGTGATGATGTCGAGTGTGTGGGCGCCGTCCAGTCGTGCGGCGTTGATCAGGTCGGCCGGGATGGCGCGGAAGTGCTCGCGCAGCAGGAAGATCGCATACGGCGAGCCGAACATGAACGGCAGCACCAGCGCCCAGAACGTGTTGCGCAGGCCCGCTTCGGCCATCATCAGGTAGAGCGGCACCACTGTGACGGTCGCCGGCACCATCAGCGTCGCGACGTACAACCAGAACAGCGCGTCACGGCCCGGGAAGTCCAACCGCGCGAAGGCGTACGCGGCCAGCACCGAGAAGGTGAGCTGACCGAGCAGGATCACCGCGGTCGTCAATGCGGTCACCACGACGGCGCGACCGAATCCCGCGTCGCCCAGACCCAGATAGTTCTGCAGCGTCGGCGGTGCGGGCAGCGACAGCGGCGAGTCGGTGTTGAACTGCTGTGCCGAGGTCAGCGACGTCATCAGACCCAGCCCGAACGGCGTGAGGGTGATCAGGGCGCCGAGGATCAGGGCGGGGTAGATCACCACCGCCGAGGCGGCGCGGCTAGGCGATGTCATAGGTGATCCGTCGTCGGAAGTACTGCTGCTGGAGCAGGGTCACGCCGATCAGCACCACGAACAGCACCACGGCCATCACAGCGGCGCGCCCGACCGCCGCGGCGCCGAACGCCTCGGCATAGATCCGGTGCGCCACCAGGTCGGTGCGGCCCTGCGGGCCGCCCCCGGTGAGCGCATAAACGGTGTCGAATACCTGTGCAGCGCTGATGATCCCGGTGACCAGCACGAAGAACGTGGTCGGCCGGAGCATCGGCAGGGTGATGTGGCGGAAGCGCTGCCAGCCACCGGCGCCGTCGGTGCGGGCAGCGTTGTGCACGTCGGCGGGGATGTTCGAGATGCCGGCGAGGAAGAACAGCGTCACGTATCCGACGTTCGTCCACACCGTCACCGCCGACACCACCGGCAGCGCCAGGCCCGGATCGGTCAGCCATTCGATGTTGCGGCCCACCGCGGTGCTCAGCGCGCCGTCGGTCGGCGCCAGGATCCAGCGCCAGAGCACGGCGATCGCCAGCGGCGAACAAATCCACGGCAGCACGTACAGCGTGCGGAAGAAACCGGTGCCGGGCAGGCCGCGGGACAGCACCGCGGCGGCGAGCAGGCCCAGCAGGGTCTGCGCGGGCACCACGATCGCGATGAACAGCACGGTGACCACCAGCGACGTGGCGAACGAGGCATCGGTCAGCACCAAGGCCCAATTGCCCAGTCCGACAAACTCGATCGGACCGAGCAGATCCCACCGGTACAGGCTCAGCCACAGCACCACCAGCATGGGCAGCAGCAGGAACACGACCACGCCGAACAGGCTGGGCGCCAGCAGGGCGTAGCCCAGCGCGGCCGCCTGCACCCGCCGGATCAGCATCCCGGGTCGCTCCGCTCCTGCCCGCCGGATCCCCATCGGGTCATTAAAGCGGTCCGGCCTGGCCGCCACTACGGTAGATGCCGTGACAGCGTCCCGACACGTCGATGCCGACTTCCTGTCGCTGCCCCGCCATCAGCTCGCCGATGCCGCCCTGTCGGCGGCGCGGGCGGCCGGGGCCGACCACGCCGACCTGCGAATACACCGCATCACCACCGAACTGGTGCAACTGCGCGACGGCGAACTGGAGTCGGCGGTCGTGGACCGGGAGATCGGCCTGGCGGTGCGGGTGATCGTCGACGGCACGTGGGGATTCGCCTCGCACGCCGAACTCGACCCCGCGGTCGCGGCCGACACGGCGCGCCGGGCCGTCGCGGTCGCGCGCACGCTGGCGCCCCTGAACGCCGACCGCGTCGAGCTGGCCGCCGAACCGGTGTACCGCGACGCCAGCTGGGTGTCGGACTACCGCATCGATCCCTTCGCGGTGCCGCTGGCCGACAAGATCGGCGTGCTCGACGAGTATTCGGGCCGGCTGCTGGCCGCCGACGGCGTAGATCACGTGTCGGCGCACCTGTACGCCGCCAAGGAACAGACCTTCTACGCCGACACGTACGGGTCGTCGATCACCCAGCAGCGGGTGCGGGTGCAGTCGGCGCTGGACGCGGTGACCGTCGACGCGTCGGCAGGCGGCTTCGACACCATGCGCACCCTGGCCCCGCCGACCGGGCGCGGCTGGGAGGCGGTCGCCGGTGACGACGTCTGGGACTGGACCGGTGAGCTCGCTCAGCTGCCCTCGCTGCTGGCCGAGAAGGCGAAGGCGCCGAGCGTCACGGCTGGGCCGACCGATCTGGTGATCGACCCGAGCAACCTGTGGCTGACCATCCACGAGTCGATCGGCCACGCCACCGAGTACGACCGGGCGATCGGGTACGAAGCGGCTTACGCGGGCACGTCGTTCGCGACGCCCGACAAGCTGGGCGTCATGCGCTACGGATCCCCGGTGATGAACGTGACCGCCGACCGCACCGTCGCCCACGGACTGGCCACCATCGGCTACGACGACGAGGGCGTGCAGGCGCAGAGGTGGGACCTGGTTCGTGACGGCATCTTCGTCGGATACCAGCTGGATCGGGTGTTCGCCCCGCGGCTGGGGGTGGAGCGCTCGAACGGATGCTCGTACGCGGATTCGCCGCATCACGTGCCGATCCAGCGGATGGCCAACGTCTCGCTGCAGCCGGCGGCCGAGGATGTCAGCACCGAAGATCTCATCGGCCGGGTGACCGACGGCATCTACATCGTCGGTGACAAGAGCTGGTCGATCGACATGCAGCGATACAACTTCCAGTTCACCGGGCAGCGGTTCTTCCGCATCCGCGACGGCCGCCTGGACGGCCAGCTGCGCGATGTCGCCTACCAGTCGACGACCACCGACTTCTGGGGCGCGCTCGAAGCCGTCGGCGGTCCGTCGACATGGCGGCTCGGCGGGGCGTTCAACTGTGGCAAGGCACAGCCCGGACAGGTCGCCGCCGTCAGTCACGGTTGCCCGTCGGCGCTGTTCCGGGGAATCAATGTGCTGAACACCCGGGCCGAGGCCGGCCGATGAGCGCAGCGAAGACGCCGATCGGAGTGCGCCGATGATCAGTCCGCAGCAGGTGGTCGAGACGGTGCTGGCGGTCGCGGCGCAGCGCGGCCGGGCCGACGAGACGATGGTGCTGGTGACCGACCGGTCCGACACCGCGCTGCGGTGGGCGGGCAACTCGATGACCACCAACGGGGACACCACCAGCCGCCGTATCACTGTCATCTCGATTGTCCGACAGGGCAACCGGGCACACGTCGGATCGGTGAGCTCCAGTGAGGTGGACCCGGAGGCGATCGCGGCGCTGGTGGCCGCCTCACAGGACGCCGCGGCGTCGGCGCCCGAGGCCCGCGACAGCGCGCCACTGCTGCCCGGAGGCGATCAGCCGGGGGACTGGGACACGCCGGTCTTGGCAACGGGTGCCGAGGTTTTCGCCGGGGTGGCAGGCACGCTGGCGCGCGGGTTCCGGGGCGCCGATCAGCTCTACGGCTATGCCCGCCACATCGTGGAGACCTCATTCGTCGCGACGTCGTCGGGACTGCGCAGGCGCTACACGCAGCCGACGGGTTCGGTGGAGATCAACGCCAAACGCGGTGGCGCCAGCGCCTGGGCGGGGGTGGGCACACCCGACTTCGTCAATGTCGCAACGGATTCCCTGCTCGAGGAGGTGGATCTGCGGTTGGGGTGGGCCGACCGCACCCTCGAACTGCCCGCCGGGCGGTACGAGACGCTCATGCCGCCGTCGACCGTCGCCGACATGATGATCTACCTGGGCTGGACGATGGACGGGCGCGGCGCGCAAGAGGGGCGCACCGCGCTGTCGGCGCCCGGCGGTGGGACCCGGTTGGGGGAGAGGCTCACTGATCTGCCGCTGACGCTGTACTCGGATCCCGCCGCGCCGGGCCTGGCGTGCACACCGTTTGTGGCGGTCGGCAGTTCCTCGGAGCGGATGTCGGTCTTCGACAACGGGATGGACATCGACCGGGTGGACTGGATCCGCGACGGAACGGTCAGCACGCTCGCCTACCCGCGAGCGGCGGCCGCCGAGTTCGGCGCCCCGGTCGCCGTGCCTGCCGGCAATCTGCTGATGACCGGTGGCGACACCGACCTCGCCGACATGATCGCCGGCACCGAGCGCGGGCTGCTGCTCACCACGCTGTGGTACATGCGCGAGGTGGATCCCACCGTGCTGCTGCTGACCGGCCTCACCCGCGACGGGGTGTACCTGATCGAAGACGGCGAGGTGACCGCGGCGGTCAACAACTTCCGCTTCAACGAGAGCCCGCTGGATCTGCTGCGGCGGGCCACCCAGGCCGGCGTCAGCGAGGTGACGCTGCCACGTGAATGGGGCGACTGGGCGACCAGGGCGGCGATGCCGACCCTGCGAATTCCCGACTTCCACATGTCGTCGGTCAGTCAGGCGCAATAATTCGACGATGCAGGACGGTGAGCTCTTCGGGCTGTTGGGTCGCCTGGTCGGTCTTTCGTCCGGAGATCTGCGTCTCGACGCGGTGATCCGGCTGACGTGCGGCCGCACGCTCAAGCTCAAACCGCTGCCATGTCAAGTCGATCTGTTCGACGGCAAGTCCGACTGCGAATCGGTGGTGTCGGCGTTCGCGGAGCAGTTCGCGACTGACGTGTCGGGGATCGGCGACGGTCAGCGCAAGATGCTGCTGTCGGCGGCGGGGGATCGCGCCCTGCGCATCGTGGCCGCGACGTTCATCGCCGACTTCGTGCCCCGGGTGTGGGCCGGTTTCGAGGCGCTGGGCATGGGCAGACCCGGCAACGGTCCCGAGGTGGACTGGGACCCCGGCACCGACCCGGCGCAGGTGCTGCTCGGCGACTTCGTGCCCGCGGTGGCGCGGTTGCGCAAGCTCGACCCGGTGACGACCGAGGTCGTGCGGTTGCGCGGAGCGACGCAGCACAACTGCCGGCTGTGCCAGTCGTTGCGCGAGGAGAAGGCGCTCGACGCGGGCGGGTCCGAAGAACTGTACGGCGACATCGAGCGTTACGAGTCGTCGACACTGCTCACCGACCGGCACAAGGCGGCGCTGCGCTATGTCGACGCGCTGCTGTGGACGCCGTCGGACATCGATGCACGGGTGTCCCGTGGGGTGCGCAAGTGCTTCTCCGAGGCGGAGGCGGCCGAGCTCACGCTCGACGTGATGCGCAACGCGGCCAACAAGATCGCCGTCGCGCTGGGTGCCGATGCAGCTCGCGTCGAATCCGGTACGGAGCGGTATCTGGTCGACGAAGATGGGCAGACGGTGTTCGCCTGAAGGCCGGAACCGGGAGAGTGGTCACATGAGTTCGGAACACGCGACAGAACAGGTGGCGCTGGAGCAGATCCAGGAGGGTGACACGATCCTGGACTCGAACTCCGGCAACTGGATCACCATCGTCAGCACGGACAGTGGCACGACGAATGTTCCCCACCCTGGTGATGCGGACACGGTCGAGGACTATCGCATCTACCACGGCGACCACGGCGAGGTGATCGATTCCCGGACGCTGGAGGGTCTGGTCAGCCGCCAGGTGAGGGAGTGATCGGGCGCTAGGAAGCGGGATACCACCGCGTCGCCCGCGATGGGTGCAGGCGCTACTGTCGAGGTCGTCGTGCGACGGGGGCGGTAGCTCAGTCGGTTAGAGCCGCGGACTCATAATCCGTAGGTCGCGGGTTCGAGCCCCGCCCGCCCCACAAGTTCTATGCATCAGGTCGCTGGTGTCACTTCTCGGCCGGCACGGCACGACCTTGTTTCGAGATCCGGGTGTACGTCGCACTGGACCGGATGAGGACCCGATTCTCGGCGTCGAACACCGCGCACTCCGCACTGAGAAGAGTGCGTCCCTTGTGGACCATCTCGGCTTCCGCGCGCAGCGGACCTCCGTGCGGCTGCCGGTAGTAACGGACGTGCATGTCCGTCGTCACGGTGAACTCGGACGAATAGTCGTAGCACCCGACGAGGCACGTCGCGCAGGCGACATCCGCGAGCGTGGCGAGCATTCCACCGTGCACGCTGCCTTCGAAGAATCCGCGCACGTCCTCGCTCAGCGGCATGGACACGATGGCGAGGCCCGGTTTGTGCTCGACGACGGCCATTCCCAACCGCTTGTGCACGGGAGACCGGTGCAGTTGTTCGTCATCGAACGCGATCATGGGGTCACTTCCGCACTGCGAGGGTGTTCAGATCGACCTGGCCGAAGAGCGGCGAGATGCCGACGTTCGTCACGTTCTCGCCCACGACCTCCGGGTCGTTCGACAGCAGCGTCGGCAGCAGTGGCCACGCCGTCGTCTGGATTTCATCGGCGATGTCGACGAACCTCCTCGCCGTCGCACCCGAATCTTCGGTCGACGACTTCAGCTCCTGCAACTGACCGGACAACCGGGGATCGAAGTACTTCGCCGGATTGCTCGACCCCCACGTGGTTCCGTCGTCGTTGGGGCCCATCAGTGGCAGGACCGCCGAAGCCGCCGTCGGCCAGTCCAGACACCACCCTCCTGCAGGGTCGATGTCCCAACCCCTGGCGCCCTCGACGAGAGCGGAAAGATCCTCCTCGGGGTGTGCATCGACGACGACGTCGAGGCCGGCCGCCTCGAGGTTGGCCCGAATCTGGGCGATCTCCTTCTCATGAGCAGCGCCCGGCGAATCGCTGACGGCCATGTGCAGCGGTGCCACCGACTTGCCTTCGAGCAGCGCCTTGGCCCCGTCGGGGTCGCCGCCGGGCTTCAGTGCCAGGTTCGATGCGACATAACCGGGAACGTCCGGCGGGATCACCGAGTCGACGATCGAGCCGTAGACGTCGCCGCCGTAGAAGGATTGGATGCTCTGCCGGTCGATGGCCAGTGCGATGGCGTGCCGGACCTCGGGGTCCGTGACCGTCTGGGTGTTCATCACGAGGTAGTCGACACACAAACCGGGCCCGTTGATGAACCGCGGCTCGATCTCGGCTTCCTGTGCTTTCGCAAAGTTGCTCACGGCCAGTATGCCGTCCAGCGGGACCGCGAAGGCGTCGTCACCCTCGCTCTTGATGAGACGCTCGCCGGCCGCGGCTCCGTCGGCGTTCAGCTCGAATTCAAAGCGATCGGGATGCGCGGGTCGGTTGGGATCGTTCGTCGACGACCATTGCTCGTTGCGCACCAACGTGAGTGACGTGCCGCGTGTGTAGGTGTCGATCTTGTACGGCCCGGTTGCGACGGGACGGTCGCCGTATGCCTGCCTCGTGTCCTTGTCCGCGGGCACCGGTGCCGTGTAGGGCAGGGACATGATCCAGTCCGCGTCGGTCTGCGACCCTCGGAAGTGAAATATCAGCGTCCGGTCATCGGGCGTCTCGACCGATGTGAGGTCTTTCGCCCCGGTGGCATAGGGACTTTCGAAACCCGTGTCGTTCTCCAGGAGGTCGGGCATCCATGTCGCCCCGAGAGGAAACACGCCTCTGTCGAAGGAGCGCATCACACCGTACTTGATGTCCTGCGCGGTGATCGGCCGGCCGTCCTCGTACACCAGGCCCGCCCGCAACCGGTACGTCCAGGTCCGCCCGTCGTCACTCGGCGTGCCGAGCGCTTCGGCCAGATCGGGCTGAATCGACGGCTCCTCGCCCGGGGTGTCCTTGATGAACGTCAACGTCCGGTAGATGAGCCGCCCCACCTCACTGGAGTTGGTGCGGTAGTTGTTGGCTGGATCCAGCGAATCGAAATCTTGGGCCTGCAGAACGTAGACCGTTCCTCCCTCGGCGGTCACGCCGCGGTCCTTGATGCGGAGTACCGAGGATCGTGTCTCGGCGCCGCGGTCGTCGGATTCACCTGCGAGAGAATCGTTCGGCGAGCATCCGGCCGCCGTCAGAGCTGCGACGGCGAGGGCGACAGCCGTATTGGTCCACCGATCTCTCATGTGCGCAGACCCCCAGAATCGGTGACGCCGGCAGCAAATGACGGCGGCTACCCGGACTCAACCACACCGATGTTCCGAAAGGCCGAGAACTGCAGTTCTGTGTGCAGCGTTCTGGAGGGCGAACCGGGTCGGCGTCGTCCACTACACCGGAGTGAACTCCAGGTGCACTTCCTTGAGTCGCCGGAACAAGAAGGTGCGGTCCCACTGCAGCCGGCGGTCACCGGCCGGACCGTGGTGGGCTTCGGAGAGCCGGATGTCGGCCATCCGGTCGAGGATCCGCGCCAGGCTCACCCGTACTTCGGCGCGTGCGATCGGGGCTCCGGGGCAGGTGTGCACACCTCGGCCGAATGCGATGTGGTGCAATATGTTCGGGCGGTCGAGGCGGAACTCGTCGGGCTGGTCGAACCGCTGTGGATCGCGATTAGCCGCACCGTTCATCACAAGGACGCTGGTACCGGCGGGCACGTCGACGTCGCCGATCCTGGTGGGGCGCCGCGCCATGCGGAAATTGGACTTGATCGGGCTCTCGAAGCGAAGCATCTCCTCGATGAAGGGCGAGATCTTCGAGTGGTCCGCACGCAGCTGCTCCTGCAGGTCCGGTCGTTCCGCCAGCATCAGCACCGCAAGGCTGAGCAGGTCGATCGTCGTGCCGTGGCCGGCGGCGTACATGAAGGTGGCAACGCGGGCCACGTCGATCGCGTCGGGCGTCGTGCCGTCCGGATACTTCGCCAGGGCAAGCTCGGTGAGGACATCTTCGCGGGGCTCGCGCCGCCGAGCCTCGACGTACTCGACGAACCACTCCTCTTTCACGCCGACGAAACCGCTGCGTTCGCCTTCGAGTCTGCTGGCCCTCGCAGCGCGGCGGAATCGCTCACGGTCGGCCTCGGGAACACCGAGCAGGTCGGTGATCGCGTCCAGGGTGAACGGGAAGTTGTAGTCGAGGACGATCTCGCACCTGCCGTCCGCGGCGAACGTGTCGATCTGCTCGTCGGCGAGACGCCACAGGAAGTCCTCGTTGTTCTTCAGCCGCTTGGGCGTGAACAACCGGCTCAACAACGAACGGTGCGCAGTGTGCCGGGGCGGATCGAAGGTGATGAAGTAATCGCCGAACGTGATCCGCCCGCGGTGCTTCTCGATCACCTCCGAGATGTCGTCACTGTGGGGGTCGACCGGAATCCCCGACCACGGGCCGCTGACGATGTTGCAGACCGACATGACCTTCTCGGTGTCGCGCTGCACCGCGACGGCCTCGTCGTACCCCGACACCATCACCACGCCGTGCGCCGGCTCGCGCCACACCGGGCACTGACGGATCGCGTCGTAATACTTGTACGGGTCGTCGACGACCGATTTGTCGGTGAAGAAGTCGAGTTTCTCGGGTCCGCTCATTTCGCCTCCCACGAGTGGCAATCCAGAGACACCGCGCTGACCGGGGACATCGCTGCCGATACGCAGCTCATTCGGGATCGGCTACACAGCATGGAACTTCCCTGGTCCCCGTGCGTTTGCTCTCGTTACAGGCTGCTCGCGTTTCGCGGTTCCAGCAGGGCGGCCTCGTTCACCTCGGCGTACAGGTCGTTGGTGCGCTCCTGTTCTGCCGCAAGCTTTTCGAGGGCTGTGACTGCGCGCCTTAGCAGTTCGTAGGATTCCTCGACTGAAACCTTCCAGTCGTTGATGCTCGGTATCAACCCCATCTGGATTTCCCTCCATTGCAACACGAGACATCGCGCTGTCATCGACCAGCGTTTGCTGACACTGTACGCCCGCAACCGGTACTTGACCCCGGCTTGCGACGAGCACGCGCGGGGCTCTTCGCCAATTCAAACGATATGCCGGGGAACCCCCGGGTTCCGCCCTCCACGGTGTCCTGAATTCACGTCGTTACATCGCGCTCGGCGTAGCCGTAGACGCCGCATGCGGTCAGGAGCGCTCCGGTGAGCAGCAGGAGGGCGCTGCCCTCCCATTGGGGCGGTGCCGCGGGTACAGCGCCGAGGTGGGCCCACGGCGACAGGTTGGCAACCCAGGCAGGTGCGTTCAGCGCCGGCACCACCGCATTCACCAGGAATCCGCCGACGATGGGCACTGCGCCGATCGCGCCGGTGGCGGTCGGCCGCCAGCCCGCTCCCACCGCGGCGGCGCCCACGGCGAGTAAAGCCACGGGGAGGGGGTTCATTGCACCGGCAAGTGAATCGGCGAAATGCAACGGGGCGCCGGTGATCTTGGCGCCGCTCCACATGGCGACCGCGGCCGAGCCGTGCAGGGCGACGACCCCGGCCGCGGTGACCGCGATTTCAGCGGATACCAGCCGAACGCGAGAGATCGGCTGGGCGAGGAGCAGGGTCCATCGCCCCGCCTTCTCGTCGGCGATCATCGTCGCCAGGCGCAGCGCGGCGTAGAGGCCGGTGGGGACGGGGAGCAGGCTGAACAACGGAGCAATGAAGGCATTCACCGAGTCGAGGCCGGTCACTCCCGCGGCCGCGGCGAGCTCTTCGAACCGTGGATTCGTCTGGAAGTACTGCAGAACCGAGGCGAGCATCGCGCCCGCCATGAGGAATGCCGCTGTGATGCCCGCCGCCCAGCCGAGCGTCGTCCGCGCGGTGCGGCGGAGCGCGAATCCGTGGACGCTGTGCAGCAACCGGGTTCGCGCAGGGCGGTCGCCCGATGCCGGCACGATGCCTGCGCCCAGGTCGCGGCGGCGCGCCGCGACGACGGCCGCACCCGCCAGCACGATCGGGAACGTGCCCGACACGGCCAGCGGAACGATGCGGTTCGCGGCGAACGGCGCCGAGCGTGCCGCCAAGCCGAACGGTGTCAGCCAGGCCAACCATCCCAGTCGAGGTGAGCTGTCGGCGATCATCCGCAGCGCCAGGCCTGCTCCCAGAGCCCCGACCGTCAGCCCTGTGGCTGCCGATCGACTCGGCATCACCTGTGCGGCGAGCACACCTGTGGCCGCAGAAGTCAGAGCGGTGCAGGCGATCCCGGCGCCGTGGACCAGCGCTCCGACCGGGTCGGTACGGCCCGCCAGGAGGCCCGCCGTGACGGCCCCACCGATCATCGTCGAGGATCCGGCGAGAGCGATCAGGTGACGGATGACCACGTCGGCCACCCCCAGCCGTCCACCGAGAAGCAGATTCCACCGACCCGCATCCTCTTCGCCGCGGGTGACGCGGGTGGCGGCGAGCCCGCCCCAGGCGCTCGCCAGCGCCAGGGCAGCGGTGCCGGTGCGCCACACGGTGAAGCCGCCGGGGTCGTCGAGTGCGACCGGAGGGCCCAGCAGGACTCGTTCGATGGGGTTCCCGGCGAGGTCATGGAAGCCCGCGTCGTCCAGCGACCTGCGGATTGCCTCGTACTGGCCGGCGAAGAGCGCCGACACAGCTCCGCAGGTCACGGCGGCGGCGGCGGCGCTGCGCCGAAGCCTGCGCGCCGCGAGCCTGCGCACAGCGCGCCCCGGTGCGGGGTCAGGCACGACCGCGGTCATCGCCGAGCCTCGCCGTAGTACTCGAGAAAGATCTCCTCGAGCGTCGGTTCGCGCACCGCGAGCGTGGTGACGTCCGCCGTGGCCAGCGCTCGAAGCGCGGCCGCCGGTGGCCCGGTGAGGCTGAACCGCATGCGGTCGCCGTCGAGCGCCTCGACGCTCGACACCCCCGTGGTGTCCCCGAGGGACGGTGGTGCGCCGCGGTAGGACACCTCGACCACCGTCCGGCGCAACCGGCGCAGGTCCGCGATGCTGTCGATCTCGACGAGTCGCCCGGCGCGCAGGATTGCCACCCGGTCGCACAGGGTTTCCACCTCGGCGAGCTGGTGGGAGCTGAGGAACACCGTCTGGCCGCGGTCGCGTGCTGCTGCGACACAGTCGCGAAACACCCGTTCCATCAACGGATCCAATCCGCTCGTCGGCTCGTCGAGCACCAGGAGCGGAGCCCGCGTCGCGAAGGCGGCGACGAGAGCCACCTTCTGCCGGTTGCCGGTCGAGTAGGTTCTGGCCGGCTTGTCGAGGCGGAGATCGAAACGATCGACCAACTCGTCGCGGTAGGCGACGTCGACACCTGCGCCCACATGGCCGAGCAACTCGAGGATCTCGGCTCCCGTCAACTCCGGCCACAGCGCGACATCAGCGGGCACGTACGCGAGGTGACGATGGGACCGACGGACGTCCTCGGCGGGGCAACCGAATATCGCGGCACGTCCCTCGGTCGGGCGTATCAACCCGAGAAGCATGCGGATCGTCGTCGACTTGCCTGCTCCGTTGGGCCCCAGGAATCCGAACACCTCGCCCGGTGTGACGGTCAGATTGAGGTCCGCGACCGCCGCGACACTGCCGAACCGTTTGGTCAGGCCGTCGGCACGGATGGCAGGGCCGTCGACAGTGCGCGCCGGAGACTCCACGTCTGAAGGGTAAGTCACCACGCTGTGGCGGCCGGTGATCTCCCGATATCCGTCCGCCATTGCTGAGTGGCAGGGTCGAAGGCCGGGCAGTTGTTCGCTGGTGTAACTAACCGGGACGTCGCCTCGGCGTCGCCGAGTGGTCACCTCCACAGCGGTAACCGGCGGCACAGGCCGATATTTACTTGCTGTTTCATGCAAACCACCCGTGGCGCCGCGGTCGGTGTACGAGGTACTGAACTAGGTCAGCAGTCGCACCGCAAAACTTTGCCAAAGCCGGGCCCGTCGCGTCCAACAGCAGTACGGTTTCGGGAAGCGATCCGACTCGTGTCCACGCGAGAGGCGGACCGAGTCGGGCTCCTGGCCGGTAGTCCCGATGGAGTGGGGGGGCGCATGGAACTCGACGACCGGGCACTTCCGCTGACGCGGGGCCAGCTGGACATCTGGCTTGCGCAGAAGACGGGTGGCTTCGGTGCGAAGTGGCAGCTGGGCGAGCTCCTGCGCATCGATGGCGACATCGATCCAGGCCTCCTTCAACGGGCGATCGTCCAGGCGGTGCGCGAGGCCGAGCCGCTTCGAGCCGCCTTCTTCGAGGTGGACGGCGAGGTCTTCCAGAGAGCAGTCGACTACCCGGACGTGCCCCTTGCCCGCTACGACCTGATCGGTTCGCCGGACCCTGAGCAGGAAGTCCACCGGACGATCTCGGCGATCCAGCGCACGTTGATGCCACTGGACGGCCCGCTGTTCAGCTGGGCCCTGTTGCAGACACGGGTGGACGAGTACTACCTCTTCGTGTGTTGCCACCACATCGTGATCGACGGGGTAGGTATCCCACTCGTGTGTCACCGGATGGCGGAGATCTACTGCGCCATCGCCGCGAACGCGCCGGTACCCGATGCCTTCTTCGGATCGCTGCGGGATCTCATCGACTGCGAACTGACCTACGAATCCTCGACCGATTACCTCGACGATTCGGCGTATTGGACGCAGAACCTCCCGCCGGAGAGCGAACCGCGCTACCGATTGGCCGATGCCGTCGTCGACGACCACGACGAAGAGTCGCGCGCACCGGTTCGGCTCGACCCCGCCGCCGTGGCGGGGCTCCGGGCGCTGTACCGGAGCCTCGGGGTGCGTCGGTCGTCGGTGATCACGGCGGCGTGCGCGCTCCTGGTGCGTGCGTACGACACCGAGAGCCCGGAGGTGGTTCTCGATTTTCCGGTGAGCAGGCGTGTGCGACCGGAGATCCAACTGGTGCCCGGCATGGTGTCGGGATTCGTGCCGCTGGTGCTCAAGGCCTCACCGGAACTGTCCGTCTCCGATTTCTGTCTGCGGGTGGACACGCAGATGAAGGACGCGCTGGAACATCAGCGATTCCCGGTCCACTCGATCGACTACAAGGCGACTCTCCGTGGCTCGGGACAGGCCTCGAACCGTGTGGTCATCAACTTCATCCCGGCCACACATACCGGCTATCTCGCCGATGCCGCGGCGACCGGAACGCTCACCCACGCCGGTCCCGTCGAATTCGCACTGGTCTTCTTCAGGGACGGCGACGATCTCTTCCTCAGCACGGCGGGTCCCGGACAGTTCTTCGCGAACAGCGATGTCCGCGATCTCGCCGCGCGCTTGGAGCGGGCGCTACTGGCGATGGCCGAGGACCCGGCCCGGTTGCTCTCGTCGGTGGATCTGCTCGACGAGCCTGCGCGTGTCCACCTGGACGAGGCCGGCCACCGCGCGGCGCTGACCCGGCCGGCGGTCCCGCCGGTCTCCATCCCGGCTTTGTTCGCCGAGTGGGTGGCCCGCACCCCGGACGCGGTGGCGGTGAGTTCCGGGGGTCGGTCGACGACCTACCGCGAGCTCGACGAGGCGTCGAATCGACTGGCGCACTTGCTCATCGGTCAGGACGTGGGACCGGGTCACTGTGTCGCGCTACTGGTCGAGCGTTCGGCGGCCGCGGTCACCGCGATCCTGGCGATACTCAAGACGGGCGCGGCCTATCTTCCGATCGACCCCTCGGTGCCGAAGGCCCGTATCAAGTTCGTCATCGCCGACGCCGCGCCGACGGCCGCGGTGACCACGGCGGAGTCGGCCGGCCTGCTGAGCGGGTGCGAAGTCCCGGTGATCGATGTGGGCGATCCCCGCGTCCAGTCTCAACCCGGCACCGCATTGCCGGCACCCGCGGGCGACGACGTCGCGTACATGATCTACACCTCGGGCACCACCGGCACCCCCAAGGGCGTCGCGGTCACTCACCGGGGTGTCACCCGGTTGCTCGCATCGCTGGACGCCGGGTTGCCCTCGGCGGGGGTGTGGTCGCTGTGCCACTCGCTGGCCTTCGACGTGTCGGTGTGGGAGATCTTCGGTGCGCTGCTGCGCGGCGGGCGGCTGGTGGTGGTGCCCGAAGCGGTGGTCATCTCGCCGCCGGACCTGCACGACGTCCTGGTCGCCGAACAGGTGACCGTGCTGACCCAGACGCCGTCGGCGGTGGCGATGCTCCCGGATCACGGCCTCGAGTCGACGGCGGTGGTGATGGCCGGTGAGGCGTGCCCGGCCGAAGTGGTGGAACGGTGGGCGCCCGGACGGGTGATGATCAACGCCTACGGTCCGACCGAGACGACGATGTGCGTCGCGATCAGCGCGCCGTTGACCGCGGGCGTCGATGTGGTGCCGATCGGCTCGCCGGTGCCCGGGGCGGCGTTGTTCGTGCTGGACGGCTGGTTGCGTCCGGTCCCGGTCGGTGTGGTCGGTGAGTTGTACGTGGCCGGTGACGGGTTGGCGTGTGGGTACGTCCGACGCGGCGGACTGACCGGGACGCGCTTCGTGGCATGCCCGTTCGGCGAGCCCGGAATGAGGATGTATCGCACCGGTGATCTGGTGCGGTGGGGCGCCGACGGGCAGCTGCAGTACCTCGGGCGTGCTGACGAGCAGGTCAAGATCCGCGGGTACCGCATCGAGCTCGGCGAGATCCAGGCCGCGCTGGCCGGGCTGGGCGGGGTCGACCGGGCGGTGGTGATCGCCCGCGAGGACCGGCCAGGAGACAAGCGCCTCGTGGGCTATGTGACCGGCACGGCGGAGCCCGCCGAGATACGCACGCAGCTCGGCGAGCTGCTGCCGGCCTACCTCGTCCCCGCAGCGGTCGTCGTGTTGCCCTCGCTGCCCTTGACGTCCAACGGCAAGTTGGACACCCGCGCCCTGCCGGCGCCGGAATCCCAGGAGGTCGACGGTTACCGGGCGCCGGGCACCGCCGTCGAGGAGATCGTGGCCGGCATCTATGCCGACGTGCTGGGCTTGGACCGCGTCGGCGTCGACGACTCGTTCTTCGACCTGGGTGGCGATTCGCTGTTGGCGATGCGCCTGTCCGCGGCGATCAACACCGCACTGGATGCCGATCTGTCGGTACCCACCGTGTTCGACGCGCCCACAGTCGCCGAGTTGGTGCGCCGTATCGGTGTGGGTTCGCGTCGGCTTGCGCCCCTGGTGCCCGTGCCGCGGCCCGACGTCGTGCCGCTGTCCTACGCCCAGCAGCGGTTGTGGTTCATCGACCAGCTGCAGGGCCCTTCTCCGGTCTACAACCTCGCCGCCGCGCTGCGGTTGCGTGGGCTCCTCGACGCCGAGGAGTTGCGCGGCGCGCTCGCCGATGTGGTCGACCGCCATGAGAGCCTGCGCACGCTGCTCGCCGCGCCGGGGGGAACCCCCCAGCAACTGGTGGTCCCTTCCGAACGCGCCGACTTCGGTTGGGATGTCGTCGACGCCACCGGCTGGTCGCCGGCCCGCCTCGACGAGGCCATCGGCGGGGCAGTGCGTCACAGCTTCGAACTGGCCTCTGAAATTCCCTTGCGGGCAACGCTGTTCCGGCTCGGCCTCGATGAACACGTCCTGGTGGCGGTGGTTCACCACGTCGCCGCCGACGGCTGGTCGATCGCTCCGCTGATCAGGGATCTGGGCGTCGCGTACGCCGGCCGGTACTCCAGGCGCGCGCCCCGCTGGGAGCCCCTGCCGGTGCAGTACGTCGACTACACGCTGTGGCAGCGCGCGCAGCTGGGTGATCTCGACGACGATGACAGCCCGATCGCCGCCCAGCTGACCTATTGGGAGCAGGAACTGGCCGGCCTGCCCGAACGCCTCGAGCTGCCCACCGATCGGCCCTACCCGCCGGTGGCAGGTCAGCGGGGGGCCAGCGTGGTCGTCGACTGGCCGGCCGAGTTGCAGCAGCAGGTCGCGCGGGCGGCGCGCGAGCACAAGGCGACGAGTTTCATGATGGTCCAGGCCGCGCTGGCGGTGCTGCTGTCGAAGCTCAGCGCCAGCCCCGAGGTGGCCATCGGTTTCCCGATCGCCGGGCGGCGCGATCCCGCCCTGGACGAGCTGGTGGGCTTCTTCATCAACACCCTGGTACTGCGTGTCGACGTGTCGGGGGATCCCACCACCGGTGAACTGCTGGGCCAGGTGCGCCGACGCAGCGTGGCTGCATACGAGCACCAGGACGTGCCCTTCGAGGTGCTCGTGGAGCGCCTCAACCCGACGAGGTCATTGGCTCACCATCCGCTGATCCAGGTCTTGGTGGGCTGGCAGTTCGCCGGCAACAGCGATCCTGCGGCAGGCCTGGAACTGGAAGGCCTGCAGGTCGCGTCGCTTCCGGTCGACACGAACACCGCACGCATGGATCTCGGCTTCTCACTGGCCGAGCGCTTCGACGAGGTCGGTGAGCCCGCCGGAATCGGCGGGACGGTCGAGTTCCGCACCGATGTGTTCGACGAGCAGAGCATCCACACGTTGATCGACCGCCTGCAGCGCGTCCTGCTGGCGATGACCGCCGACTCGACACGGCGGGTCTCGTCGATCGACGTGCTCGACGCGGTCGAGCATGCCCGGCTGGACGACGTCGGTAACCGCGCGGTGCTGACCAGATCGGCGACCGAGGCGTCCATCCCGGTGCTGTTCACCGAGCAGGTGATCCGCGCACCGCGCGCGGTGGCCGTGACGTTCGAGGACCGGTCGATCACCTACCTCGAATTGGATCAGGCGGCGAATCGATTGGCGCACCTGCTGGCCGATCACGGGGTAGGGCCCGGACACTGTGTGGCGCTGCTCTTTCCGCGTTCGGCCGAGGCGATCGTCGCGATCCTGGCGGTCCTCAAGGCCGGCGCCGCGTACCTCCCGATCGATCCGGCGCTGCCTGCCGCGCGGATCGAGTTCATGGTGGGCGACGCCGCTCCGATCGCCGCGATCACCACGTCCGGGCTGGCTTCCCGGTTGGACGGCTGCGATGTCGCGGTGATCGATGTCGACGACCCTCGCATCGACGGCCAACCCGATTCCGCTCCGCCAGCGCCGGCGCCGGATGACCTGGCGCACATCATCTACACCTCGGGCACCACCGGTGTGCCCAAGGGTGTCACGGTGACCCACCACAACGTCGCCCAGCTGTTCGACGGGCTGGACATCGGTGTGGAGCTGGTGCCCCAGCAGGTGTGGACGCAGTTCCATTCCTACGCCTTCGATTTCTCGGTGTGGGAGATCTGGGGTGCGTTGTTGTTCGGCGGGCGGCTGGTGGTGGTGCCCGACTCGGTCGCGCGCTCCCCGGAGGACTTCCATGCCTTGCTGGTGACCGAGCGTGTCACCGTGCTGACGCAGACGCCGTCCGCGGTGGGGGTGCTTTCGCCGCAGGGCCTGGAGTCGGCCGCGCTGGTGATCGGAGCGGAGCCCTGTCCGGCCGAGCTGGTGGACCGCTGGGCTCCCGGTCGGGTGATGGTCAACGTGTACGGCCCGACCGAGACGACGATGTGGGCATCTGCGAGCGCGCCGCTGGCAGCGGGATCCGGCGCGCCGCCCATCGGTTCGCCGATTGCGTGGGCGGCGTTCTTCGTGCTGGACGAGTGGTTGCGGCCGGTGCCCGAGGGCGTGGTCGGGGAGCTGTATCTGGCTGGTCGCGGGGTGGGTGTCGGATATGTGCGCCGGCCCGGGCTGACCGCGTCGCGTTTCATGGCGTGCCCGTTCGGCGAGCCCGGTAGGAGGATGTACCGCACCGGGGATCTCGTGTGCTGGGGTCCGGACGGGCAGCTGCGGTATCTGGGCCGCGCCGACGAGCAGGTCAAGATCCGCGGATACCGCATCGAGCTCGGTGAGATCCAGGCCGCGCTGATGGAGTTGGACGGCGTCGCCCAGGCGGCGGTGATCGCCCGCGAGGACCGTCCCGGCGACCGGCGTCTGGTCGGTTATGTCACCGAAACCACCGCCGGCACGCTGGATCCCGCCCAGACGCGCAGCGCACTGGTGGAGCGGCTACCGGCTTACATGGTGCCTGCGGCGGTGATGGTGCTGACCGCCCTGCCCGTGACGGTCAACGGCAAGCTGGACACCCGCGCCCTGCCTCCGCCCGAATACGCGGCAGGCGATCAGCACCGCGCCCCGGCCAGCGCGGTCGAGGAGATCCTGGCGGGGATCTAC
Source organism: Mycobacterium sp. NPDC050551 (assembly GCF_040674075.1). Taxonomy (NCBI): domain Bacteria; kingdom Bacillati; phylum Actinomycetota; class Actinomycetes; order Mycobacteriales; family Mycobacteriaceae; genus Mycobacterium; species Mycobacterium sp. NPDC050551. The sequence continues at coordinate 357,443 of NZ_JBFARC010000005.1, read as the reverse complement.
GCCCAGGTGCTCGGGCTGGAGCGCGTCGGAGTCGACGAGTCGTTCTTCGATCTGGGCGGCGACAGCATCCTGTCGATGCAGGTGGTGTTGCTGGCACGGGCGGCCGGACTGGAGTGCAGGCCGCGCGACGTCTTCGTCGAGCAGACGGTCGCGAGGCTGGCCCGGGTGGCCGAGGTGGCAGACGGCGGCGCCGGCGTGCTCGACGACGGCGTAGGGCCGATTGCGGCGACGCCGATCATGCGGTGGCTGGCCGGTGTGGACGGCCCGGTCGACGAGTTCAACCAGACGGTGGTGGTGCAGGCACCGGCCGGAGTCGGCGAGGCCGACGTCGTGGTGGTGTTGCAGGCCCTGCTGGATCGCCATGCGATGTTGCGGCTGCGCGTCGACAGCGATCAGGGCGACGACGGCACCTGCGGCTGGGCGCTGACGGTGCCCGAGGCGGGGTCGGTGGATGCCGCCGCGTGCCTGCAATCGGTGGATGTGCTGTCCGATGAAGCGCTGGTGGCTGCGCGGTCGCGGTTGAACCTCTCCGCCGGGGCGATGGTGAGCGCGCTGTGGGTCACCTCGACGCACCAGTTGGCGTTGATCATCCACCATCTGGCCGTCGACGGGGTGTCGTGGCGAATCCTGCTGCAGGACATCAACATCGCCTGGGCCCAGCACCGCAGCGGCCAGCCGGTCGCCCTGCCGGCGCCGGGGACGTCGTTCGCGCGGTGGTCGTCGATGCTGGTCGACTACGCGCATTCACCAGAGGTGGTCGCACAGGCCGGAACGTGGAAGCAGGTGGCGGCGGCGCCGAATCCGCTGCCACCGGTGCAGCCGGCGGTGGACACCTATGCCAGCGCCGGGCAGTTGTCGGCGTCACTTGACGGCGACCTCACCCGGATGCTGCTGGGGGAGGTGCCTGCGGCGTTCCACGCCGGGGTGCAGGACATCCTGCTGATCGCGTACGGGCTGGCGGTGGCGGAGTTCCTCGGCGGCACCGACGCGCCGATCGGCATCGACGTCGAGGGCCACGGGCGGCACGAGGAGCTCGCCGCCGATGTGGACCTGTCGCGCACGGTGGGCTGGTTCACCGCCAAGTACCCGGTGGCGCTCGATGTCGGTGACGTGTCCTGGGCGCAGGTGGTCGCCGGTGATGCGGCGCTGGGCGCGGTGATCAAGGACGCCAAGGAACAGCTGCGCGCCCTGCCCGACCCGCTCACCTACGGTCTGCTGCGCTACGTGAACCCCGAGGTGGACCTGCCCGCGTCCGACCCGTCGATCGGGTTCAACTATCTCGGGCGGCTGGGTGCCGCGGCACAGGACTCGGCCGCCGACGAGGTGTGGCTGATCGGCCCGGACGGCGTGTCTCTGACCGGAGCCGCGGCGGCAGTGCCCGTGCCCCTGATGCACTCCGTCGAACTCAACGCCGGCACGATCGACACCGACACCGGCCCGCTCCTGCATGCCAATTGGACGTGGGCGCCCTCGGTGACCGACGGCGAGCAGATCGGCCGGCTGAGCCGGCTGTGGTTCGACGCCCTTGCCGGGATCTGCGCCCACGTACGAGGCGGCGGCGGCGGGTTGACGCCGTCCGACATCGCGCCGGCCCAGCTCGGCCAACACCAGATCGACGAGCTCCACCAGCGCTACGACCTCGTCGACGTGCTGCCGTTGACCCCGCTGCAGGAGGGGCTGCTCTTCCACGCCAGCACCGCGCAGGTGAGCGCCGACGTCTACGCGGTGCAACTCGAGATCGCGATCAGCGGCGCCCTGGACGCCCGCCGGCTCCGCGACGCGGTCGACACCGTCGTCAAGCGACATCCGAACCTGGCAGCCCGATTCCACGTGCAGTTCGAGCAGCCGGTGCAGGTCATTCCCGCCGATCCCGTAGCAGTCTGGCGGTACGACGACCTCCCATCCGGCGAGCAGGTCCGACAGGTGCCCGGCGAGGAACGCCTCGCGGTCTGTGATCTGTTCGGGCAGGCGGTGTTCCGGGCCGCGCTGCTGCGCACCGGTGACGACGAGCACCGGTTCGTGCTGACCTTCCACCACATCGTGATGGACGGCTGGTCACTGCCGATCCTGCTGAGCGAGATCTTCGCCGCCTACTACGGACAGCGCCTGCCGACGCCCGCGCCGTACCGCAAGTTCGTGACCTGGCTGGCCGGTCGAGATCGCGGCGCCGCCGAGGCGGCGTGGCGGGAGGTGCTCACCGGATTCGACACCCCCACACTGGTCGGCCGGCCCGACCGGACCGGGCGCCAGGGCGTGGTGTCGTCGGTGTTGCCCGCGCAGACCACGCGGGCGCTCGGTGAGCTTGCGCGTTCGCACCACACCACCGTCAACACGGTGCTGCAGGCCGGGTGGGCGCAGCTCCTGATGTGGCTGACCGGTCGGCACGACGTCGCCTTCGGCGCGGTGGTGTCGGGCAGGTCGGCCGAGGTGGCCGGCGTGGAGTCGATGGTGGGGCTGCTGATCAACACGGTGCCGGTGCGCGCGACCATCACGGCGGCGACCACCACCGCCGACCTGCTGGAGCAGTTGCAGCGTGTCAGCAACGCCACCCTGGAGCACCAGCACCTCCCGCTCAGCGAGATCCACCGCATCACTGGTCAGGACCAACTGTTCGACACCGTGCTCGTCTACGAGAACTATCCGGTCGACACCGCCGCGGTGTCCGGCCTCGACGGGTTGACCATCACCGAGGTCGTCGGCCACGAATCGACGCACTATCCACTGACGATGGCGGCCCGGCCCGGTGACGAGGTGGAACTCCGCGTCGAGTTCGACAGCGACGTGTTCGACGTGGACGGCATCCATTCGCTGATCGGGCGATTGGAGCGGCTGTTGGTGGCGATGGCCGCCGACCCCGACCGGGCGTTGTCATCGGTGGATGTGCTCGACCCCGCCGAGCATGCCCGGCTGGACGAGATCGGCAACCGCGCCGTGCTGGAAAGGCCTGCGCCTGCGCCGGTGTCGATTCCGGCGGTGTTCGCCGCGCAGGTGGCCCGCATCCCGGATGCGGTGGCGGTGACCTTCGAGGGCCGGTCGACGACGTACCGCGAGCTCGACGACGCGGCGAATCGGCTGGCACACCAGCTCAGCGGTCGGGGCGTCGGGCAGGGCGCGTGTGTGGCGCTGCTGCTGCCCCGTTCGGCTCAGGCCGTGGTGGCGATGCTCGCGGTGCTGAAGACGGGTGCGGCGTATCTGCCTGTCGACCCGGCATTGCCGAAGGACCGGATCATGTTCATGGTCGGCGACGCCGGGCCGGCGGCGGCGATCACCAACGCCGCCCTGCGTTCGCGGTTGGACGACTGCGACGTGCAGGTCGTCGACCTCGATGCCGCCGTCGTCAACGGCCGATCCGCCACAGCGCCACCGCCGCCCGCGCCCGATGACGTCGCCTACCTGATCTACACGTCCGGCACGTCGGGTGTGCCCAAGGGTGTGGCCATCACCCACCACAACGTGACTCAGTTGCTGGTGTCGACGGACACTGGCCCGTCGGCGGAACGGGTGTGGGCACAGTGGCATTCGTTGGCCTTCGACGCCTCGGTCGAGGAGATCTGGGGCGCGCTGCTGAACGGTGGGCGGCTGGTGGTGGTGCCCGATTCGGTGGCCGGCTCCCCGGAGGACTTCCACTCCCTGATCGTCGCCGAGCGGGTCACCTTCCTGAGTCAGACCCCGTCTGCGGTGGCGGCGCTGTCACCGGAGGGTCTGGAATCGGTGGCGTTGCTCGTTGCCGGGGAGGCGTGCCCGGGCGAGGTGGTGGACCGGTGGGCACCCGGGCGGGTGATGGTCAATGCCTACGGCCCGACCGAGACCACGGTGTGTGCGTCCAGGACTGCGCCGTTGGCGGCGGGGTCGGGGGCGCCGCCGATCGGTGCGCCGGTGCCGACCGCGGCGTTGTTCGTGCTGGACGGCTGGTTGCGCCCGGTTCCAGTGGGTGTGGTCGGCGAGTTGTACGTGGCCGGAGCCGGGGTGGGTGTCGGGTATCGGCGCCGCGCCGGATTGACTTCGGCACGGTTCGTGGCGTGCCCGTTCGGTGGGCCGGGAACGAGGATGTACCGCACCGGTGACCTGGTGCGCTGGGGTGCCGACGGGCAGCTGCGCTATGTGGGCCGCGCTGATGAGCAGGTGAAGATCCGCGGGTACCGCATCGAGCTCGGCGAGATCCAGGCGGCGCTGGCCGGGCTGGACGGGGTGGAGCAGGCGGTCCTGATCGCCAGGGAGGACCGCCCCGGCGACAAGCGCCTGGTCGGCTACGTCACCGAAACAGCCACCGGTGCCGTCGATCCCACGCGGGCTCGCGTCGCGGTGGCCGAACGGATCCCGGCCTACATGGTGCCGTCCGCGGTGGTGGTCCTGAAGGCACTGCCACGGACACCCAACGGCAAGTTGGACACCCGCGCCCTGCCTGCACCCGAGTACACCGCGAGTGAGTACCGTTCCCCGGCCGACGCGGTCGAGGAGATCCTGACCGAGATCTACGCGCAGGTGCTGGGGGTGACGCGGGTCGGGGTCGACGACTCCTTCTTCGACCTGGGCGGGGATTCGTTGTCGGCGATGCGGGTGGTCGCGGCGATCAACACCTCACTCGATGCCGGCCTTGCTGTGCGCGCGGTGTTCGACGCGCCCACGGTCGCCCAGCTCGCGCCGCGTATCAGTGAGGCATCGGGCCGGCGTGAGCCGTTGGTGGTGGTGGATCGGCCTGCGGTGGTGCCGTTGTCGTTCGCCCAGCAGCGGTTGTGGTTCCTCGACCAGTTGCACGGGCCGTCGCCGGTGTACAACATGGTGGCGGCGCTACGGCTCAGTGGCCGTCTGGATGTCGAGGCGTTGAGGGCAGCGCTGGCCGATGTGGTCGAGCGCCAGGAGAGCCTGCGTACGCTCTTCACCGCGCCCGGCGGAGTGCCCCAGCAGCTCGTGGTGCCGCCCGAACAGGCCGACTTCGGTTGGCGCGTGGTCGATGCCACCGGCTGGCGGGCGGCGCGGCTGGACGACGCTGTCAGCGCCTCGGTGCGCCACAGTTTCGATCTGTCGTCCGAGATCCCCCTGCGGGCAACGTTGTTCCGTATCACCGACGACGAGCACGTACTCGTCACCGTGGTGCACCACATCGCCGCCGACGGTTGGTCGATGTCGCCGCTGATGACCGACCTGGGGACGGCCTATGCCGGCCGGTGCGCCGGACGTGCCCCCGATCGGACGCCGTTGGCGGTGCAGTACGTCGATTACACGCTGTGGCAGCGTGCGCAACTGGGTGATCTGGCCGACCCCGACAGCCGCATCGCCGCCCAGGTGGCCTACTGGGAGCACGAGCTGGCCGGGCTGCCCGAGCGGTTGCAGTTGCCCACCGATCGGCCCTATCCGCCGGTGCCCGATCAGCGCGGCGCCACCGTGGCGATCGACTGGCCGGCGCAGTTGCAGCAGCAGGTGCGTGAAGTCGCGCGCGAGCACAACGCCACCAGTTTCATGGTCGTCCAGGCCGCGCTGGCGGTGCTGCTGGCCAAGATCAGCTCGAGCGCCGATGTGGCCGTGGGCTTCGCGGTCGCCGGGCGCGGCGACCCGGCGCTCGACGAGGTGGTCGGATTCTTCGCCAACACCCTGGTGTTGCGCACGGATCTGGCCGATGATCCCACCGCGGCCGAGTTGCTGGCCCAGGTGCGCAAGCGCGGCCTGGCCGCCTACGAGCACGCAGACGTGCCCTTCGAAGTGCTGGTCGACCGCCTCAACCCGAACCGCAGCCTGACCCATCACCCGCTGTTCCAGGTGGCGTTGGCCTGGCAGAACAACGAGCCCACGAGCCCGGTGCTGGGTGATCTGCAGGCCACGCCTCTGCCGGTGGACACCCGCACCGCCCGAATGGATCTCACCTTCTCCCTGGCCGAACGGTTCACCGACACCGGTGAGCCCGCCGGGCTGGGTGGGGTGGTGGAGTTCCGGACCGACGTGTTCGACGAGGCGAGCATCGAGGTGTTGATCGGGCGGTTACAGCGGGTGGTGGTGGCGATGACCACCGACCCGGGCCTGCGGTTCTCGGCGTTGGACCTGCTCGACGACGGTGAGCGTGCCCGACTCGCCGAGATCGGCAACCACGCGGTGCTCGCCGAGCCGGGATTCGCGCCGCTGTCGATTCCTGCGTTGTTCGCCGAACACGTCGCGCGCACGCCGGATGCGGTGGCCCTCACCTTCGATGGCCGGTCCACGACCTACCGCGAATTGGACGAGGCGTCGAACCGGATGGCGCACCTGCTGGCCGCCCATGGGGCGCGGCCGGGCGGGAATGTGGCGCTGCTGTTGGAGCGTTCGGCCGATGCGGTCGTCGCGATCATGGCGGTGCTCAAGACCGGAGCGGCCTATCTGCCGATCGACCCGATGGTCCCCGCGGCCCGGCTGCAGTTCGTGATCGCCGATGCTGAACCGGTGGTGGTGGTCACCACCGCGGCGCTGCGTGCGCGGCTCGACGGGATCGCCGTCGTGGTGGTCGATGTCGACGGACCCGTCGCTGAGCCCGGCCCGGGCGCGGTTCTGCGGGCGCCGCATCCCGACGATGTGGCTTATCTGATCTACACCTCGGGCACGACCGGTGTGCCCAAGGGTGTGGCGATCACTCATCACAATGTGACCCGGTTGTTGGCGTCGTTGGATGCGGGGCTACCCGATCCGGGTGTGTGGCCGCTGTGTCATTCGTTGGCTTTCGACGTGTCGGTGTGGGAGATCTTCGGTGCGCTGTTGCGGGGCGGGCGGTTGGTGGTCATCCCCGACGCGCTGGCGGGCTCGCCGGAGGACTTCCACGAGGTGCTGGTCGATGAGCAGGTCAGTGTGCTGACCCAGACGCCGTCGGCGGTGGCGATGCTGCCGCAGGAGGGTTTGGAGTCGGCGGCGTTGGTGGTCGTGGGTGAGGCCTGCTCGGCCGAGGTGGTCGATCAGTGGGCGCCGGGTCGGGTGATGATCAACGCTTACGGTCCTACCGAGACCACGATGTGTGTGGCGATCAGCGCGCCACTCACCACGGAATCCGGTGTGGTGCCGATTGGTTCGCCGGTTCCCGGTGCGGCGTTGTTCGTGCTCGACCAGTGGCTGCATCCGGTTCCGGTCGGGGTGGTCGGCGAACTGTACGTCGGGGGTGCCGGTCTGGCCCACGGTTACGTGGGTCGGGTCGGGCTGACCGGATCGCGCTTCGTGGCATGTCCGTTCGGTCAGCCCGGGATGAGGATGTACCGCACCGGGGACCTGGTGCGATGGGGCCCGGACGCGCAGCTGCAATACCTCGGCCGCGCCGACGAGCAGGTCAAGATCCGCGGCTACCGCATCGAACTCGGCGAGATCCAGGCCGCACTGACCCGGCTGGACGGAGTTGAGCAGGCGGCGGTGATCGCCCGCGAGGACCGCCCCGGCGACAAGCGACTCGTCGGCTACGTCACCGAAACACGCTTCGGAGCGGTCGATCCTGCCCGGGTACGCGGCGCGTTGGCCGACCGGTTGCCCCCATACATGATTCCGGCGGCGGTCGTTGTCGTGGAAGCCTTGCCGCTGACGCCCAACGGCAAGCTGGACACCCGCGCGCTGCCCGCACCGGAGTACACCGCGGGGGAGTATCACGCCCCGGCCACCGTGGTCGAGGAGATCCTCGCCGACATCTATGCCCAGGTGCTGGGCCTCGAGCGGGTCGGGGTGGACGACTCGTTCTTCGATCTCGGCGGGGACAGCATCTCCTCGATGCAGGTGGTGGCCCGGGCCCGCGCCGCCGGACTGGAGTGCCGACCGCGCGACATCTTCGTCGAGCAGACGGTTGCGAGGCTGGCCCGGGTGGCGTTGGTGGCCGACGCCGGCGCCGGCGTGGTCGACGAAGGCATCGGGCCGGTGGTCGCCACCCCGATCATGCGATGGCTGGCGGGCGTGGACGGCCCTGTCGACGAGTTCAATCAGACTGTGCTGCTGCAAGTCCCGGCCGAGGTGTCCGAGGCCGATGTGGTGGTGGTGCTGCAGGCCCTGCTGGATCAGCATGCGATGTTGCGGCTGCGTGCCGACAGCGATCAGGACGGGGACGGCGCCGGTGGGTGGTCGCTGACGGTGCCCGACGTCGGCACGGTCGACGCACGCGCGTGCCTGCAGACCGTCGAGGTGCTCGATGACGCGGCGCTGGTGACCGCGCGGTCGCGGTTGAACCCGGCGGCCGGAGCGATGCTGAGCGCGGTGTGGGCTCCGTCGGCGCATCAGGTCGCCCTGGTCGTCCACCACCTGGCTATCGATGGGGTGTCGTGGCGAATCGTGTTGGAGGACCTCAACATCGCCTGGGCCCAGCATCGCACCGGCCAGCCGATCGCCCTTCCGGCGCCCGGGACGTCGTTCGCCCGGTGGGCGTCGCTGCTGGCCGAGCACGCCCGAGATCCGGAGGTGGTGGCGCAGGCGGAGGCGTGGCGGCAGGTCGCGGCGGCCCCGTCCGCACTTCCGGCGCCCCGACCAGAGCAGGACACGTACGCCAGTGCCGGACAACTCTCGGTGTCGATGGACGCCGAAACCACCCGGGTGCTGCTGGGGGAGGTGCCCGCGGCTTTCCACGCCGGGATACACGAGGTCCTGCTGATCGCGTTCGGACTCGCGGTGGCCGAGTTCCTGGGCACCGGGGCCGCGCCCGTCGGAATCGACGTGGAGGGACACGGACGCCAGGAGGACTTCGCCTCCGGCGTGGACCTGTCCCGCACGGTGGGCTGGTTCACCGCCAAGTACCCGGTCGCGTTGACCGTGAGCGGACTGTCCTGGGCGCAGGTGGTTGCGGGTGAGGCTGCGCTGGGCGCGGCGATCAAGGACGCCAAGGAACAGCTGCGCACCCTGCCCGATCCCGTGACCTACGGACTGCTGCGTTACCTGAACGCCGATGTGGACCTGGCCGAGTCGGACCCGTCGATCGGGTTCAACTATCTGGGCCGAGTGGGCGCCATGGGGCAGGCCGACGCGTTCGGCGACGTATGGCGGATGAGTGAAGAGGGCGTGTCGCTCGCCGCCGCCGCCACCGCGGTGCCGATGCCCCTGGCGCACACCGTGGCGCTCAACGCCGGCACCGTCGACACCGACACCGGCCCACAGCTGCACGCGAATTGGACGTGGGCGGCCTCAGTGCTGACCCACGAGCAGGTCAGCCGGCTGAGCAGGCTGTGGTTCGACGCCCTTGCCGGCATCTGTGCGCACGTACGAAGCGGCGGGGGCGGGCTGACGCCCTCCGACATCGCCGTCGGACTCAGCCAGCAGCAGATCGACGAGCTACAGGGGCAATATGCGGATCGCTGACATTCTGCCGTTGACCCCGCTGCAGGAGGGGCTGCTCTTCCACGCCAGCACCGCACAGGGCGGCGACGACGTCTACGCGGTGCAGCTGGCCTTCACCGTGACCGGCCCGCTCGACCCGGACAGGCTGCGCGACGCGGTGCACACGGTGGTCGCCCGGCACCCTCACCTGGTGGCTCGATTTCCCGAGCAGTCCGGCCAGCCGGTGCAGATCATCCCCGCTGACCCCGCGCCCGGGTGGCGCTATGTCGAGCTGCAGGACGGCGGCGACGATGTCGACGAGCAGATCCAGCGGGTGTGCGCCGAGGACCGTTCCGCGGTGTGCGACCTGGCGGGCGGGCCGGCATTCCGGGTGGCGTTGATCCGCATCGCAGATGACCGGCACCGGGTCGTGCTGACCAATCACCACATCGTGATGGACGGCTGGTCGCTGCCGATCCTGCTGGGGGAGATCTTCGCCAGCTACTACGGTCACCGGCTGCCGGCCGCGGTGTCGTACCGCAGGTATGTCACCTGGTTCGCGAGTCGCGATCGTCCTACGGCGCAACGGGTCTGGCGTGATGTTCTGGCCGGTTTGGACGGCCCCACACTGGTCGGGCCGGCCCAGCGGCTGGGCCTGGGCGCGCGGGGTGTCGAGTCGTTCCGGGTGCCCGCGCAGACCACGCGGGCGCTCAGCGAATTGGCGCGCTCCCGGCACACCACCGTCAACACGGTGCTGCAGGGCGCGTGGGCACAGCTGCTGGTGTGGCTGACCGGTCAGCGGGACGTCACCTTCGGCACCACGGTCTCGGCGAGGCCGGCCGACGTGGCGGGCGCGGAGTCGATGGTCGGTCTGCTGATCAACACGGTGCCGGTGCGGGCGAGCATTGCGCCGGCCACCACCAGCGCAGACCTGCTGGACCAGCTGCAGAGCTATCACAACGACACCCTGGACCACCAGCATCTGGCGCTGAACGAGATCCATCGCGCCGCCGGCCACGATCAGCTGTTCGACACGCTGTTCGGCTACGAGAACTACCCGCTCGACACCGCCGCGCTGTCCAGCTCGAACGGTCTGGTGATCACGGAATCCACTGGGCGCGAATACAATCACTACCCGCTGACGGTGCAGGCCCAGCCGGGTCCCGAACTCGGCCTTCGCGTCGAGTACGACACCGAGGTATTCGATGCCGCCGGCGTCGAGGCGCTCGTCACGCGGTTGCAACGGGTGTTGGTGGCGATGACCGACGACCCGAGCCGGCGGGTCTCGTCGATGGATCTGCTGGGCGAGGGCGAGCGTGCCCGGATGGATCGCATCGGCAACCGCGCGGTGTTGTCCCGGGTCGCGACCTCGATGTCGATTCCGGAGTTGTTCTCCGCGCAGGTGACCCGCACACCGAACGCGGTGGCGGTGACCTTCGAGAGCCGATCGCTGACCTACCTCGAACTGGACGAAGCGGCGAATCGATTGGCGCACCATCTGGCCCACCGCGGGGTGGGCCCCGGTGCGTGTGTGGCGCTGCTGCTGGATCGATCAGCCGAGGCCGTCGTGTCGATGCTGGCGATACTGAAATCCGGGGCGGCCTATCTGGCGATCGACCCGGCATTGCCATCGGCCCGGATCGACTTCATGCTCGCCGACGCCGAGCCCGTCGCCGCGGTCACCACCGCCGCTCGGGCCGGCCGGCTGGCTGGTTTCGACATGGTGATCGTCGACGTCGACGATCCCGCCGTCGACACCCAGCCGAGCACGGCGCCACCGGCGCCGGACCCCGAGGACATCGCCTATCTCATCTACACCTCGGGCACGACCGGTACCCCGAAGGGGGTGGCGATCTCGCACCGTAACCTGGCCCACCTGGCGGACTCGACACCCGAAGGCCTTCCGGCGGAACAGGTGTGGACGCAGTGCCACTCGTACGCCTTCGATTTCTCCGTGTGGGAGATCTGGGCTGCGTTGCTGGGTGGCGGGCGGCTGGTGGTGGTGCCCGAGTCGGTGACGGCCTCACCGGAAGACTTCCACGACCTGCTGGTCGGCGAACGCGTCAGCGTCCTCACTCAGACCCCCTCTGCGGTGGCGGCCTTGTCGCCGGAGGGTCTGGAGTCGGTGGCGCTGCTGCTCGGCGGGGAGGCCTGTCCGGGCGAGGTGGTGGACCGGTGGGCACCGGGGCGGATGATGGTCAACGCCTACGGCCCGACCGAGATCACGGTCTATGCGGCGATCAGCGCGCCTCTGACGCCGGGCACGGGGGCGCCGCCGATCGGTGCGCCGGTGCCGACCGCGGCGTTGTTCGTGCTCGACGGCTGGTTGCGCCCGGTTCCGGTGGGTGTGGTCGGTGAGCTGTATGTGGCCGGTGCCGGGGTGGGCGTCGGCTACCTGGGCCGGTCCGGCCTCAGTTCGGCACGGTTCGTGGCGTGCCCGTTCGGCGGGCCCGGAACGAGGATGTACCGCACCGGAGATCTGGTGCGCTGGCGCGCCGACGGCCAACTGGACTATCTGGGCCGCGCCGACGAGCAGGTCAAGGTCCGGGGGTACCGCATCGAACTCGGCGAGATCCAGACCGCCGTGGCCGGACTGGACGGGGTGCAGCAGGCGGTGGTGATTGCCCGCGAGGACCGCCCCGGCGACAAGCGACTGGTGGCCTATGTGACCGGCAACGCGGAGCCGAGCGCGCTGCGGACAGCGCTGGCCGAGAGGTTGCCGCCCTACATGGTGCCGGCCGCGATCGTGGTCCTGGAGACACTGCCGGTGACGGTGAACGGCAAACTCGACCTCCGCGCACTCCCGGCACCCGAGTACATCGCGGGCGATCTGTACCGCGCCCCGACGAACGCGGTCGAAGAGATTCTGGCAGGCATCTACGCCCAGATGCTCGGGCTCCACCGGGTGGGGGTCGACGACTCCTTCTTCGACCTGGGCGGCGACTCGCTGTCGGCGATGCGGGTGATCGCCGCGATCAACAAGGGCCTGAACGCCGGCCTCTCGGTGCGCGCCATCTTCGAGGCGCCCACCGTGTCCCGGTTGGCGCCGCGTATCGGTGAGGAGTCGGGCCGGCGTGAGCCGTTGGTCGCGGCGGATCGGCCTGCGGTGGTGCCGTTGTCGTTCGCCCAGCAGCGGTTGTGGTTCCTCGATCAGCTGCACGGGCCGTCGCCGGTGTACAACATGGCGACCGCATTGCAGCTGAGTGGACCTCTGGATGGCGAGGCGTTGAGGGCAGCGCTTGCCGATGTGGTGGCGCGCCAGGAGAGCCTGCGCACGCTGTTCGCCGCGCCCGAGGGAATACCCCAGCAGCTCGTGGTGCCGCCCGAACAGGCCGACTTCGGTTGGCGTGTGGTCGATGCCGCCGGCTGGCCGGCAGCGCGGCTGGACGAGGCCGTCGACGCCGCCATCCGCCACAGTTTCGATCTGGCAGCCGAGATACCGTTGCGGGCAACACTTTTCCGACTCGCCGACGATCGTCATGTACTGGCGGCCGTGGTGCACCACATCGCCGCCGACGGCTCGTCGATCACCCCGCTGATCAGGGACCTGGCTGCGGCTTACCTCAGCCGGTGCGCCGGACGTGCCCCCGGTTGGTCGCCGTTGGCGGTGCAGTACGTCGATTACACGCTGTGGCAGCGTGCGCAGCTGGGCGATCTGGCTGACACTGACAGCCGGATATCCGCGCAGCTGTCCTACTGGGAGAAGGAGCTGGCCGGGCTGCCCGAGCGGCTTCAGTTGCCCACCGATCGGCCCTACCCGCCGGCGGCAGATCAGCGCGGCGCCACCGTGACGATCGACTGGTCCGCAGAACTGCAGCAGCAGATTGCGCGGCTCGCGCGCGAGCACAACGCGACGACCTTCATGGTCATCCAGGCCGCGCTGGCGGTGCTGCTGGCCAAGGCCAGCGCCAGCACCGATGTGGCCGTGGGCTTCGCGGTCGCCGGGCGCAGCGACCCGGCGCTGGACGAGGTGGTGGGATTCTTCGTCAACACCCTGGTGCTGCGCACGGATCTGGCCGGTGATCCCACCGCGGCCGAGCTGCTGGCCCAGGTGCGCAAGCGCGGCCTGGCCGCTTACGAGCACCAGGACGTGCCCTTCGAGGTGCTCGTCGACCGGCTTCACCCGACCCGGAGCATGGCCCACCATCCACTGGTGCAGGTGGCATTGACGTGGCAGGACACCGGGGCCGCCGAGCTGGCCATGGGTGATGTGCAGGTCACCCCGCTCCCGGTGGAAACCCGCACGGCGCGCATGGATCTGATGTTCTCGCTCGGTGAGCGGTGGACCTCGGAGGGCCAGGCCGCGGGGATCGGCGGCGCGGTGGAGTTCCGCACCGACGTGTTCGACGCGGGCACCATCGAGGCGTTGATCGGGCGGCTGCAGAGGGTGTTGGTGGCGATCACCGCGGACCCGAAACGGCGGCTGTCCGCGGTGGATCTGCTCGACGAGGGTGAGCACGCCCAACTCGACGGACTCGGCAATCGCGCGATTCTGGCCCAGCCCGCAGGGCGGGTGTCGATTCCGGTGTTGTTCGCCGAACACGTGACCCAGACGCCGGATGCCGTGGCGCTGGTGTACCAGGACACGTCGATGACCTACCGGCAGCTCGACGAGGCCGCCAACCGATGGGCGCACCTGCTGGCTGCGCGTGGTGTGGGCCCGGGACAGTGCGTGGCGCTGCTGTTGGAGCGTTCGGCCGATGCGGTCGTCGCGATCATGGCGGTGCTCAAGACCGGAGCCGCCTATCTGGCGCTCGACGCGGTCATACCGGAGGAACGCCTGCGCTTCATCGTGGCCGATGCTGGGCCGGTGGTGGTGGTCACCACCGCGGCGCTGCGTGCGCGGCTCGACGGGATCGCCGTCGTGGTGGTCGATGTCGACGGACCCGTCGCCGAGGCCGGCCCGGGCGCGGTTCTGCGGGCGCCGCATCCCGACGATGTGGCTTATCTGATCTACACCTCGGGCACGACCGGTGTGCCCAAGGGTGTGGCGATCACTCATCACAATGTGACCCGGTTGTTGGCGTCGTTGGATGCGGGGCTGCCCGATCCGGGTGTGTGGCCGCTGTGTCATTCGTTGGCTTTCGACGTGTCGGTGTGGGAGATCTTCGGTGCGCTGTTGCGGGGTGGGCGGTTGGTGGTCATCCCCGACGCGCTGGCGGGCTCGCCGGAGGACTTCCACGAGGTGCTGGTCGATGAGCGGGTCAGTGTGCTGACCCAGACGCCGTCGGCGGTGGCGATGCTGCCGCAGGAGGGTTTGGAGTCGGCGGCGTTGGTGGTCGTGGGTGAGGCCTGCCCGGCCGAGGTGGTCGATCAGTGGGCGCCGGGTCGGGTGATGATCAACGCTTACGGTCCTACCGAGACCACCATGTGTGTGGCCATCAGCGCGCCACTCACCACGGAATCCGGTGTGGTGCCGATTGGTTCGCCGGTTCCCGGTGCGGCGTTGTTCGTGCTCGACCAGTGGCTGCATCCGGTTCCGGTCGGGGTGGTCGGCGAACTGTACGTCGCAGGCCATGGCGTGGGCGTCGGCTACACGAGCCGGGCCGGATTGACCGGATCACGCTTCGTGGCATGCCCGTTCGGAGAGTCGGGCGCGAGGATGTACCGCACCGGGGACTTGGTCTGCTGGGGCGGCGACGGGCAGCTGCAATATCTGGGCCGCGCCGACGAGCAGGTCAAGATCCGCGGCTACCGCATCGAACTCGGCGAGATCCAGGCCGCACTCACCCGGCTCGACGGGGTGGAGCAGGCGGCGGTGATCGCCCGCGAGGACCGCCCCGGCGACAAGCGACTGGTCGGCTACGTCACCGGCGACGTGGATCCGACGGCTGCGCGCAGCGCGTTGGCGCAGCGACTGCCCGGCTACATGGTTCCGGCGGCGGTGGTGGTTCTGCAGGCGCTGCCCCTGACCGCCAACGGCAAGTTGGACACCCGCGCCCTGCCCGCGCCCGAGTACACCTCCGCCGGATACCGGGCACCGGGCAACGCCGTCGAGGAGATCCTCGCCGACATCTATGCCCAGGTGCTCGGCCTCGACCGGGTCGGAGTGGACGAGTCGTTCTTCGATCTCGGCGGGGACAGCATCCTGTCGATGCAGGTGGTGGCCCGGGCGCGCGCCGCCGGGGTGGTGTGCAAGCCGCGCGACATCTTCGTCGAGCAGACCGTGGCCGGCGTCGCTCGAGTCGCCCGGAGCACCGACGGTTCCGCCGGCGTGGTCGACGAGGGCATCGGACCGGTGGTCGCCACCCCGATCATGCGATGGCTGGCCGGCGTGGACGGGCCGACCGACGAGTTCAACCAGACGATGGTGCTGCAGGCACCGGCCGGAGTCGGCGAGGCCGACGTGGTGGCGGTGCTACAGGCCCTGCTGGATCGTCATGGCGTGCTGCGCCTGCGCGTCGACAGCGATCTGGACGGCGCCGGTGGCTGGTCGCTGACAGTGCCCGACGTCGGCGCGGTGGATGCCGGCGCGTGCCTGCAATCGGTGGACGTGTTGTCCGGTGAGGCGCTGATCGCCGCGCGGTCCCGGCTGGACCCGGCCGCCGGGGCGATGCTGAGCGCGCTGTGGGTGGCCCCGACGGGTCAGTTGGCGTTGATCATCCACCATCTGGCCGTCGACGCCGTGTCGTGGCAGATCCTGGTAGAGGACCTCAACATCGCCTGGGCCCAGCATCACAGCGGCCAGCCGATCGCCCTGCCGGAGGGCGGAACGTCGTTCGCCCGGTGGGCGTCACTGCTGGCCGAGCACGCCCGAGATCCGAGGGCGGTGCAACACGTCGACACATGGACGCGGGTGACGGCGGCCCCGCCCGCGTTGCCGCCGGTGCAGTCGGCGGTGGACACCTATGCCAGCGCCGGGCAGTTGTCGGTCTCGTTGGACGGCGAGCTGACTCGGATGCTGCTGGGGGAGGTGCCTGCCGCGTTCCATGCCGGCGTGCACGAGGTCCTGTTGATCGCGTTCGGGCTGGCGTGGGCGGAGTTCCTGGACAACGGCGGTGCGCCGATCGGCATCGACGTCGAAGGCCACGGCAGGGCCGAGGACCTCGCGGCCGATGTCGACTTGTCGCGCACGGTGGGCTGGTTCACCGCCAAGTACCCGGTGACGCTCGATGTCGGTGACGTGTCCTGGGCGCAGGTGGTCGCCGGTGATGCGGCGCTGGGCGCGGTGATCAAAGACGCCAAGGAGCAGCTGCGCGCCCTGCCCGACCCGCTGAGCTACGGTCTGCTGCGCTACCTGAACCCCGATGTGCAGTTGAGTGAGACCGACCCGTCGATCGGCTTCAACTATCTCGGCCGGCTGGGCGGCCCGGGGCAGGCTGCCGCCGCTGACGAGCTGTGGCAGATCAGCCAGGAAGGCCTGTCACACATCGCCGCCGCAACCGCGGTGCCGATGCCGCTGGCGCACGCCCTGGCGCTCAACGCCGGCACCGTGGACACCGGCACCGGCCCACAGCTGCACGCCAATTGGACGTGGGCGCCCTCGGTGACCGACCGCGATCAGATCAGTCGGCTGAGCCGACTGTTCTTCGACGCCCTCGCGGGCATCTGCGCCCATGTGCGAGGCGGCGGCGGCGGGCTGACGCCGTCGGACATCGCGCCTGCCCGCCTCGGTCAACACCAGATCGATGAGCTCCACCAGCGTTACGACCTCGTCGACGTGCTGCCGCTGACGCCCCTGCAGGAGGGACTGCTCTTCCTCGCCAGCGCCGCACAGGCGAGCGACGATGTCTACGCGGTGCAGCTCGCCTTCACCCTGACCGGCCCGCTCGACCGAAACGGCCTGCGCGATGCGGTGCACACGGTGATCACCCGCCATCCCCACCTGGTGGCCCACTTCTGCCCACAGTTCGACGAACCGGTGCAGATCATCCCGGCGGATCCCGCGCCCGGGTGGCGTCATGTCGAACTGCCCGCCGGTGTCGACGTCGACGAGCAGATCGACCGGTTGTGCGCCGAAGAACGTGCTGCGGTCTGTGATCTGGCCGCAGGACCGGCATTCCGGGTGGCGTTGATCCACATCGCAGACGACCGGCACCGGTTCGTGCTGACCAATCACCACATCGTGATGGACGGCTGGTCACTGCCGATCCTGCTGAGCGAGATCTTCGCCGCCTACTACGGACACCGCCTGCCTGCGGCGGTCCCGTACCGCAGGCTCGCCACATGGCTGGCCGATCGGGACATCGATGCCGCCGAGGAGGCATGGCGTGGGGTGTTGGCCGGATTCGACACCCCGACGCTCGTCGGGCCGGCGCAACCGCGGGGGCTCAGCGGCAGGGGGGTCGAGGCGTTCCGGGTGCCCGCGGAGACCACACGGGCGCTCGGCGAACTGGCACGCTCGTGCCACACCACCGTCAACACGGTGCTTCAAGCTGCGTGGGCGCAGCTTCTGACGTGGCTGACCGGTCAGAACGACGTCGCCTTCGGCACCGCGGTGTCGGGCAGGCCGGCCGACGTGGTGGGCGCCGACGCGATGGTGGGGCTGCTGATCAACACCGTGCCGGTGCGCGCGCACATCACGCCGACGACCACCACCGCAGACCTGCTCGGCCAGTTGCAGACCGCGTACAACGACACACTCGAGCACCAGCACCTGGCGCTCACCGAGATCCACCGGATCTCCGGCCAGGAACAACTCTTCGACACCCTCTTCGTGTACGAGAACTACCCGATCGACGCCGCCGCCCTGGCCGGCGACCACGAACTGACCGTCACGGACTTCTCCATCAGCGAGTTCAACCACTACCCGCTGACCGTGCAAGCGACGCCGGGACCCGAACTGGGTCTCCGCGTCGAATTCGACACCGACGTGTTCGACGCGGCAGGCGTCGCAGCCTTGGTGAAGCGGCTGCGGCGGGTGCTGGTGGCCATGACCGACGACGCGACCCGTCGGCTGTCGTCGGTGGACGTGCTCGACGAGGGCGAACATGCCCGGTTGGACGAGATCGGCCACCGCGCCGTCTTGACCCTGCCGGCGCCGCCTGCGATGTCGGTTCCGGCGTTGTTCGCCGCGCACGTGGCCCGCACGCCGGACGCGGTGGCGGTGACCTTCGAGGGCCGCTCGCTGACCTACCGGGAACTGGACGAGGCCGCCAACCGGCTCGCGCACCTGCTGGCCGGACTCGGCGCCGGCGCGGGTGAGTATGTGGCGCTGCTGCTCGAGCGTTCGGCAGAGGCGGTCGTGGCGATCTTGGCGGTGCTCAAGACCGGTGCGGCGTATCTGCCGATCGACCCAGCGCTGCCGGCGGCGCGGATCGGGTTCATGCTCGCCGACGCCACGCCGATCGCCGCGATCACCACTACCGATCTGGCCGAACGGCTGGACGAGTTCGACGTGGTGGTCGTCGACGTCGACGATCCTGACATCGACCGCCAGCCCAGCACCGGGCTGCCGGCGCCGGGCCCGGACGACATCGTCTTCCTCATCTACACCTCCGGCACCACCGGTGTCCCGAAGGGTGTCGCCCTCACCCACCACAATCTGACTCAGTTACTGGGATCGATCGACACTTGGCTGGAACCGGATCAGACTTGGGCGCAATGGCATTCGCTGGCCTTCGACGTCTCGGTGTGGGAGATGTGGGGTGCGCTGTTGCGCGGTGGGCGGCTGGCGGTGGTGCCCGAATCGGTGGGCCGCTCACCGGAAGACCTACGCGCCCTGCTGATCCGCGAACACGTCACCATGCTCATCCAAACCCCGTCGGCGGTCGGAATGCTGTCATCGGAGGGGCTGGACGGGGTGACGCTGGTGGCGGCAAGTGAGGTGTGCCCGGCCGAGGTGGTGGATCGGTGGGCGCCCGGGCGAGCGATGTGGCACGCCTACGGCCCCACCGAGACCACGGTGTACACGTCCATGAGCGGACCGCTGACGGTGGGGTCGGGGGTGCCGCCGGTCGGCGTTCCGGCAGCGGGGAACGCCTTCTTCGTGCTGGATGGATGGTTGCGGGCCGTGCCGGCGGGAGTGGTCGGTGAGTTGTACATCGCCGGTGCCGGGGTGGGCGTCGGGTATTGGCGCCGGGCGGGGCTGACCGGGTCGCGTTTCGTGGCATGCCCGTTCGGGGTGCCCGGAACGAGGATGTACCGCACCGGGGATCTGGTGCGCTGGCGCGCCGACGGGCAGCTGCAGTTCATGGGCCGCGCCGACGAGCAGGTCAAGATTCGCGGCTACCGCATCGAACTCGGCGAGATCCAGGCCGCCCTGATGCGGCTGGACGGTGTGGAGCAGGCGGTGGTCGTCGCCCGTGAGGACCGCCCCGGCGACAAGCGCCTGGTCGGTTACGTCACCGGCACCGCAGACCCGACCGAGCTCCGCGCCGCGTTGGCCGAGCGGCTCCCGCAGTACATGGTGCCTGCCGCGGTGGTCGTGCTGGAGCGGCTGCCGTTGGCGGTCAACGGCAAGCTCGACGCGCGCGCCCTCCCGGCACCCGACTACCAGGATGCCCACCCGTACCGCGCTCCGACCGGCCTCACCGAGGAGGTCGTGGCCGACATCTACGCCGAGGTGCTCGGTGTCGAGCGCGTCGGAGTCGACACCTCGTTCTTCGACCTGGGCGGGGATTCGCTGTCCGCGATGCGGGTGATCGGCAAGATCAACATGACCCTGGACATCGACCTGTCGGTGCGCGCCATCTTCGACGCGCCATCGGTGAGCGGACTGAGCCTGCGGGTGGACAGGCACGAGGACGAGGCGGAGGCCGGCCACGGGCCCCGCTTCTCGTCCGTGCACGGCCGCGACAGCTCGGAGGTGCACGCCCGCGACCTCACACTGGACAAGTTCATCGATGCTGCGACGCTGACCGCCGCCACGACCCTGCCCCGCCCGGGCGCCGAGGTGCGGACGGTTCTGCTGACCGGGGCTACCGGCTACCTCGGGCGTTACCTCGCCCTGGAATGGCTGAAGAGGATGGACCTGGTCGACGGCATGGTGATCTGCCTGGTGCGGGCCGAGTCCGACGAGGACGCGCGGGTCCGTCTGGACAAGACCTTCGACAGTGGCGACCCGGGGCTGCTGAGGCATTTCCGGGAACTCGCCGCCGATCATCTGGAGGTCATCGCGGGCGACAAGGGCGAGGCGAATCTCGGACTGGACGAGGAACTCTGGCAGTGTCTGGCCGAGACCGTCGATCTGATCGTCGATCCCGCGGCGATGGTCAACGGCGTCTTCCCCTACAGCGAGCTGTTCGGTCCCAACGTCGTGGGCACGGCCGAGCTGCTCCGGTTCGCGCTCACCGCGAAACTCAAGCCCTACGGTTACGTCTCGAGCGGCGACGTGCGGAACCAGATCGACCCGTCCGAGTTCACTGAGGATGCGGACATCCGGGTCATCAGCCCCACCCGCACGAACGACGGTGGCTTCGGCAATGGATACGCGAACAGCAAGTGGGCCGGCGAGGTGCTGCTGCGTGAGGCCCACGACCTGTGCGCGCTGCCCGTCGCGGTGTTCCGGTGCGACGTGATCCTGGCCGAGCCGACGTACGCGGGCCAGCTCAACGTGTCCGACATCGTCAGCCGGATGGTGCTGAGCATGGTGGCCACCGGCCTCGCGCCCGGCTCGTTCTTCGCGCGCGACGCCGCGGGCAACCGGCAACGCGCCCATTTCGACGGGCTGCCCGTCGATTTCGTCGCGGAGTCCATCGCCACCCTGTGTGCCCGGATGGGCGATGGGTTCGCGACCTATCACGTGATGAACCCGCACGACGACGGCATCGGGCCCGACGAGTACGTCGACTGGCTGGTGGATGCCGGTCTGCCGATCAAGCGCATCGACGACTTCGGCGAGTGGTTGCACCGGTTCGAGACGGCCCTCGGCGCTCTGCCGGAGAAGCAGCGTGAGCACTCGGTGCTGCAGATGTTGCAGTTGCGTCCTTCCGGGCAGTTCCAGCTTCCCGAGCCGACGCAGGGATCATTCGCGCCGACCGACAGATTCCGTGCTGCGTTCAAAGATGCGAAATTCGCCCTGGACCGTGACATCTCGGACATCCCGCACGTCACGGCGCCCGTCATCATGAAATACGTCACCGATCTGCGACGGTTCGGACTGCTCTGACCCGCGGCTCACACCGACAACTCCCGGAGGAACACCATGCGCCGAATCGCCCTCTCGATCTACTGGGGGTTCCTGACCGTTGTCCGCTCCTTCACTCTGGTGCGACAAAAGGATGCCGCGGCCTACTACACCACCCTCGGCGACGATGTCATCGACTTCCTGGACGAGGGCTTCGTCGACGATGACAAGCCGCTGTGGCTCAACCTCGGTTATTGGAAAGAGGCTCGCACCTACCCCGACGCCTGCGTCGCGATGGTGGAACTGCTGGGAACGCGGGCCGGACTGCAACCGGGCGACGAGGTCCTCGACGTCGGCGTGGGTTTCGCCGAGCAGGACTTCGTTCTCCTCGACCGCTTCAAGCTGTCCCGCGTCACGGGCATCGACATCACCCCCGTTCACATCGAGAAGGGCAGGGAACGGGTCGCCAAGCGCGGACTGCAGGATCACATCGATCTGCGGCTCGGTTCGGCGACCGCAATGGAATTCCCCGACGCGACGTTCGACAGAGTCCTGGCCCTGGAGTGCGCGTTCCACTTCGACACGCGTGAACAGTTCCTGCGCGAGGCATTTCGGGTCCTCAAACCCGGAGGGTCCATCGCGATCGCCGACATGCTCCCGGTTCCGGGCAAGAAGACGAGCCGCGCCACCGCCTTCGCACGCAAGTACGGCCACGTCCCGGAGGCCAACCTGTACGACCGCGACGAATACCCCCGGCGGCTGTCAGCCGCCGGATTCGGCGATGTCCGCGTGGAATCGATCAGGCAGGACGTCTTCCCCGGCATGGCCAAGTACAGCCGCCAACGCGTCGAGGGGAAGAAGATGGACGAGGTGGTCGTCGAGGTATCGGACGACGACCGCGCCCAGTGCCGCGGCGTCGAGATCTGGGAACGCGGGGTCGGCTTGACCGACTATGTGATCGCCTCGGCGCGGAAGCCAATGGAGACTGGGGCTTCCGGCGCTCAGTGAGCCGGTGTCCGCACGATCACCGCTGCTTCGGCCATCGCGGCGGGTTCGTGCCGCCGCGACGCGGCGAAGCCGATTTCGAGATCGGCCAGGATGTCGTCGATGCCCTCGATGCCGACGGACAATCGGACCAGCCCCGGGCTCACGCCGCAGGCCAGCTGTTCCTCGGGGCTCAACTGGCCATGTGTGGTCGACGCCGGGTGGATCACCAGCGATCGCACGTCGCCGATGTTGGCGACATGGCTGTGCAGTCTCAGCGCGTTGACGAAGGCCTTGCCCGCCTCGATGCCGCCGGCCAGTTCGAACGCGAGAACAGCACCGGTTCCCCTGGGTGCCAACCTCTTCGCCCGCTCGTACCACGGTGACGTCGGCAGCCCCGCATAGTTGACGGACAGCACGCCGTCGTGGCCCGCCAGGAATTCGGCGACCCGTTGCGCGTTGGCGACGTGGCGTTCGATGCGCAGACTCAGCGTCTCCAGGCCGAGCGCCACCAGGAACGCGTTGAACGGTGACGCCGACGCCCCGATGTCGCGCACCAATTGCAGCCGGGCCTTGGTCACGAACGGTGCGGGACCCATGTCGGCGTAGACGATGCCGTGGTAGCTCGGGTCCGGCGTCGTGAAGCCGGGGAAGCGGCCCTGCGTCCAGTCGAAGGTGCCGCCGTCGACGATAACGCCCGCGATCGCGGTGCCGTGCCCGCCGAGGTACTTGGTGGCCGAGTGCACCACGATGTCGGCGCCCTGGCTGATCGGCTGGATGAGGTAGGGGGTGGCGATGGTGTTGTCCACGATCAACGGCACGCCGTTCTCGTGTGCGACGCCGGCGACCCGCGGGGTGTCCAGCACGTC
Organism: Mycobacterium sp. NPDC050551; assembly: GCF_040674075.1. Lineage (NCBI taxonomy): Bacteria > Bacillati > Actinomycetota > Actinomycetes > Mycobacteriales > Mycobacteriaceae > Mycobacterium > Mycobacterium sp. NPDC050551. The sequence continues at coordinate 334,352 of NZ_JBFARC010000005.1, read as the reverse complement.
GCTCTTCGGGTTCGAGATGGTCTCGGCGAAGAGCGCCTTGGTGTTCGGCCGTATCGCCGCCTGCCACGAATCCGGATCGTCGGGATCGACGAAGGTGACCTCGATGCCGAGCCGGGAAAGCGTGTAGTGAAACAGGTTGTACGTGCTGCCGAACAGGCGCGGGCTCGACACGATGTGGTCGCCGGTACCGGCGAGGTTCAGGATGGCAAAGGTTCCGGCGGCCTGCCCGGAGGCCAGGAACAGCGCGGCCGTGCCACCCTCCAGCGCGGCAATGCGCTGCTCGACGACATCGGTGGTCGGGTTGCCGATGCGGGTGTAGATGTTGCCCGGCATCTCGAGGCCGAACAGCGCGGCGGCGTGTCCAGCGTCGTCGAAGGTGAAGGAGGCGGTCTGGTAGATCGGCAGCGCACGGGCGTGGGTGGCCGAGTCCGGCCGCTGTCCCGCGTGCACCTGTTTCGTTTCGAAGGACCATCGGGCGGTGGGATCGGGCTCGGTGTCGGCGACGTCGCTCATGACTGCCTTCTGCTGGACGCTAGGTCTTTTCGCCGTTGCTCAGGTGCTCCACGCCGGCGTCGACCCAATCGACAGGCCGACCGGCACCGTTGCCGTGCCTGTTGCGCGTCGGCACGGCGGCCTCCGCGAGCCGACTCGTCGTCACGGACCTGGCGGCGGCGGCCTTCCGGTACTCCCATTGCTCGCGGTCACGGATGTAAAGCGGTGATACCGCCTTCAAACCCTCGAGTTCGAACGCCCCGTTCCGGAGGGTGAATCGCACGGTGCCGCTGACGCGCTGAGAACTCTCTTCGAGGAAGGATTGCAGTGCCCTGCGGAGGCCGCGGAACCACCGGCCCTCGACAGCCTCCATGATCAGGGCGTCGCCGAGTGTGCGCATCCACCGCAGCGTCTCGACGTCGACCGTCGCCGATGCGAGCTGTGTGAATCCCTCGAGGATGAGAGCCGCGGCGGGGGCCTCGCGAACTTCGAGTACCTTCTCGCCGCCTTCCAGATGCTCGAGGCTGGAGAATCGTCCGATGCCGTAACGACCGACCTTCGCGTTGATGCTCGCGATCAGATCGACGAGGTCGGTGAGGGGCTCGGCGTCCACCGAGACGAGACGTCCCCCGTCGAAGCCGAGCTCGATCACCCGGCTCGCGGTTTCCGATGCCACCGACCATTGATAGAGGTCCTGGCCGATGTCGAACGCTTCGGGATCGTCGAGGCTTCCGCTTTCGAATTCTCGGCACCACAGGTTGGTGTCGGTGCTCAGTAGTCGATTCGCGAAACCGGAGATGCCGAAGTTCTCCTGGAGTTCCAGGCGCTTGAAGTCGCGGGACAGGGCGTCGAACTCGTAGGGTGATCCGAAGTAGCCCTCGAATCCGAGATCACTGATGGCGCCGTTGAGCCTTCGCAAACTGTTCTGCGACTGATTGGCCGTGTGGAGCAGGCACTTGGCGCCGACCGATCGCGCGAGCTCCACGCCCACGCGGGCGATCAACGGTCGTGACAGCGATGCGCTGATCGGGTGCTGTCCGAGATATCTGCCGCCGGCGAGAATCGATGCGTGCACGAACTCCTCGGCGAATTCCTTGCGGTAGTCGAGGCGGGTGATGTGGACATCGAACCTGTCCGCGATGTCGGCGAACTGATCGATGTCGAAGTCGTCGCCGAGGTCGACGGACAGCGCGATGACGCGCACGTCGAACTTCGCCAGCTGCGCCAGGAGATACGCGCTGTCCAAGCCGCCCCCACACAGCGTCACGATGGTGTCGTTGGGGCGGCACAGTTCTTCGATGTCCGAGAATGAGCGGATCTTCATCTGTTTCATGTGGCCGGATCCCATGTTTCAGACTCGCGCGGTCGGGTCAGGGGTCACTGGTGTCAACCTCCCGTTGCCCGTGGGGTGTCGATCGTTCGACCGGAGCGTCCGAACAGTGGCTGATCGCGCCGGCCAGGACTGGGAGGGTTCGAATGCGACCATGGATTCGCATCCTCCCAACTCGGTCAGGCTAACACCCGGTCGCGGCGGCAGCAAAGAAAACCGCAATCAATTGCCCTTTCGCGCGATAAAGGTCGTGGGGTCCGGGGGACGGTGCCGCGCAGCGCCGCAGCGCCTCGGCGGGGCGCCCGTATCCGAGCCGCGGCCGAGCAGGCGGTTCTCGCCACGCGGAGGACCGGGCCGCGGTGTCCGGCCGCCCGGGCCGCGCACCGTCCGATACCGTCCTTTTCAAGTATTGCAGCGGTATTCGGGTGCCCCACCGGGTCGCGGACATCCGCCCGCAGCAGCTGTGCGGACATCATTGTTCAACCCTCAAGCATCCGCTCGTGACTACTCTGCGCCGGGCGCACGGACCGGTGCAGCGATCCCTCCTGCGCGCCGAAGCCGCCGAATTGCGCACGGGACAGCCATTCTGGTCACAGGCGATCCAGGTTCGGTCGTGGCAAATAACGCCGGATCGCTCGCCAGGCGGTCGCCCACGCGGAATTCTGGCCGCGAACCGGCACTGCTATTGCCGTTGTTTTGTGTCGAAGGACGGCAGCGGCGATCCATGATGGAGCACATGGATGCGACACACCACGACATCGTGAGCATGCCGAGAGGCGGGCCGGACGCCTCGTGGCTGGACCGGCGGCTGCAGACCGACCGGTTGGAGTATCTGGATCGCGACGACGTCGACGATCGGAAACGCAAGGTCATCGAGTCGCTCGACCGCACCGGACGGCGCCGCTTCAAGGGCAACTACGAGATGTGTGCCCAGGCGGTCCTGACCGAGGTGGCCACGATCGAATCGCCGAAGATCCTCGAACTCGGGTGCGGTCTCGGTGGGCTGTCGCGCAAGCTGCTGGAGATGCACCCGTCCGCCCAGCTGACGGTCACCGACGTCGATCCTGAATTCGTCACCGCCGTCGCCGCCGGAGACCTCGGCAGTCACCCCCGCGCCACTGTGCGGCAGATGGACGCCACCGCGATCGACGCTCCCGACGGGTCCTACGACCTCGCGGTGTTCGCGCTGTCCCTGCACCACCTACCGCCCGAACGGGCCGCCCAGGTCATCGCCGAGGGCACCCGGGCAGCGGACAAGTTGCTGATCATCGACCTCCGCAGATGGCGGGCACCGTTCCAACTGGCGCTGTTGGGGTTCACCGTCCCGCTCACCGGGCTGGTCCCGCCGCTACACGATGCGGTCATCAGCTCGCTGCGTGCCTACAGCCCGTCCGCGCTGCGTGCGCTCGCCGGGCATGCCGACCCGGCGATCACCGTCGAATTCCGCACCCGACCGCGGGGTGCGACGGCGATGGTCGCCGCCCGCGCCCGGTAGACCGCCGCACGGACCCACGGGTGACGTCAGCCGTCCGTCTCGGGGTGCAAGACGGAGTGCGTGACGTGTCCGCCCTCGTAGCGGAATTCATGTGCGGGCCGGCGCAGCGGTTCGACGGTGGTATCCGGGTGCACGAGCACCCCGCCGCCGGAGGGGATTCCGAGTCCAGGAGCGGCTCCCTCCAGCGACCGGACCGCGCGCGACAGTCGACGCCACCCGGTGTGCTCGTCATGTGTGTCGACGACGGCGGGAACGAGCGCGAACACATCGAGCAGGTCACCGGCGAGAGGATCGGATGTCTCGAGGAGACCGTAGCGCCCCAGTTGGACCGCCCCGGCTGAGATACCCACCAGGACGGCGCCTTTCGCATACCGGTGCAGGATCACGTCCTTCATTCCGGTTTTCTCGAAGGTGTTCCAGCCGAGACGCACGTCGCCGCCTGCGAGGACGATCAACTGGGCGCGTTGCAGAAACGCCCGGTCGTCCGGGGGGAACGACGCACCGATCATGCGGCGATCGGTGATCCCGATCGCGTCCACTGCCGCTTCGAAGATCTCGTAGAACTCCACGAGATCCCCATTGGAGGCGCCGATGTATGCGGCGCCGACCGTTGCGCCACAGCCGGATACGTCGAGGGCGGTGTCGACGAGCAGCCGGCCCCGCCGCTTCCAGAAAAGCAGCTGACTGTCCGCCAGCAGGTAGAGCGGCTGCCGTCGTGACGCCGGATCGGCCACCTGCTAAGCGCTGGGTACCACGAGTACCGGGCGGTGCGACGCCTGCAGTGCCGCCCGCGCGACGCTGCCGAGCAGCACCTGCCGGAAACCCGACCGGCCGCGCGAGCCGACCACCAGCACCGCGGCGTGACGGCGCGCCGCGACGTCGACGAGGACCTCCGCCGTCGCTCTGGCCGAGCCACCGCCCGGCTCGATCACCACACCGTCGGCCGCCGCGGTCTCGGCGTGGCCGTCCCCGACTACGACCGGGACGACCTCGCGGTCGGCGAAGATCCGCTGCGCGGCAACGACAGCGCTCTGCGCGCCGGTCGAGCCGTCCGTTCCGACGATCACCGGTCCGGCGGCCAGCGCCTCGTATTCGTCGGACAGCATGGGCGCCTGCGCGACCAGAGTGGGTCGCGACGCGTACTGCACCGCGATGTCCGACACCGAACCGAGGAGAGCCTGTGCGCCGCCGAGCCCACGGGAGCCGACCAGCACCACGTCGGCCGACACCTGCTCGGCGAGTTGCGCGAGCACCAGACCCTCGCCGCCCCAGGACCGTTTCACCAACGGCTCGGCGTCCAGGCCCGCGGCTCTCGCCAGCGTGGTGCCTGTGGCGGCCACCCGCTGCGCTTCGCGCTCGCCCTCGACCTCGGTGAGCTCGACGAGTTCACTCGCACTGCGTGCGCTGGCCCGCAGCCGTCGCCTGAGCGCATCGCTGGTGAACGGGGGAGTCCACAGGTGCGCCACCCAGGCGTGCGCGCCCGGGAGCAGCAGCCTCCCCACGTCGATCGCCGCCGTCGCAGCGGGTGAACCGTCGAATCCGATGATCACGCTGATCGGCATGCCAACCCCTTCCTCTTCGTCAGTCGAGTGGATCGCGAATGATGGGGCATGTCATACAGTGTCCACTGCCCCGGCCGCGCCCGAGTTCGGCGCCGACGATCGTGATCACCTCGATACCCTCCTGGCGCAGCAGCGAATTCGTGCGGGTGTTGCGGTCGTAGGCCACCACCACACCCGGTTCCATCGCCACCAGGTTGTTGCCACTGTCCCATTGCTGGCGCTCGGATTCGTAAGCGTTGCCGCCCGTTTCGACGACCCGTAACGTGCCGACGCCGAGGGCGTTCGCGACCACCTCCACGAACGGTTTCGATTCCTGGGTGACTTCGACACCGGGCGCGCGATCGCTCGGCCGGAGGGTGAACGGGTTGATCGCGTCGACGATGTGGGGGTAGACGGTCACCACATCGCGGTCGGCGAAGGTGAACACGGTGTCGAGGTGCATGGCCGCGCGCAGTTTGGGCATCCCGGCGACGATCACCTCGGTCACCGCCTCGTTCTCGAACAACGTGATGGCCACCTGGGTGATGGCCTGGCGCGATGTCCGTTCACTCATACCGATGAGCACCACGCCGTTCCCGGCGATCAACACGTCACCGCCCTCGATGGTGGCTTGGCCCCATGACTTCTCGGGATCGCCCCACCAGACCTTCGAGCCGACGAAGTCGGGGTGGAACCGGTAGATGGCCTTCATCAGCAGGGTCTCGTCATGGCGTGCCGGCCAGTAGAGCGGGTTGAGTGTCAGGCCGCCATAAATCCAGCAGGTGGTGTCGCGGGTGTATAGCGTGTTGGGCAGCGGAGGCATGAGGTACTCGTTCACACCGAGCGAGTCCCGGGCCAGCGCAAGGTATCCGGGCCGGAAATCGCCCGGGAGGTCAGCGGTCGACATTCCGCCGATCAGCAGTTCGGCCAGTCGGCGCGGCGGCAACGAGTCCAGGAACGCTCGCGTGTCGGCGACCAGGCCCGGGCCCACCTCGTTGGCCACGATCTTGCGGTCCAGCAGCCATTCCTTGGCCTCGGGGATCTGCACGGTCTCGGTGAGCAGGTTGTGCAGTTCCACCACCTCGATTCCCCGCGCCCGCATCTTGGCGACGAAGTCGAAGTGATCGCGCTGGGCGTTCTGGACCCACATCACGTCGTCGAACAGCAGATCGTCGCTGTTGGTCGGTGTGAGACGCTCGTGCGCCAGGCCCGGCGCACACACCAGAACCTTTCGCAGCGTACCCACTTCGGAATGGACGCCATAGGCGGCCGACGGCTGGGTCATGGACACGTGCCCTTCGTGGTCACAGGGCGATCGCCCCTGTCGCAAGCCCGACCGACGTAGTTGCCGAAATCCGCTTTGGCGTAGGCGAAGACGCCCGCGCCGATCATCGAGCCGACCACCATCGCGGTGAGCGTCGGCAGACTCACCTTCTTCTCGGACTGCTCCGAGGCGACGTCCGCTGTGGTCATGCCGAGGAACCCCCTCGTGCCCGACCCTAATCCGCGCAGCGTGGTGTGTCGTCGAATTCACGTGATCGGCAACGCGCCGCGCGTGAGCCTATTCGCCGAGCAGGAGCCGGCGGTGGCGGCGCCGTCCGTCGGCGTACTCCGGGCGGTCGCGGTAGATGATCGTGAGGGTGCCGGGCGTCTCCCGGTTGGGCTCCGGGTAGACGGCGAACACGTCCTCGGGCTGCAGGCCGACGATGCCGATGTAGTCGGCCACGAACCGGTCGAGATCCGCCTTCCACGCCTTGGGGGGCACCACCTCGACGTACGGCTTGACCGCGCCCGGCGCGTAATCGCCGTGGTGGGCCTGCCGCTTCTCGTCCTCGAGCAGTTGTTGGAGCTCCTGGCGGGAAAGCTGCGGATTCTCCTGCTGAAGTTGTTTCAATCGGCGGACGTCGTCGAGGAACCCCATGATCGCGACCGTAACACCGCCGATGCGGCGACCAAGATGGTTTACTTGTTTATCTTGCTTTGAGTACACTGAGCAGATGACCGTGAGAACCACACCGATCGACACTGCGGCGGCGAAAGCCCGCCGCAGGCGAGAGACGTCGTCATCGGTGAAGGTGCGCAAGCGTGCGGCGCCGTCCGTCGACGACGTCACCTCGGCGGTGCACACCGCGCTGGAGTCGGCGCCCGCCTCGGTGCGCACCGACTTCGTCGACGCCGTCGCCGATCGTGACGACGCCGGCCTCGACGACGCGCTCTGGGGCGCCGCCCCGTCGACCGACGACGTGCGGGCAGCGGCGCTGCAGGGGTTGAAGAACGACTTCCTCGCCCGCCGGGAACTCCTGGGTGCGTCGCTGTCGCGGCCGGAGGTCGCCGAGCTGTTGGGGGTCACACCGCAGGCCGTCCTCGATCGGTTGGCCGACGGCGATCTGGTCGGACTGAAGGACGGCCGGGAATGGCGAATCCCGATGTGGCAGATCAACGCCGGCGCCGAGCGCGGCTTCCTGCCCGGCATCGCGGCGGTCCGTGCGGTGTTCCCCGGCGGGCTCGTCGCATTGAGCAGATGGGTCACCACCCCGAACGCCGACCTCGGCGGCGCCGCTCCGGCCGACGCCCTCGCTGCCGGTCGGGTGCCGCAGGTCATCGCCGCGGCGGCAGCGACCACCGCCGCGGCGTGGTAGCCGAACTCGGCGAACCGCGACGGCCGCTGCACGGCGGCCGGATCTGGACCTGGCGCTGGCCCACCGCGCTGCCCAGGGCCGGCTGGGGCTGGTGCCGCGTCTACCACCGATCGGCGCACACCCCGGACGGGGTCACCCACCGCGGGTACGGGCCGCTGGCGCGCCTCGACCATCACACCCCTGCGCCGGATGCGCCGACGACGTGCCCCGACGGCCGTACCGTCCTCTACGTCGCGGGCAACCTCGCCACCGCGCTCGGCGAGGTCTTCGGCGACCTCGGTGAGGCGGCGATCTGCCCGGGATACCGCGTCGCGCTCGTCCGCCCCCGCTCCGAGATCATCACGCTCGACCTGCGCTCCGAGGGCGCCGCCATGCGCATCGGCGCGCTGCCGTCACTGGCCACCGGCGCCTATCCGCGGGCCCGCACGCAACGCTGGGCGCGGGCGATCTACGAGGATCAGCCGGCGCGCCGACCGGTGGACGGCGTGTACTACCACGCCGCGCACAGCAACGGCCGGTCGCTGGCCCTCTGGAACACCGACGCCGACGTGGCGGTGGTCGCCTCGGCGGACGGTGCGGCGCAGGACTTCTCGCTCGGCGACCCGCGGATGTGGCGGCGGGTCGTCGTGGCCGCGGGTGGGCTCGGCATGACCGCCGCCCGGGTGGACACGTGCCCGCGTTGCGGAACGTGAACGCTCGCCCCGGGCGTCAGCGCCCCGCGGGCACCGACGGCCACTTCGCGGGCACCGGCCGGGGACGGACCATCTGCGGCCACCAGAACCAGCGACCCATCAGCGCGGCGATCGAGGGTGTCATGAACGCCCGGATCACCAGGGTGTCGAACAGCAGGCCCATGCCGATGGTCGACCCGATCTGGGCGACCACCGTCATCTCACTGACCGCCATGCCCATCATCGTGAACGCGAACACCAGGCCCGCGGCGGTGACCACCGATCCGGTACCGCCCATGGCCCGGATGATGCCCGTGTTGATCCCGGCATGGATCTCCTCTTTCAGGCGCGCCACCAGCAGCAGGTTGTAGTCCGCGCCGACGGCCAGCAGCACGATCACCACCATGGCCATCACCATGAAATGCAGTTCGATGCCCAGGATGTGCTGCCACACCAGCACCGAGAGACCGAACGACGCGCCGAGGGAGAGCACCACCGTGCCGACGATGACGGCCGACGCGACGACGCTGCGGGTGATCAGCAGCATGATCGTGAAGATCAGCGTGAGCGCCGCGATGCCTGCGATCAGCAGGTCCCAGTCGTTGCCCTCCTGCATGTCCTTGAAGGCGGCGGCGGTGCCGGCCACGTAGATCCGGGAGCCCTCGAGCGGGGTGCCCTTGATGGCCTCCTTGGCGGCCTGCTTGATGTCGTCGATGCGATGGATGCCTTCGGCGCTGAGCGGGTCGCCCTCGTGATTGATCATGAACCGGACGGCCTTGCCGTTCGGCGAGATGAAGCTCTCCATGCCCCGCTTGAAGTCCTCGTTCTCGAAGATCTCCGGCGGCACATAGAAGGTGTCGTCGTTCATCGCGTCGTTGAACGCGTCACCCATGGCGGACTGATTGGCCTCCATCGCGGCCTGCTGGTCGAGCTGACCCGCCTGGGTGGCGTGCATGGTCAGCATCATCGTCTTCATGTTCTTCATCGTCTGGACGGTCTGCGGCATCAGCGTGAGCATCTGCGGCATCAGCGAATTCAGCCGCTGCAGATCCGGCACCAGGCTCTGGAACTGGTCGGTCATCGTGTTTATGCCGTCAAGGGCGTTGAACAGTGACCGCAAGGTGTGGCAGACCGGGATGTTGTAGCAGTGCGGTTCCCAGTGGAAGTAGTTGCGGATCGGCCGGAAGAAGTCGTCGAAATTCGCGATGCCGTCCCGCAGTTCGGCGAGGTGTTCGGCCGTGATGACCGTCTTGCCGACCATGCTGTCGGTGGTGGCGCTCATCTCCTCCATCAGCGCGATCATCCGGTTCATCGTGGCGATCTGCCGGTCCATCGCGTCGGCCTGCAGCAGCATGTCGTCCATGCGGGCCTCGAGATACCCGCGGTTCATCGCGTTGAACGTGCTGCTCATGCTGAGCTGGGCCGGGATCGTGCTGTTCTCGATGGGCTTTCCGTCGGGCCGGGTGATCGCCTGGACGCGCCCGATCCCGGGAACCCGGTAGATCGCCTTGGCGATCTTGTCGATCACCAGGAAGTCCGCCGGGTTGCGCAGGTCGCGGTCGGTCTCGACCAACAGCAGTTCCGGGTTCATCCGCGCGGCGTCGAAATGCCGTTCCGCGGCGGCGAATCCCTCGTTGGCGGGCAGGTCGGCCGGCAGGTAGTTGCGGTCGTTGTAGTTGCTCTTGTAGCCCGGCAGGGTGAGCAGGCCGATCAGCGACAGCGCGATCGTGGCGAGCAGCACCGGTCCGGGCCACCGCACGATCACCGCGCCCAGCCGGCGCCAGCTGCGGATCCGCATGGCGCGCTTGGGTTCCAGCAACCCGAACCGACTGGCCACCGTCACCATCGCCGGCCCGAGTGTCAGCGCCACCAGAACGGCGATGGTCATGCCGACCGCCAGCGGGACACCGAGGGTCTGGAAGTACGGCAGCCGGGTGAACGACAGGCAGAACGTCGCGCCCGCGATCGTCATGCCCGAGCCGAGCACCACGTGAGCGGTGCCGTGGAACATCGTGTAGTAGGCCGACTCCCGGTCCTCGCCGTTGGTGCGCGCCTCCTGATAGCGGCCGATCAGGAAGATCGCGTAGTCGGTGGCGGCGGCGATGGCCAGGGCGACGAGCAGCTGGGTCGCGAACGTCGAGAGTCCGATGATGTCGTGGTAGCCGAGGAAGGCCACCACGCCGCGGGCCGCCGTCAGGCCCAGCATCACCATCACCAGTGTCAGCAGCACCGTGGCGACCGATCGGTACACCAGCACCAGCATCGAGATGATGATCGCGAAGGTGACCAGTTCGATGGTCCGGACGCTGCGGTCACCGGCGATCTGCTGATCGGCGGCGAGCGCCGAGCCACCGGTGACGTAGACCTTCACCCCCGGCGGAGGGGACAGGTCGCCCACGATGTTCTTGACGGCCAGCACCGATTCGTTGGCCAGCGACTCACCCATGTTGCCTGCGAGGTACACCTGCACGTAGGCGGCCCGGCCGTCGGTGCTCTGCGCGCCCGCCTCCGTCAGCGGGTCACCCCAGAAGTCCTGAACGTGTTCGACGTGGGTGGTGTCGGCCTCGAGCCGGTCGATCATCTCGTTGTAGAACCGATGCGCGTCGTCGCCCAGGCGTTCGTCGCCCTCGAGCACGATCATCGCCGAGCTGTCGGACGTGAACTCCTCGAACACCTCACCGATGCGGGTGGTGGCGATCACCGAGGGCGCGTCGTCGGGGCTCATGGACACCGACCGCATCTGGCCGACGACCTCGAGCTGCGGCACGGTGGCGTTGAGCACCGCGACCAGCAGGATCCAGCCGACGATGATGGGAATCGCCAGCCGGCGGATCGCCTTGGGCAGCGCGCCCCGCCGTTGCTGCTCGGGAGTGTGGATCGGCTGTGTTGTCGGTGTGCTCACCGGGACGTCATCCGGGCGGCGGAGGAACCGCAGCAGCGCCCGGCCTCAACGTGCGAGTTGGGCACCTTGGTCAAGCTCCTTCAAGACGGCGTTCTGTCCGCCCGTTCTTACCAGATGCGGCTGCCTGTCGGGGGTGCTCCTGCTACCGCCTGAGAGCGTTCACAGCGGCGGTTGTGCACGGTCGGACAGCGAGTCGAGGAGCTGGACGGCGACGGTGTGCAACCGCACGTTGTCACGCTGCGAGCGGGCCTTCAGGACCTCGAACGCCTCGTCCGCCGAACACCCCTGCAGAGCCCGGATCACCCCTTTGGCCTGATCGATCTCGGAACGCGAAATCAAAGCCCGCTCGAGCTGGCTGACCGACTCCCGGCAGCCCTGCCACCGGCGTGCGTTGGCGATGGCGGCGCCCGCGGCCACCGTGAACAGCTGCATGATCTTCTCGTCGAACGGGTCGAACGGGTCGAACGCCGATGCCGTGCGGCTGTAGATGTTCAGCGAGCCGACCAGCTCACCTTCGCCGCCCTCCTGGGTCGGCGCGATGATCAGCGGGACGGAAAGGGTGGCCAGCACCCCCTCTTGTCGCGCTGCGTCGGCGAACTCCGGCCACGACTCCTGGTCCAGGTCCAGCGTGGTGCGGACCGCGCTGCGGGAATGCGCCGCCGCCAGACAAGGCCCGCGGTCCGACCGGTACTGCGCGAGGTCGAGTTGCAGCACCCGGTCCTCGGTGCACGCCGCGGTGCGGGCCTTCGTGTCGGACAGCACAGTGATCGAGATCGCATCGGCGTCCGGGATCGCCCTGGCCGCGGTCTCGGCGACCCGCAGCAGCGCGTCGTCGAGCGGTTCCTCCGCGGCGAACAGGGAAAACAACGACTCGACCGCGTCGGTGGTCGACGCGATTCGGTCCAACTGGTCAGGACGGTCACTACCCATCGAGAATGCCCCTTGACTGCAAGCCTTTACGCTGAGACTACAAACGGTGATTCGGTGTCTGCACACATTTTGCGCGTCCCGGCCATCGGTCACCGAATCGCCACAGACTGGACTGAAACAGCCGATGCGGCCCACACGCGTCACGGGCGCGTTAATTCTCCGTGCAACCCGGGAACACACCTCGGGACCGCTCGTTGAGTTGGACGGTGGTGGGCTCTCGATCCAGATCAACGAAAGGACTGTGGAATGGCATCCCCGCACGGCGGCGCGCGTCTCGGTACCCGCTTCGGGCCCTACGAGCTGCGATCGCTGATCGGGGTGGGGGGTATGGGCGAGGTGTACCGCGCCTTCGACACCCACCGCGAGCGCATGGTGGCGGTCAAGCTGCTGCGCCCCGAGGTGGCCGCCGACCCGAACTTCCAGGAGCGGTTCCGGCGAGAGTCGCGGGTGGCCGCACGCCTGCAGGAGCCGCATGTCATCCCGGTGCACGACTTCGGTGCCATCGACGGCGTGCTCTACATCGACATGCGACTGGTGGACGGCGCGAGCCTCAAGGACGTGCTGCGCGCCGAGGGACCGCTCGAGCCGGGGCGGGCCGCGTCGATCATCGCGCAGGTCGGGGCGGCGCTCGACGCGGCGCACGCCGGCGGGCTGGTGCACCGCGACATCAAACCCGAGAACGTCCTGCTCACCGCCGACGATTTCGCCTACCTCGTGGACTTCGGCATCGCCCACGCCGATGAGGACGCGAGCGTGACGAGAACCGGGATGGTGATCGGGTCGTGTGCGTACATGGCCGCCGAGCGCTTCAGCGGCGGGCCGGTCGGGCCGCCGTCGGACGTCTACGCGTTGACATGCCTGCTCTACGAGTGCCTCACCGGCAGGCCCCCGTTCGAGGCCGGTGACCTGCGACAGCTGATGAGCGCACACATGTTCGCGCCGCCGCCACGGCCCAGCGCGGCGCGCGCCGGCGTGTCGCGGGCCTTCGACGACGTCATCGCCCGTGGCATGGCCAAGCAACCCGGCGCGCGGTACCCCTCGGCGGGCGAGCTGGCCAGGGCCGCCACCGCGGCCGCCGCGTCGTCGCAGGTGGCCCCCGCCGCCGACGTACGCCCTCCCACCGACACCCGCCAGTTCTCGGCGATGTACCCGAATCCGGCCGCCACCGGCTACACGCCGTATCCGCCGCCGGTGCAGCGTGCCGCGCCGCAGGCGGCCGGGCGTGCGCGATTCGGCAGGACGCAGGTGGCGCTGATCGCGGCGACCGTCGTGCTGCTCGGGGTCGCCGCGGTGCTGGGCGCACTGCTGGTGTCCGGCGGCGACGCAGGCAGCCCGGCGCGCACCCCACTGGCGGTGCCGCCGGCGACGACCACCGCCGAGGCCACGGAGCCCACCAGCACCGAGACGACGTCGAGCACGACCAGCGCGACGACCACCACCTCGACGACCCCGTCCAGCACGACGAGCACCACGGCGGGCGCCGTCAGCATGGCCGGCGCCGACACACAGGGCTTCATCGGTCATTCGGCGCGATGCGACAACGGCGACAAGGCCGCGGCGATGGTCCGGACGGCGAACTCGCTCGCGGTCGTCTGCGGCGATGGACCGAGCGGCTACTACTACCGCGGGGAGCGGCTGAGCGACGGCGCCGACCTCCAACTCGCCAACGCGGTGCCGGCGGGCGGCGGATTCGATGCCGTCAACCCCGCCGACGGCGCCCGTTACGAGGTGCGGCCCGACCGGCTGACCATCTACGGCAGCGGCGGTGTCGACTCCACGGAGCCGGCGCTGCAGTACGCCACGCAGTAGTCACGGGCGTGTAACGGTTCGCACCGGCGCGCGATGTACGAGATGAGATCGATTGATCACCACGTCGTGGCGGCTGCTGGTACCAGGCCAGTGTCGGGGGAGACGGCTGCGCCCTGACGTCAGAGGAGTCGACCCGTAATGGGTGGTGCACCGGTGAACCCGAGAACTGCTGCGGCGGCGTTGGCATCGGGGGTGGTGATCTCGCTGACCGCGCTGTCCGGCGGCGCCGCCCCGGCGCTGGCCAAACCCGACAAGGACCCGGTCGGGCCGACCGAGACGGTGCTGCCGTCGCCGCCCGAAGCCGGATCCGAGCCCGAGGTCCGGCAGCGGCCGGCGGAGCGCAAAGCCGCTGCGCCGGAGTCACTTCCGCCCGTGCAGGCGCCACCGGTCGTCGAGCCCGAGCCCGTCGTCGAGGCGCCGGTGAAGCGCGAGCCGGTCGTCGAGGCGCCGCCCGTCGTCGAGGCGCCCCCGGTCGTTCAGGCTCCGCCGGTCGTCGAGGCGCCACCGGTCGTGAAGGCCCCTCCGGTGAAGAAGGCGCCGCCGGTGGCCGAAGGGCCTGCGGTCGCCGAGCCGCCTCGCGCCGAGAAGCCGCTGCCCGCAGCAACTCCGGCACCCGTCGAGCGGCCGGCACCCGTACGGGAACCGGTGCAGGTCGCCGAGCCCACGCGGGTCGAAGCGCCCGAGTCCGCCGCAAAGCCCGAGCAGGCGCAGGAGCCTGCTGCCGGCGCGCCGAGGCCCACCCCGGCGCCGACGCCGGACGAGGCCACGCCGGAGGCTCCGGCGGACCCCGCCCAGTCGCCGAAGGCGGACCTCCCGGATACGGCGGAGTCGCGGAAGACGGCGGAGGCCCCGGACGCGAAGTCCCCCGACGCCGGGTCGCCGGCCGACGCGCCGGAGCCCGCGCAGGCGATCCGCGAGGTCCGGCCGCAGACCCTGCTCGCCCCCGCGGAGGACGTGCAGGTCGCCCGCCGTGCGGAACCCGTTGTGCAGAAGGTGGTCGAGGCTCCGAGGCAGGAGCTGGACACGCTGTCGAGGGCGATCTTCTCGTCCGATCGGCGGGACCGTGACCGCGACGACTGGAACAGGGACCAGTGGGACTGGGACAAGGACCGGTGGGACAAGGACCGGTGGGACAAGGACCGCTGGGTCAAGGACCGGTGGGACCGCGACCGGGACCGCGGCTGGGACCGCAAGGTGCGGCAGTGGAACCGCGACTGGGTGGAGTACGACCGCTACTACCGGCCCACCTTCTTCAACCCGTACCGCAACCCGGTGCGCATCGTCTACGTGTACCTCAACCGGCCGCGCATCGTGTACATCCCGCCGCTGGCGCGAATCGTGCTGGAGGCGGCAGAGTTCGCCGCGTACAGCTTCACCGCGGTGGTGCTCGGCGCTGCCGACACCGCGGTCGACGTCGCGGTCGGCACGTTCTTCGGCGGCGGGTACGTACCCCGGCCCGGCCTGCCGTTGCCGCAGCCCCCGCGACTGGTGCGCTACGACAACGTGCCCGTGCAGGTGCGCTACCCGCAGGCCGTCTATCAGCCGTTCCGCGTCAACCGCATCGTCGACATGGGTGAGGACGCCCGCTTCGGCGAGCGCAGGGTGCTGCTCGACGGGGCGACGCCGGCCTGGGGGGAGTGGGTCCAGAATCCCAACGGTGAGCGGCAGTTCGAGGTGCACCGCACCCAGCAGTTCCCCGGTCTGGACGAACCGCAGGCCGTGCCGCTGCCCGGCGACTATCCGCTGCGCCTGGCCGCCGACGAGTCCGCGGCGCCCGACCGCACCCAGATGGCGCTCTACGCGGCGGCCGGGGCGGTGGCGGCGCTGGGCTTCGGCGCCCTCGGGCTCGCGGTGTTCCTGGGCCGCCGCAGACCCGAGTGACGCGGGTGATCGGGCCGGGGCCCGGACGCCTCGGCGATCTTGAAGTCGTTGACGTTCGCGACCATTCGCGGTGACGACACCGCCGCCGTCGGGCATCATGGCGGGGTGCCCGAGGTTCGAGTAGGTCCGCTCCTGCGACATGTGGGGAAGACCGATGCCACGGTGTGGGTCGAGACCGACCAGGCCTGCCGGGTGGAGGTTCTCGGCAGCACCGCCGACACGTTCGAAGTCGAGGGTCACCACTTCGCGATCGTGTGCGTCACCGGCTTGGACCCCGAAGAGGAGCATCCGTACGAGGTGCATCTCGACGGCGTGCAGGCCTGGCCGCCGTTCGGCTACGAGCTGCCGCAGCCCCGCATCAGGCTGTTGCCGCCCGACGGCAACCTGCGGCTGCTGTTCGGGTCCTGCCGGGCGTCGGCGCCGCACCACCCGCCCTACACCCACCAACACATGTGGCACTCCAAGGGCCAGGGCATCGACGTGCTGCGCGCGTACGGCATGCGGATGCTGCGGCAACCGTCGGCGCTGTGGCCTGATGCGCTGATGATGCTGGGCGACCAGCTCTATGCCGACCAGGTCAACGACACCATCAAGGACATGGTCGCCGAACGCGAGGTGCACGCCAACGGTCCGGTCGAGGTGCTCGAGGATTTCGAGGAGTACTGCATCGGCTACTGGGACGCCTGGAGCGACCCGATCGTCCGGTGGATGCTGTCGACGATCCCGACGTCCATGATGTTCGACGATCACGAGATCAATGACAAGTGGAACACCTCGCTGGAATGGCTCCGGGAGAAGCGGCAGACCGACTGGTACGAGACACGCATCATCGGCGGACTGATGGCGTACTGGATCTATCAGCATCTGGGCAACATGTCACCGGACGAGCTGGCCAAGGACCACACCTTCCAGCGGGTGCTGGAGAGCCGGCAGGGCACCGAGCCGATCAAGGAACTCGCCAAGATGGCGGAGCAGGACGACGGGGTCTCGCACTTCAGCATGTGCCGCGACCTCGGCCCGGCCCGGCTGATCGTGGTGGACGCCCGCACCGGACGCCAGCTCACCCCGGGCCGGCGCCAGATCACCACCGACGAGGAGTGGGACTGGATCACGTCCAAGGTGGACGGCGACTACCGGCACCTGCTGTTCGCTAGCTCGCTGCCCATCCTGCTGCCCTACGGGATGCACCACATCGAGGCGTGGTCGGAGGCCGTCAGCGACGGCGCATGGGGCAGGCGGATGCGCGGGTTGGGGGAGAAGGTCCGCATCACCGCCAACCTCGACCACTGGGCATGCTTCCAGGACAGTTACCGCAAGTTGGAGGATCTCGTCGTCGACATCGCCGCGGGCAGGCGGGGCCGCGCACCGGACACGATGGTGATGTTCGGCGGCGACGTGCACCACTGCTGGGTCACCGAGGTCGAGGTGCCCGAGGAGGAAGCGCCGACGCCGGCCACCAAATTCTGGCAGGTGGTGTGCTCCGGTCTGCGCAAGGAGCCGTCGGCGAGCGAGCGGGTGGTGCTGCGGCTTGGACACACCAAACTGGCCGAGGTCGTGGGCAGGGCGCTGGTCAAGACGACCAAGGTGGGCATGCCGCGGCTGCGCTGGCGGCCGGTCACCATGCCGCACTTCCGCAACCAGATCGGCACCCTCGAGATCGCGGGCGGCGAGATGGGCGTACGCATCGAGCGGGTGGAGGGACGGTGGCGTAAACCCCGGCTGGCCACCGTGATCGAGCACAAGCTGCTCTGACTCACTCGAGGTTTCGGCCCGGTCACGGGACGGCTTCAGTCCGGCTCGCGGGCGGCGGGCAAACCACATCAGTCACTACAGTCTCTGTAGTAACCGATGAAAGGTGGGTCATGCCGGCCTCGCGACGACTGGCATCCCTTGCGGTCGTGTCGGCAACCGCCGCATCGCTCGTCCTCCCCGTCCTCACGAGCCCCACCGCGGCCGCGGACCCCTGCTCCGTCTTCGACTCCGGCGGCAGTTCTGTGCGCCGGGCCGCCCCGGAGTCTGCGACACCCCGGCTGCCGGTTCTGCACCTGCCCATCGGCCGCAAGCCCGCGCCGAAGACCACCCCTGCCGAAGCGGCGAAGGCGGACGCCGAAGTGGCGCCCAACACCGCGGCCCGCGCGGCGGCCGCGCCCGCCGCGGAGACGGCGACGGTGGTCGAGACGATCGTGGGGCCGGGCTCCGGCTCCTATCAGAAGTTCGGTATCTCCGGCGCCGACCTCGGCCTCCTCTGGGACAACGGCTATTCCGGCGCTCAGCGGCAGGTGCTCATCGCTTTCGGCGACACCTTCGGCAACTGCAACATGGCCGGCCAGGAATGGCGCAACAACACTCTTTTCCGCAGTGCGAGCCGCGATCTCGGCAACGGCCTCGACGTACCGGGGCCGCAGTACGGCAACCAGTTCGCCGGCTCACCCGTGCTGCAGAGCCGGCCGAACTTCTCCCGGCAGGTGATCGACAGCCTCCGGCTGGCCGCCACCGAGGTGACGATCATCCCGACGGCAGGCATCTCGGTCGGCACCCGGCAGTACGTCAACTTCATGTCCGTCAGCCAGTGGGGCGCACCCGGACAGTGGTCGACGAACTTCTCGGCCGTCGCGGTGTCCGACACCAACGGCGAGACGTGGACGGTGCCTGCCACCAGCATCCGGCCCAGCTGGTTCAACACCGTCCCCGGCGTGCCGTTCACCTGGGGTGACCAGAACTTCCAGATGCAGGCGTATCTGCGGCACGGCGGCTACGTCTACGCCTACGGCACCGGCGCGGGACGCGGCGGCATGCCGTTCCTGTCCCGTGTTCCCGAGAACGCGGTGGCCGACAAGTCGGCCTACGAGTACCACACGCCGTTCGGCTGGCTGCGCGGTTTCCCGTTCCTGGCGATCCAGGTGGTGTGGGCGCCGGGCAGCGAGATGTCGGTGGCGTGGAACGACCACCTGAAAAAATTCGTGATGCTCTACACCAACACGGTGAGCAACGTCGTGATGCGCACCGCCGACAAGCCCGAGGGGCCGTGGAGTTCGGCGAAGACCCTCGTCACGTCCGCCGCGGTGCCCGGCGGGATCTACGCGCCCTACATCCATCCGTGGTCGTCCGGCAGCGACCTCTACTTCACCCTGTCGCGGTGGTCGGACTACAGCACGATGCTGATGCACACGTCGCTGAGTTAGACGTGCACGTCGCGTTTCCCGACCGCGCCACGCAACCCTGAGCAGTTGTAACAACCAACGCAGCCAACGCAATCGGTGCACTGCACGCAGCCGAGGCAGGCCAGGCAGCGCTTGCAGAACGCGCACGCCACACAGCCGATGCAGCCGGCCATCGCGATCGACATCGCCACGACGATGCTTCCGGCGACGCCCGCACTGGCAGCGGTGGCGGCCGATCCGGCGACGCCCGCGCTGGCGACGGTGGCCGCCGAGCCGGCGACACCGGCACTGGCCGTCGTCGCCACCGAACCCGCGACGACGGCGCTGGACACGGTGGCCGCCGATCCGGCGACGATGCTGCTGCCGGCGGTGGCGGTGGAGCCGGCCACCACCGTGCTGTCCGACGTGGCCTGCGAGTCGACGGCGTCACCGGGGGAGGTCTTCACGGCGTCGATCCTGCCAGTTCAGCCCGCCGTTTTTCCGTTGTCGACGATGTACACCGCGCCGTGCACGGCAGCCGCGTCGTCACTGGACAGGAACGCGATCGTCTTGGCGACGTCGGTGACGTCCATGAATCCGCGCGGCGAGGCGATCCGCATGATGAGGTTCCAGTCCGCGTTCTCCGGCGCCGCGAACTCGGTGACCTGGGCGGTGCGCATACCGCCGGGGCAGATGGCGTTGACCCGCAACCGGTTCGAGGTGAACTCGATCGCCAGCGACCGGGTCAGCCCGACCAGACCGTGCTTGGCCGCGCAGTAGCCCGCCGAGTAGACCTCGCCTTCCACACCGGCGATCGAGGCCACGTTGACGATGCTGCCGCCTGCCTCCAGCAGGTGCGGCAGGGCGGCCCGGCACAGGAAGAACGGTCCGTTGAGGTTCACCGCGAGGTCGCGTTCCCAGTCCTCGTCGGTGACGTCCAGGGTGTGCCGCATCTGGTGGAACCCGGCGACGTTGACCAACGCGTCGAGCCGGCCGAACTCGGCGACGCACTGCGACACGGCATCCCGGCACGCCGCCGCGGTGGTGATGTCCACCGAGGCGAACCGGCCGCCGCGCACACCCGCGAACACCTCGGCCAGCCGGTCGGCGTCGCGGGCGATGCCGAAGACCGACGCACCGCGCTCGGCGAACAGCTTCGCCGTGGCCGCACCCAGACCCGCCGAGGCGCCGGTCACCAGCGCCACCTTCCCGTTCAGTTGGCTCATGGCCTAGACCTTCTCACGCCGAGGCACGAGGCCGTTCCGGCGGCACCGCGGCCAGCAGGGCGCGGGTGTATTCGTGCTCGGGCCCGGCGAACAGATCCGCGGCCGGCCGGTACTCGACCGCCTCGCCGGCCCGCAGCACCAGCACCTCGTGGCTCATCTGCTGGATGACCGCGAGGTCATGGCCGATGAACAGATACGTCAGTCCGAGTTCCCGTTGCAGGCCGCCCAGCAGATCGAGCACCAGGGCCTGCACCGACACGTCGAGCGCCGCGGTCGACTCGTCGAGGATCAGCAGGTCCGGCTCACCGGCCAGCGCCCGGGCGATGCTGATCCGCTGACGCTGACCGCCCGACAGTTCGTGCGGATATCTCGACGCGAAAGACGCAGGCAGGTCGACGAGTTCGAGTAGCTCGGCGACACGGGCCCGGCGGGCCCGGCGCCCGTCTGCGAGCTTGTGCACCCGCAGCGGTTCCTCGATCGCGGTGCCCACCCGGTTGCGTGCGTTCAGCGACGAGAACGGATCCTGGAACACCAGCCCGATCCGGCGCCGCAGCGCCTTCACAGCGGCGCCCCTGACGTCGAACACATCGGTGTCGCCGAGCGTCGCGGTGCCGGCATCGGGGGTGACCAGGCCGGTCAGCGCCGCGGCGACAGTCGACTTGCCGGAACCGGATTCACCGACGAGCCCCAGTGTGGTGCCGCGCCGGACGGTGAACGACAAATTCTTGACGGCGTGCACCGTCGAACGGCCCGTCGGCGTCGTCACGGGGAATCTCACGTCGAGTCCCTCGACGGTGAGCAGCGCAGCAGAATCCGCTGGTGCGGGTGCGGGTGCCCCGCCCCCGAGCAACGGCCGCGACGCCAGCAGTGTGCGGGTGTACTCGTGTCGCGGACTGGCGAACACGTCGGCGACCTGCGCCTGCTCCACGGCCTCGCCCTGCCGCAGCACCGTGACGTCGTCGGCGACCTGACCGATCACGCCGAGGTCGTGGCTGATCCACACCACCGCGGCGCCGAAGTCGCGCTGCAGGTCCCGGACGAGTTCGACGATCTGCGCCTGGGTGGTGACATCCAGTGAGGTGGTGGGCTCGTCGGCGATCAGCAGCTCGGGGTCACACGCCAGCGCGATCGCGATCATCACCCGCTGACGCTGCCCACCCGAGAGCTGGTGCGGATAGGAGTGCAGCCGCGACTCCGGATCGGGCAGCCCGACGGCGGTCAGCAGCTCGAGCGCGCGGCCGCGGGCCTGCCTGCGCGTCATGCTGCGGTGTGTCTCCAGCGACTCGGTGATCTGCCGCTCGAGCGTCAGCAGCGGATTGAGCGACGTCCCGGGATCTTGGAAGACGAACCCGATCCGGCCGCCGTGCACGGCACGAAGGGTCCGCGCCGACGCCCCGACCAGCTCGACGGGGTGTTGTCCGGCAAGCGAACTCGACCCGGTCACCATGGCGCCGGGGGCGTCGAGCAGGCCGGTGGCCGCGAGCACCGTCATCGACTTGCCCGACCCGGACTCGCCGACGATCCCCAGGGTCTGTTCGCGGGCCACGTCGAAGGAGATGCCGCGCACGATCTCCCGCCCGCCGATGCGCACGTGCAGGTCGCGCACGTCCAGGACGGGCCCGCTCATTGCTTCCTCCTGGCCTCGATCATGGTGCGCTGCTTCGGGTCCAGCACGTCGCGCAGCCCGTCGCCGAGCAGGTTGAACGCCAGCACGATCACGAAGATCGCCGCGCCGGGGAACACCGCCATCCACCACGCCAGCGTCACGAAACCCTGCGAGTCGAAGATCATCCGGCCCAGCGAGGGCTGCGGCGGCTGGATGCCCAGCCCCAGGAACGACAGCGCGGCCTCCGACAGGATCGCGAACGCCAGCGACAGCGACGTCTGGACGATGAGCGGTCCGGCGATGTTGGGCAGGATGTGCCTGCCGAGGATGTACAGATGGCCGGTGCCCATGGTCTTCGACACCGACACGAACGGTTCCACCCGCACGCTCAGGGTGCTCGCGCGCGAGACGCGCGCGAAGATCGGTGTGTAGACGATGCCGATCGCCAGGATCGTCGTCGTCACCCCGGGCCCCAGTACCGCGACCACGGCGAGTGCGAGGAGCAGCACCGGGAACGCGAACATCACGTCGACGATGCGCATGAACACCGTGTCGAGCCAGCCGCCGAGATAGCCGGCCAGCACACCGATCGTCACGCCGACCACGACGGCGAACACCACGCTGATCACCGCTACCCGCATCGACGCCTGCACGGCCGCCAGCACCCGTGACAACACGTCGCGGCCGAGTTCGTCGGTGCCGAACCAGTGTGCGCCACTGGGGGACTGCAACGCACTGGGCACGTCGATGTCGTTGACGCCGTAGGGCGCGAGCCACCCCGCGAACACCGCGACGACGACGACGGCCGTCAGCACCACCGCGGACACCAGTGTGACGGGATTGCCCAGCAGCAGCCGCCAGGACGCCACCCTGCCGCTGTCGCCTGCCGTCTGCGCGGGCTCGGTCATGACAGCCGGATCCGGGGGTCGGCCACTGCGTACAGCGCGTCCACGATCAGGTTGATCACCAGGAAGAGCGCCGCGATCAGCAGCACCGCGCCCTGGATGACGGGATAGTCGCGCGCGGCGACGGCGTTGAACACCAGCCGGCCCAGACCGGGCCACGCGAACACCACTTCGACGACGATCACGCCGCCGAGGATCGTGGCGAGCTGGATGCCGGTGATCGTCAGGATCGGGATCAGGGCGTTGCGCACGGTGTGCCGGAACGTCACGATGCGCGGCGGCAGTCCCTTGGAGCGGGCGGTACGGACATAACCCGCCGAGGCCACTTCGAGCACCGCCGAGCGGATGTAGCGCGTCATGATCGCCGCGGCGACCAGCCCGACGGTGAGGCCGGGCAGCACGATGTGCCGCAGCCACCCCGCCGGGTCGTCGAACAGCGGGCGGTATCCCGACGTGGGCAGCCAGCCCAGCGTGGTGGCGAACAGGGCGATGAGCAGGATGCCCAGCCAGAAGTCCGGCACCGACACCCCGAACTGGCTGGTGATCCGGACGACGGTGTCGCTGATCCGGCCTTCGCGCAGCGCGGAGTAGATGCCCGCCGGCACCGCGATCATCAGCGCGATCAGGACGCCGACCACCCCGAGTGACAGTGTCGCGGGCAGTCGGTCCAGCAGCGTCACCGTCACCGGGTCACCGTTGCGGAAGCTCACCCCCAGGTCGCCGGTGAACGCGTTGCCCAGGTAACTGAAGAACTGCACGACGATCGGGCGGTCCAGCCCGCTGGCCGAGCGCAACGCCTCGTAGGCCTGCGGGGTGTAGCGGGTGCCCAGCGCGATGCGTACCGGGTCGCCGGGCACCAGGTGCACCAGGGCGAACACCACCACCAGCACCCCGAGCAGAACCACCAGCGAGTACAGCACCCGCCGCACGAGGAATCGCAACACGGGATGAGACAGGAAGTCGCTCATGTCGATTCGCCTCCGGCCAGCTCCGCGGCGCGGAAGCGCACGGCGCCGTCGCGGCGGGCCTCGACCCCCGACAGGTCGTTGGACCAGGCCTGGATCACCGACGGGTTGTACAGATAGAGGTAGCTGACCTGGTCGGCGATGATGGTGGCGGCACGGGCGTAGACGTCGCGGCGGGCGGCGCGGTCGGTCTCGACGCGGCCGCGATCGAGCAGGCGGTCCACCTCGGGGTTCGAGAACTTCTGGGCATTGCTCGTCCCGTCGGTGTGGTGCTGGGCGTAGTAGAAGTCGTCGGGGTCGATGTTGCCCAGCCAGCCCATCATCAGCATGTCGAAGTTGCCGTTGTTCTGCTCGTCGAGCCAGGTCGCGAAGTCGACGGTGCGGATGTCGACGGTGATGCCGAGCGGGGCGAGGTTGTCGGCGATGATCTGGGCGGCGGTGACGGTCTCCGGGTATTCACTGGTGACCAGCATGTCCATCCGCTCCGGGGCGGCATTCGCCTGTGTTAGAAGCTCTTTGGCCTTCTCGATGTCGTAGCGGTAGGTGTCGTAGGGCGTGTACCAGGGGTTGCCCTCGGGAATCGCGAGCTGGTTGCGCGCCGCGGTGCCGTAGCTCGTGGCCTGCACGATCGCGTCGCGGTCGATGCCGTAGGCGATGGCCTGACGCACCCGCGGGTCTCGCCACGGATCGCGGGCCTCGTTCATGGCGAGGTACCAGTAGTCGTTGCTCGGCGTGACCGCCAGCCGCTGGGAGTCGTCGTCGCGCAGCTGGTCGACCCGCTGGGGCGGGATCGAGTCGGTCCAGTCCACCTCGCCGGCCTGCAGCGCCGCCAGCGCGGTGGACGGCTCCGAGATGAAGCGGAACGTCACGCCCGACACCTTGGGCGGTCCCGCCCAGTACGCAGGGTTGGCCTTCAGCGTGATCGAGTCGCCACTGCGCTGACCGGCGAACGAGAACGGTCCGGTGCCGACGGGATGGGTGGCGATGCGCCCGCTCTCGACGTTCGCCCGGGACACGATCGCCATCCCCTTGAAGCCGCCGATGTTGGTCAGCAGGTTCGGGGTGGGCGCCTTCACCGCGATCCGCACCGTCGCGGGGTCCAGTGCGCGCACGTCGGTCACCGCGCTGAACTTGTCGGCGTTGGTGAGCTGTTCGTCGATGATGCGCCGGTAGGAGTACACGACGTCGTCCGCGGTGAACGGGCTGCCGTCGTGGAACGTCACCCCCCGGCGCAGGTGGAACGTCCACACCCGCTGATCGGGACTGACGTCCCACGACTCGGCCAGCGCCGGGCGCATCTCCAGGGCGGCGTCGGGTTCGACCAGGGTGTCGTAGACGTTCTCCAGCACCTCGAAGGAGAAGTAGGCGCTGGTCTTGTGGGGGTCGAGCTGGTCGGGTTCCCCGGCGATCGCCGCGATCAGGTTCCCGGACGCCTCGTCACCCAGGTCGACCCGCTCGCCCGTTGAACAGGACGTCGTGCCGAGCACCAGGGCCACCACAGCCGCGATCAGACCGCCGAGCACGATCGGTCTACGGGTCACGCCATCTCCAGGGCTCATGCGGATGATCCAAGATCACTTACCCGCTGATCGTCCGCCACGAAACGCCCGGTTCCCGGATGCGGCGACCGACAAACCGGTGACGGGCCACGGCGCTGCTGCGATACTCAACCCTCATGAGACTCCGTCGCGTGCTCGCCGCCGCCGTCATCCTCGCCGGCTCGGCGGTCGGCTGGGCTCCCATCGCGCAGGCGCAGCCGCCCGACGCCCCGCCGGAGATCCTGCAGGGCGTCTACACCTACAACGAGGGCGGCCAGACCGGCGCCGACTGGACCATCTTCCCGACCTGCGTGCCGACGGTCGGCGACCTCCGCGAACCGCTGTGGTTGCCGGTCGCATGCCGGCTGCACGTGACACCCGAGCGCCAATCCGGCTCGGACGCGGTGATGACCAACGGGCTGTGGACGACCACCCGCAAGGTCAGCGACGGGCTCAAGTGCCCCGACGGGTCCACCGCAGCGGTCGAGCAGATCTTCTCGTGGAGCGGGACCACGCTGGCGGGCACCCGCAAGTCCATCCACGGCGCGGTGTGCGGTCTGCAACCCGCCATGACGTCGACACCGTTCACGCTGGCCTTCAAGGCGCCGCTGCCGATCCCGGTGGACCGCTACCCGCTGATCTGCGAGCCGGGCGGCCTGCGCCGCTGCTTCTAGGGCGTGCTCAGGCGGTGAATCCGCCGTCGACGTTCCAGTTCGCTCCGGTCACGTAGCCGGCGTCCGGTCCGGCCAGGTAGGCCACCACCCCGGCGACGTCACGGGTGTGCCCGTAGTGCCCGACGGCGATCGTCTGCCGCGCGAGGTCGGCGAATTCGCC
Organism: Mycobacterium sp. NPDC050551; assembly: GCF_040674075.1. Lineage (NCBI taxonomy): Bacteria > Bacillati > Actinomycetota > Actinomycetes > Mycobacteriales > Mycobacteriaceae > Mycobacterium > Mycobacterium sp. NPDC050551. The sequence goes on along the minus strand of NZ_JBFARC010000005.1, from coordinate 308,448 downwards.
CTCCTCGGGGTTCATGTCGGTGGCGATCGGACCCGGCTGCACGTTGTTCACGGTGATCCCGCGGGGGCCGAGGTCGCGGGCCAGTCCGCGGGTGAGGCCGGCGACCGCCGCCTTCGTCATCGAGTATACCGCCAGACCCGGGCCCGGCACCCGTTCGGCGTTGATGCTGCCGATGTTGATGATGCGGCCGCCCTCGCCCAGATGGGGCACCGTCTGCTGGATGGCGGCGAACACTCCGCGGACGTTGACCGCGACGAGGCGGTCGAACTCCTCGAGCGGGAAGGTCTCGATGTCGCCGAAGGCGGCCACGCCCGCGTTGTTGACCAGGATGTCGAGCCCGCCGAGACGGGTCACGGCCTCCTGCACGGCCGAGGCGATCTGTCCGACGTCGGTGCTGTCGGCACGGATCGGCAGCACCCGGGCGCCCGCCCTGGACATCTCCACGACGACGTTGTCGGCGTCGCGGGCCGACGCGCCGTAGGTGAACGCCACCGCCGCCCCGTCGAGCGCCAGCTTGCGCACGATCTCCGCGCCGATACCCCGCGATCCGCCGGTCACCAGCGCGCGCCGTCCGCTCAGCGGACCTTCGATTGCAGCCGTCATCGGGTGAACTCCTCGCTCGGGGTGTCTCATCGACAAGCGCCGACGCAGATGAATCATTCCCGCCTAGGGTGAGGACGGCTAGCCGACGAGACAGAAGAGGTGATCGATGGCCAAGCGGGTCGTGGTCTGGGGCACGGGGTTCGTCGGCACGATGGTGATCGCCGAGATCGTCCGGCATCCGCTCTTCGATCTGGTGGGCGTCGGGGTGAGCAGTCCGGAGAAGGTCGGCCGCGATGTCGGCGAGCTCTGCGGGCTGGGTGAGCCGGTCGGGGTGATCGCCACCGACGACGTCGACGCGCTGATCGCGCTGGCTCCCGACGCGCTGGTGCACTACGGCCCGACCGCCGCCCACGCCGGCGACAACATCGCGCTGATCACCCGCTTCCTGCGGGCCGGGATCGACGTCTGCTCCACGGCGATGACACCGTGGGTGTGGCCGACGATGCACCTCAACCCGCCGGACTGGATCGTGCCGGTGACCGAGGCCTGCGAACTGGGCGAGTCGTCGTGCCTGACGACGGGGATCGATCCGGGCTTCGCCAATGACCTCTTCCCCCTGACCTTGATGGGGCTGTGTTCGGAGGTCCGCACCGTGCGTGCCTCTGAGCTGCTCGACTACACCAACTACACCGGCGACTACGAGTTCGAGATGGGCATCGGCCGCCCGCCGGAGAAGCGCGCACTGCTCGAGACGCAGGACATCCTGGTGATGGCATGGGGCGCAACGGTCCCGATGATCGCGCACGCCGCGGGCATCATGCTCGACGAGATCACCACGACCTACGACAAGTGGGTCACACCCACCGAGCGCCCGACGGCCAAGGGCGTGATCGCGGCGGGCCATGTTGCGGCCGTGCGATTCACCATCAACGGGGTGTACCGGGGTGAGACCCGGATCCAGCTGGAACACGTGAACCGCATCGGCGGCGATGCCGCGCCGGACTGGCCGACGGGCAACCAGGATGACGTCTACCGGGTGGACATCGAGGGGACCCCGAGCATCTCCCAGGAGACGGCGTTCCGCTTCACCGACGGGTCCGGGCGGGATGCCGCGGCGGCGGGTTGCCTGGCCACCGGGATGCGGGCGCTCAACGCGGTGCCCGCCGTCAACGATCTCTCGCCGGGCTGGGTGACCGCCCTGGATTTACCACTCATCCCCGGTGCAGGCACAATTCGCTGAGTAACGCCGACCCCGCCGCGCGAGATGGATAACTGAACGGGGTCCATCTCGAGGGAGTGACATGGCAGACGGGCTGGGGTTGTCGGTCGGGGCGACCAGGCTGACCGCGGTCGTCGTCGGACGGGCCGCGCTGACGCGCTCGCCGGTGTTGACGCAGTACCCGCACCGTCCATCCGAGGTCGGCGTGCCCAGCGAGAACCCCGAGCTGACCGAACGCGGGCTGATCCTCACCGACTTCGTCGACCGGGTCGGCGACCCGGTGGGGATCGTCGCCGCCGACGGCACGTCGCATCGCGGCGAGGTGGTGCTCGCCGACGCGCTGCGGGCGCTGTTGCACGCTGTGACCCGCGGACAGCCGCCCGCCGACCCGATCGCGGTCAGCCACCCCGCGCACTGGCGGCCGGCCGCCGTCGATTCGCTGCGGGGCGCGCTGGCCGCGGTGCCGCAGTTCGGCGCGGCGCCGGTGGTGGTGTCCGACGCCGCCGCCGCGCTCACCGCCCTGCACGACGATCCCGGCCTGCCCACCAGCGGCGTCGTCGCGCTGTGCGACTTCGGCGGCACCGGTACCAGCATCACGCTGGCCGACGCGGGCAACGGTTACGCACCCATCGGCCCCACCGTGCGGCATCCCGATCTCTCGGGCGCGGCGATCGACCAGGCGCTGCTGACCCATGTCATCAACGACCTGTCGGCGGCCGGAGCCGTCGACCTGACCGGCACCTCGGCGATCGGATCACTGACCCGGCTGCGCGGGCAGTGTCGCGCGGCGAAGGAGCGGCTGTCCTCGGCGACCGTCACGTCGCTCGCGGCCGACCTGCCCGGCCGGCAGAGCGAGGTCCGGCTCACCCGCGCCGAACTCGACGACGCCGTCCGCCAGCCGCTGGCCGACTTCGTCGCCGTGGTGCACGAGACACTCGAACGGGCGGGCGTCCGCGCAGGCGACCTGTCCGCCGTGGCGACGACCGGGGGAGGCGCCAGGATCCCTGTGGTCACCGCGACCCTGTCCGAGAGCTTCCGGGTGCCGGTGGTCACCAACCCGCAACCCGAACTGGCCGCGGCGATCGGCGCTGGGCTGGCCGCCGTGCGCGGCGGGGCCGACAACACGATGACGGCGATGGCCGCCGCGCCGGCCGCGGCGGCGTTGGCCGGTGCGGCGGCCGCCGACGACATGTCGCAGTCGAGCACGTTCCGGGCGCTGGCGTGGTCGGACGCCGACGACATCCCGGACGTCGCGGCGACCGACCACTACGAGTACGACGCACCGGCCGACTCGCCGACCGACGCCGACCGGCCCGCCGGCGCGACGACCGCGCGCCCCGTCGTGGCGTTCGGCGCCCGCGACGACGACGACACCGCGGTGCCACCGGTCCCGTGGTACCGACGCCCGCCGGTGATCGTCGCAGCGGGAGCGCTGTTGGTTCTCGTGCTGGTCGCACTTGCGGCGGCCTACGCGCTGCGCGGCGACGACGAGCCGGCGTCCACGCCGACCACCACCCCGACCACCACCGCGGCGCCCGCGCCGCCACCGGCTGCGCCGGGGGAGACGCCTGCGCCGCAGACCCAGGCCCCGCCACCGGAGACCGTCTACGAGACGGCGCCGCCGCCGGCGGCCCCCGAGTCGCCCGCCCCGCCGCCACCCTCCGAGGCGCCGCCACCGCCACCGCCGACCACCACGGCTCCGCCACCGCCGCCGGAGACCACGCAACCACCGGCCTCGACGACCCGTCCGCCGATCATCCCGACGCTGCCGTACACCACGATCCCGGGACTTCCGTTCGTCCCTGCGCCGCCGCCCATCGGCGGCAACTAGGCGTACGGCGGAGTCACTGGCTCTTGGGCCGCTTGAACAGCACCAGGTGCGCGAGCGGGATCTGCATCTGTTCCGGTGCGGCCGCCAGCCGTTGTGCGACCTCGCGCTCCAATCGGTCGGCGAAGGCAGTCACGTCGCGACCGGGGTCGAGCGCGGTGGCGATGGTCGGGAACACCGATGCCCGCAGGAACTCTGCCCACCGCGAGCCGAACGCGGTCGTGTCCTTGTCGACGAGGTACTGATCCCAGTACCGGTCCTCGGCGTCGAACACCTCGAGATGCTCTATCTCCAGTCGTTCGAACCGCCCCGACGGCGCGAACGGCGCCATGAAGTCCGCCGCCTGTCTGCCGACCGTGGGAATCACCATGCGGGCCAGTTCCTCTGCGCCGATCACGCCGCTCGCGACGAGTTCGGACAGCCCGTCGGTCAACGCCGCCAGCAGCGGCCGGTACCCGAACTCACCGTGCTCGTCGACGGCCATCGTCATGACGACGAGCCGACCGCCCGGGCTCAACTCGCGGCCGCGGAAGGCGATGAATTCGTGCCAGTCGTTGGCGGCCTGCCTGCCGTAGGCGGCGCGCACGGCCTCGTCGGCGCTGTAGGCGACCTGGATGTGGTCGGGGATGGCGGACGGCACCCGGCTCAGCCACTGCACCGCCCAGGCCGACCAACCCAGGTGCACGCTGTTCGACGGCAGGATCTGGGTGTAGAACGACCGGCCGACCGCCGAGGCGTACGTGGCGGCGTCCCTGCTGAGGTAGGAGTCCGGATCCTCGGCCAGCGTGCGGAACATCGCGGTGAAGTCGTTGTCCGGCAGATCGGTGTGAGCCACCAGGATGGAGTGCTCGGGCCGGGTACGGCCGCGCAACGCCTTGACCGCCGCGCACACCGGCAGCAGCGAGTTGTGCCCGGTCGACGCGCCGTAGTCGGCGAGCACGATGGGATACGGGGCGGCCGGTAGTGGCACCGTCTTCGCGGCCTGCTCGAAAAGCTCCATGGCGCCGCGTAATCCGGCAGCCTGCAGGCGTGAGTTGGCGGAGTAGGACCCGCTGCCGACGGGCTCGGGCCGCACGACGACGCTCGACTCGGGCACGGCCAACTCCGACCCCCTCTCGACGCGGTTGGGTTCGGTTCCCACGGTAACCGCCGCAGCCCGATGCCACCGCGGATCAGCAGCCGCCGTGACACACTTCGGCCCATGCGCAACGGTCGGCTCGCTGCCCGGGTCGTCATCGGCGTCGCGGTGGTGACGATGATCTCGGCGATCGTCGGCTTCGTCGTGACGATCGTGATGAACGTCTTCGTGTTCGACGATTTCGACGCCTACGGCGAGGTGCCGGTTCCCGGCCGGGGTAGCCTCCACCTGCCTGCCGGTGAGGTGACGGTCAGCTTTCACACCTTCACCGGCGGTTCCGACGGCGGCTTCCCGGTGCCGCCGCTGCGGCTGCGGTTGGACCCGCCCGAAGGGGTCGCCGAGCCGGACATCACCGAAACCGGGGGAAGCGTCACCACCGTCAACAGCGACACCCGGGTGCGTGTCTGGGTGGCGCAGATCCCCGCCGAGGGCGTGTACGGCATCGAGACCGACGGTGAGATCAACGGTTACATCAATCCGCAGTTGGCGTTCGGGAAGGGCAGCGAGTACGGCTGGCTGCCATGGGTGTTCGCCGGACTGTTCGCGGTGAGCGTCGTGGAGCTGACAGCCGGGATCATGTGGTCCCACCGGGCGGGTAAGCGGGCGAGGCCGGTCACGCCGCTGTACGACTTCGGCGCGACGGCGTCGGACGCAGACGGGTCGACCGCGGCTCACGACTACTCGCCGACAGAGCAGGGTATTCGGCTCGAACAGCTCAACACCCTTGCGGCGCTGCGAGATTCGGGTGCTCTCACGCAGGCCGAGTTCGAGGCGGAGAAGCGCCGCATCCTCGACGGCTAGTGCCCGCGGGCGACCCATTCGTCGTAGTTCACGATCTCGTCGCCCACGGTGGTGGTGTCGCCGTGCCCGGTGTAGACCACGGTGTCGGCGGGCAGGTCGCCGAGCCGCCCGGAGATCGACGCCAAAATGGTCGGGAAGTCGGAGAACGACCGGCCCGTCGCCCCAGGACCGCCCTGGAACAGCGTGTCGCCGGAGAACACCGCGCCGAGTTCGGGTGCGTACCAGCACACCGAACCGGGGGAGTGCCCCGGGGTGTGCAGCGCCTGCAGCTCCACGCCGCCCGCGCGCAGCGTGTCGCCGTCGGCGACGGTGCGAAATTCCTTGTCCGGGTGCGTCATCCGCCACAGCATGTCGTCCGCCGGGTGCAGCAGCACCGGTGCGTCGAGTGCCTCGCCGAGCTCGGGGGCGACGGTGATGTGGTCGTTGTGGCCGTGGGTGCAGACCACCGCCACCACGTTGCGGCCGCCGACGGCCATCACGATCGGCGCTGCGTCGTGTGCGGCGTCGAACACCACCACGTCGGAGTCGTCGCCGACCACCCAGATGTTGTTGTCGACATCCCAGCTGCCGCCGTCGAGTTCGAATTTTCCGCTGGTGACGATCCGCTCGATGTTGCCCATCAGAGCATCACCACCGACCGCAGGACCTCGCCGGCGTGCATCTTGTGAAACGCGTCCTCGATGCCGTCCAGGCCGATGCGTTCGGACACGAATTTCTCCAGCGGTAACCGGCCCTGCAGGTAGAGGCTGATCAGGGTGGGGAAGTCCCGCTCGGGCAGGCAGTCGCCGTACCAGGAGGACTTCAACGACCCACCGCGGGAGAAGAAGTCGACCAGCGGCATCTCCAGGGTCATGTCGGGGGTCGGCACACCGACCAGAACCACCGTGCCGGCGAGGTCGCGGGCGTAGAACGCCTGCTTCCAGGTCTCCGGCCGGCCGACCGCGTCGATGACGACGTCGGCGCCGAAGCCACCGGTGAGATCCTGGATGGTCTCGACGACGTCGAGGTCGCGGGCGTTGATGGTGTGGGTGGCGCCGAACTCGCGCGCCCAGTGCAGTTTCTTGTCGTCGGTGTCGACGGCGATGATCCGCCGGGCGCCGACCAGCGCCGCACCGGCGATCGCCGCGTCGCCCACACCGCCGCAACCGATCACGGCCACGGTGTCGTCCCGGTTGACGGCGCCGGTGTTGATCGCCGCCCCGATGCCTGCCATCACGCCGCAGCCCAGCAGTCCGGCGACGGCGGGGTCTGCGTCGGGATCGACCTTGGTGCACTGACCCTCGTGCACCAGGGTCTTGTCGGCGAATGCACCGATGCCCAGCGCCGGGGTGAGTTCGGTGCCGTCGGTGAGCGTCATCTTCTGGGCGGCGTTGTGGGTGTCGAAGCACAGGTGCGGCCTGCCCCGCTTGCAGGCGCGGCACTGACCGCACACCGCGCGCCAGTTCAGGATGACGAAGTCGCCGGGCTCGACGTTGGTGACGCCCTCGCCGACCGCCTCCACCGTGCCCGAGGCCTCGTGGCCGAGCAGGAACGGGTATTCGTCGTTGATGCCGCCCTCGCGGTAGGTCAGGTCGGTGTGGCAGACGCCGCAGGCCACGATGTCGACCACCACCTCGCCGGGACCCGGGTCGGGGACCACGATGTCCACCACCTCGACCGGCTCACCTTTCCGTCGGGACACCACACCACGCACCGTCTGGCTCATGGCATACAACCTAACAACTGCTTGGTTCTGCCCGCAGACTCGATCGGCCTCCAGCGGAGCGTTTTCACAGAACTGGTCGATGCGGCCTCAACGGTGATCGTCGGGGCTACCGTTCATGCTGGCGCCGAGAGGAGATCTGATGACGGACTTCGCCCCACTGGCCCACGTCGCCCTGACCGTGCGTGACCTGTCGGTCAGCGTGCCCTGGTACCGGGCGCTGATCGGCGCCGACCCGGTCCTCGACGAGGACACCGACGGCGGCTTCCGCCACGTGGTGTTCCCGATCGGCGGCGGCATGCTGCTGGGACTGCACCAGCACACCCGGCCGGCGCCCGAGGAGCCCTTCACCGAGTACCGGATCGGGCTAGACCACGTGGGGTTCGGCTGCGCGGGCCGCGGCGACCTGGAGGAGTGGGTCCGCAGGCTGGACGCCGCGGGTGTGGCGCACGGCGGAATCGTCGACGCCGGTTACGGATCCGGTCTGAGCTTCCGGGATCCCGACGGCATCGCGCTCGAGTTCTTCGCGCCGCCCGGCGAACCGGCGAATTGAACCCGGCGGCGGCTTCGGCCGTCGTCAGGAAGAGACCCACCAGAACCGACCGCGCGGAAGTGAGCCATGACCACTGTCGACCACGAGAAACCCTCCGAGGCCACCGAGGACTTCGCCGCGCGGATGGCGGGTGCGATCGACGCGGCCAGCCTGGCACTCCTGCTGAGCATCGGACACCAGACCCGGTTGTTCGACGCGATGGCCGCGCTGCCACCCGCGACCAGCTCGCAGATCGCCGACGCCGCCGGGCTCGACGAACGGTACGTCCGCGAATGGTTGGGCGGCGTGGTCACCGGTCGCGTCGTCGACTTCGACGCCGCGGCAGGCACGTATTCCCTTCCGGCGGAACGCGCCGCCGTGCTCACCCGGGCCGCCGGGCCGGACAACCTCTCGCGGGTGGCGCAGTTCATCCCGCTGCTCGGCGAGGTCGAGCAGAAGATCCTCGGCTGCTTCCGCACCGGTGGCGGCCTGTCCTACGGCGACTACCCGCGCTTCCACACGCTGATGGCCGAGCAGAGCGGCGAGGTGTTCGACGCCGCGCTGGTCGATCTGGTGCTGCCCCTGGTGACGGGGCTGCCCGAGCGGCTGCGTGCCGGTGCCGACGTGGCCGACATCGGTTGCGGCAGCGGGCATGCGGTCAACGTGATGGCCGAGGCGTTCCCCGCCAGCCGGTTCACCGGCATCGACTTCTCCGACGAGGGCCTCGGCGTCGGCCGGGGGGAGGCGGCCCGGTCCGGACTGACGAACGCCCGGTTCGTCGCCGCGGACGTGGCCGAGCTCGACATGGCTCAGACCTTCGATCTCATCACCGTTTTCGACGCGATCCACGACCAGGCCCGGCCGTCGCGGGTGCTGGAGAACATCCACCGTGCGTTGCGGCCCGGCGGGGTGCTGCTGATGGTCGACATCAAGTCGTCGAGCCGGCTCGAGGAGAACGTCGGCGCGCCGTTGGCGACCTATCTGTACACGGTGTCGACGATGCACTGCATGAGCGTGTCGCTGGGACTCGACGGCGCGGGCCTCGGCACCTGCTGGGGTCGTCAGCTCGCCACGTCGATGCTCGCGGACGCCGGCTTCGACGACGTCGAGGTCAGGGAGATCGAGTCGGACGTGCTGAACAACTACTACATCGCCTGGAGATGACCTGATGACGACCATCGATGCGCAGCCGTCGGGCACCAGAGCGCCGCTCCCGCAGCTCGGGGGCACCGGATTGTTCGTCACCGACGGTGGTCTGGAGACGGAGCTGGTCTTCCACGACGGGATGGACCTGCCGAGCTTCGCCGCGTTCCCTCTGCTCGACGTCCCCGAGCAGCGGGCGCGGCTCCGGCGTTACTACGACGGTTATGTCGACATCGCCCGCAGATTGGGCGCCGGTTTCGTGGTGGAGACGCCCACCTGGCGGGCGAACCCGGACTGGGCCGCGCTGCTGGGCTATTCGCCCGAGCAACTCGACGCGGCCAATCGCTCGGCCGTCGCGCTCGCCGAGGAGATCAGGTCGGCGGCCGCGACGGAGGGCATCACCGTGGTGGTGAGTGGGTGCGTGGGCCCGCGCGGCGACGGCTACGACCCCGGGACCGCCATGACGCCCGAGGACGCCGAGCGCTACCACGCGGTGCAGATCGGGACGTTCGCCGACACCTCGGCCGATCAGGTGACCGCGATCACGATGACCAACGCCGAAGAGGCGATCGGCATCGTGCGCGCCGCGGCGGCGGCAGGCATCCCGGCGGCGATCTCGTTCACCGTCGAGACGGACGGCCGGCTTCCGACCGGCCAGCCGCTGGCCGAGGCGATCGAACAGGTGGACGCGGCGACCGCCGCCGGGGCCGCCTACTTCATGGTGAACTGCGCACACCCCACCCATTTCGCCGGCGCGCTGCAGCAGGACGGCCCGTGGGGGCGACTGCTTGGTCTGCGGGTGAACGCATCCACCAAGAGTCACGCCGAGCTGGACGAGGCCACCGAACTCGACGACGGTGATCCCGCCGATCTCGCTGCCCAGCACCTGTTGCTGCGCGACCGGCTGCCCGCGGTGGCCGTGCTCGGCGGGTGCTGCGGCACGGACGCCCGCCACGTGGCGGCGATCTGCACCGCGTGGAGCACCACTTAGGCTGCAGTACGTGGCAGCACTCGATGCGATCGCCGACTGGCCGGTCGACAACGTCGCCGCGGCGGTCGTCGGGCCCAAGGGTCCGCTGGCCTCCCACGGCGACCAGGAGCGCCGGTTCGCGCTGGCATCGGTGACGAAACTGCTCGTCGCGCGGGCCGCCCACGTCGCCGTGGAAGAGGGCGCCGTCGAATTGGACACGCCCGCCGGGCCACCGGGGTCGACGGTGCGCCACCTGCTGGCGCACACCGCCGGCTACGCGATGCGGTCCGACGAGGTGATGGCCGAGCCCGGAGCGCGGCGCGTGTATTCGAATCACGGGTTCGCGGTGCTGGCGCAGACCCTCGAGTCGGCCACCGAGATCGACTTCGCGCGATACCTGTCCGAGGCGGTGTTCGAGCCGCTCGGCATGTCCGACTCGTCGCTCGAGGGCGGCGCGGGGGCCGCGGGCTACGGCGCGACGTCGACGGCGTCCGATCTGGTGGCCTTCGCACTGGACCTGCTGCGGCCCGCCACGGTCTCGGCGCAGATGCACGAGGAGGCCGTCACCGTGCAGTTCCCCGGGCTCGACGGCGTGTTGCCCGGCTACGGTCGCCAGCGTCCCAACGACTGGGGGCTGGGCTTCGAGATCCGCGACGGCAAGTCGCCGCACTGGACGGGCTCGGCGAACAGCGGGTCGACGTACGGGCATTTCGGTCAGACCGGCACGTTTCTGTGGGTCGACCCGGACGCCGACCTTGCCCTGGTGGTGCTGGGTGACCGGGATTTCGGCGACTGGGCGCACGAGCCGTGGACGGCGATCTCTGACGGTGTCCTGAGAGAATTCGGCGCAGACTAGCGCAACAGGTGCCTCACGAGGCACAATAGACACGCACGACACAGCTACAACTCGGAATCACCAGGTCGTTGGGGAAGACGTCCCTCGTGGATCCGAAGGAGCAGCTATGCGTGCGTTGAACCAGTTCGCCGACGCGTCGACTGGCGTGGTGTACGTCCATGCCTCTCCCGCGGCGGTATGCCCGCATGTCGAGTGGGCGTTGTCGTCGACCCTCCAGGCGAGGGCGAATCTGAAGTGGACGCCGCAGCCGGCCATGCCCGGACAGCTGCGCGCGGTCACCAACTGGGTCGGGCCGGTGGGCACCGGCGGCCAGTTGGCCAACGCCCTGCGCTCCTGGTCGGTGCTGCGCTTCGAGGTCACCGAGGACCCGAGCCCAGGCGTCGACGGCCACCGCTGGTGCCACACCCCGCAGTTGGGGTTGTGGAGCGGGGCGATGAGCGCGAACGGCGACGTGATGGTCGGCGAGATGCGGTTGCGGACGCTGATGGCCTCCGGTGCCGACATGCTGGCCGCCGAACTGGACTCCGTGCTCGGCACCGCGTGGGACGAGGCGCTGGAGCCCTACCGGGACGGCGGCGCAGGCGCCGAGGTCAGCTGGCTGAGCCGGGGAGTCGGCTAGGCGCCGGTCCGCAGTACGCGCAGCGCCCGCGGCACCGCTGACACGGTGACCGGGAGTGCGCACGCGTAGTCGCCGTCGGCGTAGGCGTTGATCCCTGGCGAGTCGACGTGCACCCGGTGGGCACGTGCCGTGGTCACCTCGTCGAGGCCGACATGGGTGCCCTTGAACACCGTGGGGAACAGCCGGATCAGCTTGCTGCGTGACGCCGAGTGCACCATCGTGACGTCGAGCAGGCCGTCGGTGTGGTCGGCGTCCGGGCAGATCAGCATGCCGCCGCCGTAACTCCGGGTGTTGCCGAACGCGGCGAGCGTCAGGTCGGTGACCGTCTCCTCGCCGTCGTCGAAGGTCAGCCGGAACGGCAGCAGTCGCAGCCGGGACAGTTCGGCCACCATCGCGACGTTGTACCGCATCCGGCCGTGCGGCCAGCGCATGCGGTTGGTGCGGTCACTGACCAGTGAGTCGAAGCCGGCGGCCATCACGGTGCCGAACCACGTCACCGCGCCGCCGGCGTCCTCTATCCGGCCGAGGTCGATGGTCTCGGTACGGCCGTCGACGACGATGTCCGCCGCGGCCTCCGGGTTCCCGGTGGGCACTCCGAAGGCGCGCGCGTGGTCGTTGCCGGTGCCCGCGGGCACGATGCCCAGCGGCACGTCGCCGAGCGCGAGCGCCTGCAGCGCCAGCGAGATCACCCCGTCGCCGCCTGCCACCACCAGCGCGTCGGTCCCCGCGGCGAGGGCCTCGTCGACGAGTCGGCGGGCGTGTGCGGCGTCGGTGCCGACGATCTCGCACACGTCGACCCCGCGCTGCTGGAAGCGCGCGACGGCCCGCTGCGCGGCGTGGGGCGCGTTACCGTGGCCCGACAGCGGGTTGGTCAGCAGCGTGATGCGGCCGAGCTGCCCCGTCACGGAATCAGCTTGCCCGGGTTCAGGATTCCGGTGGGGTCGAGGGTGGCCTTGACGGCGCGCAGCACCGCGACCCCGAGATCGCCGATCTCGTCGGCCATCCACGGCCGGTGGTCGGCGCCGACGGCGTGATGATGGGTGATGGTGCCGCCGGTGCGGACCATCGCCTCCGACGCCGCCGCCTTGGCCGTGCGCCACTGTTCGATCGGGTTGCCGCGCTGTCCGGCCACCACCGTGAAGTACAGCGATGCGCCGGTGGGATACACGTGCGAAATGTGGCACAGCACCAGCGCCGGCGTACCGGAATTGGCCAACGCCGCAGTCAACGCCTCCGTGACCGCGTCCTTCAGCGCGGGCACATTCGACCAGTTGGTCGCGGTCTCCAGCGTCTCGCACAGCGCCCCGGCCGAGAGCAGCGCGTCACGCAGGTACGGCGCATTGAACCGCCCGTGCTCCCACGCCCGCGCGGGATCCTCGCCCAGCGACGTCCCGCCGTGCGCCTCGAGCACCGCGCGCGTCTCGTCGTGGCGGCTCTGCGCATGGGCTGCGGTGCCCTCGAAGGTGGTGATCGCCAGGCACCCGCCGGTGATCGACTGCTCGCCGATGCTCTCCGACGTCGCCAGGTTGACACCCGTCTCGGCCTCGTCGGACAACCGCAGCACGGTGGGCCCGGCGCCGTTCTGCACGACGGCGCGCAATGCCGCTGCGCCGGTGGTGAAGTCGGGGAACGACCAGGCCTCGTAGCGGGTCACCTCGGGCACCGGGTGCACGCGCACCCGCACCCGGGTGATCACGCCGAACACCCCCTCGGAGCCGACGAGGAGCTGGCGGAGATCAGGTCCGGCCGCCGATGCCGGCGCGCGGCCCAGATCGAGCACACCGGCCGGGGTGACCGCGCGCACGCCGCGGACCATGTCGTCGAAGCGGCCGTAGCCGGCCGAGCCCTGGCCCGACGAGCGGGTGGCCGCGAACCCGCCGATGGTGGCGAACTGGAAGCTCTGCGGGAAGTGACCGAGTGAGAATCCCTGCGCCGCAAGCAGCGTCTCGGCCTGCGGGCCGGTGACGCCCGCGCCGAGTTCGGCCTCGCCGGAGATCGGATCGAGGTGGTGCAGCTGGTCGAGCCGGCGCAGGTCAAGGGACACGACGGCGGTGAAGTCGGCGCGGACCGGGTCGACGCCGCCCACGACACTCGTGCCGCCGCCGAACGGCACCACCGCGATGCGTTGCCGGGCGCAGTGCGCCAGCACGTCGGCCACCTCGGTCTCGTCACCGGGCAGCACCACCGCATCGGGGGCGTCCTGCTCGCCGTGGTCCCGCCGGCGGAGCAGGTCCAGCGTCGACTTGCCGCCCGCGCGCAGCAGCCGGCCCCGGTCGTCGGTGATCACGTGGGGGTCGCCGACGATGGCGCACAACGCGTCACGCTCGCCCGCCGGCAGCGCCGACGGACGCAGCCGCACCTCGTCGATGTCCAGCTCGGGCCGCGGCTGGGCGTCCACCCCGAGCGCCTGCTCGAGCAGCCGGCGGATCCCGTCCGACAGCGGCTTCGCCGCGTCCGGGTCGCCCCAGGCATTCCACTTCATCGGCGGTGCATCGGCTCGACTCATGCGTTACAGTGTTACACATGCTGTCAAGCAGTAAAGTCATGGAGGAGTCGGTCGAGGCGCGCATCCTCGACGCGGCGGCCGGATGCGTGCTCGCGTTCGGCGTGGCCAGGGTGACGCTGGCAGAGATCGCCCGGCGCGCCGGCGTGAGCAGGCCGACCGTGTACCGGCGTTTCCCCGACACCCGGTCGATCCTCGCGGCGGTGCTGACGCAGCGGATCACCCGCGCGCTCGACGACGCGCCCAGCGGCGGCGTCGGCCGCAGGTGGGTGGTCGAGCGCATCCTCGCGGTGGCCGGGCGGCTCCGCCGCGACGACGTGATCATGGCGGTCCTGCACGAGGCCCCGGACCTCGCGATGCTGTACCTCTCGGAGCGCCTCGGAACGAGTCAGCAGATCCTGCTCGACACCGTCACCGGCGAATTGAAGGCAGCCCAGGACGAGGGCAGCGTCCGTGCGGGCGACGCGCGTCAGCTCGCGGCGATGTGCCTGCTGATCACCCAGTCGACCATCCTCTCGGCCCAGACCATCGCGCCCATCCTCGACACCGCTGCACTGGCGACCGAACTCGAACACTCGCTGAACGGATACCTCGCGCCATGACCGGCACCACGACCGCACTGAACGCCGCCCGCCGCACGGCGGAACTCAACGCACTGGGCGACGGCGAAGCCGTCGACGTCGTCGTCATCGGTGGCGGGATCACCGGTGCGGGAATCGCACTCGACGCGGTCACCCGCGGACTGTCCGTGGTGCTGGTCGAAAAGCACGACTTGGCGTTCGGCACCAGCCGGTGGAGCTCCAAGCTGGTGCACGGCGGGCTGCGCTACCTCGCGTCGGGCCATGTGGGCATCGCCCGGCGCAGTGCCGTCGAGCGCGGAATCCTGATGTCGCGCAACGCACCTCATCTGGTTACCGCGATGCCGCAGCTGGTGCCGCTGCTGCCGTCGATGAACCGGGTGTCCCGGGCGCTGGTGCGGACCGGATTCCTGGCCGGAGACGGGTTGCGCAGGCTGGCGGGCACGCCTGCCTCGACGCTGCCGCGGTCACGCCGCGTCGACGCCGCCCGCGCCGTCGCGCTGGCGCCGACGGTCCGCCGCGCCGGACTGGACGGCGGGTTCCTCGCCTACGACGGTCAGCTCATCGACGACGCGCGGCTCGTCACCGCGGTCGCCCGCACCGCCGCCCAGCACGGCGCGCGGATCCTGACCAGGGTGGCGGCCTCGCGGGCCACCGGGACGTCGGTGACACTCACCGACCAGCTGACGGGGGAGTCCACCACGGTCTCCGCTCGTGTGGTGATCAACGCAGCCGGAGTCTGGGCGGGCGACGTCGACACGTCGATCCGGCTGCGGCCCAGCCGCGGCACCCACCTGGTGTTCGACGCCGGCGCTCTCGGCAATCCCACTGCGGCGCTGACCATCCCGATCCCCGGGGAACTGAACCGGTTCGTGTTCGCCATGCCCGAACAGCTGGGCCGGGTCTATCTCGGACTCACCGACGAGGACGCGCCCGGTCCGGTGCCCGACGTCCCGCAGCCCACCACGCAGGAGATCGATTTCTTACTGGACACCGTGAACACCGCACTCGACGTGACCCTCGGGCATCGCGACGTCGTCGGTGCCTACGCCGGGCTGCGGCCACTGATCGACAGGGGCGACGGCGACACCGCGGACCTCTCCCGCGAACACGCGGTCGTCGAATCCCGCGACGGCGTGCTCAGTGTCGTCGGAGGAAAGCTCACCGAGTACCGGTACATGGCCGAGGACGTGCTCGATCGCGCCGTGGCGCTGCGCGGGCTGGCTGCGACGCCCTGCCGCACCCGCAATCTGCCGCTGGTCGGGGCGCCGTCGAATCCGGTGGCGACACTGCGCTCGCCGGTCGAGCTGCCGTCCTCGCTCGTCGCGCGCTACGGCGCCGAGGCGCCCAACGTCGTCGCCCGCGCCGCCTGTGACCGGCCGACCCAACCGGTCGCCGACGGAATCGACGTCACCCGAGCGGAATTCGAGTACGCGGTGACCCACGAGGGGGCACTGACCGTCGACGACATCCTGGACCGGCGCACCCGGATCGGCCTCGTCGAGTCCGACCGGGCGCGCGCGATGTCGGCCGCGGAGGAGTTCATCGCACTGCGCCGCTGAGCCGAAAATGGCGAATGGCCACTCATGGCACGTATTCGAAGTGAATGCGCGTCACAAGTGGCCACTCGGCCGGAGTCGAAGCCTTACAGCGGGATGTTCTTGTGCCGGCCACGGCGCGCAGGCGCCTCGGCCAGGGCCTGGGTCACCTTGCTGCGGGTGTGCGACGGGTCGATCTTCTCGTCGACCACGCCGATCTCGATGGCGGAGTCGACGCCACCGGCGATCCGCTCGTGCTCGGCGGCCAGCTCCTCGTGCAGAGCCTCGCGGTCCTCGGGGGCGGCGGCGGCCAGCTTCTTCTTGTGCAGGATGCCGACCGCGGCCTTGGCGCCCATCACGGCGACCTCGGCGTCGGGCCACGCGAACACCTTGGTGGCACCCAGCGAGCGGGAGTTCATCGCGATGTACGCGCCGCCGTAGATCTTGCGGGTGACCAAAGTGACCCGGGGAACGGAGGCCTCGCCGAAGGCGTGCAGCAGCTTGGCGCCGCGGCGGACCACACCACCCCACTCCTGGTCGACGCCCGGCAGGTAGCCGGGCACGTCGACGACGACCACGATCGGGACACCGAACGCGTCGCACAGCCGCACGAACCGCGCTGCCTTCTCGGCACTCTCGGAGTTCAGGCAGCCGCCGAGGCGCAACGGGTTGTTGGCCAGCACGCCGACGGTGCGCCCGGCCAGCCGGCCGAGGCCCACCACCATCGACGGCGCCCACTTGCCCTGGAACTCCTCGAACGGGGTGCCCTCGTCGAGCAGTGCGTTCACCAGCGGGTGCACGTCGTAGGCGCGGCGCGCGGAGTCGGGGAGCAGCGCGGTCAGGTCGGTGTCGCCGGCCTCGGCCTTGCTGCGGTCGAAATGCCCCTGCTGGCAGAACAATCCGACCAGCCGGCGACCGCGTTCGTAGGCGTCGAGTTCGTCGTCCGCGACGATGTGGCACACGCCGGACTTCTTGTGGTGGGCCTCGGGACCACCGAGGGACACCATGTCGACGTCCTCACCGGTCACGCTGCGCACCACGTCGGGCCCGGTGACGAAGACCTTGCTGTCGGGCGCCATCACGATCACGTCGGTCAGCGCGGGACCGTATGCGGCGCCACCGGCCGCGAATCCGACGACCACCGAGATCTGCGGGACGTACCCCGACGCCCGGATCATGGCCTCGAAGACCAGCCCGACGGCGTGCAGCGCCTTGACGCCCTCGGCCAGTCGCGCACCGCCCGAGTGCCAGATGCCGACGATGGGGCTCTGCTCCTCGATCGCGGTGTCGTAGGCATTGACGATGTGCCTGCAGCCCTCCACGCCCATCGCGCCGCCCATGACGGTGCCGTCGGTGCAGAACGCGATGGTGCGCACGCCGTTCACGCTGCCGCCGGCGGCCAGCACACCCGAGCGGTCCCGCTCGTGCAGCAGTTCGACCGTGCCGTCATCGAAGAACGAGCTCAGACGCAGCAGCGGGTCGCGCGGGTCGAGTGATTCGCCGACAGTCTCCGGTGCCATGATCGTCATGTTTCCTCCTGTGCCCGTTCCGATGTCGGCTTTCGCCTCCGGAAGGTCGTTTTGTGTCAGTACTTTCCGAAGGCGACCGCGACGTTGTGCCCGCCGAATCCGAACGAATTGTTGATCGCGTAGTGGAAATTGCCTGGTCGTGGTGAGCCGGCGACGACGTCGAGGTCGATGTCCGGATCCAGGTTCTTCAGGTTCAGGGTCGGCGGGATGACACCGTTGCGCAGTGCGAGCACCGTCAGGATCGACTCGACGGCCCCGACGGCGCCGACGGAGTGCCCCAGCGCCGCCTTGGGTGCGTAGACCGCCGGCTTGTGGCCGCCCATCGCGTTGTTGATGGCCTTGCCCTCGGCGACGTCGCCGACGCTGGTG
This sequence comes from Mycobacterium sp. NPDC050551, assembly GCF_040674075.1. Taxonomy (NCBI): domain Bacteria; kingdom Bacillati; phylum Actinomycetota; class Actinomycetes; order Mycobacteriales; family Mycobacteriaceae; genus Mycobacterium; species Mycobacterium sp. NPDC050551. The sequence goes on along the minus strand of NZ_JBFARC010000005.1, from coordinate 290,580 downwards.
CCGGTGGCGTGCGCGTTGACGTGGTCGATGTCGGTGGGCTTCAGTCCAGCGAGCTGGATGGCCCGCGCCATCGCGTGCCCGGCCTGCTCGCCGTTCGGGTCGGGCGCCACGATGTGGTACCCGTCCGAGGTGACGCTCGCGCCCATGATGCGGGCCAGGATGGTGGCGCCGCGGGCCTTGGCGTGCTCCTCGGTCTCGATCACCATCAGCGCGCCGCCCTCGCCGAAGACGAACCCGTTGCGGTCCTTGTCGAACGGGCGGCAGGCGCCCGCGGGATCGTCGTTGGTGGTCGACAGCACGATGCGCATCTGGGCGAAGGCGGCGATCGGCACCGCCTCGATCTTGGTCTCGACGCCGCCGCAGATGGCGACGTCCGCCTCGCCGAGCACGATGTTGCGCCAGGCCTGGGCGATGCCCTCCGAGCCGGAGGCGCAGGCCGAGACCGGGGTGATGACCCCGGCCCTGGCCTTGTGCTCCAGGCCGACCGCCGCGGCGGCGGCGTTCGGCATGTACATCTGCACCGCAAGCGGGGACACGGCGCGCAGGCCCTTGGACCGCATGTCCTCGTAGGCGTAGAGGAGGTGTTCGGTGGAGCCCATACCGGTGCCGATCGACACCATCAGCCGCTTGGGATCCACATCCGGCGAGCCGGCGTTCTCCCACACCCGGCGGCTGAGCACCGTCGACATCTTCTGCAGATACGACAACCGGCGCAGCTCCACGCGCGTCAGCTCACCGTCGAAGTCCTCCAGCAGATGTCCGCCGATGCGGACCGGTAGGTCGTACTCCTCGACGAAGGGATCCTCGAGCTTGCGGATCCCGCTCTGCCCGTCCAACAGTCGTTGCCAGGTGGTTTCGGCGTCCGTTGCCAGCGCGGTCGTCATCGCCATGCCGGTGACGACCACATTGGGGAAGCCGTTACCCGTTGCTAACCCTGCCATTACTGCTCCGTTGATCCCTTCCTACGCGCGGGCGCTACTCAGTAGCGGCCGAACGCCAGAGCCACATTGTGGCCACCGAACCCGAACGAGTTGTTGATGGCGTACTTGTATTCGCCATAACGAGGCTCACCTGCAACGACATCGAGATCGATCTCGGGGTCGGGGGTTTCGTAGTTCAGCGTGGGAGGGATGACGCCGTCGCGCAGTGCGAGCACCGTGAGGATCGACTCCAGGGCGCCCACCGCACCGATCGAGTGGCCCAGCGCCGACTTCGGCGCGTAGACCGCGGCGTGCTCCACGCCGGCGACCCGGATGGCGCTTGCCTCGGCCGTGTCACCGATCGGCGTGGCGGTGGCGTGTGCGTTGACGTGCTCGATGTCCTTGGGCGACAGGCCCGCGGTCTCCATCGCACGCTTCATCGCCTGCCCGGCCCGAAGGCCGTTCGGATCCGGCGCGACCATGTGGTACGCGTCCGACGTGATGCCGGCGCCCATCAGCCTGGCCAACGGCTTGGCGCCGCGGGCCTTGGCATGCTCTTCGGTCTCGATGATCATCATCGCGCCGGCCTCACCGAAGACGAACCCGTCCCGGTTCTTGTCGAACGGCCGTGAGGCGCCCGCCGGGTTGTCGTTGTTCGTCGACATCGCGCGCATCATCGAGAACGCCGCGATCGGCAGCGCCTCGATACCGCCTTCGACGCCGCCGACGACGGCGAAGTCCGCATCTCCCATGACGATCTGACGCCAGCCGTGGGCGATGGCCTCCGACCCGGAGGAGCACGCCGACACCGGGGTGATGACCCCGGCGCGGGCGCCCAACTCCAGGCCGGCGACGGCCGCCGCGCCGTTCGGCATGATCATCTGAACGGCGAGCGGGGACACCTTGCGGGGCCCGCCCTCGTTCATCGCGTCGTAGGTCTCGACGATCTTCTCGCCGCCACCCAGTCCGGTGCCGATGATCACCGCGAACCGGTCAGGGTCGACCTCGGGCGTGCCCGCGTTCTCCCACAGACGACGGCTCAGCAGCTTCGACATGCGCTGCACGTAGGACATGCGACGCATGTCGATGCGGGTCATGTGGTCGTCGACGTTGTCGACCAGGTGACCGCCGATGCGGACCTGGAGGTCCCACTTGTCGACGAACTCGTCTTCGAGGATGCGGATGCCGCTCTCGCCGGCCAGCAGGCCCTTCCACGTGCTCTCGACGTCTGCCGCGAGCGACGTGGTGGCCTCGACTGCGGTCACGACGACGTTCGGGAAACCGCCGTTAGCAGTGGAAGGCCTGGTCACGATTCCGCCGAGAACTTCTCGCGCAGCGCTGCGGCGGCTTCGGGGTTCTCTTCCTCGAGCTTCTGGATGTAGGCGACGACGTCACCGACGGTGCGCAGGCCCGCGAGGTCCTCGTCGGGGATCTTCACGCCGTACTTGTCCTCGGTCTGCACCGCGATCTCCACCATCGACAGCGAGTCGATGTCGAGGTCGTCGACGAAGCTCTTCTCGGGGGTGACCTCGGAGGGCTCGATACCGGTGACCTCTTCGATGATCTCGGCGAGACCGGCGATGATTTCTGTCTGGCTGGCAGCCACAGTGGCTCCTTCTATCTGAGTTGTTACTTGGTGGACGTTCTCTTTGGTTGGACGTTTTTCAGGTGTCTGTCCCGGACGGCGCTGGCCGGGTCAGACGGTCAGAGCTCGTTCAGCCCGTCCAGATCGGCCGGGGTTTTGACGGCACGCGTCGGTACCCCCTTGAGCTCACGTTTTGCGATGCCGGCCAATGCGCCGGCGGGCGGGAACTCGACGATCGCGACGGGTGCGAGCTCGCGGATCGTCGCGGTGCACAGGTCCCAGCGCACCGGCCGGGTCAGCTGTGCGACCAGCTTGCCCATGGCATCGGCGGCCGAGACTACCGGTTGCCCGTCGGCGTTGGACAGCAGCCGGGTGGTCGGCTCGGCGGGGCTGACGGCGTCGGCGGCGGCCGAGTAGCCGTCGGTGGCGGGCGCCATGAAGTGCGTGTGGAAGGCGCCTGCGGTGGCCAGTGGCCGGACGCGGGCCTTCTCCGGCGGATCCTCGGCGAGCTTGTCCAGCGCCGAGCGGGCGCCGGCGGCGACGATCTGGCCTGCGGCGTTGCGGTTGGCGGGGATCAGGTCGAGTGCCTCGAGGCGGGCCAGCACGTCGGCCTCGTCGCCGCCGAGCACCGCCGACATGCCGGTGGGCTCCAGTGCGCACGCCTTGGCCATCTCGGCGCCACGGGTGGCGGCGAGCCGGACGGCGTCGTCGGCGGAGATGACCCCGGCGATCGCATAGGCCGCGATCTCACCGACCGAATGGCCCGCGACGACCGTCTCGGCGCCGGCGAGCAGCCCGCGGCGGTTCAGCTCCTCGTGCGCGAGCAGGGTGGCGGCGACCACCAGCGGTTGCGTCACCGCGGTGTCGGTGATCTCCTCGGCGGTGGCGGTGGTGCCCAGCCGGGCCAGATCCAGGCCGGCGATCTCGGACCACGCGGCGATGCGCTCACCGGCGCCGGGAAGTTCCAGCCACGGCGTCAGCATCCCGGGGGTCTGCGAGCCCTGTCCGGGAGCGAGCAGCGCGATAGGTCCTTGAGGCACGTCTCTAAGAGAACACTGTGAAGACGACTTCGCGCCGTGTAAGAGATTATGAACCTTGTCTTATGTTTTTGTGGACAGTCCACAAAAGTGCATGTGAAGCGACGTCATCGACACCTTGCCGCAATGTGTTACCTGCGCCGCTGCGGTGCGTCGGCGGCCGGCCGCGCCGCCGGAACCTGCACATTTCCCTGGTTGGCCGCAGTCGGCTGGTATGCCTTGTTGTTCAGCCGGCCCACCGTCACCGCCACCCGCAGCACGTAGGCGTCGCGGGGCAGTGTGGGATCCCGACCGGTGAAGTCGGCGATCCGTTTGAGGCGGTATCGGACGGTGTTTGGATGAACGAACAATTTGCGTGCGCAGGCTTCGATCGCACCGCCGGAGTCCAGGTACGCGTCCAGCGTCTCGGTCAGCGCCGGCCCGGCGTCGGCCAGCGGCCTCATCACCTCCGACGCGAGGGCGGTGATCGCGGTCGCGTCCCCGAGCAGTGCCCGCTCGGGGAGCAGCTCCCTGGCCGACACCGGCCGCGGCGCCAGCGTCCAGCCCGCCACCGCGTTCATCCCGGAGATCGCCTCGGTGGCACTGCGGTGCGCACCCGCCAGCGTCGGCGCCGTCGGCCCGACCACCACCGGACCGTCGGCGAACGCCTTCATCAGGTCGGTGACGAACCGGTCGGTCACCGAGAGCGGTCCGGACACGATCGCGACCAGCCAGTTGCCGTGCACATCGGTCAGGGCCGCCCGGTTGTTGCGGGTGACCACGTCGCGGACGTCGTCGGAAGCCAGGTCCTTGCGGTCGGGGTGCGGCAGTCCGACGATCACGGTCGCGGGCGCGGTGGCGTCCCAGTTCAGTGCCGCGGCCTGGGACTGCAGATCCGGTCCGATGTCGCCGCGCACCACCGCGTCGACCAGGTTGGCCTCCATCCTGGTGTCCCAGGCGCCGCGGGCCTCGGCCTGATCGGCGTATGCCGTGGCCGCGGCGAACGCCAGGTCGCGGGAGTAACGCAGGATGCCCGCGGTCAGCGCCGTGAGCTGTTCTTCGTTGCGTGCCAGCAGCGGCACCACCTCTTCGAAGAACTCCATCGTGATCCGCACCATCTCGACCGACTGGCGCAGCGCGATGCGACGCCGCAGATCCTGGGGCACCACCTCGAAGGCCTGCGCCGTGTAGCTCACGTCGCTCTGCGGGTCACGCATCCACTCGACGAAGTTCACCACCGCGGCCTGCACGACGAGTTGCACGCTCGCCCGCTGCGAGGCCTCCAGGCCCGCGAAGAACGGCAGCCGCTCCTCCATGACGTGCACGGCCTGGGTGGCCAGCTGCCCGGAGAACTGCTTCAACCGGCGCAGCACCGGGTCCGGCACCGTCTGCAGCACCTCGAGGGTGGATGCAGGCGGAACGTACCGATTGTCGGCCATCCCTAAAATCTACGCCAGTATTTGGCGGCTTCCTCCAACCGTCAGGCCACGCCGGGATCGGAGGTCTGCTCGGGGGCGGCCATCACGTCGTCGATCTCGTAACGCCGGGCCGCCTCGACGGCCACCGAGGCGTCGATGTTGCCGTCGCGGGCGAGCCCCTCGAGCACCGCGACCGCGACCGATTCGCCGTCGGTATTGAAGTAGCGCCGCGCCGCGGGCCGGGTGTCGGAGAAGCCGAAGCCGTCGGTGCCCAGCGTGATGTACGTGCCGGGCACCCACGGCCGGATCAGTTCGGGCACGCCGCGCATCCAGTCCGACACCGCCACGACCGGTCCGGCCGCGTCCTCGAGCACCTTGGTGATGTACGGGGTGCCTGCCGGCCGCTCCGGATGGCGCAGCAGGTCCTTCTCGACCTGCACGCCGTCGCGATTCAGTTCGCCCCAGCTGGTGACCGACCAGACGTCGGCCGAGACGTCCCAGTCCTCGGCGAGCAGCTCGGCCGCCCGCAACGCCGAGGGCATGCCGACGCCCGACACCAGGATCTGGGCGGTGTTCGTCTTGCCCTGCGGCCCGCGCCGGTAGCGGTAGATGCCGCGCAGCAGTCCCTCGACGTCGAGGTCCTCGGGCTCTGCGGGCTGCTGATAGGGCTCGTTGTAGATGGTGATGTGGAAGAACACGTTCTCCGGGTTCTCGCCGTACATCCGCTCCAGGCCGCTCTCCACGATGTAGGCGATCTCGTAGGCGAAGGCCGGGTCATAAGCCACCACAGCGGGATTCGTCGAGGCCAATAGCAGCGAGTGGCCGTCGGCGTGCTGCAGGCCCTCGCCGACCAGCGTGGTGCGCCCGGCCGTGGCGCCCAGCACGAAGCCGCGCGCCATCTGGTCGGCCGCGGCCCAGAAGCTGTCGCCCGTGCGCTGGAAACCGAACATCGAATAGAAGATGTAGAGCGGGATCATCGGCTCGTTGTGCGTGGAGTAGGCGCTGCCCGCGGCGATGAACGTGCCCACCGAGCCGGCCTCGTTGATCCCCTCGTGCAGGATCTGGCCGACTTCGCTCTCCTTGTACGCCAGCATCAATTCGGCGTCCACGGAGGTGTACAGCTGGCCGTTGCGGTTGTAGATCTTGAGGTTCGGGAACCACGAGTCCATCCCGAAGGTGCGGGCCTCGTCGGGGATGATCGGCACGATGCGGTGCCCGATGTTCTTGTCCCGCAACAGTTCTTTGAACGTGCGCACCGTCGCCATGGTGGTGGCGACCTCCTGCTTGCCCGAGCCCTTCTTCAGCGCCTTGTAGGCGTCGCGGCCGGGCAGCGTGAGCACCTTGGACTTCGTCCGCCGCTCGGGCACGAACCCGCCGAGTGCGCGACGCCGGTCGAGCAGGTAGCGGATCTCCGAAGACTCCGGACCGGGGTGGTAGTACGGCGGCAGGTACGGGTTGTCCTCGAGCTGCTCGTCGCTGATCGGGATGCGCTGCGCGTCGCGGAAGTCCTTGAGGTCTTGGAGCGCAAGCTTCTTCATCTGGTGGGTGGCGTTGCGGCCCTCGAAGTGCTTGCCCAGCGTGTAGCCCTTGATGGTCTTGGCCAGGATCACCGTCGGCTGACCCTTGTGCTCCGTCGCCGCGCGGTAGGCGGCGTAGACCTTGCGGTAGTCGTGCCCGCCGCGCTTGAGATTCCAGATGTCGGTGTCGGACAGGTTCTCCACCAACTGCTTGGTGCGAGGGTCGCGGCCGAAGAAGTGGTCGCGGACGTATCCGCCGTCGTTGGCCTTGTAGGTCTGGTAGTCCCCGTCGGGGGTGGTGTTCATCAGGTTCACCAGCGCACCGTCGCGGTCGGCGTGCAGCAGAGCGTCCCACTCGCGGCCCCACACCACCTTGATGACGTTCCAGCCGGCGCCACGGAAGAACGACTCGAGTTCCTGGATGATCTTGCCGTTGCCGCGCACCGGACCGTCGAGACGCTGCAGGTTGCAGTTGATGACGAACGTCAGGTTGTCCAGCGCCTCGAGTGCGGCGACGTGTGCCAGGCCGCGGCTCTCCGGCTCGTCCATCTCGCCGTCGCCGAGGAACGCCCACACGTGCTGATCGGAGGTGTCCTTGATGCCGCGGTCGTTCAGGTAGTGGTTGAACCGCGCCTGGTAGATCGCGTTCATCGGGCCCAGGCCCATCGACACCGTGGGGAACTCCCAGAAGTCCGGCATCAGCCGCGGATGCGGGTAGGACGGCAACCCGCCACCGGGGTGGCTGTGCTCCTGCCGGAACCCGTCGAGCTGGTCGGCGGTCAGCCGGCCCTCGAGGAACGCGCGGGCGTAGATGCCGGGGGAGGCGTGACCCTGGATGAACACCTGGTCGCCACCGCCGGGATGGCTCTTGCCGCGGAAGAAGTGGTTGAACCCGACCTCGTAGAGCGCCGCCGAGGACGCATACGTCGAAATATGGCCGCCCACACCGACTCCCGGTCGCTGCGCGCGGTGCACCATGATGGCGGCGTTCCACCGGATCCAGGCCCGGAACCGGCGCTCCACGTCCTCGTCGCCGGGGAACCAGGGTTCCAGTTCGGTGGGAATGGTGTTGACGTAGTCGGTGGAGGTCAGCGCCGGGATGGCGACGCGCTGCTCACCGGAACGTTCGAGCAGACGCAGCATCAGGTAGCGCGCCCGCGCGGGGCCGGAGCGCTCCAGGAGTGCGTCGAACGATTCCAACCATTCGGAGGTCTCTTCGGGGTCGATGTCGGGCAGGTACGACGCGACACCGTCACGGATCACCCGGACCCGGTCGGGCTCGGGTGAATTCGATGAGTTTTGAGCCAGGTCCTGGCGCGCGAACTCGGTGGTCAACTTCCGCTCCTTGGTAGTGCGGTACGGGGGTGCGGGCGCGATCGGCGCCAACGACCTCCATCGTCCTCCCATCGTGCCCGAACCGCACCGGTGGGGTGAGGAGCCGAACTATCCGACGGTGGGGGGTGGCACGCGGTAACGTCTGCAGACCGTGCCGACCGGTGTGGCGCCTCATATTGACAAACCGGGCCGCCAGTCATCCGCATCAGCAGGGCGGCGTGCGACGATAGGGCCGGTGCACTCACAGACACAAGGAGGACCGACGGTGGTCGCGGCGGCGGACGCCCCGAACTTCGCCCAGGGGCTGGGCATTGAAAAAGGACAGGTTGTCCAGGAGTTGGGCTGGGACGAGGACGTCGACGACGACATCCGGGCCGACATCGAGGACGCGTGCGGCGGCGAGCTGCTCGACGAGGATGCGGACGAGGTCGTCGACGTGGTGCTGCTCTGGTGGCGCGACGACGACGGTGACCTCGTCGACCGGTTGATGGATGCCATCACGCCGTTGGCCGAGGACGGTGTCATCTGGGTGGTCACCCCGAAGACCGGCAAGCCGGGTCACGTGCAGCCGGCGGAGATCGCCGAGTCGGCGCCGACCGCCGGGCTGATGCCCACGTCGTCGGCCAACCTCGGAGACTGGATCGCCAGCCGGCTGGTGCAGCCGAAGTCCAAGGCCGCGGGAAGGCGTTAGTGCTGGGGCCGGGCGCGCAGGCGCCCGACTTCACGCTGAAGAACCAGCACGGCAGGCCGGTGGCCCTCGCCGACTTCCGTGGTGCGCGCAACGTCGTCCTGGTCTTCTTCCCGTTGGCGTTCACCCCGACCTGTCAGCGCGAGCTCGACGAGATCCGCGACAACCTGTCCCGCTATGACAACGCCGAAACCGCGACGCTGACCATCTCGGTCGGGCCGCCGCCCACCCACAAGGCGTGGGCCGGCCGCCACGGCTATTCCTTCCCCGTGCTGGCCGACTTCTGGCCGCACGGCGCCGTAGCCGAGGCGTACGGGGTGTTCAACGACGACACCGGATTCGCCAACCGCGGGACGTTCGTGGTGGACCGCTCGGGGGTCATCCGGTTCGCCGAGATGAAGCAGCCCGGCGAGCCGCGCGACCAGGCCGTGTGGACCGCCGCGCTGGCCTCGCTGGCATCCGTCGACTGATTTCCGGTCGCAGGTCAACGCCGTGTAGCCTGCCCGGCACGGGCGTGTAGCTCAGTGGTAGAGCTCTGGTTTTACACACCAGCGGTCGGGGGTTCGAAACCCTCCGCGCCCACTCATGATCGGCTCAGGCGACTGCGGTCGCCGACGTCCCGTGCTTCGGTCCGATGTGCCTCCCCGAGCCGCGGACGGCCATAGGATTGTCGTCGTCCGTCATCCACAGGGGGTTCTGCCATGACGAGCGAACCGTTCCAGATGGCGATGATCCACCGGACGTTTCGCATCGAGTTCGGCAACATCCCCGCTCTCATCAACGACGTCGCACCGGGTGACGTGAAGCGCTCGCGCACGGTCGGCGCCTATCTGGGCAACATGCTGTCGGTGCTGCACCATCATCACGCCGCGGAGGACGACTTCTTGTGGCCGACGCTGCACAGCCGGAGTGGGCTGGGCGACGACGTTGCCGACCGGGCCCGCACCGAGCACCTGGCGATCGCCGATGTGATGAAGGACATCGAGTCGATCCGGCCGTCGTGGCAGCGCACCGCAGACTCCCGACACGGGACCGTGCTCGCCGACAGAGTCGACGCGTTGTCGGGCATCGCCGCCGGCCATTTCCGGGACGAGGAGCGAGATCTCGTCCCGCTCGTCGGTGAGCATCTCTCCGCCGCCGAGTGGCAGACGTTCATTGACCGGGGCGCGGCCTACGTCAAGCCGGCCAACCTGTGGTTCGCCCTCGCGTACGGGGGCATTCTGCTGAGCCAGGCCACCCCGGAGGAGGGACGCCGCTTCATGGCGGCGGTGCCGGTGCCGTTGCGAATCGTGCTGAAACTGGCGGGCGGTCGCGCGTACAGATCTCACCGCACGGCGTTGTACGGCCCGGGAGCCTGACCGTCCACTCCGGCCGAGGCCATGAGACGCTGACCGTCGTGTCGAGATCCGGGGGTATCGCGGCCGGGTGTGCGGCCGATTTCGCGTTCGGCGATCCGCGGCGGGGCCACCCGGTGGCGCTGTTCGGCAACGCCGCCGCCGCTCTGGAACGGGCGACCTACGCCGACACCCGCACCGCAGGCGTTGCGCACACCGGCATCCTGCTCGGTGTGCTCACCGTGCTCGGCGTGACGGCGCAGCGGATGTCCGGGCGCGGTGGCGGTGTCGCGACCGCCTCGATGACGGGGCTGGCGACATTCGTCGCGCTCGGCGGTACGTCACTCGCACGGGTGGGAGCAGACATGTCCGCGCTGCTCGACGCCGGCGACCTCGACGGCGCCCGCCGGCTGCTGCCGTCGCTGTGCGGCCGTGACCCGTCGGTGCTCGACGCCGCGGGCCTGACCCGCGCGACGGTCGAGTCGGTCGCCGAGAACACCTCCGACGCGCAGGTGGCGCCGTTGTGCTGGGCGTCGGCGGCCGGTGTGCCGGGCGTGCTGGTCTACCGCGGCGCGAACACCCTCGACGCGATGATCGGCCACCGCTCGCCGCGCTATGCGAACTTCGGCTGGGCCGCGGCCCGTCTGGACGACGTGCTGAACTATCTGCCCGCCCGGGTGGCCGGTGTCCTGGTGGCGCTGTGCGCCCCGGTGGTCGGCGGCTCGCCCGCGGCAGCGGTGCGGGCCTGGCGGCGCGACGCCGCGCGCCATCCCAGCCCCAACGCCGGTGTGGTGGAGGCGGCGTTCGCCGGTGCGCTCGGAGTCCGGCTGGGCGGGCCGACGCAGTACGCCCACGAGCTGGAGATCCGCCCGACTCTCGGCGACGGCCGCGTCCCCGAGGTCGCTGACGTCGGGCGTGCGGTGCGCCTGTCGCGGGCAGTGCAGCTGGCCGCCGCGATGCTTGCCGTCCTGGTCAGCGCCGCCTGCCGTAGCGGTCGGCGATCTTCTGCTCGGCGGTGAGCGGCGCTGGGGGCGCCGCCGCGGCAGCCGTCGCCGCGGCCTTCTCCAGTCGGCGCTGGCGGACCTCGGAGTACACGAAGTAGCCCAGCCCGATCGGGGCGATGATGCCGAACGCGATCCACTGGATGCCGTAGGACAGGAACGGCCCCGCGTCGAGGTGCGGCAGCGGGATCACCCCGAGACCGCCGGGCTGGTCCTCGACGAGTTGCAGGTACGAGCCGGCCAGCGGAACCCCCTTCAGCGTCGCGACCTGCGCGGTGTTGATCGAGTACACCTGGTCGAAGCCCTCGGCACGCATCGGCTTCTTGTCGGCGGCGACCTGTTCGGAGTCCCGCAGCCGCGCGGTGATGGTGACCGTGCCCCCCGGGACGGGGGCGATCGGCGGCACCTGGGAGCCCTGCTCCGGCTTGGCGTACCCGCGATTGACGAGCACGGTGGGCCCGCCGTCCACGGCGAACGGCACCAGCACCTCGTAGGCGGGGTCGCCGTCGACCACCCGTAGCCGGGCCAGCACCTGCGCGTCGGGCAGATAGTGGCCGGTGGCCGTCACCCGTCGCCACTGGTCATCAGCTGCGGACGAATCCTGTTGCGGCAGCAGGGTCGTCACGGGAACGGGGTCCGCGGTGAGCGAGTAGGCGATCTGGTCGTTCTCCCGTGAGGTCTTGGTGTTCTTGCCGAGCTGCCACGGAGCCAGCACGGTGAAACAGAGGTAGGCGAACGCCATCACCACGACGAACAGGGCGAGCCAGCCCGGCCGTAGGAAGAACGCCCACCGACGCATCAGCTGGCCAGTCCGCGTTCGGCCAGGCGTTCGTCCACCCAGTCGTGCAGGCCGGGCAGCGCCGCCTCGATCACCCGGAACACGTCCTCGAAGTCGTCCTGGGTGCCGTAGTAGGGGTCGTCGACGTCCAGCGCGTGCGCGCCCGAGCGCGGGTCGAAGGAGCGCAACATCCGCAGCCGGTTCGACGGCACACCCTGCTCGCCGAGCATGCGCAGGTGGTTGCGTCCCAGCGCCACCACCAGGTCGGCGCCGCGGTGGTCGTCGTCGACCTGCGCGGCGCAGTGGGCCGAGGGATAGCCGTGGGCACGCAGGACGCGACCGGCCCGGCTGTCGGCCGGGTCGCCCGCATGCCAGCCGCCGGTGCCCGCGCTGCTCACCCGGACCGCGTCGGCCAGGCCGCGTTCGGCGATCTGATGGGCGAACATCTTCTCCGCCATCGGGGAGCGGCAGATGTTGCCCGAGCAGACGAAGGTCACATGCAGTGGTTCAGACACCGAGCACCTCGCGCAGATCGGCGACGGTGGCCACGTGTGCCCGGCCGCGCACCGCACCGGGCCTCGTGAAATCGGTGCGGCCATAACCCCAGTCGACCACCACCGTGTCGATGCCGTGTGCCGCGGCGCCCTCCACGTCGTGGCTGCGGTCACCCACCATCAGCACCCGCTCGGGCAGCGGCGCCAACTTGGCCAGCGCATGGGCCACCACGTCGGCCTTCTCGGCGCGCGAGCCGTCGACGCTGGCGCCGGCGATCACCTCGAAGTGGTCGGCCAGACCGAAGTGTTCGAGGATCCGGTGTGCCGTGGGTTCCGCCTTCGAGGTGGCCACCGCCAGTCGCACCCCGGCCGCCCGCAGGTCGGCCAGCAGACCGGGGATGCCGTCGAACAGGCTGTTCATCGACCAGCCCCGCGTCGTGTAGTCGGCCCGGTAGGCGGCGACCGCCGCGGCGGTGCGGTCGCCGAGTCCCATGGCGCCGAGGGTGTGGTGCATCGGCGGCCCGATGATCCGCCCGGCCAGGTCGCCGTCCGGCACAGGGGCGCCGACCTCGGCGAGCGCGTGCTTGAAGCTGGACACGATGCCGCGTGCCGAGTCGGTCAGGGTGCCGTCGAGGTCGAAGAGGACCAGCTGCGGTCGCGTCGCGGCGAGCGTGCTGTCCAGCGTGTCCGTCACACCGCCATTGTCCCCGACGCGGTGCGTCGTCCCGAAATCCCACCGGCCGGACCGCCCATTACTGTCGTGATGTGGGGAGTGTCCGTCTGGCCGAGATCATCGACGTCCTCGACGACGCGTATCCACCCGGGCTCGCCGAGGCGTGGGATTCGGTGGGCCTGGTGTGCGGCGACCCCGACGAGACGGTCTCTTCGGTGACGGTCGCGGTGGACGCCACCGCCGACGTCGTCGACGAGGTGCCCGACGGCGGTCTGCTGCTGGCGCACCACCCGCTCCTGCTGCGCGGCGTGGACACCGTGGCGGCGAGCACTCCCAAGGGCGCGCTGGTGCACCGGCTGCTGCGCTCCGGACGCGCCCTGTTCACCGCGCACACCAACGCCGACAGCGCCCGTCCCGGCGTCTCCGACGCGCTGGCCGAGGCGATCGGGCTCGAGGTGGGTGACGCGTTGTCCCCGTCGCAGCCGCGCGCCGACCTGGACAAGTGGGTCGTGTTCGTGCCGACCGAGGACTCCGACGCACTCCGCGAAGCCCTGTTCGCCGCGGGCGCGGGCCACATCGGTGACTACTCGCACTGCAGCTGGACCGTCGCCGGAACCGGTCAGTTCCTGCCGCACGACGGCGCCCGCCCGGCGATCGGCAGCGTCGGCGCCGTCGAGCGGGTGCCGGAGGACCGGGTGGAGGTGATCGCACCGGCGAGGTCGCGTGCCCGCATCCTCGCGGCGTTGCGCGCCGCGCATCCCTACGAGGAACCCGCCTTCGACGTGCTGGCGTTGGCGCCGCTGCCGGGTGACACCGGCCTGGGTCGGATCGGGCAGCTGCCCGCACCCGAACCGCTCTCGTCATTCGTGGCGCGGGTCCGTGCCGCACTGCCCGAGACGACGTGGGGGGTGCGGGCCGCGGGCGATCCGCGCGCGACGGTGTCGCGGGTGGCGGTGTGCGGCGGCGCGGGCGACTCCCTGCTGGACGCCGTGACGGCCGCCGACGTCCAGGCCTACGTCACCGCCGACCTGCGCCATCACCCCGCCGACGAATACCGACGCGGGTCGCCGGTGGCGCTCGTCGACGTCGCGCACTGGGCGAGCGAATTCCCCTGGTGCCATCAGGCGGCCGAGCTGTTGCGCGGCCGATTCGGCGCCGCACTGCCGGTGCAGGTCTGTCCGGTGCGCACCGACCCGTGGAACGTCGAAGACGACCGTACGGAAAAGAGGACATGAAAGCCGAAGTAGTGCAACAGCGCTCGTTGCTCGAGCTGGCTCAGGTCGACGCCGAGCTCAGTCGCATCGACCACCGGACGAAGAACCTCGCCGAGCAGCAACGGCTCGACGCCGTGCAGGCCGAGCACACCGAGGCCAACGACAAGCTGGCCGTCCTGCAGATCGCGCTCGACGATCTCGAGGGCCAGGCCGCCAAGCTCGAAGGCGAGATCGACTCGGTGCGCAAGCGGGAGGACCGTGACCGGTCACTGCTCGACAACGCCGCCAACGCCAAACAGGTCACCGAACTGCAGCACGAACTCGAGACGCTGCAACGTCGGCAGGCCAGCCTGGAGGACTCGCTGCTGGAGGTGATGGAGCGGCGCGAGGAACTACAGGAGCAACAGGCGGCGGCGCTCTCCACCATCGACGAACTGCAGACCGGCCTGAGCGCAGCCCGCGCGGCGCGGGACGCGGCCGTCAACGAACTCGGTCAGACGCGGCGCCAGCGGGCCACGCGGCGCGACGAAATCGTCGAGATGCTCGACGCCGACCTGGTGAAGCTCTACGAGCGCCAGCGCTCCGGCGGCGGCCCGGGGGCGGGCGCACTGCAGGGCCGCCGGTGTGGCGCCTGCCGGATCGAAATCGACCGCGGCGAACTGGCGAGGATCTCGGCCGCGGCCGAGGACGAGGTGCTGCGGTGTCCTGAGTGCGGTGCGATCCTGTTGCGCGTGAAGGACAACGCCTGATGAAGGTGATCGTCGAGGCCGACGGCGGGTCGCGCGGCAATCCGGGTCCCGCCGGGTTCGGTGCGGTGGTGTTCTCGGCCGACCGCGCCACCGTTCTCGCAGAGAGCAAGCAGGCGATCGGGCGTGCCACCAACAACGTCGCGGAGTACCGCGGGCTGATCGCGGGACTCGAGGAAGCCGCCGGCGTGGGCGCCACCGAGGTGGCCGTTGCCATGGATTCCAAGCTGGTGGTCGAGCAGATGAACGGCCGCTGGAAAGTCAAGCATCCCGACCTGATCGAATTGCACCGCGAGGCAAGCGGTCTGGCCGGCAGGTTCGAGCGGGTGGACTACCGCTGGATCCCGCGCGCACAGAATGCGCACGCCGATCGGCTGGCCAACGAAGCGATGGACGCCGCGGCGGGGATCGGTGACGGCCCGTCCGGGGCGACCGCGGACGCACCCGCGTCGACGCAGGTGGTGACGAACCCGGCGGGCTGGACCGGTGCCCGCGGCGCGCCGACCCGGCTGATGCTGCTGCGGCACGGACAGACCGAGCTGTCGGTGCAGCGCCGCTACTCCGGCCGCGGCAATCCGGCGTTGACCGACCTCGGCCGCAGGCAGGCCGACGCCGCAGCGGGGTACCTCGCCCAGCGCGGCGGGATCTCGGCCGTCGTGACGTCGCCGCTGCAACGCGCCTACGACACCGCCGCGGCGGCGGCCAAGGCGCTGGGGCTCGATCTCACCGTCGACGAAGACCTCATCGAGACGGACTTCGGCGACTGGGAGGGCCTGACGTTCTCCGAAGCGTCCGAACGGGATCCGGACCTGCACTCGCGGTGGTTGCGTGACACCGCCATCGACCCGCCCGGCGGCGAGAGCTTCGACACCGTGGCGCACCGCGTCCGGCGCGCGCGCAACCGCATCATCGCCGAGCACGGCGACGCCACGGTGCTGGTGGTGTCCCACGTGACGCCCATCAAAACCATGCTGCGGTTGGCGCTCGACGCCGGGCCCACGATCCTCTACCGGCTGCACCTCGACCTCGCCTCGCTGAGCGTCGCCGAGTTCTATCCCGACGGCGTGGCGTCGGTGCGACTGGTGAACCAGACTTCGTATCTGTGATCTGAGGCGCCGGTCACGAGGTGTGCAGGTGCAGGCGCTCGCCGTGCGGCCCGAAGATCGCCAGCGCCTCGACCGCTTCCTCGACAGCGCCGAACCAGTGCGGCGTCCACGTCGAGAATTCCACCGCCTCACCGGGTTTCACGGTGAAATCCTGGTCGCCCAGGATCAACCGCAGCCGGCCCGAGAGCACGTACATCCAGTCCTGTCCCTCGTGCACCGGCAGTTCCTCCGGCGGCTTGCGGCGTCGCGCACTCACCCGGATCTTGAACGCGTGCAGGCCACTGGCCGGCCCCTGCCGGGTCAGCGGCCAGTAGGTGACGCCGTGATGGGTGTGTGAACTGCTCTTGACCCGTGGGTCTTCGGCGTCTGGCGTGCGCAGCAGGTCGTCGGTGCTGACCGACAGTGCTGCGGCGAGGCGTGGCAGGTGATCCAACGCGAGGCGACGCTTGCCCGATTCGAGCCGGCTGAGTGTCGACACGTCGATGCTCGACCGGTTCGCCACCTCCTCGAGCGTCAGGCCGCGCTGCGTCCTCAGCTCTCGCAACCGCCGCCGGACCCGTTGGTCGACACTGTCTTCTTCGGCCGTCTTTGCCTGCATGGCAAAACAGCTTGGCACTTGACCCATGTGCGCGGCAACCTCGGGACATGGACGAGATCTGGGACTGTGTGGTGGTGGGCGGTGGCGCCGCCGGGCTGAGTGCGGCGCTGGTGCTGGGACGTGCGCGGCGACGGACGCTGGTGGTGGATGCCGGCGCGCAGAGCAATCTGGCCGCACACGGCATCGGCGGGCTCCTCGGATTCGACGGCCGGCCTCCCGCGGATCTGTACGCGGCGGGCAGGTCCGAACTGGCGGCGTATCCGACGGTGGAGGTGCGTGCCGGTGAGGTGGTGGACGCCGAGCGTGTCGACGCCGGGTTCACCGTCTTGCTGAATGACGGTCGACGGGTGACGGCGCGGCGAATCCTGCTGGCAGGCGGGATGTCCTACGACATGCCTGCGCTGGCCGGGGTGGATCGGCTGTGGGGCAGGTCGGTGTTCCACTGTCCCTTCTGCCACGGCTGGGAGGTCAGGGATCAGCCGGTCGCGGTGCTGGCCCGCGGACCGCGTGCCGTGCATGCCTCGCTCCTGCTGCGGGGATGGACCGACGACGTCGTGGTGCTCACCGACGGACCGGCGGATCTGAACGGCGACGACCGCGCGCGACTGACCGCGGCCGGCGTCGACATCGACGAGCGCCCGGTGGCGGGGCTGCGGATCGTCGACGACGGGCTCGAGGCAGTCGAATTCGCCGACGGCGCGGGCATCGACCGGCGCGCCCTGATGGTGACCCCGAGGCTGCGCCAGCGTTCGCCGCTGGCGGCGCGACTGGGCGTGCGGTTCCAGGAGTCACACCCCCTCGCCGAAGACGCGGTGGTCGTCGACGCGCTGCAGCGCACGTCGGTGCCGGGCGTGTTCGCCGCCGGTGACGTGTGCGTGCAGGTACCGCAGGTGGCGGCGGCCGTCGCCGCCGGATCGCTGGCCGGCGCGTCGGTGATGCAGACCCTGATGGCCGACGACCACGGATTGCCGGTCCCCGAATGGAAGGAACACGTGAATGTCTGAGGCGCAGGAGTTCTGGGACGAGCTGTACGGCGCGCGTGAACGGGTGTGGAGCGGCCGGGTGAATCCCTGGCTCGCCGAGACGGCCGAATCACTTCCGCCTGGTCGTGCTCTCGACCTGGGCTGTGGCGAGGGCGGGGACACCGTGTGGCTGGCCGAACGCGGATGGCACGTGACGGCGGTGGACATCTCACCGACCGCGTTGGAACGTGCGACCGGCGCCGCAGAGGAGGCCGGGGTGTCGGCGCGTGTCGACTTCCAGCGTCACGACCTGCTGGAGAGTTTCCCCGACGGCGAGTTCGACCTGGTGTCAGCGCAGTTTCTGCAATCACCCCTGGACTTCGACCGCGACACCGTGCTGCGTCGCGCTGTCGAGGCGGTGGCGCCGGGTGGGCTGTTGATCGTCGTCGACCACGGTGCGGCGCCACCGTGGGCGCACGAGATGGCGCGCAAGCACCGCTTTCTCTCGGTCAGCGAGGTGCTCGATCCCATCGGGCTCGATCCTGTTCATTGGCAACGGGTTCGCGCCGAATCGGTCGAGCGTCCCGCCGTCGGCCCGGACGGTCAGGCGGGGACTCTGCTCGACAACGTGATCGTCCTGCGCCGAGTGGAAGTGCAGTAAGCCGCCGCTCAGGTGGCGTCGTGGAACACCAGACCGAGGGTGAACCGCTCGCCGGACCGGACCGTCGACACGCCGTGGCGGACCGGCGCGGCACTCCAACCGCGGGAGGAGCGCACCGGCCGTTCACGCGTGGTGAACACGAACCCGTGGCCGAACGGCACCGTCGTCGAGGTGCCCCGGGACTGTGCGCGCGGCCGCTGCTCGAGCAGCAGGAACTCGCCGCCCGTGTGGTCGACACCCGGCTGGTTCAGGTTGATCACCACCTGCAGCGGAAAGATCATGTCCCCGTACAGGTCCCGATGCAGCGCATTCCAGTCGCCGGGGCCGTATCGGAGCAGGATCGCCGTCGACCGGGTCTGGCCGGCGGCGTGGCATGCGGCCAGCCACTCATCGAGGGTGTCGGGCCAGGGCGCCTCGCGTCCGAGCCGGTTCCACCAGTCGCGCGCGATCGGCAGCAGGCGAGGATAGAGCGCGTGTTTGAGCCGCTCGACGGGCTCGGGAAGGGGGCGGTCGAAATACCGGTACTCGCCACGACCGAAGCGGTATCTGCCCATGTCGATGGTCGCGCGAAACAGCGTGTCGTCGTCGTAGGCCGCCCGCAGCGCTGTCGCCTCGGCGGGGGAGAGCAGCGCGGGCAGCAGGGCGCCACCGAATTCGTCGAGCTCCGCGGCGACTTCTACCCAGTCCGCGGAGTCGACGCGTCGCTGCCAATCGTGCTGCACCCCATCGCTCATCAGAAGAGCCTCGCCGCCCTGAGCTCAGCCGGCTCCTCCAGGTCGAGCAGCAGCTTCTTGCGTGCGATGCCGCCTGCATAGCCGGTCAGCCGGCCGGTCTTGCCCACCACCCGGTGGCACGGGATCACGATGCTGAGCGGGTTGCGGCCGACGATCTGCCCGGCTTCGCGGGCGGTGAGGTCACCGACGGTGTCCGCCAGTTCGCCGTACGTCATCGTGGCGCCATAGGGGATCGTGGTCAGCTGCCCCCACACCCGTCGGTGCAGGCTGTCACTGCGCGGGTCGATCGGCAGATCGAGTGCCGTGCGAGTGCCGGTCAGGTAGTCGCCCAACTGGGTGTGCGCCTCGGCCAGCAGCGGGTCGGTGTCCGCGTCGATCCGTCGGCCGAAGCCGCTCCTCGCCGGCCGGGGC
Organism: Mycobacterium sp. NPDC050551; assembly: GCF_040674075.1. NCBI lineage: Bacteria > Bacillati > Actinomycetota > Actinomycetes > Mycobacteriales > Mycobacteriaceae > Mycobacterium > Mycobacterium sp. NPDC050551. Next base: position 271,389 of record NZ_JBFARC010000005.1, on the reverse strand, counting down.
CAGTGACCACGGAAGTACAGGCCGATCAACGTGTCGCCGTCGGCAACCAGCGTCAACTCGTCGAGTGGACTGTCGATCACGGTGTGTCGGATGCTCATGGCGTCCTCCCTTCACCGTGTAGACGGTCGGGCGGTCGGATGTGTGAGACGGCGAGGTGGACGGTGTCGAGGTGGGTGTCGACGCCGATGACGACGCGGCGTGGGATATCACGATTGTGGTGTCATGTCCGCCCGCTTGCCTGCACGCCGCCTGTGAGACATCTCAATTGGAAGACAACCCAGGTGGGCGTCACTTGGACCACGAGTCATCACCGGCGGCGAACGAGCAAGGCCATCCTCATCCGAACCGGTTGAACAGAATCGTTTGTCATACCTCTCTGCAATAATCGAATGTATGTTCGATCCGGCGCAGGCAAGCTTCGACCAGGTGCTGGCCGTGACGCGTCCGGAGTCAATCGAGGCACGTGAGCTGCTCTGCGCCGTGGTGGCAGCGGCGCGCCGGGAGAATCAGCAGGCCGCGGCGCGGTTGACCGCGATCGGTGAGTTGTATGCGGTGCGGTTCGCCGAGCGTGATGAGCTCAGCGACCAGTGGGCGGTGGACACCGAATCGGCGGTGGCCGTCGAGATCGGCGCGGCACTCAACATCGCGTACGAGCGGGCCAAGGATCAGGTCAGCCTCGCTCGCGGACTGCGTGAACGCCTACCGTTGGTCGCGGCGATGTTCCGCGCCGGTGCGCTGACCCTCGACATCGTCGACACCCTGCTGCACCGCACCACCTTGATCACCGACCCCGCGGTGTTGACCCACGTCGATGCCACCCTGGCCGGTGCGGCGGCCCGGTTGATGAGGCTGAGCTACGGCCAGGTGTGCGGATATGTCGACCGGATCATCGCCACCCACGATCGGGATGCGTTGCGGCGCCGCCAGAAAGCCGCCGACGAGCGTGAGGTGTGGGTGATCGACGGCCTCGATGGGATGAGCAGTTTCGGCGGCACCATGCCCACCGCCGGGGCCCGAGTGTTCGACAACCGCCTCGACGCGCTCGCCGACACCGTCTGCCCGGCCGATCCCCGCACCAAGAAGCAGCGCCGCGTCGACGCCATCGAAGCCATCGCCAAGGGCGCCGACCACCTGGGCTGCCAGTGCGGCAACCCCGACTGTCCGAACAAGAACGCGATCGCCGCCCCCTTCGTCATCCACACCATCACCGGACCCAACACCGACACCGAGATCGATGCCCACGCCAACAACGTGGATGCCGAGGCCGCCGACGAAGTGGCCGACACCGCCGATGCCGACGCTGAGTCGGTGGCGAGCCTGGTGCACAACGACGGCCTGCTGCCGCCTGAACAGCTCACCGGCCTGGCCGAGAACGCCGCCACCCGGCCGCTCATTCACCCCGGTGACGCGCCACCTGAGCCGCGCTATACCCCGTCGCGGAATTTGGCGGAGTTCGTGCGGTGCCGCGACATGGGCTGCCGATTCCCCGGCTGCGATGTGCCGGCCTTCAGCACCGACATCGATCACACCGTCCCTTACAGCCAGGGCGGACCGACCCAGGCATCGAACCTCAAATGCCTGTGCCGCCTGCACCATTTGATCAAAACGTTCTGGGGTTGGCGCGACCAGCAACACCGCGACGGGACGGTCATCTGGACGAGCCCGGCGGGCCAGACCTACACCACCCGACCGGGTTCGGCGCTGCTCTTTCCGTACCTGTGCACCCCCACCGCCGCCGCGGTCTTCACCCCGCGACCCGACGACCCCTGCGGTGAACGCACCGCGATGATGCCCACACGGCAACGCACCCGAGCCCAGAACAAAGCCGCCCGCGTCGCCGCCGAACGCCAACAGAATCGCGAACACCGCGAAGCCCGCCGCCGCGCCCGCCGGCAAGCACTCGACAAACTGTTCGCCCCCAAGCCACCACCCCAACCCGGAGACGAACCACCACCCTTCTGATGTGGGGTGATGGTTCGTCGAGGGCAGGGTGAAGCGGCGGGCCCGTCTGCATTTAGGCGAGTTGGGTGACTCGCACGCTGTTTCCGGACGGGTCCCGGAAACCCGAGTCGATGCCATAGGGCATCGGGTGTGGCTCCTCAGTGAACTCGACGCCACGCGCGCTCAGCCGCTCGAAAGCTCCCTGGCAGTCGTCGGTGGTGAGGAACACCGTTCCCGCGAACCCCTTGGCCGTCAGGTCGAGCACCTGCGACCGCGTTGCGTCGTCCATCACCGGCGCGCCGGGCACCGCCATCAGGACGATCGACACGTCGTTCTGTCCCGGCGGTCCGACGGTCAGCCAGCGGAACGGCGTGTCGATGTCGGGCAGTGAAACATCTTCGCGCACTTCCATTCCGACCTGCTCAGTCCAGAACTTCAACGCGACTTCCTGATCGTGGACCCACAGGTGGGCGCTGGCGATTCTCATCATGGGCACGACGCTACGGCCGGGCCGCGCCGCTCGTCTTCTCCCCGTGTGCTGTCTTGACGCGGCTGTCCGCGGGCGGCCGGGTGTCGCGGCGCAGAATGCAACTGGGCACCCTGGCGCGCAGTGCGGCGGGCGGTAGCGAGGCCCGGTAGGCGGCCGGTGGCCTGCCGTACACCCGGGCGAAGCTGGTGGTGAACGACCCGACGCTGTGCAGGCCGACCATCACGCAGATGTCGGCCACCGAGCGGTCGGTGTAGCGCAGCAGCGCCGCGGCGCGTTCGAGCCGCCGCGTCTGCAGGTAGCTTCGTGGAGACTCACCGAACGTTCTGGTGAACATGCGGCTGAAGTGCGCCCGGGACAGCCCGGCGGCGGCAGCGAGGTCGTCCACCGTGATCGGCTCGGCGTAACGCGCGTCGACCAGATCTTTCGCGCGCATCAGGTAGCGGGCCGGCGGCACCTGCGGCATAGCGGTAGAGGTTACTCCCGGGGGAGTATCTTGTTGAGGCGGACGAGTTGGCCGGGCGGCCGCGTGCCGTAGCGATACGGCCCGAGGAAAGTCCGGACTTCACAGAGCAGGGTGATTGCTAACGGCAATCCGAGGTGACTCGCGGGACAGTGCCACAGAAAACAGACCGCCACCCTCGCGGTGGTAAGGGTGAAACGGTGCGGTAAGAGCGCACCAGCATCCCGGGTGACCGGGGTGGCTAGGCAAACCCCACCCGAAGCAAGGCCAAGAAGGCCGCACCTGGTGCGGTCGCGCAGGCGTCCGAGGGCTGCTCGCCCGAGCCTGCGGGTAGGCCGCTCGAGGCACCCGGCAACGGTGTGTCCAGATGGATGGTCGCCGCCCGGTCTCACCGACCGGGAACAGAATCCGGCTTACAGGCCAGCTCGTCCGCCCCCCAGCAGCACTCCGGTGATCAGTCGGCCTTGCGTACCGCCTTGTGGAGCTTGTCGAGCGCGTCGCCGAGCTGTTCCTCGGCCTCCTTCGCGACGGCGTCCTCGTGGGCGAAGAGCAGGCCGTAGGTGAAGGTGTCCTCGCCCGCGGCGTGCGCGGCGTCCGACTGCTGGTGCAGATGCACCCGGCTGACCACGCTGTCCTGATGGTCGCCGAGCAGGGACTGCACCGCCTTGGCGCGCTCGGCCACCTTGCTCGCACCGGTCGCCGCGGCCGTGTAGCGCAGCCGCTTGGCGCGCTTGCGGATCTTGTGCAGGGCCTCGTCGCGCTCGGCTTCATCGGCGTCGGACTCGGCGACCGCCCTGGCCTTCTTGGTGGCCTGCTTCACCTTCTTGTAGGCCGAGTCGATGGAGACCGGCACGAGTTCCTCACCGGGCCGGGGCGCCGGAGGTTCGGCGGCGACCAGTCCGTCGAGCGCGTCGAGCAGCCGGAAGTAGCGCTGTGAGCGCATCGCGATCAACGACCGCCGCAGCCCAGCGTCGTAGCGCTTCTTCGCACCCTCCACCAGCCGCTCGCGGACCGGTCCGCGGACCAGCTCGGCCGGCAGCTCATCGATCGCCTTCTCGTACTTCTCGGCCAGCACCTCCGCGTCGCGTGCCACGCCGAGAACGGCGGCGAGCTGCTTGAGCTCGTCGAGGATCCACGCGTCGTCGGAGATGCCGAACGCGCCTTCCGCCGACTGCAGCAGGCTGCGGATCTTGCGGGTCACCACCCGCATCTGGTGCACCGAGTCGTACACGTCTGCGCGGACGGCCCGATCCCAGATCACCAACTCGTCGACCTGCTCGGCCACCGCCGCGTGGATCGGGTCGACCGCCCGCTCGTCGCCGTCGGCGTCCGCCGGCTCGCCGCCCGAGGTGTCGAGCACGCGGGCCAGTTTCGATCCGTGCCCGGCGGGCGTCGCGCCCGCGTCGAACAGCCGGTTGGCCAACCGGTCCAGCAGCTCCGAACCCGCGCGCCCGTCGTCGACAGCGCCTTCGACGAGTTCGAGTTCCCACTCGCGCCAACGCTGTTCGTCGCCGTCCTGGCCCGCGGTCGCCGTCACCTGGTCGTCGCAGAACTCCGCCAGTGGCGAATCGTCGGGGCCGAACAGAAGATCGACGGTCCGCTCCGTGGAGATGCGGGCGACGGGCGCCAGCGGCCGGTCCCGCACGACCGCAAGAACCACGTCGCGCAGCGACTCCGGCACGGTGTCGGCGTCGTCCAGCGGTTGCCTCACCTCGGTCCTGGCGTCCGGCCCGGCGGGCAGCTTCAGATGCCAGCCGGCGTCCTCGCCCCCGGTGCGCCGGCGCAGCGTGATGCGATGGGCCGCGAGGTCGCGGTTCGGGGTGTCGAAGTAGACGGCGTCGAGGTGCTGGATCGGCAACCGCTCCACCCGTGAGACCGCCGACAACCCGGCGAACGACGGCGACACCGTCGATTCGGTCACCTCGAACTTGCGCTCGACCTCGGTGTGGCGCGAGGTCTTCTTCGAATCCTTCTGCGCCCCGGCGGAGCTGTCGGCCATAGGTGCATTGTCCTTTCCGGGGCGAAGGCAGGTCTGAACGGCAGGTGGCCACAATGCCACACGAAGGTGAATCACCCGCTCCGCCCGACCGGCTCCCACGCTGCGCGGACGCCGCGGATACAGTCCGGGGTGTGACCGAATACGACGCCATCACCTTCTCCCAGGACGGCGCCGTCGCGCGCATCGGCCTGAACCGGCCCGACGCGGCGAACGGCATGAACGACACGATGACTCGTGAACTGGCCGACGCCGCCAAGCGTTGCGACACCGCGTCGGTCAAGGTGGTGGTGCTCACCGGGGCGGGGAGGTTCTTCTGCGCCGGTGGCGATCTCAAGTCGTTCGCGTCGGCGCCCAGCCGCGGCGCGTACATCAAGGGCGTCGCCGACGACCTGCACCGGGCCATCTCCACGTTCGCGCGCACCGACGCGGTGCTCATCACCGCCGTCAACGGCACCGCCGCAGGCGCCGGGTTCAGTCTGGCGATCACCGGTGATCTGGTACTGGCCGCCGAGTCCGCGACGTTCACGATGGCCTACACGAAGGTTGGTCTGAGCCCCGACGGCAGCTCGTCGTACTACCTGCCCCGGCTGGTGGGACTGCGCAAGGCTCAGGAGCTGATGCTGACCAACCGGACACTGACCGCGGCGGAGGCGGTGGAGTGGGGCCTGGCCACCGAGGTGGTGCCCGACGCCGAACTCGGCGAGCGCGCCACCGCTCTGGCCGAGAAGGTGGCCGCCGGTGCGCGCGGGTCCGGCGGAGCCGTCAAGTACCTGCTGCTGAACTCGTTGAAGAACAGCCTCGAGGAGCAGATGGAACTCGAGGGCCGGCTGATCGCCGACCGCGCCGACTCAGCCGACGGGCGCGAGGGGGTCGACGCGTTCCTGGCCAAGCGCCGCCCCGAGTTCGCCTAGAAGCTGTGCTCCTCGGCGGGGAACACGCCGGATGCCACCTCGTCGGCGTACTGCGTTGCGGCACGGCGTAATTCATCGCCGACGCTGCCGAACTGCTTGACGAACTTGGCGGTCCTGCCGTTGGTGAGGCCTGCCATGTCCTGCCACACCAGCACCTGCGCGTCGCAGCTGGGTCCGGCGCCGATCCCGATCGTGGGGATGGTCAGCTTGCCGGTGATCTGGGTGGCGAGTTCGGCGGGCACCATCTCCATGACGACGGCGAACGCCCCGGCCTCCTGCACGGCGATGGCGTCGTGGATCGTCTGATCGCCCGCGTCGCCGCGGCCCTGCACCCGGAAGCCGCCGAGACCGTTGACGCTCTGCGGGGTGAACCCGATGTGCGCCATCACCGGGATACCGGCGGCAGACAGCGTGGCGATCTGCTCGGCGACGCGTTCACCGCCCTCGAGCTTCACCGCGTGCGCGCCGGTCTCCTTGAGGAACCGGGTGGCGGTCGCGAGCGCCTGCGCCGGGCCGGCCTCGTAGCTGCCGAACGGTAGGTCGGCCACCACCAGCGCATGCGGCGCGCCCCGCACCACACCACGAACCAGGGGGATCAGTTCGTCGACGGACACCGGAACCGTCGTGTCGTATCCGTAGACGACGTTGGCGGCCGAGTCACCGACCAGGAGGACCGGGATGCCCGCGTCGTCGAAGACCCGGGCGGTGGAGTAGTCGTAGGCCGTCAGCATGGCCCACTTGTGGCCCTCGGCCTTCCATTTGTGCAGATGATGCGTGCGGACCTTGGTCCGTGGCTTGGGCTGTGAATCGCCGTCGGTGGTTCCCGCGGCAGCACCGTAGACAGTCTGCTCAGACATCGTTGTCCCTCGTGGTGGTCGTTTCGATCCTCGAGGCCCGACAGGGTCCCCGGGTTCGGCTGACGAGTTCAGTGTGCCACCACGCGCTGCCCAGGTGAACCCTGGGTTAAGTGGACTTTCTCACACGCCGGCATCCGGGCGTCCTACGCTGGCCACATGCAACGCCTCAGCGGACTCGACGCCAGCTTCCTGTACCTCGAAACCGCACAGCAGCTGCTGCACGTCTGCTCGATCCTGGAGCTCGACACGACGACGATGCCGGGCGGTTACACCTTCGACAAGTTGCGTGACGCGTTGGCCAAGCGGATCGAGTCGATGCCACAGTTCCGGGAGAAGCTCGCCGACAGCCGGTTCAATCTCGACCACCCGGTGTGGGTGGAGGACAAGGACTTCGACGTCGACCGGCACCTGCATCGCATCGGGCTGCCGCCGCCGGGTGGCCGTCACGAGCTGTCCGAGATCCTCGGTCACATCGCCTCCCTGCCGCTGGACCGGGCCCGGCCGCTGTGGGAGAAGTGGGTGATCGAGGGCATCGACGGCACCGACGCCCGCGACGGCGGGAAACTCGTGGTGCTGACCAAGGTGCACCACGCCGCCGTCGACGGCGTGACCGGCGCCAGCCTGATGTCGCAGCTGTGCAGCACCGAACCCGACGCGGCCGACCCCGAGCCCGTGCAGGGCGTCGGCGGCGGGAACCAACTCGAGATCTCCGTCAACGGCGCGATCAAGTTCGCCACCCGGCCGCTCAAGTTCGTCAACGCGCTGCCGGGCACCGTCAACACGGTGCTCGACACCGTGAAGCGCGCGCGGGCCGGCCAGTCGATGGCCGCCCCGTTCGCCGCGCCGCAGACGCCCTTCAACGCCAACGTCACGGGCCACCGCAACATCGCGTTCGCCCAGCTGGAACTCGACGACGTCAAGAAGGTGAAGAACCATTTCGGGGTCAAGCTCAACGACGTGGTGATGGCGCTGGTGTCCGGCGTGCTGCGCAAATTCCTGCTCGACCGGGGACAGCTGCCGGACAGCACGCTGATCGCGATGGTGCCGGTGTCGGTGCACGACAAGTCCGACCGGCCCGGCCGCAATCAGGTGTCGGGCATGTTCTCCCGGCTCGAGACCAACGTCGAAGACCCGCTGGAGCGGATCAAGGCCATCTCGGACGCGAACTCCGTTGCCAAACAGCACAGTTCGGCGATCGGTGCCACGCTGCTGCAGGACTGGACCCAGTTCGCCGCGCCCGCGGTGTTCGGTGCGGCGATGCGGGTCTACGCCGCGAGCCGGCTGTCCGGCGCCCGCCCGGTGCTCAATCTCGTGGTGTCCAACGTCCCCGGCCCCCAGGTGCCGCTGTACTACCTGGGATGCGAGGTCGGCGCGATGTACCCGATCGGCCCGGTCTTCCACGGCGCCGCGCTGAACATCACGGTGATGTCGCTCAACGGCAAGCTCGACGTCGGCCTGGTGTCGTGCCCCGAACTGCTGCCCGACCTGTGGGACATGGCCGACGACTTCGCGCCTGCGCTCGAGGAGCTCCTCGACGCCACGCGCTGAACCCGCCCGGCAGCCGCCTCGCCAGCACTGATGGTCGGTCATGGCAGCATGTGGAGCCATGAGACATCGCATGGGGGTCGTTGCGGCCGCCGCGGCCCTGCTCCTGGTGGCGGGCTGCAGCAACGTCGTCGACGGACGTGCGGTTCTCGCCGTGCCGCGGCCGGGCACGCCGGTGCAATGGGTGCTGTGCCAGGGCTCTGCGCCGTCGGGTGAATCCCGGATCCCGCCGGACGCCGAGTGCGGTCTGCTGTCGGTCCCCGTCGACTACTCCAAGCCCGACGGTGACGTCGCCCGGCTGGCGATGATCCGGTTCAAGGCCACCGGCCCGAACCGGATCGGCTCGCTGGTGATCAACCCCGGCGGACCGGGGGAGTCGGGCGTCGAGGCGGCCGTGTCGACCCTGCCGTCGATCCCCGACTCGGTGCGCGAACGGTTCGACCTGGTCGGTTTCGATCCGCGCGGCGTCGCCTCGTCCTCGCCTGCGGTGTGGTGCAACTCCGACACCGACAACGACCGGCTGCGCGCCGACCCGCAGGTTGACTACACGCCAGAAGGCGTCGAGCACATCGAGAACGAGACCCGGGCGTTCATCCAGCGGTGCGTCGACAAGTCCGGTGAGAACTTCCTGGCCAACATCGGAACGGCAAACGTCGCACGCGATCTCGACGCGATCCGGCAGTCCCTCGGCGACGAGAAGCTGACCTACCTCGGCTACTCCTACGGCACCCGCATCGGGTCGGCCTACGCTGAGGCCTTCCCGGACAAGGTGCGGGCGATGATCCTCGACGGCGCGGTCGATCCGAACGCCGACCCCATCGAGGCCGACATCCGCCAGGCCGCAGCCTTCCAGCAGGCGTTCGACAATTACGCCGCCGACTGCGCCAAGTCCCCGGACTGTCCGCTCGGCACCGACCCCGCCAAGGCCGTCGAGGTGTACAAGAGCCTGGTCGACCCGCTCGTCGAAACGCCCGCCAAGACCGATGACCCGCGCGGGCTCTCCTACAGCGACGCGATCGTCGGCACCATCATGACCCTGTACTCGCCGAATCTGTGGCGACACCTGACCACCGGGCTCACCGAGCTCAAGCAGGGCCGCGGCGACACGATGCTGATCCTCGCCGACCTCTACATGCGCCGCGACGCCACCGGGCACTACAACAACTCGACCGACGTGCGAGTGGCGGTGAACTGCGTGGACCAGCCGGCCGTGAAGGACCGGGAGAAGATCATCGAGGAGGACCGCAGGCTGCGCGAGGTGGCGCCGTTCATGAGCTACGGCGATTTCACCGGCAACGCCCCGTTGGGCACCTGCGCGATGTGGCCGGTGCCGCCGACCAGTGAGCCGCACGAGATCTCGGTCAGCGGCCTGCCGCCGGTCCTCGTGGTCTCGACGACCAACGACCCCGCCACGCCGTATCAGGCCGGGGTGGACCTGGCCCGTCAGCTGGGCGGCACGCTGGTGACGTTCGAGGGCACCCAGCACACCGTGGTGTTCCAGGGCAACAGCTGCGTCGACGACATCGCGGCGACCTACCTGGTCGACGTGAAGGTGCCGCCGGCCGACACCCGTTGCCGCTGAGCGGGTCACAGCCAGGTCACCGTTTCGTACCGGCCGCAGACCTGCCGCGGTCGGCCGTGCGACCATGAGCGCCATGTGGCGGGTCGGACGGCGGTCGTTGGCGGCTGCGCTCGTGCTCGTCATGCTGCCCGCCCCCGGCGCGGCTCCCGCGCTGGCCAGCCCCGAGGGCCAGGCCATTCAGGCCTACGGACAGCCGCCGGTATGGGGTGGCTGTGCCGACATGCTCGGCGACGTCAGCCGCGTCCCGACCGCGCAGTGCGGCCGGGTGGCGGTACCCGTCGACTGGAACGATGCGGCGAATCCACAAGCGGCGCAAGCACAATTGGCCGTCATCCGCGTTCCGGCCCGCGGTGAGCGCATCGGCGTGCTGATGGTCAACCCGGGCGGTCCCGGCGCCTCGGCCGTCGACGTCGTCGCAGGTATGAGCGCCGCGCTGGCCGACACCGAGATCGGCAGGCGATTCGACCTGGTCGGCTTCGACCCGCGCGGTGTCGGCCATTCGACGCCGGAACTGCGGTGCCGCACCGACGCGGAGTTCGACGCCTACCGCCGTGAACCGATGGCCGACTACAGCCCGGCCGGCGTCGCGCACATCGAAGGGGTCTACCGACAGCTCGCCCAGCAGTGCCTCGACCGGATGGGCGCACAGTTCCTGGCGGGAGTGGGCACCGCCTCCGCGGTGCGCGACATGGACGCCGTCCGCGGGGCGCTCGGCGAGCAGCAACTGAACTATCTCGGGTTCTCCTACGGCACCGAAATCGGCGCCGGCTACGCCGAACAGTTCCCCGACCGGGTGCGGGCCATGGTGCTCGACGGGGCGGTGGACCCGAGCCTCGACCCGACCACCCGCAACCTTCGCCAGTTGGCCGGCTTCCAGCGGGCGTTCGACGCCTACGCCGCCGACTGCGCGACATCCGCCGGGTGCCCACTCGGCACCGATCCGGCGCAGTTCGTCAACCGCTACCACCAACTCGTCGACCCCCTGGCGCAGCGCCCCGCCCCGACTCCCGACCCGCGCGGACTGGGCTACCAGGACGCCATCACCGGCACCGGCAGCGCCCTGTACTCGAAGCGCTTCTGGCCCTACCTCACCAGCGGTCTGCTCGGCCTGGCCCGGGGCAGCGACCCCGGTGACCTGCTGGTGCTGGCCGACGAGTACCAGAAGCGCGATCGCGCCGGCCACTACGGCAACCAGCAGGATGCGTTCACGGCGATCCGCTGCGTGAACTCCGCGTACCCGACCGACCCAGCGGCGTGGGCCGACATCGACCGGCAGGCCCGCCTGGCCGCGCCGTTCCTCGCCTACGGTTCGTTCACCGGGTTCGCTCCCCGCGACATCTGCGCGATGTGGCCGGTGCCGGCGACGTCGACCCCGCATCCGGCCGTGAGCCCCGGTCCCGGCAAGGTCGTCGTGGTCTCGACGACCCGTGATCCGGCGACGCCGTACGAGGCGGGCGTCGAGCTGGCACGGCAGATGCAGGCGTCGCTGATCACCTTCGACGGCACCCAGCACACCGTGGTGTTCAACGGCGATGCCTGCGTCGACACCGCCACCCTCGGGTTCCTCGTCGATCTGCAGGCCCCTCCGTCCGGTTTGACTTGCTAGATCTAGCAGCGGCGTAACACGGATTTAACAGCCGGAACCTACGCTGCGAACATGGATCGCCAGAAGGAATTCGTGCTGCGCACGCTGGAGGAACGCGACATCCGCTTCGTCCGGCTGTGGTTCACGGACGTCCTGGGATACCTCAAATCCGTCGCCATCGCGCCTGCCGAACTCGAGGGCGCGTTCGAAGAGGGCATCGGCTTCGACGGATCCTCGATCGAGGGCTTCGCGCGGGTGTCGGAAGCCGACATGGTGGCCCGCCCCGATCCGTCCACCTTCCAGATCCTGCCGTGGGCCGACAGCTCCGAGAAGCACCACTCGGCACGGATGTTCTGCGACATCACGATGCCCGACGGCTCGCCGTCGTGGGCCGACTCGCGCCACGTGCTGCGCCGCCAGCTGGCCAAGGCCAGTGACCTCGGCTTCTCCTGCTACGTGCACCCGGAGATCGAGTTCTTCCTGCTCAAGCCCGGCCCCGACGACGGCACCCCGCCGGTGCCTGCCGACAACGGCGGCTACTTCGACCAGGCGGTGCACGACTCGGCGCCGAACTTCCGCCGACACGCCATCGACGCGCTCGAGCAGATGGGCATCTCCGTCGAGTTCAGCCACCACGAGGGCGCGCCTGGGCAGCAGGAGATCGACCTGCGTTACGCCGACGCGCTGTCGATGGCCGACAACGTGATGACGTTCCGCTACGTCGTCAAAGAGGTAGCGCTCGGTGACGGCGTGCGTGCGTCGTTCATGCCCAAGCCGTTCGCCGAGTACCCGGGGTCGGCCATGCACACCCACATGAGCCTGTTCGAGGGCGACACCAACGCCTTCCACAGCCCCGAGGACGCGCTGCAGCTCTCCGATGTGGCCAAGTCGTTCATCGCGGGCATCCTCGAACACGCCTCCGAGATCAGCGCCGTCACCAACCAGTGGGTGAACTCCTACAAGCGGCTGGTGCACGGCGGTGAGGCGCCCACCGCGGCGTCCTGGGGCGCGGCGAACCGGTCCGCACTGGTCCGGGTGCCGATGTACACCCCGCGCAAGGCGTCGTCGCGGCGCATCGAGGTGCGCAGCCCCGATTCGGCCTGCAACCCCTATCTGACCTTCGCGGTGCTGCTGGCCGCGGGTCTGCGCGGAGTGGAGAAGGGCTACGTGCTCGCACCGCAGGCCGAGGACAACGTCTGGAGCCTGACGCCGGAGGAACGCCGCGCGATGGGCTACCGCGAGCTGCCGTCCAGCCTCGGCGTCGCGCTCGCCGAGATGGAGAACTCCGAGCTGGTCGCGGAAGCATTGGGGGAGCACGTCTTCGACTACTTCCTGCGCAACAAGCGCTCGGAATGGGAGACCTACCGCAGCAACGTCACGCCGTACGAGCTGAGGACCTACCTGTCGCTCTAGCGGCGTCCGGCCACCTGCGGCGGTGCGATACCGTCGTCAACGTGGCCAAACCCGTGACCGACCGACCGAAGCTGCCCAGCCCGGGCCGCCTCGGTCTGGTGCAGGAACAGGCGGCGGCGAATCTCGACCGGTTGGGCTGGACCACCGACGCCCACGTGGAGCTCCTGTGGTCGCTGTCGCGGGCCCCCGACGCGGACACCGCACTGCTGGCGATGGTCCGGCTGGCCGACGCGCTGGATGACCGGTGGACCGAACTGAACGGCGCGCTGCTCAAGGACAAGGGCCTGCGTGGGCGGCTCTTCGGTGTGCTGGGTGCCTCGCTGGCGCTGGGCGACCACCTCATCGCCAATCCGCAGTCGTGGCATCTGCTCGAGGGTGCCGTCACGCTGCCCTCGGCGTCGCAGCTGCGGGACGAGTTCGCCGCGGCCGCCGAGAACACCAGCGACACAACCACTGCCGCAGCCCCGCTACGCCAGCTCTACCGTGACAGGATGCTCGTGCTGGCGGCGCTCGATCTGGCGTCGACGGTGGAGAACGAACCCGTGCTGCCGTTCGTGGCGGTGGGGCAGCACCTGTCCGACATGGCCGACGCCGCACTCGGCGCGGCGCTCATCGTGGCGACCCGGTCGGCCTGCGGATCGGGGCCCGCCCCGCGGCTGGCGGTGATCGCGATGGGCAAATGCGGTGCACGCGAATTGAACTACGTCAGCGACGTCGACGTCATCTTCGTCGCCGACGAGGCCTCGGCGCTGGCCATCCGGGTGGCCGGGGAGATGATGCGGCTCGCCGCGGACGCGTTCTTCGAAGTGGACGCCGCGCTGCGGCCGGAGGGCAAGCACGGCCAGCTGGTGCGCACCCTCGAGTCGCACGTCACCTACTACCAGCGCTGGGCCAAGACCTGGGAGTTCCAGGCGCTGATGAAGGCCAGGCCCGCCGCAGGCGACGCCGAGCTGGGCCGGGAGTACATCGAGGCGCTGACGCCGATGGTGTGGACGGCGTGTGAGCGGGAGGACTTCGTGCCCGAGGTGCAGGCGATGCGCCGACGGGTGGAGGAACTGGTGCCCGCGGGAGTGCGGGCCCGTGAACTCAAGCTCGGCACCGGCGGCCTGCGCGACGTCGAGTTCGCGGTGCAGCTGCTCCAGCTGGTGCACGGCCGCAACGACGACTCCCTGCACGTGGCGTCGACGGTGGATGCGCTCGCAGCGCTGGGCACCGGCGGCTACGTCGGGCGCGACGACGCCGCCAACCTCACCGCGTCCTACGAGTTCCTGCGGCTGCTCGAACACCGGCTGCAGCTGCAGCGGCTCAAGCGGACGCACATGCTGCCCGAGTCCGGCGACGACGAGGCGATGCGCTGGCTGGCGCGGGCGGCGCACATCCGGCCCGACGGCCAGCACGATGCCGTCGGAGTGCTGCGCGAGGAACTCAAGCGGCAGAGCCTGCGGGTGTCGCGGTTGCACGCGAAGCTGTTCTACCAACCGCTGCTCGAGTCGGTCGGCCAAGACGCCCTGGGTATTTCGGCCGGGCTCAGCACGAAGTCCGCCGAACGCCGGCTCGCCGCGCTGGGCTACGAGGGTCCGCAGAGCGCACTGACCCACCTGGCGGCCCTCACCGGCGGCGGCGCCAGGCGCGCCCGGGTGCAGCAGGTGCTGCTGCCGACGCTGCTGGACTGGCTGTCGGACACCCCCGATCCGGATGCCGGACTGCTGTCCTACCGGCGGATCAGCGAGTCGCTGGCCGAGGAGCGGTGGTACCTGTCGACGCTGCGCGACGAGGGCGCGGTCGCGAAGCGGTTGATGCGGGTGCTCGGGGTCTCGGCGTACGTCCCCGAACTGCTCATGCGGGCGCCCGAGGTGATCCGGCTGTACGCCGACGGCCCCAACGGCCCGAAACTGTGCGACGTCGAACCCGACGGGATGGCCAAGGCGCTCATCGCCTCGGCGGGCCGCCATCCCGACCCGGTTCGCGCGATCGCCGCCGCGCGAACTCTGCGCCGGCGCGAACTGGCGCGTATCGCATCGGCCGACCTGCTGGGCATGCTCGAGGTGACCGAGGTCTGCAAGGCGCTGACGGCACTGTGGCTCGCGGTGCTCCAGGCGGCGCTGGAGGCGGTGATCCGGGCGAACACGCCGGACGACGGACCGCCCGCGCGGATCGCGGTCATCGGCATGGGCCGCCTCGGCGGCGGCGAATTGGGTTACGGATCGGACGCCGACGTGATGTTCGTCTGCGAACCCCACGCCGGTGTCGAGGAATCCGTCGCGGTGAAATGGTCGGTGAACATCGCCGAGCAGGTGCGGGCGCTGCTCGGAACGCCGAGTGCGGACCCGCCGCTCGAGGTCGACCTGGGTCTGCGGCCAGAGGGCCGCAACGGGCCGCTGGTCCGCACGCTCGCCTCCTACACCGCGTACTACACGAAATACGCCCAGCCGTGGGAGGTTCAGGCGCTGCTGCGGGCGCACCGGGTGGCAGGCGACCTCGAACTCGGTGAACAGTTCCTGTTGATGATCGACGGCATCCGGTACCCGGCCGACGGTGTGTCGGCTGCGACGGTGCAGGAGATCCGGCGGATCAAGGCGCGGGTGGACGCCGAACGGTTGCCCCGCGGCGCCGATCCCAACACCCACACCAAGCTCGGTCGCGGCGGGCTCGCCGACATCGAGTGGACGGTGCAGCTGCTGCAGCTCCGCTACGCGCACCGCATCCCGGCGCTGCACAACACCTCGACACTGGACTCGCTGAACGCGATCGGCGCCGCGGAACTGATCGCCGAGGGCGACATCGACCTGCTCCGGCAGGCCTGGTTGACCGCGACGCGGGCCCGCAACGCGCTGGTGCTGGTGCGCGGCAAGCCGACCGACCAGTTGCCCGGGCCGGGCAGGCAGCTCAATGCGGTGGCGCTGGCCGCCGGCTGGGACAACGACGACGGCGGCGAGTTCCTCGACAATTACCTGCGCGTGACGCGTCGCGCGAAGACCGTGGTGCGCAACGTGTTCGGAGGTTGATGTGGATTTCTTCTTCGAGTCGATGAGTGCGGAGGAACACGACCGGCTGCGTGCCCTGCACGAACCGCTGACGCAGTCGGTGCGGCGACTCATCGAGGCGAGCATCCGCACCGGAGCGGACGACGAGACCGTCGTCGAGGCGCGCCGGGCGATCGACGCGGTCAGTGCGATGCTCGAGGAGCAGGAACGCGACCAGACGCCGCGTATGCGGCACGCCGACACGGGACGGCCGGTGGTGTGGGCGAATCCGGTTGTCGGCATCCGCAATGCGATGGCGCCGCCGCTGATGATCGAGCAGGACGCGGACGGACGCTGCTGGAGCGAGTTCGCGTTGGGCGCGCCGTACGAGGGGCCGCCGGGGTGGGTGCACGGCGGCGTCTGCGCGCTGGTGCTGGATCAGATCCTCGGCGAGGTGGCCAGCGACGGCCTGACCAAACCGCTGTTCACCGGGACGATCACGCTGAAGTATCTGCGCGGCACTCCGCTGGGGGCGCTGCGCGCCCAGGCGTGGATCGACCGGGTGGACGGGTTCAAGACCTACGCCCGCGGCGAGTTGCGGGATGCCGACGGGGTGACGGTCGAGGCCGAAGGGGTGTTCATCATGCCCGCCTGGGCGCGGGAAGCCGGATGAGGTTCTACGTCAGCTCGGCGTTCCTGGAGTCCCGCGAGGTCATCGAGATCGCCCGGGCGGCGGACGATCTCGGGTACGACGGGATGGGGATCCCGGACCACGTGGTGAACCTGGAGACACTGAAGACGCCCTACCCCTACACCGATGACGGCAGCAGGCGGTGGAAGCCGTTCACTCACTGGCCGGACCCGTGGGTGCTGGTCGGGGCGTTGGCCTCGGTCACCGAACGGCTGCGCTTCGTCACGACGGTCTACATCCCGGCGATGCGTGATCCGTTCTCGGCGGCCAAGGCGATCGGCACAGCGGCATACCTGGCCGACGGTCGGGTGGAACTCGGTGTCGGCGTGGGCTGGTGCGAGGAAGAGTTCACGCTGATGGGGCAGCGGTTCGACCGGCGCGGCAGGCGCACCGACGAGATGCTCTCGTTGTTCCGCGCGCTGTGGCAGCCGGGGTGGAACGAGTTCTCCGGCGAGTTCTACTCGGCGCCGCGTCTGGAGATGGAACCGACGCCGCCGCACATCCCGATCTACGTCGGGGGATTGAGCGATGTCGCGCTGCGGCGGGCGGCCCGTCACGACGGTTGGATCGGTGACCTCATCTCGACCGACCACGCGATCGCGTCGGTGGACAAGCTGCGCGCCCTGCGCGCGGAGAACGGGCTGACGATGGACGGCTTCACCGTCCTCACCCCGCTGACGGACGCATTCACCCCCGAGCACTACGCCCGGGCCGAGGCCGCAGGCATCACCGGAATCATCACGATGCCGTGGATGTTCTACGCCGGCCCGCAGGCGTCGCTGGCCGAGAAGATCGACGGAATGAAGCGGTTCCGCAAGGACCTGGGCTAGCCGCTCAGTACCGGTTACGGCGGAAGCGGCTGAGCAGGCCGCCGCGACGCACGGGGGCGGCGGCGGGAGTGCCCGCGGGTGCGGCGGTACCCGTGACCACCCGCCCGCGCCGCACACCGGAGCCACCGCCGACGCGCCGGCGCGCATCGACCGACCAGGCGCCCGCGCCGAGTCCGGCGATCGCCAGGAAGCCGAAGCAGTACAGCAGTGCTGTCTCGCCGCCGTTCACCGTCGGCCAGAACGACGCCGACGGGCCCTCGAGCGGCGGCCAGTGGTACCAGAAGTACGCCACCGCCATCTCACCCGAGGCGATGAACGCCGCGATGCGGGTGAAGAACCCGACCGTGATCAGCAGGCCGAGAACGAATTCGAGCAAGCCGGCCCACCACGCCGGCCACGCGCCGACCTCGATCGGCATCGGCGAGGCAGCGGGCCAGTCGAACAGTTTCTGGGTGCCGTGCAACGTGAACATCAAGCCGGCCACGATGCGGAAAACGCTCAGGAGGGGAGAGGAGTAGCCCGCGAGCCGAGAGTCGAAGTTGGTCGCCATGGCGGAGACTTTACGCCGAGGCGGTCGGCTTTCTCACAGCTCCAACATGACTGTTACCGGGCCGTCGTTCACCAGTTGCACTTTCATGTCCGCACCGAAGACTCCGGTGGCCACCTGCGCCCCGAGCGCCCGCAGCGCAGCGGCGAACACCGACACCAGCGGTTCGGCGACCGGCCGCGGTGCCGCCAGGTTCCAGCTGGGCCGCCGGCCCTTGACCGTGTTGGCGTACAGCGTGAACTGGCTGACCACCAGGATCGGTGCGCCGACGTCCGACGCCGATTGCTCCTCGTCGAGTATCCGCAGCTGCCACAGCTTCTCGGCCATCCTGCGGGCCTTGTCCTCGTCGTCGTCGTGCGTCACGCCGACGAATGCCAGCAGCCCCTGCCCGGCCGGCGTGATCTCACCGACCACCTCGCCGTCGACCTCGACGCTCGCCGATGTCACCCGTTGCACCAGTACTCGCATGCCCCCATCCTCCCCGGCCATGCGAAAGGGCCGGGCGGCCCCCGTACTGGGGAACCACCCGGCCCTTGCGGACGTGAGGACTTACACGTCGTAGTACAGCGCGAACTCGTACGGGTGCGGACGGATCTGCACCGGCATGATTTCGTTCTCCCGCTTGTAGGAGATCCAGGTCTCGATCAGGTCCTCGGTGAAAACGCCACCCTCGGTGAGGTACTCGTGATCCTCCTCGAGCCGGTCGATCACCGCGGACAGTGACGTGGGCGCCTGCGGGATGTTGGCGGCCTCGTCCGGCGGCAACTCGTAGAGGTCCTTGTCGATCGGGGCCTGCGGCTCCAGCTTGCGCTTGATGCCGTCGATGCCGGCCATCAGCATCGCCGCGAACGCCAGGTATGGGTTGCCCGAGCTGTCCGGGCAGCGGAACTCGAGGCGCTTGGCCTTCGGGTTGTTGCCGGTGATCGGGATGCGCACGCACGCCGAGCGGTTGCGCTGGCTGTACACCAGGTTGATCGGCGCCTCGTACCCCGGCACCAGACGCTTGTAGGAGTTCACCGTCGGGTTGGTGAACGCCAGCAGCGACGGCGCGTGGTGCAGGATGCCGCCGATGTAGTGGCGGGCCAGATCCGACAGGCCGGCGTAGCCCGACTCGTCGTGGAACAACGGCTGGCCGTCCTTCCACAGCGACTGGTGGGCGTGCATCCCGGAGCCGTTGTCACCGAACAGCGGCTTGGGCATGAACGTCACGGTCTTGCCGCCCTGCCATGCGGTGTTCTTGATGATGTACTTGAACAGCAGCACGTCATCAGCCGCGTGCAGCAGCGTGTTGAACTTGTAGTTGATCTCGGCCTGGCCCGCGGTGCCCACCTCGTGGTGACCGCGCTCCAGCACGAACCCGGCGTTCTGCAGGTTGGTGGCCATCTGGTCGCGCAGGTCGACGTAGTGGTCGTACGGCGCCACGGGGAAGTAGCCGCCCTTGGGCCGCACCTTGTAACCGCGGTTCGGGCTGCCGTCGGCCTCGAGCGGCTCACCGGTGTTCCACCAGCCCGACTCCGAGTCGACCTCGTAGAAGGTGCCGTTGATCCGCGAGTCGAAGCTGACCGAGTCGAAGATGTAGAACTCCGCCTCGGCGCCGAAGAAGCACGTGTCGGCGATGCCGGTGCTGGCCAGGTAGTTCTCCGCCTTGCGGGCCACGTTGCGCGGATCGCGGGAGTAGGCCTCGCGGGTGAACGGATCGTGCACGAAGAAGTTCATGTTCAGCGTCTTGGCGGCGCGGAACGGGTCGATCTGCGCGGTCTCGGGATCGGGCAGCAGCATCATGTCCGACTCGTGAATGGACTGGAAGCCACGCACCGAGGAACCGTCGAATGCCAGTCCGTCTTCGAACACGCTCTCGTCGAATGCCGACGCCGGGATCGAGAAGTGCTGGACGACGCCGGGAAGATCGCAGAACCGGATGTCGACGTACTCGACACCCTCGTCCTTGATGGTCTTGAAGATGTCGTCGGGCGTAGTTTCTGCCACTAGGTTCTCTCCTTCACTGGTAACCCGCGCGTTGACGCTAGGGACACGATGTTGCACGGTCATCAACCGCATGTTGCGCCGAAGTTACGCAATCACACCGCGCACTCGTGACGGTCGGCGGCCTCACGGCGCGTGTCAGGGGCGAGCCTATGCTGAGATCATGGCCCGCGAACCCGGTTCCCGCCTCGGATCGTGGCTGTCCGGCCCGGACCGGACTCAGGGCGCCGCCCCCGGTGAGAAGCCCAACGACTACCCCGGCCACCGGTTGGGCATGCCAGAGCGCGGCCCCGGATCGCTCGCCCGCTTCGGCCGCCGCATCGCCGCACTGATCGTCGACTGGCTGATCGCCTACGGGCTGGCCGGGCTGGCCATGGCGTTCGGCTGGGTGTCGCTCGCCATGTTGTCCACCGCCGTCCTGGTGGTCTGGTTCGTGCTCGGCGTGCTGTCCGTGCGCCTGTTCGGCTTCACGCCAGGTCAGTACGCGCTCGGCATGCACGTGGTGCCCGTCGACGGCCGCCTGCACGTCGGTGTGGGCCGCGCCGCCGTGCGCGGGCTGCTGATCTCGCTCATCATCCCGGCCCTGTTCACCGACAGCGACCTGCGCGGTCTGCAGGACCTGGCGACGAAGACCGCGGTGGTCAGACGCTGAGTGTGAGCTTGTGCTCGAGATTCTCGTCAAATCGCGATCACGAGCTCACGTTCGGCACACGGCGGCGCCGGCGTCCCGTAACGCCGCTTCGGTCCGGCCGACGATCACCGCAGGGCGGTACCGCAGCATCTCGGCATTGGCGTGGACGATGCGCCAGCCCAGTGCCGCGAGTCTGGCCCGCCGCTCGAGGTCGCGGTTGCGGATGGACGGGTCCGTCCAGTGCTGTGGCCCGTCGTACTCGACGCCGACCTTCCACCTGAGGTAGCCCATGTCGATGCGGCCCACGAACTCGTAGTGGTCGAAGACCTCGATCTGTGTGTGGGTCGGCCGGAGTCCGGCGACAGTGAGCACCAGACGCGTGCGCGTCTCCTGCGGGGACTCGGCTCCGGCGTCGGACAGTGCCAGTGCCTTGCGCAACTGCACGATGCCGCGAGCGCCGCGATGACGTTCGGCGAGTGCATCGACGTCGTCGGCGGTGAGTCGGGTCGCCTGCCTCAGCGCGTCGAGTGCGGACGACGGCGGTCGTCAGGCCCTTCCGGCGGCCGAGGTCGAACGCCGTCCGGGCGGGCGTGGTCACGGGAACGCCGCGGGCGTGGCGGATCTCGTCGTCGGCCAGGGCATCACTGTGCAGACGGATGCCTGTGGTCTTGTGCCGACTGGACTGATTGAGCTCCGCGGGCAGTGTCGCGTCGATCCACTTGGCACCGTGCAGCGCCGCGGCCGAAAGTCCCGCAACAGTGGCACGCCTGCCCGACCAGAGCCACGCGCCGACGGCCTTGTCGGCTGCCGTGACCGCGTGTCCTCTCGGCACGTACACGTTGCGATACAGCGCGTCGTGTCGAGTGGACAACTGGTACCTGTTCACCGCGCCGGCCGCGAGGGCCTCGGTGCCGAGGAAGGGCCACTCCACTCACCTACGACGGCGGCAGCGCCCGATCGGTTCCGCCCACGAACGTGCGGTTGTGCTCGAATTTTCGGGCAGAACTCGCACACGAGCTCACGTTCGGCGACTAGCGCCTGCGCACGGTGCGCTGCACGCCCCGCATCTTCGCCTGCGCGGGTAGCGGGCCCTTCGGCATTGCCGCCGGTCCGATCTTGGTGCCCAGGGCCGCCAGCTTGGATTCCAGCGTGTCCATCTGCTTGACGGTGATGTTGGCGGGCAGCTTGGTCAGGTGGCGTTCCAGCTTGGACAGCGGCACCTGACCGTCGCCGTTGCCGACGATGATGTCGTAGATCGGGGTGTCGCCGATCAGGCGGGCGGTGCGCTTCTTCTCCTGGGCGAGCAGCGGCTTGAGCCGGCCCGGCGACCCCTCGGCCACGAAGATCACTCCCGGCCTGCCGATCACCCGGTGGACGGCGTCGAAGTTGCCCGTCGCCGCGACGCCCGGCGTCACCCGCCACTTGCCCCGCAGATTGTCAAGGGCCCACGCCGCCGCACCCGTCTGGCCCTCGGCCTTGCGGTACACCGACTTCTGCGCGCGACGGCCGAAGATGATGAACGCGACCAGCGCGCCCAGCAGCACACCGAGCGGGATCAGCGTATAGGTGGTGAACCCGCCGACGAGCACACCGACCGTCACCGACGCCGCCACGATCAGCACGAACGCGCCGATCATGTACGGCAGCAGCCGCTTGTCCTCTTTGCGCTGGATCTGGAATGCCTGCCACAGCTGGCCGCGGCGCTGCTTGGACGCCGCCTTGCGGGCTGCCTTCGCCTCCGCCTTGGCGGCCTTGGTAGCGGCCGGGTTGCGCGTCTTCGCCATCAGATCAGGATACGGGTGGGCATTCGGCCGTCCGCAGGCTCTTCGCCTGCGAGTAGAGCCGACCGGCGCGATACGACGACCGCACCAGCGGACCGGCCAGCACCCCGGCGAAGCCGACACCCTCGGCGAACTGCTGATGCTCGACGAACTCCTCCGGCCTGACCCAGCGCTCGACCGGGTGGTGCCGCAGCGACGGCCGCAGGTACTGGGTGATCGTGACGATGTCGCAGCCCGCCTCGTGCAGGTCGATGAGTGCGGTGCGCACCTCCTCGGGCGTCTCGCCCATGCCGAGGATCAGGTTGCTCTTGGTGACCAGCCCCGCTGCCCGGGCCGACGTCAGGACGGCGAGGCTGCGGTCGTAGCGGAACGCCGGCCGGATCCGCTTGAAGATGCGCGGCACCGTTTCGACGTTGTGCGCCAACACCTCCGGTCGCGAGTCGAAGACCTCGCGGAGTTGCGCGGGGTCGCCGTTGAAGTCGGGGATCAGCAGTTCGACGCCGGTGTTGGGGTTCAGCGCCTTGATCTGGCGGACCGTCTCGGCGTAGAGCCAGGCGCCGCCGTCGGGCAGGTCGTCGCGCGCCACGCCGGTCACGGTCGAGTAGCGCAGACCCATCGCCTGCACGCTCTCGGCGACGCGGCGCGGCTCGTCCCGGTCGAGGTCGGCGGGCTTACCGGT
Source organism: Mycobacterium sp. NPDC050551 (assembly GCF_040674075.1). Lineage (NCBI taxonomy): Bacteria > Bacillati > Actinomycetota > Actinomycetes > Mycobacteriales > Mycobacteriaceae > Mycobacterium > Mycobacterium sp. NPDC050551. Next base: position 248,501 of record NZ_JBFARC010000005.1, on the reverse strand, counting down.
GTCGATCTGGCAGAAGTCGCAGCGCCGCGTGCACTGCTCGCCGCCGATCAGGAAGGTGGCCTCGCGGTCCTCCCAGCATTCGAAGATGTTGGGGCAGCCGGCCTCTTCGCAGACGGTGTGCAGGCCCTCGCGGCGGACGAGGCTCTTGAGCTCCTTGTACTCGGGGCCCATCTTCGCGCGCGTCTTGATCCACGGGGGTTTGCGTTCGATCGGCGTCTGGGCGTTGCGGACTTCCAGACGCAGGAGTTTGCGGCCGTCGGGAGCGATCGTCACTGCATCGATGCTACGCCCGGTGCGTCCGCCGCACCGACCGCGAGCCTGCCGTCCAGCGCGTCGCACACCGCAGCGGTCACCGGCCCGATCACGTCGTCCACCCCGACGTGTCGGCCCAGTTCGGCGGTCAGGGACGTCACCCCGGCGTCGGCGATCCCGCACGGGACGATGGTGCGGTAGGCGGTCAGATCGCAGTCGCAGTTGAGGGCGAAGCCGTGCAGGGTGGTCGCGCGTGCGACCCGGATGCCGATCGCGGCGATCTTGCGGGCCGGCCGCATCCCGGCCCCGGCGCCGTCGGCGGGCAGCCAGACCCCGGACCGGCCCGGCACCCGGTTGGTGGCCAGGCCGAAGCCGGCGCAGACGGCGATCAACGCCTCCTCGAGGCGCCGGACGAAGTTCACCACGTCCAACGGCTCGGCCAGCCCGACGATCGGGTACCCCACCAGCTGCCCGGGACCGTGCCAGGTGATCTTGCCGCCGCGGTCGGTGTCGACCACCGGGGTGCCGTCCATCGGCCGTTCGTGCGGCTCGGTGCGCCTGCCCGCGGTGTAGACCGGGGGATGCTCGAGCAGCAGCAGCGTGTCAGGACCGCCCGCGATGCGTGCCTCGGCGGCCTCGCGCTGCCGCTGCCATGCGTCGAGGTAGTCGACGGTGCCGAGTCGGCGCACGTCGATCGGCGCGGCTCCGGAGCGGATGGAGACCTCCATGTGCACCAACGTACTCGGCGGCTACTCGTCCCGGCTCTGCGTCGCGTAGGCCAGCGCTTCACCGACGGTGTTGTGGTGGAACACGAATCCGGCCCGCTCCAGAGCGGCAGGGATGACCCGCTGACCGGTCAGCAGACCCTCGTCGGCGAACTCACCGAACACGGTGCGCAGCGCGAACCCCGGCACCATCAGCGGCGTCGGCCGGTTGACGGCCCGGCCCATCGCCGTGGTGAACTCGGCGTTGGTGACCGGCGCCGGTCCGGCCATGTTCACCGGTCCGGACAGCCGGCCGTCGAAGATCGCGAACAGCAGCGCCCGGATCTCGTCCTCCAGGCTGATCCAGGCTATGTACTGGCGTCCGTTGCCCAACCGCGCGCCGACCCCGAGCGAGAACAACGGCCGCAACCGGCCGAACAGCCCGCCCGATGGCGCCAGCACCAGGCCGGTGCGTGCCAGCACGACGCGGGCGCCGTCCTGCGCCGCCGGTGCGGTGGCGGCCTCCCAGTCACGGCACAGCTGCGCGAGGAATCCCTCGCCCGACGGTGCGGACTCGTCGGCGGCGCGGTCGCGGGTGTCGCCGTAATAGCCGACCGCGCTGGCGTTGACGAGCACCGGCACCCCCGCCTCGACGACCGCACCGGCCAGCACCTCGGTGGGTGCGATGCGGCTGTCGCGCAGGCTCTGCTTGAACGCGCCCGACCACCGCTTGTCGCCGACGCCGACCCCGCACAGGTTCACCACGGCGTCGACACCGCGCAGTGCACCGGCGTCGAATTCGCCCGCGTCGGGATTCCAGAACAGCTCGTCGGCGTTCGACGGTGCACGCCGCACGATCCGGATCACCCGGTGGTCGGCGGCGCGCAGCGCCGAGACCAGCGCCGAGCCGATCAGACCTGAGGATCCCGCAATTGCGATGACAGAGTCCGACACTGGGGGTTGGCTGCCCTTCTAGAGGCCGAGGTCAGCCTCGAACGCACCGTCCTCGAGGCGACGCTTGACGGTGGTCAGGAACCGGCCGGCATCCGCACCGTCGATGAGCCGGTGGTCGTAGGTCAGCGGGAGATAGCTGATCGAGCGCACACCGATCGACTCGTTGCCGAACTCGTCGACGATCACCCGTGGCCGTTTGACGATCGCCCCGGTGCCCAGCATCGCCGCCTGCGGCGGCACCAGGATCGGAGTGTCGAACAACGCGCCCTGGCTGCCGATGTTGGTGATGGTGAACGTCCCGCCGGACAGATCCCCGGGCTTGAGGTCACCCGAGCGCGCGCGGGCGGCGATGTCCGCGATCGCCCGGGCCAGCCCGGCGAGCGACAGATCGCCTGCGTTCTTGATGACCGGAGACAGCAGACCCTGCTCGGTGTCGACCGCGAAGCCGAGGTGCTCGGCGTCGTAGTAGGTGATCTCCTTGGTGTCCTCGTTGTAGCTGGCGTTGACGTTCGGGTGCTGCTTCAGCGCGTCGATCACCGCGCGGGCGATGAACGGCAGATAGGTGAGGTTGACACCCTCACGCTCGGCGAAGTCTTTCTTCGCCCGCGCCCGCAGCGCCACGATCCTGGTCATGTCGACCTCGTGGGTCTGCGTCAATTGCGCTGTGGCTTGCAGAGATTCGCGCGTCTTCTTGGCGGTCAGCTGACGGATCCGGGTGGCCTTCTGTGTGGTGCCGCGCAGATGGGCCAGCGGCGCGTCGGCGGCGTTGGCGTCGGCGCCTGCCATCGCCGCGGCCGGTGCCTTGGACGGCGCCTCGGCGGCCTCCTCGGTGTCGGACTTCGGAGCCTTCTTGGCCTCAGCGGCGGCGAGCACGTCCTGCTTGCGGATCCGGCCGCCCACCCCGGTGCCCTTGACCGACGAGAGGTCGACGTCGTTCTCCGAGGCAAGCTTGCGCACCAGCGGGGTGACGTAGGGCGCGCCGTCCGACGACGCCTCGCCGTCCTGCTCGGGCTCTGGCTTCTTCTCCTGCTTCGGCTCGGGCTTCTCTTCGGGCTTCTCTTCGGGCTCGGAGTCCTGCTTCTTCTCCTGCTTGGGTTCCGGCTTCTTCTCCTGCTTGGGCTCGGGCTTCTCTTCGGGCTCGGGCTCCTCTTCAGGCTCCGGCTTCTTTTCCTGCTTGGGTTCCGGCTTCTCTTCGGGCTCGGGCTCCGGCTCGGGTTCGTCGGATGCCTCCGCGTCGGCGTCGCCGATCTTCGCCAGCTCGCCGCCCACCTCGACGGTGTCGTCCTCCTCGGCGGTGATGGAGACCAGCGTGCCCGCCACCGGCGACGGGATCTCGGTGTCCACCTTGTCGGTGGAGACCTCGAGCAGCGGCTCGTCCACCTCGACGCTGTCGCCGACCTTCTTGAGCCACCGGGTCACGGTGCCCTCGGTGACGCTCTCACCGAGTTCCGGCATGACGACCGGCGTCGCCGAGCCCGAGGACTTCGACGACTTGGCCGCAGGCTTCGACTCGGGTTCCGGCTCGGACTCCTCGTCATCCGACTCGTCCGAGTCGTCCGAGTCGTCGGAATCCTCCGACTCCTCGGCCGCCTCCTCGGGCTGCGACTCCGGCTCCTCGGCCGGCTCCTCCTCTTCGGCCGGCTCCTCGTCGCCGGAGTCAGCGGAGTCCTCGTCAGCGGAATCGTCGCCGGAGTCCGACGACCCACCCTCGTCGTCACCGTCGTCATCGTCGGCGTCGCCGATCACCGCGAGCTCGCCGCCGACCTCGACCGTGTCGTCCTCCTGCGCGACGATCTTCTTCAACACACCCGCGGCCGGTGACGGGATCTCGGTGTCCACCTTGTCGGTGGAGACCTCGAGTAACGGCTCGTCCTGTTCGACGGTGTCACCCTCTTGTTTGAGCCAGCGGGTGACGGTCCCCTCGGTGACGCTCTCACCGAGTGCGGGCATCTCAACAGTGACGGCCATGGGTGTTGGCTCCTTCGCACGAGCAGTCGCAGGGGTAGGCGAATGTCGTTCCCCATCCTTCCACGTTCACTCCTTCCGTTCGCCGCAGACTCGTGGACTCGCCGCTCTGGCACTATCGAAAGTGACGAAAGCCCCGCGTGGGCGCGCAGAACGGGGGAGAGGAGGAGGGCCGAGGTGGGACTGTTCAGCAGATTGCGCGGCCGCCGATCGGCGCGCGGCGACGGCGGCGACCCGGCCGCCGACCTCAGATACCTCCGGCAGTGGGTCGCCGAACACACCGGCGTCGAAGCTTTCGTCGAACCGAAGACGACGGTCACCGAGGTGACCGTCGTGCTGGTGGCCGCCGACGGCGAATGGACGCGTCGTCGCGCCGGCGGCGACGCTGGTGCCCGCCGGTTGAGCGAGCGGTTGAACATCCCGGTCTACGACGTCCAGAAGGTCGGCTATCCGCAGCGGATGCGCGACTACGACGCGCGCCGGCGAATCGAACGCAAGCGGGCGGCCCGCCAGGAGCTCGACGACCGCTGACGCCGTGGCAGGGTGGGGCCGGTGAGCGCACATCGTGACCCGGCCGCGCTGTTCGTCGACACGCGGTTCGTCGACAGCACCGACGACGTCCGCCTGGCCGTCTTCGAAGAAGGCAATCCCGACGGTCCGGCCGTCGTGCTGGTGCACGGCTGGCCGGACACCCACGTGCTGTGGGACGGCGTGGCGGCGCAGCTGGGCGACGACTTCCGGATCATCCGCTACGACAGCCGCGGCGCCGGGCAGTCGTCGGGCCCGAAGTCGGCGAAGGCGTACACCATGGCGCACTTCGCGGAGGACTTCGCGGCCGTCGTCGATGCGCTGGCACCCGGCGAGACCGTGCACGTGCTCGCGCACGACTGGGGCTCGACGAGTGTCTGGGAGTACCTCCTTCGCCCCGAGGCACGCGACCGCGTCGCCTCGTTCACGTCGGTGTCCGGACCGGCCCTGGACCACCTGCTGCGCTACTTCCGCGATGCGTTGGTCCGTCCGTATCGGCCGGGGATGTTCGCGGGTGCGGTCGATCAGGCGCTGCGACTGACTTACATGGCAGTGTTCTCGGTGCCGCTGCTCACGCCGATCGCGATGCGGCTGTTCCTGGCCGCCGCGATCCGCAGGCTGGCCATCGCCCCGCACGTCGGCAGCGACCGGGTCCGTCATGCCGACAGCTTCGCCGCTGACGCGGCGAACGGTCTGAAGGTGTACCGCGCGAACTTCTTTCCCTCGATTCGACGCGGTAGGTACGACCACCACGTCGACGTGCCGGTGCAGCTGATCGTCAACACCCGCGACCGCTGGGTGCGTCCGCACTCCTACCGGTACACCGCGCGGTGGGTGCAGCGGCTGTGGCGCCGCGACCTGCAGGCCGGCCACTGGTCCCCGATGTCACACCCGCAATTCCTGGCCCGTGCCGTGCGTCAGTTGGCGAACCACGTCGACGGTGCGCCCGCCGACCGCGAGCTGCTCCGCGCAGACGTCCACCGGCACCGCGAATCATTCGGCGACACCTTGGTTTCGGTCACCGGCGCGGGAAGCGGAATCGGGCGGGAGACCGCGCTGGCGTTCGCCGCCGAAGGCGCCGAGGTCGTCGTCAGCGACATCGACGCGGCGAGCGCGAAGGACACCGCGGCGCGGGTGGCCGCGCTCGGCGGGGTGGCACACGCCTACGTGCTCGACGTCGCCGACGCCGCGGCGGTCGAGCGCTTCGCCGAGGAGGTGACTGCGGCCCACGGCGTGCCCGACATCGTGGTCAACAACGCCGGTATCGGCCAGGCCGGCCGCTTCCTCGACACGCCGGCCGAGGAGTGGGAGCGCGTGCTCGACGTCAACCTCGGCGGAGTCGTGAACTGCTGCAGGGCCTTCGCGCCCCGACTCGTCGACCGCGGTGCAGGCGGCCACATCGTCAACGTCTCGTCGATGGCGGCCTACGCGCCGCTGCAGTCGCTGAACGCCTACTGCACCAGCAAGGCGGCGGTCTACATGTTCTCCGACTGTCTGCGCGCCGAACTCGCCGAAGCCGGTGTCGGGCTGACCACCATCTTCCCCGGTGTCATCGACACCAACATCGTGCACACCACGAGATTCGCTGCACCGCAGGACAAAACAACGCAGGTAGCGGGCCGTCGAGCGCAGCTCGAACGGGCGTTCCAGCTACGGCGCTACGGTCCCGACAAGGTCGCCAAGGCGATCGTGTCCGCGGTGCGCAAGGACAGGGCGCTGCGGCCCGTCGCACCGGAAGCCCATCTGCTCTACGGCCTTTCGCGGGTGGCGCCGCAGGTGCTGCGCAGCACCGCTCGCGGCCGGGTGCTGTAGCCGCGCCCCCGCCGTGCGCGGCTAACCGTTCGCCGCGATGTCCTCCAGGACCGCGAACAGGGTCCGGGTCGGCACCCCGGTGCCGCCCTTGCCGGTGTACCCCCAGGGCCCGCCGGTGTTGTACGCCGGGCCCGCGACGTCGATGTGCGCCCACTGGACGCCGTCGGCGACGAACTCGCGCAGGTAGGTCCCCGCGACGAGCATGCCCGCGTAGCGCGAACCGCTGACGTTGGCCAGGTCGGCCACCGCCGACTTCAGGTCGTCCTTGAGCTCTTCGGGCAGCGGCATCGCCCAGCCGTTCTCACCGACGCCCTGCGACAGCCGCGCCACCCGGTCGCGGAACTCGTCGCTGCCCATCACACCCGGCGTGCGCGCGCCGAGCGCCACGGTCTGCGCACCGGTCAGCGTCGACGTCTCGATCAGGTAGTCCGGCCCGTCCTCGCAGGCCCGCACGATCGCGTCGGCGAGGATCAGCCGGCCCTCGGCATCGGTGTTGAGCACCTCGACGGTGATACCGCCGTACTGGGTCAGCACGTCACCGGGCCGCTGCGCCGTCGACGACGGCATGTTCTCGGCCATCGGCACCGTCGCGATCACGTCGATCGGCAGCTTCTGCTGCGCGGCCAGCACGACGGTCGCGATGACCGCGGCCGCACCGCCCATGTCCGAGGTCATGTGGTGCATGTTGGCGGCCGGCTTGATCGAGATGCCGCCGGTGTCGAACGTGATGCCCTTGCCGACCAGCGCAACCTTCTTACGATTCCGCCCGCTGCCCTTGTGGCTCAACCGCACCAGCCGCGGCGGGCGCGACGAACCCTTGCCGACGCCCACTATGCCGCCGTAGCCCGCCTTGGTCAGCGCCTTGTCGTCGAGCACCTCCACGGTCAGGCCGGCCGCCTCTCCCAGCGCCTTCGCCCGCTTGGCGAATTCGTCGGGGAACAGGTGGCTGGGCGGGGTGTTGACGAAGTCGCGTGCGGTGGCCACCGCGGTGGCGATCGCCGCCGCCCGCTCGACGGCGGCCTTGGTCGCCCCCTTGGTGTCGGCGGCCAGCACCGTGATCGTGCGCAGGCCGCCGTCCTTGGGCGCGGTCTTCTCGCTGCGGATGCCCGCGAACCGGTAGGCGCCCAGGACCAGGCCCTCCACGGCGGCGTCCAGATCGACCGCCGACAGCGTGGTCGCGGCGGCCGGGACCTTGTCCAGTGACCTGGCCGCGACACCCGCCGCCCGCCGGACCGTGTCGGCCGGCCACTCGTCGCGTGGCTTGCCCAGTCCCACCGTCAGCACGCTGGCCACCGGCAGCGAGGGGACGGCGAGCCGGTGGGTCTGCCCCTCGGCACCGGTCGCGCCGACCGCGCGCAGCGCCGCCTCGATCTCGCGCACGGCGTCTGCGGGCAGATGCGAGCCCCCGTCGAGCACCGACGGCGCGTCGTCGCCGCTGACGACGGGCACGATCAGCACCGTCTCGCCCACCCCCCGGCGGGGAAGCGAGGAGGCGACGGTCACGGCGGGGGACTGGTATCCGGTGTTCGCGGGGCTCACGAGCGTCCACCCTAAGGTGTGAAGGGTGAGCGACACCCTGCATGGCCCACTCGAAGACCGTCATCGCCGGCTCGGCGCGAACTTCGCGGAGTTCGGCGGCTGGCTGATGCCGGTGTCCTATGCCGGCACCGTCGGCGAGCACACCGCGACGCGCACCACCGTCGGGCTGTTCGACGTCAGCCATCTGGGCAAGGCCCTCGTACGCGGCCCCGGCGCCGCCGAGTACGTCAACTCCGCACTCACCAACGACCTCAACCGGATCGGACCGGGTAAGGCGCAGTACACGTTGTGCTGCAACGAGTCCGGCGGCGTGATCGACGACCTGATCGCCTACTACGTCAGTGACGACGAGATCTTCCTGGTGCCCAACGCCGCCAACACCGCGGCGGTGGTGGCGGCGCTTCAGGACGCTGCCCCCGACGGCCTCACCATCACCGACGAGCACCGGTCCTACGGTGTGCTCGCGGTGCAGGGACCGAAGTCGGCGCAGGTGCTCGACGGGCTGGGCCTGCCCACCGGCATGGACTACATGGGATACGCCGACGCCGAGTTCCGCGGCGTCCCGGTGCGGGTGTGCCGGACCGGCTACACCGGCGAACAGGGTTACGAGCTGCTGCCGCCATGGGACGGCGCAGCGACCGTGTTCGACGCCCTGGTCGACGCGGTCACCGCGGCGGACGGCCAGCTCGCCGGCCTCGGCGCCCGCGACACCCTGCGCACCGAGATGGGCTACCCGCTGCACGGCCACGAACTGTCGCTCGACATCTCACCGCTGCAGGCGCGCTGCAACTGGGCCGTCGGCTGGCGCAAAGAGGCGTTCTGGGGCCGCGACGCGCTGGTGGCGGAGAAGGAGGCCGGGCCGCGACGACTGCTGCGTGGCCTGCGGGCGGTGGGCCGCGGGGTGCTGCGCCAGGACCTCACGGTGCTCGACGGCGACACCCCGGTCGGCATCACCACGTCCGGAACCTATTCTCCGACACTGAAAGCCGGCATCGCACTGGCGCTCATCGACACGGCGCACGACATCGCCGACGGGCAGCGGGTCGCGGTCGACGTACGCGGCCGCCCGGTCGAGTGCGAGGTGGTCAAGCCGCCGTTCGTAGCGGCAAAAACCCGGTAGCGTCCGGTTATACAATCGGCCCATGACTGACGGCCCCCTCGAGTTCATCGTCGATCGCAACGCGGATCCGGCGAGTGACGAGGTGAAGGCCGCCATCCTGGCCAACCCCGGGTTCGGGAAGCATCACACCGACCACATGGTCTCGATCGACTACGTCGCAGGCCAGGGCTGGCACAACCCGAGGGTGTTGCCGTACGGGCCCATCGAACTCGACCCGTCGGCGGTGGTCCTGCACTACGCCCAGGAGATCTTCGAGGGCCTCAAGGCCTACCGCTGGGCCGACGGATCGGTGGTGTCGTTCCGTCCGGACGCCAATGCGGCGCGGCTACGGTCATCGGCGCGCCGGCTGGCCATCCCGGAACTGCCCGACGAGGTCTTCCTCGAGTCGCTGCGGCAACTGATCGCCGTCGATCAGTCGTGGGTGCCGCCCGCCGGTGGTGAGGAGTCGCTGTACCTGCGGCCGTTCGTCTTCGCCACCGAGCCGGGACTCGGGGTGCGACCGGCGACCGAGTACCGCTACATGGTGATCGGCTCGCCCGCAGGCGCGTACTTCCCCCGCGGTATCAGGCCGGTGAGCGTGTGGCTGTCCCATGAGTACGTGCGGGCGTCACCCGGCGGCACCGGCGCGGCCAAGTTCGGTGGCAACTACGCCGCCTCGCTGCTGGCCCAGGCCGAGGCCGCCAACCACGGATGCGACCAGGTGGTGTGGCTGGACGCGATCGAACGCCGCTACGTCGAGGAGATGGGCGGCATGAACCTGTTCTTCGTGTTCGGCAGCGGCGGCTCCGCGCGACTGGTGACGCCCGAGCTGAGCGGGTCGCTGCTGCCGGGCATCACCCGGGATTCGTTGCTGCAGTTGGCCACCGACGCCGGGTTCGCGGTCGAGGAACGCAAGATCGACGTCGACGAGTGGCAGAAGAAGGCCGCCGCGGGGGAGATCACCGAGGTGTTCGCGTGCGGCACCGCGGCGGTGATCACCCCGGTCAGCCACGTCAAGCACACCGACGGGGAGTTCACCATCGCCGACGGCGAACCCGGCGAGGTCACCATGGCGCTGCGCGACACGTTGACCGGCATCCAGCGCGGCACCTTCGCCGACACCCACGGCTGGATGACGCGGCTGGTCTAGCCGACGGCCAGGCCGACCGCCACGACGGTGGTGGTGACCTCGACCACCGCGCCGAGCACGTCGCCGGTGACGCCGCCGAACCGCCGAACGCAGTGCCGCACCAGCAGTGCGGCGACCCCGAACGCGACCAGCACCGCCACCGGACCCTGCCACGGTTGCGCACCTGCGGGAATCGACAGCGCCGCCACGGCGAGGATCCACGCCGCCACCACGGCCACCGGTTGGCTTCCCGCCACCTGGGCGCCCAGTGCGCTGCCCTCGGCGGCGGGTACGCCACGCCTGCAGGCCAGCACCACCGCCACCCGGCCCGCGGTCACCGCAGTCTGCACCGCCAGCCAGCCCGGCGGGCCGGTGGCCTGCTCGGCGAACGCCAGCGCCTGCACCAGGATCGCGACCACCACGGCGGCGGCGCCGAATGGGCCTGCGGCACCGTCGCGCATCACCGCCAGCGCGCGTTCCGGCGGCCCGTAGCACCCCAGCGCGTCGACGGTGTCGGACAGCCCGTCGATGTGCATTCCGCGGGTCGCCAGCAGCAGCACCGCCACGGTCAGCGCGCCTGCCAGTGGGCTGTGGTCACCGAACGCCCATGACCCGGCCGCCAGCGTCGCGGCCGCCACCGCCCCGAGCGTCAGGCCGATCACCGGCAGCGCGGTCAGCACGCCACGGCCCAGCGGCGCGATCCACCGCGCGGGCAGCGGTAGCACGGTGCCGAACGTGAACGCGCCGCTGATCGAGCGAATCATGGTGGGTCGCTGGAGATCCCGGCCTCGCCGAACGTCGCCATGTCGGCCAGCGCGGCGACGGCGGCCCTGACCACCGGCAGCGCAACGGCGGCGCCGGTGCCCTCGCCGAGACGCATCCGCAGATCCAGGATCGGGTCGAGGTCGAGATCGGCGAGCGCGAGCGCATGCGCCGGTTCGGTTGAGCGGTGCCCGGCCTGCCACCACAGCCGCGCGCCCGGCGTCATCCGGTCGGCGACCAGCGCGGCCGCGGTCACCACCAGACCGTCGAGCAGCAGGGGAGTGCGCCGCACCGCGGCCTGGGCGCAGAACGCCGCCATCGCGGCGATGTCGGCCCCGCCGCACACCCGCAGCAGCGCCGACGGATCGGCCGTCACGTCGCGGGCGCGGTACAGCGCGTCGCGCACGGCCGCGGTCTTGCGGGCCCACCCGGCGTCGTCGATGCCGGTGCCCCGGCCCACCGCGGCGACCGGTTCGGTCCCGGTCAGTGCGGCCACCAGAATCGTTGCCGCCGTGGTGTTCCCGATGCCCATGTCGCCGGCGATCAGCAGGTCCGCCCCTCCGTCGACCTCCTCGTCGGCGATGCGGCGGCCCGCCTCGAGCGCCGCGGCGACCTCCTCGGCGCTCAGCGCGTCCTCGACCGCGAGGTTGCCGCTGCCCCTGCGCACCTTGTGGGCGCCGACCGCCTGCGACAGCGGGGTGTCCACGTCGACGGCGATGTCGACGACGCGCAGCCCGGCACCGGCCACGTCGGCCAGCGCGTTGATCGCGGCCCCGCCGCCCGCGATGTTGGCCACCATCTGCGCGGTCACCTCGGCGGGGTAGGCCGACACCCCGGCGGCGGCCACACCGTGGTCGCCGGCGAACACCACCACCCGCGGCCGGACGAACTGGCGCGGCGGGCAGACGCCCTGGCAGGCGGCCACCCACACCGCCAGGTCCTCCAGCCGGCCCAACGCCCTGCGCGGTTTCGTCAGCACGTCTTGGCGGTCGCGCGCCGCGGCGGCCGCCACCGGATCCGGCGGGTCGACCGCGGCGGCCTCTGATCCCGTCATCACGGGTCCTTCACCGGTAGGGGCTGACCGGCGACCACCAGGACCACCCGGTCGCACTCGTCGGCCAGCCGCTGGTTCAGCTCGCCCAGTTCGTCGGCGAAGCGGCGACCGGCCTCGGTGGCGGGCACCACGGTCAATCCGACCTCCGGACTGACCAGCACCAGCGGCGAGGTCACTGCCGCGACGGCGGCCAGCAGGTCGGTGACGTCGCCGCCGACCCCGCCGCCCGACCAGGCGTCACGCCGGTCCATCGCGGCGGTCAGCCAGCCACCGATGTCGTCGACCAGGGTCGCGGTCGACGCGTCGGTGCGCAGCGCTGCCGCGACATCGTGGGTCTCGACGGTGGACCAGTGCGCGGGGCGCCGGTCACGGTGTGCGGCGACGCGGTGCGCCCAGCCGGCGTCGTCGGGACCGGTCGGCCGGGCACCGGTGGCCACGTAACGGACCGGTGCATCGCCCGCGGCCGCGGCGACGGCGTGTTCAGCCCACCGCGACTTGCCCGACCGGATACCGCCGAGCACCAGGATGCGCACCGCGTGCGGGTCAGGCGACGTCGGCGCCGCGGGCGACCTGCGGCCGGGGCGCCCGCATCCGGCGCAACTGGGAGGCGCGGCTGGCCGCGTAGAAGCCGAGCTTCCAGCCGGTCTCGGTGTTGTCCGGGAACTTCTCGTCGGCGAGCCGGTTGACCTTGCGGCCGAGCAGCAGGCCGTCGATCACCATGACCAGCACCAGTCCCATCATCACGTAGGAGACGACCTGCTGGACCGCGGGCGCGGGCACCGAGAGCATGACGAAGATGAGCGCGAGCGCCGCGGGCATGAACAGCCCCAGCACGTTGCGGCGGGCGTCGACGACGTCGCGCACGTAGCGGCGCACCGGCCCCTTGTCGCGGGGCAGCAGGTAGGCGTCCTCGCCGGCCATCATCCGCTCGCGCCGCTCGCTCATGTTGGAGCGCCGCTCCACCTTCTCGATCTTGCGCTCTTCGCGGCTCAGCTTCGGGCCGCGCATCTCCTTGCGACGTTTGCGCGCCTCGGCCGTGGTCAGCGGGGCGGGAGCGACCGGACCTCGGCGCCGGCCGGCATCGCGCTTCGGCGTCGGCCTGCCCTTGGGTGCGGTGGTCTTGGGCTGCGTGTCCCCGGGACCGCCGCCGGCGGGCGCCGCTCCGGTGTCCTCGGAGACCGCAGCGGTGACGTCGGTGTCTTTCTTCCGGCCGAGCAGCTTCACGCCTGCCAGGGTACTTCGTGCCGATCGTGGTCCGACGACCTGGGGATAAGTCGGGAATAGCGGCGGAACAAGGTACCGTTGACAGTGTGGACCTCCGTCAGACGGGGCACACCACCACAGACCACGCTCAGGGATGCAAAGGGAGAGCAATGACTGTTCAGGACGAGTCGGCGACCGCCACCGCAACCCACGGTGCGGTACTGACCGACGCCGCGGCCGCCAAGGCGAAGGCGCTGCTCGACCAGGAGGGCCGTGACGATCTGGCGCTGCGCATCGCGGTTCAGCCGGGTGGCTGCGCGGGCCTGCGTTACAACCTGTTCTTCGACGACCGGACCCTCGACGGCGATCTGACCACCGACTTCGGCGGCGTGTCGCTGACGGTGGACCGGATGAGCGCCCCGTACATCCAGGGCGCCACCATCGACTTCGTCGACACCATCGAGAAGCAGGGCTTCACGATCGACAACCCGAACGCCACGGGTTCGTGCGCGTGCGGTGACTCCTTCAACTGACCGGCTCCGACCGGGATCAGTACTGCCCGCCACTGCGTAACAGGTAGGAGCAGACGAACACGTCGTCGCCGCGTTCGAGCACCTGTGCGACGGCCTGTTCGTCCTCCTGTTGCGATCCTCCGCGCCGCGGCCCGCCCGCAGGCGTCACCCGCATGGTGAACAACACCTGTGCCTGGTAATTCGACAGCGGCACGATGGTGTCGATCGAACTCACCTCGGCGCGGTCGAACTGCTTGCGGAACGCGTCACCGGCCAGGCCTGCGAGCGCCAGGTCGCTGCGGCGCTGCTTGATCCCGTCGAACAGCCCGCACAGGGTGTGGCGCGCGACCGTCTCGTCGTCGCCATCGGCGAGCGCATCGAGATAATCCTGGATGGCGGCCTGCGCGGCCGCCGACGTCAGCGCGCCCTGCTCGCCATCGTCACCACCCCGGGTGGCCAGTACGACACCCGCGACCACCGCGACCACGACCAACAGCCCTGCCGCCGCGGCGAGCACCGCCCGCCACGGGCGTCGCCGCTTCGGGTACTGCACCGGCGGTGGCAGCATGCCCGGGTAGGCCGACGGCACGTTCTCCGGATACGGCACCGCGGGCGCCTCCTGCGGCGGCAGCGGCTGATACGGGTGCTGGTGCTGCGGCGGCGGACCCTGGGGGTGCTGGGGGAAGGATTCCGGGTACTGGTGGGGACCAGCCATGAAAAAAGACGCTCCGGGGGTGTGGAATGGGCTTGCCTGTCTACAGTGACCGGGCGGGCACCTGGTACGCAGGTTAGCGCACGTCGGTGCCTGCCAGCCGAGCCGAGCGGCTCGCTAGACTTAGATAGCCAAGTTAACGAATGAAGGGTGACGCTTCGTGACCATTGCGGTGACCGGATCGATCGCAACCGACCATCTGATGCGCTTTCCGGGGAAGTTCGCCGAGCAACTGCTCGCCGAACACCTGCAGAAGGTGTCGCTGAGCTTCCTGGTCGACGACCTGGTCATCCACCGCGGTGGCGTCGCAGGCAACATGGCGTACGCGATGGGCCTGCTGGGCGGGTCACCGACACTGGTCGGCGCCGTGGGCAAGGACTTCGACGACTACCGCAACTGGCTCACCGCGCACGGCGTGAACTGTGACAGCGTGCTGGTCTCCGAGACCGCGTACACCGCGCGCTTCGTCTGCACCACCGACGAGGACATGGCGCAGCTGGCGTCGTTCTATCCGGGCGCCATGTCGGAGTCGAGCAACATCAAGCTCGCCGACGTCGTCTCCCGGGTCGGCACACCGGAACTGGTGATCATCGGCGCCAACGATCCCGCGGCGATGTTCCAGCTCACCGAGGAGTGCCGCACGCTGGGCCTTGCGTTCGCCGCGGATCCCAGCCAGCAGCTCGCCCGGCTGTCGGGCGACGAGATCCGCGCGCTGATCGACGGCGCGACCTACCTGTTCACCAACGACTACGAATGGGACCTGCTGCTGCAGAAGTCCGGCTGGTCGGAAGCGGAGGTGATGCAGCAGATCCAGCTGCGGATCACCACGCTGGGGGAGAAGGGCGTCGACATCGTCGGCCGCGACGGCACCTTCATCCACGTCGACGTGGTGCCCGAGACGCACCGCGACGACCCGACCGGCATCGGGGACGCCTTCCGCGCCGGCTTCCTCACCGGACGCGCCGCCGGGCTGAGCCTCGAGCGGTCGGCGCAGTTGGCGTCGCTGGTGGCCACCCTGGTGCTGGAGGCGCCGGGACCGCAGGAGTGGACGTGGGCCAAGGACGCCGGGATGGCGCGCCTCGCCGACGCCTACGGGGCCGAAGCGGGCGCGGAGATCGCCGAGGCGCTCGGCGGCTAGAGCTGCACCGGGTAGTGCGGTTCGCTGATCCGCGGGGTGACGCTGTGCTCGACGAAGATCGCGTGCCACAGCATGAAGATCAGCACCGTCCACAGCCGCCGGCTGTGATCGGTTGTGCCGAGCCGGTGTTCGTCGAGCATCGACCGGACCGCCGCGAGGTCGACGAGCTCGTCCGCCTGTGACGAGGCGACCGTCGCATACGCCCAGTCGAGCAGTTCGCCGGCGCGCAACCAGTGCCGGATCGGCACCGGGAACCCCAGCTTCGGCCGGTTCAGCACGTGCGGCGGGATCACCGACTCCAGCGCGCGGCGCAGCGCGAACTTCGTGGTGGCCCTGGTGATCTTCTGCTCGAACGGCAGCCTGGCGGCCACGGCGAACACCTCGGGGTCGAGGAACGGCACACGCAGCTCGAGCGAATTGGCCATGGTCATCTTGTCGGCCTTGACGAGGATGTCGCCGCGCAACCAGGTGAACAGGTCGATGTGCTGCATGCGGGCCACCGGATCCCAGCCGGCCGACGAGGCGTAGATCGGGGCGGTCACGTCGGTGTGGGTCCAATCGGGGCGGAAACCCGGAAGCACGGCGCGAAGCTGTGCGTCGGAGAAGCTGCGGGCGTTGCCGTAGTAGCGCTCCTCGAGGGTGAGTGAGCCGCGGTGCAGCAGACTCTTGCCGCGCATCCCCTCCGGCAGCGGCCGCGACGCCCGGCCCAGCGACCGCCGGACGGGACGCGGCAGGTAGTTGAAAGGCTTGAGCGACAAGGGTTCACGGTAGATCGTGTAACCACCGAACAACTCGTCGGCACCCTCGCCGGACAGCACCACCTTGACGTGTTTGCGCGCCTCGCGCGCGATGAAGAACAGTGGCACCAGCGCCGGATCGGCCACCGGTTCGTCGAGGTACCAGACGATCTCGGGCAGTGCCGCGACGAATTCCGCCTGGCTGACCACCTTGGTGACGTGCCGGGCGCCGATCGCCTCGGCCGATGCGACCGCGACGTCGACCTCGGAGAACCCCTCGCGCTCGAACCCCGTGGTGAAAGTGATCAGCCGCGGGTTGTGCCGCATCGCCAGCGCCGCGATCGCGGTGGAGTCGATACCGCCCGACAGGAACGCCCCGACGGTCACGTCGGCGCGCATGTGCTTGGCCACCGAGTCCTCGAGCACCGCGGTGATCTCGTCGTAGCGGGCCTGCTCACCACCCGGCCCGGAACCGGAGGTGAACGGCACGGCGTCGAACCGCGGGGTGAAGTAACGCGCCACCTCGGGTGTGCCGCCCGGCCGAAGGCGTAGATGACTGCCCGACTCCAGGCGGCGCACACCCCGGTGCAGCGTCTCGGGCTCGGGCACGTACTGCAGCACGGTGTAGTGCTGGACGGCCCGTTCGTCGATCGACATGTCCAGACCCAGCGGCTCGGCCAGCTCGGTCAGGCACTTCTTCTCGCTGGCGACAGCGGTGCCGCCGGGGCCGGTCGCGACGAACAGCGGCTTGATGCCGAACGGATCCCGCGCGCAGAACAACTCCCGCTCGACGGTGTCCCACAGCGCGAAGGCGAACATGCCGCGCAACCGGGACAGCGCCGCCGCGCCCCAGTGGTGGTAGGCGGCGATGATCGCCTCGCCGTCCCCGTCGGTGTGGAACTCCGCGCCGTGCTCGGCATGCAGTGCCTCGCGCAGTTCCAGGTAGTTGTAGATCTCGCCGTTGAACACCAGCACGTAGCGGTCCGGCGAGTCGGCGGGGCCCCAGCGCAGCGGCTGGTGGCTGTGCGCGATGTCGATGATCGACAGCCGGTTGAAGCCCAGCACCACATCGCGGTCCGACCAGGTTCCCGGCTCGTCCGGGCCGCGGTGCCGCATGAGGTGCGATGCCCCCGACACCGCCTCGACCAGTGCGGGGGAGACCTCTTCAGAGGGGTCACACAGCAGCGCCAGCAGTCCGCACACCGCGCCAGTATGCGTCATTCCCGAGTCGCTTCGCCTCCCCCGGTGGGCGTGGTCTACGCTGCGTAGTATTCGCCTGGCTTCATCGACTCATAGGAGGCGCCGACGTGACACCTCGCAGGCCGAAGGTGGTGGCACGGACAGCGGCTTTGGCACTGATCCTGGGTGCGACATCGCTGATGCTGACCGGCTGCAGCTGGTCTGAGGTGCTCGGTCTGGGCTGG
This sequence comes from Mycobacterium sp. NPDC050551, assembly GCF_040674075.1. NCBI lineage: Bacteria > Bacillati > Actinomycetota > Actinomycetes > Mycobacteriales > Mycobacteriaceae > Mycobacterium > Mycobacterium sp. NPDC050551. The sequence continues at coordinate 230,977 of NZ_JBFARC010000005.1, read as the reverse complement.
CCCAAGGGCATCACTCCCGAGGCCCATCTGAACCGCGAACTGTGGATCGGTTCGGTGATCGCCTCGCTGGTCGTCGGCGTCATCGTCTGGGCCCTGATCTTCTGGGCCAGCGCCTTCCACCGCAAGAAGGCCACCGACACCGAACTGCCCCGCCAGTTCGGCTACAACATGCCGCTGGAACTGGTGCTGACCGTGGTGCCGTTCCTCATCATCTCGGTGCTGTTCTACTTCACCGTGGTCGTCCAGGAGCGGATGTTGCACGAGGAACCGAATCCCGAGGTCGTCATCGACGTCACCGCCTTCCAGTGGAACTGGAAGTTCGGCTACCAGAAGATCGCCTTCACCGACGGCTCCTTCACCTACGACGGCGCGGATCCGGAGCGCAAAGAGGCCATGGCCTCGGCGCCCGGCAGTGCCGAGGCCGTCGGCGAGGAGGGCTCCGAGGGTGCCGAGCACGGCCCCGAGCAGGGCGCGATTGCAGGTAAGAACCCCGAGGACCGGACGTACCTCAACTACGACAAGATCGAGACGCTGGGCACCACCGAGGAGATCCCGATCCTGGTGCTGCCCAAGGGCAAGCGCATCGAGTTCCAGATCGCTTCGGCCGACGTCATCCACGGCTTCTGGGTGCCGGAGTTCCTGTTCAAGCGTGACGTTATGCCGAACCCGGAGGCCAACAACTCGGACAAGACGTTCCAGATCAGCGAGATCCTGCAGACGGGCGAGTTCGTGGGCCGCTGCACCGAGATGTGCGGCACCTATCACTCGATGATGAACTTCGAGGTGCGGGTCGTCGAGCCCAACGACTTCAAGGCCTACCTGCAGCAGCGGGGCGCCGGCCGGACGAACGCCGAGGCGCTCATCGCGATCAACCAGGCGCCCACCGCGGTCACCACCAAGCCGTTCGACACCCGGCGCGGGCAGATGGCGCCCCAGGCGAGCAGGTAGGACGAACCATGCATATCGAAGCCAGGCTGTTCGAGTTCCTCACCGCGTTCTTCGCGCTGTCCGCGGTGGTGTACGGCGTGCTGACCGCCATGTTCGCCAACGGCGGCGTCGAGTGGGCCGGTACCACCGCGCTGGTGCTGACCACCGGCCTGACGCTGATCACCGGCACCTTCTTCCGGTTCGTGGCGCGCCGTCTCGACACCCGTCCCGAGGACTACGAGGACGCCGAGATCAGCGACGGTGCCGGCGAGCTCGGGTTCTACGCTCCGCACAGCTGGTGGCCGATCCTGATCGCACTGTCGTTCTCGACGGCCGCCGTGGGCACCGCGCTGTGGCTGCCCTGGCTGCTGGTCGCCGGCGTGGTCTTCGTGCTGGTGTCCGCGGCCGGACTCGTCTTCGAATACCACTGGGGTCCCGAGAAGCACTGACGGGCCGCAGGTGCGGATCCACTGCGCAGGATCAAGGTCACAATCCAGGCGTCACTTGATCCCCGACCCGCGTCGCGCCATCCGTCCTCTCCGCAGGGTTGCGTTAGTGTTGCCGAGGCGAACACAGCCGAGTGAGGCAGGACGAGGCTGCGCCGGTGATGCAGTCGAGAAGGATAGGCGTAGATGAGCGGGCCGAATCCCCCAGGGCCGGACTCTCCGGGATCGGAAGAACCGGAGCAGGAGCGCGGCAGGCACTCCGCACCCGAGGAGAACACCGAAGAGGTCGCCCAAGCCGACCCCGGCATCGATTCCGCGGCCGACGTCCCGATCCCGACCGGTCAGACGGAGGCCTACTCGCAGGCGTACTCCGCGCCCGAGTCCGAGCAGTTCACCAGCGGCCCCTACGTGCCCGCCGACGCCGCGCTCTACGACTACGACAGCTACGACCCCGTCGTCGATCAGGCCGTCGCGACGTCGCCGCCGCGCTGGCCGTGGGTGGTTGGCGTCACCGCGATCATCGCTGCTGTCGCGCTCGTGGTGTCGGTGTCCGTACTGGTCACCAGCGACGATCCCGACGACCTCGCCTCACCGGACACCAGCACCACCACGTCCGGGCCTGCCGTGCAGGACGAGATCACCACGACGACGCCGCCGCCGCCTCCGCCGCCGAGCAGCACCCCGCCTCCGCCTCCGCCGCCGGAGACCATCACCGTCACCGAGCCGCCGCCTCCTCCGCCGCCCGCGAGCGAGGCGCCGCCGCCCCCGCCGCCACCACCGGCCTCCAGCGAGGCGCCGCCGCCCCCGCCCACCACGACGACGCCCGCGGGCCCGCGTCAGGTCACCTACTCGGTCACCGGGACCAAGGCTCCGGGCGACATCATCTCGATCACCTACATCGACGCCGCTGGGCGCAGCCGCACGCTGCGCAACGTCTACATCCCGTGGTCGTTCACCGTGACGCCGATTTCCCAGTCCGAGGTGGGCTCGGTTCAGGCGTCGAGCCTGCTGCTGCTCAGCAGACTCAACTGCTCGATCACGACGAGCGACGGTCAGGTGCTGTCGTCGAACTCCGGTAATTCACCCCAGACGAGCTGCTGATGACATACGCCGACATCGACCCGCGCCGCGACGACGGGTCCACCGACAACCTGGACCGCATCCTGCTCGCCGCGTGCGCGGTGATCTGGCTGATCGCCCTCGGCGCCACGGTGGCCGCCATCGTCGCTCTGGTCGATCTCGGTCGCACACAGCAGGACTCCGGAGACGGGTCCGGCACCCCGTGGTTGCTCTACACGGTGATCGTGATGTCCGCGCTCGTGATCATCGGCGCGATCCCGCTGCTGCTGCGGGCCCGCCGCACCGCACTCGAGGGCCCGGCGCCGGCACCGGTGCGACCCCGCCGCGTCGAGGACAGCCGGACCGCGCCCGCCGTCCCGCCCCGCGGGATCGAGACGCCCACCGGCAAGCTGCGGATGTTCGGCCCACCGCCGGACCCCAGCGTCCGTACGCCCGGCTACGTGTCCGCTGTGGCGCCCCACCGGCTCGAGCCGGGGTTCCCCGCCGCCGCCGTCGACCAGGTGTACCTGCGCTTCGCGCTGACGGTCGCGTGTGCGTTGGGCGTGGCGACCGCCGCGATCGGCGCCGCCACCTACCTGATGGCCTCTGACAGCGACACGTTGGCGTGGGTGAGCTACGGCATCGCCGCGGTTGTCACCCTCGCGTCGCCGGTGATCCCGGTGTACTACCTGCGTGAACTGCGCGGGCTGGTGAACACCCGCTGATTGCGGGTCTTCACTGACAGCACTGGGCCACCGACAGCACTGAGCCCGGCCGCCTCGACATCCGGCGACCGGGCTCAGTGCTTGTCAGGACACGTCAGTGGTGACCGTTGGTGTGCCCGTTGGACGAACCGTTGGAGTGACCGTTCGAATGACCATTGGTGTGGCCGTTGGTCGATCCGTTGCGGTCCTGGTGCTCCTTGAGCGCTGTGATCGCCTTGCGCTCGGAAGCATGGGCTGCCTCGGTGATCGCCTCGTTCTCGACCGTCGGGTCCGCACGCAGGAAGCTGCCGCTGCCCGGCGAACCGGCCAGACCCAGCTTGTTCATCCGCTTGGGCAGGGCCGCACCCTGGTACTCCAGCGCGAGAGGATGGCCGTGATCGTCGACCGGCCCCAGCGGCTGGTGCAGCTCGATGTAGGCACCGTGCGGCAGGCGCTTGATGATGCCCGTCTCGATGCCGTGCTCGAGCACCTCGCGGTCACTGCGCTGCAGTGCGATCGCCCACCGGTAGGTGATGTAGTAGACGATCGCCGGCAGGATCACCAGGCCGATACGGGCGATCCACGTCGTCGCGTTGAGCGAGATGTGGAACTTCAGCGCGATGATGTCGTTCATGCAGGCGAAGGTCAGCAGAATGTAGATCGAGATGGCCATCGCGCCCAGCGCGGTGCGCACCGGGGCGTCCCGCGGCCGCTGCAGCAGGTTGTGGTGGGCGGTGTCACCGGAGAACTTCTTCTCCAGGAATGGATAGACCGACAGCAGGCCGAACACCGCACCCATCAGGACGGCGACCCAGACACCTTGCGGGATCGTGTAATTGCCGATGTAGAACTCCCACGCCGGCCAGATACGGATCAGCCCGTCGGTCCACATCATGTAGAAGTCCGGCTGGCTGCCCGCCGACACCTGGGACGGTTTGTACGGTCCCAATTGCCAGATCGGGTTGATCTGCAGCAGCCCACCCATCAGGCCCAGGATGCCGACGGTGACGGCGAAGAACGCGCCGGACTTCACCGCGAAGACCGGCATGACCCGAACACCGACCACGTTGGTCTCGGTGCGACCGGGGCCGGGGAACTGGGTGTGCTTCTGGAACCAGACCAGCGCCAGGTGCACGCCGATCAGCGCCAGGATGATCCCGGGGATCAGCAGGATGTGCAGCGCATACAGGCGGGGGATGAGGATGTCGCCGGGGAAGTCGCCGCCGAAGAGCGCCCAGTGCATCCAGGTGCCGACCACCGGGATGCCCATCGTGATGCCCGACAGCGCGGCGCGGATGCCGGTGCCCGACAGCAGGTCGTCGGGCAGCGAGTAACCGAAGAAGCCCTCGAACATGGCCAGGATCAGCAGCAGGCTGCCGATCACCCAGTTCGCCTCGCGGGGCCGGCGGAACGCGCCGGTGAAGAAGATGCGGGCGAGGTGGACCATGATCGACGCGGCGAACAGCAGCGCCGCCCAGTGGTGAACCTGACGGACGAACAGCCCGCCGCGGATCTCGAACGTGATGTCCAGGGCGGTCTCGTACGCCCGCGACATCCCCACACCGCGCAGTGGCTGGTAGACGCCGTCATAGGTGACGTGTGCCATTGACGGGTCGAAGAACAGCGTCAGCCACACCCCGGTCAGCAACAGGACGAGGAAGCTGTACAGCGCGATCTCGCCGAGCAGGAACGACCAGTGGGTGGGGAAGACCTTGTTGAGCTGTCGCCGCACCGCCGCGGACGGGTGGTAACGCGAGTCGATCGCATCACCCTGCGCCGCGAGTTTGGAACTCATGACTTTGTCCTCCGTTCCCAGAAGGCCGGCCCGACTGGCTCGATGAAGTCGCCGTTGGCGACGAGGTAGCCGTCCTGGTCAATGGTGATGGGCAGCTGCGCCAACGCACGCGCGGCGGGGCCGAAGATCGGCTTCGCGAAGTGCAGGGCGTCGAACTGCGACTGGTGGCACGGGCACAGGATCCGGTTCGTCTGCTGCTCGTAGAGCGACGCCGGGCAACCCAGGTGCGAGCACACCTTGGTGTAGGCGAAGAACTCACCGAAGTTGAAGCTCTCCTGGTTCTTTCGCTTGACCACCTTGGCCATGTCACCGGGCCGCAGACGGATCAGCATCACCGGGTTGCGCACGCCCATCGAGATCTCGACGAGGTGGTGCTCGGACTCGACCGTGGTGCCGTCACCGTCGGACTCGCGCCACGGGTAGACGGTCTCCATGCCGCCGGCGTCGAGGTCCTCGGGCCGCATCTTGACGAACGGGGAGGAGCCGACCTCACCGGTCGCCCGCGCCAGGAAGATCGTTTCGCCACGGAAACGAGGCGTCCACCCGGATGTCCACAGCACGGCCTTCATGCCCTCGGCGGTGGGGACCACCGGCTTCCACGGGTTCTTGATCAGGCCGCCGAGGAACGCCACCAGCGTGCCGAGCCCGAAGGCGCCCATGCCGACGCCCAGCGACATCACGATCAGCTTGCGGCGCTTGATCGTCGAGCCCTCGAGCGCGTCGGTCAGGTTGGCCGCTGCGGTCTTGCGCTGGATCTCCGCGGAGCGCCCGTCGTGGCGTTCCTGGACCGAGATCTCCTCGGGGATGAACTTCTTCTGGAACAGCACCGCGCCGACGCCGATGGCCAGCACGGACAGGCCGAACGTGACGCCGTAGAGCGGCGTGGCCAACGAGTACATGAACTCACCCGCCGACCCGTAGGGCTGGTACTCCCACGGCCAGAAGAGGAAGACCACCAGCAGCGCGAGGCCTGAGAAACCGCCGAGCAGAAGCCAGTTCGCGACGGTGCGCTCGGCCCGCTTCTCGGCCCGGGTGCCCGGCACCGGCCAGCGCGGCTCCTTGTAGATGGTCTCGACGCCGTCGATGCGACCACCCAGCTCGACGAGTTCCTCGCGGGTCATCTCGGCGAGTTCGGCGTCGGTGGGCTGGCCGGGCACGCCCGCGTGGCCCGGGGCGTCGGTGCCCTTGGGGGTGTCTTCCGGGTCGCCGTCGCGGCGGGGGTCGCCGTCGGCTCCGCGCTCGGTCATGCCCGTGCTCCGATCCAGAGGGCCGCAGCGATGACGGCCACCATGCCGATGATCCAGGCCGCCATGCCCTCCGGCGCGGGGCCGAAGCCGCCGAGGCCGTAGCCGCCCGGGTTCGGCGTCTCGGCCGACTCCCGGACGTAGGCGACGATGTCGCGCTTCTCCTCGGGCGAGAGCTGGCGGTCGGAGAACTTGGGCATGTTCTGCGGGCCGGTCAGCATCGCCGAGTAGATCTGCGACTCGGTGGCGTCGCCCAGGTCGGGGGCGTACTTGCCCGACGACAGTGCGCCGCCCTTGCCGGTGAAGTTGTGGCACGACGCGCAGTTGAGGCGGAACAGGTCGCCACCACGGGCGACGTCGTCGCCGATCAGGGACTGCGAGGCGATCTGGCCGTTCTCGTCACGGGGCACGACGGGGCCGCCGCCGGTCGCCTGCACGTAGGCGCCCAGCGCGTCGATCTGCTGCTCGTCGAAGTTGGGCGGCTTGTCGGGGGCCTGGGCCTCGCCGCGCATCGCCGGCATGCGGCCGGTGGAGACCTGGAAGTACACCGCCGCCTCGCCGGTGCCGATCAGGCTGGGTCCGCGGTCGGCCACGCCCTGCAGGTTGGCGCCGTGGCAGCTCACGCACGAGGTCTCGAAGAGCTGCTTACCGGTGCGCAGCAGCGCCGACTGCGACTCGTCGGCGACCGCCACCTGCGGCGTCGGAGTCAGCGTTGCGGCGACGCCACCCGCGACGCCGAGTCCGGTCAGCAGCAGCAGTGCTGCCGACAGACGCCGTCGCAACCGGCGGCGGGACTTGGTGGTCATCGAACCCCTTCTCATCGGCGCAGGACGCGAGTTCTCGCTCATCGGACGAAGTAGATGACGGCGAACAGGGCGATCCACACGATGTCGACGAAGTGCCAGTAGTAGGACACGACGATCGCCGCGGTGGCCTGCGCCGGGGTGAACTTGCTCATCGTGGTGCGGGCGAGCAGGAAGATGAAGGCGACCAGCCCGCCGATGACGTGCAGCCCGTGGAAGCCGGTGGCCAGGTAGAACACCGTGCCGTAGGCGCTGCCCGGGATGGTGGTGCCCTCGTGGACCAGGTGCAGGTATTCGTAGCCCTGGCCGAGGACGAAGAACAGGCCCATCGCGAAGGTCAGCAGGTACCACCGCCGCAGCCCGAACACGTCGCCGCGCTCGGCGGCGAAGACGCCCATCTGGCAGGTGAACGACGAGGCGATCAGGACCAGCGTCACGGGCACCGCGAGCATCAGGTTCAGCTCGGTGGGCTCCGGCGGCCAGTCGCCACCCGCCTGCGCGCGCGCAGTGAAGTACATCGCGAACAGGCCAGCAAAGAACATGAGTTCGCTGGACAGCCAGACGATGGTGCCGACACTGACCATGTTCGGCCGATTCAGCGAATGCACGCGGGACGTGATGGCGGTTCCCGAGGTGCCTACAGCGCTCGTCACACATGAAGTATGACGCTTTGTAGTTGTTGAACTCCACCCGGGTCGAGCAATTCGTCATAATCTCGGGGTGGTCACTCCCGAGCCGTCTTCGCGTCCGCCGTCCCCCGATTCCGCAGGCGCGCCCACCTGGCCGCAGGTCCTGGGCCGCTTGACCACTGGTCAGGCCCTCCCGTCGGGCCACGCCGCCTGGGCGATGGACCAGATCATGACGGGAGCGGCCACTCCGGCACAGATCGCCGGCTTCGGCGTGTCGATGAAGATGAAGCGTCCCACATCGGCCGAAGTGACCGAACTGGCGGACACGATGCTCAAGCACGCGCGTCGCGTGCCCACCGACGAGATCGGCACCGACAGCGTCGATGTGGTGGGCACCGGGGGAGACGGGTCCAACACCGTCAACCTGTCCACCATGGCCGCGATCGTGGTGGCCGCCAGCGGGGTCCCGGTGATCAAGCACGGCAACCGGGCGGCGTCGTCGCTGTCGGGTGGGGCGGACACGCTGGAGGCGCTCGGGGTGCGCATCGACCTCGGCCCCGACGACGTCGCGCGCAGCGTCGCCGAGGTCGGCATCGGCTTCGCCTTCGCGCCGCAGTTCCATCCGTCTTACCGGCACGCCTCCGTGGTGCGCCGCGAGATCGGCGTCCCGACGGTGTTCAATCTGCTTGGCCCACTGACGAATCCGGCCGGTCCGCGGGCCGGTCTGATCGGCTGTGCGTGGGCCGACCTCGCCGAGGTGATGGCAGGGGTGTTCGCCACCCGGCGCTCCAGCGTGCTGGTGGTGCACGGCGACGACGGCCTCGACGAGCTGACCACGACGACCACCAGCACCATCTGGCGGGTGCAGGCAGGCATGGTCGAACGGCTGACCTTCGACCCGATGGCGTTCGGCTTCAAACGTGCGGAGCTCTCCGAGCTGGTCGGCGGGGATGCCGAGGCGAACGCCGCGTCGGTGCGGTCGGTGCTGGCCGGCGCCACCGGTCCGGTGCGCGACGCCGTGGTGCTCAACGCCGCAGGCGCGATGGTGGCCCATGCCGGCCTAGCCAGCGACGCCAAGTGGGTGCCCGCCTGGGAGACGGGGCTGGCGCGCGCCTGTGAGGCCATCGACTCCGGGGCGGCCGAACAGCTGCTCGCGCGTTGGGTGCGGTTCACTCAGCAGCTCTGAGCCGTCGAGGGCCTGCTCGGCGGCGATCCGCGCCGACCGTGCCGACGCGGCCCAGGCCGCCCATCGCCCCGCCGACCCCGCCGCCGACGCCCACCCCGGATCGCAGCGCACGATGCGCACGCCTGGCTGCGCCAGCCAGCGGGTGATCAGAGCGGTCTCCTCGACCAGTGCGCCGCCCAGCGGGGCCTCGGCGGGCAGCACCACCTGAGCGGCTGCCCCCAGCGCCTCCACGACGGGCATGGGCGGCACTCCGGGTGCCGCGCAGCCCGCTGCGGCGAGCCTGCCGTGCCGGACCACGGCGAGATGCCAGCCCCCACTGCCGTCGGCGCGGGCGGCGACGAGTTCGGACTGCGCGGCCAGCGCGTGCAGCCGCTGCCCCCGCCACAGCACCTCGATCGCCGCCGCGGCGTGGTCGCGGAGCCGGGCGGCGATCTCGTAGCGACCCGCGGCGGCCAGCCCGCTGAGATGGGCCAGCATCGCCGCCAGCGGCGTGCTGTCGCGACCGGCGATCACGTCGGCGGCGCGGCGGGGGGTGGCGGCGTAGTCGGCCGCCGAGAGGTCGCGCGGCGCCGGGCAGGGGGACAGTTCCCGCTCCGGGCACGACGGACCGTGCAGCGCGGAGCGGGCCAACCGGGCGGTGCAGGTGCGCACACCGGTGAACCGCGACAGCAGATCCGCGGTCTCGGCGGCGTCGGCGCGGGACCGGAAAGGTCCTACGGCGCAATCGGTCCGGGGTGATCGCACCACCGAGAACCGCGGGAACGCCTCGTCGGTGAGCACCAGCCACCACCACCGGTGCGGGAACTTCGACCGCCGGTTGTAGGGCGGCGCGTGCGCGGCGAGCAACCGCAGCTCGCGGACCCCGGCCTCGAGTTCGTGGGCGCACTCGACGTGGTCGACGGCGGTGGCCAGCGACGCCATCTCCTTCATCCGGGTGCGCGGATCGGCCCCGTTGAAGTACTGGCCGACGCGGCGGCGCAGGTCCACCGCGGTGCCCACGTAGAGCACCTCGCCGCCCGGCCCGCGGAACAGGTACACGCCCGGCCGGTGCGGCAGTGGGGCGGCCAGCGCGCGGTTGCGCCGCTGCGCGGGTGTGACGTCGGGCAGGTACGCCTTCAGGTCGGCGTAGGTGTGGATGCCCTGATTGCCGACGCGCTCGATCAGCGCGTGCAGGACGTCGACGGTGGCGCGTGCGTCGTCGAGTGCGCGGTGGGTGGGGGTGGTGGCGGCGCCGAACAGCCGGGCCAGGGCGGACAGCTTGACGCTCGGCGCCTCGTCGCGGGTCAGCACCCGGCGCGCCAGCTTCACCGTGCACAACACCGGCGGCCGCGGCCAGGCCAGGCCACAGCGTTCGGCGGCCGCCCGCAGGAACCCGGTGTCGAAGCCGGCGTTGTGAGCGACGAGCACCGCCCCGCGGGCGAACTCGAGGAAGGCGGGCAGCACGGAGTCGATGCGGGGCGCCGCGTACACCATCGCCGAGGTGATGCCGGTCAGCGCGACGATCTGGGGCGGTATCGCGCGGCCGGGGTCGACCAGGGTGGCCAGCTCGCCGAGCACCACGCCGCCGCGCACCTTGACCGCGCCGATCTCGGTGATCATGTCGCAGTTGTCGCCCGCGGCCCGGCCGCCCGTGGTCTCCAGGTCGACCACCACGAACGTGGTCTCCCGCAGCGTCAGGTCAGCCTGCGGATCGACGTCGGCGAAGCTGAGCTGCCCCATGGCCGTCAAGGTAGGCACTCGCACCGACAACCGGCGGTTGCCACGCGCAGGCCCGGGGAGCTCGTCGGGGCTTGTCGGTGGGCGTCGATACCGTGCCGACAACACCCCAGAGAGGAGGGCCCACGATGGGACAACCCTTGGTTCCCGACGGCCCCTTGGTTCCCGACAGATCCGCGTCCGACAGATCCGCCGACCGATCCGAGCCGGACGGCACGGTGGTGATCGACTGCGACGACTGCGCGGTGCGCGGACCCGGATGCCAGGACTGTGTCGTGAGTGTGCTGCTCGGGGTGCCCGACACGTTGCTGATGGACGAACGCCGCGCCCTGGAAGTGCTGGCCGACGCGGGACTCGCGCCGCGACTGCGCCTGGTTCCGATTCACCGGCAAACAGATTCCGGCGTTGCCTGACGACACGCATCCCCAGCGGGCGCCGAAAAATTCCCATGACAGCTGTTAAATTTGCGTCTTCTGTTGGACAAGCCCGATGCCGTTTCGTAACCTATCTGAGACCTGAGAGCAGTTCGAGGCGGCTCGTTACGCCAGTTTAAGGACGCAAAAATCTTGAGGCTCACCCGCGCGCACTGGAGAAACCGTGCTGTCACACGACTTCTTGCCGGTGCAACCATCGGTGTGACACTGTTCGCCGCCGCGCTGACCTCGAGTGTGCAGGCCGACCCTGCCTCTGACGCACTGGCAAAGCTCACCGAGCTGTCCAGGCAGGCCGAACAGACCACCGAGGCGATGCACGCCGCGCAGCTGGATCTCAAGGACAAGCTGGCTGCTCAGCAGACGGCCGAGGCGAAGCACACCGCCGACGTCGCCGCCACGGACGCCGCCGAGAAGCAGCTGGCTAACTTTCAGGGCGCCGTCAACCACGTTGCTGCAGCGCAGTACATGGGTGGCCGCACCGACGGTATGAGCGCCATCCTCACGGCGAACTCGCCGCAGCAGTTCATCGACCAGCTCTCGGTGCAGCGCGTGGTGGCCACCGAGATGTCGGCCCAGATGAAGAACTTCAAGGCCATCAGCGAGCAGGCCGCCACCGCCCAACAGGCGTCGGCGGAGTCCGCCGCAGCGGCCAAGACCGCCGCCGAACAGGCCGCCGCAGTGCGCGCTGACCTGCAGAACAAGCAAAGTCAGCTGCAGGTCCAGATCGCAATCGTCAAATCGCAGTACGAGGCGCTGACCCCCGGGCAACGCGAAGCGCTCGCCGCCGCACCGCCCGCGCCCGTGCCGCCGCCTCCGGCTGCGCTGCCGCCGAACGACCCCGCCGTGGTTGCCGCCCCTCCCGGCGCCATCCCGCCCGGCGACCTCGCCCCGCCTGCGGGCGGCCAGGGCGCCGTCGCGGTGCAGGCGGCGCTGAGCCGGATCGGCTCGCCCTACTCGTGGGGCGGTTCCGGCCCGAGCGCGTTCGACTGCTCAGGCCTGGTCATGTGGTCCTTCCAGCAGGCAGGCATCTCGCTGCCGCACTCCAGCCAGGCGCTGGCCCGCGGCGGTCAGGCCGTGTCGATGGATCAGATGCAGCCCGGCGACCTGGTGACGTACTACTCGGACGCCTCGCACGTCGGCATCTACATCGGCGGCGGACAGATGGTGCACGCCTCCACCTACGGCACACCGGTGCGCGTCGCCCCGGTGGACAACGCGCCGATCTACAACGTCCGCCGGTACTGAGGCCGGGCGTCGTAACCGGCCCGGTCAGGGCTCCCGTGTCCGCGAAACGCCTGCTGCTCTCCGTGCTGCTGGCCGAACTGATGTGCGCGCTGCTGCTCCTCGACCGGTCCGCGACGCCGACCGCGCCGCAGACCGCCGCGCCCGCGCCCGCCGCCCCCGCATCCGTGCCGGCCGCGACAAGCCTTGCGCTGACCGGCGGTCGTACCGCCACGCTGATCGCCGTCGGCAGTGACCGCAGTGCCGCCCTGACCCGCCGCATCGCCGATGAACTCGGGCCTGCGGCCGACGCGGTGACGGCGTTCTGGGGTCCGGACTGGCGACGCGACATCGTGGTGGCCGTCGCGAGCTCCGACGCGCAGTTCGCCGCGCTCGCCGCACCGACCCCCGGCGCCCCCACCACCGACATCGCCGCCGTCACCACCGCCGACCGGATCCTGTTCGCGCCCGGTGCGGCCGCGATGACCACCCCGGCGCTGCGGATCGTGCTGCGTCACGAGCTGTTCCACTACGCGGCGCGGGCCGACACCGCTGCCGACGCGCCGCGCTGGCTCACCGAGGGAGTCGCCGACTACGTGGCGCGCCCCGCCCCGGCGCCTCCGCCCGGCGCCGGCATGCCCGCGCGACTGCCCACCGACGCCGACCTGGACACCGCAGGAACGGTGCGGTCGCTGGCCTACGACCGGGCATGGCTGTTCAGCCGCTACGTCGCCGACAGTCACGGCACGGCGGCGTTGCGCGCGCTGTACCTGCGTGCCTGCGGCCCCGGACATCCCGACGTCGCGACAGCGGTGCGCGACACCCTCGGGCTGGACCTGCCCGAGGTGGAGGCCGGCTGGCGGGCGTGGCAAGGGCAATGACCCGAGTCCTGCTGGTCACCAACGATTTCCCGCCCCGCAGCGGCGGGATCCAGGCATACCTCGAGGCACTGGTGGGTCAACTGGTGGCGTCCGGTTCACACGCGCTGACGGTGTACGCGCCGACGTGGTCGGGATCTGCGGACTACGACCGCGCGGCCGGGTACGAGGTGGTCCGGCATCCCACCACGCTGATGCTGCCCGAGCCGACGGTGGCCGCCAGGATGGCTGCGCTGATCCGGCGCCACGACATCGAGACGGTATGGTTCGGCGCCGCGGCGCCGCTGGCGTTGCTCGCACCGCTGGCGCGGCGGGCAGGCGCGGACCGCGTACTGGCCAGCACCCACGGTCACGAGGTGGGCTGGTCCATGCTGCCGCTGGCCCGAACGGCGTTGCGCCGCATCGGGGACGGCACCGACGTGGTGACCTACGTCAGCCGGTACACCAGGGGACGGTTCGCCTCGGCGTTCGGGCCCGCGGCCGCGCTCGAGCACCTCCCGCCGGGCGTGGACACCGACCGGTTCGCACCCGATTCGGCCGCTCGTGCCGAACTCCGGACCCGCTACGGGTTGGGTGACCGGCCCGTGGTGGTCTGTCTGTCGCGGCTGGTACCCCGCAAGGGCCAGGACATGCTGATCCGGGCGCTGCCCGAGGTGCGGCGGCGCGTTCCGGGAGCGGCGCTGGTGGTCGTCGGTGGCGGCCCGCACCGGGAGGCCCTCGAGCAGTTGGCCGTCCGGCATGGAGTCGCCGACCACGTCGTGTTCACCGGCGGTGTGCCCGCCGCCGAACTGCCGGCCCACCATGCGATGGCCGACGTCTTCGCGATGCCGTGCCGCACCCGCGGTGCGGGCCTCGACGTGGAAGGGCTGGGAATCGTCTACCTGGAGGCCTCGGCGACCGGCGTCCCCGTGGTCGCCGGGCGGTCCGGCGGCGCCCCGGAGACGGTGCGGGACGGCCAGACCGGAACGGTGGTCGACGGCCGCGACGTGCCCGCGATCGCCACCGCGGTCAGCGACCTGCTGGCCGACCCGGTCCGGGCCGCCGCGATGGGAGCTGCGGGCCGCGCCTGGGTGGTCGACCAGTGGCAGTGGCACACCCAGGGCCGACGGCTGGCCGGACTGCTCTAACCGGACCCGTACAGCGCCTCGATGTCGGTGGCGAACTTCTCCGCCACCACCTTGCGCTTGACCTTGAGCGTCGGGGTCAGCTCGCCGGTGTCCTCGGTGAAGTCGACGGACAAGATGCGGAACTTGCGGATCGCCTCCGCCTTGGACACCGCCTGGTTGGCCTCTTTCACCGCGAGGTCGATCTCGGCGACGAGGTCCGGGTCTTCGGTGAGATCGCCGACGGAGGCGCCGCTGTCCTTGCCGTTGCGGCCCTTCCAGCCGTCGAAGGCCTCCTGGTCGATGGTGATCAGCGCACCGACGAACGGCTTGGCGTCCCCGACCGCCATCGCCTGACTGATCAGCGGATGCGCGCGAAGCTGGTCCTCGAGTACCGCAGGCGCGACGTTCTTGCCGCCCGCGGTGACGATGATCTCCTTCTTGCGCCCGACGATCGTCAGGAATCCGTCCTCGTCGATGGCGCCGAGATCACCGGTGTGGAACCAGCCGTCGGAGAAGACCTTGTCGGTCTCCTCCTGATTGTTCCAGTAGCCGCTGAACACGACGCCGCCCTTGACCAGCAGCTCGTCATCGTCGCCCAGGCGCATGCTGTTGCCGGGCAACAACTTCCCGACCGAGCCGATCTTGATGTCGCCGACCCGGTTGACGGTGATCGCCGCACTGGTCTCGGTGAGGCCGTAACCCTCGTAGATGGTCAGGCCGACGCCACGGTAGAAGTGGCCGAGCCGGGCGCCGAGGGGGGCACCGCCGGAGATCGCGGCGCGGCAGTCCCCGCCGAGGGCGGCCCGCAGCTTGCCGTAGACCAGCCGGTCGAACACCGCATGCTTGGCGCGCAACACCAGCCCCGGCCCGCCCTTGTCGGCGGCCTTGCTCCACTCGATCGCCGTGTCGGCCGCGATGTCGAAGATCCGGCCCTTGCCGTCGCTGCGGGCGTTCTGCTCCGCGGTGTTGTACACCTTCTCGAACACCCGCGGCACCGACACCACCAGCGTCGGCTTGAACACGCCGAACAGCGGCACCAGGTTCTTGATGTCGCTGGTGAAGCCGAGTGTCACCTTGCTCGTGAACGCGGCGATCGTGATCGCCCGTGCCAGCACGTGGGCCAGCGGCAGGAACACCAGCATGCGTTCGCCCTTGGCGAGCTGATCGGGGAAACATGCTCTGGCACCGCGGATCTCGTAGAGCAGGTTGGCGTGGGTCAGCTGGCAGCCCTTGGGCCGGCCGGTGGTGCCCGAGGTGTAGATCAGCGTGGCCGGGTCGGCAGAGGAGATCGCCGCGAGCCGGTCGGAGAGTTCCTTGGCGTCCACCGACGCGGCGGCCTCCGCCAGCGCGGGCAGCGCGGGTTCGGCGCCCTCGATGCGCAGCACCGTGCGCAGATCGGACAGCTCGCCGGCGAACTGGTCGATCTTGTCCGCGTGCGCGTCGGTCTCGGCGAACACCGCCACGGCGCCGGAATCCGACAGCACGTGCCGCACCTGCTCGGCCGAGGAGGTCTCGTAGATCGGCACTGTGACCGCGCCGGCGGCCAGGATGGCCAGGTCGATGATCGTCCACTCGTACCGGGTCGCCGAGAGCAGTGCCACCCGGTCGCCGGGCTTGATCCCCTTGGCGATCAGACCCAGGGCGGTGGAACGGATCTGGTCGGCGGCCGCAGCGCAGGTGACGTCCTCCCACGTGCCGTCGACGAGGCGGCTGAAGATGACGTGGTCCGGATCGTCGCGCTCGTGGGCGAACGCGACGCCGACGACGCTGTCGTGTTCGTCGACGGTGAAATCGGCGGGAACGCTGAACTCGCGCACGGTGCTGGCCTCCCGGCTCTCGGCTTGCTGATGTGCCGCCTCAGCCTAGTCGGCCGACCCGACCCGGCGAAGGAGCATATGTGAAGCTTGGAGGCGATGAACAGCATCCAGATCGCGGACGAGACGTTCGTGGCTGCCGACCCGGCCGACGTGGGCCGCGCCGTCGCCGACCCGGCGGCGTGGCGGCGCTGGTGGCCGGATCTGCGGCTCACCGTCGTCGAGGACCGCGGCCCGCAGGGCCATCGCTGGACCGTGACGGGCGCTCTGACCGGGACCATGGAGGTGTGGCTGGAGCCCGCGCTGGACGGGGCCATCCTGCACTACTTCGTGCACGCCGAACCGGCGGGAGTCGCGGCGTGGCAACTGGCCCGGATGAATCTGGCCAAGCTCAATCATCAACGCCGCGTGGCCGGTAAGAAGATGGCGTTCGAGGTCAAACAGACGCTCGAGGCGTCCCGGCCGGTGGGGCTGCCCCGGCTGACGTCATAGTCCTCGTCCCGGCCGTGCGGTTGGCGCGGGGTGGTCGGGGTAGATTTCGTGCCGAGGAGGGGTGCAGGTGGCGGACAGAACGGCACAGACGATCTACATCGATGCCGATCCGACGACGGTGATGGACGTGATCGCCGACATCGGCTCGTATCCGGACTGGGTTGCCGAGTACAAGGAGGCCGAGGTCCTCGAGGCCGACGCGAAGGGCAATCCGAAGACCGCCCGGCTGGTGCTCGACGCGGCCGTGCTCAAGGACACCATGGTGCTGGCCTACGAATGGCCCGCCGACCGCAAGTCGGTGACATGGACGCTGGTGTCCAGTTCGTTGCTCAAGGCGCTGCAGGGCGCATACCGGTTGACGCCCAAGGGTTCCGGCACCGACGTCACCTATGAACTGTCGGTCGACCTGGTGATCCCGATGATCGGTCTGCTCAAGCGCAAGGCCGAACGCAGGCTCACCGACACCGCGTTGAAGGACCTCAAGAAACGAGTCGAGGCTGACTGACCTGAGTGACCGGCCACCGGCCACCCCCGCCCGCATCAGTCTCTTCGTCGGCAAGGGGGGAGTGGGCAAGTCGACGCTGGCCACGGCGACCGCTGTGCGCGACGCGCGGGCCGGCATGCGGGTGCTCATCGTCTCCACCGATCAGGCCCACTCCACCGGCGACGTGCTCGGCACCGTCGTGGTGCCGACCGGGCGCCGCGAGCCCACCAGGGTGCCGGCCGAACTGGAGACCGGGGACCTCGCCGACGGCGGCGGATTCCTCGATGCGCTGGCGCTCGACACCCTCGCTCTGCTGAGTGAGCGCTGGCGCGAGGTGGCCGCGCCGATCGCCGCCAGGTTTCCCGACTCGGACCTCGCGGAGCTCGCCCCCGAGGAACTCTCCGCACTGCCGGGCGTCCAGGAGGTGCTCGGCCTGCACGAGGTCGGCCAGCTGGCCGCCGAGGGCACCTGGGATCACGTCGTGGTGGACTGCGCCTCGACGGCCGACGCCCTGCGGATGCTCACCCTGCCCGCCACCTTCGGCCTCTACCTGGAACGGGCCTGGCCCCGCCACCGCAGGCTGTCCACCGGAGCCGACGACGCGGCGACCGCCGCGGTCATCGCGCTGGTCGAGCGCATCGACGCCGCCACCCGTGAGCTGACATCGCTGCTGGCCGACGGTGCCCGGGTCGGCGCACATCTGGTGCTGACCGCCGAACGGGTGGTGGCCGCCGAGGCGGTGCGCACCCTCGGATCGCTGGCGATGATGGGGGTGCGGGTCGCGGAGCTGATCGTCAACCAGTACCTGGTGCGCGACGACTCCTTCGAGTACCGCAATCTGCCCGAGCACCCGGCGTTCGAGTGGTACGCGGCGCGGATCGGCGAGCAGAAGGCGGTGCTCACCGAACTCGACGCGGCCGTCGGCGATGTCGCGCTCGTGCTCGTCCCGCACCTGCCCGGCGAGCCGATCGGGCCGAAGGCGCTCGCCGAACTGCTCGACGGCGCCCGGCGCCGCGACGGGTCACCACCACCGGGGCCGCTGCGGCCGGTGGTGGACCGGGAATCAGGCAGCGGCCTCGAAGCGGTGTATCGACTGCGGCTAGAGTTGCCAGCGGTCGACTCCGCCGGACTGTCGTTGGGCCGGGTCGACGATGACCTGATCATCGGCGCAGGCGGTATGCGGCGCCGCGTACGGCTGGCATCGGTCCTGCGGCGGTGCATCGTGACCGATGCGCAGCTGCGGGGGCATGAGCTGACGGTGCGATTCCGACCCAATCCGGAGGTGTGGCCGGCGTGAGTGACTCCGACACCGACGCCGGTGCCGCCGGGGGGCGACACCAGAACCTGGCGCCCGAACTGCGGGCACTCGCCCAAGCCGTCCTCGACCGCCTCGATCCTGCCGTGCGGCTGCTGGCCGCGCGGGCGGCGTCGAGCGGATCGCCGGGTGCCTGCCAGCAGGTCTGGTGCCCGGTCTGCGCACTCGCGGCGCTGGTCAGCGGCGAGGAGCATCCACTTCTGAGCGTGATCGCCGAGCACAGCACCGCGTTGCTGACGGTGGTGCGCGCCGTGGTGGAGGACATGGGCCCGCCGCAGGATCCCGACCGGCCCCCGCCGCCGGGTTCGGCGCCGCAGGGGCCGCCCGCGGACCCGCCCGGCCCCGGTCGCTATCAGCACATCCCCGTCACCGTCGAGGAGTGACGTCCCGTGCTGTGGTCCGTTCCACAGTGCCTGGGTAAAGTTGTCGCCGAGCACCGTCAGGTGCGTCCGATGGGGAGGATCCATGTGGTATTGGCTCTTTAAGTACGTCTTCATGGGCCCGCTGCTGTCGCTGCTCGGACGCCCGAAAGTCGAAGGGCTCGAGCATGTTCCGACGTCCGGCGCGTGCATCCTGGCCAGCAATCACCTGGCGGTGGCGGACAGCTTCTACAAGTGCCTCGTGGTCAAGCGTCGCATCACCTATCTGGCCAAGGCCGAGTACTTCACCGGCACCGGGCTGAAGGGCTGGTTCCAGCGCTGGTTCTACACCGCCGCCGGTCAGGTGCCGATCGACCGCACCGACGCCGACGCCGCCAAGGACGCTCTCAGCGCCGCAGTGCGGATACTCAACGACGGCAAGGTGCTCGGCATGTACCCGGAGGGCACCCGCTCACCGGACGGCCGGCTCTACAAGGGCAAGACCGGGCTGGCCCGGGTCGCGCTCGAGACCGGCATCCCCGTCATCCCGGTCGCGTTGATCGGCACCGACGTGGTCAACCCGCCCGGCAGCAAGATGTGGCACTTCGGACGCGTGCAGGTGAAGTTCGGCAAGCCGATGGACTTCACCCGGTTCGAGGGCCTGGCGGGTAACCGGTTCATCGAGCGGGCCGTCATCGACGAGGTGATGTACGAGCTGATGCAGCTGGGCGGCCAGGAGTACGTCGACCTCTACGCGGCCGACGTCAAGGAGGGCGGCAAGGAGGTCGGAGCCGACACCGACACCCCGCCCGCCGACCGCATCCCCGAGGCCGCTGCGGGCTGACTCCGCTGCCGGCCGACTCAGCTGGCGGCCGGAACCGGCGTCGCGTCGGGTGTCGACCCGGCCCGGTCCGCCGTCGACACACGCACCATGCCCGTCACCACGATGACCGCCAACGCCCACCACACGTAGGACCCGCCGGCCAACTGGCGCCACAGTGACGCCGCGGCCTCGCGGTGCGCAGGCATCAGGGTGATCGGCGTCCACACCACCAGCGCCACCCCTGCCACCGACACCGCGGCCAGCGCGAGCGACCGGCGACGCGCGGCCGTCACACCGGTGGCCAGCACTGCGGGCAACACCCACACCCAGTGGTGGGACCACGACACGGGCGACACCACCAGCCCGAACATCGCCACGCAGATCAGGGCGAGCACCGGTTCACCGGCCCGCAGCAGCCGCCGCGCCGCCCACACCGTCAGCCCGAGCACGGCGAAGCAGCACGCCGTCCACACCGCGAACCGGACCTCCTCGCCGAGGCCGATCCGGGCCAGCGCACCCGCGATGTTCTGGTTGGTGTTCAGTGTCGCCGAGCCGATCCGGTCGGTGTTGCGCACCGTCTCGGTCCAGTACTCGATCGAATCCCGCCAGGCCAGCACGAATCCCGCCAGGGTGGCCGCGGCGACCGACGCCGCGGCGGTGATCAGAGCGCGGGTGTCGCGGCGCAGCAGGAAGTACAGCAGGAACACCGCCGGCGTCAGCTTGAGCGCGATCGCCAGGCCGACCAGCATGCCGCGCGGCCACGGGGTGCGTCGCGGCACGCAGTCGGCGATCACCAGCGTCATCAGCACGACGTTGATCTGCCCGAAGTCGAAATTCGCCCGGATCGGTTCGAGGTAGACGACCGCGGGCGCCACCAGGGCGGCCGCCAGCCACGCCCTGCGCAGCCACGCCGGCTCCGGCGTCACGGCGGTGTGCGGCCACACGTCGAGGCGGGTGAGCAGGATCGTGGTCGACACGATCAGCAGCACCAGCGTGGTGGCGGTGATCGCCATGCTCGCCGCGGACAGCGACAGCCAGGCGAACGGGGCGAACGCGATGGCGGCCAGCGGCGGGTAGGTGAACGGCAGGTCGAGCCCGCCCTTGGTGGCGAACATCGCCCCGTCGGCGTACAGCGGCCTGCCGTCGAGCCAGGCCCGGCCGCCCATCCGGTAGACGTCGACGTCGATGCGGTAGGGGACGTGGCCGAGCAGCCGCCATGCGGCCCAGCCCAGGGCGGCGAGGGTCGACAATTGGAACAGCCGCCACGCGATGGTGGGCGCCAGACCAGCCCCACCGGGCGACTGCCGAGTACTCATGTCGCCGATCAGACTATCGGTGGGCGACGACGCGCCGGGAAGCCATGCCGGACCCGACGCCGAATTCGGCCTGCAGGTCGGCGTAAGTTTTCTGCGTGCACGTGACCTTCGATCTGGACTTTCTCACCGCGGGAGTCACCCGGGACCGCCTTCCCCTGGTGTGTTGTCTGGTCGCGTTCATCCTCACGTTCTTCGTGACGCGCACGATCGTGCGCTACATCCGGCGCAACGCCGACAGCGATGCGCCCCGCAAGTGGTGGCAACCGCGCAACATCTCCACTGGTGGGAGCGGGTTGCACATTCACCACGTGGTGATCGGCGTGATCCTGGTCATGGTCTCCGGCCTGGCGATGGTGACGTTGGCGGTGAACGGCGGAGTAGCCGAATTCACCGCCGCGGCCATCGGCTTCGGGGTCGGCGCGGCGCTGGTGCTCGACGAGTTCGCGCTGATCCTGCACCTGTCCGACGTCTATTGGTCCGAGGACGGCCGCACGTCGGTCGATGCCGTGTTCGCCGCGGTGGCGGTGGCCGGGCTGCTGGTGGTGGGGTTCAACCCGCTGTCGTTCTTCGACGTCGGCATCTGGCGCGACGACCACTCCCTGGCGGCGCGGGCGTCGGTGATCGCGATCGCGGTGCTGACCCTGGCTCTGGCGGTGATCGTGCTGTTCAAGGGCAAGGTGTGGACCGGCCTGGTGGGCATGTTCATCACCCCGCTGCTGATCGTCGGCGCCATCCGGCTCTCCCGGCCGCACGCCCCGTGGGCACGGTGGCGCTACACCAACCGGCCGCGCAAGATGCACCGCGCCCTCGAGCGCGAGCGCCGGCTGCGCCGGCCGGTGGTGCAGGCCAAGCTGTGGTTGCAGCACGTCGTCGCCGGTGAACCGCAGTTCCCCGAGGACGCCAAGGTCGACGCCGAACTCGACCGCGAGATCCACGCCGCCCCGGCGCCGGGACCCGGTCCGGCGATCGCGCCCGCACGCGACCGTGACCGCGGGCGGGTCGCCTGATGCGGTACTTCTACGACACCGAGTTCATCGACAACGGCCGCACCATCGAGCTCATCTCGATCGGTGTCGCAGCCGAGGATGGCCGCGAATACTACGCCATCTCAACGGAATTCGATCCGGACCGGGCCGGCAGCTGGGTGCGCAAGAACGTGCTGCCCAAGCTGCCGTCGCCGGCGTCGCCGCTGTGGCGCTCGAGGAGGCAGATCCGCACCGAGCTCGAGGACTTCTTCGGCATCGACGGCGACGACACCATCGAGCTGTGGGCGTGGGTCGGCGCCTACGACCACGTGGTGCTCTGCCAGCTGTGGGGACCGATGACCAGCCTGCCGCCGGCGATGCCGCGATTCACCCGCGAATTGCGGCAGTTCTGGGAGGAACGCGGGTCACCGCGGATGCCGCCCCGGCCACGTGACGCCCATGATGCGCTGGTCGACGCGCGGCACAACCTGCTGCGCTTCCAGACGATGACCGGCCTCGACCGTCGTCCGCCGAGCTGACCTGCAGTCGACTGCGTAAATTCCGATGCGCCGCCCAGTTACCATGAATGGGTGAACTGGACCGTCGACGTACCCATCGACCAGCTC
The DNA here is from genome assembly GCF_040674075.1 of Mycobacterium sp. NPDC050551. Lineage (NCBI taxonomy): Bacteria > Bacillati > Actinomycetota > Actinomycetes > Mycobacteriales > Mycobacteriaceae > Mycobacterium > Mycobacterium sp. NPDC050551. The sequence continues at coordinate 208,635 of NZ_JBFARC010000005.1, read as the reverse complement.
CCAGACCTGCCGCCGCTGCCCGAGGACCTGCGGCGACGGCTCGACGCCGCGCTGGCCCGCCCGGCCGTCCAGCAACCCAGCTGGGATCCCGCCACGGCCAAGGCGATGCGGACGGTGCTGGAGAGTGTTCCGCCGATCACCGTGCCGTCGGAGATCGAGCGGCTCAAGAGCCTGCTCGCCGACGTCGCGCGCGGTGAGGCGTTCCTGCTGCAGGGCGGTGACTGCGCGGAGACGTTCGCCGACAACACCGAGCCGCACATCCGCGCCAACATCCGCACGCTCCTACAGATGGCGGTGGTGCTGACCTACGGCGCCAGCATGCCCGTGATCAAGGTGGCCCGCATCGCGGGCCAGTACGCCAAGCCGCGGTCGGCCGACATCGACGCGCTGGGACTGCGGTCCTACCGCGGCGACATGGTCAACGGCTTCGCCCCCGACGCGGCGCTGCGGGAGCACGACCCGTCGCGGCTGGTCCGCGCCTACGCCAATGCCAGCGCCGCGATGAACCTGGTGCGGGCGCTGACCTCGGGCGGCCTGGCGTCGCTGGACCTGGTGCACGACTGGAACCGCGAGTTCGTCCGCACCTCGCGCGCCGGTGCCCGCTACGAGGCGCTGGCCGGCGAGATCGACCGCGGCCTGCGGTTCATGAACGCCTGCGGCGTCAACGACCCGAACCTGCAGACCGCCGAGATCTACGCCAGCCACGAGGCCCTGGTGCTCGACTACGAGCGGGCGATGCTGCGGTTGTCCACCGACTTCCCGGCCGGCCAGCCCGAACCGCGGCTCTACGACCTGTCCGCGCACTACGTGTGGATCGGCGAGCGCACCCGCCAGCTCGACGGCGCCCACATCGGCCTGGTCGAGACGATCGCCAACCCGATCGGCGTCAAGCTCGGCCCGACCACCACGCCGGAGATGGCCGTCGAGTACGTCGAGCGGCTGGACCCGCACAACGAGCCCGGCCGGCTGACACTGGTCACCCGGATGGGCAATCACAAGGTGCGCGACCTGCTCCCGCCGATCATCGAGAAGGTGCAGGCCACGGGCCACCGAGTGATCTGGCAGTGCGACCCGATGCACGGCAACACCCACGAGTCGTCCACCGGCTACAAGACCCGGCACTTCGATCGCATCGTCGACGAGGTGCAGGGATTCTTCGAGGTGCACCGGGCGCTGGGCACCCATCCGGGCGGCATCCACGTCGAGATCACCGGCGAGGACGTCACCGAATGCCTCGGTGGCGCGCAGGACATCTCCGACACCGACCTCGCCGGCCGCTACGAGACCGCGTGCGACCCGCGACTGAACACTCAGCAGAGCCTGGAGCTGGCGTTCCTCGTGGCGGAGATGCTGCGCGACTAGAGCAGCCCGGGCAGATTGGTGCCCAGTGTCCAGGCGGCGGTGCCGAGCAGGCCGGTGAGCGTGAGCACCGCGATCACCCAGAACAGCAGCGTCCGCCGGGCCCGCTGCCGCGCCCAGTAGAACTCGTCGATCGGGATACCGGCGAAATGGTCGGCCGCCGAGGGATATTCGTCGTCGCGGCTCGGTTCGGCGGGCCAGTCGTCGGGGCCGCGGGTGAGTTCGCGGGTGGGCTGACGCGGCGGCGCGGGCGTGGCGGCGGCGACCGGCGCACGGGTGTGCGCCCGGGTGGCCGACGCGTGCGCCGCCGAATTCCTGGCGACGGGCACCCGGAAGGCCGGCAGTCGCAGTTCGTCGGCGATGTCGGCGAGGTCGTCGCCCATGTCCTGGGCGTCGGCGTACCGCTGTGCGGGGTCGCGTGATGTGGCCCGCAGGACCAGGTCGTCGAACTGCGGCGGCACGCCCGCGATCACCGAACTCGGCGGTGCGACGTCATGGTCCATCCGCTGGTAGGCCACCGCCAGTGCGGTGTCGCCGCTGAACGGGGTGTCTCCGGTGAGCAACTCGTAGGCGAGCACACCCACGGCGTAGACGTCGCTGCGCGGACCGGAGTCACCGGAGGCGACCTGTTCGGGCGACAGGTAGGCCGCGGTGCCGAGAATGACGCTGGTCGAGGTGATCTTCGCCTCGGCAAGGGCACGGACCAGGCCGAAGTCGGCGATCTTGACCTCGCCGTCGTCGGAGATCAGTACGTTCTCCGGTTTGACGTCGCGGTGCACCAGACCGGCGCGGTGGGCGACGGCCAGCCCGGACAACACCGGCGCCAGCACCGCGGCCGCGGCGTGCGGGGGCATCGGACCGCGTTCGCGCAGCAGTTCGCGAAGCGTGCCGCCCTCGACGAGCTCCATCACCAGGAACGGGTGGCCGCGGTCGATGCCCTGGTCGTACACGGCGACCAGGCCGTCGCCCTTCAGCCGCGCGACGGCTCGGGCCTCCCGCTGGAACCGGGTCAGGAAGTGCTGATCGCCCGCGTAGCGGGCCTCCATCACCTTCAGCGCCACCGGCCGGTCCAGTCGCTCGTCCAGGCCGCGGTAGACCGTCGACATGCCGCCGGCGGCGATCGGCGCGTCGACGCGGTAGCGCCCGTCCAGCACGGTGCCGACGAGCGGATCCGGATGCTGGGGGTAGGGCTCCACCGAACACATGTTACGAGTCGCGTTTGGCCCTAGACTCGATGCCGTGAGCAGCATTCCGGCCGCTGACGATGTGTTGGAGCGCGACGAGGCCGTCTACGACCTGCCCGCCGTCGCATCGATGCTCGGCATTCCGGTGACCAAAGTCCATCAGCACCTGCGCGAGGGCCACCTCATCGGTGTCCGCCGTGGCGGCACCGTGGTGGTGCCGAAACTGTTCTTCGACGACTCCGGCCAAGTGATCAAGCCACTGCCCGGGCTGCTGGTGGTGATGCGCGACGGCGGGTACCGCGACACCGAGATCGTGCGGTGGTTGTTCACCCCGGACCCGTCGTTGACGATCAGCCGCGACGGCAGCACCGAGCGGCAGACCAATGCGCGACCAGTGGACGCGCTGCGCTCACATCAGGCACGCGAGGTGGTGCGCCGCGCCCAGGCGATGGCGTACTGACCCGGCCGCCGGTCCGGGTGATAGAGCGAATACCAGGCCACCGCAGCGCATGCCGTGGCGAGCAGCACGTGGGCCCACGAGTACATGCCGTGCGCGCCGTCGGGTTTGAAGATCACCATGATCCACGTCGAGAACCCGGCGATGAGCGCGATGGCGGGCCGGCTCTGCGCCAGCGCGGCCACCACGGCGAGCGGCCAGGTGTAATACCAGGGCAGGGCGGCGGGCACGAACAGCACCACCACGCCCATCACCGCGGCGATGCCGATCAGCGCCTCGCGGTCGGTGTGGCGGAACCGCCACCACAGCAGCGGAAGTGAGATCGCGATGACCGCGATGCCGATGATGCGGGTGACGTCGAGCACGGCGTAGAAGTTCACCGGCAGGAACAGTCCGCCGATCACGTTGACCAGTTGGGCCGCCGCGGTCGGCAGGGTGAGCCAGTTGATGATCTTCACCGATCCGGCCAGCGCGGTCAGCCAGCCGAGGCCGACGCCGGCCAGGGCGGACACCACGGCGAACACGGCGACGAAGACGGCGCACGACGCGGCGGTGGCAGCGGCGAAGGCACGCAGCGGCCGGTACCCGCGACGCTCCTGCAGTTGACGCATCCACACCCACACCATGAACGGAAGTGCCAGTCCGCCGGTCGCCTTGACCGCCACCGCGAGCGCGATGAGGCCCACGCCCCAGACCGGCCGGCCACCGAAGGTCAGCGCGATGCCTGCCACCATCAGTCCGACCATCAGCATCTCGTTGTGCACGCCACCCATCAGGTGGATGATCACCAGCGGGTTCAGCACGCAGATCCACAGCGCCGCCGCGCCGTTGGCGCCGACGTGGCGGGCCACCCGCGGTGCAGCCCAGATCAGAAGTGCCAGTCCCGGCAGCATGCACAGCCGCAGCAGCATGGTGCCTGCGATGACGTCGTCGCCGACGAGCATGGTGACGAACTTGGCGATCAGGATGAAGGCCGGTCCGTACGGTGCGGTGGTGGTGGTCCAGATCGGACTCACGTTGTCCAGCAGCGGGTTCGGATTCTCGATCGGGCCCACCAGGTACGGGTCGAAGCCGTCGCGCAGCAGCGCGCCCTGCGCCAGGTAGGAGTAGGTGTCGCGGCTGAAGACCGGCACGCTCAACAGCAGCGGGGCGATCCAGAAGCCCGTGGTCGCCACCATCGTGTACTCGGTTGCGGTCCGGTCGATCACCCGCCGCCCCAGCCACAGCCACGCGATCAGCATCACCGCCACCCCGCCCCACAGCAGCAGCGAGGACAGCACCAGGCCGTGCCCGAAGCGCAGCCACGACAGGTGCAGTGACTCCAGCAGCGGGTCGTGCAGCCTCGTGCTGCCCGCGCCCAGCGCGCCGATGGTGATCAGCGCGGCGCCCAGGCAGCCCAGCAGGGCCGGCCGTGCCGCACCCGACGAGGCGAAGGCGGCCAGCCGCGACAGATGCTGCGCCACAGGTGTTCTCGGAGTTCCGGTTTCGGTCGTCATGCTGTCAGGCGGACCGGTTGGCGGCCGATCTCGCGAGTTCGGCCAGTCCGGCCTTGGCGCGCGCATCGATCGGCGCGGCGGCCAGTCGCTCCAGTGAGCGCCGGGTGAGCAGTTCGATGCGCTCCTCGACCGCGGCCAACGCACCGACGGACTCGATGACCTGACACAGCTCGCGCACCTGCGCATCGGTGAGCTGGGTGCCGATCGACGTCCTCAGCAGTTTGGCCGCGACCGGGTCGGTGCGCTCGGCCAGCTCGACGGCCTCGGCGACCAGCACCGTGCGCTTGCCCGAGCGCAGGTCGTCGCCGGAGGGCTTGCCGGTGACGGCGGGGTCGCCGAACACCCCGAGCACGTCGTCGCGGAGCTGGAAGGCTATCCCGAGGTCGGTGCCCACCTCGTGGAAGATCGTCTGCACGTCGGGACGGTCCGCTGCCGCGGCGGCACCCATCTGCAGCGGCCGCGAGACGGTGTAGGACGCCGTCTTGTAGGTGTTCACGGTCATCGCCGAGGCCACCGAGTCGGCGCCGCCGGCTTCGGCGACGATGTCGAGGAACTGCCCGCCGAGCACCTCGGTGCGGATGTCGGCCCACACCCGTTGTACCCGCCGGTGCGCGTCGTGCGGGAGATCGGCGGTGGCGACGATGTCGTCGGCCCACACCAGCGCGAGATCGCCGAGCAGGATCGCCGCAGACAGGCCGAACTGCTCGGCGGACCCGTGCCAGTTCTGCCCGCGGTGCCGCTCGGCGAACAGCCGGTGCACGGTCGGCAGGCCGCGTCGCGTCGCCGACGCGTCGATGACGTCGTCGTGGACCAGGGCGCAGGCGTGCAGCAGTTCAAGGGCGGCGAAGAGCCGGAGGATCCCGGGGTCGGCGTCCCGGCCGGCCACCGCGCGCCAGCCCCAGTAGGCGAACGCCGGTCGTACCCGTTTGCCTCCGCGCAGGACGAATTCCTCCAGCGCGGCGGTCACTTCTGCGTACTCCGGGCCGATGTAGGCGCTGTCCCGGCGGCGGTCCCGGAGATAGTCCCGCAGTTGGTCGGTGACGGCACGGGCCAGCTCGACGGCTGACGGTGCCGCGGCATCCACGCTCAGCGGGCACCCCTTTCTCACGTGCTGATCTCGCCCCCGAGTGCACTAAGAGTAGAGCGTGTCGGGGGTTTCCCGGCAAGCCAGGCGCACGCGGGCCGCGGCGCGCCGGTCATGCGTCCTTCGCCGGCTCCTCGCCGAAGCGGGGGGAGCGGTCGCGGCTCGTCCAGGCCAGCGCGCCGACGATGCCGGCAACCAGTATCGACGCCAGGCCGAGCCAGATCGCGGCGCCGGTGAACGAGCGGGCGCTCGGGTCGGTGTAGCGGGCCTGGGCGTTCATCGTGGTCACCACTCCGGGGCGGAGTTTCCACTCGACGATCTCCGCGCTGAGCTGGTCGCCGTTGGTCGAGGTCACCTCGCCGGGGAAGGACACCGAGAGCGACACGTCGGCCTCGGGATCGCTGAGCGAGGTCAGGTCGACGCGGCCCTCGAGGATCACCAGGTCGCCCGCGCGGCGCAGGGAGATGTCGACGCCGGCCGCGTCGCGGTTCATGTTCGCCAACTGGGGGAGTTCGGCGAAGGTGAGGTCGGAGAACACCGCCTGCGAGCCCACGTAGTCGTCTCGCTCGTACTCGGTGACCGCCACCTTCGTCGCGAACGGCAGGCTGTTGAGCAGCTGCGGGCCCTTGTCGTTCTCGTCGCGGGGCTTGGCGGCGGCGACGATCTGCCCCGACACCCGGTCGTCCGGCGACACCGTGATGGACGCACGCACACGCACGCACCCCACCATCATCGGCAGCATCAGCACCAGCAGGGCCAGTACCAGCAGACGGGTTCGGCGTTTTGCGGACGGGCGGGCGCGCACCCGGTCATCGTGCCAGACCGGGCGTTGCCCAGTGGCCCGACGGGCGGACTAGAGCGGCAGAGCGCGCCCGAGGATGGCGAACGGGCGGGGATCGCCGGCGAAGTGGTAGCCGCGGATCACGTCGGCGAAGCCCAGCCTGCGGTAGAGCCGCCAGGCCCGGTTCGCCTCGCCGCTGGTCTCCGGCGTGGACAGCAGCACGTGGTCTTCGGTGCGGTCCGCGAGCAACCGCCTGGCCAGCGCCTCGCCGAGGCCCCGGCCCTGTGCCGCGGGGTCGATGTGCAGCTCGGTGAGCTCGAAATAGCTGGTCATCAGCTCGGCGATGCGCGAATGCTCGGCTCCGACCCGCTGTAACCCGGCGACCACCTGCTGCTGCCACCACTGGTCCGGGGCGCCGCAGTACCCGTAGGCCACCCCCAGCAGCGGTGCGGCCTGCAGCTCGTCGAGGGGAGGCTCCGCCGCACCGTCGGGCGTCTCGACCACGGCCACCGCCTTCCAGCCGTGCCTGCGGGTGTGTTCGAGCCACATGGACGCCCGCTGCTCCTCGGTGCCGCGCGGGTAGTGCATCGCGTCCACGTACACGCTGAGCGCGTCGGGAAGGCGGCGTGCCATGTCGTCGGGCGACAGATCGATCAGAAATGTCGCCAATGTGTCGCCTCTCCAGGGTGCTCTACCGTCGCCTCCATTATCCGGGGCGAGGTGGTGGCGTCCCAATGGCGGTGCACGTCATACAATCGTGCGACGAACTAGGTGGTACGGCTCAGATCGACCTCGTATCATGACTGTTAGGTGTCCGTGAATGCGGGCATGCATGACTTTGAACACCGTGACCGGCCGTACCGGCGAGGAGGGACGTATGCCACTCTCCGATCATGAGCAGCGCATGCTCGATCAGATCGAGAGCGCGCTGTATGCCGAGGACCCCAAGTTCGCCTCGAGCGTCCGGGGTGGAACGCTGCGTGCGCCCTCGGCCCGCCGCCGATTGCAGGGCGCGGCGCTCTTCGTGGTCGGTCTGGGCCTTCTGGTCTGCGGGGTCGCGATCAAGGCCACCATGATCGGCACGTTCCCGATCCTCTCGGTGATCGGCTTCGTGCTGATGTTCGCCGGCGTGGTGTTCGCGATCACCGGCCCGCGGGTGACCGGCTCGCGGGACCGTTCGGCGCCCGAGGCGTCGTCGCGGTCGACGAAGAAGCACAAGGGCTCGGGCAACTCGTTCACCAGCCGGATGGAGGATCGCTTCCGCCGTCGCTTCGACGAGTAGCCGAGTCTTCGGTTTCACAGGGGTAGCCCGGATGCGGGCTACCCCTTTTTCATGTCTGTGGACGATTTCGCGACACGCCGCTCCCGGTTGCCGCCCGTGTCGCGCCCCACTCCGCCCCACCTTCTCTTGTGGCTGCGCTGAGCTGCTCTGATACCCGATCGAGCCCGGTCCGAGGCATCCGCCGGCCACCCGCAATGTGCCCTCGTGGGTCAGTGGTGGGGAATTCGTCGAGCTCGCCCGCACTAGATGGAGCAAAGTGGGGGATTGTGGGGTAAAGTGGCATGCATCGGAGCGAGGCGGGAGGTGGCCGGATGTTTCTGGGCACCTACACGCCGAAGCTCGACGACAAGGGGCGGCTCACACTTCCCGCCAAGTTCCGCGACGCACTGGCAGGAGGGCTGATGGTGACCAAGAGTCAGGACCACAGCCTGGCGGTCTACCCGCGGGACGAATTCGAGAAGCTCGCACGGCGGGCGTCGCAGGCGTCGCGGTCCAATCCCGAGGCGCGTGCATTCCTGCGCAACCTGGCCGCCGCCACCGACGAACAGCATCCCGACGCGCAAGGCCGGATCACCCTGTCGGCCGACCATCGCCGCTACGCGAACCTCTCCAAGGAGTGCGTGGTGATCGGTTCGGTCGACTATCTGGAGATCTGGGACGCCCAAGCCTGGCAGGAGTACCAGCAGACCCACGAAGAGAACTTCTCCGCGGCAACCGATGAAACTCTGCGCGACATCATCTGAGTCCCCCGCGGGCCGGGGACACCACCCGGCCTTCGGTCCGCATGTCGCCCGTGCATCGTGGCCTCTGTCCGATCCGGCCCTGGCGTACTTCCCCGACGCCAGGTCCGCGCTCTCGGGCAGGGACCTCGATGCAGGGGTGCTCTATCCACAGAACGGTTCTTCGGGGGTGGCGATGGAACACGTCCCGGTCCTGCTGGACCGCTGTGTCGAACTGCTGATGCCGGCGCTGACCCGCCGCGGCGCCGACGGCGCGGGCGCGGTGCTCGTCGACGCCACCCTCGGCGCCGGTGGACACTCCGAGCGCTTCCTCTCACTGCTGCCCGAGCTGCGCGTGATCGGCCTCGACCGCGACTCGGACGCCCTGGCGATCGCCGGCGAACGGCTCGCCCCGTTCGGCGACCGGGTCCACCTGGTGCGCACCCGTTACGACGGCATCGCCGACGCCCTGACCGGATCCGGCTCGTGGGCGGCGGACGTCCGCGGCTTCCTGTTCGACCTCGGCGTCTCGTCGATGCAGCTCGACCGTCCGGAACGGGGTTTCTCCTACTCCGCCGACGCCCCTCTGGACATGCGGATGGATGCCGACGCCCCGCTGACCGCGGCCGAGGTGCTCAACACCTGGGACGAGAAGGCCCTGGCCCGGGTGCTGCGCGAGTTCGGCGAAGAACGGTTCGCCGGCCGGATCGCCAAGTTCGTCGTACGTCGCCGCGCCCGCGCGCCGTTCACCAGCACGGGCGAGTTGGTGGAACTGCTCTACGAAGCCATCCCGGCCCCTGCCCGTCGCACCGGAGGTCATCCCGCCAAGCGGACATTCCAGGCGCTGCGCATCGCGGTCAACGGCGAACTGGACTCGCTGCGCGACGCCCTGCCCGCCGCGCTCGACGCGCTGGACGCCGGCGGGCGGATCGTGGTGATGGCCTACCAGTCCCTGGAGGACCGCATCGTCAAGACCCGGTTCGCAGAGGCCACCGCATCGCGCACACCGCCGGGTCTGCCTGTCGAATTACCAGGCCACGGGCCGGAATTCGTCGCACTGACGCGTGGCGCCGAGCGTGCCGCCCCCGAGGAGATCGAGCGCAATCCGCGCAGCGCCCCGGTGCGCCTGCGCGCGCTGGAGAAGGTTGCCGGAAGGGAAGTGGCATGAAGGTGAAGCGAAACGCAGTCGACCGCGGCGCCGATCGGCGGCGTACTGCCCGGCAACCGGTCCGTGGCGGCGGTCGCCGCCCGGTCGACACGCCGTCGCGCCGGGGCAGGCCCACCCGCGAGCGCGGGCCCCAGCGGTCCGCACCGCAGACCGGACCCGTCGCCCGGCCGGCCAAGCCGTCCTCCGGCGCGGTCGCCGTACCCGCACGGCCGAAGAACGCCAGCCAGGCCAAGGCCCGCGCCAAGGCGCGCAAGGCCAAGGCCCCGAAAGTCATTCGGCCCCCGCTGCGGCAACGGCTGCTGGTCAGGCTCGCCGAGATCGAGCTGAACCCGCGGACCCTGGTCGCCCGGGTGCCGTTCGTGGTGCTGGTCATCGGGGCACTGGGAATGGGCCTCGGTATCACGCTGTGGCTGTCCACCGGCGCCGCCGAGCGGTCCTATCAACTGGGTGCGGCCCGCGAGACCAACCAGGCGCTGCTCCAGCAGAAGGAGGCGCTCGAGCGCGACGTGCTGGAGGCGCAGGCAGCACCCGCGCTGGCCGAGGCGGCCCGCGGTCTGGGCATGATCCCGTCGCGCGACACCGCTCACCTCGTCCAGGATCCTGCGGGCAACTGGGTGGTCGTCGGCACACCGAAACCGGCCGAGGGCGTCCCGCCGCCACCGCTGAACGCTCCGCTGCCCGACGACACGCCGACGCCGCAACCGCCTCCCGCGCCGCGAGTGGTCGATCCTCGTGAGGTGACTGTTCGGATGCCCGACCGCACCGGCCTGCCCGGATCGCCCGCAGCGACGCCTGCCGTTCCGCTCGGAACTGCACCGCACGGCACCGCGGACGGACCGCCCGCGTCGCCCGGACCGGCTCTGCCGCTGCCCGCCGCGGGTGCGCCGGTCGCGCCTGACGCGGCGCCGCTGGCCGTCGCGCCGCCGCCGGCCGCCGCGCCCGCCCCGGCGCCGCTGCCTGTCCCCGGCCTGCCGCTGCTGCCGGGCCCTGCGCCCGACCAGGTGGCCCCGGAAGCGGTCGCCGCCGCGGCACCGCCTCCTCTTGCCACCCCGCAGGCACCGCCCGCGCCCGGTCCGGCCACGGGCGCCGAGCAGTTCACCCCTGTCGCCGCACCGCTGCCCGGACCCCAGGCATGAGCCGCGACGCCGGACGGCGCCGTCCTGCCCGGCCGAACGCCAAGCCCCGACGGGGTGCGGCGCCTTCGGCCGAACACTCGGCACGCGCCCGGCGTACGCGGGAGACCTCGGTCGAAACCGGCCTGCGCAGTTCGTCATTCACGTTCCGGCACCGCGGCGGCATGGCGGTGATCTTCGTGCTGCTGCTCGTCGCGGCCGGGCAGTTGTTCAGCTTGCAGGTACCGCGGGCCGAAGGGCTGCGCGCCGAGGCCGCCGGCCAGCTCAAGGTGACCGATGTGGAGAAGGCGGTGCGCGGCAGCATCGTCGACCGCAATAGCGACAAACTGGCGTTCACCATCGAGGCGCGGGCGTTGACGTTCCAGCCGGTGAAGGTGCGCAAGGAGCTGGAAGAGGCCTTCACGAAGAATTCGGCCGAAACGGTGCAGGCGCCGGACCCCCAGCGCCGGCTGCGCGACATCGCGACCGAGGTGGCGGCCCGGCTCGGCAACAAGCCCGACATGAAGACGGTGCTGAAGAAGCTGCGCAGCAACGAGTCGTTCGTGTATCTGGCCCGCGCGGTCGACCCGTCCGTGGCCGACGCGATCACCGCGAAGTTCCCCGAGGTCGGCACCGAGCGCCAGGATCTCCGCCAGTATCCGGGCGGATCGCTGGCGGCCAACATCGTCGGCGGCATCGACTGGGACGGCCACGGGCTGCTCGGACTCGAGGACTCGCTGGACGCGGTGCTGGCCGGCACCGACGGCTCGATCACCTACGATCGCGGTTCCGACGGTGTGGTCATCCCCGGCAGCTACCGCAACCGGCACGACTCGGTGGACGGCTCGACGGTGATGCTGACGATCGACGACGACATCCAGTTCCACGTCCAGCAGCAGGTGCAGCAGGCCAAGGACGCCTCCGGCGCCAAGAACGTCTCCGCCGTGGTGCTGGACGCGAAAACCGGTGAAGTGCTGGCGATGTCGAACGACAACACGTTCGACCCGTCGCAGGACATCGGCCGTCAGGAGCACAAGCAGAACGGCAACCTGTCGGTCTCCTCGCCGTTCGAACCCGGCTCGGTGAACAAGATCGTGACCGCGGCGTCGGCGATCGAGTACGGGCTGACGAATCCCGACGAGGTCCTGCAGGTGCCCGGATCCATCGACATGGGCGGCGTCACGGTCGGTGACGCGTGGAAGCACGGGGTGATGCCGTACACCACCACCGGCGTGTTCGGGAAGTCCTCCAACGTCGGGACACTGATGCTGGCCCAGCGCGTCGGGCCGGAACGCTACGCCGACATGCTGCGCCGGTTCGGCCTAGGCCAGCGCTCCGGAGTCGGCCTGCCCGGCGAGAGCGCCGGCCTGGTGCCGCCGATCGACCAGTGGTCGGGCAGCTCCTTCGCCAACCTGCCCATCGGACAGGGCCTTTCGATGACCCTGCTGCAGATGACCGGCATGTATCAGACCATCGCCAACGACGGCGTGCGAATCCCGCCCCGGATCATCAAGGGCACCGTCGCGGCCGACGGCAGCCGCACCGACGAACCGCGCCCGGAGGGGATCAAGGTGGTCTCACCGGAGACCGCGCGCACGGTGCGCAACATGTTCCGCGCCGTCGTCCAGCGCGACCCGATGGGCACCCAGCAGGGCACCGGTCCGGCGGCCGCGGTGGAGGGCTACCAGATCGCCGGCAAGACCGGCACCGCCCAGCAGATCAACCCCGCCTGCGGCTGCTACTACAGCGACGTCTACTGGATCACCTTCGCAGGCATGGCGCCCGTCGACGACCCGCGCTACGTCGTGGGCGTGATGATGGACGCTCCGCACCGCGCGGCCGACGGCACGCCGGGTTCCTCGGCCGCCCCGCTGTTCCACAACATCGCATCGTGGCTGCTGCAGCGCGACAACGTGCCCCTCTCACCGGACCCCGGCCCGCCGCTCACGCTGCAGGCGAGCTGACCTGTAGAAGCACCGCCGGTGCCGGGATCGGTACTGTGTCATCGCCATGAACCTGCGTCCCAGCCACCCCGCCGGATACCCGCTCGGGCCGCTGGCCGAGCGGGTGACAGCGGTGCCGCGCGGGGTCGCGCCGCTGCCCGACCTCCAGATCACCGGGGTCACCCTGCGCGGTCAGGACGCCCGGCCGGGTGACCTGTTCGCCGCCCTGCCCGGTTCCTCGTCGCACGGCGCCCGCTATGTCGGGGCGGCCGTAGCGGGCGGTGCGGCGGCGGTGCTCACCGATGCGGCAGGCGCTGACCTCGTCGACACCGGGACCGACGTCGCGGTCCTGGTCCATCCCGACCCTCGCGCGGTGCTGGGCGACGTGGCGGCCACCGTCTACGGCAGGCCGTCGGAGCGCCTGCGGGTGATCGGGGTGACCGGCACCTCGGGCAAGACCACCACCACCTACCTGGTCGAGGCGGGCCTGCGCGCGGCCGACCGGGTGGCGGGCCTGATCGGCACGGTCGGCGTGCGCATCGCCGGCCGGGACCAGCCCAGCGCACTGACCACGCCCGAGGCGCCCGACCTGCAGGCACTGCTCGCGGTGATGGTGGAGCACGGCGTCGACACCGTGGTGATGGAGGTGTCGAGCCATGCTTTGAGCCTCGGCCGGGTGGACGGCGTGCGGTTCGCCGTCGGCGGATTCACCAACCTCTCGCGCGACCACCTGGACTTCCACCCGACGATGGCCGACTACTTCGCCGCCAAGGCGCGGCTGTTCGACCCGCGGTCATCCGCATGTGCCGACCTGCCGGTGATCTGCGTCGACGACGAGGCCGGCCGGGAGATGGCGGCGCTGGCGACCGCGCCGGTGACCGTCAGCGCCACCGGCCGCGACGCCGACTGGCGGGCCGAGCAGGTGCGCGCCGTCGGTCACGTCGCGCAGGAGTTCGTCGCCGAGGATCCCGTCGGCGTGCACCACGGGCTGCGGATCGGACTGCCCGGCCGCTACAACGTGGCCAACTGCCTGCTCGCCACCGCGCTGCTGGACGCGGTCGACGTGTCACCCGAGCAGGCCGCGCCGGGTCTGCGCACCGCGACGGTGCCGGGCCGGCTCGAACCCGTCGACCGCGGCCAGGGCTTTCTTGCGCTGGTGGACTACGCGCACAAGCCCGGCGCGTTGCGGGCGGTGCTGCACACCCTGCGCGAGCACGCCGGCGGCGCCCGGGTGGCGGTCGTGTTCGGCGCGGGCGGCAACCGCGATCCGGGCAAGCGGGCGCCGATGGGCCGCACGGCCGCCGAACTGGCCGACCTGGTGGTGGTCACCGACGACAACCCGCGCGACGAGGACCCCGCCGCGATCCGGGCGGCCATCGTCGCAGGCGCGCGCGAGGCCGGGTCCGAGGCCGAGATCCTCGAGGTGGGCGACCGCCGCGGCGCCATCGACTGCGCGGTGGCGTGGGCGCGACCCGGCGACGTCGTGCTCGTCGCTGGCAAGGGCCACGAGGCGGGCCAGACGAGCCACGGCCGAACCCGCCCGTTCGACGACCGTCAGCAGTTGGCCGAGTCACTGCTCGCGTCGGGGCGCGGCGGATGATCGCGCTCAGCCTCGCCGAGATCGCCGGCATCGTCGGCGGCGAGCTGGCCGACGTCACACCCGATGCCGCCGCCGCGACCCGGGTGACCGGCACCGTCGAGTTCGACTCCCGCGCCGTCACGCCCGGCGGGCTGTTCCTTGCGCTGCCGGGCGCCCGCGCGGACGGCCACGAGTTCGCCGCGGCCGCGGTGGCCGCCGGTGCGGTTGCGGTGCTGGCCGCCCGGCCGGTGGGAGTACCCGCGATCGTGGTGCCGCCCGCCGAGCGCGCGCACGCCGGAGCCGGGGTGCTCGAACACGACGTCGACGGCGCAGGCGCGGCGGTGCTCGCCGCGCTGGGCAGGCTCGCCGCGGCGGTGGCCGAGCGTCTCACCGCGAACGGGCTGACCGTCGTCGGGATCACCGGCTCCTCCGGCAAGACCTCGACCAAGGACCTGGTCGCCGCGGTGCTGTCGCCGCTCGGGAACGTCATCGCGCCACCGGGCTCGTTCAACAACGAGCTCGGCCATCCGTGGACGGTGCTGCGCGCCGACGAGTCGACCGACTTCCTGGTCCTCGAGATGTCGGCCCGCCATCCCGGCAACATCGCCGCGCTCGCCGCGATCGCCCGGCCGTCGATCGCGGTGGTGCTCAACGTGGGCACCGCCCACCTCGGCGAGTTCGGTTCGCGCGAGGCCATCGCCGCGACGAAAGGCGAACTGCCGGAATCGGTTCCGCCGTCGGGAGTGGTGATCCTCAACGTCGACGACAATGCGGTGGCGGCGATGGCCGGGCGCACCGCGGCGCGGGTGGTGCGGGTGTCGCAGGACGCGGGCGCCCCGGGGGACATCTGGGCCGACGGGATCGCTCTCGACGCGCTGGCGCGGCCGCGGTTCACCCTGCACACCGGCGCAGGCGAGGTCGACGTCGCGCTCGCGGTGCACGGCGAGCACCAGGTGTCGAACGCACTGTGTGCGGCGGCGGTGGCGCTGGAGTGCGGCGCCCGCCCCGACCAGGTGGCAGCGGCGCTGGCGGACGCCGGTCCGGCGTCGCGGCACCGCATGGAGGTCACCACCCGTGCCGACGGGGTGACCGTCGTCAACGACGCCTACAACGCCAACCCCGACTCGATGCAGGCCGGCCTGAAGGCGCTGGCGTGGATGGCCCGCGGAGGGCAGGAGCGAAGCGACTCGGGAATGGGTCGCGGCGAGGGCGAGGGACGGCGCAGCTGGGCGGTGCTTGGCGAGATGGCCGAGCTCGGCGAGGACGCGATAACCGAGCATGACCGCATCGGCCGGCTGGCCGTGCGCTTAGATGTGTCTCGACTCATCGTCGTCGGAACCGGGAGGTCGCCGAGCGCCATGCATCACGGGGCGGTCATGGAGGGATCGTGGGGGTCGGAGGCCGCCCTGGTCGACGACGCGGACGCGGCGCTCGCCGTGCTGCGCGCCGAACTGGCGCCCGGTGACGTGGTGCTGGTGAAGGCGTCGAACTCGGCCGGGCTCGGTGCGCTGGCCGACGCGCTGGCGGCGGACCCCGGAATCGGTGATCGATGAGGCAGATCCTGATCGCCGTCGGCATTGCGCTGACGGTGTCGATCCTGCTCACCCCCGCCTTGATCCGGCTGTTCACCCAGCGTGGCCTCGGTCACGAGATCCGCGAGGACGGTCCGGCCAGCCACGCCAAGAAGCGCGGCACCCCGTCGATGGGCGGCGTGGCGATCCTGGCAGGCATCTGGGCCGGCTACCTCGGCACGCACCTCGTCGGCGTGGCGCTCGGCGGGGAGGGTCCGTCGGCGTCCGGCCTGCTGGTCCTCGGGCTGGCCACCGCGCTCGGCGCGGTCGGCTTCGTCGACGACCTGATCAAGATCCGGCGTGCCCGCAACCTCGGCCTGAACAAGACCGCCAAGACCGTGGGCCAGCTGCTGGCCGCGGTGCTGTTCGGTGTGCTGGCGCTGCAGTTCCGCAACGCCGACGGGCTGACGCCGGGCGGCGCGGAGCTGTCCTACGTCCGCGAGATCGCCACGGTGACGCTGGCGCCTGCGGTGTTCGTGCTGTTCTGCGTGGTGATCGTCAGCGCCTGGTCGAACGCGGTCAACTTCACCGACGGCCTGGACGGCCTGGCCGCCGGCGCCATGGCGATGGTCACCGCCGCCTACGTCATCATCACCTTCTGGCAGTACCGCAACGCCTGCGCGACCAGCCCGGGGTTGGGCTGCTACAACGTCCGCGACCCGCTGGACCTGGCGCTGATCGCGGCGGCGACGGCCGGCGCCTGCATCGGGTTCCTCTGGTGGAACGCCGCGCCGGCCAAGATCTTCATGGGCGACACCGGCTCGCTGGCGCTGGGCGGCGTCATCGCGGGTCTGTCGGTCACCAGCCGCACCGAGATCCTCGCGGTGGTGCTCGGTGCGCTGTTCGTCGCCGAGGTGACCTCGGTCGTGGTGCAGATCCTGGCGTTCCGCACCACGGGCAGGCGGGTGTTCCGGATGGCGCCGTTCCATCACCACTTCGAACTGGTCGGCTGGGCCGAGACGACGGTGATCATCCGGTTCTGGCTGCTGACGGCGATCGCGTGCGGCCTGGGCGTCGCACTCTTCTACAGCGAGTGGCTCGCCGCCGTCGGAGCGTGACGTGTCGCCGATAGCCCCCGGGGCGGCGGTTCTGGTGACGGGCGCCGGGATCACCGGCCGTGCGGTGCTGGCCGCGCTGGCGCCACTCGCGGTGACGGCGACGCTGTGCGACGACAACGCCTCGGCGCTGGCCTCCTACGCCGACGCGGGCACGCGAGTGACCGACCCGGCGACCGCGGTGGCCCGCATCGCCGACTACGACCTCGTGGTGACCAGTCCGGGTTTCCCGCCGATGGCGCCGGTGCTGGCCGCGGCGGCCGCGGCGGGTGTGCCGGTCTGGGGTGACGTGGAGCTGGCATGGCGGCTCGACCAGTCCGGGCGCTACGGCCCTCCGCGCCGCTGGCTGGCGGTGACCGGGACCAACGGCAAGACCACCACGACGTCCATGCTGCACGCGATGCTGGTGGCGGGCGGCCTGCGAAGCGCGCTATGCGGCAACATCGGCGAGCCGGTGCTCGATGTGCTGGGGCAGCCGTCCGACGTGCTCGCCGTCGAGCTGTCGAGCTTCCAGCTGCACTGGGCGCCGTCGCTGCGGCCCGAGGCCGGTGTCGTGCTCAACGTCGCCGAGGACCACCTCGACTGGCACGGTTCCATGGCCGCCTACGCCCGCGACAAGTCCAGGGTGCTCGACGGCCGGGTGGCAGTGGTCGGCCTGGACGATCCGGTGGCGGCCGGCCTGCTGGGCGACGCGTCGGCGCCGGTGCGGGCGGGTTTCCGGCTGGGCGTGCCCGGTGCGGGCGAACTGGGGGTGCGCGACGGCACGCTGGTCGACAACGCGTTCGGCCGCGACGTCGAGCTCGCGCGCACCGCCGACATCACCGTGGCGGGGCCGGTCGGGGTGCTGGACGCGCTGGCGGCAGCGGCGCTGGCCCGGGCCGTGGGGGTGGAGCCCGCCGCGGTGGCGGGTGCGCTGCGGGACTTCACGGTGGGCAGGCACCGGGCGGAGGTGGTTGCGGTGCGCGACGGCGTCACCTACGTAGACGACTCCAAGGCCACCAACCCGCACGCCGCCCAGGCGTCGATCGCCGCGTACCCGCGGGTGGTGTGGATCGCCGGCGGCCTGCTCAAGGGTGCGTCGGTACTGGACCTGGTCCGTGAGGTGGCCGGACGTCTGGCCGGCGCGGTGCTGATCGGGCGTGACCGCGCCGTCGTCGCCGAGGCGTTATCGCGACACGCGCCGGATGTCCCCGTCGTCGAGCTTGTGACGAGGGAGGATTCTGGGGTGCATGGGACAACTGAGTCAGCTGTTAAGCATGTGACTCGTGTGGTCGAGGTGGCCGACGGGGCGATCGCCGAGGCGGTGATGGCGGCGGCTGTCGAGGCCGCCGGCGACCTGGCGCGGCCGGGCGACACCGTCCTGCTGGCGCCCGCGGGCGCGTCTTTCGACCAGTTCACCGGCTACGGCCACCGCGGTGACGCGTTCGCCGCCGCCGTGCGCGCCGGCACCCGGTAGCGGACCGTGGGCAACCTGCTGGCCCGCCTGCGCTCGCGCGGCGCCGCGGCGGAGACGGCCGAAGCGGCGGTGACGCGCGGTCCCCGGACCCGCTTCGGCGCCTGGCTCGGCCGGCCGATGACGTCGTTCCACCTGATCATCGCCGTCGCGGCACTGCTCACCACGCTCGGCCTGACGATGGTGCTCTCGGCGTCGGGGGTGTACTCCTACGACTCCGCCGGATCGCCGTGGTCGGTGTTCGCCAAGCAGGTGCTGTGGACCGCCGTCGGCCTCATCGCGTTCTACGTCGCGCTGCGAATGCCGGTCGCCATGATGCGCCGTCTCGCGTTTCCCGCCTTCGCCGTGACGATCGTGCTGCTGATCCTCGTGCTGATCCCAGGAATCGGCAAGGTGGCCAACGGGTCTCGCGGCTGGTTCGTCGTGGCGGGCTTCTCGATGCAGCCCTCGGAGCTGGCCAAGATCGCCTTCGCCATCTGGGGCGCCCACCTGCTGGCGTCGCGCCGCCTTGAACGCGCATCGCTGCGCGAGATGCTGATCCCGCTCGTGCCTGCGGCCGTGATCGCCCTGGCGCTGATCGTCGCGCAGCCCGACCTCGGCCAGACGGTGTCGCTGGGCATCATCCTGCTGGCGCTGCTCTGGTACGCGGGCCTGCCGCTGCGGGTGTTCCTCAGCTCGCTGCTCGCTGTCATGGTGTCGGCCGCCGTGCTGGCGATGGCCGAGGGGTACCGCTCGGCGCGGGTGCAGTCCTGGCTCGATCCCGCGGCGGATGCCCAGGGCTCCGGCTACCAGGCCCGCCAGGCCCGGTTCGCGCTGGCCAACGGCGGGGTGTTCGGCGACGGGCTGGGGCAGGGCAGCGCGAAGTGGAGCTACCTGCCCAACGCCCACAACGACTTCATCTTCGCGATCATCGGCGAGGAACTGGGCTTCATCGGCGCCGCGGGAACGCTGGGCCTGTTCGGGCTGTTCGCCTACACCGGGATGCGCATCGCGCGCCGCTCGGCCGATCCGTTCCTGCGGCTGCTCACCGCCACCGCCACCACCTGGGTGCTCGGCCAGGTGTTCATCAACGTCGGCTACGTGGTGGGATTGCTGCCCGTCACGGGGCTGCAGCTGCCGCTCATCTCCGCGGGCGGGACGTCAACGGCGACAACGTTGTTGATGATGGGCGTGATGACCAACGCCGCACGGCACGAACCCGAGGCGGTGGCCGCGCTGCGGGCGGGCCGCGACGACCGGGTGAACCGGCTGCTGCGGCTGCCGCTGCCCGAACCGTACGTGCCCACCCGGCTGGAGGCGGTCCGCGACCGGTTGCGGACCCGGCCGGGCCGGCCGGCCAAGCCCGCGCCGCGGGCACAGGCACGCGATCGCCAACGCAAACCCCCCGCCGATGACCGACGGGCGCGGCGCGCAGGGCATCATGTAGGCGATCAACGCTCCGGCGGACAGCCTCGCCGGGCGATCGGGTCCGGCAAGCAGAAGGCCGACCGCGGGAAGCGGACCGGCGAAGGCCGGACCGCGCAACGCCAACAGGGCCGGCGGGCCCGCACACTGGAAGGTCAGCGTTACGGGTGAGCGGCGCAGGGATGTCCGTTCCGGCGGGGCAGGGAAGTAGCCACCGGCCGGTCTCGGTCGTCCTCGCCGGCGGAGGCACCGCGGGACACATCGAACCGGCGATGGCCGTGGCCGACGCGTTGACCGCACTCGATCCCACGATCCGGATCACCGCGCTGGGCACCGCGCGCGGCCTGGAGACGCGGCTGATCCCTGCCCGTGGTTACGACCTCGAACTGATCACGCCTGCGCCGCTGCCGCGCAAGCTCTCCGCCGACCTGGCCCGGCTGCCCCTGCGCGTCCGCCGCGCGGTGCGCGAGACCCGGGCGGTGCTCGACAGCGTGCAGGCCGACGTCGTGGTGGGTTTCGGCGGCTACGTCGCGCTGCCTGCATATCTGGCCGCGCGCGGCGGCGTCCGGCGACGCCGGGTGCCGGTGGTGGTGCACGAGGCCAACGCCAGCGCCGGATGGGCGAACAAGGTGGGCGCCCGCTCGGCACGTCGCGTGCTGGCCGCGGTGCCCGATCCCGGGCTCGGTGACGTCGAGGTCGTCGGTGTCCCGGTGCGAGCGGCGATCACGTCGCTGAACCGGGGCGCACTGCGTTCCGAGGCACGCGCCTTCTTCGGCTTCGGCGAGCACGACCCGGTGCTCCTGGTGTTCGGCGGGTCCCAGGGTGCGCAGTCGCTGAACCGGGCGGTGGCCGGAGCCGCCGAAGCCCTTGCTGCAGCGGGTGTCTCGGTGTTGCACGCCTACGGTCGCAAGAACACGCTCGACGTCCGCGAACCGGCAGGCGGTGGCGCCCGCTACGTCGCGGTGCCGTACCTGGACCGCATGGACCTGGCCTACGCCGCAGCCGATCTGGCTATCTGCCGGTCCGGCGCGATGACGGTCGCCGAGGTCACCGCCGTCGGGCTGCCCGCGGTGTACGTGCCACTGCCGATCGGCAACGGCGAGCAGCGGCTCAACGCACTGCCGGTGGTCGGTGCGGGCGGCGGCCTGCTCGTCGACGACGCCGACCTGACACCGGCCTTCGTGGCCGAGACGGTCGCGGGCCTGCTCACCGACGCCGGGCGGCTGCAGACGATGACCGCCGGAGCGGCGCTGGCGGGACACCGCGACGCCGCCACCGAGGTCGCCAGGGTGGCGCTCGAGGTGGCGGGCCGGTGAGCGGCGCACCGCTGCCCGAGGAACTGCACCGGGTGCACATGGTGGGCATCGGCGGCGCCGGGATGTCCGGAATCGCCCGCATCCTGCTCGACCGGGGCGGCCTGGTCTCGGGCTCCGACGCCAAGGAGTCACGGGCGGTGGCGGCCCTGCGCGCCCGCGGCGCGTCGATCCGCATCGGGCACGACGAGTCGTCACTCGACCTGCTGCCGGGTGGGCCGACCGCGGTGGTCACCACCCACGCGGCGATCCCCAAGACGAATCCGGAACTCGTCGCGGCGCGCAGGCGCGGGATCCCGGTGATCCTGCGGCCGGTGGTGCTGGCCAAGCTGATGGCCGGGCACACCACGCTGATGGTGACCGGGACAGCAGGCAAGACCACCACCACGTCGATGCTCATCGTGGCCCTGCAGCACTGCGGGTTCGACCCGTCCTTCGCCGTCGGCGGTGACCTCGGAGAGGCGGGGACGAACGCCCATCACGGCAGCGGCGCTTATTTCGTCGCTGAAGCCGACGAGAGCGACGGGTCGCTGGTGCAGTACGAGCCCGACATCGCCGTGGTGACCAACATCGAGGTCGACCATCTGGACTTCTTCGGCAGCGAAGAGGCCTACGTCGCGGTGTTCGACGCCTTCATGGAACGGCTGAAGCCCGGGGGCGCGGTGGTGGTCTGCGTCGACGACGCCGGGGCCGCTGCCTTCGCCGAACGGACTGCCGCGCAGGGGATCCGGGTGCTCCGCTACGGCAGCGGCGATCAGCCCGACCTGGCCGGTGCGCTGCTGGACTGGTATCAGCAGGGCACGAGTGCGGTGGCCACCGTGCAGTTGGCGGGGGAGAGCAGCCCGCGCACGATGCGACTGGCAGTGCCCGGCAGGCACATGGCGCTCAACGCGCTGGCCGCGCTGTTGGCGGCGATGCAGGCCGGGGCGGCGGCGGACGTCGTGCTGGAGGGCCTGGCGGAGTTCGAGGGCGTACGGCGGCGCTTCGAGCTGGTCGGTACGGCGACCGGGATCAGGGTCTTCGACGACTACGCCCATCACCCGACGAAGGTCGCGGCCGCGCTGACGGCGGCGCGCGGGCTGGCGGAGGAGTCGAACGGCCGTGTCGTCGTGGTCTTCCAGCCGCACCTGTACTCCAGGACCGAGGCGTTCGCGCGGGAGTTCGGCCGCGCCCTCGACGCCGCCGACGCCGTGTTCGTGCTCGACGTGTTCGGCGCCCGCGAGCAGCCGCTGCCGGGCGTCAGCGGCGCGACGGTGGCCGAGCACGTGAGCGTGCCGGTGACCTACCTGCCCGACTTCTCGGCGGTGGCCGACCGGGTGGCCGACGCCGCCCGGCCGGGTGACGTCGTGCTGACGATGGGCGCAGGCGACGTCACCATGCTCGGACCGGAGATCCTGGCTGCGCTGCGGGCGAAGGCCAACCGCATCGCGCCGCCGCCACGGGCGGAGCGGTGATGAGCGAGCCCCCGCAGGACGGCGAGCCCCCGCAGGACGGCGGGCCACCCGCCGAATCACCGGAGGCGCCCACCGAACCACCGGAGGCGGCCGACGCGTCCGAAGACGGCACCCTCCCGCCGGCCGCGGCGGAGGACTTCGAAGGTCCACGCAGGCGCGCCCGCCGCGAGCGCGAGGAGCGCCGCGCCGCGCAGGAGCGGGCGACGGCCATCGAGGCGGCCAGGCGCGAGGCCAGGCGCAAGGCCATGGGCGGACCCGTTGACGCGCCGAAAACCCTTGGCCGGGGCGCGGTTCGGGGACTGAAGGTGCTGTTGTGGTCCACGCTGCTCTCGGTGCTGGCGGTCGCACTGGGCCTGCTGCTGTACTTCACGCCGGTGATGTCGGCGCGCAGCATCGTGATCACCGGCATCGGAGCGGTGACCCAGGAGGAGGTGCTCGCCGCGGCCGCGGTGCCTGCCGGGACGCCGCTGCTGCAGGTCGACACCGACGCGGTGGCCGAGCGCGTCGCGACCATCCGCCGGGTGGCCGCCGCCCGGGTGCAGCGCGAATACCCGTCCACGCTGCGCATCACGGTGGTGGAGCGGGTTCCGGTGGTGGTCAAGGACCTTGCGGACGGTCCGCACCTGTTCGACCGCGACGGCGTGGACTTCGCGACCGCGCCGCCGCCCCCGACACTGCCCTACCTCGACGCCGAGAATCCCGGCCCCAGCGACCCGGCGACCCAGGCCGCGCTCGAGGTGATGACCGCGCTGCCGCCGGACGTGGCAGGCCAGGTCGGGCGGATCGCGGCGCCGTCGGTCGCGGCGATCACGCTGACGCTGACCGACGGCCGGGTGGTGGTGTGGGGCACCAACGACCGCACCGAGGAGAAGGCGCTCAAACTGGCCGCCCTGCTCACCCAGCCGGGACAGACGTACGACGTCTCCAGTCCCGATTTGCCCACGGTCAAGTAGCACCCGCAGGCGCGACGCCCCACCGCGCGGCATGACGTCGATGAAAATTCGTCAGATCCGCACCGGCGCGCCTGCATGGTCAATGCCGGGGCCGGCCATACCGTTCTGTTTGCACGGCGCTACCTGACATAACTCTAAGCCTCACGTTGAGGTTGAGAGTTTGCTCAACGGAGTTGGACCAGTCGTACAGGAAGGCGAACGATGACCCCCCCGCATAACTACCTCGCCGTCATCAAGGTCGTCGGCATCGGCGGCGGCGGCGTCAACGCCGTCAACCGGATGATCGAACAGGGCCTCAAGGGCGTCGAGTTCATCGCGATCAACACCGATGCGCAGGCGCTGCTGATGAGCGATGCCGACGTCAAGCTCGACGTCGGCCGCGACTCCACCCGAGGGCTCGGTGCAGGCGCCGACCCCGAGGTCGGCCGAAAAGCCGCCGAAGACGCCAAGGACGACATCGAGGAGCTGATCCGCGGCGCGGACATGGTCTTCGTCACCGCAGGAGAGGGTGGCGGCACCGGTACCGGTGGCGCACCGGTGGTGGCGAGCATCGCGCGCAAGATGGGTGCGCTGACGGTCGGCGTCGTGACGCGGCCGTTCTCCTTCGAGGGCAAGCGCCGCAGCAATCAGGCCGAGACCGGCATCGCCTCGCTGCGCGAGAGCTGCGACACCTTGATCGTCATCCCCAACGACCGGCTGCTGCAGATGGGCGACGCCGCGGTGTCGCTGATGGATGCGTTCCGCAGCGCGGACGAGGTGCTGCTCAACGGCGTTCAGGGCATCACCGACCTGATCACCACACCGGGCCTGATCAACGTCGACTTCGCCGACGTCAAGGGCGTGATGAGTGGTGCGGGCACCGCACTGATGGGCATCGGCTCCGCCCGCGGCGACGGACGTGCGCTCAAAGCCGCCGAGATCGCGATCAACTCGCCGCTGCTCGAGGCGTCGATGGAGGGCGCGCAGGGCGTGCTGCTGTCGGTCGCGGGCGGCAGCGACCTCGGCCTGTTCGAGATCAACGAGGCCGCGTCCCTGGTGCAGGATTCGGCGCATCCCGAGGCCAACATCATCTTCGGCACGGTGATCGACGATTCGCTCGGTGACGAGGTGCGGGTGACGGTGATCGCGGCGGGCTTCGACGCCGCCGGGCCGAGCCGCAAGCCGGTGGTGGGCGCGGGCCAGGCCATCGCGCCGGGACGGGCGGGCAAGGTGACCTCACCGCTGTTCGACCCGGCCGATCCGGCGAGCGTGCCGCTGCACACCAACGGCGCAACCGTGCGCATCGGCGGTGACGACGGCGGCATCGCCGACGACGACGTCGACGTGCCGCCCTTCATGCGCCACTGAGCCGTCCGGTGATCCCGTGCCGTCCGGCGATACTGGATCGGTGACCGTCCGGGTTCGGCGGGTGACCACCACCCGCTCCGGCGGCGTCTCGGCGCCGCCGTTCGACACCTTCAATCTCGGCGACCACGTCGGCGACGATCCCGGCGCGGTGGCGGCCAACCGGAGACGGCTGGCGTCGGCGACCGGTCTGGGTGCCGACCGGGTGGTGTGGATGAACCAGGTGCACGGCGACCGGGTGGTCGTCGTCGACGACCCGGCACAGGCCGCCGCGGGCCCGGTCGAGAATACCGACGCTTTGGTCACCGGCATCCCGAGATTGGCTCTGGCCGTGGTCACCGCCGATTGTGTTCCGGTGCTAATGGCCGACGCCCGCGCGGGTGTGGCCGCCGCCGTGCACGCCGGGCGGGTCGGCGCCGCACAGGGTGTCGTGGTGCGCACCGTCGAGGTGATGCTCGAACTCGGCGCCCGTACCGGGGACATCTCCGTGCTGCTCGGACCGGCGGTGAGCGGAGCCCATTACGAGGTGCCCGCCGAGATGGCCGACGAGGTGGAGGCGGCGTTGCCCGGCAGCCGCACCACCACTGCCCGCGGCACCGTCGGTCTTGACCTGCGGACCGGAATCGCAAGGCAATTAACGGGTTTGGGCGTCACCGCCATCGACGTCGACCCACGCTGCACGGTCGCCGACAAGAATCTGTTCAGCCATCGCCGCGACGCCCCGACCGGCCGGCTGGCGTCGCTGGTGTGGATGGAGTGAGCGCCGTGCCCACCGACCGGGAAAGCGAACTGCAGGCGTCGCTCACGGCGGTGCGTGCCCGGTTGGATCGGGCCGCCGCGGACGCCGGACGCAATGTCGGAGAAATCCAATTACTTCCCGTCACAAAATTCTTCCCGGCTTCTGACGTATTGCTATTACACGCAATGGGCTGCACCGAATTCGGCGAATCCCGCGAACAGGAAGCGTCGGGAAAAGCGGCCGAAGTCGGCGCCGAATTGAGCGGCGAGCCCGTTCGCTGGCACATGGTCGGGCGCATCCAGCGCAACAAGGTGCGGGGGATCGCCGAGTGGGCGCACGCCGCACACTCCGTCGACGACCTGCGGGTGGCGGCCGCACTGGACCGGGCGGTGGGCCGTGCGCTGGACGAGGGCCGCCGGGCCGAGCCGCTGCAGGTCTACCTCCAGATCAGTCTCGACGGCGATGCCGGGCGATCCGGGGTCGACGTCCGCAGGGCAGACCTCGTCGACGAACTTGCGGCCGCGGTCGACGCCGCGGCGCCGCTGCGGCTGGTCGGCGTGATGGGCATCCCGCCGCTGGACGCGGACGCCGATGCGGCGTTCGCGATGCTCGCGGCCGAGCGCGACCGGGTTCAGCAGCGCTGTGGGCAACCCCTCGGGCTGTCCGCCGGGATGTCGGGCGACCTCGAAGTCGCGGTGCGACACGGTTCCACGTGTCTGCGTGTCGGAACCGCTCTTCTGGGACGACGACCGCTAACGTCACCATGAGTAGTCACACCAGTCACATCTTCATCACAGACACCACAGCTTCCAGAGTCATTCAGAAGGGTCGCGCGATGAGCACACTGCACAAGGTCAAGGCCTACTTCGGTATGGCTCCCATGGATGACTACGACGACGAGTACTACGAGGACGACGACCGCGGCGCCGCGCGCGGATACGCCCCCCGCCGCCCGCGCGACGAGCGATTCGAGGAGGAGGGGTACGGCCGCGGCTACGACGACCGGCCGCCCGCCCGCGAGTACGACGAGCCCCCGGGCTACCGCGCCGGCTACGACGAGCCGCGATTCGAGCCGCGGCTGCGTGGACCACGTGAATTCGATCGGGCCGCCCCGCGGTTGGGTGCGCTGCGCGGCTCGACCCGCGGTGCACTCGCGATGGATCCGCGCCGGATGGCCGAGTTGTTCGATGCGGGCAGCCCGCTGGCCAAGATCACCACGCTGCGACCCAGGGACTACAGCGAGGCCCGCACCATCGGTGAGCGCTTCCGCGACGGCACGCCGGTGATCATGGACCTGGTGTCGATGGACAACGCCGACGCCAAACGCCTGGTCGACTTCGCCGCCGGGCTGGCGTTCGCGCTGCGCGGCTCGTTCGACAAGGTCGCGACCAAGGTGTTCCTGCTGTCACCCGCGGACATCGATGTCAGTGCCGAGGAGCGCAGGCGCATAGCCGAGGTCGGCTTCCACGCCTATCAGTAGGTCTGCCTGTCGGTAGGTCCGCCGGTCGGTGGGCCCCGTGCCCGACGGGTAGGCTGGCGTCGCGCCCGAGGCCGCTCACGTGGCCGCGGGCGTTGACTCTGTATCGAATGTCACACATCTGCCCGTAGTGAGGACGGCTGTCGTTGTCGCTCTTCTTCGAAATTCTCGGTTTCGCGCTGTTCGTCTTCTGGTTGTTGTTGATCGCCCGGGTCGTGGTCGAGTTCATTCGGTCCTTCTCCCGCGACTGGCATCCCAAGGGCGTGACGGTGGTGATCCTCGAGGTGATCATGACGCTCACCGATCCTCCGGTGCGGCTGCTGCGACGCCTCATTCCCCAGCTCACGATAGGTGCCGTGCGCTTCGACCTGTCCATCATGGTGCTGCTGCTCGTAGCGTTCATCGGGATGCAGCTGGCGTTCGGCGCCGCGGCCTGACCGCAGCCCACGGGCGGGTCGCGGGCGGCGTGCCCGGACCGCCGGCACGGCGTTTGCCGAGGCCCCGGAATTGCGTGCAACATTGAAATTCGTTCTTAAAATTCGGCCTCGACTGCAACCGCCGGGTCTGGTGTGACAGGATGGACGCCAGTTGCGAACAGGCCAGGCTTTACACTTTGAGATCGGTTGACGGTCCAGACTCCAAGGGGGCAGACAATGCCGCTCACACCAGCCGACGTTCATAATGTCGCGTTCAGCAAGCCACCCATCGGCAAGCGCGGCTACAACGAGGACGAGGTCGATGCCTTCCTCGATCTGGTTGAGAACGAGCTGACGCGACTCATCGAGGAGAACGCCGATCTGCGTCAGCGGGTCGCCGAACTCGATTCGGAACTGGCCTCCGCCCGCTCCGGCAACGGGGCGCAGTCCACGCAGTCCACGCAGGCGATCCCGCTCTACGAGCCGGAGCCCGAGCCGGCACCAGCGCCGCCTCCGCAGCCCGTGTACGAGGCGCCGCCGGTCGTTCAGCAGGCGGCCGCGCCCAGCGAGGACCAGGCACTCAAGGCGGCCAAGGTGCTCAGCCTGGCGCAGGACACCGCAGACCGGCTGACCAGCACCGCCAAGGCCGAGTCCGACAAGCTGCTCTCCGACGCACGTGCGCAGGCCGACGCCATGGTCAGCGAGGCGCGCATCACCGCGGAGAACACCGTCACCGAGGCGCGCCAGCGTGCCGACGCGATGCTCGCCGACGCCCAGACCCGCTCCGAGACCCAGCTCCGGCAGGCTCAGGAGAAGGCCGACGCGTTGCAGGCCGATGCCGAACGCAAGCACTCCGAGATCATGGGCACCATCAACCAGCAGCGCACGGTGCTCGAGGGGCGGCTCGAACAGCTGCGCACCTTCGAACGCGAATACCGGACCCGGCTCAAGACGTACCTGGAATCACAGCTCGAGGAGCTCGGTCAGCGCGGGTCGGCGGCACCCGTCGACTCGAGCGCGAACAACGACGGCGGCGGCTTCAACCAGTTCAACCGGGGCAACAACTGATCCGCGATAGGTGATCGATGCTCATCATTGCGCTCGTCCTGGCCGTCGTCGGCCTCGCCGCTCTGGTGACCGCGGTGGTCACCAGCAATGAGCTGATCGCCTGGGTCTGTATCGCTGCCAGTGTCATCGGCGTGGTGCTGCTGATCGTCGACGCCGTGCGTGAGCGGTCCCGGCGCGACGGGGGTGACCGCTCCGACGACGAGCAGGAGACTGCCGAGTTCGACGCCGAGTACCCCGACGACACCACCCACGCCGACGATCTGTCCGCGGACGCCCGCGACGGCGATGTCGACGCGGACACCACCGCCGTGCCGATCGACGAGCGCGACGACGACGTCGCCCGCGAGGAGCGCCGCTAGACCGTCGGTGTGCTTAGCAGTGCGCGCACCTCGTCGTCGGTGACCTGATGAAAATCGGCGAACACCTGACCGACGGCCTCGAATCCCGGCGGCATCGTCGCACACACCACGTCGTCGGCCTCCCGGCCGATCTCCCGGCAGGCCGACGTGGGTCCGACGGGCACCGCGACCACGATCCCGGCCGGTCCGACACTGCGCACCGCCCGCACCGCGGCCAGCATGCTCGCTCCCGTCGCGATGCCGTCGTCGACCAGGATGACCGTGCGGCCCGACAACTCGACGGGCGGCAGGCCGCCGCGGTAGGCACGTTCGCGGCGGGCCAGTTCGGCGGTCTCTCTTTCGACCGCCGCCTGCAGATCCGCCTCGCTGATGCCGAGGCTGCGCACCAGCCGGTCGTTGACGACCATGCCACCGCCGGTGGCGATCGCGCCCATCGCCAATTCCTCCCAGCGGGGAACGCCGAGCTTGCGGACGAGGAAGACGTCCAGTGGTGCCCGCAACGCGGCCGCCACCTCCCAGCCGACCGGGACGCCGCCGCGCGCGAGGCCGAGTACCAGCAGACCGGTGGCGTCGCGGTAGGCGTCCAGCGAGCGGGCCAGCACGCGGCCGGCCTCCGAGCGGTCCCGGAAGGTGCGCCTGTCATCGCGGTGGGCGGCCCTGGCACCCATCCCGACGGGGTACCCGTATCCGGAGCTGCTCACCGCGGGTATCCAGGAGGCGCTCGGCTACGAATGACGTTCGGGTTCCGAAGCGAGGAGAAGCATGGGCATCGAGTTCGAGAGCGTCGTCGACCATCCGCTGGACGAGGTGTTCGCCTGGCACGGCAGGCCCGGCGCGATGTCGCGACTCGTCCCGCCGTTCGCGCCGATGACGGTGGTCGCGGAGACCGACTCGCTGGCCGACGGTCGTGCGGTGCTCGGGCTGCCCGGCGGGCTGCGCTGGGTCGCGCAGCACCAGGCCGACGACTTCGATCCGCCGCACCGGTTCGTCGACGTGCTCTCCTCCGACGGCGCGACGTCGTGGCCGCCGCGGGCGATCGGCTGGTGGCGGCACACGCACGATTTCGCGGCGGAGTCACCGCAGTCGACGCGGGTTCATGACCGGGTGGACACCACGGTGCCGGGACGGGCGTTGCGCTCGATGTTCGTCTACCGGCACCGGCAGCTCGCCGACGACCTGGCCGCCCACCGCGACGCGGCGGAGGCCGGCGCCGGGTCACTCGTCGTCGCCGTCACCGGTGCGTCCGGCCTCGTCGGCGCGGCGCTGACCGCGCTGCTGACCTCCGGCGGGCACCGCGTCATCCGGCTGGTGCGCCGGGAGCCCGGCAGTCCCGACGAGCGGCGCTGGGACCCCGAGAGTCCGGCGCCCGGACTGCTGACCGGAGTCGACGCGGTCGTGCACCTGGCCGGGGAGTCCATTGCAGGCCGCTTCACCGCGGCGCACCGCGCGGCGGTGCGCAGCAGCCGCATCGGGCCGACCCGCAGGCTCGCCGAGGCCGCCGCGGGCACCGACGGCGGGCCGCGGGTGTTCGTCAGCGCGTCGGCGATCGGTTACTACGGCTACGACCGGGGCGACGAGGTGCTGACCGAGGAGGCCGCACAGGGCAGCGGTTTCCTGGCCGACGTCGTCGCCGAGTGGGAGGCCGCGACCGCGCCCGCCGCCGACGGCGGACTGCGGGTGGTCGCCGTGCGGACCGGCATCGTGCAGGCCGCGGCGGGCGGGACGCTGCGGTTGATGCGGCCGCTGTTCTCCGCGGGCCTCGGTGGCCGCCTGGGCAGCGGGCAGCAGTGGCTGTCGTGGATCGGCCTCGACGATCTGCTCGACGTCTACTACCGCGCGCTGTGGGACGACCGGCTGAGCGGCCCCGTCAACGCGGTGGCGCCGGAGCCGGTGCGCAACGTCGACTACACCCGGGCGCTGGCGAAGGTGCTGCACCGTCCGGCGGTGCTGCCGGTGCCGTCGCTGGGCCCGCGGATCCTGCTGGGCTCCCAGGGTGCGCGCGAACTGGCCGAGGCGGACCAGCGGGTGGCCCCCACCGTGCTGCAGTCAGTGGGACACCGGTTCCGTCAGCCGCTCGTCGCCGAAGCGCTCGCGCATCAGCTCGGACACGGCTGACGCGCCACCCGGTCCACGAACCCCCGCACCAGCAACCGGATCCGGCGCGCGGTGTCGTCGCGCATTTCCGCTGTGCGAGAAAGCAATTCGTCGTGGCGCAGCCCCGCCCCGACGACGTCGCCGTCACGGTCGTCGGCCAGCCAGCCGGCCAGCAGGCCCGCATCGAGCTCGGGATGGAACTGCAGTGCCAGCGTGCGGCCCAGCACGAACGCCTGCGACGCCTGCGCGGTGCGGGCGAGTTCGGTGGCGCCGGGCGGCAGCGTCCAGCGGTCGAAGTGCCACTGGAACCACGGCCCGGGCGGCACCACCGCGGTGTCGTCGGACTCGATCTGGTACCAGCCGATCTCGGGCGTCGTGGACCGTGCGACAGTGCCGCCGAACGTCTGGGCCAGCAGCTGACCGCCGAAACACACCCCGAGCAGTGCGACCCCGGCAGCCGCGGCGTCGCGCATCATCTGCATCTCGGCGTCCACCCAGGTGCGGCGCAGCGCCTCGTCGTAGACCGGCCAGCGGGCGCCGAGCGGAACGATGACGTCGTAGCCCGTCGGATCGGGGAAGGTCACGTCGACTGCCGGGCTGTCCACCCGGTCGGGGGGCACCACCTCGAACGTGTCGACGTCGAAGCCGCTGTCGAGGAACGCCTCGCCGAGCAGGCCCTCGGTCGCCAGATGTTCGTTGTAGAGGAACAACACCTTCGCCGCCACGGCAGCCATTATCTCGGCGGCGGCATGGGCGGCGCATCCTCGGGGGCCAGTTCGGCGCCGATGCGGCGGAACAGCGCCTCGGCCTCGTTGGCGTAATCGCCCTGGTCGTCGAACGCCTCCGGCGCGTAGGTGACGGCGACGGCGACGGCCAGCTTGCGTTCCGGAAGGTAGGCCTCCACCGCCGACGAGCCGGACAGCAACGGGTTCTGCAGCAGCCACTGCCCGGAGATCACCACGCCGAGGCCGTAGGTGTAGCCGATGCCCTGGGCGAAGCAGGTGCTGCACCCGGGCTGCGGACGTGTCTTCCCGCGCAGGCCGGTCGAGGTCATCGCGCGGTAGGACGCCTCGGACAGCAACTGTCCGGAGCCGATGCCCTCGGCGGTGCGGGCGAGGTCGGCGATGGTGGAGGTCTGCACGGCTCCGTGGGTGATGGTCCACGACGGGTTCCAGAACGTCGACTCCTCGTGGAACGGCGTGCCCGCGGGGACACCGAGTGCGGCCCGGCGTTCGGAACTGAACGCGTGCAGCACCGGGTCGGGAATCTCCGCCGTCAGCGAAGCGGTGGTGCCGGTGAGTCCGAGCGGCTGTAACACGTTGTCGGACAGTAGTTCCGGCATACCGCGACCGGTGGCCTTCTCCAGCGCCAGGCCGAGCAGCACGTAGTTGGTCTGGGCGTAGTTCCAGTTGGTGCCGGGTTCGTAGAGCAGCGGCTCGTCGACGGCGTAGCGCAGCAGTTCGTCGGTGGTCCAGGCGCGGAACGGATTGTCGTAGGCGGCTGCGGCGAAGGCGTCGTTGCCGATCACGTAGTCGCGGTAGCCCGACGTCATCTGCGCGAGCTGGCCCAGGGTGACCGCCTCGGCGTGCGGAACGTCGGGCAGCCATGTCGACAGCCTGTCCTCGAGCCGCACCGTGCCGCGGTCGACGAGGATCAGCAGCAGCGTGGCGACGTAGGAGATGGCCACGGCGCCGTTGCGGAAGTGCATCTGCGGGTTGGCCGGGACGCCGGTCATCGATTCGCCGACGGCGTCGGTGAGGATTTCCCGACCGTCCTCGGTCACCCGCACCAGCACCGCCTTGAGGTGGGCCGAGGTGATGGCGTCACGCACGATGGCCCGCACCGCCGCCGCCCTGGAATCCTCTGCGGGCTGCGGGGTCTGGTCAGCCTGCGGTGCGCATCCGCCGAGCACGGTCAGCGCGCACAGGACGGCGAGCGTGCGACGGGCGCGGAGCATGACTGATCCTGGCAGAGTCGGGCCGCCCGGGCGGCGTACTTTGGCGGGCAAGTGGGCATTCCCACGAGGTGAACGACCTGTCCGAGTGGTTCCTCACCACCGCCGAGCGGAACAACCCCCACTCGGATCTGCCCGCCTGGTGTGCGGGCAGCCTGGTGCAGCCCCTCGTCCACGGTGCCACCTACTTCGACCGGCTGGTCACGGAGGTGGAGGCGCTCGGCGAGGGCGATCACCTGTTCTTCACCGACTGGCGCGGTGACCCCGACCAGCAGCTGCGCGACGGCGGTCCGACCATCCGCGAGCTGTTCTGTCACGCCGCCGAGCGCGGCGTGGTCGTCAAGGGGCTGGTGTGGCGGTCGCACATGGACTGGCTGCAGTACAGCGAGGAGGAGAACCAGCACCTCGGTGAGGCGATCGAGGCGGCGGGCGGTGAGGTGCTGCTGGACCAGCGCGTGCGCATCGGCGGGTCGCACCACCAGAAGCTCGTGGTGATCCGCCATCCCGGCGAACCCGAGCGCGACGTCGCGTTCGCCGGCGGCATCGACCTGTGCCATTCCCGCCGCGACGACCGGGCGCACCACGGGGACCCGCAGGCGGTGCAGATGGCGGCTCAGTACGGCGAGCACCCGCCCTGGCACGACGCGCAACTGCGGTTGCAGGGGCCCGTCGTGGGCGCGCTGGACGCCACGTTCCGGGAGCGGTGGAACGATCCGGCGTCGCTCGACATGTTGAACCCGATCGCATGGGTCCGCGACAAGCTGCGCGGCGCGGATCTGGAGGCGGATCCGCTCCCGGAGCAGCCGCCGGACCCTCCGCCGTGCGGGCCGCACGCGGTACAGGTGCTGCGCACATATCCCGACGGTCACTTCGAATTCGACTTCGCACCGCACGGCGAATACACCGTGGCACGCGGCTACACGAAGGCGATCGAGAAGGCGCGACGGCTGATCTACCTGGAGGACCAGTACCTGTGGTCGAAGCAGGTCGCCGAGCTGTTCGCCGCTGCCTTGAAGGCCAACCCGGATCTGCACCTGATCGCGGTCGTGCCGAGGCATCCCGACGTGGACGGCAAGCTCGCGCTGCCGCCCAATCTGATCGGCCGCCGCGAGGCGATCGATGCGTGCAAGGCCGCCAGCCCCGACCGGGTGCACGTGTTCGACATCGAGAATCACCAGGGCACACCGGTGTACGTGCACGCCAAGGTGTGCGTCATCGACGACGTGTGGGCGTGTGTCGGCAGCGACAACTTCAACCGCAGGTCTTGGACACACGACAGCGAACTGTCGTGCGCCGTCCTCGACGACACCCGCGACGAGCGCGAGCCGACCGACCCGGCGGGCGGCGGAGACGGCGCGCGCGTGTTCGCCAGGGAGCTGCGGCTGGAGCTGATGCGCGAGCACCTCGACCGCGACGGCGACGACGGCCTCATCGACCCCGCCGACGCCGTGCGTGAATTCGTCGGGGCGGCAGCGGCTCTCGACGAGTGGTACGAGGGCGGGCAGCGCGGCACACGGCCGCCCGGCCGGCTCCGCAGGCACCGGACCGAGAAGCTCGGGCGGTTCACGCGGCTCTGGGCGAGTCCGGCCTACCGGATGCTCTACGACCCGGACGGCCGGTCCTACCGTGCCCGCATCAGAGGGCGGTACTGAGTCAGCGGACTTCGGCGTCCACTTCGGCGAGTCCGGCGAGCACCCGGGGGAGCGGTCCGTCGTGCAGCACGCCGAGTCGCTGCGTCGCGCGGGTCAGCGCCACGTAGAGTTCGGCCGCCCCGCGGGGACCCTCGGCGAGGATCCGGTCCGGCGCCACCAACAGAACCGCGTCGAACTCGAGGCCCTTGGTCTCCGACGGCGGCACCGTGCCGGGCACGCCGGGCGGTCCGATCACCACGCTGGTGCCCTCGCGCGCGGCCTCGTCCCGCTCGAAATCACGGATGGCATCGGCGAAGTCAGCCTCGCCGACACGGCGCGACCACGGCCGGAATCCGTTCGCGCGCACCGACTCCGGTGGCCGCACCCCGGGCGCGAACTCGGCGAGCAACGCGGCGGCGACGGCCATGATCTCCGCGGGCGTGCGGTAGTTCACCGTCAGCGAGCGGTAGATCCAGCGGCCGGGCACATACGGTTCGAGCATCGCCGCCCACGACGTCGCCCCTGCGACCGAGCGGCGCTGGGCGAGGTCGCCGACCACGGTGAACGACCGCGCCGGGCATCGCCGCATCAGGACCCGCCAGTCCATCTCGGAGAGTTCCTGCGCTTCGTCGACGACGACGTGGCCGTAGGTCCAGTCGCGGTCGGCGGCGGCGCGTTCGGCGACGTCGCGGGTGTCGCGTTGTTCGAAGCGCAGCGCGAGGTCCTCGGCGTCGATCACGTCGCTCGCGAGCAGATGGTCCTCGTCGTCCATCATGTCCTCGCGCGCAAGCATCATGTCGAGGACGCCTGCGGCATAGGCGGTTTCGGCTTGTCGCTCTTTCTCCGCGGCCTGGTCGGCCGCTCTGTCGCGCCCCAGCAGGTCCACCAGCTCGTCGAGCAGCGGCACGTCGGAGACGGTCCAGGCGTCACCGTCGGCGCGCCAGAGCAGTTCGTCGGCGCCTGCCGCCTTCAGCCGCTCGGGTGATTCGTACAGCGACTTCAGCAGTGCGTTCGGTGTCAGCAGTGGCCACAGTGCGTCGAGCGCGGCGACGAACTGCGCGTTGTCCCTGAGCTCGCCGAGGAGGTCCTTCCGCAGGTTCTCCCACGCTCCGCGGTCGTCACGGGTCAGCCACCCGCGGCCGATGCGGGCGATCGCCCGTTCGGTGAGCACGTACTCGACGATCTCGCGGAACTTCGTGCGGGCCTCGTTGTGCGGCAGGCCGGTCGAGCGTGCCTCGTCCCTGGCCCATTCGGCGGTCTCGGCGTCGATGCGGACCGTGACGTCGGTGAGTTGCATCGTCAGCGGTTCGTCGGGGATGCGCTGCCG
This sequence comes from Mycobacterium sp. NPDC050551, assembly GCF_040674075.1. NCBI lineage: Bacteria > Bacillati > Actinomycetota > Actinomycetes > Mycobacteriales > Mycobacteriaceae > Mycobacterium > Mycobacterium sp. NPDC050551. Next base: position 172,859 of record NZ_JBFARC010000005.1, on the reverse strand, counting down.
GTCGGCGATGGCTGCGGTCAAGACGTCGAGGATGCGCAGAGAACCCTTGAGCCGTGCGACGTCCGGGGTGTCCTCGGCGGTGACCCGCAGGCCGGGGACGAAGTCGCCGGTGGTGGTGAACACCACGTCGGATTCGCCGAGCGACGGCAGCACCCGGCCGATGTGCTCGAGGAACGCCGGACTGGGCCCGACGACGAGGATGCCGTGCCGCTCCATGCGTTTGCGCTGGGTGTAGAGCAGATAGGCGACGCGGTGCAGCGCGACGACGGTCTTGCCGGTGCCGGGACCGCCCTCGATGACCGTCACCCCCGGATGCTCGAGCCGGATGATCGCGTCCTGCTCGGCCTGGATGGTGGCGACGATGTCGCGCATGCCCTCGCCGCGGGGCGCGTTGACGGCGGCGAGCAGGGCGGCGTCACCGCGTTCCTCGCCGATCCGGCCGAAGACCTCGTCGGTGAAGTCGAGCAACTGCCTGCCGCGGGTGTGGAACTGTCTGCGGCGGCGCATGCCCTCCGGATGCGCGCCGGTGGCCGTGTAGAAGGCCTGTGCCGCGGGAGCGCGCCAGTCCAGCAGCTTGGTCCCGTACCCGTTCTCCTCGTCGAGCAGACCGATGCGGCCGATGTAGCACCGCTCACCCGACAGCGGGTCGAGGCGGCCGAAACACAGCCCGTGGTCGGCCACGTCGAGGCGCGCCATCTGCTTGGCGAGCGCGTGCACCTCGGCGTCGCGGGCCACCAGCGTGCCGCCGTCCATCTTGTCGATGGGTGCCCGCAGCGCCTCCTGGTAGCGGCGCTTGGCCCGGGCGCGTTCCGCGTCCAGCCGGGCGTACAGGTCGGCGACATAGTCGCGCTCGGCCTGCAGTTCGTCGTCGTACGCCAGATCTCTCACTACCTCTGCTGTCTCCTTCGTCGAACTCGTGGAGCAGCGAGTGTGCGCCATGACCCCGGCCTTGCGGCAAGCCCCCCGGTGCCGGATATCCTGAGAAGGGCAGGGACGTTCGTCCCGCCTTCTGTCTCCCAGTCGAGACACCCACAGTAGTCGCCTTTTTCGGCGGGTTGTCGTAGCTGACCGATATACTCGAACACATGTTCGAGTCAGTGTCGACGGGTGAGGTGGTCGCAGCGATCACCGACACCTACCGGGAGGAGTCGAGGCTGGTCGGGCGGCGGTTGGCGGCGATCGCCGAACTGCTGGGTCGGCGCACCTGGGAGGCCAAGGCAGAAGACCCCGACTGTGGCTACATGATCGTCACCGGGTTGCAACGCACCAGCGCGGAGGTGGCGGCGGCGATGAACCTCACAGCGGCCGCGGCCAGCGTGCTGGTCGCCCAGGCCGATGCCTTGGACAGCCGGTTGCCGAAGGTGGCCGCGGTCCTCGCCCGCGGTGACATCGACTGGCGGACGGTGCAGATCATCCTGTCGCGCAGCGAGTTGGTCAGTGACCGCACCATCATCGCCGCCCTGGACTCCCAGTTGGCCGAACGGATCCCGCGGTGGCAGTCCTGGTCGCGCAAACGGGTGATCGACGCGGTGGACGCCGCGGTGCGCACCCTGGATCGTGACGCGGTCAAGGAACGTGAACGCGCCGAAGACCACCGGCACATGGATGTCATTCCCGTCGGTGACGGGACGGCCAAGGTCGACGGGGTGGTGGACGCCGAGACTGCGGTGATCTTCGACCGCACGTTGGGCGCACTCGCGACCGGGGTGTGCCCGTCAGATCCGCGGACCCTGGCCCAGCGCCGCGCCGACGCAGTGGCCGCGATGGCACAAGGACAACCACTGGCATGCCGATGCGAGGCGTGCGCCGCATCAAAGTCGGCGCCTGCGCATGCCGCCGCTGATGCCGAGACCGGCGAGCTCGAGGCCCCAGCGCCTCCGGCGCCCCCGCCGGCGCCGTCGGGCACGAAGTTCGTGATCAACGTGATCGCTGATCAGTCCACCGTGCTGGGTACCGGCAATCGGCCGGGCTATTTGGAGGGTTTCGGGGTGATCGACGCCGACCTGGTGCGCGAGCTGGCTCAGGGAGCGACGCTGCGGCCGCTGTACTCGCCGGTCGTCACCGCTGAGCAGGGGTTGCGGTATCAGCCGACGGCGGCGGTGGAACGGTTCGTGCGGATGCGGGATCTGACGTGTCGCTTCCCCGGGTGTGACCGGCCCGCCCGAGGCTGCGACCTCGACCACACCGTTGCGTTCAACCACGTCGACCCACGGGCTGGTGGTAAGACGGTGCCGGAGAATCTGAAATGCCTGTGCCGTCAACATCATCGCGCCAAGACGTTCGTGCAGGGCTGGCGTGACCTGCAGTTGCCCGACGGCACGGTGGTGTGGACGACGCCCGACGGGCGACAGGTGTGCACCGTGCCCGGCGGCGTCGAACTCTTCCCCGCCCTGGGTGGTCGTCCATGTGCGTCGCCCCGGCCGACGCGCTGCAACCCCACCCGCCGACGCGCGACCCGTGTCGAGCGGCGCCGCGCCAAGAACCGCGCCCTGCGCCCGCTCAACGAGGCTCACCGCACCCTGGAACGCGCCCGCCGCCGCGAGATCGAGGCCCGCAAAGACCGCAACCGCCACCGCACCATGCTCATGCTGTTCAAAGGCGGCCGACCCACCAAGAGCCCGTTCATGCGATGGGTCAACCAACCCTACGAATCCGAAGTGCTGCCACCGGACTGGCAACCACCACCCGACCCACCACCACAACCCGACGACCCACCGTTCTGAGCTAGCCGCGGGCGCGGTAGCGGCGCTCCGGACGGCCGACGCCGTACTGCAGCCGGAGTTCGAGCGCGCCGGTGCCGAGGTAGTGCTCGAGGTACCGGCGCGCGCTCACCCGCGAAATGCCGATCAGCTCCGCGCATTCGGCCGCCGATACCTCGCCGGCATCGCGGACCGCATCGAGCACGAGGCGGCCGGTCTCGACGCCCAGCCCCTTGGGCAGTGTCTCGGCCGACGTCGCGGGCCGCCCGAAGAGTGCGTCGATCAGCGACTGGTCGGCGCCGCGGTCCGATTCGAGGGCATCGGCCCGCGCGGCGAACGCCTCCAGCTTGGCCCGCAGCTGCGCGAACTCGAACGGCTTGATCAGGTAGTCGGCGGCTCCACCGTCCAATGCGCCGCTGACCGTGTCCAATTCGCGGGCGGCGGTGATCATGATGACGCCGACCCGGTCGCCTGCGGAGCGCAACCGGTGCAGCACCTCCAGCCCCGTCATGTCGGGCAGGTACACGTCGAGCAGGATGAGGTGCGGGCTCAGGTCGCGTGCGGCGACGAGCGCCTCGGCGCCCGTGCGTGCGACACCGACTGCGCGGAATCCGTCCACCCGGTCGACGAACCGGCGGTGGATGTCGGCCACCATGAAGTCGTCGTCGACCACCAACACGTCACGCACGCGCCAGCACCCCCGGCAATCTCGCGACGAATGTGGCCCCGCCCCCGGGGCGATCGGTCACCTCGACGCTGCCGCCGTGCTGCGCGGTCACCAGTCGGACCAGCGCCAGGCCGATGCCGCGGCCACCGGGCACGTCGGACTTCGACGTGACGCCGCGGGAAAAGATTGCCTCCCGGAGGTGCTCGGGCACACCCGGTCCCGAGTCCGACACCGATACCTCCAGTCCGGCGGAATCCGAGATCGCCACCCCCACCCGGGCCTCGTCCGATCCCACCGACACGTCCACCGCATTGTCGATGAGATTGCCCAGCAACGTGATCACGTCGGTGGCCAGCGCCGGGTCGAGCGCGCCGAGGTGCGACTCCGGTTCGAGGTGCAACCCCACGCCGCTCTCGGCGGCCAGGGTGGTCTTGGCGATCAGCAGCGCCGCCACCGCCGGGTCGGAGATGCGCCGCGTCACCGCGTCGCTGATCTCGGCGCGCCTGCGGGTGAGATCGCCCACCAGGTCGCGCACGGCGTCGTACTCACCGAGCTGCACCAGACCCGAAATGGTGTGCAGCTGGTTGGCGAACTCGTGGGTCTGCGCCCTCAACGTGTCGGTGACGCTCTTGTGCGACGACAGCTGTGCCTGCAGTGCGGCCAGTTCCGTGCTGTCGCGCATCGTGGTCACCGTACCGATTCGCCGCCCGGCACTGGTGGTCGCGCGCCGGTTCAGCGCCAGCACCCGCGTCCGCGTGGCGATCACCACGTCGCGGCGATCTTCGCCGGATAGCAGGAATTCCACCACCGCCGGGTCCAGACCGACCTCGTCGACGCGCCTGCCGACTGCAGTGCCGTCCACGCCGAGCAGATCCTGTGCGCTGTCGTTCATCAGCGTGATGCCGCCCTCGTTGTTGACCGCCACCACACCCTCACGAATGCTGTGCAGCAACGCTTCCCGATGGTCGGCCAACCCGGCGATCTCGGCGACCTCCAGCCCACCGGTGTGCCGCTTGATGCGCCGCGACAGCAGCCACGACGCCACCATGCCCAGCGCCGCGCCGATCCCCAGATAGAACAGCAGTCGTTCGCCCGCCCCGCTCACCAGCCCCCACAGCGACGGGTAGGGCTCGCTCACCGACGCGATCGCCAGCACCTCACCCCTGCTGGACAGCAGCGGCACCTGACCGATGAGATTGTGCGCGCCGTCGATGTCGCCGTCGCCGAACCACGCCCGTCCCTCGTCGGCACGGGTCAGCCCGAGATCGGTCTGGTGTCCCACCCGCGACGGATCCGACGATGCCCGCACCACACCGGCCGGGTCGATGATCTCGGCGAGGCCGGCGCCCGACAGCGCGACGGCGCGGTCGACCTCCGGCGCGAGTGTCTGTGCGGCAGCGGGATCGTTGTAGCGGTCGCGGACCACCGGGGTGGACGCCACGTTCTCGGCAACGGCGATCAACCGCTGCCCCCGCACGTCGCGGAACTCCCGCGTCGACTCCGCAACGGAGAAGCCGGCCACCGCCAGCAGCACCACCGCGACAACCAGCAGCTGGAACGCCAGGAACTGCCCGGCGAGGCTGCGCCCGGACAGCGCCCGGACAACCGGCGCCCACCGCGAGTGGTTCGTGTTCTTAATGACCAAATCTTCCTTTGCGTTCGAATCAGTGACGCACATCACTGGTGGGGTCCAGTATTGCTGAGCATCACACCGCTGCCGATTGGGGACGACTGTGCACAGAATCGTGGCCGCACTGCCGAGGGCGCTGGGCCTTGCGCTCGCCGCGCTCCTGCTGCTGACGGCCTGCGGCGTCACGCGCGGCGACGGCAACGAGGAGTTCCACCGGCTCCGGATGATGGTTCCCAACAGCCCCGGCGGTGGCTACGACCTGACCGCACGCACCGCGGTGAAGATCATGGAGGACGACGACATCACCGGGCGCATCGAGGTGTTCAACGTGATCGGCGCCGGCGGCACCGTCGCGATGGCCCGGCTGATGAACGAGAAGGGCAACAACGACCTCATGATGACCATGGGGCTCGGTGTCGTCGGCGCCACCTACACCAACGGCTCGAAGATCAAGGCCTCCGATGCGACGGCGCTGGCGAAGCTGATCGAGGATCCCGGTGCGATCTTCGTGCCCGCCGATTCCCCGTTCAAGACGATCCAGGACTTCGTCGCGGCGTGGAAGAAGGACCCGTCGAAGGTCACCATCGGCGGCGGATCGTCGCCGGGCGGACCGGATCACCTGTTCCCGATGGAGACCGCCGAGGCGGTCGGCGTCGATCCCAAGTCGGTCAACTTCGTCACCTACGACGGCGGCGGCGATCTGCTGACGGCGCTGCTCGGCAACAAGATCACCGCGGGCACGTCGAGCCCGGGTGAGCTCATCGACCAGATCGAGGCCGGCCAGCTACGGGTGCTCGCGGTGTCGAGCGACGAGCGCGTCGAGGGTATCGACGCACCGACACTCAAGGAGTCCGGGATCGACCTGACCTTCGCCAACTGGCGCGGAGTCCTGGCTCCGCCAGGCATTTCCGACGACGCCAAGCGCAGGATGATCAAAGTGCTCGAGGAGTTGCACGCCTCGCAGGGCTGGAAGGACGCCCTGGTGAAGAACGGCTGGACCGACGCATTCGTGACCGGGGCGGCGTTCGAGCAGTTCCTCGTGGACCAAGACAACCGGGTCTCCTCGACCCTGACCGAACTGGGGCTGCTGTGACCACCACCGAGAAGCCGGAACCTCCGGCCCAGGAACCACCCGAACGGGAACCGGCCGTGGCCGAGAAGCGCATCGACAAGGCGCAGTACCTGGTCTGCGCCGTGCTCGTCGCGGTCGGCGCCTTCCTCATCTACGGCGCGTTCGCGTTGGAACCCGGATTCGCCAAGGTCGATCCGGTGGGGCCCAAGGCCTTCCCGATGGTCATCGGGATCGTGCTGATCGTGCTGGCCGTCATCCTCGCGGTGGCGATACCGCGCGGATCGGTGGGGGAGGCCGACGCCGGTGAGGACGTCGACCCGGACGCTCCGAGCGACTGGCGCACGGTCGGAATGCTCGTCGGCGTGTTCGTCGCCGTCATCCTGCTGGTCGAACCGCTCGGCTGGGTGATCACCAGCACACTGCTGTTCGCGGGCGCGGCAACGATTCTCGGCAACCGCCACTACGTCCGCAACATCGCCATCGGGGTGGTGCTCGCGCTGGTGAGCTTCTACGCATTCTATTCCGGGCTCGGGATCCCGCTGCCCGCAGGCATTCTGGACGGGATCCTGTAGATGAACAACTTCGACTGGCTGCTCCAGGGATTCGCCGAGGCGGCGACCCCGATGAACCTGCTGTACGCGGTCATCGGCGTGCTGCTTGGCACCGCGGTGGGCGTGCTGCCCGGCATCGGGCCCGCGATGACGGTCGCGCTGCTGCTCCCCGTCACCTACAACGTCAGCCCCAGTGCGGCGTTCATCATGTTCGCCGGCATCTTCTACGGCGGCATGTACGGCGGTTCCACCACGTCGATCCTGCTGAACACGCCCGGCGAATCGTCATCGGTGATCACCGCGATCGAGGGCAACAAGATGGCAAAGGCCGGACGTGCCGCACAGGCGCTGGCCACCGCGGCCATCGGCTCGTTCGTCGCAGGCGCGATCGGCACCGCGCTGCTCGCCACGTTCGCGCCACCGATCTCGAGGTTCGCGGTGTCGCTCGGCGCCCCGTCCTACCTGGCGATCATGATCTTCGCGCTCGTCGCGGTCACTGCGGTGCTCGGCGCCTCCAAGCTGCGCGGCGCCATCTCGCTGTTCCTCGGACTCGCGATCGGCGTGGTCGGCATCGACTTCCTCACCGGCCAGCCGCGCGCGACGTTCGGGTTGCCGCAGCTCTCCGACGGCATCGACATCGTGGTCATCGCGGTGGCCATCTTCGCGGTCGGCGAGGCGCTGTGGGTGGCCGCGCACCTGCGGCGCCGCCCCGCCGAGGTGATCCCGGTGGGCCGGCCGTGGATGGGCCGCGACGACTTCCGGCGGTCGTGGAAGCCGTGGCTGCGTGGTACCGCCTACGGATTCCCGTTCGGCGCGCTACCTGCCGGCGGTGCCGAGCTGCCGACGTTCCTGTCCTACATCACCGAGAAGCGGCTCTCCAAGCACAAAGAGGAGTTCGGCAAGGGCGCCATCGAAGGTGTGGCCGGGCCGGAGGCCGCCAACAACGCCTCGGCGGCGGGCACGCTGGTGCCGATGCTGTCGCTGGGTCTACCGACCAACGCCACCGCGGCGGTCATGCTGACCGCGTTCGTGTCGTATGGAATCCAGCCGGGTCCCACCCTGTTCGACAAGGAGCCGTTGCTGATCTGGACGCTGATCGCCAGCCTCTTCATCGGCAACCTGCTGCTGCTGCTGATCAACCTGCCGCTGGCACCGCTGTGGGCGAAGCTGCTGCGCACCCCGCGGCCCTACCTGTACGCCGGCATCCTGTTCTTCGCGACGCTCGGCGCGCTGGCGGTCAACGTGCAGCCGCTCGACCTCGCGCTGCTGCTCGTGTTCGGACTGCTCGGCCTGATGATGCGGCGCTTCGGCCTGCCGGTGCTGCCCCTGATCATCGGGGTGATTCTCGGCCCGCGCGTCGAACGTCAACTCCGCCAGAGCCTCCAGCTCGGCGGCGGGGACTGGGCCAGCCTGTTCACCGAGCCGGTGGCGATCATCACCTACGTCCTGATGGCGATCCTGCTCATCATGCCGCTGATCCTGAAGTTGATGCACCGCAGTGAGGAGTCGCTGTTGATCGTCGAGGACGATGCGGACCAGAAGGCGAAGGCGGCCCAGTCATGATCGTTGTTGGATACTCGGCCGACGAATTCGGCCGCGCCGCACTCGAACACGGCATCACCGAGGCCAAGCGGCGCGACACCGAACTGCTGGTGATCAACGCCACCTCCGGCGAGTCCTACGTCGACAAACGCTTCGCCCAGCAGAGCGAAGTGCACGACGTCGAGGCCAGGCTGACCGAGTGCGGGGTGCCGTTCGAGCTCAGTCAGCCCGTCGGTGTGGACGCCGCCGAGGAACTGGTCCGCGCGATGGACCGCGCCGAGGCAGAACTGCTCGTCATCGGGCTCCGGCACCGCAACCCGGTGGGCAAGCTGCTGATGGGAAGTGTGGCTCAGCGGGTGCTGCTGGAGTGCCCGAAGCCGGTGCTGGCCGTCAAGCCGGCGGAAGGCTGAGCCGTCACTACTGCGCCAGGATCTTGTCTCCGATCAGATCGGCGATCCTCACCGCCGAGTCGGCGGGGTCGGCGCTGCAGGTGTTCACGTCGATGATGATGTTGTTGCGCAGGGCCAGTGCCCTGCCGCACCCCCAACCCGGTGCTGCGGCTTCCTGCTGAACGACGTTGGTGCTCAGGATGTCGTCGACGTTCTTGATCTCTCCGACGTCCCAGCGTGATCCGCTCTGGGTGTGGACGTACTGGTGGCAGTTCGGCCACTGGCCGACCGATGTCTCGAAGAATGCGGCAGCCTTCTCGCGGTAGGGGAACTGCACCACGGCCTGCTTGAGGTAGTGGGTGAAATCGTCGCCGGTGTTCAGGCTCTGATCGCGCACGGCCTGGAAGTCGCTGCCCGCGTACACGAGCGCCTCCGCGGCGCCGTCGATGGCGAGACAGTCCACGGGTGCCATGATCGCGCTGTTGTCGGACATCGCGGTCTGGGACTCGGTGACCATCATCGCGGGCGATCCCATTGCGGCGGCCGCCTCGTGCGGCGCGAGAAGCAGTCCTGGCAACTCACGCTCGACGAGGGGACGCGGGATGGCGAATCGGATGTCCGGAGGCGCCACGGCCGTGGCATTGCTGGTCGTGGTGCATCCGGCGACGAGCAGGCAGATGCCCCAGAGCACCATGCACACCTTCGAATGACGCATACATGCATGGTGAGGCAGGCTCTGCGGCAACGTAGCCATGTCGACCGCGAGTCATGGTCACGATGCACCGCAGACCTGATAACGAAATCGTGTACCGTCTCCGGCCCGACAGCTGCGGTCAGGCCGGGTCAGACCAGATCCATCTCGGCCGGACCCGCGCCCCCGATGGCCTGGGAGATGAAGCTCTTGGTCGTCAACGGCCCGCCGAACTGCTGAAGCAGTCCGCCGCCGTCGTTGCGGCCGAGATCGAGCGCCTCGAATCCGAGGTCGGAGATCAGTTGTGCCACCGTGGCATTCGCGTCGGGGTGATTTCCGGAGAGGAACAACACGCGTCGGCCCCCGTGCCCGTCGCCGGGCTCGCGCGCCAGCACCTTGGCCCAGGTGTGGCCGAAGGCCTTGACCACCCTGGCGCCGCTCGCCCACTCCTCGACCAGATCGGACGACGCCCGTCCGCCGAGGTCGGCGGGGGAGAAGTCGCTGTAGTCGATGGCGTTGGTGGCGTCGACGATGATGCGGCCGCCCCAATCCGGCACCGACCCGACCAGTTCCCGGACCGCCTCGAACGGGGTGGCGAGGATGACGACGTCGGCTGCCAGTGCATCGGACACCTCGGCCGGGACGACGTTCGGTCCGATCGCGGCTGCGACGCCGCGGACCGCCTCGACACCGCGCGACGCGGCCAGGCCCACGTCGGTGCCGGTACGGGCGAAATGCCCCGCGACGGCCGTGCCGATGTTTCCCGCTCCGATGATTGCGTACTGCATGACGTGCTCCTTCAGCCGACCAGAATGCGTGATATGTCACCGAACTGTGCCGGCCGGCCGGGTATTCCCTCTGGTGCCCGATCAGAGTGTGATGCGGATGGTTCCGTCCACGGCCTCGACGGGGAAGCTGCGCACCGACAGGTCGGCGCCCGCGGCCTCGCGCCCGTCGCAGAGATCGAAGGTGTGCCCGTGCAGCGGACACACCACCACGCGGTCGTCGGCGAGTCCGTCGGCCAGCGGTCCGCCGCGGTGCGGGCACACCGCGTCGATCGCGCGCAGGGTGCCGTCGCGCAACCGGAACACCGCGATCTGCTCGCCGCGCACCGAGTACGTGCGGCCCTCGCCGACCGGTACCTCGTCCAGCGAGCCGATGTCGACGCTCATCGCGGTCCTCGGCTCTTCGCGCAAGCGCTCATCGGACGGGCACCAGGGGGAGCGGCAGCAGCGGCAGCGACGGCCGGAACTGTCCTTCGGTCACCGGGTCCTGCCCGTCCCGCCACGGGTCGCGATAGGCGTCCACCGACTTCTGCATCCTCTCGTCGAGTTCGGTTCCGATGCCCTCGCTGTCGTCGACCACCACCGCACGCAGGTGCTCGATGCCCACCCTCGGCACGAACGCGTAGGTGCGCTCCAGCCAGTTCGCGTTCTCCCGGTAGTACTGCAGGAAGCGGCCGGTCAGCGTGATCACCGTCTGCGGGTCGTCGACGGTCGCGAGCAGGTCGCCCTTGCGGATGTGCGCGCCCGCGGCACCGCCGACGTAGATCTCCCACCGGCCGCCGTCGACCGCCACCACACCGAGGTCCTTGCACAGCGCCTCGGCGCAGTTGCGCGGGCATCCGGTGACGGCCAGCTTCATCTTGGCCGGGCTGGCCAGGCCCTGGTATCGCTCCTCGATGGCGATGCCCAGTGCCGTCGAATCGCCCAGCCCGAAGCGGCAGAAGTCGCTGCCCACACAAGTTTTGACGGTGCGGAAGCTCTTGCCGTACGCGTATCCGGACGGCATGTCGAGATCGGCCCACACCGCGGGTAGATCCTCCTTGCGCACCCCGAGCAGGTCGATGCGCTGGCCACCGGTGAGCTTGATCATCGGGATCGCGTACTTCTCGGCGACATCGGCGATCGTGCGCAATTGCGCCACGTCGGTCACCCCGCCCTTCATCTGCGGCACCACCGAGAACGTGCCGTCGCGCTGGATGTTGGCGTGCACCCGGTCGTTGATGAACCGGGCGTCGCGCTCGTCGACGTACTCGTCGGCCCACATCGTCTCCAGCAGCGACGCCAGCGCCATCTTCGAGCCAGCGTCCTCGCGGCCGTCGGGCGCCAGCGCGGCGAACACCGAAGACACCGAATGCAGTTCGAGCTCGCGGATGTGGCGCATCAGCGTCGGCTTGTCGTAGGGCACCCCCGGCACGTACCACGACGCCGACGGATCCTCGCTGACCGCGCCGCCTGCCGCCCACTCGACGACCTGGCCCACCAGCTCCTTGCACGAGCCGCAGCCCTTGCCCGCCTTCGTCTTCGCCATCACGCCGGACACGGACGTCTCGCCCCCGCGGACACACCCGACCAGTGCGCCCTTGCTGACCCCGTTGCAGTTGCAGATCTGCGCGTCGTCGGCGAGTTCGGCGACGCCCACCGCGACGTCGGGGGTGCCGATGTCGAACATCAGCGACACCCGCTCGTCGGGGAGCGGCAACCCGCTGTCGAAGGCCTGCGTGAGGAACGACACCTTGCTGACGTCGCCGAGCAGGGTGGCGCCCACCAACTTCCCGTCCCGGATGACGATCGTCTTGTAGACCCCGTGCCGGGGTTCGGAGTACTGGACGAACTCGTCGTCCGGCCGCTCGGGGGCCTTGAGCCCCATCGACGCCACGTCCACGCCGGCCACCTTGAGCTTGGTGGCGGTGCGCGACCCGTGATAGGCCGCCGCCGGGTCGTTTCCGGTGAGCTGGTCGGCGAGCACGCCGGCCTGCTCCCACAGCGGAGCCACCAGCCCGTACACCTGGCCGCGGTGCTGTGCGCACTCGCCGACGACGTAGATGTGGCCGTCGTCGATGGAGCGCATGTGGTCGTCGACCACGATCGCGCGTTCGACGGTCAGGCCCGCCCGTTGCGCCAGACCGACGTTCGGCCGGATGCCCGCCGCGATCACCAGCATGTCGCAGTCGACGACCGAGCCGTCGGAGAACACGATCCCGGACAGCCTCCCCGAGTCGTCGGTGAGCACCTCGGTGGTGCGCTTCTCGGTGTGCACGGTGATACCGAGCGCCTCCACCGAACGCCGGAGGATCGCGCCCGCCGTGACGTCGAGTTGTGCGTTCATCAGCACCGGGCCCGCGTGCACGACATCGACGGCCAGACCGCGGTTCTGAAGTCCCCGAGCGGCTTCGAGTCCGAGCAGCCCACCGCCGATCACCACGGCCTTGGTGCGGTGCTGCGCCTCGTCGATCATGCCCATGCAGTCGTCGAGGGTGCGGAAGCCGAACACCCCGTCGGTCAGCGTCGTGTCGTCGGCCCACAGGCCGGTCATCGGCGGGAAGAAGGACCGGCTGCCGGTGGCGAGCACCAGATCGTCGTACTTCTGCACGGTGCCGTCGTCGGCGTACACCAGCCGGGCGAAGCGGTCGATGCGCACCACCCGCACCCCTGCCCGCAAGTCGATGCCGTTCTCGGCGTACCAGTCCAGCGCGTTGAGGTAGATCTCGCCGGCGTCGGCCTCGACGTCCTGACTGCCCGCCAGCACGTTCGACAGCAGGATCCGGTTGTAGTTGCCGTACGGTTCGTCGCCGAACACCGTGATGTCGAACATCGCGCCGCCGCCCCTGGCAAGGATCTCCTCGATGGCGCGCACGCCGGCCATCCCGTTGCCGACCACCACCAGCTTGCGCATCACACCTCCACCAGGCCGAGATCGACGACGACGGTGCCCGAACAGCCGGCGGGCGCGGCGACGAACAGTTCGAGCACGGTGTCCCCGAGCAGGTCCTCGACCACCCGCAACGCCACGTGGGTGGCGCCCTTCGCGGCGATGGGGAAGTACCGCATCGGCGCGCCGTCGCGGATCAGCACCACGGTGACCATCTCGTCGCAGGAGTTGCCGCCGCGGAAGTAGACCGGCTGGGTCACCGACCCGGCGGGCACCGTGTAGCGCAGTGAGTCGTCGATCGGCGTGGGCTTGGTGAGGCCGTTGCCCTCGAACTCGAAAGCGCCTTGCAGGAATCGGGGAATGCTGCCGTCGCTCATGCTCCATGACTAGGCGGCGTTTGTTTCGTGGTGGTTTCGTCGTCGAGTCAGCCGTGGATCTCGTTGTGCACAGCCGCTGTCGCAGCAGGTGTGAGGCCGAGTTGACACAGCCGACACCGGAGGGCAACGGCCGCGGAACGGCCCGGCAGTACACAGATGGCATGAGCCGCGACATCGCACACTGGGACGCCGAGGACGTCGAGGCGTGGAACTCGGGCGGGCACAAGATCGCCAAGCGCAACCTCATCTGGTCGATCTTCGCCGAGCACGTCGGCTTCTCGATCTGGTCGATCTGGTCGGTGATGGTGCTGTTCATGCCGCAGGACGTCTACGGCATCGACCCGGCGGGCAAGTTCTACCTGGTGGCGATGCCGACCCTGGTCGGCGCCTTCATGCGCATCCCGTACACCATCGCGCCTGCCCGGTTCGGCGGCCGCAACTGGACGATCGTCAGCGCGCTGCTCCTGCTGATCCCGACGCTGCTCACCCTCTGGGCGATGAAGAATCCCGGCACCGGTTACACCACGTTCATGGTGGTGGCGGCGTTCGCCGGCTTCGGCGGCGGCAACTTCGCCTCGTCGATGACCAACATCAACGCCTTCTACCCGCAGCGGCTCAAGGGCTGGGCGCTGGGCCTCAACGCCGGTGGCGGCAACATCGGCGTGCCGGTCATCCAGCTGGTCGGGCTGCTCGTCATCGCCACCGTCGGCAACACCGCCCCTGAAATCGTCTGCGCCGCCTACCTCGTGCTGATCGCTGCGGCCGCGGTCGGCGCCGCGCTGTTCATGGACAACCTCGGCAACCAGCGGTCGAACCTGGGCGCGCTCGCCGAAGCGCTGCGCTACCAGCACTCCTGGGTGATGAGCTTCCTGTACATCGGCACGTTCGGCTCGTTCATCGGGTTCTCGTTCGCCTTCGGGCAGGTGCTGCAGATCAACTACCTCGCCGGCGGCGACACCGCGGCGCAGGCCTCGCTGCACGCCGCACAGATCTCGTTCCTCGGACCGCTTCTCGGCTCGATCTCGCGACCGTTCGGCGGCAAGCTCGCCGACCGGATCGGCGGCGGACGGATCACGCTGTACACGTTCGTCGCGATGACCTTCGCCGCAGGGATCCTGGTGACCACCGGCATGATCGACGACGGCACGGCCGGCGCGCCGACCGGCGGGCAGATGGCCTGCTACGTGGCCGGCTTCATCATGCTGTTCATCCTGTCCGGCATCGGCAACGGTTCGACGTACAAGATGATCCCGTCGATCTTCGAGGCGAAGGCCCAGGGCCACGACGAGTGGAGCCCGGCGGAGAAGGCGGCGTGGTCGCGCAGCATGTCCGGCGCACTGATCGGATTCGCCGGGGCGGTCGGGGCGCTCGGCGGGGTGTTCATCAACATCGTGCTGCGCGCCTCCTACGTCGGCGACGCGAAGTCGGCCACCAACGCGTTCTGGGTGTTCATGGGGTTCTACGTGGTCTGTGCGGTCGTCACCTGGGTCGTCTTCCTGCGCATGCGGACGGCCAAGGCGGGTGGCGGAGAACACATCGACCGTGTGCCCTCTCCGGCTTCAACGGCCTGAGCAGCGCTGATGCGGCTCACCGAGCGCGCATGGCGGCGGTGAGCACCAGTTTTCCTGCCGATAACGTCACCGGAAAGGAACCGGAACAGGACCCGCACACCATGGGGTCATGGCGGTGACCAGGACGGCGTGCTCGTACTGCGGCGTCGGCTGCGGCATCGAGGTGCAGACCGACGGTGACGCCGACCGCCCGGTGATCGCCCGGGTGTCTGGCGACAAGCTGCACCCGACCAACGCGGGCAGGCTGTGCACCAAGGGCGCCACCCACGCGGAGATGATGCGGGCCGACGAGGGGCGGCTGAAATCGGCGCTGCTGCGGCCCGGCCGTGACGACGAACCGGTGCCGGTGCCCGTCGACGATGCGATCGCCGAAGCCGGCCGGCGGCTGCGGGCCATCGTCGACAAGTACGGGCCGGATGCGGTCGCACTGTACGTCTCCGGGCAGATGTCGCTGGAATCTCAGTACCTGGCAACAAAACTCGCCAAGGGATTCCTGCGGACGAAGTACATGGAGTCGAATTCGCGGCTCTGCATGGCCAGCGCGGGCACCGGCTACAAGCAGTCCCTCGGCTCCGACGGCCCACCCGGGTCCTACACCGACTTCGACCTGACGAACCTGTTCTTCGTCATCGGCTCCAACATGGCCGACTGCCACCCGATCCTCTACCTGCGCATGGCCGAGCGGCTCAAGGCGGGCGCCAAGCTGATCGTCGTCGACCCGCGGCGCACCACCACCGCCGAGAAGGCCGACCTGTTCCTGCAGATCAAGCCCGGCACCGACCTCGCGCTGCTCAACGGCCTGCTGCATCTCCTGGTGGAGAGCGGCGACATCGACGAGCGGTTCATCGCCGAGCACACCGAGGGCTGGGAGCAGATGCGCCCGTTCCTGGCGGACTATCCGCCCGCGCGGGTGTCGGAGCTCACCGGGATCGGGGAGTCGGATCTCCGGCTGGCCGCGGCGATGATCGCCGAGGCCGGCGACTGGATGACGTGCTGGGCGGTCGGCATGAACCAGAGCACCCACGGCACCTGGAACACCAACGCGATCTGCAACCTGCACCTGGCGACCGGCGCGATCTGCCGCCCGGGCACCGGGCCGATGTCGCTGACCGGTCAGCCCAACGCCATGGGCGGACGCGAGATGGGCTACATGGGACCAGGTCTGCCCGGACAGCGTTCGGTGGTCTCCGCCGACGACCGGGCGTTCGTCGAACAGAAGTGGGGCCTGGCGCCGGACACCATCCGCAGCGAGTTCGGGCCGGGCGCGGTCGACATGTTCGAACGCCTCGCCGCGGGAGAGATCAAGGCGTGCTGGATCATCTGCACCAATCCGGTGGCCACCATGCCGAACCGCAAGACCACGATCGCGGGGCTGGAGGCCGCCGAACTGGTGATCACCCAGGACACCTACCGGGACAACGCGACGAACCGCTACGCCGACATCGTGCTGCCCGCCACGCTGTGGGCCGAATCGGACGCGGTGATGATCAACTCCGACCGCACCATGACGCTGTTGCGGCAGTCGATCCCGCCGGCCGGCCAGGCCCGGCCGGACTGGCAGCTGATCTGCGACATCGCCGCGCAGCTGGGCTTCGGTGAACACTTCGACTACCGCGACAGCGCCGAGATCATCGACGAGATCACCGGATTCACCAACCTGCGGACGGGTTACGACCTGCGCGGCGTCAGCTACGAGCGGCTCCGCCGGACGCCGCTGCAGTGGCCGGTGCCGCCGCAGGAGGCGCCCGGTGGCGACACCGACCGGCATCCCACCCGCTACCTCAACGACGGTGTCAGCCAGCATCTTTTCGTCGACGAGGACGGCGGCCGGCCCCGGCTGGCGTTCGCGACCCCGTCGCGACGGGCGGTGTTCTTCCCGCGCCCGCACGTCGACGCCGACGAACTGCCCGACACCGACTACCCGATCGTGCTGAACACCGGTCGGCTGCAGCACCAGTGGCACACCATGACCAAGACCGGCAAGGTGGACAAGCTCAACAAACTCAACAGCGGGCCGTTCGTCGAGATCCACCCCGTCGACGCGGTGGCCCTCGAGATCACCGACGGGACGTCGGTGGAGCTCGCCTCCCGGCGCGGCCGCGCCGTGCTGCCCGCGGTGGTGACCGACCGGGTGCGGCCCGGAAGCTGCTTCGTGCCGTTCCACTGGAACGACGAACACGGCGAGTACCTGACCATCAACGCCCTGACCAACGACGCCGTCGACCCGGAATCGCTGCAACCGGAGTTCAAGGTGTGCGCGATCAGCCTGCGCCCGGTGAGGCCGGTGGACACCCCGGCCGGCCATCCGCTCGTCGCCGAACTGGGCATCGGACGGATCCGCAAGCCGGTACTCACCGACGACGAGAAACTTTATCTCTCCGGGTTTCTCGGGGCAGTGGGCGATCAGCCGAGCGGAGTGCCGGTGCTGCCCGCGCACGCCCCGGTGCGCGCCGACGTGCGGCTGTGGATCGACGGTGTGCTCGCGGGGCGCTACTCCCGTGCCGGCGCCGCACTGGCCACGGCGGAGGACGCGCCCGCCGGGGGAGGGCCGCTGGTGCTCTGGGCGTCGCAGACCGGCAACGCCGAGGAGGTGGCGGGCCGGGTGGCGGCGAAACTCGCTGCCGCGCAACTGCGCAGCATGGACGACGTGGCCGTGACCGATCTCACGGCGGCCCGCGACGTGCTGGTGGTCACCAGCACCTTCGGCGACGGCGGCCCGCCGGACAACGGCGCGGACTTCTGGAGCCGCCTCGAGTCGGCCGAGGCCCCCGCCCTCGACGGTGTGCGCTTCGCCGTGCTGGGGATCGGCGACAGGTCCTACGACGACTTCTGCGGGCACGCCCGCTCGCTCGACGACCGGCTGGCCGCGCTCGGCGCCACCAGGCTGCGCAGTCGCGCGGAATGCGAAGCGTACGACGAGGAACCGATGCAGAGCTGGACCGACGACGTCGTCGCGCTGCTCGGCGAATCCACACCGACCGCCCCGCCGCGCGGCGGCACCACGACGATCACCCGGCCGGCCACCATCGCCGAACCGTTCACCCGCGCCAAGCCGGTGCTGGCACCGCTGAGCCGCAACGTGGTGCTCAGCAGCCCGTCCTCGACGAAAGAGGTGCGGCTCTTCGGATTCGACATCTCACAGTTCGGAGTCGGCTACGGCGTCGGCGATTCGCTGGGAGTGTTCGCCCGCAACGATCCCGCGGTGGTCGACGGGTGGCTGTCGGCGACCGGCCTGCGCGGGGAGCAGGTGGTCGAGGTGGACGGCTCTGATCAGCCCCTGCGTGACGCGCTGGCCACCTGTTACGACATCCGCAAGGTCACACCCAACCTGCTGCGGTTCGTCGCCGAGAACAGCCGCGACGCGCGGCCGCTGCGGGCGCCGAAGGACAAGCTCGACAAATGGCTGGCCACCAGGGACGGGCTGGACATCGTTCGCGAGTTCGCGGTGCACGCCGACCCGGCGCAGTGGCAGGAGGTGCTGGTCCGGCTGACGCCGCGCAACTACTCCATCTCGTCGAGCCCGCTGGTCAGCCCGAACGAGGTGCAGCTGACCGTGTCGGTGGTGCGCTATCACGGCACCGACGGCGGCCGCCGTGGCGGCGTGTGCTCGACCTTTCTCGCCGACCGCGCCGCGGACGCGCCGGTGCCGGTGTTCCTGCAGCGCTCACCGCACTTCCGACCGCCGGAGGGCGCCGACACCCCGATGATCATGGTCGGCCCGGGCACCGGCATCGCACCGTTCCGCGGGTTCCTGCAGGAGCGACGGGCACTCGGCCACACCGGCCGCAACTGGCTGTTCTTCGGTGACCAGCACCGCAGGGACAACTTCTACTATCGCGACGACCTCGAGCACATGGTCAGCGACGGCTTCCTGGAGATGGACCTGGCGTTCTCCCGCGACCAGAAGGAGCGGGTGTACGTGCAGCACCGGATGCTCGAGCGCGGCGCCGAGGTGTGGCGGCGGCTGCAGGACGGCGCGCACTTCTACGTCTGCGGTGACGCCACCCGGATGGCGCGCGACGTGGACAACGCGCTGACCGCGATCATCCGCAAGCACGGCGCGATGACCAACGAACAGGCCCACGACTACAAGCGTGAGCTGGTGGCGTCGAAACGCTACGTGCGCGACGTGTATTGAGCTCCGTCGCCTGGTGTCCGAGGGGGGACTTGAACCCCCACGCCCGTTAATAGGGCACTAGCACCTCAAGCTAGCGCGTCTGCCATTCCGCCACTCGGACCAGTGGGCGACTAAGGCTAACGGATTGGGCTACCGGGACCCAAACCCGGCCGTCCCCGCGGGTGGTACGAATGGTGACTGTGACTGCAGCCCCGGACGCATCCCACGAGGTCGTCGAACTCGTCAGCGCGTTGATCCGGTTCGACACCTCCAACACCGGCGACCCCGCCACCACCAAGGGCGAGGAGGAATGCGCCCGCTGGGTGGCGCAGAAGCTCGAAGAGGTCGGCTACGAGACCGAGTACGTCGAGGCGGGCGCACCCGGCCGGGGCAACGTGTTCGCCCGGCTGCCCGGCGCCGACCGGTCGCGGGGCGCGCTGATGATCCACGGCCACCTCGACGTGGTGCCCGCCGAACCCGCGGACTGGAGCGTGCACCCGTTCTCCGGGGCGATCGAGGACGGCTACGTGTGGGGCCGCGGCGCGGTCGACATGAAAGACATGTGCGGCATGATGATCGCCGTCGCCCGCCACTTCAAGCGCGCGGGCATCGTGCCGCCCCGGGATCTGGTGTTCGCCTTCGTCTCCGACGAGGAGCACGGCGGCACCTACGGCGCCCAGTGGCTCATCAAGCACCGGCCCGACCTGTTCGCCGGCGTCACCGAGGCCATCGGCGAGGTGGGCGGGTTCTCGCTCACCGTGCCGCGCCGCGACGGCGGTGAACGCAGGCTCTATCTCATCGAGACCGCGGAGAAGGGCCTGTCGTGGATGCGGCTGTCGGCACGCGCGCGGGCGGGCCACGGCTCGATGGTGCACGACGACAACGCGGTGACGCTGATCGCCGAGGCGGTGGCCCGGCTGGGCCGCCACCGGTTCCCGCTCGTGCTCACCGACACCGTCGAGCAGTTCCTCAGCGCGGTCGCCGAGGAAACCGGGTACACGTTCGACGTGGATTCGCCGGATCTCGAGGGTTCCATCGCCAAACTGGGCGGAATCGCCCGCATCGTCGGCGCGACGCTGCGCGACACCGCCAACCCGACGATGCTCAAGGCCGGCTACAAGGCGAACGTCATTCCGGCCACCGCCGAGGCGGTGGTGGACTGCCGCGTCCTGCCCGGTCGCAAGGAGGCGTTCGAGCGGGAGGTCGACGAGCTGATCGGCCCGCACGTCACCCGCAGCTGGGAGCGCGATCTCGACTCCTACGAGACGAGTTTCGACGGTGACCTGGTCGACGCGATGAACGCCGCGCTGCTGACCCTCGACCCGGACGCCCGCACGGTGCCGTACATGCTCTCCGGCGGTACCGACGCGAAAGCGTTCGCCAAGTTGGGGATTCGCTGCTTCGGCTTCGCGCCGTTGCGGCTGCCGCCGGATCTCGATTTCTCGGCGTTGTTCCACGGTGTCGACGAGCGGGTGCCCGTCGACGCGCTCGAATTCGGCGCCCGGGTGCTCGAACACTTCCTCGAGCACTGCTGAGCCGGGTCCTGTCCCGTATCCGTCAACGAAAGGACATCATGGCCTTCCCGTACGACCCCTACGAGTTCCTGCCGAAGCTGCCCACCTTCACGCTGACCTCGGAGTCGGTGACCGACGGCCAACCGCTGTCCAACGATCAGGTCAGCGGCATCATGGGCGCAGGCGGCTCGGACGTCTCACCGCAGCTGAGCTGGTCGGGCTTCCCGGAGGAGACCCGCAGCTTCGCCGTGACGGTCTACGACCCCGACGCGCCGACCGGTTCGGGGTTCTGGCACTGGGCCGTGTTCAACCTGCCCGCGACCGTCACCGACCTGCCCGAAGGCGTCGGCGACGGCAGCAGCAAGGGCTTTCCCGGTGACGCGGTGACGCTGGCCAACGACGCCGGCCTGCAGCGGTTCATCGGTGCGGCGCCGCCCCCGGGTCACGGCCCGCACCGGTACATCATCGCGGTGCACGCCGTGGACGTCGAGAAGCTCGAGGTGCCCGCCGAGGCCACTCCGGCCTACCTCGGCTTCAACCTGTTCTCGCACGCGATCGCCCGTGCCCTCATCACCGGGACGTACGAGCAGGAGTGAGCTCAGCCCGCGGCGGAGCCGACGGCGTCGGCCAGTGAGGCGAACCCGCCGTCGTGCAGGCGGCGGGCCAGGCCGTCGTGGATGTGCTTGGCCCACAGGCCGCCGCCGTAGATGAAGCCGGTGTAGCCCTGCAGAAGCGAGGCGCCGGCGGTGATGCGTTCCCATGCGTCGTCGGCCGTCTCGATGCCTCCGACGCTGACCAGCACCAGGCGGTCGCCGACGCGCCGGTACAGCCGGCGCAGCACCTCGGCCGAGCGCTGTGCGACCGGCGGCCCGGACACCCCGCCGGCGCCCAGCTCGGTCGCGCCGGGTGTGCGCAGCAGGTCCCGCGACACCGTCGTGTTGGTCGCGACGATGCCCGCGAGGCCGAGTTCCACTGCCAGATCGGCGATCTGGTCGATGTCGGCGTCTTCCAGGTCGGGTGCGATCTTGACCAGCACCGGCGCCGTCGTCTGCGCACGCACCGCGGCGAGAATGGGCCGCAGCGTGTCGACCGCCTGCAGGTCGCGCAGCCCGGGGGTGTTGGGCGAGCTGACGTTGACCACCACGAACGCGGCCACCGGCCCGACCTGCCTGGCGCTCTCGGTGTAGTCGGCGACGGCGTCCTCGACCGGGGTGGATTTCGTCTTGCCGATGTTGACGCCGACCGGGGCGGTGGGACGCACGCGAGCCAGTCGCCGTCCCAGTTCGGTGGCGCCGGAGTTGTTGAAGCCCATCCGGTTGAGCAGTGCGCGGTCCTCGGGCAACCGGAACAGCCGCGGCTGCGGGTTGCCCGGTTGCGGGTGTGCGGTCACGGTGCCCACCTCGGCGTAGCCGAAGCCCAGCGCGGGCCAGGTGCGAACACCGCGGCCGTCCTTGTCGAAGCCGGCGGCCAGGCCCAGCGGGCCGGGGAACCGCACCCCGAACACCGTGGTGGCCAGCACCGGGTCGCGCGGCGCGAGCCAGCGCGTCAGCGCGGCCCGCAGCGGGGCCACCGCGGTGACCGCGCGCAGCAGGGCGAACACCCACGTGTGCACGCGTTCGGCAGGGACCGAGAACAGCAGCCGGCGGACTGCGCGGTAGATCACCCGGTCACTGTCCCGGCTGATCGGTGATGCCCGCGGTCTTCTTGCGGCGCAGCAACACCCGGCGGCTGCCGTCGGTGTAGGCCCGCACCCGGGTCAGTTCCCAGCCGCGGTACTCGGCTTCGATGGACAGCCGGATCGACGCGGTCAGCCGGGTGACGTCGGGCGGCAGCCGCAGCGGAACCCACTCGTAGTCGTCGGAGAGGTCGCCCTCCCAGCCCTGCGGCATCCGGCCGCGCTGCATCGCGCTCACGGCTCGCCCGCCGCCGCGTTCGCGATCACCTGGACACCGTCTCCCGCACCGGACACCACGTACAGCGTGCCCGACGCGTCGTCGAAGGCCAGGGAGTCGGGTTGCCGCACGGTCCGATATCGCACCTTTTCCACCGGGATGCCAGTGGCCAGATCGTATCCAATCACCGTGTTGGTGGCAGTCTGCGACACCCAGGACAGCGTGGGCGAGGCGGCCAGCCCGTAGGGCGCCCCGCGCACCGGGTAGCGCTGGCGCAGGATCAGCGGGTCGGTGCCGAACACCAGCAACCCGTCGCCGCGGGTGTCGGCCACCAGCACCCGCCCCGCCGGGTCGACGGCCATCGTGGTGGCGCCCTCACCGGCGCGCAGGGCGTGCCGGGCATCGGTGCCGGACGCATCGACGGTGGTCACCGACGTCTGCCCGCGGTCCAGTACCACCATGGTGTCGCCCTGTGCCGCAAGGGCGTCGACGCGGGCGAAGATCTTCAGCTCGGCGGCCACCGCGGCGCGGTCGCCGTCGGCGGGCGCCAGTGTGAGGACCGCGCCGTCGGCCGTGCCGAGTGCCAGCCGGCCGTCGGCGCGGCGCGCGATCGCGGTGAAGTCGGCGTCCTGCTTGCCGTCGACGTCGACGCGGGTGGCCCGACCGCGGGCGACGTCGACGCGGAAGAAGCCGCCCCGCCCGGCGGCGTACACCTCGCCCCGGCCGTCGCCGATCACCGCGGTGGCCGCACCGTCGAGTGGCACGGTGCGGATGTCCGTCCCGGGGCCCATCACCGTCACCTGCGACCGGCCGTCCGCGCCGGCGCCCAGCACCACCAGCGATCCGGTGGCCCGGTCGAACACGGCGCCTCGGGTCTGCGCGGCGAGTGGCCGTACCAGCCCCGCGGGGGCGCCGCTGACCGGGGGAGACTCCGCGGCGGTGGCCGGGACGATGGTCGGCGGCGGGTCGTCGTCCGGGCCGGTCGCGCAGCCGGCCGAGGCGAGAATTGCCACCACCGCGACAGCGGCGAGAAAGCGCTGTGTCGCGGCGTTTAGGTGGTATGACAAGGGGTAGCTCTCGGTTCGTGCGGTCGATTCACGGGACGTTCGACGCGTCCGGCAAGTCTAGGCATGACCGTGGTGGACGGGACGGGCAGCGATTCGCAGCTGCCGCTGTCGCCGACGGCAATACCGGAGGTATGGTGCGAATATGACGCTCGCCACACGTCGGAGTCAGAGCGAAGACGACTTTGCTATCGAAGACATATCCACTGGTGTGCACGCTAGCGGGTTTGGCCAGGTCGGCGACGGGCGGAGTTTTTCGTTCCACGTCGAGCGCCAGCAGCTCGTCGTCGAGGTGTATCGCCCGCGGCTGCGCCACCCCGTGCCACAGGCCGAGGACGTGGTGGCCGTCGCCACCCGGGGCCTGACCGACATCGACCTGTCCGACGAACGCAGCGTGGCCGCGGCCGTGCGCGACGCGGTCGCCGACGCGCACCCGGTGCCGCGCCCCGCTCGCTGACCCGCCGCCCACGGTACGGTCGTCGGCGTGACCGAGGCCATGTCGTGGATGCAGGTGGTGGTCCTGGCGGTCCTGCAGGGCCTCACCGAGTTCCTGCCGGTGTCCTCCTCCGGCCACCTCGCCATCGCCTCGAGGGTGTTCTTCTCCGGTGATGCCGGCGCCTCGTTCACGGCCGTCACACAGCTGGGCACCGAATTCGCCGTGCTGCTGTACTTCGCCCGCGACATCGGCCGCATCGTCACCGCCTGGTTCCGCGGCCTGTTCGCTCCCGAACACCGCACCGCCGACTACCGGCTCGGGTGGTTCGTGATCATCGGCACCATCCCGATCGGGCTGATCGGCCTGCTGCTCAAGGACGAGATCCGTACGGCGGCGCGGAATCTGTGGGCGATCGCGATCGCGCTGATTGTGTTCTCGGCGGTCATCGCGGCGGCCGAGTACGTCGGGCGCCAGGGCCGCCGGGTCGAGCATCTGACGTGGCGCGACGGCGTGATCGTCGGCCTGGCACAGTGTCTGGCGCTGCTGCCGGGGGTGTCCCGGTCGGGCGCCACCATCAGCGCGGGGTTGTTCCTGGGCATGAACCGCGAACTCGCCGCCCGGTTCGGCTTCCTGCTGGCGATACCGGCCGTGTTCGCCTCCGGGCTGTTCTCGCTGCCCGACGCGTTCGACCCGGTCGGGGAGGGGATGAGCGCGACCGGAGCGCAGCTGCTCGTCGCGACGATCATCGCGTTCGTCGTCGGCTTCGCCGCTGTCGCGTGGTTCCTGCGCTTCCTGGTCCGGCACAGCATGTACTGGTTCGTCGGCTACCGGGTGCTGCTCGGCACGGTCGTGCTGGTGCTGCTGGGCACCGGGGTGGTGGCGGCGTCGTGACCGTGATCCTGCTGCGGCACGGCCGCTCGACGTCGAACACCGCGCACACGCTGGCGGGCCGCAGCGAGGGCGTCGACCTCGACGAGAAGGGCCGGGAACAGGCCGACGGGGTGGTGGAGCGCATCGGCGCGCTGCCGGTGCGGGCGATCGTGCGGTCGCCGCTGCTGCGGTGCCGTCGCACCGTCGAACCGCTCGCCGCCGCACTGCAGCTGGAGCCGGTCGTCGACGAGCGGCTCGCGGAGGTCGACTACGGCGCCTGGACCGGCCGCAAGATCGGCGATCTGGTCAAGGAGCCGCTGTGGGCAGTGGTGCAGCAACAGCCGAGCGCCGCGGTGTTCCCCGACGGCGAGGGACTGGCTCACGTGCAGGCGCGGGCCGTGGCGGCGGTGCGCGAACACGACCGGGCGCTGGCCGAGCAGCACGACGGCGACGTGCTCTGGGTGGCCTGCACGCACGGGGATGTGATCAAGGCGGTGCTGGCCGACGCGCTCGGCGTGCACCTCGACGGCTTCCAGCGCATCACCGCCGACCCCGCTTCGATGAGTGTGATCCGGTACACATCACTGCGGCCATTCGTTCTGCACGTGAAC
Source organism: Mycobacterium sp. NPDC050551 (assembly GCF_040674075.1). Taxonomy (NCBI): domain Bacteria; kingdom Bacillati; phylum Actinomycetota; class Actinomycetes; order Mycobacteriales; family Mycobacteriaceae; genus Mycobacterium; species Mycobacterium sp. NPDC050551. Next base: position 147,512 of record NZ_JBFARC010000005.1, on the reverse strand, counting down.
CACACCGGGCCGAGCCTGACATCGGGACTGGTGGCCGCCCCCGCCAAGACCGACGGCGATGCATCGGAGCAGCCGGTCCCCACCGACGACGCGGTGGTCGGCGGTTCCGTCGACTGACCGGCGCCGTCGTGATTACGGTCGCGACGGCCCTACCGGTATTTTGGAAGGTGCCATGGCCCGCGCAATTCACGTCTTCCGTATGCCCGACCGTTTCGTGGCCGGGACCGTCGGGCAACCCGGCAACCGCACCTTCTATCTGCAGGCCGTGCACGAGAAGCGGGTGGTGTCGGTGATCTTGGAGAAGCAGCAGGTGGCGGTGCTGGCCGAGCGCATCTCTGCGCTGCTGCTCGAGATCAACCGCAGGTTCGGCACCCCGATCCCGCCCGAGACCGGGGAGATCGACGACCTGAGCCCACTGCAGACACCCGTGGACCCCGAATTCCGGGTCGGCACGATGGGTCTGGGCTGGGATTCCGAGGCACAGACGATCGTGGTGGAACTGCTTGCGGTCTCCGAAACCGAATTCGACGCCTCGGTGGTGCTCGACGACGCCGAGGAAGGCCCCGACGCCGTGCGGGTGTTCCTGACGCCCGAGTCGGCGCGCCAGTTCGCGAACCGCTCGAACCGGGTCATCTCGGCCGGGCGGCCGCCCTGCCCGCTCTGCGACGAGCCGCTCGACCCCGAAGGCCACATCTGCGTCCGCACCAACGGCTACCGGCGCGGTGCGCTCACCGAACCCGACGATGACGCCGACACCTGAGTCTGCCGCCGGCGGCGTCGAGGAGGTGCTGCGGTGCGGCGAACTGACCGTCCTCGGGCGGATCCGCTCGGCGAGCAATGCCACCTTCCTGTGCGAGGCACATCTGGGCGAGCGGCAGGCGCACTGCGTCTACAAGCCGATCGCCGGGGAGGCGCCACTGTGGGACTTCCCCGACGGCACGCTGGCCGGCCGCGAGGTGGGCGCCTACCTGGTGTCTCACGCACTGGGGTGGGACATCGTGCCGCACACCATCATTCGTGACGGACCCGCCGGCGGCGGGATGATCCAGCTGTGGGTGGACCAGCCCGGCGACGACATCGACGAGGACGCCGACGATGCGTCCGCGTCGGGACCCGATCTGGTCGACCTGCTGCCCGCGGGCCGGGTGCCGCCGGGCTACCTGCCGATCCTGCAGGCCTACGACTACGCCGGCGACGAGGTCACCCTCGTGCACGCCGACGACCCGCGGCTGTACCGGATGGCGGTGTTCGACGTGCTGGTCAACAACGCCGACCGCAAGGGCGGGCACATCCTCACGGGCGTCGACGGCCGCGTCTACGGCGTCGACCACGGCGTCACCCTGCACGTCGAGGACAAGCTGCGCACGGTGCTGTGGGGCTGGTCGGGCAAGCCGGTCGACGATCCGACGCTCGAGGCGGTGCTCGGGCTCGACGAGGCGTTGCGCGGTGACCTGGCCGAGCAGCTGCGCGAACACATCACCCGTGCCGAGATCGCCGCCCTGCGTGCGCGAGTCGTCGCCCTACTGGGTGATCCGGTGATGCCGACGCCCGACCGGCACCGACCGATCCCGTGGCCTGCGTTCTAGTCGCAGTTGGAACAGACGCGGGTCAGCGACAACTGCATGCCGCAGGTGCAGAACTCGCCTTCACGCCTCGTGTCGCGCGGTTTCACGGCTTTCGCCGCCGGGGTCCGGGTCTTCGCCGGTGCCTTCACGAGGGAGTCGGAGGGCTCATCTGCTGTGGTCATCACCACTGACGGTAGTCCTCCGGGAGGTCCCGTGGTGTCCGCGGACCAGGCGTTGGCGATACTGACCGGATGAGCCTGACCGATGCGGCGCTGGCCGCGGCGGTCGCGGCCGAAGCCGGCGAACTGCTGCTCGGGGTCCGCGACGAGGTCGGCTTCTACGATCCCTACTACCTCGGCGACGTCGGCGACATGCGCGCGAACGCGCTGATCCTCGACCGGCTGCGCCGGCACCGCCCCGACGACGCGGTGCTGTCCGAGGAGGCGGTCGACGACCTGTCCCGGGTGCAGGCCGACCGGGTGTGGATCGTCGATCCGGTGGACGGCACCCACGAGTTCTCGCTGCCCGGCCACGACGACTGGGCGGTGCACATCGCGCTGTGGCAGCGCGGCGCCGGGGGCCCCGACGGCGGCCTGACCGACGCCGTGGTGGCGCTGCCCGCCACCGGCGAGGTGTTCCGCAGCGACACCGTCACCCCGCCGCCACCGCGGCGGGAGGGCCCCATCCGCATCGCCGCCAGTGCCAGCAGGCCGCCGGCAGTGCTGTGGCGGTTGCGCGAGCATCTCGACATCCAGCCGGTGCGGATCGGATCGGCCGGCGCCAAGGCGATGGCGGTGGTGCGCGGCGACGTCGACGCCTACATCCACGCCGGCGGGCAGTGGGAGTGGGACTCCGCGGCTCCCGCCGGGGTCGTCACGGCCGCAGGCCTGCACGCGTCGCGGCTGGACGGCTCGCCGATGCTCTACAACCGCCCCGACCCGTATCTGCCGGACTTCGTGATGTGCCGCAGTGAGCTGGCCGACGTGCTGCTGGACATCATCCGCCGGCGCTGACGGGCGACGTGGGAATCAAATCGCGTCCGCCGTTGTCGCTGTCGGGGAGTCACGCACCAGCGGGAGGCCGTCCTGACCGAACACCTTAGAGTCGAAGCCATGCAATCGTGGCCGGCTCCGACCGTTCCGGAACTGCCGGGCCGTGGGCCGCAACTGCGCCTCTACGACAGCGCCGCCCGCCAGGTGCGCCCCGTGTCGCCCGGTGAGACCGCCACCATGTACGTGTGCGGGATCACCCCGTACGACGCCACCCACCTGGGCCACGCCGCGACGTATCTGGCGTTCGACCTGGTGCACCGGCTGTGGCTGGACGCCGGGCACCGGGTGCACTACGTGCAGAACATCACCGACGTCGACGACCCGCTGTTCGAGCGCGCCGCCCGCGACGGGATCGACTGGCGTGAGCTCGGCGACCGCGAGACCGAACTCTTCCGCCAGGACATGGCGGCGCTGCGGGTGCTGCCGCCGCACGACTACGTCGCCGCCACCGAGGCCATCGCCGAGGTCGTCGAGCTGGTGGAGAAGATGCTGGCCTCCGGCGCCGCGTACGTCGTCGAGGATGCGCAGTACCCGGATGTCTACTTCCGCGCGGACGCCACCGTGCAGTTCGGCTACGAGTCGGGCTACGACCGCGACACCATGCTGCGGCTGTTCGGCGAGCGCGGGGGCGACCCGGACCGCCCGGGCAAGGGCGACGAACTCGACGCGCTGCTGTGGCGTGCGGAGCGGCCGGGGGAGCCGAGCTGGCCGTCGCCGTTCGGCCCGGGGCGGCCGGGTTGGCACGTGGAATGCGCGGCGATCGCGCTCGACCGCATCGGCACCGGGCTGGACATCCAGGGCGGCGGCAGCGACCTGATCTTCCCGCACCACGAGTTCTCGGCCGCGCACGCCGAGTCCGTCACCGGTGAGCGGCGGTTCGCGCGCCACTACGTGCACGCCGGGATGATCGGCTGGGACGGCCACAAGATGTCGAAGAGCCGCGGCAACCTGGTGTTGGTGTCGCGACTGCGCGCCGATGGCGTCGATCCGGCGGCGATCCGGCTCGGCCTGCTCGCCGGGCACTACCGCGCGGACCGGTCGTGGAGTGCCGCCGTGCTCGACGAGGCGCACACCCGGCTGCAGCACTGGCGCACTGCGACCGCGCTGCTCGCCGGCCCCGCCGCCGGCGACGTGCTGGCCCGGGTCAGGCAGTATCTCGCCGACGATCTGGACACGCCGAAAGCCCTTGCCGCACTTGACGGCTGGTGTACCGACGCGCTGGAGTACGGCGGGCACGACAACGAAGCGCCCCGGCTGGTGCGCGACGCCGTCGACGCCCTGCTCGGTGTGCCCCTCTGACGTAGCCCGCGGGTGGCCAATGGGCGTGGTCGGACACCGCCGCGCACATTGCTCGTCGTACCCCGCCAAGCGGTTTCGCCACTCGACGGCAACGGATGCGGTCAGAGAGCACTTTGCCAGCGCGCAATGGCATTGTTGCTGCTTCAAGCAAATCGTTAATGACGGCATCGAAGATTATTTGCCACACCTACGCCAGCGGTAGGTTATTGAGGTCGGTGGGTTTGCCAATCACCTCGCTGAGTGATCGGGAGTGGACGATGAATCGTCGAGATATCCGGAGCTGTGTGGTCAGATCGGCGATCGCGGCCGCGTCGATCACCGTGGTCGCAGCGACCGCCGCCGTCGTCGTCCCGAAACCCGACGCCGCCCCGTCCACGACGCACGAGGCGGTCCGCAGCGCAGCGCAGCCCAGCTCGCCGCCGAGCATCGTCACGACGCTGCTCGGGCTGCAGCAGTTGGGCGTCACGTCGGTGCGGGTCCGGGTGCCGGACCCCGCGGCCGACGCGCGGACAGCGCAGCCTGCCCTGGTGATCGCCGATGGCATCACTCCGACAGCCACCACCCGCACGGCGGCCACCACCAGCGCTACCTCGACCACCACCCGCGCGGCGGCCACCACCAGCAGTACCGCCACCACCCAGAGCGCTACCGCCACCTACCTCCAGCAGCTGTCGGCGTACATGCAGAAGCTGGCGGCCGCTCTGACCCAGCCGCCGATCGTGCCGCCCACGGCGAAGCGTCTCTTCACCGGCGACTACAACACGGGGAACTTCACGCAATGGGCCATGTTGCAGGCCAAGGGAATCAACGCGCCCGCTCCGGCGAACTACTGCACCTACAGCGCATGTGTGCGTAACGGAGGGCTGGGTCACGAGACGGCGGCGCGGTTCGAGGTCCGCGACGGCGACGTCCCGCCGTTCGGTGGCGGCGAACGCGCAGAGGTCACTCCGGGCGCCTGGTACGCCCCCTCCGCGGGCGCCTTCGTCAAAGAAGGCGACGAACGCTGGTATTCGTTCTCGATGAAGTTCGAGGAGGGATTCCAGAACCCGCGCCACGGCCCGGAAAGCTGGTTCATGGTGTCCCAGTGGTTCCCCCAGCAGGGGGGTGCCCCCGCGCTGACCCTCCAGGTGACCCAGGACAACTATCTCGAACTGGGTGGCGCGGGTGCGGCGGTCCCTTACCGCCGAAAGATCTCGCCGGTGAAGCCGGGGGAGTGGGTGGACTACGTCGTCCACGTCAAATTCTCCGAGGACCCGAACGTCGGCTACGCGGAGGTCTACGAGAACGGCAAACTGGTTGTCGAGAAACACTATCGGCCCACACTCGTCGCCGGAGGCGGAGGAGCGTACTACAAGCAGGGCGTGTACCGGGACGCCGAATCCACAGGTACACAGGTGGTGTGGCACGACGGCCTCGTCATCTACGAGGGAGTGACGCCTCCGCCGACGATCGCACTCAGCCAGCCGGTCACGTCGGTCGCGCGGACGCAGTCATTCACCGCCGACAGTGTCGTGAGTGGCGGGGACGCCAACCTGCGTAGCGGACCGATCTCGGACGAACTCGGCACCGATGACAGCACGGAGTCGCTCGATGCGACGACGACGTCGGTTGATGCCACGACGTCCGTCGACTCCACGACGTCGGTTGCAGCCACATCCTCTGTGTCCTCGACGTCACTCGATGCCGGAAACGCGCGCCGCGAGGCCCGGGAGGAACGTCGCGAGGCCCGGGAGGAACGCCGCGAGGCCCGGGAGGAACGGCGGGAGGCTCGTGCCGCCGAGCGTGAGCAACGTGCCGCCGAGCGCGAGGCGGCCGAGGTTGAGGCCGAGGCCGAGGATGAGGCGGCCGACGCCGAGAGCGAAGCGGCCGACGCCGATCCGGAGAACGGCTCGGAGCCCGGCTCAACGCCGTAGGGGGCGAGGCCCGGGTGGAGGAATTGCCCGGCCGCCCGCGTGGTCCCGGCACGCCCGCCCACCCGGTGGAGTAGCTTGCGTCGCATGACTTCGGTACGTGGCAAGGTCGTGGTGATCACCGGCGGCGCGAGAGGTGTGGGGGAGGAACTGGCCCGCAGGCTGCACGCCAAGGGCGCCGCGCTGGTGCTGACCGACCTCGACGAGGGGCCGCTGGCCGCACTGGCCGCCGACCTCGGCGATGACCGCGTGCTGACCGTCGTCGCCGACGTGAGCGACCTCGAAAGCATGCAGGGCGCGGCGGAGCAGGCGGTGGCCCGCTTCGGCGGCATCGACATCGTCATCGCCAACGCCGGCATCGCCAGCTACGGCTCCGTGCTGGTGGTCGATCCCGACGCGTTCCGGCGGGTGCTCGACGTCAACATCGTCGGCGTGTTCAACACGGTCCGGGCCACGCTGCCGGCACTGATCGACCGCAAGGGATACGTCCTCGTGGTCTCGTCGCTTGCGGCGTTCGCGGCCGCACCCGGGATGGCGCCCTACGACGCGTCGAAGGCGGGTGTCGAGCAGTTCGCAAACGCACTGCGGCTGGAAGTGGCGCATCACGGCGTGGGCGTGGGCTGCGCTCACATGTCCTGGATCGACACGCCGCTGGTGCAGGACACCAAGAGCGATCTGCCGAGCTTCGTCGCGATGCTCGACTCGCTGCCGGGGCCGTTGAGCAAGACCACCTCGGTGCAGGAGTGCGGCGAGGTGTTCGTCAAGGGCATCGAACGCCGCAAGGACCGCATCTACTGTCCGCGCTGGGTGGGTCTGGCCCGCTGGTTCAAACCGGTGCTCACCACCAGGATCGGGCAGGCATCGCTGCTGAAAGCGGCGCCGAAGATCCTGCCGCAGATGGACGCCGAAGTCACCGCACTCAAGCGCTCGCTGGGCACCCGCACCCACGGCCTCAAGAAGTGATCCGCCGCGTCGCCGCGATCCTGATCGGGACCCTCCTGCTCGCCGGGTGCGTCAAGGACGGCAAGGAAGCCGACCCCTCGACCCCGCCGCCGCCCGCGGAGGTCACCCCTCAGCAGGCGCGCGCGATCGCCAAGGAGGCCTACATCTGGGGCTTCCCGATCGTGGACAACTACCGGGTGCAGTACTCCTACTTCGTCAACCGCGACAACCCCGAGTACAAGGGCGGCTGGAACGCGATCCACAACACCGCCCGGCTGTTCACGCCGGAGGACAAGACCGTCCAGACGCCGAACTCCGACACGCCCTATTCGATCGTGGGGGCCGACCTGCGCGCCGAGCCGCTGGTGCTGACGGTCCCGCCGGTGGAACAGAACCGCTACTACTCGCTGCAGTTCATCAACGGTTACACCAACAACATCGCCTACGCCGGCAGCCGCACCACCGGCAACGGGGGCGGGAAGTACCTGCTCGCCGGCCCCGGCTGGAAGGGCGACAAGCCCGAGGGTGTCGACGAGGTCATCCGCTCCGACACCGAACTGAACAACGTCGTCTACCGCACCCAGCTGTTGAACCCGTCGGACCTGGAGAACGTCAAGCGGATCCAGGCGGGCTACCAGGTGACGCCGCTGTCGGTGTTCCTCCGTCAACCGCCTGCCGCACCCGCGCCCGCGATCGACTTCGTGCCCCCGCTGACGCCGGACCAGCAGCGCACCTCGCCGCAGTTCTTCGAGATCCTCAACTTCGCGCTGCGGTTCGCGCCCGTGCTGCCCGACGAGAAGGACCTGCGGGACCGGTTCGCAACCATCGGTATCGGGCCCGACGGCGACTTCGCGGCCGACGAGCTGAGTCCGGAGATGCGCTCGGCCGTGGAAGGCGGCATGGCCGACGCCTGGGCAGAGCTCGACGCGCTGAAGAAGGACAAGATCGACACCGGTGAGGTGGGGTCGGCGCAGTTCTTCGGCACCGCGGCCGACCTGAAGGGCAACTACCTCTACCGGATGGCCGGAGCGGTGTTCGGCATCTACGGCAACACCGCTGCCGAGGCGCTGTACCCGATTCTGGCCAATGACTCCACCGGCGCGCCGCTGACGGGCGCGAACAACTACACCGTGCGGTTCGCGCCCGGCCAGCTGCCGCCGGTCAACGCGTTCTGGTCGCTGACGATGTACGAGATGCCGCAGAGCCTGCTGGTCACCAATCCGCTCAACCGGTGGCTGATCAACTCGCCGATGCTGCCCAGCCTGGTCGCCGACCCCGACGGCGGATACACGTTCCTGGTGCAGAACGCGTCGCCGGGCATCGACAAGGAGTCGAACTGGCTGCCCGCGCCCGCCGGTCCGTTCCAGATGGTGCTGCGGCTGTACTGGCCCAAACCGGACGCGCTGAACGGCACATGGAAGCCGCCGCAGGTCGTCAAGAGCTGACGGCCTGGGGTCAGCTGCGGTATCCGGGGCCGCGCCTGCGCAGGTAGCGCTCGAACTCCGCGGCGAGCGCGTCGCCGTCGATCTTGCTGAGGGTCTCGTGCATGTCGACCTCGGCGTCGCCGCGTTCCTCGAGCGCCGTCACGTACTCGGCGATCTCGTCGTCGTCGGCCGTCATCTCGGTGACGGCCTCCTCCCACTCCTCGGCGGCCGTCGGAAGGTCGGCCAGCGGCACCTCGATGTCGAGGACGTCCTCGACCCGGCGCAGCAGCGCCACCGTCGCCTTCGGGTTGGGCGGCTGCGAGACGTAGTGCGGGACGGCCGCCCAGAACGTCACGGCGGGGATCCCGGCCTGCACGCACGCGTCCTGGAACACCCCGGCGATGCCGGTCGGGCCCTCGTAGCGGGTCTCCTCGAGGCCGAAGAACTTGGCCGATTCGGGCGAGTAGGCGGCCCCGGACACCGGCACCGGCCGGGTGTGCGGGGTGTCGGCCAGCAGCGCACCCAGGATCACCACCGTCTGCACGTTCAGCTTGTCGGCGATGGCGAGCAGCTCGGCGCAGAACGTCCGCCACCGCATGTTCGGCTCGACGCCGTGCATCAGCACGATGTCGCGTTCGGCGCCGGGCGGGCGGCAGTGCGAGATCCGCATCGACGGCCACACCAGCTCACGGGTGACGCCGTCGATCTGCCGGATCACCGGGCGATTGACCTGGTAGTCGTAGTAGGACTCGTCGTCGATCTCGACGATCGGGTCGGCCTCCCAGATCGCGTCCAGGTGCTCGAGCGCGTCGCTGGCAGCGTCTCCGGCGTCGTTCCAGCCCTCGAACGCCGCGACGATGATGGCGTCGTGCAGTTCGGGCAGCTCGGGTCCCTTCGGTGCACTGAATTCCGATGGGGTCACCTGGCCAGCGTAAGGCCTCCGCAGTGGTGACGAGCGTCATCGGCCGCCCGGGTGATTTACACCGTGCGACTACCCTGGCGTTGTGACCGCAGCCGCCACTCACGCCCGTCGCACCGACGGTGACCGCGCCATGGACACACAGCTCCGGGCCGCCGATCCCATGCCCCACCACCCCGGATACGGCGAGACGAAATACCTTCGGCTGCACTTCGGTTGATCTTGGTGACGACGAGCGGGTCGTGGTCAGGCCGGGCGTCCGGACGTCGATCAGGTGAGGACGTAGACTTTTCTGGTCGAGAGGCGTTGCAACGGTTACGCGGGGGGCATGGATCCTCCTCGGTATCCGCCACGCTCGGCAGAGTCAAGGACGCCTTCCGCTACGGAAGGAGTGCGCGTGAACACGTCTGAGTCGACCGCCGTCGAGTCGAATAACGTCGAGTCGAAGACCTTTGCGCCCAACATCCGCCCCGACTGCACCGAGGAACTGACGGCTGCGCTGCGGCAGCGGATCGTGGTGATCGACGGCGCGATGGGCACGGCGATCCAGCGGGACCGGCCCGACGAGGCCGGCTACCGCGGCGACCGGTTCACGGAGTGGCCGACGGCCCTGCAGGGCAACAACGACCTGCTCAACCTGACGCAGCCGCAGATCATCGAGGGGATCCACCGCGAGTACCTCGAGGCGGGCGCCGACATCCTCGAGACCAACACGTTCAACGCGAACGCGATCTCGCTGTCGGACTACGACATGGCCGAGCTGGCCTACGAGCTGAACTACGCCGGCGCCGCGCTGGCCCGCACTGCCGCCGACGAGTACAGCACCCCCGACAAGCCCCGCTACGTCGCGGGCGCCCTGGGGCCGACGACGCGAACCGCGTCGATCTCGCCGGACGTCAACGACCCCGGCGCGCGCAACGTCTCCTACGACCAGCTGGTCGCCGCCTACCTCGAAGCCGCCGACGGCCTGGTCGACGGTGGCGCCGACCTGCTCATCATCGAGACGATCTTCGACTCGCTGAACGCCAAGGCAGCGGTGTTCGCCGTCGAGACGCTGTTCGAGCAGCGCGGACGGCGCTGGCCGCTGATCATCTCGGGCACCATCACCGACGCGTCGGGCCGGACGCTGTCCGGACAGGTCACCGAGGCGTTCTGGAACGCCGTCAGGCACGCGAAGCCGCTCGCGGTCGGCCTCAACTGCGCGCTGGGCGCGCCGGAGATGAGGCCCTACATCGCCGAGATGGCGCGAATCGCCGACACGTTCGTCTCCTGCTACCCGAATGCGGGCCTGCCCAACGCTTTCGGGGAGTACGACGAGGACCCGGAGCATCAGGCCGGTTACATCGCCGAGTTCGCCGAGGCCGGCCTGGTCAACCTGGTCGGCGGGTGCTGCGGAACGGCGCCGCCGCACATCGCCGAGATCGCCAAGGTGGTCGAGGGCAAGCCGCCGCGCGAGCTGCCGGAGATCCCGGTGGCCACCCGGCTCGCGGGCCTGGAGCCGCTCAACATCAACGACGAGTCGTTGTTCGTCAACATCGGTGAGCGGACGAACATCACCGGCTCCGCGCGGTTCCGCAACCTGATCAAGGCCGAGGACTACGACTCCGCCCTGTCGGTCGCCCTGCAGCAGGTCGAGGTCGGTGCCCAGGTCATCGACATCAACATGGACGAGGGCATGATCGACGGCGTCGCCGCGATGGACCGGTTCACCAAGCTGATCGCGGCCGAGCCGGACATCAGCCGCGTCCCGGTGATGATCGACTCCTCCAAGTGGGAGGTCATCGAGGCCGGCCTGAAGAACGTGCAGGGCAAGCCGATCGTCAACTCGATCTCCATGAAGGAGGGCGAGGAGAAGTTCATCCGCGAGGCCCGGCTGTGCCGCAAGTACGGCGCCGCCGTCGTCGTGATGGCCTTCGACGAGCAGGGCCAGGCCGACAACCTGGAGCGCCGCAAGGAGATCTGCGGGCGCGCCTACCGGATCCTGACCGAGGAGGTCGGCTTCCCGCCCGAGGACATCATCTTCGACCCGAACTGCTTCGCGCTGGCGACGGGTATCGAGGAGCACGCGACGTACGGGATCGACTTCATCGAGGCCTGCGCCTGGATCAAGGAGAACCTGCCCGGGGTGCACATCTCCGGTGGTATCTCCAACGTGTCGTTCTCGTTCCGCGGCAACAACCCTGTCCGCGAGGCGATCCACGCGGTGTTCCTGTTCCACGCCATCAAGGCCGGCCTGGACATGGGCATCGTCAACGCCGGTTCGCTGGTGCCGTACGACTCGATCGATCCCGAACTGCGGGACCGGATCGAGGACGTCGTGCTGAACCGTCGCGAGGACGCGGCCGAACGGCTCCTGGAGATCGCCGAACGGTTCAACAGCTCGGAGAAGGCCGACGATCCGGTCGCCGCCGAGTGGCGCAGCCTGCCGATCCGGGAGCGGATCACGCACGCCCTGGTCAAGGGCATCGACGCGAACGTCGACGCCGACACCGAGGAACTGCGGGCGGAGATCGAGGCTGCCGGGGGCCGGCCCATCGAGGTGATCGAGGGACCGCTGATGGACGGCATGAACGTCGTCGGCGACCTGTTCGGCGCGGGCAAGATGTTCCTGCCCCAGGTGGTGAAGTCGGCCCGGGTGATGAAGAAGGCCGTCGCGTACCTGCTGCCCTACATCGAGGCCGAGAAGGAGCAGAACGGCACTGCCGCGTCAAAGGACACCAACGGCACGATCATCATGGCGACGGTCAAGGGCGACGTCCACGACATCGGCAAGAACATCGTCGGGGTTGTCTTGCAGTGCAACAACTACGAGGTGATCGACCTCGGTGTGATGGTGCCTGCCCAGAAGATCCTGGACGCCGCCAAGGAGCACGACGCGGACATCATCGGGCTGTCCGGCCTGATCACCCCGTCCTTGGACGAGATGGTCAACTTCGCGGTCGAGATGGAGCGCCAGGGCCTGGAGATCCCGCTGTTGATCGGCGGTGCGACGACCTCACGTGCCCACACGGCCGTGAAGGTGGCGCCGCGTCGCAGCGGTCCGGTGGTCTGGGTGAAGGACGCGTCCCGTTCGGTGCCGGTCGCCGCGGCGCTGCTCGACGACAAGCAGCGGCCCGCCCTGCTGGAGGCCACCGACAAGGACTACGCCTCGCTGCGCGAACGGCACGCCCAGAAGAGCGAGCGGCCGATGCTCACGCTGGAGAAGGCGCGCGCGAACCGGACGCCGATCGAATGGGACGACTACACGCCGCCGGTGCCCGCGCAGGGCCTGGGAGTGCGGGAATTCGGCGACTACGACTTCGCCGAGCTGCGCGAATACATCGACTGGCAGCCGTTCTTCAACGCCTGGGAGATGAAGGGCCGCTTCCCGGACATCCTCAACAACCCGGTCTCGGGCGAGACGGCCCGCAAGCTCTACGACGACGCCCAGGAGATGCTCGACACCCTGATCAAGGAGAAGTGGCTGACCGCCAACGGCGTGATCGGCTTCTTCCCGGCGAACGCGGTCGGTGACGACATCGAGGTCTACACCGACGAGAGCCGTACCGAGGTGCTGACCACGTTGCGCAACCTGCGCCAGCAGGGCGAGCACCGCGACGGCGTCCCGAACCGGTCCCTCGGCGATTTCGTCGCCCCCAAGGAAACGGGTCTGAGCGACTATGTCGGCGCCTTCGCTGTCACCACGGGGCTCGGCATCCACGACAGGATCGCCGAGTTCAAGGCGGCCAACGACGACTACAACGCCATCCTGCTGGAGTCGCTGGCCGACCGGCTGGCGGAGGCGTTCGCCGAACGGATGCACCAACGGGTCCGCAAGGAGTTCTGGGCATACCAGCCCGACGAGCAGCTGGACAACGACGCACTGATCGGTGAGAAGTACCGGGGGATCCGGCCCGCACCCGGCTACCCGGCCTGCCCGGAACACACCGAGAAGGCGACGCTCTGGGAGTTGATGGACGTCAAGGAGCGCACCGGTATCGAGCTGACCGAGTCGATGGCGATGTGGCCGGGGGCTGCCGTCAGCGGCTGGTACTTCTCGCACCCGCAGTCGCAGTACTTCGTGGTCGGCCGGATCGCCCAGGACCAGGTCGCCGACTACGCGAGGCGCAAGGGCTGGACCCTCAAGGAGGCCGAGCGCTGGCTTGCCCCCAATCTCGGCTACAACCCGGAGGACTGAGCGTGCAGGCCGTGCTGCTCGACATGGACGGCACCCTGGTCGATTCCGAGAAGCTGTGGGACATCTCGCTGGAAGCGCTCTACGCCCGGTTCGGCGGTGAACTGCGCACCGAGGTGCGTCAGGCACTGGTGGGCAGTTCGGCGGAGAACACCATGCGCACCGTGTTCGCCGACCTCGGCCTCGAGCCCGACCCACAGGCGATGGCCGAGACGAGCCGTTGGCTGCACGACCGCACCGGCGAGCTGTTCGAGCAGGGGTTGCCCTGGTGCGAGGGCGCCGGGGAACTGCTCGATGCGCTGGCCGCCGAGGCGGTGCCGATGGTCCTGGTCACCAACACGCTGCGAGCGCTCACCGACAAGGCGCTCACAAGCATTGGCCGACAGTACTTCTCGGCCACGGTATGCGGCGACGAGGTGGCGCACGGCAAACCCGCGCCGGATCCGTACCTGCGCGCGGCGGAGTTGCTGGGACTGCCGCCGGGCGGGTGTCTGGCCGTCGAGGACTCGGTCACCGGCACGGCGGCCGCCGAGACCGCGGGGTGCCCGGTGCTGGTGGTGCCCAACGACATCGCGGTGCCCGCAGGCCCGGGGCGGCGCCACGCACGATCGCTGCGCGGCCTGGGTGTCGACGACCTTCGTGCCATCCACGCCGAGCTGACCGCCGAGCTCTCCGAACGCAGCGCCTGAGCATCGTCACGGGCTACCGGCCTCGAACAGCCCGTGCGCAGGTGTGAATTGTGCAATCGTGGGAACGAGTGATTCCACGCAGCGCTGCGGAAAGGAAATCCCATGGCAGGTCAGGGTGGAGCTCCGGTAGGCGACGACCTACCGGTCTCGGACGAGGACTTCTCCTCGGGCAAGACCGCGGTGCGCATCGCATCGGTGGCCGCGCTCGGCGGCCTGCTGTTCGGCTACGACAGCGCGGTGATCAACGGTGCGGTGGACTCCATCCAGGAGGACTTCGGCATCGGCAACACCGAGCTGGGCATCGCCGTCGCCTCGGCGCTGCTGGGAGCAGCGGTGGGCGCCATGACGGCGGGACGCATCGCCGACAAGATCGGCCGCATTGCGGTCATGAAGATCGCCGCGGTGCTCTTCCTGATCAGCGCCTTCGGCACCGGCCTCGCGCCCGACGTGCTGTGGGTGGTGGTCTTCCGGGTGGTCGGCGGCATCGGTGTCGGCGTCGCGTCGGTCATCGCGCCCGCCTACATCGCCGAGACCTCGCCCCCGGGCATCCGTGGCAGGCTGGGTTCGCTGCAGCAGCTGGCGATCGTCTCCGGCATCTTCCTGTCGTTCGTCATCAACTGGCTCCTGCAGTGGACCGCGGGCGGACCGAACGAGCCACTCTGGCTGGGCCTCGATGCCTGGCGCTGGATGTTCCTGGCCATGGCTGTGCCCGCTGTGCTGTACGGCTCGCTGGCCTTCACCATCCCCGAATCGCCGCGGTATCTCGTTGCCAGTCACAAGATCCCGGAAGCCCGCCGGGTGCTCAACATGCTGCTCGGGCAGAAGAACCTGGAGATCACCATCACGCGCATCAGGGAGACCCTGGAGCGCGAGGACAAGCCGTCGTGGCGCGACCTGCGCAAGCCCACCGGTGGCATCTACGGCATCGTCTGGGTGGGTCTCGGGCTGTCGATCTTCCAGCAGTTCGTCGGCATCAACGTGATCTTCTACTACTCGAACGTGCTGTGGCAGGCCGTGGGCTTCAGCGCCGACGAGTCGGCGATCTACACCGTGATCACGTCGGTGATCAACGTGCTGACCACCCTGATCGCGATCGCGCTGATCGACAAGATCGGCCGGAAACCGTTGCTGCTCATCGGATCCTCCGGCATGGCGGTCACCCTCATCACGATGTCGGTCATCTTCGCCAACGCCACCGTGGGGCCCGACGGCACCCCGAGCCTGCCCGGCGCGTCGGGCGTGATCGCGCTGATCGCCGCCAACCTGTTCGTCGTCGCGTTCGGCATGTCGTGGGGACCGGTGGTCTGGGTGCTGCTCGGCGAGATGTTCCCCAACCGCATCCGCGCCGCCGCGCTGGGCCTGGCCGCCGCCGGCCAGTGGGCGGCCAACTGGCTGATCACCGTCTCGTTCCCCGGCCTGCGCGAACACCTCGGTCTGGCCTACGGGTTCTACGGATTGTGCGCGATCCTGTCCGGACTCTTCGTGTGGCGGTGGGTGATGGAGACCAAGGGTGTGTCGCTGGAGGACATGCACGGCTCGATCCTCAAGAGCGACGAGTTGCCCAAAGCAACCACCTGAGCGCGGTCGGCGGCGGCCCGTCTGACCCCGCATGGGACAATTGCTGCCCGTGAAGACCTTCGACGCCCTGTTCGCCGAGCTGAGCGAGAAAGCGCGCAGCCGGCCCGCCGGCAGCGGCACCGTCGCCGCGCTGGACGGCGGTGTGCACGGCCTCGGCAAGAAGATCCTCGAGGAGGCCGGCGAGGTCTGGCTGGCCGCCGAACACGAGAGTGACGAGGCGCTCGCCGACGAGGTCAGTCAGCTCCTGTACTGGACCCAGGTGCTGATGCTGGCCCGCGGGCTGTCCCTCGACGACGTCTACCGGAAGCTGTGAGCGCGGTGACAGATTCTCTTCGCGCAAGCGGCTCATCGATGCTGCGGGTCGCGGTTCCCAACAAGGGCGCGCTGAGCGAGTCCGCCGCGGAGATCCTGGCCGAGGCCGGCTACCGCAAGCGCACCGACCCCAAGGACCTCACGGTCATCGACCCGGTGAACAACGTCGAGTTCTTCTTCCTGCGCCCGAAGGACATCGCGATCTACGTCGGCTCGGGTCAGCTGGACCTCGGCATCACCGGACGCGACCTGGCCGCCGAGTCGGACGCGCCGGTCCGCGAGCGGCTGGCGCTCGGCTTCGGTTCGTCGACGTTCCGCTACGCCGCACCAGCGGGCCGGGACTGGACGGCGGCGGACCTGGCCGGTAAACGGATCGCCACCGCCTACCCGAACCTCGTGCGGAAAGACCTGGCGGCGCGGGGAATAGACGCCGCGGTGATCCGGCTCGACGGCGCGGTGGAGATCTCGGTACAGCTGGGGGTGGCCGACGCGATCGCCGACGTGGTCGGCTCGGGCCGCACGCTGCGACAGCACAATCTCACGGCTTTCGGTGAGTCGCTGTGCGATTCGGAGGCGGTGCTGATCGAGCAGGACGGTCCGGCCGACGACAGATTGGCGGCCCGCGACCAGCTGGCCGCCCGCGTGCAGGGCGTGGTGTTCGGCCAGCAGTACCTGATGCTGGACTACGACTGCCCGCGTACAGTGCTCGACCGCGCGACCGCCGTCACGCCCGGACTCGAATCACCCACCATCGCACCGCTGGCGGACCCCGACTGGGTGGCGGTGCGGGCGCTGGTGCCGCGCCGCGACGTCAACGCCATCATGGACCAGATCGCCGCCATCGGAGCCAAGGCGATCCTGGCCTCGGACATCAGGTTCTGCCGCTTCTAGATAGCCGGGCCCCGTCGCGGTCTGCGTGTTAGCGTCCGGAGGACATTTCGCCCGCCTCGGAGGTACGCATGACCCATGTCCTGGTGTTGGTCCTCGCGCTGCTGATCGGGGTGATCGCGGGGCTGCGCGCGCTGACGGCGCCCGCGGTGGTGGCCTGGGGTGCGTTGCTGGGCTGGATCGACGTCGACGGCAAATGGTCGGAGTGGGTGGCACATCCGATCACCGTCGCGGTGCTCACCGTCTTCCTGGTCGTCGAGCTGATCACCGACCAGCTGCCGAAGACGCCGAGCCGCAAGACCACGCCGCAGTTCCTCACCCGCATCCTCATGGGCGCCTTCGCCGGTGCGGTGATCGGCAGCGCGTTCTTCCACACCTTCAGCTCCATCGGCGCGGGGATCATCGGCGCGGTGCTCGGCACCCTGGGCGGCGCGGAGCTGCGGTCGCGGCTGGCGGCGGCCAACGGCGGCAAGGACCGGCCCGGTGCGATCATCGAGGACGTCATCGCTGTCGGCGGCGGCTTCCTGATCGTGTTCCTCGTCAGCCTGATCTGAGCTGAAACCCGGAATGAGTCCTGTGGCAGAGCATTTCGACGCGATCGTGATCGGCGCCGGGCAGGCCGGCCCGCCGCTGGCCGGCCGGTTGACCGAGGCGGGCCAGACCGTCGCGGTGATCGAGCGCAAGCTGGTCGGCGGAACCTGCGTCAACTACGGATGCATCCCCACCAAGACCCTGGTGGCGAGCGCGCACGCCGCCCACCTGGCCCGGCGCGGCGCCGACTACGGCATCGGCACCGGCGACGTCGCCGTCGACATGGCCAAGGTCAAGGCCCGCAAGGACAAGATCATGCTCGACGACCGCCATGGCGTCGAGTCGTGGTTGGAGGGTATGGCGGGCTGCACCTTCATCCGCGGCCACGCCCGTTTCACCGATCCGCACACCGTGGACGTCGACGGCAGGATCCTCACCGCCGACCGCGTCTTCCTCAACGTCGGCGGCCGCGCGGTGGCCCCCGACCTGCCGGGCCTGGCGGACATCGACTATCTCACCAACGTCGGCATCCTCGAACTCGACACCGTGCCCGAGCATCTGGTGATCATCGGGGGCAGCTACATCGCGCTCGAATTCGCGCAGATGTACCGCAGGTTCGGCGCCGAGGTCACCGTGATCGAGAAGGGCCCCCGGCTGACATCGCGGGAGGACGAGGACGTCTCGGCCACCGTCCGCGAGGTCCTCGAGGCCGAGGGCATCACCATCATCGTGGGCGCCGGGGACATGCGGTTCACCAAGCGCGACAACGGGTTCGAGGTGACACCGCACGACGGCGCCGACGCCGTGTCCGGCACCCACCTCCTGGTCGCCGTCGGGCGGGTGCCGAACACCGACGACCTCGGCCTCGACGCCGCAGGCGTGCAGACCGACGAGCGGGGCTACGTCGTGGTCGACGACCAGTTGCGCACCACGGCCGAGCACATCTGGGCGATGGGGGACTGCAACGGCAAGGGCGCCTTCACCCACACGTCGTACAACGACTTCGAGATCGTGGCGGCCAATCTGCTCGACGACGACCCCCGGCGGGTCAGCGACCGCATCACCACCTATGCGCTGTACATCGACCCGCCGCTGGGCCGTGCCGGGATGTCGGTCGACCAGGTGCGGGCGTCGGGCCGGACAGCGTTGGTGGGCAAACGCCCGATGACGCGCGTCGGCCGTGCCGTCGAGAAGGGCGAGACGCAGGGCTTCATGAAGGTCGTCGTCGATGCCGAGACCGAGGAGATCCTCGGCGCGGCGATCTTCGGTGTCGGCGGCGACGAGGTGATCCACTCGATCCTCGACGTGATGACCGCCAAGCTGCCCTACACGGCGATATCTCGGACCATGCACATCCACCCGACCGTCAGTGAACTGGTGCCGACGCTGCTGCAGGATCTGAAGCCGCTGTCATAGCGTGCCTGCCCGCCTCGAGCTGGCGCGCCACCATCGTCACCCGCTGCCCGAGGTGGGTGCAGGTCCGGGCGTCGGACCCGTGCACCCGGTCCGGGCCGGCGTCGACGTCGGTCTGCGCGCCCGCCCCGAGGAAGAACGCGAGCCGGTTGAGGTCGTCGGGACCGGCGGTCGAGCTGTTCCAGCCTGCCACCAATCCGAGGTTCACCCAATGCATGTGGTGCTGGGCGGCGAACACCGCCAGCGAGGTCAGCGTCTGCAACTTGTCCCCGCTCTTGCCGCCGGAGTTGGTGAACCCCGCCGCCACCTTGTCGCTCCAGGTGCCTTCCTGGCAGCGCCTGCCGGTCTTCTCCGCGAACGCCTGGAACGCCGCGGCCACGTTGCCCATGTAGGTCGGCGTGCCGAAGATGATCGCGTCGGCCGTGTCCAGGGTGTCCCAGTCGGCACCGGACATCGCGCCGACGGCGATGAGGGTCACGTCGCCGCCGGCGTCGCGGGCGCCCGCGGCGACGGCGTGGGCCAGCGTCTCGGTGTGCCCGAATCCGGAGTGGTAGGCCACCGCAATTCGTGGCGCACCGACGTCGAAGTGGTTGTCAGGCATCATGTCTCCGCATCCGGTTGGTCCAGTCTGGTAACGCGGTGCCGCCGAGGTGGGCCTCCAGCCGATCCAGGAAGGCCTCGGTGCCGCCGCGGAAGCCGGTGGCATTGCGCACGCCGAGCCCGCGATGGGTGAACCGCAACACGGTCGCGTCGGGGCCGTCGGGCGTCAGTTCGTAGCGCACCACGCCGTCCTCGACGATCTGCTGCCTCCACTCGTGCTCCAGCACGTGCGGTGGATCCCACACGAGGATCCGGCCGGTCATGCGTTTGAGGTCGTCGGGTAGCGGCGGACCGGTCGCGACCATTTCGATGGTGCCGCCTTCGCGCGGGTCGATGGTGGTCGGCCCGAACCACTGCTTCCGCTCGGCGGGGTCGGTGATGGCCGACCACACGGCCTCGACGGGGTAGGGCAGCCGGCGTTCGAAGTGCAGTACCGCGCGGGCGCCGTCGATCGTGAGGGTGCCGTCGCGGCCGGTCATTCCGAGCTCCCGTGGGTGGTCCGCAGGTGCTGCTCCAACGCGTCGAGATGACCGGCCCAGAAGTGGCGGTAGCGCTCGATCCACTGGTCGACGGCCACCAGGCCGTCGGCGCGCAGCGCGTAGATGCGGCGCTGGGCGTCCGGGCGCACCTCCACCAGGCCGACCTCGCGCAGCACCCGCAGGTGTCGCGACACGGTCGGCTGCGTCAGTCCGGGCAACGTGGCGACCAGATCGCCCGCCGTGCGTTCGCCGTCGGTCAACACGTCGAGCAGTGCCCGTCGGTTGGGCTCCGCCACCGCCTCGAATACGTCCATGCCCTCTAATATTGCATGACGTCTATATAGAAGCAAGTACATATAAAGACGCCCGCGCCGAACGTGAGCAAGATGGCGATGATCGGCCGATTCTTCAGCAATAACTTCACGTTCGGCGGATCGGGCGCAGCAGCCGAAGCTGACCGATCTCCGAGATGTTCTTGGTCAGTTCGACGTTCACCCACAGCACGGTGTGGATCACGGTGCGGCCGGCGTCAGTGCCCCAGGGGAAGTCGGACGGCCGGTGCAGGTCGTCGGGGCCGAGACCCGCGAGGAGCGCCCGCCAGGTCGCGGCCAGCTCGCGCAGCCGCGTCACCGCCGAGGAACCGGAACCGGGCCACGTCACGTCGGTGCGCTCGGGTACTGCACCGCCGCGCGCGTGGGCGAGCGTCACCGACCACCACCAGTCGATGTGCCAGGTGAGCCAGCCGATGGTGGGTACCGGGATGGGTTCGGGCTCGGTGTCCGCCCAGTCGGGCCGCCACCTGCCGTCGTCGTCCGGGCGCACCGTCCACACCGATTCGCCCGGCTCCCAGAGGAAGTCGTCATCGACCAGCGCGTCGAGGTGCAGCTCGGCCAGCGCCCACACCAGGTCGAACTGCCAACGCAGATCTTCGCTCACCGGCGTTGCACCAACAGGGTCTGCGCGCTGGTGCCGACGAACCCCTGCCGGTCGAAGATCTCGGCGGTGGTGACCCCGACACCGTCCGGACCGATCGAGCCGCGCGCCCGCAGTGCGAAGTCCGAACCGGTCGGCAGCCGGTGCAGGTGCACGGTGGTGTCGGTGTTCATGAACATGAACCGCTCGGGGTCCAGGGCTGCGCCCGCTCCGTTGGCCGAGTCCACCACCATCGCCAGCCGCTGCACCGCCGTGGTCTCCTCGTCGTCGACCAGCGGCACCAGCGGGCTGAGCCAGGCCACCGCGGCGTCGCCGTCGGCGCTGGGTTGGCGGCGCCACCTGACGGTCTCGAGGTAACCCCGCGCGCCCTCCCAGCTGTGCGGCACCGGTATCGCGTCGCCCTCGACGAGCGGCGGGTAGCGATCGGTCGCCACCTCGCGGGTGTCGCTGGTGGCCAGCAGCCAGGCGGTGACGCGGGCCACCACCCGTTCGGCGCCGTCGGGTGCGGCGGCGGTCATCTCGGCCGTCATCATCGAGATCCGCGTGCCCGGCCGGGACACCCGGCTACGCACCCTCACCGGCGCGACCGGAATGGCGCCCAGGATGTCGAGGGTGAGCCGGCCGATCCGCAGCGGCGTGCCTGCCGCCAGATCCTCGATGGCGCGGGTCATCAGCGCCAGCGGCGGCGAGCCGTGCTGGATGTCGGCGGCCCAGTTGCTGCGGGTGCCGTCGGTGGACTCGAACAGCTCGCCGGCGGGCCCGCCGCCGGGCAGGCGGCGGTAGAGGCAGTCGATCACGCAGCGGGCTCCGCCGCCGTCTGCAGCACCGCGTCGGGGTCGCCGTCGTCGATGACGGCGGGCCAGCCGGGGTAGGGCGGCGGCGTGCCGCCGAACGCCGGGCAGTGCGCGTGATGGGCGCACCAGTCGCACAGTCGCGACGGCTTGGGCGGGAAGTCGCCCGAGACGCCCGCCGCCTGGATCGCCCGCCACATCGCCGACAGTGTCCGCTCGAAGCGCAGCAGCTCGTCGGCGTCGGGGGAGTAGTCGAGCACCTGGCCGTCGGCCAGGTAGAGCAGCCGCAGCCGGGCCGGCAGCACGCCGCGGGACCGCATCAGCGCGACGGCGTAGAACTTCATCTGGAACAGCGCCTTCGCCTCGGCCAGCGTGCGTGCCTCCGGCGGCGCCTTTCCGGTCTTGTAGTCGACCACCCGGAGCTCACCGGTGGCGGCGACGTCGATGCGGTCGACGAATCCGCGCAGCAGCGTGCCGTCGGCGAGTTCCACCTCGACGCGCTGTTCGCAGGACTGCGGGTCGAACCGGGTGGGGTCCTCGAGGCGGTAGTAGCCCGACAGCAGCTTGCGCACCTCGTCGATCAGCGCGGTGCGCAACGCGGGGTCGACGTCGGCGACGAGGCCGGGGTGCTCGGCCACCACCCGGTCCCACGCGGGGCCGACCAGTTCCTGCGCGGTGTCGTGACCGCGCTGCTCGGCGGGAAGGGAATACAGCTGCTCGAGCGCGGCGTGCGCGACCGAACCACGCAGCTGCGCGGGAGAGGTGGGCTCGGGGAGGCGGTCGATGGCCCGAAAGCGGTACAGCAGCGGGCACTGCTTGAAATCGCTGGCCCGCGACGGGGACAGCGCGGGCCGCCGCACACCACCCCGTTCGCTGCTCACGCACAGCAGCCTAGGACGGGCCCCCGACAACCCCGCGCACCCGCGGCGGCGCGTCCCCTGGCAGGCTTGACGGCTATGCGCCGCACCGGTCCCTTCGCTGTCGGTGACCGTGTGCAACTCACCGATGCCAAGGGCAGGCACTACACGATGCTGCTCGAGCCCGGCCGCGAGTTCCACACCCACCGCGGGATCATCGCGCTCGATTCGGTGGTGGGGCTGCCCGAGGGCAGCGTGGTGAAGTCGACGAGCGGCGACCAGTTCCTGGTGCTGCGCCCGCTCCTGGTCGACTACGTGATGTCGATGCCGCGCGGCGCGCAGGTGATCTACCCCAAGGACGCCGCCCAGATCGTGCACGAGGGCGACATCTTCCCGGGCGCACGGGTGCTCGAGGCGGGCGCGGGTTCGGGTGCGCTGACGTGCTCGCTGCTGCGCGCGGTCGGCCCCGGCGGCCACGTGTCGTCCTACGACGTGCGCGACGACCACGCCGTGCACGCCGAACGCAACGTGGTCACCTTCTTCGGCGAGCGTCCGCCCAACTGGGACCTGGTCATCGCCGACGTGAACGACTACTCCGGCCCGGAAGTGGACCGGGTGGTGCTGGACATGCTCTCGCCGTGGGAGGTGCTCGACACGGTGTCGCGCAGCCTGGTCCCGGGCGGGGTGCTGATGATCTACGTCGCCACCGTCACGCAACTCTCGCGGGCCGTGGAGGCGCTGCGCGAGCAGCAGTGCTGGACCGAACCGCGGGCGTGGGAGAGCATGCAGCGCGGCTGGTATGTGGTGGGCCTGGCGGTCCGCCCGCAACACACCATGCGCGGCCACACCGCGTTCCTGATCAGCGCGCGCCGGCTCGCGCCCGGCGCGGTGGCGCCGATCCCGCTGCGCCGCAAACGGCAGCTCGGCAGCTGATCATTCGTCGGTGCTGCGGCGCAGGCCCCGCCGTACCGACAGCAGTTCCAGTTCAGGGCGCGCCGCCACCAGCCGCTCGGCGGCGTCGAGCACGTCGACCAGATGCGCCCGGTCGGCCGCCACCATCGCCACGCCGACGCTCGCCCTGCGATGCAGTTCCTGCGCGCCGACCTCGGCCGCGGACACGGCGAAACGGCGTGCGAGTTCGGCGACCAGCGGCCGCACCGCCGACCGCTTCTGCTTGAGCGAGTGCACGTCGCCCAGCAGGAGGTCGAACTCCAGCCAGCCGATCCACATGTCGCGGGGCCTCAGCGCGGTGGCGCCGGCGTGGCGGGCGCGTTGAGTTCGAAGAGCAGTTCGGCGGTCTCGTGGGTGAGCTGCCAGCCGCCGTCGGGCGTGCGCGCGAACTCCATCGGGTAGGTGAAGTCGCCGCCCTCGCGGCCCGCCGGGGTCCTGGCGATCACGGTCGCGGTCACGTTGCCGGGGTCTGACTCCGACCAGGCCAGATCGGCGGCGTCGAAGGTCATCGGGTTGTAGCCGTTGTCGGTGAGCGCCCGGCCGAAGCGGTCGAGCGCCTCGGCGTCGGCGTTGGTGGCCTCCTCGACGAACGTGATCTTCTCGACGCCGGGCACGTTCACGTCTGCCAGTCGGTAGAGCACGTCGGTCAGTGCGCTCGGCGGCGGCAGCGGCGCGGCACCGGGGGGCGGCGGTGGACCGGCGGGCGAGCTGCGCGGAGGTGGGGCCTGCGCCGGTCGCGGCGCGTCGGCACTGCACCCGACAAGCCCGAACGCCGCCACCAGGATGGTGACGGCGCTCAGGATGACGGTGCTGATACGGCGGATCGTCAGCCCACCAGGTCGCCGAGGGCGAACAGCGACTGGCTCGACAGCTGCCAGCCGGTGGGGCTCGGGCCGCGCACGAACGACAGCGGCATCGAGCGGACCTGACCGTTGGCCAGCGTCGCGGTGACGTTGGCGGTCGCCAGGTTGCCGTTGAGGTCCGGGTTGGCCACCGTGGCGCTCAGCGGCAGGTAGCCCTTCGCCACGGCGTCGTTGTACTTGATCTCGGCGCCCTTGCCGGTGAACCGGCCGAGGCCCTGGATGTAGGGCGACTTGCCGCGGAAGGAGCCGCCGGAGCCGAGGGCGTTGACCGTCTGCGTGAGCTCGCCGGAGATCTCCGGCGCGGGTGCGGTGGGAACCGGCGCACCGAAGGCGACAGGCGAAGCGGACGAGATCGCAGGGGATGCAATCGAGGTCACACCCACCGCGGCGGCGCCGACAACGGCGGCCGCTGCCATGCCGGTTACGAGGGTTTTCAGGATCACAACTGTCCTTTCGAAGGGTCCAACGCTTTCTTACGTTAACAGTGATGCTGGTGTGTCCCATTGCTACACCGCACACAAAGGCTGAATCGCCGGTAGCGTTGAAGTTGTTACTGCACCAATATTCGGTGCGGGAGGGAGTTCGGTATGAGTGAGTCAGATCGTTCGGAAGCCTTCTCGGACGGTTTCGGGACCCCGATGTCCAGCGATGATGCTGCCGAATTGGAACAGCTGCGCCGAGAGGCCGCCATGCTGCGCGAGCAGCTGGAGAACGCCGTCGGCCCTCAGAGCGGGCTGCGCACCGCGCGTGACGTCCATCAGCTGGAAGCGCGGATCGACTCGCTCGCGGCGCGCAACGCCAAGCTGATGGAAACTCTCAAAGAGGCCCGCCAGCAGTTGCTGGCGCTCCGCGAGGAGGTCGACCGGCTGGGGCAGCCGCCGAGCGGATACGGCGTGCTGCTGGGGACCCACGACGACGACACGGTCGACGTGTTCACCTCCGGCCGCAAGATGCGACTCACGTGCTCACCGAACATCGAGACCGAGGGACTCAAGCAGGGGCAGACGGTCCGCCTGAACGAGGCGCTCACCGTCGTCGAGGCAGGCACGTACGAGTCGGTCGGCGAGATCAGCACGCTGCGCGAGATCCTCTCCGACGGGCACCGGGCGCTGGTCGTTGGTCACGCCGACGAGGAGCGCATCGTGTGGCTGGCCGAGCCGCTGGTGGCCGCCGAGCACCTGCCCGAGGATCCCGACGCCGACACCGACAACGACGACGACAACCGGCCGCGCAAGTTGCGGCCCGGCGACTCGCTGCTGGTCGACACCAAGGCCGGCTACGCCTTCGAGCGCATCCCCAAGGCCGAGGTCGAGGACCTCGTGCTCGAAGAGGTGCCCGACGTCAGCTACAACGACATCGGCGGCCTCGGCCGTCAGATCGAGCAGATCCGCGACGCGGTGGAGCTGCCGTTCCTGCACAAGGAGCTCTACCGCGAGTACTCGCTGCGCCCGCCCAAGGGCGTGCTGCTCTACGGTCCGCCCGGCTGCGGCAAGACGCTGATCGCGAAGGCGGTGGCGAATTCGCTGGCCAAGAAGATGGCCGAGGTGCGCGGCGACGACGCGCGCGAGGCGAAGTCCTACTTCCTCAACATCAAGGGCCCCGAGCTGCTGAACAAGTTCGTCGGCGAGACCGAACGCCACATCCGGCTGATCTTCCAGCGGGCGCGCGAGAAGGCGTCCGAGGGCACCCCGGTGATCGTGTTCTTCGACGAGATGGACTCCATCTTCCGCACCCGCGGCACCGGCGTCAGCTCCGATGTGGAGACCACCGTGGTGCCGCAGCTGCTGTCGGAGATCGACGGCGTCGAGGGGCTGGAGAACGTCATCGTGATCGGCGCCTCCAACCGTGAGGACATGATCGACCCGGCGATCCTGCGGCCCGGCCGCCTGGACGTCAAGATCAAGATCGAGCGGCCGGACGCCGAATCGGCGCAGGACATCTTCAGCAAGTACCTCACCGAGCAGCTGCCGATCAACGACGACGATCTCGCCGAGTTCAGCGGCGACCGTTCGCTGACCATCAAGGCGATGATCGAGAAGGTCGTCGACCGGATGTACGCCGAGATCGACGACAACCGGTTCCTGGAGGTCACCTACGCCAACGGCGACAAGGAAGTCATGTACTTCAAGGACTTCAACTCCGGCGCGATGATCCAGAACGTCGTCGACCGGGCGAAGAAGAACGCGATCAAGTCGGTGCTGGAGACGGGCCAGAAGGGTCTGCGCATCCAGCACCTGCTCGACTCGATCGTCGACGAGTTCGCCGAGAACGAGGATCTGCCGAACACGACGAATCCCGATGACTGGGCCCGTATCTCGGGCAAGAAGGGCGAGCGGATCGTCTACATCCGCACGCTGGTCACCGGCAAGTCGTCGAGCGCTAGCAGGGCCATCGACACGGAGTCCAACCTCGGCCAGTACCTGTAGCCGACGAACACAGCCGGAAGGCCCCCGCAGCGCGCTGCGGGGGCCTTTCGCGTGCGGCGGGAATCAGCAGAGGTGGATGACGGCGGCCTCGTAGATGTAGTTCGCATCCTCGACGGCGATGCTCTCGGCGGTGTTCTCGTAGATCGCCTGCACGGTCGTCTCCTGCGGGACGCCGTGCTGCACGTCGCTGCAGATCTGGTAGCCCATCTCCAGCGCGGCGTCGGTCGGACCCGTGAAGTCGTTGTTGGCCAGATCGCCGAGGTAACTGCCCTCGTCCGCGTGCGCGGGCGACGCGACGGCCAGGGCGAGGGCGAACGCAGCCGCTGCGGCGGCGGGAATGAGGCGCTTGTTCATGATCGTGGCCCTTTCGTGCCTACGCTGCGCTTGTTTGCCGATTCACAGGACACTCGCCGGTGACGCGCAGCATTCGCGCAGTGTAGAGCGCGGCATTCTGATTTCGCAGCGCATTCGTGCAGCCGATCGACGGTTGCCCACATCGATGTGGGCAACGGGTCACGGCGCGCGCGCGGACTCGGTCTCGAGGTAGGCGTCGCGACCGGCGAGGCTGACGGCGACGTCGGCGATCAGGGGATCGAAGAACCGCTCCCGGTAGAGCGGGTCGACACTGGTGCTGACGGTGAAGTACAGCCCGGACAGCACGGACACGAACAGCGACATGTGCACCACGGTCTGCGGCACCGGCAGGGTGATGCCGAACCACGTTCCGGCGCAGGGCGGTTGACCTTCTGCGCAGACCTCCTCCGCGGACCACAGCACGGTCACCTCGTCGGGGACGGCGATCACCCCCAGGGCCAGGAAGAACGCGAACAGGCCCGCGGTGAACAACACCACCTGGATCGCCTGCGCCACCAGCATGACCGCGACGACGTTGACCCGCTCGCCGCGCGACAGCGGCGTCCGCGGCGGCTGGTGCCCCGGCGCGACGGCCAGTGGGGTGCCCGCCAGCAGTTCTGCCGGATTCTGATCCTCGGCCCGTTCCTCCCGCAGGGCCCGCACTTCGTCGCGAATCGTGGTGACCATGAACAGGATCGCCACCAGTGCGAGGAAGGCGATCGTCTGCCACAGCCGCTGCCGCGTCACCCGTGCCGAGAGCTGCCACAGTTCGCCGGTGAAGTACACCACCACCGTCAGCATCAGGAAGGGCAGTGCCCGGCTCATCAAGGTGCCCAGCGCGCCCAGTTGCAGCCACGCGAAGCGGAACGCCCACAGCGCGATCGAGCCGAAGCCGACATAGGTCAGCCAGATCGCGAGCAGCGACAGCAGCAGGAACACCGGCGCCTCGGTCAGCGCCTCCGCCGACCAGCCGTTGACGGCGACCGGCATCACGGCGACGAACGTCGCCATCACCAGCAGTGCCGCCGACCGCCGCCCCGCCAGGCCGAGGCGGGTCACGGTGCGCCGCAGCATGTTCATCACGAACGGCGCCACGATGAGCGCAGCGGCGATGACGCCGAGCCGCAACGCATAGCCGGAATCCGGGTCGTCGCCGGTGAGTTCGGCCGCGGACAGCGTCAGCGCGGTGACGACGCCGAGCGCGGCGACCATCGGGGCGGACCGGTCGATCAGCCTGCGCGAACGCACCCGCCGGGTGAGCACCAACGGCAGCCCACGCTGCAGGAACCACTCGTGCACCTGCCGGTCGTCGGACACAGCGCACCATTGTGCGCGATCGCGGCGGCGCGGGAGCGGTAATGATGGACCGGTGGACACTGCTGCCTCGTCGGACCGCGTCCTGCCGCGGACCCGGTGGGGCATCTCGGCGCGCTCGGCGTTCGTCGCCGCCGCGGTGGTCTTCGTGGCGCTGACGCTGTCGGGCGCCGGACTGGCCGCGGTGCTGCACCGGACCCTGCTGGCCGACGTGGACAGCGCCGCTGCCGAGCGGCTGGCCGAGATCGGCTCGGCGTTGCGCACCGACGGCGTGGACCGACTCGATCCCGGGCTGCTCGCGACCGACGAACGAATCCTCGCGGTGCAGATCCTCACCACCGACGGTGCGGTGGTGCGGCGGTCCGAGGCGGCACCCGACAGCCCGCTGATCCCGATCGGCGAGATCGGTGACGTGGTGCGGATCGGCATGCCCGAGCACGCATCGCCCTTCGGGCCGATCCGGTTCAGCGCGGGCACCTATGACGGGCCGGGCGGCAGGCACACCGTGCTGGTGGGTGAGGGCAGCCACGTCGTCGAGTCGACGGTCCGAGCGGTGATCACCGCGCTCGCCGTCTCGGCGCCCATCGTGATCGCGGTGTCGGCGGCGGCCACCTACCTGCTGGTGCGCCGGTCGATGCGGTCGGTGGAGGCGATCCGCGGCCGGGTCGACGCCATCACCACCTCGGACCTGACCGAGCGGGTGCCGGTCCCGGACAGTCGCGACGAGATCGCCGCGCTGGCGGTGACGATGAACGAGATGCTGTCGCGCATCGAGGCCGGCCACGCCGCCCAGCAGCGGTTCGTCGGCGACGCCTCCCACGAGCTGCGCAGCCCGCTGGCGACCATCGTCTCCGCGCTGGAGGTGGCGGCCGCCCACCCGGACCTGCTCGGCCCGCTCGCCACGGAAACCCTGCTGCCCGAGGCGCACCGGATGCAGGCGCTGATCGAGGACCTGCTGTTGCTGGCCCGGGCCGACGAGCGCGGACTGGTGCTGCGCCGCGAGGACGTCGACCTCGACGACCTCGTCGCAGCGGAGGTCGACGCGGTGGCGGGCCGCGCCGACCCGATGGTGCATGCCGAGCTGGCGCCGGTCCGGTTGCGGGGCGACCGCGCCGCGCTGTCGCGCGTCGTGCGCAACGTGCTCGACAACGCCGCGCGGCATGCGCAGAACCGGGTCGACGTCACCGTGCGCGCCGACGCGGGCACGGCGGTGCTGACGGTCGCCGACGACGGACCGGGCGTGCCACCGCACGAACGGATCCGGGTGTTCGACCGCTTCGTCCGGCTCGACCCGGACCGGGCCCGCACCGGCGGCGGCGCCGGGCTGGGCTTGGCGATCGTCAAGGAGATCGTCACCGCCCACGCGGGCGTGGTGTCGTTCGACGTGCGCCCCGGCGGCGGTTCCCGGCTGACCGTTCAGCTGCCGCTGGCGGCGGCGCCCGAATCGAGCCGGTAGCCGACCCCGCGGATCGTCCTGATGGTGGTGGCGCCGAACGGAACGTCGATCTTGCGGCGTAGATAGCCGACGTAGACCTCCACCACGTTGTCGGGGCCGTCGTAGTTCGCATCCCACACGCTGTGCAGGATCGTGGTCTTGGTCAGCGCCTGGTCGGGGTGGCGCATCAGGAACTCGAGCAGGCCGTACTCGCGCGGGGTCAACGGGATCGGTGTGCGGTCGCGCGTCACCACCCTGCGGACCGGATCGAGGGTCAGCGTGCCCGCGGTCAGCACCTTCGGCCGCTGCACCGCGCTGCGCCGGTTCAGCGCCCGCAGGCGGGCCACCAGCACCGCGAAGGAGAACGGCTTGGTCAGGTAGTCGTCGGCGCCGAGTTCGAACGCGTCGGTCTGGTCGTACTCGCCGTCCTTGGCGGTCAGCATCATCACCGGCGTCCACACGCCGCGGCGCCGCATCCGCCGCAGCACCTCGTAGCCGGACAGCCCGGGCAGCATGATGTCGAGCACCACGACGTCGAATTCGTCCTCGCACGCCCGCCGCAGACCGTCCACGCCATCGGCGGTCTGGACCGTCGTGAAGCCCTCGGCGGCCAGGCCGGCGGCGAGCGTCGCCGCCAGCCGCCGCTCGTCCTCGACGATCAGAACCCGCACGGTCCCAGTATCCCGGCAGCCGGCCCCGCCACCGTCGGTCACCGCCCCGTCGCGGCCGTCGCCTAGGCTGACGGCATGCAACGGATCATCGGAACGGAGGTCGAGTACGGCATCTCCTCGCCGTCTGATCCGACCGCGAATCCGATCCTCACGTCCACGCAGGCGGTGTTGGCCTACGCCGCCGCCGCAGGCATCCAGCGCGCCAAGCGCACCCGGTGGGACTACGAGGTGGAGTCCCCGCTGCGCGACGCCCGCGGATTCGACCTGAGCCGCTCGGCCGGGCCACCGCCGGTGGTCGACGCCGACGAGGTCGGTGCCGCCAACATGATCCTCACCAACGGCGCCCGCCTCTACGTCGACCACGCCCACCCGGAGTACTCGGCGCCCGAGGTGACCGATCCGATGGACGCGGTGATCTGGGACAAGGCCGGTGAGCGGGTGATGGAGGCCGCCGCCCGGCACGTGGCGAGCGTTCCCGGTGCGGCCAGGCTGCAGCTCTACAAGAACAACGTCGACGGCAAGGGCGCGTCCTACGGGTCGCACGAGAACTACCTGATGAGCAGGCAGACGCCGTTCTCGGCGATCATCGCCGGGTTCACGCCGTTCCTGGTGTCGCGGCAGGTGGTCACCGGGTCCGGACGGGTCGGGATCGGCGCGGCGGGCGACGAGCCGGGATTCCAGCTCACCCAGCGCGCCGACTACATCGAGGTCGAGGTCGGCCTGGAAACCACGCTCAAGCGCGGCATCATCAACACCCGCGACGAGCCGCACGCCGACGCCGACAAGTACCGCAGGCTGCACGTGATCATCGGCGACGCGAACCTGGCCGAGACGTCCACCTACCTGAAGGTGGGCACCGCCTCCCTGGTGCTCGACCTGATCGAGGAGGGCGTCGACCTCACCGACCTGGCGCTGGCGAGGCCGGTGCACGCCGTCCACGTGATCAGCCGTGACCCCTCGCTGCGGGCCACCGTGGCGCTGGCCGACGGCCGCGAGCTCACCGCCCTTGCGATGCAACGCATCTACCTCGACCGGGTGGCCAAGATGGTGGACTCGCGCGACCCCGACCCGCGGGCGTCCCATGTGGTGGAGACCTGGGCTGCGGTGCTCGACCTGCTCGAGCGCGACCCGATGGAGTGCGCCGAGATCCTGGACTGGCCGGCCAAGCTCCGGCTGCTGGAGGGCTTCCGCAACCGCGAGAACCTCAGCTGGTCGGCGCCGCGCCTGCACCTGGTCGACCTGCAGTATTCCGACGTGCGGCTCGACAAGGGCCTCTACAACCGGCTGGTGGCCCGCGGGTCGATGAAGCGTCTGGTCACCGAGCAGCAGGTGATCGACGCCGTGGACAACCCGCCGACCGACACCCGCGCGTACTTCCGCGGGGAGTGCCTGCGCCGGTTCGGCGCCGACATCGCCGCGGCCAGCTGGGACTCGGTGATCTTCGACCTCGGCGGCGATTCGCTCGTCAGGATTCCGACTCTCGAGCCGCTGCGGGGCAGCAAGGCCCATGTCGGGGCCCTGCTGGATTCGGTGGACAGCGC
Source organism: Mycobacterium sp. NPDC050551 (assembly GCF_040674075.1). Taxonomy (NCBI): domain Bacteria; kingdom Bacillati; phylum Actinomycetota; class Actinomycetes; order Mycobacteriales; family Mycobacteriaceae; genus Mycobacterium; species Mycobacterium sp. NPDC050551. The sequence goes on along the minus strand of NZ_JBFARC010000005.1, from coordinate 115,601 downwards.
CGCCGAACTCGTCGCGCAGCTCACCAACTGATCCGGCTATCCCGGGCAATTGGGACTCCGACCGGTAATGTGAAAGAACCGGTGCGCGGCTTCGTTCACCGAGATGACATGTGCAGGAGGCAGCGATGGCTCAGGAGCAGACCAAGCGCGGTGGTGGTGGCGGTGAGGACGACGACGTCACCGGCAGCACGGCCGCCGGCCAGGAGCGTCGCGAGAAGCTGACCGAGGAGACCGACGACCTGCTGGACGAGATCGACGACGTCCTTGAGGAGAACGCCGAAGACTTCGTGCGTGCGTACGTCCAGAAGGGCGGCCAGTGACCTGGCCGCACGATCACCAGGCCTTCGCCCGATTCGCCCTCCCGACTCCTGGGGCACCCGCCGTACCGGTGGACCTGTCGTCGTTCTCTGACATGCTGCGCCGGCAGGCGCCCCATCTGCTGCCGTTCGGCGGCGGCGCGGAGCACCTCGGTCGGGCCACGGATGCGGTGCCGCACGGCACGACGATCGTCGCGCTGAAGTTCCCCGGCGGCGTGGTGATGGCCGGCGACCGGCGCGCCACCCAGGGCAACATGATCGCCAGTCGTGACGTGCAGAAGGTGTACATCACCGACGACTACACGGCGACGGGGATCGCGGGCACCGCGGCGATCGCGGTGGAGTTCGCCCGGTTGTACGCCGTCGAACTCGAGCACTACGAGAAGATCGAGGGCGTCCCGCTGACGTTCCCCGGCAAGGTCAACCGGTTGGCGACCATGGTGCGCGGCAATCTCGGCGCGGCGCTGCAGGGCTTCATCGCGCTGCCGCTGCTGGCCGGATTCGATCTCGACGATCCCGACCCGCAGGGGGCAGGCCGCATCGTGTCGTTCGACGCTGCCGGTGGCTGGAACATCGAGGAAGAGGGTTACCAGTCCGTCGGTTCCGGCTCACTGTTCGCCAAGTCGGCGATCAAGAAGTTGTACGCGCAGGTGCACGACGCCGATTCGGCGTTGCGCGTGGCCATCGAGGCGCTGTACGACGCCGCGGACGACGACTCGGCCACCGGTGGGCCCGATCTCGTGCGTGGCATCTATCCGACAGCGGTGGTCCTCGGCGCCGAAGGCGCCGAGGAGGTCAGCCAGGAGCACATCGCCACCCTCGCCCGCGAGGTCATCCAGAGTCGTTCCCGCGCCGACACTTTCGGCCCTGATGCGCATGCGCCGCGAGGTACAGATTCGTGAGCTTCCCCTATTTCATCTCGCCCGAACAGGCGATGCGCGAGCGCTCGGAGCTGGCGCGCAAAGGTATCTCCCGGGGCCGCAGCGTGGTCGCGCTGGCCTACGAGGGCGGCGTGCTGTTCGTCGCCGAGAACCCGTCGCGGTCACTGCAGAAGGTCAGCGAGCTCTATGACCGGGTGGGCTTCGCCGCCGTCGGCCGGTTCAACGAGTTCAACACGATGCGCAGCGGCGGGATCCGGTTCGCCGACACGCAGGGCTATGCGTACTCGCGCCGCGACGTGACCGGCCGCCAGCTCGCCAACGTGTACGCCCAGACGCTGGGCACCATCTTCACCGAGCAGGCCAAACCGTACGAGGTGGAGCTGTGCGTCGCGGAGGTGGCGCACTACGGCGAGACCAAGGCGCCGGAGCTCTACCGGATCACCTACGACGGCTCCATCGCGGACGAACCCTATTTCGTGGTGATGGGCGGGACCACCGAGCCGATCCTGACCGCGCTCAACGATTCCTACACGGAGAACGCCGAACTGGGCGACGCCGTGAAGATCGCGGTGGCGGCGCTGAGCGCGGGCGCAGGCGGCAACGGCAGCGAGGCCCGCACGCTCGGGGTGTCGACGCTGGAGGTGGCGATCCTGGATGCGAACCGGCCCCGCCGGGCGTTCCGGCGGATCACCGGTTCGGCGCTGGAGGCGCTGCTGCCCGAGACCCCCCAGGCCGACGCCGGTGGCGCCGAGGCCGAGGACAAGCCGGCGGACTAAGTCACCTCACGGGGGGGCGACGCGGTCCGCCGCGCACTCCGTATCGCCTGAGCTTTCTTGCGGATCTCCACCGACGTCGCGATGGTCCTGGCGGTGCGCTCGAAGAGGTCGGTCAGGTCTCGCGCGTCGTAGTGCAGGCCGGTGGCGCCGCTGCTGTTCACGGTCATGTCTCTCGAATCCGTTGCCGTAGGGCACCGGGTTCGATGTGGTGCGAGCGTGTGGCCGGCTCACTGGGAACTGATCGGCAGCGCGTGGCGTAAACCCAAGTCGTCGCCGCTGCCTTAATCCGGCTGTACCCAGGGTAACCCTCGCGCGAGGTCTGAAACCCATACGCGGTCCGACTCCGAATCCGTGCGTGTCCGAGTTGACGTGAGAGCACGCGAAGACGAGGATGTGTTGCGTATAGAACATCACGTTGCGTGATACGCAACAAATAGTTCACATTCGTCGGGAAAGCGGTTCGTCCATGCCGAAAATCGTCGTGATCGGGGCCGGGATCGTCGGCACCTCGCTGGCCGACGAACTCACCGCGCGCGGGTGCGCCGACGTGACGGTGGTCGACCGCGGACCGCTGTTCGCCACCGGTGGGTCGACGTCGCACGCGCCCGGCCTGGTGTTCCAGACCAACCCGTCCAAGACGATGACGGCCTTCGCCCGCTACACCGTCGAGAAGTTCCGCACCCTCGAACACCCGGGCGGCTGGGCGTTCAACCCGGTCGGCGGACTCGAGATCGCCACGACACCGCAGCGGTGGGCCGACCTGCACCGCAAGGCCGGCTGGGCGCAGGCATGGGGCATCCAGGGCGAACTGGTCACCGCCGACGAATGCCTCACGCTTCACCCGCTGCTCGACAAAGACCGGGTCCTCGGCGGATTCCACACGCCCACCGACGGATTGGCCAAGGCGGTGCGCGCCGCCGAGGCGCAGGCGCGGCGCGCGATGGCACGAGGCGCGACGTTCATGGCCGGCACCGAGGTGCTCGGCATCGTCGACCACGCCGGCCGGGTGACCGGCGTGCGCACCGCCGACGGGGTGCTGCCCGCCGACATCGTCGTCTGCGCCGCGGGATTCTGGGGCGCGCAATTCGCCCGGCAGGTCGGCCTGGTGCTGCCGCTGGTGCCGATGGCCCACCAGTACGCCACGACCGGCCAGGTGGCCCCGCTGGTCGGCCGCAACAGCGAAGCGCTCGAGGCCGGCCTGCCCATCCTGCGTCACCAGGACGCCGACCTGTACTTCCGCGAACACGTCGACCGCATCGGGATCGGGTCCTACGCCCACCGCCCGATGCCGGTGGAGATGGCCGGCCTGTCCGCGGACACCGCCGGCGAGGCCATGCCCTCGATGCTGCCGTTCACCGACGAGGACTTCGCCCCCGCGTGGGCCGAGGCGACCGCACTTCTTCCCGCGCTGGACGACTCGAAGGTCGAGGAGGCGTTCAACGGCATCTTCTCGTTCACCCCGGATGGACTGTCGCTGATGGGCGAGCACCGTGAGCTCAGCGGCTTCTGGGTGGCGGAGGCCGTCTGGGTGACGCATTCGGCCGGGGTGGCGAAGGCGACCGCGGAGTGGATCGTCGACGGCACGCCCTCGATCGACGTCCACGAATGCGACCTGTACCGGTTCGAGGACGTGGCGCGCAGCCCGAAGTTCATCGCGCAGACCAGTTCACAGGCCTTCGTCGAGGTCTACGACGTCATCCACCCGCACCAGTACCGCACGGCCCTGCGGGGGCTGCGCACCAGCCCGTTCCACGCCCGGCACCGCGAACTCGGCGCCTACTTCTACGAGGGCGGCGGCTGGGAGCGTCCGGCCTGGTTCGAGGCCAACGCCGGGCTGGCCGAACGCATCGACGGCCTCGACACCCCGCAGCGCGACGACTGGTCGGCGCAGTTCTGGTCGCCGATCTCGATCGCCGAGGCGCACTGGACCCGGCACCGGGTGGCGATGTACGACATGACGCCGCTGACCCGCTACGAGATCGCCGGACCGGGCGCCGCCGCGTTCCTGCAGCGGATGACCACCAACAACGTCGACAAGAGCGTCGGCTCGGTCACCTACAGCCTGCTGCTCGACCACACCGGGGGCGTCCGCAGCGACCTCACGGTCACCCGGCTCGCCGACACCACCTTCCAGGTGGGCGCCAACTCGCCGCTGGACTTCGACTGGCTGGCACGCCATCTGCCTCCTGACGTGACACTGCGCGACATCACCGGCGGCACCTGCTGCGTCGGCGTGTGGGGGCCGCTGGCCCGCGACCTCGTCCAGCCGCTGTGCCCCGACGACCTCTCCCACGTCGCCTTCCCGTACTTCCGCGCGCGGCACACCCACCTCGACGCGCTGCCGGTGACCATGCTGCGCGTCTCCTACGTCGGCGAGCTGGGCTGGGAGATCTACACCGACGCGCAGTACGGCGCGGCGCTGTGGGACCTGCTCTTCGAGGCCGGCCACGACCACGGCGTCATCGCCGCGGGCCGGATCGCCTTCAACAGCCTGCGCATCGAGAAGGGCTACCGCAGCTGGGGCACCGACGTCACCGCCGAGCACTCTCCCGCGGCCGCCGGGCTCGGGTTCGCCGTCCGGATGGCCAAGGACGACTTCGTCGGCAAAGCGGCGCTCGAGTCCGCGGAACCGCCGCCGAACACGTTGCGCAGCATCGTGTTCGACGACCCGGCGGCAGTGGTGCTCGGGAAGGAGCCGGTGTACGTCGGCGCGGAGTGCGTGGGCTACGTGACCAGTGCGGGATACTCGCCGACCGTCGGCCGCACCATCGCCTACGCCTGGCTGCCCACCGACACCGCAGACGGCGCCGCGGTCTGCGTGGACTACCGCGGAACGCGGCACACCGCTGCCGTCCACTCCGAACCGGTGGTGGACCCCGAGATGGCCCGGATCAGAAGGTAGGCCATGACATACGACGTCATCGTGATCGGTCTCGGCGGGATGGGCAGCGCGGCCGCCTACCACCTCGCCGCCCGCGGGCAGCGCGTGCTGGGGCTGGAGAAGTTCGGCCCGGCGCATGACCGCGGCTCCAGCCACGGCGGGTCACGGATCATCCGGCAGTCCTACTTCGAGGACCCTGCCTACGTCCCCTTGCTGCTGCGCGCTTACGAGCTGTGGGGCGACCTTGCCGCCGACTCCGGCCGCGAGGTGTTCCGGCTGACCGGAGGGCTGTTCATCGGGCCGCCCGACAGCCTGACCGTCGCAGGCAGTCTGCGGGCCAGCCGGGAATGGGACCTGCCGCACGAGGTGCTCGACTCCACCGAGATCCGGCGCAGGCACCCGAATTTCACGCCCCGCAACGACGACATCGCGCTCTACGAGGCCAAGGCGGGATTCGCCAGGCCCGAGCTGACCGTGCAGGCCCACATCGACCTCGCCGAACAGGCAGGCGCCACCCTGTCCTTCGGCGAGGAGGTGCTGCACTGGGCGGAGACCGCAGGGGGTGTCTCGGTGACGACGACGCAGGGCAGCCACACCGCGGGCCAGCTCGTCGTCTGCCCGGGCGCCTGGGCGCCACAGCTGTTGGCGGAGTTCGGCATTCCGATCACCGTCGAACGGCAGGTGCTGTACTGGTTCGACCCGGTCGGCGGCGCCGACGCCTTCGCCGACCAGCCGATCTTCATCGCCGAGGACAGCGGTGGCGACCAGATCTACGGGTTCCCGGCGATCGACGGCCCGGCCGGGGGAGTGAAGGTCGCGTTCTTCCGCCGCGGTGTGGTCTGCACGCCCGAGACCATCGACCGCGAGGTGCACGACCGCGAGATCGGCGAGATGCGCGCCAAGGCCGCCGAACTGCTGCCCGCCCTGGACGGGCCGCTGTTGCACTCGGCGACGTGCATGTACTCCAACACCCCCGATCAGCACTTCGTGATCGCCCGCCACCCCGACAGCGCGAACGTCACCGTGGCATGCGGCTTCTCGGGGCACGGCTTCAAGTTCGTTCCGGTGGTGGGCGAGATCCTCGCCGACCTGGCCACCGACGGTGTCACCCGCCACCCGATCACGCTGTTCGACCCCCGGCGACTGGTGACGACATGACGACCCTGCAACCGCCCTCGGGGCTGCGCGCCACCCTGCGCGGCGAGTACTACACCAGCGACCGGGTGTTCGCCGCCGAGCAGGAACACATCTTCGAGGACATGTGGTTCTGCGCGGTGCGGTCCGCCGAACTCGCCACCCCCGGCATGTTCCGCAAGGTGCAGGTGGGCAGGGAGAGCGTGCTGCTGGTGCGGGGACGAGACGGGCTGCTGCGGGCGTTCCTCAACATCTGCCGCCACCGCGGCGCGCAGCTCTGCACCGACGACGCGGGCGAACTGCGGCGCAACCTGCGCTGCCCGTACCACTCCTGGACCTACGCCCTCGACGGCAAGCTCGTCGCGGCGCCGAACATCGGGACGCTGACCGACGACGACGGCGCGCCGATCGACCGCTACCGGTTCGGGCTCGTCCCCGTCGCCCTCACCGAATGGCTCGGCTACGCGTGGGTGTGCCTGTCCGATACGCCGCCACCGTTCGACGACGTGATCGCCGAGGCCACCCGAACCCTGGGCGACGCCGACGCGATCAACCGCTACGGCATCGGCGGGCTCGACGTCGGCAGGCGCATCGTCTACGACGTCGCCGCGAACTGGAAACTGATCGTCGAGAACTTCATGGAGTGCTACCACTGCAGCTCGATCCATCCCGAGCTCGTCGGCGTGCTCCCCGAGTTCGCCCGCGGTGTGGCCGCTCAGGCGAACATCGGCCGCGGTGCCGAATTCGGCTCGGCCGTGGACGGGTTCACGGTGGACGGCGCCGCCGGGTTCGAGCGGCTGCCGGGCATCACCGACGGCCAGGACCGCCGCTACTACGCGATCACCGTCAAGCCGACGGTGTTCATCAACCTGGTGCCCGACCACATCATCTTCCACCGGATGATCCCGATGTCCCCGACGCGGACCGTCGTGGAGTGCGACTGGCTCTACACCGCCGACGTCGTCTCCGCCGGGCGCGACGTCACCCGGTCGGTCGAGCTGTTCCACCGGGTCAACGAACAGGACTTCGAGGCCTGCGAGCGAACGCAGCCGGCGATGGCGTCGCGGGCGTACCGGCACGGCGGTGTCCTCGTCCCCGCCGAACATCACATCGCGGAGTTCCACGAGTGGGTAGTGTCCCGTCTCGACTGTGACTGACGGGACGTGTCGTGGACGGTGAACCGGACCTCTACATCGGAGGGTCATGGCGTCATGCCTCCGACGGGGGCACCCGGGAGGTGATCGACCCCGCCGACGGTTCCGTCGCCGCGACCGTAGACGAGGCGACCCCCGACGACGCGCTGGCCGCGGTGGCCGCCGCGCGGGCCGCCTTCGACGACGGGCAGTGGGCGGCCACCGCCGTCGGCGACCGTGCCGCCCTGCTGCTGCGGATCGCCGATCTGCTGCAGCGCGACAAGGACCGGCTGGCCCGGCTGGAGACCCGCGACACCGGCAAGACGCTGGCCGAGAGCGAGATCGACATCGACGACGTCACGTCGGTGTTCCGGTACTACGCACACCTGATCGCGACGCAGTCCGACCGACTCGTCGACGTGGGCGACCCGACGGTGATCAGCCGGGTGGTGCACGAACCGGTCGGCGTCTGCGTGCTGATCGCGCCGTGGAACTACCCACTGCTGCAGATGGTCTGGAAGATCGCGCCCGCGCTGGCCGCCGGCGCCACCATGGTCGCCAAGCCCAGCGAGGTGACACCGCTGAGCACGATCGCGTTCACCCACCTGCTCGTCGAGGCGGGTGTCCCCGCCGGTGTGGTCAACCTGGTGCAGGGCAGCGGCGCCCGCCTGGGCGAGGCACTCACCGACAACGCGGCCGTCGACCTGATCTCCTTCACCGGGGGCGCGGCCACCGGGCGCGTCATCGCCGAGACCGCCGCCAAGCACGTCACCAGGGTGGCGTTGGAGCTCGGCGGCAAGAACCCCCACATCGTGTTCGCCGACGCGGACTGGGAGTCCTCGGTCGACCAGGTGCTCACCGGGGTGTTCCTGCACTCGGGTCAGGTCTGCTCGTCGGGAACGCGGCTGATCGTCGAAGCCTCGATCGCCGGCGACTTCGTCGCCGAACTCGCCCGCCGCGCCGAGAAGATCCGGGTCGGGCACGGCATGGACCCCGCCAGCGAGACCGGCCCGCTGGTCTCCGAATCGCATCGCGCGAAGGTGGAGGACTATGTCGCGCTCGGGATCTCGGAGGGCGCGGTGCTGGTCACCGGTGGCGCGCGGCCCAGCGATCCGGGGTTGGCCGCGGGCAGCTTCTACCTGCCGACGATCTTCGACCGCTGCGACCGGTCGATGCGGATCGTCATCGAGGAGACCTTCGGGCCGATCCTGACCGTGGAGCGGTTCACCGAGGAGTCCGAGGCGATCGCACTCGGAAACGACACGCAGTACGGTCTCGCGGCCGGAGTACGGACATCCGACGCGGCGCGGGGCGAACGTGTGGTGCGGGCACTGCGGCACGGCACGGTGTGGCTCAACGACTTCGGCTACTACACCGCCGCGGCGGAGTGGGGCGGCTACGGGAAGTCGGGCAACGGTCGCGAGCTCGGACCCACCGGGCTCGCGGAATATCAAGAAATCAAACACATCTGGCACAACGTCGCGCCGAAGCCGGCCGGCTGGTTCACGGGCTAGCCGCAGAGAGGACACCACCATGGTGATCAAGGAACCGAACAGGGCGAGCGGAGCGACGGGAGGAATCGCGGCGGACAGCGGGATGGAGGACTTCGGCTACAAGGAGTCCCTGGACCGCAGCATCGGCAAGTTCGCCAGCTTCGCCGCCGGCGTCAGTTACATCTCGATCCTGACCGGCACGTTCCAGCTGTTCTACTTCGGCTTCGGCACGGCCGGTCCCGCCTACCTCTGGTCCTGGCCCATCGTGTTCGTCGGCCAGATGGCCGTCGCACTCTGCTTCATGGAACTCGCCGCGAAGTACCCGGTGGCCGGGTCGGTCTACAACTGGTCGAAGAAGCTGGGCAGCCGCCTCGTCGGATGGATGTCGGGCTGGCTGATGCTCACCGCGTCCATCGTGACGATCTCCGCGGTCGCGCTGGCATACCAGCTCAACCTGCCGAGGCTGTGGAGCGGCTTCCAGATCATCGGCGACGGCACCGGCGAGTACGACTACGCCGCCAACGCCGTGCTGCTGGGCACCGTCCTGATCGCGTTCACCACGCTGATCAACGCGCTCGGGGTGAAGCTGATGTCGCGGATCAACAGCGCGGGTGTGTTCATCGAGCTGATCGCTGCCGTGCTGATCGTGCTCCTGCTCGCGGTGAACGTGGAGCGGGGGCCGGACGTCTTCTTCTCCAGCAACGGGTACGGCGCCGGGGAGAGCGGTGGCTGGCTGGCCGCGTTCCTGATCGCCTCGCTCGCCTCCGGATACGTGATGTACGGGTTCGACACCGCGAGTTCGCTGGGGGAGGAGACCGTGGAGCCGCGGCGCACCGCGCCCAAGGCGATCTTCCGCGCGATCCTGGCGTCGTTCGTCATCGGCGGCGGCATCCTGGTGTTCGCCGTGATGGCCGCACCGAACCTGGAGGATCCGGCGCTCGGCGAGAGCACCGGCGGTCTGCAGTACATCGTCGAGCAGGTGATGTGGGGCCCGCTCGGCACCATCTTCCTGATCTGCATCGTCATCGCGGTGACGGTGTGCACCCTGGCCGTCCACACCGCGGCGATCCGGCTCACCTTCGCCATGGCACGCGACAACGCGCTGCCGTTCGGCGAGCGGCTCGCCACCGTCAACCCGAAGACCCAGACGCCGATCATCCCTGCGGTCACCATCGGCGTCATCTCGGTGATCATCCTGGTCATCAACATCGGTCAGCCGAAGATCTTCACGGTGCTGACGTCGATCGCGATCATCATGATCTACCTGGCGTACCTGATGGTCACCGGTCCGCTGCTCAAGAAGCGCCTGCGGGGCGAGTGGCCGCCGAAGGACCTGAAGGAGGGCGGCTACTTCACGATGGGGCGGTGGGGTCTGCCCGTGAACATCGTGGCCGTCGTCTGGGGTGTCGGCATGGCGCTCAACCTCGCGTGGCCGCGGTCGGCGGTCTACGGCGACCCCTGGTACAACACGTGGGGCGCGTTCGTCTACATCGGCGTCATCCTCGGCGCGGGGCTGCTCTGGTATTTCGTCAAGGGACGCAACCACATCGGTTGCCTGGAGAGCCATGCCGCCACCACGAAGGCCGAGGCCGTCCTGGATGACTGACACCGCTTCTCCCGCAGGCACATTCGATTACGTCGTCGCCGGCGGCGGTACGGCCGGGTGCGCGTTGGCGGCCCGGCTGTCCGAGGATCCGGACGTGACGGTGTGCCTGATCGAGGCCGGGCCCACCGACGTCGGTGACGACGCCATCCTGGTGCTCTCGGACTGGATGCACCTGCTGGACTCGGGATACGACTGGGACTATCCGGTTGAGCCCCAGGAGCGGGGCAACTCGTTCATGCGGCACGCCCGCGCCCGGGTGCTCGGCGGCTGCTCGTCGCACAACTCGTGCATCGCGTTCTGGCCGCCCGCCGAGGCGCTCGACGAGTGGGCCGCGATGGGAGCGACCGGCTGGAGTGCCGACGAGGTGCTGCCGCTGATGCGCCGGTTGACCGGAACGGTCGGCCTGCGTGATGTCCCTGCCGAAGATCCCTGCGGCGCAGCGGTACTCGAGGCGGCCGCGGCACTCGGGATGCCGACCGTCGCGTTCAACCGCGGCGAGACGGTGCGCAACGGCGCCGGCTGGTTCCAGATCAACGCCGGTGAGGACGGACTGCGCAACTCGAGTTCACACGCCTACCTGCACCCGATCCTCGACCAGCGGCGCAACCTGGAGGTGCGCACCGACTGCTGGATCGCCGAGATCCTCTTCGACGACGCCCGCAACGCCACCGGCGTGCGCTATCAGCGGCCCGACCTGACCGGGTACGACACCGTGGCGGCCCGCCGCGAGGTGATCCTGTGCGCCGGCGCCATCGACACGCCGAAACTGTTGATGCTCTCCGGGATCGGGCCCACCGCGCACCTGCGAGAGATCGGTGTCCCGGTCCGCGTGGACTCACCCGGAGTGGGCGCCAACCTCGACGACCACGTCGAAGGGCTGGTGTTCTGGGAGGCGTCGAAGCCGATGGTGACGACCTCGACGCAGTGGTGGGAGATCGGGTTGTTCACCACCGTCGACGAGGGCGTCACCCAGCCGGACCTGATGATGCACTACGGCAGTGTGCCGTTCGACATGAACACCCTGCGGCGCGGCTACCCCACCACCGACAACGGGTTCTGCCTCACGCCCAACGTGACGCAGGGCCGCAGCCGCGGCACGGTGCAGCTGCGCTCGCGGGACTTCCGCGACCGGGCCAGGGTCGACCCGCGCTATTTCACCGACCCGGAGGGCTACGACGAACGCATCATGCTCGCCGGGGTGCGGCTCGCCCGCCGGATCGCCGAGCAGCCGGCGCTGGCCGACTGGGTGGCGCGCGAACTCGCACCAGGGCCCGACGCCACCACCGACGACGAACTGCTCGACTACATCCACCAGTGCCACAACACCGTCTACCACCCGGCCGCCACCGCCCGGATGGGCGCGGCCGACGATCCGATGGCGGTGCTCGACCCGCAGCTGCGGGTCAAGGGGGTGTCGAGGCTGCGGGTGGTCGACGCGTCGGCGATGCCGAAACTGCCTGCGGTCAATCCCAACATCACCGTGATGACGATGGCGGAGAAGTGCGCTGACCTCATCCGCAACCCCTGAGCCGGCGGACCTGCCGGCGTTCCTCGCCGAGCACACGCCGTTCCAGGCGATGCCCGACGAGGAGCTCGCCGCGCTCGCCGCCGGCGCGTCGGTCGTCGAGTTCCCGGCCGGCGCGCTGATCGCCGACTACACCGACCGGGTGCCCGACGACGTCTGGATGGTGCACTCCGGTCAGGTCACCCTGCGGGCCGGCGTCGACGGCGCCGTCATCGACATCGTCGGGCGCGGCGGGATCTTCGGCTACACCCCTCTGCTCACCGGCGGCGGGATGGAGTTCGACGCGCGAGCGTCGGTGCCGAGCACACTGATCCGGCTGCCTGGCGCGCCGGTGCGGGCGCAGTTCGCCCGGCCGGCGGGGCTGGCGTTCCTGGCGTCGTCGGCGTGGAACACCTCCGGCGAGCGCCCCGCGATCGCCCCTGCCACCGACAACCGCGCGGTCGGCGAACTCGTGCACGGCGCCGTGCTCGTGGTGCCGCCGGCCACCTCCGTGCGTGATGCGGTGGTGCAGATGACGGCCAGTCACGTGTCCTATGCGCTGATTCGCCTGCCGGACGGCGCATTCGGCATCTTCACCGACCGGGACCTGCGCAGCAGGGTCGTCGCGGCGGGACTCTCGGTGGACGTGCCGATCTCGGCCGTGATGAGTGCGCCGGTGCGGACCGTGACCGCGGACCAGAGCGCGGAGACGGTGTTGATGGAGATGCTCGAGTGCGGTCTGCGGCACATGCCGGTGGTGACCCCGCGCGGCGACGTCGTCGGCGTGCTCGAGGACGGCGACCTGCTGGCCGCGTCCGCCCGGCAGAGCTTCCTGCTGCGCCGCGGGATCGCCACGGCCGCCGACAGCGCCGAACTGGCCCGCGTCGGCCAGCGGGTGACCGGGGTCGCCGCGGACCTGTTCCGCAACGGCACCAAGGCGTCGGCCACCAGTGCGATCCTCTCGGTCGTCATCGACAGCCTGGTGCGCAAGGCGCTCGAACTGGCGCGGGCCGAGACGCCCGACGCCCCGGACGACGGGTTCGCCTGGCTGACCCTCGGCTCGGTGGCCCGCCGCGAGGCGATGCCGTCCTCCGACGTGGACAGCGCGCTGTCGTGGGCGACGCACCTGCAGCCCGCCGCGGACTCGCTGCGTGCGCTCGCCGCGCGCACCCACCGCATCCTCGACGCGTGCGGTCTGCCGTCGGACCGCAACGGCGCCACCGCGGACCGGCCCGCGTTCTCCCGATCAGCCGCGCAGTGGTCCGGCGCGGCGACGGGCTGGCTCGACGACCCGCTGCGCGACCGGGGCTTGATCCTGTCGTCGCTGCTCATCGACGGACGGGTGGTGTGGGGCGATCCGGCCCTGCACACCGTGCCCGCCGCCTACCGCCGGATGCGTGACCGGCACCCGAACACGCTGCGCCTGCAACTGCTCGACGCGTTGTCGGGCAAGGTGCGCACCCGTTCGCTGCGCGACGTGCTGTCCCGGCGCGGCGGCACGTTCGACCTGAAGAACCACGCGGTGCTGCCGATCGTGAACCTGGCCAGGTGGGGTGGCCTGACCGCCGGCGTGACCGCGGGCGGTACGCCTGCCCGGCTGGCCGCCGCGGCCGAGGCGGGGGCGATCACCGATCACGACGTCACCGCGTTGTGCGACGTCTTCATGATGGTGCAGCGACTCCGGATGACCCACCAGGTCGGTCAGCTCGCCGCCGGCCACGCACCGGGCGACGTCATCACCTACGCCGAGTTGTCGCCGTTGAACCGGAGCCTGCTCGGCGACGGTCTCCGTGAGATCGCCGCCGTCCAGCGCCGGGTCCGCAACTTCGCGATCCCACCCGGATAGGATCGACCGGCGATGGCGAACGGCGAGGACAGACCGGCAGCGGCGGTGCAGTCAGTGGACCGGGCGCTGCTCGTGCTGGAGAGCCTGGCGAAGTCGGGGCAGGCGGGCGTCACCGAGATCGCCGCCGAACTCGGCGTGCACAAGTCGACGGTGTCACGGCTGATCGCGGTGCTGGAATCCCGCGGCTACGTCGAGCAGGTGTCGGGCCGCGGCAAGTACCGGCTGGGCTTCTCGATCGCGCGGCTGGCCCGTGCCAGCAGGGCGCGCCTCGACCTCGGCAAGCTGAGTCAGGACGTCTGCGACGGCCTCACCGAGTCCGTCGGTGAGACCAGCAACCTGGCGATCCTCGCCGACGACCGGGTGATCAACATCGTGGAGTCGATCGCGCCCGCGGAGATCAGCCTGCGCACCTGGGTGGGCCAGACGTGTCCGCCGCATGCCACCTCCAGCGGCAAGGCGTTGCTGTCCGGCCTGTCCGACCAGGAGGTCCGGGACCGCTTCGCCGGTCCGCTCGAGGCGTACACACCGAACACCGTCGTCGACATCGAAGCGCTGCTGCGGGACCTGGCCGGCGTGCGCGAACGCGGCTGGGCGAGCGTCAGCGAAGAACTCGAGGTCGGGCTGAACGCCGTCGCAGCGCCGGTCTACGACGACGATGCGCGGGTGGTCGCGGCGGTCAGCGTGTCGGGGCCGTCCTACCGCCTCGGCGACGACCGGTTCGACGAGGTCGCCGAGCAGACGGTCGCCGCGGCCGAGGCCGTCAGCCGCCGACTCGGCTGGGTCGAACCCGGGGACCGTGCAGCGACTCCGAGTCGCCGGTGATCACCGCCAGGACGTTCCGCCACGCGTCCGACGGCCAGTTCAGCACGTCGCTGTGGGCCGCCGGACCCGCCATCGGCCTGCCGTCGTCGTAGCGGCCGGCGTCGAGCCGGATCACACCGGGCATCTCGTCGGGGTCGGCGCCGTGCGGACCGCCCGGAATGCCCTGGACGGCCTCGATCGGGTCACCCGGTGCGGTCATCGAGAACCGCAGCACGTCGGGATTGCGGTTGTGCCATTCGTCCGGATGCTCGACGCCGACGCCCGCCCCTGCGGCCGCAACGTAGAGGATCCGGTCGCCGGTCAGGCCCAGCGCCTCGGCGGTGCCCACGATGGAGCCGCCGTAGGAATGCCCGACGTACGTCACCGGCACGCTGCGGCCGGTCGCGTCGACGACCCGGTCGACGTCGTGGCTGAACGACACCAGCCGGGGTGCCATGTCCAGCGCGTACCGGGGGTCGGCGGCGGCGACGAGGCCGGTCAGCGGATTGCCCCGGGGGAACGGCCCACCCAGGTAGGTGATCATCGCGACGTCGCCGCGGGTGGCCGACACGAATCGGCGCGCGGTCTGCGTCGTCCCCGCCGACCCCTCGACGGTGGTGTTCAGTCCGGGCACCAGCACCGCCACGCTGCGCGCGGTGGCCAGCGACCCGGTGAGTTCGACGAGTGATGCCCGGGCCGGATCGAAGGCCAGGATCTGCCGGTCGACACGCGCGCCGGTGCGGGCGGGGTCGTCGATCTCGGCGAGCAGGCCGCGGTAGAGCTCGATGCGTCGTCGCGACGCCGGATCGGCGCCGTCCTCGGCCACGACCGCCTGCGCGATGTTGATCCGGTTGGCGGCGATCCGCATGTCCCACGGGATGCCGTCGGTGTTGCCGACCTGCTGGGGGAACTCGTCGACGAGGGTGCGGCGCTGCCCGGGCGTCATCGCCGCGATCTGCGCGGCGATGCGGTGCTGTGGGAGCCCGGGCCAGCCGGCCACCAGGTCGGCGCTCGACACCGGCGCACTCGCAGCCGGATCCGTGGCCGCGGGCGCTCGCCCGGGTGCGCCGGAGGACTCGACCGCCTCCTCGAGGTCGCGGGCGGCGTCGGCGTCGGCGGCGCCCAGCCGGTCGAGCGCGGCGGTGATCGCCTGCGTGAGTTCGGCGGCCCTGCGCACCATCAGTCCGCGGGCGATCGACGGATCCCCGCCGGAGAGTGCGACGAGCAGCGGCGCCGCGGCCGCGCCGGGGGAGACGGTGCCGTCGTCGGCCACGACGAAGCCGTCCGCCCGTGCGGAGCCCACCACCGCCACCACGTCGGCCAGCGCGCGTGCGAGCTGACCGGCGCCGTCGCGGGCGGCGACCGCGGCCAGCGTCGTCGCCCGCAGCAGCGCCTGACCGTCGGCTGCCACCTCGACAGCCCGGCGCCGCGCGGCTTCGGCCGCCGCACCGGCAGACGGATCACCGCCGGAGCAGGCGGCGACGATCGACGCGAGCAGTTCCTCGACGCGCGCGGCGGTGGTGTCCCAGCCGTCGGCCAGCGCCGCGAGCGCGTCCGGCCGCCACCCCGACGCCGTCGCCAGGGTCGGTGCGCTCACCGGCCGAAGCGGCGGGCGGCGCCCTGCTCGGTGCCCTCGAACGCAGCCGCCGCGGCCACCGCTGCGCCCGCCCAGTCCCGCAGGGCCGCCGCCAGTTCGGCGGTCAGGGTCGCGAGCACCCCGGGCACCGCCGCCCTCCCCACGTCGGACCCGCGGAGAGCCTCGACATCCAATGTCGGCCAAGGCAAGCCGCCGAGCTCGTCGGCGGCGCGCCGCACGGAATCGGCCGACGCCCGCAGCCGGGCCGGATCGACCTCGGTGTGTCCCCCCATGCCTCATGCTGACAGATTCCGGGGCGGCGGCGCCGACGTTATCCACAGGCTCCGCACCGCCCCCCGCGCACCCGCCGGCGCCCGGACCAGTGCGATCACCGGGCGGCCGTGACATTCGGTGACGCGACTGTCAACGCCAGTCGCCGCGGCGCGCGATCGACGGCTTGCCCGCCGCTACCACACGGCACCCCGTAAGCTCGACAGTGTGCAGCGACGAATCATGGGCATTGAAACCGAATTCGGCGTGACCTGCACGTTCCACGGCCATCGCCGGCTCAGTCCGGACGAAGTCGCCCGGTATCTGTTCCGCCGGGTGGTGTCGTGGGGCCGCAGTTCCAACGTCTTCCTGCGCAACGGCGCGCGCCTGTACCTCGACGTGGGCAGCCACCCCGAGTACGCCACCGCCGAATGCGACAACCTCACCCAACTGGTGACCCACGACCGCGCCGGCGAGCGGGTGCTCGAGGACCTGCTCATCGACGCCGAACAACGGCTGGCCGACGAGGGCATCGGCGGGGACATCTACCTGTTCAAGAACAACACCGACTCGGCGGGCAACTCCTACGGCTGCCACGAGAACTACCTGATCGTGCGCGCAGGCGAGTTCTCCCGCATCTCCGACGTGCTGCTGCCGTTCCTGGTGACACGGCAGCTGATCTGCGGCGCGGGCAAGGTGCTGCAGACGCCCAAGGCCGCGACGTTCTGCCTCAGCCAGCGTGCCGAGCACATCTGGGAGGGCGTGTCGAGCGCGACCACCCGCAGCAGGCCCATCATCAACACCCGCGACGAGCCGCACGCCGACGCCGAGAAGTACCGCAGGCTGCACGTCATCGTCGGCGACTCCAACATGTGCGAGTCCTCGACCATGCTCAAGGTGGGCACCGCGTCGCTGGTGCTGGAGATGATCGAGGCAGGCGTTCCGTTCCGCGACTTCTCCCTGGACAACCCGATCCGCGCCATCCGCGAGGTCAGCCACGACCTGACCGGACGGCGCCCGGTACGGCTGGCCGGCGGGCGTCAGGCCAGTGCGCTGGACATCCAGCGCGAGTACTACGCGCGCGCCGTCGAATACCTGCAGACCCGCGAGCCGGACTCCCAGATCGAGCAGGTGGTCGACCTGTGGGGCCGTCAGCTCGACGCGGTGGAGAGCCAGGACTTCGCCAAGGTCGACACCGAGATCGACTGGGTGATCAAGCGCAAGCTGTTCCAGCGCTACCAGGACCGCTACGACATGGAGCTGTCCGACCCGAAGATCAGCCAGCTCGACCTGGCCTACCACGACATCAAACGCGGCCGCGGCGTCTTCGACCTGCTGCAGCGCAAGGGGCTGGCCACCCGCATCACCACCGACGAGGACATCGAGGCGGCGGTGGACACCCCGCCGCAGACCACCCGGGCCAAGCTGCGCGGCGAGTTCATCAGCGCGGCACAGGAAGCCGGCCGCGACTTCACCGTCGACTGGGTGCACCTCAAGCTCAACGACCAGGCTCAGCGCACGGTGCTGTGCAAGGACCCGTTCCGGTCGGTCGACGAGCGGGTCAAGCGGCTCATCGCGAGCATGTAGGGCGTCTCAGAACAGCCTGCTGCCCGCGCGGGTCAGCACGAAACCGTGTTCGCCTGCGCGGCACGCGAACATGGCGTCTTCACTGACCGCGCACTCCATTCCGTCGGACAGGGCGATCCGGTGGCCCGGCGGCAGCACCGGCAGCGTC
This sequence comes from Mycobacterium sp. NPDC050551, assembly GCF_040674075.1. Classification (NCBI taxonomy): domain Bacteria; kingdom Bacillati; phylum Actinomycetota; class Actinomycetes; order Mycobacteriales; family Mycobacteriaceae; genus Mycobacterium; species Mycobacterium sp. NPDC050551. The sequence continues at coordinate 97,648 of NZ_JBFARC010000005.1, read as the reverse complement.
GACGGCCCGGCATCCGCGCCGGCGGGCGGGTCCGCCTGCTTCGCGGTCGCCGCGTCGTCCGGTCCGAAAGACAGGTCCCAGTAGCCGTCGATGTCGGGCCGCGGCCCGTGACACCACAGCCGGTGGGCGTAGTCGCGGGTGTTCTTCGAGCACAACTGCCCGCCGGGGGTCGCGAACGCCGACCCGCTGAAGTACCGGCGGGTGTCCTCGGCACGATAGGGGGTCCAGTCGACCTCGGGGTAGTGCGCGAGGTCGGGGAAGGCCGTCACGGGCGTCGCCGGGTGACCGTCGGTCAGACGGCCGCACGCGACCGAAGCGCCGAGGACGAGCAGCACCACGGCAGTGCGCAGGTGTCCGTTCATTCCACGGCCTCCCGTGCTCGTCGTCCTACTGATTGTGACGGCGGTGTCGATGCGTCTGGTGCACCAATCGGCGGCTCGAGCGTCAACCGGGCAGCGGAAACTGCGCGCTTCGTCCCGCTCGCCGCCCCGCCGGTGCGAGGAAACGGACAGCACAAGCCCTAGGCTTGGCGGCGTGGCGACCTCCAAAGTCGAACGGTTGATGAACCTCGTGATCGCGCTGTTGTCGACCCGCACGTTCATCACGGCCGACCGCATCCGTCAGGTCGTCGCCGGTTACGCCGACAGCCCCAGCGACGAGGCCTTCGCGCGGATGTTCGAGCGGGACAAGAACGAGCTGCGCGATCTCGGCATCCCGCTGGAGACCGGCCGGGTCTCCCAGTTCGACCCCACCGAGGGCTACCGCATCAACCGCGACGCCTACGCGCTGCCCGCCGTCGAGCTGACCGCCGACGAGGCGGCCGCCGTCGCCGTGGCCACCCAGCTGTGGGAGTCACCCGAGCTGATCACCGCCACGCAGGGCGCTCTGCTCAAACTGCGGGCAGCCGGCGCCGATGTCGACGTCGCCGACGGCGTGGCGATCACCTCCACCGCGGCGCTGCCCGGGTTGCGCGGCTCCGAGGAGGTACTCGGGATCCTGTTGGCCGCCATCGACGCGGGCCGGGCCGTGCAGTTCGGCCACCGGCCGGCACGCAGCGAGCCCTACACCACCCGCACGGTCGAACCGTGGGGCGTGCTGACCTACCGGGGCCGCTGGTACCTCGTCGGCCACGACCGGGATCGCGAGGCCACCCGCACCTTCCGGCTGTCGCGGATCGGCGCCGAGGTCACCGCCATCGGCCCGGCGGGCGCCGTTCGCCGGCCCGAAGGGGTGGACCTGCGCGACATCGTGCACCGGGCCGTCGCCGAATGGCCCACCGGCGGGCAGGCGCGGGTGTGGGTGGCCGACGGCCGCGCCACCGCGCTGCGCAGGCAGGCCACCGTGATCGGGCCCCGCACGCTGGCCGGCCGCCCCGGCGAGGAGATCGCCGTCGACATCGGGATGACCGACCGGCTGGCCCGCGAGATCGCCAGCTTCGGCGCCGATGCCGTTGCGCTGGAGCCGCATTCGCTGCGCGACGATGTGCTGGCGCGATTACGGGCGCACGCCGAGAGCGGGGTGACGTCGTGAGTGCGGTCTCGACGCGGCTGGTGCGGCTGCTGAACATGGTCCCGTATTTCCAGGCCAACCCGCGGATCACCTACACCGAGGCCGCGTCCGACCTGGGTGTCTCGGTCGGCCAGCTGCGCGAGGACCTCAACCAGCTGTGGATGTGCGGGCTGCCGGGCTACGGTCCCGGCGACCTCATCGACTTCGAGTTCTCCGGTGACACCATCGAAGTGACCTTCTCGGCGGGCATCGACCATCCGCTGCGGCTGACCTCCCCGGAGGCGACCGGCGTGCTGGTGGCGCTGCGGGCACTCGTCGACGTGCCCGGCATGGTCGATCCCGAGGCGGCGCGCAGCGCGATCGCCAAGATCGAGTCGGCAGCCGGCGCCGCCGGTCACGACATCGGCGACGCGGTGACCGCCGTCGACGAGCGCGCCCCGGCGGAGAGCGAGGCGGCCGCCGCGGTGCGCGCCGCCGTGCGCAACGTGCGCGCGCTGAGCATCGAGTACTACTCCGCCTCCCACGACGTGTTGACCAGCCGCGTCGTCGATCCCATCCGGGTGGTGCTGGTCGGCGACAACAGTTATCTGGAGGCGTGGTGCCGGTCGGCCGAAGGCGTGCGGCTGTTCCGCTTCGACCGCATCGTCGAGGCCCGCGTGCTCGACGAGCCCGCCGCGCCCCCGCCGCCGGCGGTCGAGGCGGCGCCCGACACCTCGCTGTTCGACCCCGACACCGCCGATCCGGCGCTGCCGTCGGCGACGCTGCTCATCGACCGCTCCGCGTCGTGGATGTTCGACTACTACCCGTTGCGGGTGGTGCGTGAGCTGCCCGACGGCGCCTGCGAGGCCGCGATGACCTACGCCTCCGACGACTGGATGGCCCGCTTCGTGCTCGGCTTCGGGCCGGCGGTGCGCGTACTCGCCCCGGAGTCGCTGGCGCACCGGGTGCGCGAATCGGCCGCCGCGGCGCTGCGCGCCTACGAGGGCGGCGCCGCAGGCGGGTAGACTCGGCCCAGACTTTGGAGGTGACCAACATGGGCGGTCTACAACCCTGGCACTGGGTAATCGTCATCGCGGTGTTCGTGCTGCTCTTCGGCGCCAAAAAGCTGCCGGACGCCGCGCGCTCGCTGGGCAAGTCGATGCGGATCTTCAAGTCGGAGATCAAGGAGATGCAGGCCGACGGCAAGACCGAGCCGAAGCCCGAGACGCCCGGCCCGGCCACGCCGATCGCCTCCGAGCGCCTCGACGTCGCCGATCCCGCACCCGCCGCCGAACCGTCGTCCGACAAACGCCCGGCCTGACCCCACCCTTCTCGTGTGACGCGGCCCGGCGCCGCGCCCGTCAGGCTGTGCTCGTAGGTCGCATCCATTAGGCAGGCCGTTGCAGACCCCTCCGATCCTCAGGAAGCTCGATCCGCGCCGCCGGCGCGCCCGGGCCAATCCCGACGGCACCATGTCGTTGGTCGAACACCTCGCCGAGCTGCGTAACCGGCTGCTCATCGCGGCCGCCGCGGTGGTGCTGACGACGATTCTCGGGTTCTTCTGGTACACCCACGGCATCTTCGGCATGCACAGCCTCGGTGAATGGTTGCGCGGCCCGTACTGCGCGCTGCCCGACTACGCGCGCGCCGACATCACCCCCGGCGGCGGGTGCCGCCTGCTGGCGACGGGGCCCTTCGACCAGTTCATGCTCCGCCTCAAGGTGGCCCTGCTGGCCGGCATCGTGCTGGCCTGCCCGGTGTGGCTGCACCAGCTGTGGGCGTTCATCACCCCCGGGCTCTACAAGAACGAGCGCCGCTTCGCGACCGCGTTCGTGGCCATCGGGGCGCTGCTGTTCATCGGCGGCGCGGTGCTGGCCTACGTCGTGCTGGCCACCGCGCTGGGCTTCCTGCTCACCGTCGGCAGCGACGTGCAGGTCACCGCGCTGTCCGGCGACCAGTACTTCGGCTTCCTGATCAACCTGCTGCTGGTGTTCGGCATCAGCTTCGAGTTCCCCCTGCTGATCATCATGCTCAACCTGATCGGCGTCCTCACCTACGAGCGGCTCAAGGCGTGGCGCCGGGGGATGATCTTCGGGCTGTTCGTCTTCGCCGCGTTCGCCACGCCCGGTTCTGATCCGTTCACGATGCTCGCCCTGGCCGGCGCGCTGACCGTGCTGCTCGAACTGGCCATCCAGGTCGCGCGCATCCACGACAGGCGCAAGGCGAAGCGCGAGGCGCTCGAGGATGTCCCCGAAGACGAAGCCGCGCCGATCGGCACCGCCGATCCGATCGAGGCGCCGTCGGCGGTGCCCTCACCCTCCCGGGTCACGATCGATGACGAATCCACCTGAGTCGACGGCGACCGAACTCGCCGACTTCACCGCCGCGCTGCCGTTCGCGCTCGACGACTTCCAGCTGCGGGCCTGCCGGGCGCTGGAGAGCGGGCACGGGGTTCTGGTGTGCGCACCGACCGGCGCAGGTAAGACGGTGGTCGGTGAGTTCGCCGTCCACCTCGCTCTGGCCGCCGGCCGAAAGTGCTTCTACACCACGCCGATCAAGGCGCTGAGCAACCAGAAGCACACCGATCTGGTGGCGCGGTACGGCGCGGCGCGCATCGGGCTGCTCACCGGCGACCAGTCGATCAACGGCGACGCCGACGTGGTGGTGATGACCACCGAGGTGCTGCGCAACATGCTCTACGCCGATTCCCCGGCATTGCGCGGACTGGCATTCGTGGTGATGGACGAGGTGCACTTCCTCGCCGACAGGATGCGCGGGGCGGTGTGGGAGGAGGTGATCCTCCACCTGCCCGACGACGTCCGGCTGGTCAGCCTGTCGGCCACCGTCAGCAACGCCGAGGAGTTCGGCGGCTGGATCCAGACGGTGCGCGGGGACACCACCGTGGTGGTCGACGAACACCGGCCGGTGCCACTGTGGCAGCACGTGCTGGTCGGCAAGCGGTTGTTCGACCTCTTCGACTACCGCGCCCACGACCCGTCCGCCCGTGGCCGCGAACTCGTCGTCGATCCGGAGTTGTTGCGCCACATCGCGCACCGCAGAGAGGCCGACCGGCTCTCGGACTGGCAGCCGCGGGGCCGCGGCGGCCGGTCGTCGCACCGCGGCCGGTCGGTGGGTGCCCGGCCGCCCAGCAGACCCGACGTGCTGGCCGCGCTCGACCGTGAAGGCCTGCTGCCCGCGATCACGTTCATCTTCTCCCGCGCCGGCTGCGACGCCGCGGTCAAGCAGTGCCTGCGGTCCCCGCTGCGGCTGACCGACGACAAGGAACGGGCCCGCATCGCCGAGATCGTCGAGCGCCGCTGCGCCGACCTGCCCGAGGACGACCTGATCGTGCTCGACTACCACGAGTGGCGCGAAGGCCTGTTGCGCGGCCTGGCGGCCCACCACGCGGGCATGCTGCCGGTGTTCCGGCACACCGTCGAGGAGTTGTTCACCGCCGGGCTGGTCAAGGCGGTGTTCGCCACGGAGACGCTTGCGCTCGGCATCAACATGCCCGCCCGCACCGTGGTGCTGGAGCGGCTGGTCAAGTTCAACGGCGAGCAGCACATGCCGCTGACGCCGGGGGAGTACACCCAGCTGACGGGCCGGGCAGGGCGGCGCGGCATCGACGTCGAGGGCCACGCGGTGGTGCTGTGGCACAGCCACGACGACATGGCCGAGCCGGCCGAGATCGCCGGGCTGGCCTCCACCCGCACGTTCCCGCTGCGCAGTTCGTTCGCGCCGTCGTACAACATGACGATCAACCTGATTCAGCACATGGGCCCGGAACAGGCCCATCAGCTGCTCGAGCAGTCGTTCGCCCAGTACCAGGCGGACCGTTCGGTGGTGGGCCTGCGCCGTGGCGTCGAGCGCGGCGAGCGGCTGCTCGACGAGATCGCCGCCGAGCTGGGCGGGCGCGAGTCGCCGGTGCTGGAGTACGCGCGGCTGCGGGCGCAGATCTCCACCCGTGAGCGCGCGCAGTCGCGGGCCTCGCGGCTGCACCGGCGCAAGGCCGTCAACGACGCGCTGGCCGCGTTGCGCCGCGGCGACATCATCAACATCGCGCAGGGTCGCCGCGGTGGGCTGGCCGTCGTCCTCGAACCGGACCGCGACAGCGACGACCCGCGGCCGCTGGTGCTTACCGAACACCGTTGGGCGGGCCGGATCTCGTCGGCCGACTACACCGGGGCGTCGACCACGGTGGGGTCGATGACGCTGCCCAAGCGTGTCGAGCACCGCAATCCGCGGGCGCGCCGTGACCTGGCCTCGGCGCTGCGCTCGGCGGCTGCCGGCCTGGATCTGCCGTCGCACCGCCGGAGAAGCGGGGAGGCGCCGGAACGCGACGTCGACCCCGAGCTGGCCGGGCTGCGGGAGCAGCTGCGCAACCATCCCGCGCACCACGCACCCGACCGCGAGGACAAGGTCCGCCTCGCCGAGCGCTACCTGCGCATCGAGCGCGACAACGCCGAGATCCAGCGGAAGGTGGCCGCCGCCACCAATTCGCTGGCCCGGACATTCGACCGGATCGTCACGCTGCTCGCCGAGCGCGGCTACATCGAGACGGCGGACGACGGTGACCCGAAGGCGACCGACGACGGCCGGCTGCTGGCCCGGATCTACAGCGAGAGCGACCTTTTGGTGGCCGAGTGCCTGCGCGGCGGCATCTGGGAGGGTCTCGGGCCCGCCGAGCTGGCGGCGGTGCTGTCGACGGTGCTCTATGAATCCCGGGGCGACACACCCGGCGCGCCAGCGGGTCTGGAGGCGCCGACGGCCGCCCTGCGGCGTGCGCTGGCACGGACCCGGCGGACGTCGGCCGAGTTGCGGGCCGAGGAGCAGCGGCACCGGATCGGGCCGAGCCGTGAACCGGACGACGGGTTCGTCGCCGCGGTGTACCGGTGGGCCACCACCGGCGATCTCACGACCGCGCTGGCCGCATCGGACGTCGCGGGCAGCGGGTCACCGCTGTCGGCAGGCGATTTCGTCCGGTGGTGCCGCCAGGTGCTCGACCTGCTCGACCAGGTGCGCAATGCGGCGCCGACGGCGGCGATGCGCACGGCGGCGAAACGCGCCATCAACGACATTCGGCGCGGCGTCGTGGCAGTTGATGCGGGGTAGTGTGTTGCCAGCCGACCCAGGACTTGACCGCAGGATCCACCTCAGGACGACCAAGGAGAGACGATGAGCGGACCGCAGGGTTCCGACCCCTCGCAGCCGTGGCCCGGCCAGCAGCCGGAGACCGGCGCCGATCAGCCGTCGGGTGAGCCGTCGAACGCATCGTGGCAGCCCTCCGGCGCCGGCGGTGACCAGTCCACCTCCCAGCAGCCGGCATGGCAGCCGCAGGCCGCCGACGAGTCGACCACCCAGGTGCCCAGCTGGCAGCAGCCGCCGCCGGCCTACGGTCAGCAGCAGTATCCGCAGTACCAGCAGCCGGGCCAGGAGCATTCGACCTATCAGGCGCCGCAGCCGCAGTACCCGTCCACCGAGCAGTACGGGCAGTACGGCCAGCAGCCCGGGCAGCAGTACGGGCAGCCGCCGCAGTACGGCCAGCAGCCGGGACAGTACGGGCAGACCGGTCAGCAGCCGCAGTACGGCCAGCCTCAGTACGGGCAGCCGGGCCAGTACGGCCAGCAGCCCGACCAGTACAACCAGTACGGGCAGTACCAGGCGCCCGGCTCCGAGTCCGGTTCCAAGAGTTCGCTGAAGCTGATCCTCGGCGTCGTCGGCGGGCTGGTGGCGATCCTCGTCATCGCCGTGCTGGTGACGGCGCTGTGGCTGCCGGGCTGGGCGGTCACCACCAAGCTCGACGTCAACGCCGCGCAGTCGGGGGTGGAGCAGATCCTCACCGACGAGGAGAACGGCTACGGCGCCAAGAACGTGCAGGACGTCGTCTGCAACGACGGCCAGAGCCCCGAGGTCAAGCAGGGCGCCACGTTCGACTGCGACGTCAGCATCGACGGCACCAAGCGCACGGTGACGGTCACGTTCCAGGACGACGACGGAACCTACGAGGTCGGCCGGCCGCGCTAGTCGGGCAGCTCGTCGAGCGCCTTCTGCAGTCGCCCGACCGACGACGTGACGCCCAGTTCGCCGGCCAGGTCGGCGACCTTGCGCGGGTGAACGGCGGCCAGCGGCAGCGTGTCGGACTTCGTGGTGAAGGTGACGGGCGCGTCCTGGGCCACCCGCACCACCGGACCGGCGGCCTCGATGTAGTCCGTCGCCGCGAGCAGCTTCTTTCGGTAGGCCTTGCTCATCTTGGACTTCGGATCGTCGGCGGCGGCCACGATCGCCTCCAGCGAGCCGTACTGCGCGAGCAGGGTGGCCGCGGTCTTCTCGCCGACTCCGGGCACACCGGGCAGACCGTCGGACGGGTCGCCGCGCAGCAGCGCGAGTTCGGCGTACGCCGGCCCGGCCCGCTCGACCGGGACGTGGTACTGGTCGGCGACCTCGGCCGGGCCGAACATCGTCGCCTTGGCCATGCCGCGGCCCAGGTAGAGCACCCTGACCTGGACGGGGTCGTCGGCGACGAGTTGTAGGAGGTCCCGGTCCCCGCTGACCACGACGACCCGGTCCGTGCGTTCGCGGGCGGCGAGGGTGCCCAGCACGTCGTCGGCCTCGTACCCGGGGGCGCCGGCCGTGGCGATCCCGAACGCGTCGAGCACCGCCATGATCATGTCCACCTGCGGGGTCAACTCGTCAGGCACCTCCTCGACGTCGGGGGTGCCCGCCGGTTCGGCCTCCGCGACGCGGTGCGCCTTGTACGACGGGATCAGGTCCACCCGCCACTGCGGGCGCCAGTCGTCGTCGCGGCACACCACCAACCGGCCCGGCCGTTCGCGGCCGATCAGCATCGCGACCGCGTCGAGGAAGCCGCGCAGTGCGTTGACCGGCCGGCCGTCGGGCGCGGTGATCGACGACGGCAGCGCGAAGTAGGACCGGAACCACATGCTGGCCCCGTCGAGCAGGAGCAGCGGCCCGCTCATCGTGCGCTCTCGAACACGTACGCGCCGCTGGTGATCGGCCTGTCGCCGTTGCCCTCGTCGTAGAGCACCACCCTGGCTGCGAGCAGCCCGTCGGCGCCGGTCACCGCTTCGGACTCGGCGCGGAAGGGGCCGGCCGTGCCCCGCGCCATGAACATGACGTGTGACGACGCGCCCTGCAGCCGCCCGGTGCCCGCGAGCCGCGCCGCCGCGTCGGTGGCCGCCGTCTCGAGCAGCACGAACTGCGGCCCGATGTGCAGCGCCGCGTCGGGTGAGGCCACGTCGGCGGACAGTTCGGGCAGCGCCCAGTGCCCGTCCGGCCTGCGGTGCCCGCCGAACACCTGCCACAGCGGCGGCAGATTCGGCGAGTCCACCACCTCGATGTTGTCGACCTCCATCTTCTGCAGGCCCTCCGGCGGGACGCCGATGCTGACGCCCTGGCCCTCGATCAGGGCGAGCACGCGGTCCGGCCGGTCCGCGTCGACGATCTTGGCCCGGCTGTAGCCCATCTGCCTGCCGCGCCGCAGTTCCTCGGACACCACCTCGAAGCGGCGGACGTCGCGGCCGGGGTCGATGACCTGACACGAGTGCACGACGGGGTTGGGCACGGCCTCGAGGTCGGACATGTGCCCGCTCTCGGGCGCCGCGACCGACAGCACCGCGAGCAGCAGGCCACCGGTGGGATTGCGCATGTCGTGGCGCACCACGACGGTGTCGTCGACGTCCCGCGGATCCATGGTGGCGTACTGCCTGCCGATGTAGCGGTAGCTGAGCAGGCCGCCCCAGCGCCGCCGCAACTCCTCGGCGTACTCGTGACTGTCGGTGAGTTCGCGGATGTCGCGCAGCATTCGGCTCACACTACTGGCGGCGATTAGCCTTTCAGCCATGAGTTCCGACCGTTTCGATGCCGATGTGTACGCCCGCCGACTGGCCGCCGCCGCGAAGGCGACCGGCGAGGCCGGGCTGGCCGGCCTGGTCATCACCCCCGGTTACGACCTGCGCTACCTGACGGGTTCGCGGGCGCAGACCTTCGAGCGACTGACCGCCCTGGTGGTGCCGGCGAGCGGAGCGCCGACGGTGGTGGTGCCGCGGCTGGAGCTGGCCGCGCTCAGGGAATCGGCGGTCACCGAACTCGGCATCACCGTGCGCGACTGGGTGGACGGCGACGATCCCTACCGGCTGGTGGCCGACGCGCTCGGCGGCGCACCGGCCGCCACCGCGGTCACCGACGCGATGCCCGCCCTGCATCTGCTGCCGCTGGCCGGGGTGCTCGGCGTGGTCCCGGTGCTCGCCACCGATGTGCTGCGGCGGCTGCGGATGGTCAAGGACGCGGCCGAGATCGACGCGCTGCGCACGGCCGGCGCGGCGATCGACCGGGTGCACGAGCGGGTGCCCGAGTTCCTGGTGCCCGGTCGCACCGAGGCCGACGTCGCGGCCGACATCGCGAAAGCGATTGTCGACGAAGGTCATTCGGAGGTCGCGTTCATCATCGTCGGCTCGGGCCCGCACGGCGCCGACCCACACCACGAATGCTCTGACCGGGAACTGCGGGCCGGCGACATCGTGGTCGTCGACATCGGTGGACCGGTCGAACCGGGCTACAACTCGGACTCCACCCGGACCTACAGCATCGGCGAGCCGGATCCCGAGGTGTCGCGGCGGTATGCGGTGCTGCAGCGCGCGCAGCACGCCGCCGTGCAGGCCGTCCGGCCCGGCGTGACCGCCGAGCAGGTCGACGCCGCGGCCCGCGACGTGCTGGCCGCCGAGGGTCTGGCCGAGGCGTTCGTGCACCGCACCGGGCACGGAATCGGGCTCTCGGTGCACGAGGAGCCCTACATGGTGGCGGGCAACGACCTGCCGCTCGAAGCCGGGATGGCGTTCAGCGTCGAACCGGGCATCTACTTCCCGGGACAGTGGGGCGCCCGCATCGAGGACATCGTGATCGTCACCGAAGACGGAGTGCTGCCGGTCAACAGCAGGCCGCACGAGCTGATCGTGGTGCCGGCAGGTCCCGCCGCGACGGTGTGACGCGCGGCGCCCGCCCGCTAGTCCTCGCCGCGGTCGAGCAGGTCGGAGGAGCCCAGCACCCGCTCCACCCGCACCTCGATGACCACCCGACGCGGGTTGACCCGCGGCGTGCGGTAGCGCTGGGCGTAGCGCAGTTCCGCGTCGCGCACCGCCTCGGGGTCGGTGTTCACGGCGGATTTGCCCTCGAGCGACAGCCAGCGGGCGCCGTCGACCTGACTGAGCACGGCCACGCCGCGCTGGTCGGCGTTGACCGCCTTCTGCGAGCCGCCGGTGGTGATGACACGCGCGATGTGGGTCTTGGGGTCGAAGGTGAATCCGACGGCCACCACGTGCGGCGAGTTGTCCGCCCGCAGCGTGGTCAGCATGGCGAGATGGCGTTCGGTGAGGAACGCGATCGCGTCGTTGGTGAGCCGGGTCGTTGCCTTCGCCATCAACGCCCACGCTAGCGCAGGACATAATCGCAGCTGTGAAAGACACGGCCGACACGGCGGACAAGGTCGGAGGCGTGATCGTCGTCTTCGGCGGCCGCAGCGAGATCGGCACGGAACTCGCCGTGCGGCTGGCGCCCGGCGCCACGGTGGTGCTGGCGGCCCGCGGCCCCGACCGGCTGGCCGAGCAGGTGGCGGCGGTGCGGGCCGCGGGTGCGCACGCCGTGCACACCGTGGCGTTCGACGCCGACGACGTCGCGGCACACGGCGCTCTGGTCGACGCGATCGTCGCCGAGCACGGCCCGATCGGCACCGCGGTGCTGGCGTTCGGCGTGCTCGGCGACCAGGCCCGCGCCGAGCGCGACCCGGCACACGCCGCGGCGATCGTGCACACCGACTTCGTCGCGCAGGTGAGCATGCTCACGGCGCTGGCCGCCGCGATGCAGGCCGCCGGTGCGGGCACCATCGTGACCTTCTCCTCGGTGGCCGGGGTTCGGGTGCGCCGCGCCAACTACGTCTACGGCTCGGCGAAGGCGGGGCTCGACGGGTTCTGCGCCGGCCTGACCGACGCGCTGCACGGATCGGGGGTGCGGCTGCTGGTCGTGCGGCCGGGGTTCGTGATCGGCCGGATGACCGAGGGGATGTCGCCGGCGCCGCTGCCGAGCACACCCGCGCAGGTCGCCGACGCCACCGTGCGGGCGCTGCGGCGCGGGCGCAGCCACGTCTGGGTGCCGGGCGCACTGCGGGTGTTGTTCTTCGCGTTGCGGCTGGTGCCGCGGCCGGTGTGGCGCAGGATGCCGCGATGAGCGCTCGCGCGAAGAGCCGAGGACACCGGTGAGTCGGATCTACGTGGTGGGCATCGGCGCTGACGGCGTCGGGGGACTGGCGCCTGCGTCGGCGGCGGAGTTGCGGCGCGCGACGGTGGTGTACGGGTCCGCACGCCAGCTGGGCCTGCTCGACGAGTCGGTGAGCGCGCAGCGGCGCGAGTGGCCGTCGCCACTGCTGCCAGCGCTGGCGGCGCTCGGTGAGGCCACCGGCGATGTGCACGTGGTGGCGAGCGGCGACCCGATGCTGCACGGGATCGGCGCGACGCTGATCCGGCGGTTCGGCGCGGACCGGGTGTCGGTGCTGCCGCACGTCTCCTCGGTGACGCTGGCCTGCGCCCGGCTCGGCTGGAGCGTGCAGGACACCGAGGTGATCAGCCTCGTCACCGCCGACCCGCACACCGCGGTGCGCCGCGGCGGCCGCGCGGTGGTGCTGTCCACCGACCGCACCACACCGAAGGCGCTGGCCGCGCTGCTGGCCGCGCACGGCCGGGGCGACTCCGAACTGACCGTTCTCGAGCAACTCGGCGGCCGGGACGAGCGGCGCCGCGACGGCACCGCCGCGCAGTGGGCGGACCGGGGTTCCGCCGACGTCGACGACCTCAACGTCGTGGCCGTGCACTATCTGCCCGACGAGCGGGTGGCGTGGCCCGGCGACGACGCGTTCGTCCACGACGGGCAGATCACCAAGCACGGCATCCGCGCGGTCACCCTCGCCGCGCTCGCTCCGCGCCCCGGGGAGCTGTTGTGGGACGTCGGTGCCGGCGCGGGCAGCATCGCGGTCGAGTGGTGCCGCAGTGGACCGGGGTGTTCGGCGGTCGCCTTCGAGTCCGACGAGCGGCGCCGCGCCCGCATCGTGACGAACGCCGAGGCGTTCGGGGTGCGCGTCGACGTGCGCGGCGCCGCCCCCGAGGCATTCGACGCCGCCGAACTCAGCAGTGCAGGCGTGGGCGGGGTGCCGACACCCGCGGCGATCTTCGTCGGCGGCGGCGTCACCGCACCGGGACTCCTGGACGCCTGCGTCGAGCGGCTGCCCGCCGGTGGGCGGCTGGTGGTCAACACCGTCACCGCCGAATCCGAAGCGCTTGTGCTGCAGTGGTATTCACGGTTGGGGGGTGAGCTGCGCCGATTCCAGCACTACCGCGGCGAGCCGCTGGGCGGATTCACCGGATGGCGGCCCGCGATGCCGGTCACCCAGTGGTCGGTGGTGACACCGTGACCGTGTACTTCATCGGCGCCGGCCCGGGCGCCGCCGACCTGATCACCGTGCGCGGGCAGCGACTGCTGCAACGGTGCCCGGTGTGCCTCTACGCCGGCTCGATCATGCCCGACGATCTGCTGGCCTCCTGCCCGCCGGAGGCCAGGATCGTCGACACCGGCCCGCTGACGCTCGAGCAGATCGTCACCGAACTGGCCGACGCGCATGCCGCGGGACTGGACGTCGCGCGGCTGCACTCGGGTGACCCGTCGATCTACAGTGCGCTGGCCGAGCAGTGCCGTCGTCTCGACGACCTCGGGGTCGACTACGAGATCGTCCCGGGGGTGCCTGCGTTCGCCGCCGCCGCGGCCGCGCTGGGCCGTGAGCTGACCGTTCCCGGTGTCGCCCAGACGGTCACGCTGAGCCGGGTGGCGACGCTGTCGACGGCGATGCCTGCGGGGGAGGATCTGCGCACGCTGTCGGCGCCGGGCGCCACGCTGGTGCTGCACCTGGCGGCCGCGCAGATCGACACGATCGTGCCCGAGCTGCTCGCCGGCGGTTATCGACCCGAAACTCCCTGTGCTGTGGTGGCATTCGCGAGCTGGCCGCAGGAGGTGGTGGTGCGGTGCGTGCTGGGCGAACTCGCCGAGCGGACCCATGCGGCCGGCATCACCCGCACCGCCGTGATCGTCGTCGGCGATGTGCTGGCCGCCGAGGGATTCACCGACAGCTACCTGTACTCCAGCGGCCGGACGCGGCGCGGGCGGCATTGAGATGTGCCGGTGACGGCCCGCTTGCGGGTGTTGCTGCTCGGCGGCACGGGCGAGGCCCGCGCGCTCGCCGCCCGGCTGCATCCCGGTGTGCACGTGGTCAGTTCGCTGGCGGGCCGGGTGCCCGACCCCGCGCTGCCGGTCGGAGAGGTGCGCATCGGCGGCTTCGGCGGCGTCGAGGGACTGCGGCACTGGCTGGCGGAGGCGGGCGTCGACGCCGTGGTCGACGCGACGCACCCGTTCGCCGCCACCATCACCGCCAACGCCGCGCAGGCGTGCGGGCAATCCGGCGTGCCACACCTGGTGCTGGCCCGGCCTGCGTGGCCGCACGGCACCGCGATCGTCGTCGGCTCGGATCGGGAGGCCGCCGGAAAGGTTCAGCAGCAAGGGTTCTCGCGGGTGTTCCTGACCACCGGGCGCTCCGGCATCGCGGCGTTCACCGGCGTCGACGCCTGGTTCCTGATCCGCGCCGTCACCGCACCCGACGCCGGCGTGCTGCCACGGCGCCACGAGCTGGTGCTGTCCCGCGGGCCGTACCGCTACGACGAGGAACTGCAGCTGATGCGGGACCGTCGCATCGACGCCGTGGTCACCAAGAACAGCGGCGGAGACATGACGCGGGCCAAGCTCGACGCGGCGGCCACCCTGGATCTGCCGGTGGTGATGGTCGACCGGCCGCCGCTGCCCGCGGGAGTCGACACGGTGCACACCGTCGACGAGGCGGTGGCCTGGCTCAGCTCCCGATGAGCTCCAGCGCCCCGAGGTCGCGGATCGCCTGGCAGCCGCGCTGCGCCATCACCGCCATCATGTCGTCCCCGCGCTCGGTCGACGACGCGAACGCGCACCCCAGCACCGTGATCAGCGGGGCCTGCAGGGTGCCGAGCCGGTAGTCCCGCCAGCAGTCCTCGGCGCTGTAGTCCGGCACGCCGTGGGTGAGCAGCTCGCGGTGGTAGGCCTCGACCAACTCGCGTTCCACCTGGGGGCGCAGCTCCGACGGCAGGCTGGTGGCGAGGAAATAGGCGAGGTCGCGGGCAGGCAGACCGACACCGAGGGTCTGCCAGTCCACCACCGTCACCCGGGTGCGGTCGGGGTCGAAGAGCAGGTTGTCGAGCCGGTAGTCGCCGTGCAGCAGCGAGAACCGGTCGGGCTCGGTGAGCAGCCACGGCGTCACCACCGACATGGCCTCGACCAGCGTCTCGCGGTCCTGCGGCGACACCTTGTCGCCGAGCTTCTCGATCGTCATGTCGGCGGCCATCCTGGCGACGTCGCCCATGCCCTGGGCGGAGGCCGCATCGGGCTTCACCATCGCGATCCCGGGGGTGGCCGCGAGGTCCTCGTCACCCCAGCTGGGCCCGTGCAGACCGGCGATCGCGACCGCCGCGAGCCTCGCCTCCTCGGCGGTGCACCCGGCGATCTGGTCACCCTGGACCGCGGGCGCCATGTCGGCCAGCAGCAGCACGAAATCCGCTCCGTCCCGGTCGATCTCGCAGTGATAGCAGTCCGGCACCGGAACCGTGGTGCGGTCGGCGAGCGACTGGTAGAACGCGTGCTCGGACAGGTAGCCGAGGGTGACGCGCTCGCGCACCGCCTCGTCCTGGGCGGGCAGCTTGACCGCGAAGGTGGCGGGCAGGCGCACGTCGGCGTCGCCGTAGCCGACCGACAACCGGTAGGTGGCGCCGGTCTGGCCGGTCCCGATCGGCGCGACGTCCACCTCGCGGACGTCGGCACCCAGCACAGAGGTCAGCCACTGCGGGGTGATGTCGGTGGGCCGCGCGGGGATCGAGACGGTCGAAGTCATGCGAACTACCTATCAGGTCGGATAGCGCCGTGGTGTGAAAACCCGGTCACCGGAGTCGTCACCGTGGGAATCGTCGCGGTACCACTGGGTCTGGGAGGACCCCACGATCAGCAGGCAGCGCATGTCGACGTCGGCGGGGTCGAGGTCGGCGAGGCGCACCACCGTGATCCGCTCGTCCGGCCCGGCGACGTCGCGTCCGATCACCACCGGGGTGTCCGCGTCGCGGTGGCGCAGCAGCAGGTCGCGCGCCGCGCCCACCTGCCAGGTGCGCGACTTCGACGCCGGGTTGTAGATCGCCAGCACCAGGTCGGCGGCGGCCGCAGCGGCAAGGCGCTTCTCGATCACGTCCCACGGCTTGAGCCGGTCGGACAGCGACACCACCGCGTAGTCGTGGCCCAGGGGAGCGCCCACCCGGCTCGCGACGGCCTGGGCCGCCGTCATCGCCGGAATCACCCGCACCGCGACCCCCGGCCACTGCTTGGCCTCCTCGACGACCGCGGTGGCCATCGCGAACACCCCCGGATCGCCGGAGGACACCACGGCGACGGCGCGGCCCTGCTGCGCCAGTTCGCACGCCAGGCGGGCGCGGGCGGGTTCGTCGGTGTTGTCGCTGGGGTGCCTGCGCTGGTCGGCGCGCGGCCGGACGCGGTCCAGGTAGGGGGCGTAGCCGATCAGGTCGGTGGCCGCGGCCAACTCATGGCGGCTCTGCGGCGTCAACCAGTCCGGGTCACCGGGTCCCAGGCCCACCACGGCCACGCCACCGGGCAGCGGCGGGCGGCGGTGACCGCCGGGCAGCATCGCCAGCGAGAAGTACGGCACCGCATCGGCGTCGGCGTCGCCTGCGGGCAGCACCCGCTGCGCCGGCGTGCTCGCCCGTTCCACGTAGAAGGCGCCGTCGAGCCGATCGGCCGCCGAAAGTGCCTCCCGCACCGCCGGATAAGACCGGCCGAGCTTGAGGATGACGGCGGCGTCGGTGTCGGCGAGGCGGCGGCGCAACTCGTCGGCGGGCAGTGTGCCGGGCAGGATGGTCAGCACCTCGTCGCCCTGCACGAGCGGGATGCCGGTGGCCGCGGAGGCGGCGCTCACCGACGTCACCCCGGGCACGATCACCGCGTGAAAGCGCTCGGTGAGCCGGGTGTGCATGTGCATGTAGGAGCTGTAGAACAGCGGGTCGCCCTCGGCCAGCAGCGCCACGTCGCGGCCCGCGTCCAGGTGGGCGGCGATCCGCTCGGCGGCCTCGCGGTAGAAGTCCTCGATGGCGCCGGCATAGCCGCCGGGGTGGTCGGTGGTCTCGGTGGTGACGGGGTAGACCAGGTGCTCCTCGATCTGTCCGTCACGCAGATAGGGTTCGGCGATGCCGCGCGCGATGCTGCGGCCGTGCCGGGCGCTGTGGTAGGCGATCACGTCGGCCTGCCCGATCACCCGGGCCGCCTTGACGGTCACCAGTTCCGGGTCGCCGGGTCCCAGGCCGACACCCCAGAGTGTGCCCCTCATTCGTGCTCACTCGCGATCGCGTTGACGGCGGCGGCCGCCATCGCGCTGCCGCCGCGCCGCCCGGTCACCATCAGATAGGCGATGCCGCGCGGGTTGTCGACGAGTTCCTGCTTGGATTGCGCGGAGCCGACGAAGCCGACCGGCCCACCGAGCACCGCGGCCGGGACCGGCGCGCCGGCGTCGATCAGCTCGAGCAGGCGGAACAGCGCGGTCGGCGCGTTGCCGATGGCGAGCACGGCGCCGTCGAGCCGGTCGGCCCACAGTTCCACCGCGGCCGCCGACCGGGTGTTGCCGGTGCGCTCGGCGTGTGCGGCCGCCCGCGGGTCGGCCACCAGCGACACCACCTCGTTGTCCGCGGGCAACCGGGACCGGGTGATGCCCGCGGCGACCATCGAGGAGTCGCAGAGCACGGGAGCGCCCGCGGCCAGCGCGGCGTGGGTGCGGGCGACGACGTCATCGGTGAAGGCCACATGCTCGGCCACGTCGACCTGACCGCAGGTGTGGATCAACCGCACCACCACCCGCGCGACATCGGCGGGGAAACGGGTCAGATCCGCCTCGGCGCGGATGGTCGCGAACGACTGACGGTAGATCTCCGCCGCGTCGCGGATGTAGTCGAGCACGCGCTCACCCTACGGTGCGCGACACCCGCCGCTGATAGCCGGAGTCGGTCGCCACGAGCACGTCACCGGTGGCGGGGCTGCCGCAGGCGCGCTCGCAGCCGACGAAGTGGCGGTGGCCCTCGGCGGGGGTGTGCACGGCGGCTGCGGCGTCGGCCCGCACGTCGGCCGCGGACCGCTCACATCCGGGACTCCCGGTGCACGCGCTGATATCCAGCCACGGCGAGTTCGCGTCGAAGACCAGGCCCATCGGCGCCAGCACCCGCAGCGCCACGTCGGCGACGCCCTCGTCCAGATCGTGCACCAGCACCGAACGCCACGGCGTGATCACCATCGGCGCCTCGATCGCGGCCAGGAATTCGGCGACGCGGGCCTGCAGCACGCCGAGGGGCACCGCGGCGCCCAGGGTGACGCGGCCGTCGTCCTGGGGCAACCATCCGACGGGCGGCCGGGCCGACGGCGGCCATGTCCGGCCCGCGGGGGCCGGCCGGTCGAACCCGTCGAGCAGCGCCTCGATGTCGGTGAGTTCGTCGACACGCCAGCACGTTCCGCGGCAGGCGGCGAACCGCACGGCGATCGTGACGAGCGTTTCGACCACGTCGGCGGGGGACAGCCGTACCCCGGTGTCGCGGCCGGCCAGCAGGAGCGCGGCGGTCTCGCCGTCGAGCATGTGCACACCGGTGTCGGCGGCCAGCCCGGAGACGTCGCCGCGGCCGTCGTCGAGGCCGAACCAGAACCGGCCGGACAGCCCGGCCAGCTCCGGCGCGCCCTGGATGCCGTCGTCCAGCAGACTCACCAGGGCGCGGACGTCGGCGGCGCCCCCCGTGCGGCCGGACAGCGGCGACGCGACGACGTTGCGCACCCGCTCGTGGGACGCCGACGGCAACAGTCCGGCGGCGGCGACCGCGTCGGCGAGTGCGGCGGTGTCGGTGACGGCGCGGATCTGGACGTTGCCGCGGGAGGTGATCTCCATTGCCGGCGAACCGAATTCGTTGGCCGCCGTGGCCAGCGCCCGCAGCTGGTCGGGTGTCACCATGCCGCCGGGCAGGCGCACCCGCGCCAGCGCACCGTCGGCGGCCCGGTGCACGCTGAGTGCGCCGGGGCAGGCGT
The DNA here is from genome assembly GCF_040674075.1 of Mycobacterium sp. NPDC050551. Taxonomy (NCBI): domain Bacteria; kingdom Bacillati; phylum Actinomycetota; class Actinomycetes; order Mycobacteriales; family Mycobacteriaceae; genus Mycobacterium; species Mycobacterium sp. NPDC050551. The sequence continues at coordinate 78,916 of NZ_JBFARC010000005.1, read as the reverse complement.
CCTGGTCACGGTGTCGGCTCATCGGTGCCACCATTCTAGGAGTCCGGCCGAGCGTGGCGATGGCGCGTTAGCGAGGAAGTGGTCCGGTGTCGTCTCCTGCCGCCGCGCAGATAGCTGACATTCCACTGAACAGGACTGACAGCGACAGAGGCGGTAGCCACGCGCACGGGTAGTCGACTACGCGTGAGGTAGCTGGGGTCGCGCCGTAGCGTTCGGTTCATCAAGTCCGGGGGGTCCGGACGCGAGGGGGTTGATAAGATGACCGAACTGTCAACGGCACCAGCCGCGGCGACGATGCCGCTGGTCGTGCCGGTCGCGGCTGAGCCGACCAACCAGGTGCTGATCACCGAGCAGCAGGTGCTGTTCTCCACCGCCGCGGCCGCACCGTTGGCGCCCCGCAGGCCACACCGGATCGCCCAGTGGCTGCACGCGTTCTTCGAGGCCCCGCAGCGGCCGAAGCCACCCGCGCGCCTGGACTTCCTGGAGCGCTCCCTGATGTCGCGGGAGATGGGCCGGCTCTAGCGTCAGCTGGCCAGCGCGATCGGTGTCACCACCGCCGAATAGTGTGACGCGTCACCGGAGATCACCCTGCTGCGCCTGCCGTGGACGTCCACCGGGATGTCCCCGGCCAGGGTGACCCGGCTGAGCCGGCGGAACTGGTCGTCGTAATCGGAGACCGCGTAGTGCTGGGTGGCCCTGTTGTCCCAGATCGCCACGTCACCCGGTGCCCAGTTCCAGCGAATGGTGTTCTCCAGCCTCGTGATCCGGGTCTGCAGCAGACCGAACAGGGCGGCCGACTCCGCGGAGTTCAAGCCGACGAAGTGTTTGACGAAGTGGCCGAGCACCAGCACCCGCCGTCCGGTCTCCGGATGCACCCGCACCACCGGATGCTCGGTCTCGTAGTAGTCCTTGACGAACTCCGACCGGTACTGCCGCTCGGCGGCCGACGCCGATGCCGATGGCGTCTCGACATCGGCGATGTAGTCGTACGCGTTGGTGTGCACCGCCCACAGGTTGTCCACCAGCGCGCGCAGCGGTTCCGGCAACCGGTCGTAGGCGGCCTCGGTCGACGCCCACGTGGTGGTACCGCCGTATTCGGGCAGCGTCACCGCCCGCAGCAGCGAGGCCTTCGGGATGCGGTCGACGAACGTCACGTCGGTGTGCCAGCTGTTGGCCTTGTCGTAGCGCGAGTCGATCGGCAGCACCCGCTCACCGCGGGAGGTCACGGTGGGATGGGCCGTCGTCGGCGTCCCGAGCCTGCGTGCGAACGCCAGTTGACCGTCGTCGTCCAGGTCGTGCTGCTCGCGGAAGAAGACGACCTTGTGCTCGAGCAGCGCGTCGTTGATGCGTGCCGCCGTCCCCGCGTCGGACACGCTGCTCAGCTGGACTCCATCGATGCGGGCTCCGATACGGGCACCCAGTTTCACCACGCGCACGGGCGCACACGCTGCCGCAACGGCGCTCGCCGGCCCAGGGTTTCACTCAGTGAGAACCGAACTGGCTGCAGCAGCGCCCCGTTTTGATCTAGTCGGGTTCGGGTACCAGCCAGCCACCCCGGGCGTAGGGTGCTGCGCACACACGGGACGAAACCTACAGCGGAGGTGGGCGTGCGAGGTCTGTGGGACTACGTGACCTCCCATCAATCCCAGCTCCTGTTCGACTCCTATCAGCACGTCAGCGCGGTGGTGCAGAGCGTGCTGATCGCCACCGTCATCGGCGTGGCGGTCGGTGTGCTCACCTACCGCAGCCCGCTGGCCGCCAACCTCGCCACGACCACGTCGAGCATCATCCTGACGGTCCCGTCCTTCGCGCTGCTCGGCCTGCTCATCCCGCTGTTCGGCCTCGGCGTCGCGACCAGCGTGGCGGCGCTGGTGCTGTACTCGCTGCTGCCGATCGTCCGGAACACCATCGTCGGGCTCACCGCGATCGACCCCGCCCTCACCGACGCGGCGCGTGGCATCGGGCTGAGCCGGCTCGGCACCCTCGGCCGCGTCGAGATCCGGCTGGCCTGGCCGTCGATCCTGTCGGCCATGCGGATGAGCACCCAGATGTCGATGGGCGTGCTGGCCATCGCCGCCTACGTCAAGGGCCCGGGTCTGGGGAACCTGATCTTCGCCGGGCTGGCCCGGGTCGGCAGCCCCACGGCGCTGCCGATGGCCCTGGCCGGCACCCTGCTCATCGTCATCCTGGCGCTCGCGCTGGACGCCCTGCTCGTTCTGCTCGGGCGCCTCACCACATCGAAAGGTGTTCGATGACAACCGGACTGACAGCCGAAAGCCCCGCCGAGCAGGACCCGACCGGGGTGCGGATCCTGCTCGACAACGTCTCGAAGGTGTACCCGGGGTCCAAAGACCCTGCGGTGGAGAATGTCTCGCTCGAGATCCCGGCCGGCGAGATCGTCGTCTTCGTCGGCCCGTCGGGGTGCGGCAAGACCACCACGATGCGGATGATCAACCGGCTGTCCGAGCCGACGTCGGGTCGCATCGAGATCGGCGACAAGGACGCGCTGTCGATCAAGCCGACGGAGCTCCGGCGTTCGATCGGCTACGCCATCCAACAGGCCGGCCTCTTCCCGCACATGACGATCCGGCAGAACGTCGGCCTGGTCCCGGGCCTGCTGGGCTGGGATCGCAAGCGCATCGGCGACCGCGTCGACGAACTGCTCGACATGGTGGGGCTCGAGCCCGCGCAGTACGCGCAGCGGTATCCGCGCCAGCTGTCGGGCGGCCAGCAGCAGCGGGTCGGGGTGGCCCGCGCACTGGCCGCCGATCCGCCGGTGCTCCTCATGGACGAGCCGTTCGGCGCGGTGGACCCGATCACCCGCAGCACCCTGCAGGACGAGCTGCTGCGGCTGCAGACCGAACTGCGCAAGACGATCGTCTTCGTCACCCACGACTTCGGCGAGGCGGTCAAGCTCGGTGACCGCATCGCGGTGCTGGGGCAGCGGTCCAAGGTGCTGCAGTACGACACGCCGCAGACCATCCTGGCCAGCCCCGCCGACGACACCGTCGCCGGCTTCGTCGGATCAGGAGCCTCGCTGCGGCAACTCGGCCTGCTGCGGGTCAAGGACGTCGACCTGCGGCCACATCCGGCCGTGCGCCGCGACGACACGGTCGAACAGGCCCGCACCGCGCTGGCCGGAACCGACTTCGACTGGCTGGTGCTGCTCGACGACCGTGACCGCCCGGTCAGCTGGGTGCGCGAGAAGCGGCTGCGGCACGCCGGCTCGCTCAGCGACGTCGCCGAGCCGCTCGACGTGGTCAGCACACAGTCGACACTCGAGGACGCGCTCGAGGCGATCCTGGCCGAACAGCACGCCTCCGCGGTGGTCGCCGGACCCGGCAGCCGGTACGTCGGGGTCGTCACGCTGGACACCCTGATCGAGACCATCACCACGCTGCGGTCGGACGCGGAGGCCGCCACCGGGAACGACGAACCGTGACCACTGCCGTCAAGACCGTCGACACACCCAAGGCCACCGCGGCCGAGCGGGTCCGGCTCTACATCCAGCCGGTGCTGGTGCTCATCGTCGCTGCAGCCGTGGTGTTCTGGGCGTTCAACCGCGATCTCACGGCCACCCAGAAGGAGAACATCAATCCCGGCAACGTCGCCTCGCTGATCTGGCAGCACCTGCTGATCACCGGGGCCGTCACGGCGATCGTCCTGCTCATCGGCGTTCCGCTCGGAGTGCTCGTCACCCGTCCCGGCGCGAAGGTGTTGCGGCCGTTGGTGATCGGTGTGGCGAACATCGGGCAGGCGGCGCCGGCGATCGGCCTGCTGGTGCTGTTGTTCCTGCTCACCGCACGGACCGGGTTCTGGATCGGCGTGCTGCCGATCGCGCTGTACTCGCTGCTGCCCGTGCTGTCCAGCACCATCCTGGGCATCGATCAGGTCGACCGGTCGCTGATCGACGCCGGCCTCGGCCAGGGCATGTCGCGCGCCGCGCTGCTGCTGCGGGTCGAACTGCCGCTGGCCGTGCCCTACATCCTGGCCGGGCTGCGCACCTCCCTGGTGCTGGCCGTCGGTACCGCCACTCTGTCCTTCCTGGTCAATGCGGGCGGTCTGGGCATCCTGATCGACACCGGCTACAAGCTGCAGGACAACGTGACGCTGATCCTGGGCAGTGTGTTGGCGGTGTGCCTGGCGCTGCTGGTGGACTGGGTCGGCGGGCTCGCGGAGTTCTACGTCGGCCCCAAGGGCCTGCGGTGACGGCGCGGCGGGCGTTGCTCGCGCTGGCGTCGTGTGTCGTATTGGTGCTGCCCGGCTGCGGCCTGGGATCCGGCAGCGCGGTGCCGTTCGAGGTGGGTCCCGGATCGATCCAGCCTGCGCCGGAACTGCAGGGCGTGAAGATCACCGTCGGCTCCAAGGAGTACACCGAGCAGGTCATCCTGGGCTACATCCTGGAGTACACCCTCGCCGCGGCCGGCGCCGAGGTCCGCGACCTCACCGGGATCGTCGGCTCGCGCAGCACCCGCGAGGCACAGTTGCGCGAACAGGTCGACGTCGCTTACGAATTCACCGGCAACGCCTGGATAAACTATCTCGGCAACGAGAAGCCGATTCCGAACACCCGCGAGCAGTACGAGGCGGTGCGCGACGCGGACCTCGCCCGCAACGACATGGTGTGGCTGGAACCGGGACCGATGGACGACACCTACGCACTGGCCGCCAGCAGGCGGGTGGTCGAGCGGACCGGCGTGCGCACCCTGTCTCAGTACGCCGACCTGGTGCGCCGCGACCCCGCCGCCGCGAAGACGTGTGTGGACACCGAGTTCCGGGCCCGCCAGGACGGTTTCCCGGGGATGGCCGCCGCCTACGGGTTCGACCCGGCCCGTGCCCAGACGCCGATCCTGCAGGTCGGCATCATCTACCAGGCCACTGCCGACGCCACACAGTGCGATTTCGGCGAGGTGTTCACCACCGACGGCCGGATCGCCGCACTCGACCTGGTGGTGCTCACCGACGACAAGCAGTTCTTCGCGCACTACAACCCGTCGGTCACCATGAAGCGCGACTTCTTCGACGCCCACCCCGAGATCGCCGCGGTGACCGCGCCGGTGACGGCGGCGCTGACGAACGACGCGATCATCGAGATGAACAAGCAGGTCGACGTCGAGGGCCGTGACCCCGCCGTCGTCGCCCGCGACTGGATGATCGCCGAAGGCTTCGTCACCGACCGCTGACGTGCGCGCACGCCGTCGATGTGACGTCCTTCACATTGTCGGGCCGTGTGATCTCCTCCACACAAACGCTTTGTTTCGCCCTTGCCCCTCCGTACCTTTCAGGTGAGGCGATACCGCCGGTATCGCATACAAGGGAAGGGGGCAGCGATGTTCACCATCATCGCTCTCGTCGTCGCTCTGTTCGTCCTCATCGCCGCGATCGGACTGCCCTACCAGCAGTCGTGGCACGCGCGCTGGGGAAACTACGACCGCTGACCCCGGGTGGGGTACGAATGACGGGTGGCCCAGCCGACCCGTCATCCGACCGTCCTGTTGCTGTCGACGTCCGACACCGACCTCACCACCGCCCGCGCCAGCGGCGCGCAGTACCGGTGGGCCAATCCGACCCGCCTGGTGGCCGGTGAGCTGACGGAATTGCTGGACGGCGCCGACTGCGTCGTCGTACGGATCCTCGGCGGGTACCGCGCATGGGAGGACGGCATCGACGCCGTCGTCGCCAGCGGGGTGCCCGCCGTCGTCGTCTCCGGGGAACAGGCCCCCGACGCCGAGCTGATGCGCCGCTCGACGACACCGGCCGGCGTGGCGCTGCAGGCCCACATCTATCTCGCCCAGGGCGGGCTGGAAAACCTGAGGCGGCTGCACGCCTTCCTGTGCGACACCATCCTGATGACCGGATTCGGTTTCGCCCCACCGGAATCCACGCCTGAATGGGGCGTGCTCGAACGCGACGCCGCCGATGTCGACGGCCCCACGGTCGCCGTCCTCTACTACCGGGCCCAGCACCTGGCCGGTAACACCGGGTACGTCCAGGCACTCTGCTCTGCCATTGAAAACGCCGGGGGACAACCACTTCCGGTGTTCTGCGCGTCGCTGCGCACCGCGCCGGCCGAACTGCTCGACACGCTCGCGGCCGCCGACGCCATGGTCACCACGGTGCTGGCCGCCGGGGGAGCGACACCCGCCTCGGTGGGTGCCGGAGGCAACGACGACACCTGGGACGTCGCGCATCTCGCGGCGCTGGACGTCCCGATCCTTCAGGGGCTGTGCCTGACGAGCTCGCGCGCGCAGTGGGCGGCCAACGACGACGGGATGTCGCCGCTGGACGTCGCCACCCAGGTGGCCGTGCCGGAGTTCGACGGCCGGCTCATCACGGTTCCGTTCTCGTTCAAGGAGATCGACGCCGAGGGCCTGGTCTCCTACGTCGCCGACCCGGAGCGGTGCGCCCGGGTGGCGGGGCTCGCCGTCCGGCACGCACGGCTGCGCGCCGTCGCGCCGCCGGACAAGCGGGTCGCGGTGGTGTTCTCCGCCTATCCGACCAAGCATGCCCGGATCGGCAACGCCGTCGGGCTCGACACCCCGGCCAGCGCCGTCGAGCTGCTGCGCGCGATGGCCGCACACGGGTACGCCATCGGGGACATCCCCGGTGTCGAGGCCGGCGACGGCGACGCGCTGATCCACGCGCTGATCGAACGTGGCGGCCAGGATGCCGCCTGGCTGACCGAGGGCCAGCTGGCGGGGAACCCGATCCGGGTGGGTGCGGCCGAGTACCGCGCATGGTTCGCCACCCTGCCCGCCGAGCTCACCGACGCCGTCGTGAAGCACTGGGGGCAGGCGCCGGGCGAGCTGTTCGTCGACCGCAGCCGTGACGCCGACGGCGAGATCGTCATCGCCGCGATGCAGGCGGGCAACGTGGTGTTGATGGTGCAGCCGCCGCGCGGTTTCGGCGAGAACCCCGTCGCCATCTACCACGACCCCGACCTGCCGCCCAGCCATCACTACCTGGCGGCCTATCACTGGCTCGACGCGGGCTTCCGGGCGGACGCCGTCGTGCACCTGGGCAAGCACGGCAACCTGGAGTGGCTGCCGGGCAAGACACTCGGCATGTCCGCGGCGTGCGGCACCGACGCCGCGCTGGCGAACCTGCCGCTGATCTACCCGTTCCTGGTCAACGACCCCGGCGAGGGCACCCAGGCCAAGCGCCGCGCGCACGCCACCCTCGTCGACCACCTGATCCCGCCGATGGCCAGGGCCGAGAGCTACGGCGACATCGCCCGCCTCGAGCAGCTGCTCGACGAGCACGCCAACGTCTCGGCCCTCGATCCGGGGAAGCTGCCCGCCATCCGCCAGCAGATCTGGACGCTGATGCGGGCGGCGAAGATGGACCACGACCTCGGGCTCGCCGAGCGCCCCGACGAGGACTCGTTCGACGACATGCTGCTGCACGTCGACGGCTGGCTGTGCGAGATCAAGGACGTCCAGATCCGCGACGGCCTGCACGTGCTCGGACACCCGCCCGAGGGTGAGTCGCAGCTCGACCTGGTGCTGGCGATCCTGCGGGCCCGCCAGCTGTTCGGCGGCGAGCAGACGGTGCCCGGGCTGCGGCAGGCCCTCGGTCTGGCCGAGGACGGCAACGACGAGCGCACCGCCGTCGACGCCGCGGAGGCCGCCGCCCGCGAGCTGGTGGCCGCGCTGCAGCGGTCGGGGTGGGACGCCGGGGCCGTCGACGGGATCACCGACGACCCCGCGGTGGCGGCCGTCCTGCGGTTCGCCGCCACCGAGGTGGTGCCCCGGCTGGCGGGCACTTCCGCCGAGATCGAGCAGGTGCTTCGCGCGCTCGACGGCCGCTTCATCGCCGCGGGCCCGTCGGGCTCACCGCTGCGCGGCCTGGTCAACGTGCTGCCGACCGGCCGCAACTTCTACTCGGTGGACCCCAAGGCCGTGCCGTCCCGGCTGGCCTGGGAAACCGGTGTGGCGATGGCGGATTCGCTGCTGGCCCGCTACCGCGACGACCACGGCAGCTGGCCACGGTCGGTCGGCCTGTCGGTGTGGGGCACCTCGGCCATGCGCACCTCCGGTGACGACATCGCCGAGGTGCTGGCGCTGCTCGGTGTGCGGCCGGTGTGGGACGACGCCTCGCGGCGCGTCGTCGACCTCGAGGCGATCACACCCGCCGAGCTCGGCAGGCCCCGCATCGACGTCACCGTGCGGATCTCGGGGTTCTTCCGCGACGCGTTCCCGCACGTGGTCACGATGCTCGACGACGCGGTGGCGCTCGTCGCCGGCCTCGAGGAGCCCGCCGAGGACAACTACGTGCGCGCCCACGCCCAGGCCGACCTCGCCGAACACGGCGACCAACGTCGAGCCACCACAAGGATTTTCGGCTCCAAGCCGGGCACCTACGGCGCGGGCCTGCTGCAGCTGATCGACAGCCGCAACTGGCGCGACGACGCCGACCTCGCCGAGGTCTACACCGCATGGGGCGGATTCGCCTACGGCCGCGGCCTGGACGGCAGGCAGGCGACCGAGGACATGAACCAGAACTACCGGCGCATCGCGGTGGCCGCGAAGAACACCGACACCCGCGAGCACGACATCGCCGACTCCGACGACTACTTCCAGTACCACGGCGGGATGATCGCCACCGTGCGGGCGCTCACCGGCAAGGACCCCGCGGCGTACATCGGTGACAACACCCGCCCGGACGCGGTGCGCACCCGGACGTTGAACGAGGAGACCACCCGGGTGTTCCGTGCCCGCGTGGTCAATCCCCGCTGGATGACCGCGATGCGCAGGCACGGCTACAAGGGCGCCTTCGAGATGGCCGCCACCGTGGACTATCTGTTCGGCTACGACGCCACCGCCGGAGTGATGGCCGACTGGATGTACGAGCGGCTGAGCCACGAATACGTCCTCGACGACGAGAACCGCAAGTTCATGTCGGAGTCCAACCCGTGGGCGCTGCACGGGATGGCGGAGCGGTTGCTCGAGGCGGCGGGCCGGGGAATGTGGGCGCAGCCCGAACCCGCAACGCTGGACGGCCTGCGCCAAGTGCTGCTGGAGACCGAGGGCGACCTCGAGGGCTGATCGGCCGGAATGGGTAGGTTGCACATATGCCCGTCACATTCGCCGAGGTCGCCAAGGCCGAGTACATCCTGCTGACCACGTTCACCAAGGACGGCAGACCCAAGCCGACACCGATCTGGGCCGCGCCGTCCGGCGACGGGCTGGTGGTGATCACCCAGGAGAAGTCCTGGAAGGTCAAGCGCATCCGCAACACCCCTCGGGTCACCATCGCCGAGTGCGACCGCAGCGGCAATCCCAAGGGCGAGGCCGTCGAGGCGACGGCGAGGATCCTCGACAAGTCGGCCAACGGCCCCACCTACGACGCGATCGGCCGGCGGTACGGCCTGCTCGGGAAGGGCTTCGGGTTCTTCTCGAAGCTCAACGGCGGGCTGAAGAAGAACGTCACCGTCGAACTGACGGCGGTGAGCTGACATGGCTCCGACGTTCCAGGACGTCTACGGCGAGAAGTACCTGCTGCTGACGACGTTCACCAAGGACGGCAGGCCGAAGCCGACCCCGGTGTGGGGTGTGCCCGACGGTGACCGGCTGCTCATCAGCACCGACGACGGCTCGTGGAAGACCAAGCGCATCAACAACACTCCGCGGGTGACGATCCAGAAGTGCGGGGTGCTCGGCAAGCCCAAGGGTGAACCGGTGGAGGCGATCGCCCGGAACCTCCCCAAGTCGGAGACCCGGCGGGTGTTCGACATGGTGACCCGGCGCTACTGGTGGCACGCCTGGTGGTGGATTCCGCAGGCACTGATCCGCGGCGGTGTGGACAAGGTGCACGCGGCGATCGAGGTGCGGGCGGCCTAACCGGCGCGCAGGTGCGTGTCGAAGAACGCGAACACCCTCGACCAGGCGTCCGCGGTGGCAGCCTCGTCATAGCCGAATCCGGTGATCCGCAGCAGCGGTTGGGCCGGCAACTGGTTGGCGAAGCTGTGGCCGGCGTCCGGGTACACCTTGACGTCGGCGGTGATGTTGCGGGCCTCCACCACCTTGGTCAGTCGCTCGCCGGCGCCGATGCCCAGCGGGTCGCGCCTGCCGAAGCTCGCGACGACGGGGCACGACGCGTCGAGCGCCTCGTCGAGGCCGCGCGGCAGCGGCGTGCCGTAGAACGGCGCCGACGCGGCGAATCCGCGCGGCGACAGCAGCAGCGCGAACTGTCCACCCATGCAGAAGCCCACGATGCCGACCGGCCCGCTGCACTCGGGCATGGCGAGCAGGTGTTCGCGGGCGGCCAGGATGTCGTCGACGGTGGGACCGGTGCGGGTGAACAGGCTGCGGAACGCACTGGTGATGCATCGCACCCGGCCGCGGGAGAACAGATTCGGGGTGATGGTCACATAGCCCTCGGCGGAGATCCGCGCGGTCGTCCTGCGGTTGTCCGGGCCGTAACCGATCGCGTCGTGCACCACCACCACGCCCGGCCACGGGCCTGACCCGTCCGGTACGGACACCATCGCCTCGAGGGGACCGTTGGGTGCGGAGATCCGGATGTCGCGTACGTCGTCGGCCACGCGCCCAATCTACGGAACCCGGGGGACGTGCGGAACGTTGTCCGATCATGATGATGCGGCTGTTCCTGCTCTACGCCGTCGTCGAACTGGCGGTGCTGGTCGCGCTGGTGTCGACGCTCGGCTTCGGCTGGACACTCCTTCTGGTGCTCGCCACGTTCGTGCTCGGGCTGGCGCTGGCGGGCTCGCAACTGAGGCGCCAGATCGGCCGGCTGCAGTCCGGGCTGACCGCCGCGTCGGCCCGCGGGGCGGTGACCGACAGCGCACTCGTCGCCCTGGGCACGGTGCTGGTGGCGATCCCCGGCGTCGCGTCGTCGGTGCTGGGCGCGCTGCTGCTGCTGCCGCCGACGCGGGCGGCCGTCCGGCCCGCGGCGACGGCGCTGGCCGCCCGCCGTCTCGGCCGTGTCCCGCTGGTCACCGTGCCGGGGATGGCGCCCACCCACGGCGCCCGTGACTACAGCGACGGCGGCTACATCGACGGGGAGGTCCTCGAGGTGCACGACACCCCGCCCACCACCGCTTCGGCCGCCCTGCCCGACGTCGTGGAGCGCAAGCCCGACTAGCGTGTCGGACTCGTGGTGACGACACTGCTGGTGGGCGGGCGGATACACAGCCCGGCGATGCCCGACGCCACCGCGATGGCGGTCCGTGGCGACACCGTCGCGTGGCTCGGCGCCGACGACGTCGGCCGAGCCCAGTTCCCCGATGCCACCGTCGTCGACCTCGACGGCGGGTTCGTGGCGCCGGCGTTCGTCGACAGCCACATCCACCTGACCGCGACCGGATTGACGCTGACCGGGCTGGACCTGCGTGCCGCGACGTCGCTGCGGCACTGCCTGACGCTGGTGGCCGATCACGCGCAGGCCCACCCCGACGGGGTGATCTGGGGACATGGCTGGGACGAGTCCGGGTGGCCCGAGCGCCGGGCGCCGAGCACCGCGGACCTCGACGGGCTGCTCGGGGACCGACCGGCCTACCTGTCCCGCGTGGACGTCCATTCCGCGGCGGCCACCACGGCGCTGCGCCGATCGGCCCAGGGTGTCGAGGACGCGGCCGGGTTCGCCGTCGAGTCGCCGCTGACCGCCGACGCCCATCACCGGGTGCGGGCCGCCGCGCGTGAGCGGCTGACCGCCCGGCAGCGCCGGGACGCGCAGACCGCGGCCCTCGACGCGGCGGCCGCGCAGGGGATCGTCGCGGTGCACGAGTGCGCCGGTCCGCAGATCGGCGGCCTGGACGACTGGCTCGCCGTCCGCGACCTCACGCACGGTGTCGACGTCGTCGGGTACTGGGGTGAAGCGGTCGGCAGCCCCGGTGCGGCCCGTGACCTCGTCGACCGCACCGGAGCGCGCGGGCTCGCAGGCGACCTGTTCGTCGACGGCGCCCTGGGCTCGCGGACGGCCTGGCTGCACACGCCCTACGCGGATGCGCCGGACAGCTGCGGCAACACGTACCTCGACGCCGACGCGATCACCGCGCACCTGGCCGCCTGCACCGAGGCCGGAATCACCGCCGGGTTCCACGTGATCGGCGACGCCGCGGTCGGCACGGTGGTGGAGGCCATCGGCCGCATCGTCGAGCGGGTCGGCGCGCCCGCAGTCGCGCGCTGCGGGCACCGCCTCGAACACCTGGAGATGGTCACCGCCGAGCAGGCAGCGCTGCTCGGGTCGTGGGGTGTGCACGCCAGCGTCCAGCCCGCCTTCGACGCGCTCTGGGGTGGGTCCGGGGGCATGTACGCCCAGCGGCTCGGCCCGGATCGCGCCGCCGGGCTCAACCCATTCGCGCTGTTAGCATCCCAAGGCGTGCCCCTCGCTTTCGGCTCGGACAGCCCCGTCACCGGGTTGGATCCCTGGGGCTGGGTCCGCGCCGCGAGCGCGCACCGGACACCGGGCAGCGCGGTGTCGCTGCGGGCCGCGTTCGCGGCGGCGACCAGGGGCGCCTGGAGGGCCGCAGGCGTCAACGACGGCGTCACCGGCACCCTGGTCCCCGGTGCGCCCGCCTCCTACGCGGTGTGGGACGCCGATGAGCTGACGGTGAGCGCTCCGGCCGACGGCGTGGCGCGCTGGTCCACTGACCCGCGGTCCCGTGTCCCGGCACTGCCGAGGCTGGCGCCGGACGACCCGTCGCCGCGGTGCCGCCGGACTGTGCACCGAGGTGTCGTCATCCATGGCTGACCCGCCGGGCCGACGCCGCCGCCGGGCGATGGACGACACCGACGTGATCCCTGCCGTCCCCAGCGACGATGTCGGCGACCTCGACACCGGCCCGAACGAGACCGTCGACGAGAAGACCGCCGACTCGAAGACCGCCGCCCCGCGCACCCGCCGGGCGGACCGGCACCCGCGGCCGTCGCGCTTGGCCCGCGTCGCCCGCGCCGCCGGCCCGGCCGTGCTGTCACGGTGGGCGCAGCTGAGCGCGGCCGGCCTCGGCGGGCTGCTGCTGTGCCTGAGCTTCCCGCCGTTCGGCTGGTGGTGGGCCGCATTCGCGGCGTTCGCCCTGCTGGGGTGGACGTTGACGCGACCATCGACGACGGTCGCGGGCGGGTTCGGCTACGGCGTCCTGTTCGGCACCGTGTTCTACGTGCCGCTGCTGCCGTGGATCAGCGGGCTGGTCGGCCCGGTGCCGTGGCTGGCGCTGGCCGTGGTGCAGGCGCTGTTCCCCGGGCTGTTCGGCGCCCTCGCGGTGCTGGTGCGCCGGCTGCCCGGCCAGCCACTGTGGTTGGCGGCGCTGTGGGTGGGCCAGGAGTGGCTCAAGTCGACGGTGCCGTTCGGCGGGTTCCCCTGGGGTGTGGTGGCGTTCGGTCAGACCAACGGACCCCTGCTGCCCCTGGTGCAGGTCGGCGGCGCGCCACTGCTGTCCTTCGCGGTCGCGCTGACCGGGTTCTGCCTCACCGCGATCGTCGTCGAGGCTGTCCGCTGGTGGCATCACGAGGACGACATGCACACCGCGCTGCCCGCCGTCGTGTTGCCCGGCATCTGCATCAGCGCGGCACTGCTCGGCACCGCGCTGGTCTCGCCGCAGGTCCGGCACTCCGGTGTGGGCGCCACCGACGATCCCACCGTCACCGTCACCGTCGCCGCAGTGCAGGGCAACGTGCCCCGGCTCGGGCTGGACTTCAACGCCCAGCGCCGTGCGGTCCTCGACAACCACGTGCAGGAGACGCTGAGGCTGGCCGAGGACGTACGGGCCGGCCGCGCGCCGCATCCGGCGCTGGTGATCTGGCCGGAGAACTCCTCCGACATCGACCCGCTGGCCAACCCGGACGCCGCGGAGGAGATCACCGCCGCCGCCGATGCCGTCGACGCGCCGATCCTGGTCGGCGGCGTCGTGCGGGCTCCCGACTACCGCCCGGAGAATCCGGTGTCCACCAACTCGGTGATCGTGTGGGAACCCGGAAGCGGACCGGCCGAACGGCACGACAAGCGGATCGTGCAACCGTTCGGGGAGTACCTGCCCTGGCGCGGCTTCTTCTCCAAGCTGTCGCCCTACGCCGACCGGGCCGGCTACTTCATCCCCGGCTCCGGCAACGGGGTGGTGCACGCTGCGGGCATCCCGGTCGGGGTGACCACGTGCTGGGAGGTCATCTTCGACCGGGCCGCGAGGGAGTCGGTGCTGGCCGGCGCGCAGCTGCTGGCGGTGCCGTCGAACAACGCCACCTTCACCGAGCCGATGAGCGAGCAGCAACTGGCGTTCGCCCGGCTGCGCGCCGTCGAGCACGACCGGTACGTGGTGGTCGCGGGGACCACGGGCATCAGCGCGATGATCGCGCCGGACGGACGCGAACTGTCGCGCACCGGGTTCTTCGAACCGGCCTACCTCGACCAGCAGGTCCGGTTGAAGACGCAGCTCACGCCCGCCACCCGCTGGGGACCCGCCGTGCAGGCCGTGCTGGTCGCCGTCGGCGTCGGGGCTTTGCTGGCGGCCATGCTGCACAATGGAGCGTTCGTATCGGCGATCAGACGGCGCCGGCGCAGGGCCGGAAGGGCCGGGCACAGCCCGTCCGACGAGGACGGCAACGACGGAGGACTGACATGACTGTCCCTGGTGGAGCGCAGCCGGGGGAGGGTGCCGGCGGCGCCATCCGGCCGAGTCAGCGCGCATTGGTCATCATCCCGACCTACAACGAGCGGGAGAACCTGCCGTTGATCGTCGGCCGCGTACACCAGTCGTGCCCCGGCGTGCACATCCTGATCGTCGACGACGGCAGCCCGGACGGCACCGGTGAGCTGGCCGACGAGTTCGCGCTGGCCGACCCGGACCGGGTGCACGTCATGCACCGCACCAGCAAGGACGGGCTGGGAGCGGCGTATCTGGCCGGTTTCGCGTGGGGGCTGGGCAGGCAGTACTCGGTGCTGGTGGAGATGGACGCCGACGGCAGCCACGCACCCGAACAGCTGCACCGGCTGCTCGAGGCCGTCGACGGCGGCGCCGACGTGGCGATCGGGTCGCGATACGTCCCGGGCGGCACGATCCGGAACTGGCCGCGGCGGCGCTACGCCCTTTCCAAGACCGCCAACACCTATGCCCGCGTGCTACTGGGCGTCGACATCCACGACATCACTGCCGGCTACCGGGCCTACCGACGTGAGGTGCTCGAGAAGATCGACCTGGCCGCGGTGGACTCCAAGGGCTACTGCTTCCAGATCGACCTCACCTGGCGCGCGATCAACCAGGGCTTCGTCGTGGTGGAGGTGCCGATCACGTTCAGTGAACGCGAACTCGGCGTGTCCAAGATGAGCGGGTCCAACATCCGGGAGGCGATGTTCAAGGTCGCCACCTGGGGTGTCCGCGGGCGCCTCGACCGCGCCCGCGGCATCGTCCGCTAGCGGGTGCTCAGCTGCCGCGGCGCTTGGACTTGATCAGGTCCAGACGCTCCTTGAGCAGCTCCTCGAGCTCGTCCACCGAGCGCCGTTCCAGCAGCATGTCCCAGTGCGTGCGCGGCGGCTTCACCTTCTTGGGCTCGGGCACGTCACCCTCGATCAGGGTGCCCTCCATGCCGTTGCGGCACAGCCAGGTGCCGGGGATCTCGGCGTCGTCGGCGAACGGGACGTCGAACTCTTCGCCGTTGTCGGTGCGGTAGCGGGCCACCTGACGCGGCGCCAGGTCGTGGTTGCGGTCGGTCTCGTAGCTCACGGCTCCGAGGCGACTGCCTCTCAGGACGCGATCAGCCATCGTCAACACTCCTCGATGTGTAAGTTGCCGGATCATCAACGCGGTCGGTGCCCGTTGAGTTCCCGACTCGACCTCCAGGATACCGGGAACCGCACCACCGGCCGTCTACAGTCGACCACCGTGGGGCCTGAAGTGCGTAGCCGCGAGCATCGCGAAGATGTCCGTCGCCGCCGTCTGCAACCCTGCCGGTGGTGCGGCCGCGAGGTGGCCGACGCCGGGATGGGCAGGCGGCGGCAGTACTGCAGGCAGTCCTGCCGCCAGCGTGCCTACGAGCAGCGGGCCATGGTCAAGGGCACCGCACTCGCCCCGGACGCGGTCGTGCTGACCGCCGACGAGGCCGCGCAGCTCTCCGACCGGGTGTACCAGGTGCGTTGCGCCGCAGAGGATGTCGCGACGGCGGTGGACGAGGGCGCCGCGGCCGACGAGCTGCGCCAGCTGTGTGACGAACTCGTCCGGGCGGCCAAGGCGGCCGACGGCTGGCGCTAGTTTGGCCCCGCGGCCGCGGGGTAGCAGACCGCGGTGTCGCAGCACCGCACCGAAACGCATGACGATCTGGCCGCCGTGGCGCAGCGGGAATTCGGCTGGTCACGGCTTCGGCCCGAGCAGCTCGAGGGCATGGAGGCGGTGCTGGCCGGGCGTGACCTGCTCGCGGTGATGCCGACCGGTTGGGGCAAGTCGGCCATCTACCAGGTGCCGTCGCTGCTGCTGGAGCACGCAACCGTGGTGGTGTCGCCGCTGATCGCCCTGCAGCACGATCAGATCGCCGCACTGGACGGCACCGCCGCGGTGGCCGTCGCGGTGCACTCGGGGCAGCGCGTGGCCGAACGGAGGCGCACCTGGGACGCCATCGGCCGCGGTGAGGCCGACGTGATCTTCGTGTCCCCGGAACAACTGGCCAACGACGACGTCGTGGCCGGCCTCGCCGACGCGGCGGTGAGCCTGATCGTGGTGGACGAGGCGCACTGTGTGTCGGCGTGGGGGCACGACTTCCGACCGGACTATCTGCGGCTGTCCGACGCGTTCGGCCGCCTCGGCCCCGCTGTACCGGTCGCGGCCCTCACGGCGACGGCGTCCACGGTGGTGCGTCGCGAGATCGTCGCGGGTCTCGGCCTGCGCGACCCGGTGCGGGTGATCGGCGGTTTCGACCGCCCGAACCTGCGGCTGTTGGTCGAACAGCACCTCGACGACGACGGCAAGCGTGCGGCGGTCTGCGAGCGGGTGCCCCTGCTGGGCAGCCCCGGCCTGCTCTACACCGCGACGCGCAAGGACGCCGAGTTCTACGCAGACGCGCTGGCCGAGCGCGGTATGCGCACCGCCGTCTATCACGCCGGCCTCAGCGCGGCGCAGCGCGACGACGTGCACGCCGGCTTCCGCGACGACAGGTTCGACGTGGTGACCGCGACATCGGCCCTCGGCATGGGCATCGACAAGGCGAACGTCCGCTTCGTGGTGCACGCCTCGGTGCCCGAGTCGCTGGACTCCTACCACCAGCAGATCGGCCGCGGCGGGAGGGACGGCGACGCGGCGACCTCGCTGCTGTACTACCGGCCCGAGGATCTCGGGCTGGCACGGTTCTTCACCACCCACACCCCCGACGAGCAGACCATCTCCGACGTGTACCGCGCGCTGGACGAGGACAAGCCCCGACGGCTCAAGGAGATCCGCGGCACGCTCGATCTACGCGGACGGGCCCTGACGAACGCCGTCAACCTGCTCGAGCAGGCCGGCGCCGTCCGCTCGTCTCGCAAGGGCCTGACGGCGACGGGCATGGACGCCGCGGTCGCCGTGGAGCAGGCGCGCAAGGTGGTCGAGACCCGCGAAAGGATCGACCGCAGCCGCGTGGAGATGATGCGGGGATACGCCGAGACCCGCGACTGCAGGCGCCGGTTCCTGCTGGCCTATTTCGGCGAGGCGCTGCCCGGCCCGTGCGGCAACTGCGACCGGTGCCTGGACCCCGGGCGACCGATCGGCGACAGCGCCGACGGTGTGGCCGTGCCCGTGGACACCGCGGTGCGCCACCGCGAATTCGGCGACGGTGTGGTGATCGGCGGCGACCAGGACCGCGTCACCGTGCTGTTCGAGGAGTACGGGTACCGCACGCTGTCGCTGGCGGCGATCGGGGACAAAGGCCTGCTGACCCGTCTGTAGAAGCAGGTGTGCAGGCGCTGTTTCCGCCCGTGATCGGTAACGGCGGGGGATGCTGAGCACATGCTCACCCACCTGCGCGCACTGCTGGTGGGCATCGGCGCGCTACTCGCGCTCGGTCTGGCCGCGTGCTCCGGCGGTTCGTCGCCGGAGGCGATCGAGTCCTCGGTCGGCGCGACGTCGGCCACCACCTTCCCGCCCGCGGGCACCTACATCGCCGACATCACCAGGGACGGCCGGGCGATGAGCATCGGGATCTCCGTCGACGGTTCGGAGATCGCCGCTTACGCGTGCAACGGCGCCGACGACGAGGCATGGTTCTTCGGCAGCCAGTCCGCAGGCCGCATCGACATCGACTCCCGATTCCGCGACACCCTCGAGGCGACGTTCGACGGCACCGACGTCGAAGGCGAGCTGACCATGAACGGCATGGCGTACCCGTTCATCGCCACACCCGCGCAGGCGCCCGCAGGGGCGTACACCGCCGACGCAGGCGGCGTGCGTTCGTCGTGGGTGCTGCGGACCGACGGGTCCGCGATCGGTGTCCAGTTCAGCGGCGGTGTCAGCGATCACGACCTCGAACAGGCCGAGCGGCTCGCGGCCGAGCAGTTCCGCGACCAGGTGCGCAGTCGGCGCCAACTGCAGCAGGCCGCCCCGCTGGTGGTGATGCACAGCGGCGCGATGGGGTCGACGATCAACGGCAGGGCGGTGACGCCGACGCTGGTCCAGGGAGGCTTCCGGCTCGGCTGACGGCACCCGCGTTCCCGGTCGCCGGGGCGCTTCTTTTCCTCACGGCGAATAGAACCCTTATGCCCTCGAGGCGTCCGCCCGTAGCGTCGTTTCACCGTGGCGAGTTCATCCGAGGTGGCGACTCCGCCGGGCGCGATCGCCACGGCAGGCATCGGCGGGCAAGCGAAAGGCTTACGCGGAGAACGGAAGTGGGCCGTCATCCGGCTCGCGTCGCCGGTGGTGCTGCTGCTGTTGTGGCAGCTGGGCAGCGCGCTGGGCCTCATCCCGCAGGACGTGTTGCCCGCGCCGTCCCTGATCGCGGAGGCAGGCGTCGAGCTGATCGGCAACGGTCAGCTGGCGGACGCACTGCGGGTGTCGGGCATCCGCGTCGTCGAAGGTCTGTTGCTGGGCAGCGTCGTCGGCGTCGCGCTCGGCACCGCCGTGGGGCTGTCCCGGTGGCTGGAGGCCGGCGTCGACCCGCCGATGCAGATGGTGCGGGCACTGCCGCACCTCGGCCTCATCCCGCTGTTCATCGTGTGGTTCGGCATCGGCGAACTGCCCAAGGTGCTGCTGGTGGCGCTCGGCGTCAGCTTCCCGCTCTACCTGAACACCTTCTCGGCGATCCGCCAGGTGGACCCGAAACTCTTCGAAACCGCTCAGGTGCTGGGCTTCTCGTTCTGGCAACGGTTCCGCGACATCATCGTGCCCAGCGCCGCCCCCCAGGTGCTGGTCGGTTTCCGGCAGTCCCTGGCGATCGCATGGCTCACCTTGATCGTGGCCGAGCAGATCAACGCCGACAAGGGCATCGGCTTCCTGATCAACAACGCCCGCGACTTCCTGCGCATCGACATCATCATCTTCGGTCTCGTCGTCTACGCACTGCTGGGCATCGGCACCGATGCCATCGTCCGCGCCCTCGAGCGCCGAGCACTGAGGTACCGCACATGACCATTGCCAGCGAACGCCGTACGCAGACCGCGGGCGAACTCCGCCACGTCGACAAGTGGTACGGCGAGCACCATGTGCTCAACGACGTCTCGCTGCACATCGCCCGCGGTGAGATCGTCGCGCTGATCGGCCGCAGCGGCTCGGGCAAGTCGACGGTGCTGCGGGTGCTGGCGGGACTGTCCACCGATCACACCGGCGACCGGGTGGTCGCCGGGGCGCCCGCGCTGGCGTTCCAGGAACCGCGTCTGTTCCCGTGGCGCGATGTGCGCACCAACGTCGTCTACGGGCTGACGCGGCAACGCCTGTCCCGCGGCGAGGCGAACGAGCGGGCGCTGCGGGCACTGGCCGACGTCGGCCTGGCCGACCGCGCCGGTGTGTGGCCGTTGACGCTGTCGGGCGGTCAGGCGCAACGGGTTTCGCTGGCCCGCGCGCTGGTCGCGGAGCCGGAGCTGATGTTGCTCGACGAGCCGTTCGGTGCGCTCGACGCGCTGACCAGGCTGAGCATGCGATCCCTGCTCGTCGACCTGTGGCGCGAACACGGATTCGGCGTGCTGCTGGTCACCCACGACGTCGACGAGGCGGTCGCACTGGCCGACCGGGTGCTGGTGCTCGACGACGGAAAGGTGGCGCACACCCTCGACATCGACGAGCCGCGCCGCCCGCCCGGCGAATCGACCGCCCACACCGAGCACTACCGCGCCGAGCTGCTCGACCGGCTCGGCGTCAACCGCTGACCGCCACTACGGCTTCGACAGAGGAGACGACCATGCCCAGATCCCGGCCGATCGCCGTGCTGCTCGCCGCAATGACCGCGATGAGCCTTCTCGCCGGCTGTGTGTCGCGTCAGGACTCGTCCGGTGCGCAGCAGGCGCCGCAGACCGTTCCGCTCTCGGAGCTGGCCGGTGTCACCCTGCACATCGGCGACCAGAAGGGCGGCACCCAGGCGCTGCTGACCGCCGCGGGCGCACTGGAGAACCTGCCCTACGCCGTGGAGTTCTCGACGTTCACCTCGGGCCCGCCGCAGATCGAGGCCGCCACCGCGGGCAAGATCGACTTCGCGATCACCGGCAACACCCCGCCGATCTTCGGCGCCGCGTCCAACGCGAAGGTGAAGATCGTCTCGGCGTACGACGGCGGAGGGTTCGGCGACCAGATCCTGGTGCACGCCGATTCGCCGCTGCAGTCGGTCGGCGACCTGCGGGGCAAGAGCATCGCGGTCGCCAAAGGCAGCTCCGCACACGGCCATACGCTGGTGCAGCTCGACCGGGCGGGGCTGACGCCCGACGACGTCAAGCTGGTGTTCCTGCAACCCGCCGATGCGCTGTCGGCGTTCACCCAGCGCCGCGTCGACGTCTGGGCGGTCTGGGATCCCTACACCGCACAGGCCGAGACGGAACTGCCCGTCCGCAGCATCGCCCGCGCCACCGGCGTCACCAACGGCGCCGGCTTCGGTGTGGCGGCCGACGCGGCGCTGGCCGACCCGAAGCGCAACTCGGCGCTGCGCGATCTGCTGGTGCGTTACGCCAAGGCCGTCCGGTGGGCGCACGACAATCCCGCCGAATGGGCCACCCGCTACGGCGAGGATGTCGGCCTCGACCCCGGAGTGGCACAGTTGGCGCAGGGGCGAAGCCTGCGACTGCCCTTCGACCTGTCCGATCAACTCGTGGCTTCCGAACAGGAGATGGCCGACCTCTTCGCGAAGTCGCAGCAGATCGCGTCGGCCCCCGACTTCTCCCGCTGGGTCGACCGCCGCTACGGCGACGTGCTGGCCCCGCTCTACATCGACCGCAAGAAGGAGTGAGATGTCCACCCTCGCCACACCCGGATCGCAGGCTTCGCCCGCTGCAACTGAATCGCAGGCTTCGCCCGCCAAGTTCTTCTGGTTCCTGCCCACCAACGGCGACAGCCGCAACATCGTCGGCGCCTCGCATGCCTCGGCCCACCACACCGTGCCCGCCGGCTACCGCGAACCGAGCAGGCGCTACCTCGCCGAGGTGGCCCGTGCCGCCGACCGGCTGGGTTTCGAGGGCGTGCTCACCCCGACCGGAACCTGGTGCGAGGACGCCTGGTTGACCGCGGCGGCGCTGCTTTCGGAGACCGAGCGGCTGAAATTCCTGGTGGCCTTCCGCCCCGGTCTGGTGCCGCCGACGCTGGCCGCCCAGCAGGCCGCCACCCTGCAGCGCTTCTCCGACGGCCGCGTCCTGCTCAACATCGTCAGCGGCGGAGACGACCTGGAACAGCGGCGGTTCGGCGACTGGCTCGACCACGACCAGCGCTACGCCCGTACCGGCGAGTTCCTGCACATCGTCAACTCGCTGTGGCAGCAGGAGTCACTCGACTTCGACGGCGACCATTACAAGGTCGCCGACGCCCGGGTGTCTGCACCGCCGAACCCGTTGCCCGGCATCTACTTCGGCGGGTCCTCGGCGGCCGCGCTGCCGATCGCCGCGCAGTACGTCGACGTCTACCTGACCTGGGGTGAGCCCCCGCAGGCGGCGGCCGCAAAGATCGAGCGGGTTCGCGCGTTGGCCGCCGAGCGCGGGCGCACCATCCGCTTCGGGATCCGGCTGCACACCATCAGCCGCGACACGTCCGCGGCGGCCTGGGCCGTCGCCGACGAACTCGTCGGCCGGCTGACGCCCGAACAGATCGCGAAGGCCACCGCCCTGCACTCGAAGTCGGAATCCGAAGGGCAGCGGCGGATGACGGCGCTGCACGGCGGACGGGTCGACCAGCTGGAGATCTACCCGAACCTGTGGGCGGGGGTCGGGCTGGTCCGCGGCGGCGCGGGCACGGCGCTGGTCGGCAGCCACGAGGAAGTCGCCAACCTGATCGTCGAGTACCACGCCCTCGGTTTCGACGAGTTCATCCTGTCGGGCTACCCGCACCTCGAGGAGGAGCACTGGTTCGCCGAGGGCGTGCTGCCGCTGCTGCGGCGCAAGGGCGTGGCCTGACCTGACACCGCGGCGCCGCTGCTCGTAGTCTGCGGTGACGATGGATGAATGGTTTGAGCACAGCCCGTTCGTGGGGTTCGCACCGTGGATTCTGTACTGGGTGGTGGCCGGCAGCTCGAGCACCTGGCTCTACGGCGGTCTGTGCGCGGTGATCGCGGCGTTCATCCTCGGGGTGTCGATGCGCGTCGGCGGTCCCCGGTTGCTCGAGGTGGTGACGATCGTGTTCTTCGTCGCCGTCACGGTCGCAGGCATGATCACCGGCGCCAGCGACATGGACTGGATGGACGTCTACTCCACGACGCTGTCGAGCGGCGTGTTGGCCGTGATGGCGCTCGGATCGCTGGCGTTCACCCCGTTCACCGAGCAGTACGCGCGGGACTTCACGCCGCGCAGCGACCGCGAGGAGGCGGCGTTCCGGCGCACCAACCAGATGCTCACCCTGATGTGGGGATTGGTGTTCGCGCTCATCGCGGTGCTCGGCTTCGTCGCGGCCGGTGCGCCGTCGACCGGGCACTGGACCAACTGGGTGATCCCGGTGGTGGTGATCGCCGGTGCGGTCGGGATGACGAACACCTATCCCGAGCGGGTGCAGGCGCGGCTCCGCACCACCGACTAGGTGCGGCGGGTCATTCCGGACAGCCGAACCGGACGCCGACGTCGGCCGGCGGGCTCACCGACTTCAGGCAGCCGAACGGCGCCACCCCCGCGTCACTGAGGCGGGCGGCCGTCTGATGGGCGTAGTTCACGCAGAACAGGCCGGCCGGGTCGGCGCGGCACCGGAAGTCACCGAAGGCCAGTGACCGGCCGTACGGCAATGCCGCACCGTCGCCCCGGACGAAGGGCCCTGGATCGCCGTGCACCGACCCGACGTCGAGCGTCGGACCGGTGAAGTCCACCCAGTCGCCGATCCACTGCCCCGCGATGTCGGGCGGGGCCGGTGGCGGATCGGTGAACCGGACCAGGCAGTCCAGTCCGCCCTCGGACTGCGGATCGGTCATGCACCGCGTCGTGCCCGACGGTGTGGTGAACGCAACCGCCTCGCCGAGCTGTGACACCTCGCCGTCCCGGGTCGCCGAGTGGAAACCGCCCACGTCGGCAGGCGTTCCGGCGGCCACGAACGCGACGACGTCACCGATCGGAGCGCCCGTGACAGGGGCGCCCACCGGCGGCGTCGACGTCCGCGTGGTCGTCGGCGGGGCACTCGGGCGCGTCGCGGGCGACGGCACCGACAATCGGGAACCCGGCGGTGACCCGGACTCGCCGCCCTGCCCGCCGCACCCCACTGAACACCCCGCCACCAGCACAGACGCCGCGAGAAACACAGCAATCCGCATGACGCCAGGCTAGCGGGCCGATGCGGTGAGGCCCGTCAGGCGCGGCGAACAGCGGTTCGTTCGCTACGGTCGGGAGATGCACGAACACACAGTCCGCGCAACGATCAACACCGGCACGATCGAAGGCTTCACCCGTGACGGTGTGCACCGCTGGCGGGCCGTCCCGTACGCCCAGCCGCCGGTCGGCCGCCTGCGGTTCCGGGCGCCGTTGCCCGTGCAGCCGTGGCGCGGTGTCCGGCACTGCCACAGCATCGGGTACTGCGCACCACAGCAGCGCCGGTACACCCTCATCGGGGTCAACAAGTACCAGCCGATGAGCGAGGACTGCCTGACGCTGAACGTCGTTGCGCCGCAGACACCGCCCGACGGCCCGATGCCGGTGATGTTCTTCATCCACGGCGGCGGCTACCTGCTCGGCAGCTCGGCGACGCCCCTCTACGACGGTGCGGCGATGGCACGGCGGGGCTGCGTGTACGTCTCGGTGAACTACCGGCTCGGAGCGCTGGGCTGTATGGACCTGTCCGCGCTGTCCACGCCGGAGAACCCGATCGACGGGAATCTGTACCTGCGGGACCTGGTGATGGCGCTGCGCTGGGTGCGCGACAACGTCGAGGTGTTCGGCGGCGACCCGGACAACGTGACGATCTTCGGCGAGAGTGCCGGCGCGCACGCCGTCGCCACCCTGCTGGCCGTGCCGCAGGCCAAAGGGCTGTTCGCGCGGGCCATCTCGCAGAGCCCGGTCAGCGGCATGGTGCGGTCACCGGAAGCCGCCGCCACATTCGCCGACCAGTTCGCCGGGTTGCTCGGCGCGCGTCCGCAGGACGGGGCCGCCGCGTTGATGGCGGCCAGGCCGAGAGAGCTGGTGACCGCACTCGACCGGTTGCTCACCCACGGCACCGACGACATGCCGGGAGCCTTCGCGCTGGGGCCGGCCTTCGGCACCGACTATCTGCCGCGCGATCCGGTCGAGGCGATGCGTGAGGGCACCGCCCACCGGGTGCCCCTCATCGTCGGCAACAACGCGGAGGAGGGCAAGCTGTTCACCCGATTCCTGCAGTTGCTGCCGACATCCGAGGCGACCATCGAGCTGTTGCTGGCCAACTCGGACGCCGAGCGGCGCGAACGCATCACCTCGGCCTACCCGGGTTATCCGAGCCCGTCGGCGTGTGTGCGGCTCGGCGGTGACTTCGTGTTCGGCACGGCGACCTGGCAGGTCGCCGAGGCGCATTCCCGGCACGCGCCGACCTACGTGTACCGCTATGACTACGCGCCCCGCACGCTGCAGTGGTCGGGACTCGGCGCCACGCACGCCATGGAGTTGCTCGCCGTGTTCGACACCTACCAGACCCGGCTGGGTTCGTTGCTCACCGCGGCGGCCGACCAGCGGTCCGCGCGCCGGGTGAGCCGGGACGTGCAGCGGCGCTGGCGGGCGTTCGGCAGCACGGGTGTGCCGGGGGAGGACTGGCCGCTCTACACCGCCGACCGACGCGCCGTGCGCGTGTTCGACCGCAGGCCCAGGATCGAGTTCGATCCCGACGTCGACCGCAGGACGGCCTGGGAGGGTTTCAGCCTCGCGGCGCGGTAGCGCCGAGCACATCGAATCGCTGCGGGGCGCCGCCGGATGTGATTGCGTGAGCGCGTGCACCCTCTGGATCCCCTGGCCGCAGACGAATTCGCGGCGGTGGCGGCGATACTGCGTCGCGACACCGACGTCGACGACGGCTGGCGGTTCGCCTCGGTCGAACTGGCGGAACCGGGCAAGGCGGAGCTTCGGGAGTTCGCCGCCTCGGGCACCCGGCCGCCGCGCCGCGCCACGGTGATCTGTCTGCAGCGAGCCACGAACAGCACCTACAAGGGTGTGGTGTCGCTGACGGGCGATCGGGTCGAGTCGTTCACGCATCTACCCGGCGTGCAGGCGAACTTCACCGTCGACGAGTTCGCCGAGTGCGATCGGATGCTGCGGTCGCACCCGGACCTGATCGCCGCCCTCGCCCGCCGCGGCATCACCGACCTCGAACTGGTGTTCATGGACACCTGGACGTACGGAAACGCTGTCGCTCCACCGGAATTCCGTGACCGCCGGATCGGCTGGTCGGACACCTGGCTGCGCGGCGCACCGGGTGCGAACCCGTACGCGCACCTGGTCAGCGGGCTGCACTGCGTCGTCGACCTCAACGCCATGTCGTTGCTCCGGATCGAGGACACCGGCCCGTTCGCCGGTGGCGGCGCCGAATTGCCGGACGTCATGGGTGAATACGCGCCGAGCCACATCCCCGAGCGGATCAGGTCGGCATGGCGCCGCGAGCCGCTGGCGCCGCTGCACATCACCCAGCCGGAGGGCACCTCGTTCCGGCTCGACGGCAATCTGCTGCAGTGGCAGAACTGGTCGCTGCGGATCGGGTTCAACCACCGCGAAGGGATGACACTGCACACGGTGTCCTACCGGGACGGCGACCGCGACCGGTCGGTGGCGCACCGGTTGTCGTTCGCCGAGATGGTGGTGCCGTACCGGGACTCGTCGCAGGACCACTACCGCCGCACCGCTTTCGACATCGGCGAGTGGGGCCTCGGCTTCATGACGACCTCCCTGGAACTCGGCTGTGACTGCCTCGGTGAGATCCGCTATCTGGACGCCGTGCTGCACGACAGTCGCGGCGTGCCCTACACGATCACCAACGCGATCTGTATCCACGAGGAGGACAACGCGGTCCTGTGGAAGCACGTCGACCACGACGCGGGCGCCGAGGTACGCCGGATGCGGCGGCTCACCGTGTCGTTCCACGTCACGGTCGCGAACTACGAGTACCTGGTGTACTGGCGGCTCTACCAGGACGGCAACATCGAATGCGAGGTGCGCGCGACCGGGATCATGGTCACCACCCCGCTCGCGCCAGGCCAGCCCCATCCGAACGGCACGCTGGTCGACGACCGCACGTATGCGCCGTTCCACCAGCACTTCCTGGTGGCGCGGCTCGACCTCGACGTCGACGGCAGCGAGAACACCGTTTACCGCACCGAGTCCTACGCCGAGCCGATCGGACCCGCCAACCCCTACGGCCTGTCGGTGCTGCTGCGCGAGGTGCCTTTGCGCACCGAGGCCGACGGCATGCAGGACGTCGACTTCGCCTCCCAGCGCGGCTGGAAGGTGGTGAACACCAACGTCGTCAACGGGTTGGGCACCCACCCGTCCTACAAGCTGACCCCCACCGGGGCGCTCCCGCCGATGTTCGATCCGGCGTCGCCGGTGCTGCGGCGCGCCAACGTCATCGGCCACACCCTGTGGGTGACGCCGAACAGCCCGGACGAACGTTGGCCCGCAGGCGAATTCGTCAACCAGTCGGAGACCGACACCGGGCTGGGCGAGTGGACGAAGGCGAACCGGCCGATCGACAACACCGACGTGGTGCTGTGGTACGTCTTCGGCATCCATCACATCACCCGACCGGAGGACTGGCCGGTGATGCCGGTGGACGTGGTGTCGTTCTGGCTCAAGCCCTACGGCTTCTTCGATCGCAACCCCGCACTCGACGTGCCTGCCGCGCCGCCGCAGCACTGCCATACGCCTTCCACCACCAGCGCGCCGCACTGATTGACACCCGTCAACAGTGTGATCCACCCCACTGCTACGTTCATCCGGTGGATGCACGTGACGACCTGGTGATCGAACAGCCGGCCGACCTCACCGCCGACTGGCTGACCACGGCGATCGGCGCGGGGCGCGTCGCCGACTTCTCCTTCGAACGCATCGGCACCGGCCAGATGAGCGAGTGCTACCGCGTCGCGCTGCGGTACGCCGACGACGCGGCCACCGGCCCGGAGTCGGTGGTCCTCAAGGTCGCCGCGACCGACGCCAACAGCAGGCAGACCGGACTGGCGATGGGACTCTACGAACGCGAGGTGCGGTTCTACACCGACATCGCCCCGCGACTCGGCGGCCCGGTCGCGCCCTGCCACCACGCCGCCTACGATCCCGCGAACGGGACGTTCCACCTCGTCCTCGGCGACGCCGCGCCCGCCGTCGTGGGTGACGAAATCCGCGGCGCCACAATCGAACAGGCCGCCCTCGCGCTGACCGAACTGGGCCGGGTGCACGGGCCGCTGCTCGGTGACCCCGCCCTGGCCGACGCGGACTGGCTCAACAGGGAGTCGCCGTTGAATCAAGGCCTGATCGCGGCGTTGTGGGCCGGCTTCGCCGAGCGGTACGCCGAGTCGATCGCACCCGAACACCGCGAGGTGTGCGAGCGGCTGGTGGCGAGCTTCGACGCCTACCTCGCCGAAGAGGCCGCCGCGCAACGCATCGCGGGGCTGGTGCACGGTGACTACCGGCTCGACAACATGCTGTTCGGTCAGGCAGGCGCCGACCGCCCGTTGACGGTGGTGGACTGGCAGACCGTCACGTGGGGCCCGGCCTTCACCGATGTGGCCTACTTCCTGGGCTGCGCCCTGTCGGAGTCGGGGCGCCGCGACCACTACGACGACCTGCTGCGGGCGTACCACGAGGCGCTCGGCCCGCAGTCGCCGGTCAGCCTCGACGGTGTACGGGACGGCGTCCGGCGGCAGAGCTTCTTCGGCGTGATGATGGCGATCGTGTCGTCGATGCTCGTCGAGCGCACCGACCGCGGTGACCGGATGTTCATGACCATGCTCGCCCGGCACTGCTCCCATGTGCTGGACACCGGCGCGCTCGACGTGCTCCCGTCGGCGCAGCCGCCCGAAGCCTTGCAGCCCTCGACCGACGACGAGGGCGCGCACCACCCCGGCGACGAGGAATTGTGGAACGAGAGCTGGTATTTCGACTTCGCCGACGCCGGCCAGGGCATCGGCGGCTGGGTCAGGGTCGGCCTGTACCCGAACCGGCGCACGGCCTGGCTCAACGCGCTGATCTGCGGGCCCGACATGCCGACCGTCGCCGTCCTCGACTTCGAGGCGCCACTGCCCGAGGACCCGTTCCTGGCCCGCGGTGACGGTGCCGAGATCACCATGGCGGCCGACGATCCGCTGCGCAGCTTCCGGGTGACCGTGCGGGGCGGTGGCCAGGCGTTCGACGACGCGGGCGCGCTGCTCGACGGCGCGCAGGGGCGTCCGGCCGAGTTGACGATGGACCTCACCTGGACCACCGTCGGCACGCCCTACCAGTACCGCATCACCCCCCGCTACGAGATCGCCTGCACGGTGTCGGGTTCGGTCACCGCCGACGGTCGGACCGTGACGGTGCGCGACACACCCGGGCAGCGCGACCACTCATGGGGGGTACGCGACTGGTGGTCGATGGACTGGGTCTGGAGTGCGCTGCACCTCGACGACGGCACCCATCTGCACGGCGTCGACCTGCGCATCCCGGGGGTGCCGCCGATGAGTGTCGGCTACGTCCAACCGGCGGGAGCGCCGCTGCAGGAGACGGCGACCGTGAGCGCGCAGGCGACGTTCGCCGAGAACGGCCTGCCCGTCACCACCAGGTTGACGATGTCGCCCGGCGACGTGGACGCCACCGTTGACCTGCGCGGTTTCGCGCCGGTGCGGCTGACGGCCGACGACGGCCGCGTCAGCCACTTCCCGCGCGCCTGGGCGGCCGTCACGCTCGCCGACGGTCGCACCGGCGTGGGCTGGCTGGAGTGGAACCGCAACCTCGGCTAGCGCTGGCCGAGCGTGCGTGTCTGCGGCCCGACACGCCCTCAATCACCGACAAATTTGCACGCTCGCGGCAGGCTGACGGGCATGGTCGTGGCCAAGTCGGTGATGTTGTTCGTGCTCGCGGCGCTGCTGGAGATCGGCGGCGCCTGGCTGGTCTGGCAGGGCGTACGGGAACACCGCGGCTGGGGGTGGGTCGGATTGGGGGTGATCGCCCTCGGTGCCTACGGATTCGTCGCGGCCTTCCAGCCCGACGCCCAGTTCGGCAGGGTGCTGGCCGCCTACGGCGGTGTGTTCATCGCCGGCTCGCTGGCGTGGGGGATGGTCGCCGACGGCTTTCGCCCGGACCGGTGGGACATCACGGGCGCGGTGGTGAGCCTCATCGGCGTCGGCGTGATCATGTACGCGCCGCGCTGAATTGTGACGGATTCCGGACGCCGCGAATGACGGCAGGGCCGACGGGTACCCGCCGCTGCATGAGCGAAGATTTCAAGAAGGGCGACAAGGTCAGCTGGCAGAGCCACGGCAGCACCGCCGAGGGCACCGTCCAGGAGAAGATCACCTCGGAGAAAGAGGCCGCCGGCCGCAAGGTCAAGGCGTCCAAGGACGAGCCGCAGTACCGGGTCAAGAGCGAGAAGAGCGGTAACGACGCCGTCCACAAGCCGGGCGCACTGAAGAAGAAGTGACCGATGGCCGACAGTGACACCAAGAAGGACGACACCAAGCAGGACGAGGACCACAAGCAGACGTGGGACGAATTCCACGATGTCGTCAACATGACCGCGTCGGAGCTGCAGAAGTGGCTGGACTCAGATGATTCGAAGTCGGTGGGCCAGAAGTCCGGCGGCGGCGAGTCCACCGGCCACGAGAGTGGCAGGCACATCGTCAAGATCCTCGAGGCCAAGAAATCCGACCTGTCCGACGACGACTACGCCCACATGCGCAAGGTCGTCGGTTACGCCAGACGCCATCTGGCGCAACGGCCGTCAGGCGACATCGAAGACTCGGCGTGGCGTTACTCGTTGAAGAATTGGGGCCACGACCCCGTCAAGAAGTCCTGAGTCCGGCGCCGTCGTCGTCGAGGTCGTTGCGGTTGAGGCCCATCGGGGTGGCCTGGGGCAGGTCGCCACCCGCCACGACGGCGCGGGCGAGTGGTGTCAGCGTCTGGAACAGCAGCTCCACCTCGTCGTCGGTGAGGCCGTCGAGCGCCGAGAGCGACAGCGCATCGGTGGTGTCCTCGATGTGCTGCTTGAGCGCCCGGCCGGCATCGGTGAGCCCACCGTCAGCGTCGATCAGGCCGCGGCCGGCGAGCCGGCTCTGGTGCTCGGCCCACTGCTGCTCGTCGTAATCCCTACTGCGCATGATCATCTCGGCGGGCACCTTGCCCGCGGCGGCGTGCAGCACATTGCACTCGCGGCCGCTGATGCCCGCGGCGGCGAGCACCGCGACGTGCGCATCACCCCGGTGTTCGCGCAGCAGCGTCACCGCGTGCCACAACCGCGCCAGAGGATCGGTGGGCCAGTCCAACGACAGGTTGGCGGCGAACAGCGGCCGGCCGTCGACCGGCGCCGCGACGGCCGCCTTGGCCGCGAGTTCGGCTGCGGTGCGCAGGCCGTCGTCGTCGACCAGGCCGTAGCGGCGCAGCGCCGCGACGGCCGACTCCTCACGCGCGCGCAGCGCCTCGGCAGGGCCGGCCACTTCCCAGGCCGCGGGCAGCGCCTTGGCCACCCGCGCGGGTGCGAAGTTGTAGAACACGGCGGTCACCACTTCTGCGGGGACCGGCCCCAGTGGCGCGGAGCGGGCGGCGAAGTACCCCATCCAGAAGCCGCGGTACCCGAGCGCGTCCATCGCGGCCCGTGCCTCCGGGGCGAAGTACGTGACGGCGTGCACCGGCTCGAACCGGTCGAAGAAGCGGCGCGCGAGATTCGGTTGTCTGCCCACCATGGCAGTTAACCACTGCCGCATCATCCTGATCGTCGCCGCTGGCGGCGGGTTCAAGCAGGTGCATGCGTCAACTTTTGTTGACGCGCGCGGACCAGGGGGGACTGCCGAACCGCGCCGCACCTAGCGGACGCAGGCCGTCAGCCCTTGATGACCTGCGTCCCGCCGGCCAGCTCGTCGTGTTTGCCCTGCTTGGTCGGGCTGCTGTTGATGGTCACCGCGATGACGATCATCGCCACGAACGCCAGCAAGCCGCCCACCAGCGGGATGATGGTGAGGACGGTGAACGCGTTGCGGATCGCGGCTTCGCGGGCGGTCGGCCTCGGGGCGCCGCCTGCGCCACGCACGTGCAGGCCGAGCAGCTTCTTGCCCGGGGTCCAGCCCTGGGTCATCTCGAACACGAAGAAGTAGAGGAACATCGGCACGCCGGTGAAGAGCCCCGACGCCCAGAAGCTCGACATGGTGTCGGTCAGCACGATGAGCAGCCCGGAGACGATCCCGACGAGAACACCGTCGATCAGCCGGGCCAGGAACCGTGGCAGCAACGCGCCGGGCGCACCCGCTCCGGGCGAGCCGTAGGAACCGGACGGGGAACCGTACTCGCCTGAAGTCATCGCATTCACTCCTGATCAGGATGGGTGGATGCGAATGTACCGCCCGAGCGGGCGCCGGGAAGGGGCGACGGCCGCTCGGGCGGTGACGGATTTCGGTGTCAGCGCAGGCGCTTCTGCTGCTTGTTGAGTTCCTTGCGGGTCTTCTTCAGTTCCTTGCGGGTGGCGCCGGCGATGTCTTCGGCCCGGTATCGGGCGGCGTCGGCGACGGCGGCGCTGCGCTTGGCGGCCGCGTCGGCGAGCTCCGGAGCCCGGTCGCGTGCGACGTCGGCCCACTCGTATCCGCGTTCCCGCGCCACCTCGGCGAGTTCGGCGCTGCGCTTGCTCGCGACGTCGGCCAGTTCGGCGCCGCGCTTGCTCGCGACGTCGGCGAGCTCGGCGCCGCGCTCACGGGCCACATCGGCCCACTCGGCACCACGCTTGCCCGCGACCTCGGCGAACTCGGCGCCGCGCTCACGGGCGATCTGTGCGAGCTCGCGGCCGCGCTCGGCGCCGACCTGCAGGCCGTGGCCGACCTTGTCAGCCAGTTCACTGTCGGTCAGCGAGTTGCCCGCGGCCGCACCCACCGGAAGCGCGGAGGAGACCGCGACGGAGACCTTGCGGGCAGCGCGGCGGCCCCGCCAGCCCAGTGACGGCCTGCCCTCGGTATCGACGGCGGCGATGATCAGGCCGCCGATGAGGCTGATGTCGGTGAGGAACGCGCGACGCTCGTCGGCTTTGCGGCCCGGCTCGGTCTCGGTCCAGAACGCGTGGGCGCCGAGGCTTCCCGGCACCACGCTCAGGGCGAGTGCGGCCGAGGCGAACCGCGGCAGCTTGCCCGTCGCCAGCAGCAGGCCGCCACCGATCTGCACGGCGGCGGTGACCTTGGCGACCGTCTCGGCGTCGGACGGGACATTGGGGCCGACCGGATCCGGCAGCTTGCTCAGGCCGTCGAGCGTCGGTCGGGCGGCGTCGGCGGCGGGCTTGGGGCTCCGCAGCGCATCAACGCCGCGCCCGATGAAAACGGCAGACAACATGGGGCGCGCGACTCGTCGAATCAACATGGCCCGGGGGTTCCCACGGCATCGGCTTCACAAACCCTGATCTGCCTCAATAGGACGTGTCGGTCTTGCGTCGTCCCCACAGCGGCAGCGCGAACCAGAAGGTGTTCAACGCCAGCAACGTGGCGGCTCCGGCGATCCACGCCCCGGTGCGCCCCGCGACGGTGTCGAAGATGACGACCGCGACTCCGGTGAGTGCGGCGCCCAGCAGCAGCAGGCCCCAGATCGCGTACCGGTGCGAGGCGGACACCAGCGCCTCCATCCGGTGCCGCCGGAACAACAACCGGTGCATGCCGACCGGCGCAACCAGCAACACCGTGGCGCCCACCGAACAGGCCACGGTGATCAGGTACACCATCCGCATCACCGCGTCGAGCTGGGGGAACCGGGCCTGGAACGGCAGCGTGAGCAGGAAGCCCGTCAGCAGCTGCACCCCGGTCTGCGCCACGCGCAGCTCCTGCAGCAGGCTCGACCAGTTGCGGTCCAGTCGCTGCGCCTCGGTCTCGTCGCGATCGTCATCCCATCGCCCGGCACCCGGGTGCTCGACGTCCACACCGGCCATTCTCGCAGCAGGGTCATCGGAGCACCCCGCTTCGGCGAAGTCAGCAGGCGCCGTACTTCAGCAATGTGACGCCCGAGGCGAAGGTGCGTGCCGGCTCGAGCACCGAGAGCCGCGGGAGCGCGGTGCCGTCGGGGAACAGCGGCCGCCCGCGGCCCTGCACGGCGGGGTAGACCGACAACCGGAACTCGTCGACCGATCCGGCCGCGATGAGCAGATGGGTGAGCGTGATGCTGCCGGTGACCACGATGTCGCGGCCGGGTCGGGACTTCAGATCTGCCATCTCGGCGACCGGATCTCCGCGCAGCACGGTCGAGTTCGCCCAGCCGGGGTCCGTCATCGTCGACGACACCACATACTTGGCGACCTTGTTGAGGCAGTCGGTGATGCCGGTGCTGTCCTCGGACTGCGCGGGCCAGTACTCCCGGAAATCCTCGAACGTCCGCCGGCCGAGCAGCAGGGCATCGGACTGCCGGTCCTGGCGGTGCGTCTCTTCGAGGAGTTCGTCGTCCTGGACCTGTGGATCGAACCAGTCATCGAGCATCTCGATCGATCCGTCCAGCGTCACGTTCTGGGTGATGACGAGTTTTCGCATGCCGATACCGACTCGCGCAGCGGCCCGGAATCATCGGCGGTGCTGACTAGGCTGTCGAGACGACCCGAGTCGAGGAGGTGGCGGTGACGCTCGTTGCGGGGTTCGACTCGTCGACGCAGTCCTGCAAGTTGGTGATCTGCGACGCCGAGACCGGCGAGGTGGTGCGCGCGGCGTCGTCGCCGCATCCCGAGGGCACCGAGGTCGACCCGCAGCTGTGGTGGTCGGCGCTGCAGGCCACCGTCAGCGCCGCGGGCGGCCTAGACGACGTCGCCGCCGTCGCCGTCGGCGCGCAACAGCACGGCATGGTCTGTCTCGACCGGCACGGTTCGGTGGTACGAGATGCACTGCTGTGGAACGACACCCGGTCCGCCTCGGCCGCCGCGGATCTGGTCGGCGAACTCGGCGGCGGCGCCGCGTGGGCCGACCGGATCGGTGTCGTTCCGGTCGCCTCGATCACCGCGGCGAAATTGCGCTGGCTGGCCGATGACGAACCCTCCAGCGCCGACGCGACGGCGGCGGTGTGTCTGCCGCACGACTGGCTGACGTGGCGGCTGTCCGGCTCCACCGACATCGCCGACCTGCGCACCGACCGCAGCGACGCCAGCGGCACCGGATACTTCTCGGCGGAACGTGATGCCTACGACGACGGGCTGCTGGAGCTGGCGACGCGGGGCCGCCGTCCGTCGCTGCCGACCGTGCTCGGACCCCACGACGAGGCCGGCCGCACGCCGGCGGGCGCGGTGCTCGGGCCCGGAGCGGGGGACAACGCCGCCGCCGCGTTCGGCCTCGGGGCCCAGCCGGGGGACTGCGTGATCTCGCTGGGAACGTCGGGGGTGGTCAGCGCGGTCGGCCACACCGCACCCCACGACGCGGAAGGCATCGTCGCCGGATTCGCCGATGCCACCGGCCGTCAGCTGCCCCTGGTGTGCACACTCAACGGCGCACCGGTGCTGGCCGCGGTGGCCGCCATGCTGCGGGTGGATTTCGACGAACTCGACCGGCTGGCACTGTCGGCGCTGCCGGGGGCCGAGGGCCTGACCCTGGTGCCCTACCTCGACGGGGAGCGCTCGCCGAACCTGCCCGAGTCCGCGGGCGCCGTGCAGGGGGTGACGACCCGCAACCTCACCTCCGCCAACATGGCACGGGCGGCGGTCGAGGGCCTGCTGGCGTCGATGGCCTACTGCATCGACAAGATCTCGGCGCAGGGTGTGGCGGTGGAGCGCATCATCCTGGTGGGCGGCGGGGCCCGATCCCGGGCCGTGCGCAAGATCGCCCCCGCGATCTGGGGCAGGCCCGTCCACGTCCCGACCCCGGGGGAGTACGTGGCGCTCGGCGCCGCGCGGCAGGCGGCGTGGACGCTGTCCGCCGGCGGGGAGCCACCGGAATGGTCCTTCGGCATCACGGCGTCCTACACCGCCGACGCCACCCCTGCCGTGCTGGACCAGTACCGCGCCGCGCAGCCGCTGACGCTCGGCCAGTGACGTAAGCGGTTGCGAGACAGAGGTCTCCGAATTCGCTCAGTGGCGGGCCGCAGGCCTCGGCCACGATTCGGCGGGCACCGGATTGCCGCGCGGCCGCAGCCGGTCGAGCACCAGCCGCAGCGGCGGCCAGGTGGAGCGGCCGCGCCGGGTGACCGCGAAGGCGGTGAGCATGACGGCGGGTTCGGTCAGCGGCAGCACCCGCACGCCGGGTCCCGTCGGCCGGTGCACGGGCAGCAGTCCGACGCCGTAGCCGGTCCTGATCAGGTCCTCGACGAGTTCGAGGCTGTCGATCTGGTGGGCGATGGTCGGGGTGAATCCGGCCAGCGACGCCAGGGTGCGGACAGCGTCCTCGTCGGCGGTGTTGCGGGAGTTGACGATCCAGCGGCGATCCGCGAAGTCGCGGAGGTCGGCGGTGTCGCTGGGGTCATAGTCGGGCACCCCGAGGCCCCACGGTGTGGTCCACAGCGGAACCGCCTCGAGGACGGCGTCCGGTGATGCGGGCGCGAGGTCGTACTCGTAGGTCAGCGCCAGGTCGAGGTCGTCGTCGGCGAGCAGGCGGAACGCCTCGATCGGTTCGTATTCGCTGATCACCACCTCGACCTGGGGGTGGCTGCGGGAGAGTTCGTCGAGGATCGGCAGCAGTGAGACCCGGATCCCGGTGGCGAACCCGCCGACGCGCAGCGTGCCTGCCGGGTCGGCCTCGGGGTCGAGGTCGAGCCGCGCGGCGTCGACCGCAGCCAGGATCGTCACGGCGTGGTCGGCCAGCCGCCGTCCGGCCGGGGTCAGTCGGACGCGCCGGCCGTCGGGTTCGATGAGCCGGGTATCGGTGTCCCGGGCCAGCGCGGCCAACTGCTGCGACACCGTCGATGTGGTCAGGCCGTGCGCGTCGGCGACCGCCCGCATCGAGCCGAGCCGCGACAGCGCCAGCAGCAGGTGCAGCCGGCGGGTGTCCACATTCTCGATTGTCCGTGATCGCCGCATCGTGTGTCCACCACCGTCCGGCGATGATGAACGATACGCGTCTGTGCGAAGATGCCCCGGTGACCCGACCCGCGCACTTCACGCAGCTCGACGAGGATCGCTTCCAGCCGACGCGGTTCGCGCAAAGTCATTGGGGTGCCGACCATCTCAACGGGCCGGCCGTCGTCGGACTCGCCGCCCGTGCACTCGAGACTCATTTCGGGTCGCCGGAGTTCACGCCGGCCCGGCTCACCGTCGACCTGTTCCGCGCCGCACGGGGAGTGCCGACCGAGACCGTCACCCGGCTGGTGCGCGACGGCAGGCGGGTGCGCAACGCGGAATGCGAGATCGTGCAGGGCGATGTGACGGTGGCCCGCGCGACGCTGGTGCAGTATCGGCGCGGTGCGCAACCGCGCGGCGAGGAGTGGACCGCGACAACAGAATTCGCTCCGCCCGCCGACCTGGACCAGGGCCGGCCGATCAACATCGGCAGCGACGGGGTGGGTTGGTCCCATGCGATCGTCGACCACCAGAACGCAGCCCGTAAGCGCACCGTGAACCGCACCGCGGACGTCGTCGAGGGGACGGACAACACGCCGTTCGTCCGGGCGGCGATGGTGGCCGAGGGCACCAGCCTGGTGACCAATCTCGGCACCGCCGGTGTCGGCTACATCAACGGCGATCTCACCGTGGCGCTGGCCCGGTTGCCGGTCGACGACTGGGTGGGCGTGCAGGCCGACGCGCACTGGGTCGACGACGGCGTCGCGGTCGGCACGGCCACCCTGTTCGACCACCTCGGACCGTTCGGGACGGGGATGGTGACCGCGATCGGCAATCCCGACGCGCAGATCGACTTCTCCGACGATCCGTTCCCGTCACGCACCCACTGATCGGCCCACGCCCGGGCAGGCCCACCGCGTAGGGTCGGGACCGTGGATCTGCTGCTCGGAATCGACATGGGCACGGGAAGCACCAAGGGCGTGCTGGTCGACGCCGAGGGTTCGGTGATCGCGTCGGAGACGATCACCCATGCGATGAGCCTGCCGCGCCCGGGATGGGCCGAGGTCGACGCCGAGGCGCTGTGGTGGCGCGAGGTCTGCCAGATCAGCACCGTTTTGATGGCGCAACTGCCCGCCGGCGCCGCGCTGGCCGGCATGTGCGTCAGCGGTGTCGGACCGTGCCTGGTGCTGTGTGACGGCGACCTGCGGCCGCTGCGTCCCGCGATCCTGTACGGCATCGACACCCGCGCCACTGATGAAATCGTCTCGCTGACGGCAGAATTCGGCGAGGAGGCGATCCTCGAGCGGGCAGGCACGCTGCTGTCGAGCCAGGCCGTCGGGCCCAAGCTGGAGTGGGTCCGCCGGCACGAGCCCGAAGTCTTCGAACGCGCCACCGGCTGGTACGGGTCGAACTCCTACATCGCGGCCAAGCTCACCGGCGAGTACGTCATGGACCATCACACCGCCAGCCAGTGCGATCCGCTCTACGCCACCAGGGACTTCGCCTGGAACGACGAATGGGCGCGCCGGATCTGCCGGCATCTGCCGCTGCCACGGCTGGTGTGGCCGAGCGACGTGGTGGGCCGGGTGACCCCGGCGGCGGCCGAGGCGACCGGCGTGCCCGCGGGCACACCTGTGGCGGCAGGCACGGTCGACGCCTACTCCGAGGCATTCTCGGTCGGTGTCCGGCGGCCGGGCGACCAGATGCTGATGTACGGGTCGACGATGTTCCTGGTGCAGATCATCGACACCTATCACAGCGACCCGGCGCTGTGGACCACAGCCGGTGTCGAACCCGGCACCCTCGCGCTGGCCGCGGGGACGTCGACAGCGGGCAGCCTCATCGGGTGGCTGCAGAACGTCACCGGCGGTGCGAGTTTCGACGATCTGATGGCCGAGGCGCGCAGCGTGCCGCCGGGCAGCGACGGCCTGCTGATGCTGCCGTACCTCGCCGGAGAGCGCACGCCGGTGTTCGACCCGCAGGCCCGCGGGGTGGTCGCCGGCCTGACGCTGAGGCACGGCCGCGGTCACCTGTTCCGTGCGGCGTACGAGGGCATCTCGTTCGGTATCCGGCAGATCCTGGAACGATTCGACGACGCCCATTCGGCGGCCCGCACGGTGGCGGTCGGCGGCGGCCTGCGGAGTCCGGTCTGGGCACAGACGCTCTCCGACATCACCGGCCGCCCGCAGCTGGTTCCCGAGCAGGCGATCGGCGCGAGTTACGGTGATGCGCTGCTCGCCGCGATCGGCGTCGGCCTGGTGCCGCCGAGCACCGACTGGGCCAGGATCGCCACGGAGATCGAACCCGATCCGGCCAACCGGGCCCGGTACGACGACCTCTACGAAACCTGGCGGGAGCTGTACCCCGCCACCCGCGAGCAGGTTCACCGGCTGGCGGCCGCCGAGCAGGGCGGTCAGCCCATCGTGTAGCCGCCGTCGAGCGGAAGGTCGACTCCGTTGACCATGCTCGCGGCATCGGAGGCGAGCCACACCACCGCGTCGGAGACCTCGTGCGGGACGGCGAAGCGGCCCAACGGGATACGGGCGAGCATGGGAGCCGCCTTGGCCTCCTCGCCCCACACCCGCTGCCCCATCTCGGTGAGCACCACCGTCGGGCACACCGAGTTTGCCCGGATGCCGTGCGGGCCGAGTTCGCGGGCGAGCACCTTGGTCGCCATGACCAGTCCCGCCTTCGACGCGCAGTACGCGTAATGGTCGGGCAGCGGCGCCAGCGCGGCGGCGGAGGCGACGGTGATGATCGCGCCGCCGGTGCCCTGCCGGACCATCGCCGCACCGACGGCGGCGGCCAGCAGCGCAGGCGCCCGCAGATTGACGGCGATGGTGGCGTCGAACAGCGCGGGATCGGTGTCGACGGCCGGCTGGGGGTGCGAGATCCCGGCGTTGTTGACGAGGACGTCGAGGCCGCCGAACGCGTCGGCGGCGACTCCGGCGAGCGTGTCCGGTCCCTCCAGGTGCGCGAGGTCGACTGCCGCGGTGCGTACCTGGGCACCGTAGCGATCCGAGAGTGCGGTGCGTGCGGCATCGAGTTCGTCCTCGTCGCGTCCGCTGAGCACCAGATCGGCGCCTGCGGCGGCGAAGGCCCGCGCGATGTCGGCGCCGATACCCTTGGTCGCGCCGGTGATCAGGGCGCGTTTGCCGTCCAGGCGTAGCACCCCGGAGTAGCGCGCATCGGCGGTCGTAGTCACGGGAATCCTTTCGGGAGCAGCGCCGGTCAGGCGTCGCGGTCGACGGCGTCGAGGATCGCCGCGGCCGTCGCCGGATCGGTGACGAGTTGATTGAAGTACCCGCCACGGGCGCCGGCGATGATCGACTCGACCTTGTCCGGCCCGACGGCCACCGCGATGGTGACCGGGATGTGGCGCAGCGCATCCAGTTCGACGGCGATCAACCGGTCGCTGCCGTCGAAGTCGACCGGTTCACCGTCGCGGTCGTAGAACCGGGAGCAGACGTCGCCGACCGCGGCGCGCAGCGAGGTCGAGCGGGTGGGCACGAACCGGGGGATGTCCGATCGCATGAGCGGTGGCGCCCCGACGCCCATGAGCGCGCACCGGGCCTGCGGCCACAGATGCAGCACCCGCTGGATGCTCGGGTCGTTGAGCAGCGACGGGTACAGGTC
Organism: Mycobacterium sp. NPDC050551; assembly: GCF_040674075.1. Taxonomy (NCBI): domain Bacteria; kingdom Bacillati; phylum Actinomycetota; class Actinomycetes; order Mycobacteriales; family Mycobacteriaceae; genus Mycobacterium; species Mycobacterium sp. NPDC050551. The sequence continues at coordinate 38,643 of NZ_JBFARC010000005.1, read as the reverse complement.
CGCACCCGGAAGTGCCGGAGCGAAGAGGTAGTTCGGCCTGCCGTTGACGCGGTTGGCCACCAGCCGGGTGATCTCGTTGGTCTGGTACCACTCCTCGGGCTGGTCGTTGCCGCCCACGGTCGGCGCAACGAGGACGCCGGGCAGTGCGTGCATCTCGTACTGCGCCACCTCGTAGACGGTGCGTCCCGACGACACCAGCAGCACGTCGCCCGGCAGCAGCCCCGCCGCGCCGAGGGCACGCCCGACGGCGGGTGCCAGTGCTGCACCCATCACGTCGACGATCGTCCTTCCCGGCCCCGGATTCGGCAGGGGGTGGCTGAGGAACACCGTCGTCAGCGCCAGGGCGCGCATCAGCCGGTCACTCAGATCGCCGGTGGCGACTTCGGCGGGTGGGACGACCTCGATGCGCACGATGCCGCGCCGTTTGGCTTCGGCGAGAAGACGACTCACCGTTGCACGGCTGGTGCCGAGCTGGGCGGCGACGTCCGCCTGGGTGGCGTCCTCGGTGTAGTAGAGCTTGGCGGCCGTGTACAGCAGGGACGGCGAGAAGTGACCGGCATCGGCGTCGGCGGCGGCGGCGTCGACACCGGCCGGGCTGACGGGCTGTGCGGGCCGGGGCACGCACCGAGTATGCCATCGACCCGCAGTTTGAACACCTGTTCCTGAACGAATTCTCCTTGAACAAGTGTTCTGGACATATGTGCATGGGTTGGTTAGTGTGACTGCAACCACATCCCGAGGAGCCGCGATGACCGCACAGATTCCCGAGAAGATGCAGGCAGTGGTGTGCCACGGCCCGCATGACTACCGACTCGAGGAAGTCGCCGTGCCGCAGCGCGGTCCCGGGGAAGCGCTCATCCGGGTCGAGGCGGTGGGCATCTGTGCCAGCGACCTGAAGTGCTACCACGGCGCAGCCAAGTTCTGGGGTGACGAGAACCGGCCGGCCTGGGCCGAGACCATGGTGATCCCGGGGCACGAATTCGTCGGCCGGGTGGTCGAACTCGACGACGAGGCCGCGCAGCGCTGGGGGATCGCGGTCGGCGACCGGGTGGTCTCCGAGCAGATCGTGCCGTGCTGGGAGTGCCGGTTCTGCAAGCGCGGCCAGTACCACATGTGTCAGCCGCACGACCTCTACGGCTTCAAGCGCCGCACACCCGGGGCGATGGCCAGCTACATGGTGTATCCGGCGGAAGCGCTGGTGCACAAGGTGTCCGGCGATGTCGCGCCCGCGCACGCCGCATTCGCCGAGCCGCTGTCGTGTGCCCTGCACGCCGTCGAGCGCGCCCAGATCACCTTCGAGGACACCGTGGTGGTCGCCGGCTGCGGCCCGATCGGCCTGGGCATGGTCGCCGGTGCACGCGCCAAGAACCCGATGCGGGTGATCGCGCTCGACATGGCGCCGGAGAAGCTGGAACTCGCCACCCGCTGTGGCGCCGACCTGACCGTCAACATCGCCGAGCAGGACGCCGAGCAGATCGTCAAGGACCTCACCGACGGCTACGGCGCGGACGTCTACCTCGAAGGGACCGGCCACACCTCCGCGGTGCCGCAGGGCCTGAACCTGCTGCGCAAGCTCGGCCGCTACGTCGAGTACGGCGTCTTCGGCAGCGACGTCACCGTGGACTGGAGCATCATCAGCGACGACAAGGAGCTCGACGTCCTCGGCGCTCACCTCGGCCCGTACTGCTGGCCGGCCGCCATCAAGATGATCGAGTCCGGTGTGCTGCCGATGGATCAGATCTGCACTCACCAACTGCCGCTCACCGATTTCCAGAAGGGTCTGGACCTGGTGGCGAGCGGCAAGGAGTCCGTCAAGGTCTCGTTGATCCCGGCCTGAACGAGCGAAGGACCGAAGACATGAGTCGATTCACTCCCTCGGGCCCGCGGATGACGCGGCGGGACCTGTTGACCGCAATGGGCATCGCCGGAGCCGCCGCGGCTAGCCTGCCGGTGCTGTCGGCCTGCGGCGTGGGCGGGAAGGCCGGTGCGCCGAACGGCGCGTCGGAGATCAGCGGCGGGTTCGACTGGCGCAAGGCGGCCGGGTCGACGATCAACATCCTGCAGACCCCGCACCCCTACCAGCTGTCGTATCAGCCACTGCTGCAGGAGTTCACCGAACTCACCGGCATCAACGTCAACGTCGACCTGGTGCCCGAAGCCGATTACTTCACCAAGTTGAACACCGAGCTCGCCGGCGGTTCGGGCAAGCACGACGCGTTCATGCTCGGCGCGTACTTCATCTGGCAGTACGGCCCGCCCGGCTGGATCGAAGACCTCGATCCCTGGCTGAAGAACAGTTCCGCCACCAGCGCGGAGTACGACTTCGAGGACATCTTCGACGGCCTGCGCACGTCAACCCGATGGGACTTCACCCTCGGCAACCCGCTGGGCACCGGTGGGCAGTGGGCGATCCCGTGGGGTTTCGAGAACAACGTGGTGGCCTACAACAAGCGGGTCTTCGACGAGAAGGGCATCAAGAAGCTGCCCGACAACCTCGACGACTTCATCCAGCTCGCCGTCGACCTCACCGACCGCTCGGAGAACCGGTACGGCCTGTCCACCCGCGGATCCAAGTCGTGGGCGACCATCCATCCCGGTTTCATGACGCAGTACACCCGCCAGGGTGCGGTGGACTACACGTTCAACGGGTCCGAACTGGTCGCCGAGATGGACAGCGACAAGGCCATCGACTTCACCGAGAAGTGGATCGACCTGCAGCACCGGGCTGGTCCGACGTCGTGGACCACCTACGACTATCCCAATGCCACCGGCGATCTCGGTGACGGCAAGGCGATGATGGTGTTCGACGCCGACAGCGCCACCTACCCGAAGAACAAGCCGGGGGCGAGCAAGGAGGCGGGCAACATCGCCTGGTACGCCGGACCCGCAGGGCCCGACGGCAACTACAAGACGAATCTCTGGACGTGGAGCTGGGCGATGAGCTCGGCGTCGCGGAACAAGCTGCCCGCCTGGCTGTTCATCCAGTGGGCCACCGGCAAGGAGTCGATGAACAAGGCCGTCCAGGGCGGCACCTACGCCGATCCGGTGCGCAAGTCGGTGTTCGACAGCACCTTCAAGCGGGTCGCCGCCGACCAGTTCGGCTACCTCGAGGCATTCGAGACGGTGATCGGGGAGTCGAAGATCCAGTTCACCCCGCAGAAGAAATTCTTCGACACCACCCAGAGCTGGGCGGTGGCGCTGCAGGACATCTACGGCGGCGACGACGCGGCCACCCGGCTGCGCAGCCTCGCCAAGACCAACACCTCCAAGGTCAACCTCTAGGAGCCGTGGCGCACATGACAACTCAGACCCCCAAGGCACCGGAGACGTCGTCGGAGCAGCCGGCGCATGTCCCGGGGCGCGACCTGCCCGAGGTGCCGACCTGGCGCCGCAGGCTGCGCCCGTACCTGCTCTCGATCCCGGCCCTGGTCATCGTCATCGGGATTCTCTACCCGTTCGCCGTCGGCGCGTACTACGCCTTCCTCAACTACGCCGCGGTCAATCCCGACCCGCACTTCGTCTGGTTCCAGAACTTCGCCTCGGTGCTCGGCGACCAGGTGTTCTGGCGCAGCGTGCAGGTGACCGCGATCTTCGCGGTGCTCGCCACGGCCATCGAGACGGTGCTCGGTGTCGGGTTGGCGCTGCTGCTCAACCGGTCGTCGATCATCGGCAAGATCTTCGAGAAGGTGCTGATCCTGCCGCTGATGATCGCCCCGGTGATCGCGGGCGTCATCTGGAAGCTGATGTTCAACCCGCAGTTCGGCATCCTCAACCACGTTCTGGGGCTGGGCAACACCTTCGACTGGCTGTCGGCGGGCAACGCGCTGTTCTCGGTCATCCTGGTCGACATCTGGATCTTCACCCCGTTCGTGGCGATCCTCGTGCTGGCGGGCATCCGGTCACTGCCCAGAGAGCCGTTCGAGGCGTCCGAGGTCGACGGCGCGAACTGGTTCTACATGTTCCGCAAGCTGATGCTGCCGATGCTGTGGCCATACATCCTGGTGGCCGTCATCTTCCGGTTCATGGACAACCTCAAGGTGTTCGACCACATCTACGTGCTCACGGCGGGCGGTCCGGGGGTGGCCACCCGCACCCTGCAGATCGGCGCGTTCGAGGACTCGATCATCAACCTCGACTACTCCCGCGGCAGCACCTACATGTTGCTGCTCTGGATCATCGTGTTCATCACCGCGCGCTACCTGGTGAGCGTGCTCGGCAAGGCGCAGCGTCGTGCTGCCGGAGCGGAGTCCTGAGAGATGGCACTGAAATTGAGCCGGGCCGAACTGCTCCCCGGCCAGAAGCGGCTCTCGATCGGCGCGGTGGCCGCCGACGTCGGACTGGTGTTCTGGTTCCTGTTCTCGCTCTTCCCGATCTTCTGGATGCTGATGCTGGCCCTGAAGAACGCCGAGCAGCAGACCACCACCTACTTCTCGTTCAGCCCGACGTGGTCGAACTTCGCCACGGTGCTGTCCGAGAAGGGCACCCAGATGACCAGCGTCGACTTCAAGGCGTCTCTGCTCACCAGCCTGCTCAACTGCGGTGGCGCCGTTCTGGTCTCACTCGTCATCGGCATCCCGGCCGCCTACGCCGCCGGCCGCTGGCAGTACCGGGGCTCCAACGACCTGATGTTCCAGATGCTGTCGTTCCGCTTCGCGCCGGAGTTGATGGTGATCGTGCCGCTGTTCGTGATCTACAACCAGATCGGGCTGTTCGACACCAAGGTCGGCATGATCTGGGTGCTGCAACTGGTCACCATGCCGCTGGTGGTGTGGATCCTGCGGTCCTACTTCCAGGACCTGCCCGAGGATCTCGAGCAGGCGGCGCTGCTCGACGGCTACACCCGCAGGCGCGCGTTCATGATGGTCGCGCTGCCGATCGTGCGGCCGGGTATCGCCGCCGCGGCGCTGCTGGCGTTCATCTTCGCCTGGAACAACTACGTGTTCCCGCTCATCCTGGCCGACAGCAATGCCGGCACCGTCACCGTGGCGATCACGAAGTTCCTCGGCGGCGGCGGCCAGGCGTACTACAACCTCACGGCCGCGGCGGCGATCATCGCGGCTCTTCCGCCCCTCATCCTGGCGCTGACCATTCAGCGCTACCTGGTCCGGGGCCTGTCGTTCGGGGCGGTGAAAGCCTGATGGCCACGGTATCGGTTGTCGATCTGCACAAGTCGTTCGGGAAAACCCACGCGGTCAACGGGATATCCGTCGACATCGAGGACGGCGAGTTCTTCGTCATCCTCGGTCCGAGCGGCGCGGGCAAGACCACGACGCTCAAGTCGATCGCAGGCCTTGTCGACATCGACGACGGGTCGGTGGCGATCGGCGGCCGGGACGTCACCCTGGTCGAGCCGTATCACCGCAACGTCGCGATGGCCTTCGAGAGCTACGCGCTGTACCCGCAGAAGACGGTCAGCGAGAACCTCGCCTCGCCGCTGAAATCGGGCCGCACGGGCCGCTACACCGAGGCGCAGCGCACCGAGCGGATCGACCAGGTCACCACCACGCTGGGGATCAACCACCTGCTGAAGCGGTTCCCGCGCGAGCTGTCCAACGGCCAGCGTCAGCGCGTCGCCCTGGGCCGGGTGCTGGTGCGGCCGGCCGACATCTACCTGCTCGACGAACCGCTCAGCCACCTCGACGCCAAGCTGCGCGCCTCGATGCGGGCCGAACTCAAACAACTGGGCGCGATGTCGAACACCACCACGCTCTACGTCACCCACGACTACCAGGAGGCACTCGCGCTGGGCGATCGCATCGCGGTGATGCGCGACGGGACCCTCGTCCAGATCGGCACCCCGGAGGAGATCTGGCGGCGACCGGCGGACACCTTCGTCGCCAAGGCGCTGGGCCAACCGGAGATCAACCTGCTCGACGGCGTGGTCGACGACGGCCGGATCCGGCTCGGTGACGGCTCGTTCGACGTGCCGGTGCCCGCGGGCACCTCGGTCGACCGGGGTGATCGGGTCCGAGTCGGCCTGCGGCCCTGCGACATCCACGTCACCCCCGGTGCGGGCGTACTGCGCGGCAGGGTGTCGCTCGCCGAGCGACTCGGCCGCAACGTGGAGCTGACCGTCGAGGTCGGGGGAGTGCCGTTGATCGTGCTGGCGTCCGGCCGCGAGGGCGTCGACGAGGGCGCCGAGATCACCATGTCGGTCGCGGACGGCGACATCCACGTGTTCTCCGCCGGCGACGGCGACACCCCGCGGCTCGGCGCCGACAAGATGCTGGAGGCGATGAAGTGACGACCACGACGGTCGACCCGAAGACCACCACCGCGCAGAGCCTCACCCTCACCGACCTGGTCAAGACGTACATGGCGCGGGGACGCGAGAGTTTCCAGGCGGTCAAGGGCATCAACCTCGACATCGCTCCCGGTGAGCTGATCGCGCTGCTCGGCCCCTCGGGGTGCGGCAAGACGACAACCCTGCGGATGATCGCCGGACTGGAGACCGTCACCAGTGGGTCCATCAAGATCGGTGAGCGGGAGATCTCCGGGCTGCCCGCCGCCAAGCGCGGTATCGGGGTCGGATTCGAGAGTTACGCGCTGTATCCACCGATGTCGGTGCGCGACAACCTGCTCTACGGCCTGAAGGCACGCAAGGTCAAAGGTGCCGAGCAGATGGTCGACTCCATCAGTGAGCGGCTGGAGATGCGCGAGATGATGAACTTGCGGCCTGCGGGGCTGTCCAGCGGTCAGAAGCAGCGGGTGGCCTTGGCCCGCGCACTGGTCCGCAACCCACCGGTGCTGCTGCTCGACGAACCGCTCAGCCACCTCGACGCCTCGGCGCGCCAGCGGGTGCGGCGTGAACTGAAGGTGCTGCAGCGGGAGTTCGGCTACACCACCATCGTCGTCACCCACGATCAGGTCGAAGCCCTTTCGCTGGCCGACCGCCTCGCGGTGATGGACGCCGGCGTGGTCCAGCAGTTCGGCACCCCGGACGAGGTGTTCGACGACCCGGCGAACCTGTTCGTCGCGCAGTTCGTCGGCGAACCGCAGATCAACGTGCTGCGCGGTACCGCGCGCACGGTGGACGGCCGCGTGCGTGTCGAGATCGGCAGGGACGCAGGCGCTCTGGACACCACCGTGACCGGCGTCGCCGACGGCACGAAGGTCAGTGTCGGCGTCCGCCCGCAGGACTGCGCCATCGCCGCCGACCCGTCCCGCGGCGTGGCCGCCACGATCGCGTATTTCGAGCACCTGCTCGAGTTCGGCCTGGCCACCAGCACCGTCGCCGGGATGGAGGAGGGCATCGTGGTGCAGACACCGGCCGCGGAGAGCTATGAGCCCGAGCAGCAGGTGACCGTCACCGCGCCGCCCGAGCGGGTCTACCTGTTCGACGCCGAGTCCGGAGATCGGTTGCGATGACCAAGCTCTTCAACGACCCGGCGCGGTTCACCGAGGACATGCTCGCCGGGTTCCTCGACGCCAACGCCCGCTACGTCGTCGGCGTGCCCGGCGGAGTGGTGCGCGCCCAGGAGACCCGGCCCGGGAAGGTCGCCGTCGTCATCGGCGGCGGATCCGGCCACTACCCGGCGTTCTGCGGCACGGTGGGAACCGGTTTCGCCGACGGCGCGGTGGTCGGCAACATCTTCACCTCCCCGTCGGCCGAGGAGGCGGCGTCGGTGGCGCGCGCCGCGCACGGCGACGCGGGTGTGCTGCTCACCACCGGGAACTACGCGGGCGACGTGATGAACTTCGGCCTGGCGGTGACACAGCTGCGCGGCGAGGGCATCGACGCGCACTACTTCGCCGTGACCGACGACGTCGCCAGCGCCCCGAAGGGCGAAGAATCCAAGAGACGCGGCATCGCAGGCGATTTCACCGTTTTCAAGTGTGCGAGCGCCGCCGCCGAGGAGGGTCTCGACCTCGCGGGTGTGGTCGCGGTCGCGGAAGCCGCGAACGCCGCCACCCGCACCCTCGGGGTGGCGTTCGACGGCTGCACCCTGCCGGGTGCCGATCACCCGCTGTTCACCGTGCCCGAGGGCACGATGGGCGTCGGCCTCGGCATCCACGGCGAACCCGGGGTGGCCGAGGAGTCGATGCCGACGGCGGCGGACCTGGCCGCCACCCTCGTCGACGGCGTGCTGGCGGAGAAGCCGGACCAGTCCGGGGAGCGCATCGCGGTGATCCTCAACGGACTCGGCCGCACCAAGTACGAAGAGCTGTTCGTGGTGTGGGGCGAGGCGGCACGGCTGCTGCGCGAGCGGGGCTACACGGTCGTCGAGCCCGAGGTGGGCGAACTCGTCACCAGTCTCGACATGGCGGGCTGCTCGCTGACCGTGATGTGGCTCGACGAGACGCTCGAGCGGTACTGGACCGCCCCCGCGGACACCCCGGCCTACCGGAAAGGCGCGGTGCCGGTCGCCGGGCAGGGTCCGCGGCGCTCGGAATCCGACACCGCATCCGCACCCGACGCACCGCGGCCGGCCGAGCTTTCCGACGAGGACGGCCGGGCCGGCGGCCGGCTGGTGGCGAAGGCTCTCGAGGCGATGGCCGCAATGCTGGCCGACGCGGAGGACGAGCTCGGCCGCATCGACGCGGTCGCAGGCGACGGCGACCACGGCCGCGGCATGGTGAAGGGGTCGTCGGCCGCCCGTGCCGCCGCCACCCGCGCCGTGGACGACGGCGCAGGCCAGGGCTCCGTACTGACCGCGGCGGGCAGGGAGTGGGCGGCCAAGGCCGGCGGCACCTCCGGCGTGCTGTGGGGCGCACTGCTCAGCGCCATCGGCGGACGCCTCGGCGACACCGGCCGCCCGGACTCCGCCACCGTGGCCGCGGGCCTGCGCGACGGCTACGACGCGCTGATCGAACTCGGCGGCGCGGCACCGGGGGACAAGACCATGCTCGACGCACTGCTGCCGTTCGTCGAGGAACTCGAGCGCCGGACCGCAGACGGCGAATCCTGGCAACAGGCTTGGACATCGGCGGCCGAGACCGCCACCGACGCGGCCCGCGCCACCGCCGAGATGCGGCCCAAGGTCGGCCGTGCCCGGCCGCTCGCCGAGCGCAGTGTCGGCACACCCGATGCCGGCGCCACGTCACTGGCGATGTGCGCACGCACCGTCGCGGGCTGCCTCACGGCGACCGCAGGAGGAGACAGGAAATGACCGACGGACTTCGCATCGTGGTGGGTTCCGACGACGCCGGCTACGAGTACAAGGAAGCGCTGAAGGGCGACCTGAAGGCCGATGAACGCGTCGCCGAGGTCACCGACATCGGCGTGGGCACCGACGAGAACACGGCATACCCGCACATAGCGGTGGCCGCCGCACGCCTGGTGGCCGAGGGCAAGGCCGACCGCGCGCTGCTGGTGTGCGGTACCGGCCTCGGCGTGGCGATCAGCGCCAACAAGGTGCCCGGCATCCGCGCCGTCACCGCACACGACAGTTTCTCCGTCGAGCGGTCGGTGCTGTCCAACAACGCCCAGGTGCTCTGCTTCGGACAGCGCGTGGTGGGCCTGGAGCTCGCGCGGCGGCTGGCGCGGGAATGGCTGGGCTATGAGTTCGACCCCGGCAGCGCATCGGCCGACAAGGTCGAGGCCATCTGCGGATACGAACCGGCGGCTCCGTCGTCCTGACCGGCCGGCGTTTGCCGTCCGGGGGCGACGGGGTAGCCGAAATTCATGGTCACTTCCACCGTCGAGGCACTCGACACCGGTACCCAGAAAGTCTCCCGGCGTGTGCGGGTGAACGCCCCTGCGGCCGAGATCTACGCGCTGCTGGCCGATCCGCACCGCCACCCCGAGCTCGACGGCTCGGGCACGATCCGCGACGTGCCGATCACCGGACCGCATCGCGTGGCGCCCGGTGACTCGTTCACCGTCGGCATGAAGCAGTACGGCGTGCCGTACACGATCACGTCCACCGTCACCGTCGCGCAGGACGATCGGGTCATCGAGTGGCAGCATCCGCTCGGGCACCGCTGGCGCTGGGAGCTCACCCAGGTGGCGGCCGACTCCACCGAGGTCACCGAGACGTTCGACTATTCGACGGCCAAAGCCCCGCTGCTGATCACGATGTTCGGCATGCACCGCAAGAACGCCGAGGGCATCGCGTCGACCCTGCGGAATCTCGCCCAGCGGTACGCCGCGCAGAGCTGACCGGCAGGCCGCGTTTGACGGCCCCCATCCGGGGCACCGTTAGGGCATGGTCCGCCTTCGCAACGACCCGCACGAGCGCGGCGTCGACACCGGCAGCATGCTGCCCCCGGTCACCCACGACAATCCCGTCCAGGCACAGGGTGACGTGCTCGTCCGCGTCGACCAGCTCGGCGAGCGCGGCGTCCGGGAGGTGAGAACCGAGCGGCACGGCGTCCTGGCGGTCGGCGTAACGCCCGACGGAGAACCGTTCGCCGTCGGCAACGTCTGCCGCCACCAGTTCGCCCGCATGGGGCGTGGCCGTGTCACCGCGTCGGGCTGTCTGGAATGCCCCTGGCACCGCGCACGATACGACGTGACGAGCGGCCGGATGGTGGAAGGGCCGAAGGGCCGCATCTTCGGATTCCGCCCGTACTCGGCGATGGTCCGGTTGTTCGGCAACCGGTTCGGGCTGCAGACGGTCCCGGTCCGGCTGCAGGACGGCGCGATACACCTCGTTGCGTGACGGCCACACCGACCGTTCACGGAACATGAACAATGTGTCCGTCGAAATCGCGTGGACGCGAACGGTCTGACTCCCGTTCAATGCAGGAATGTCGAGCAGTCACGTCCGCACCGGGGCGTTCATGGCCGTGGCGGCCATGCTGTCGGTGCAACTCGGCGTGGCGGTCGCCGTCGCGCTGATCGACCGGATCGGCGCCGACGGCGCCGCGTGGTTACGGCTCAGCTGGGCCGGCCTGCTGTTCCTCGTCGTGCTGCGGCCACGCGCCGCGCGGTTCACCCGCCGGACGTTCGCCACCTGTGTCGGCCTCGGCGTCGTCACCGCAGGCATCACCCTGCTGTACATGGCTGCGCTGGAGCGGATTCCGATGGGAACGGCCAGCGCACTGGAGTTCCTCGGCCCGCTCGCCGTGGCGGTCGCCCACGGCCGCGGCCGTGGGCGCATCCTGTGGCCCGCCCTTGCGGCGGCCGGGGTGCTGCTGATGACCGAGCCGTGGTCGGGCACCGTCGACCCGGTCGGCGTGATGTACGCGCTGGCCGCCGGGTGCTGCTGGGCGGGCTACATCCTGCTGACCCAGCGGGTCGGTGACCAGGTCGCCGGGATCGGGGGTCTTTCGGTGTCGATGCCGGTGGCGGCGCTGGTCGCGACCGCAGTCGTCGGTCCCGACGTGTTCGACCGGCTCACTCCGCAACTCCTGCTGATCGGCCTCGGATTGGCCGTGCTGCTGCCGGTGGTTCCGTTCGCGCTGGAACTGCTGGCACTGCGTCGGCTCACCACTGCCGCGTTCGGCACGCTGATGAGCCTCGAACCGGCCTTCGCGCTCGTCATCGGATGGGCGATCCTGCACCAGATCCCCGAGGCCTCGGCGGTGGCCGGCATGTGTTTCGTGGTGGCGGCGGGCGCGGGCGCCGCGCGTGCGGGTGACCGGTCGGCGCCGGTACCCGCCGAGGTCGGCTGAGGGCTACGCTCGTCGGAGCATCAGGGAGGTGGCGATGGCGCGGGGGATGTTCGACTCGCCGCTCGTGGGTGTCGTGAATGCCGGTGTGGTGCGACTGCTGAACCTGCCCCTCGTGGGCCGGCTGGTCGGCCGCGGCCTGGTCGTGATCCGGTATGTGGGACGCCGTTCGGGTACCACGTTCGAGACGCCGGTGGGTTACCGCCGCCGCGGCGACACGATCGTCATCGGCATCGTGGCCCCCGGCAAGAAGAACTGGTGGCGCAATTTCCTCGACGGCGGCGCGCCGATCACCCTGCTGGACTTCGAGGGCCGCGACCGGACGGGGCACGCCGTGGCGCATCGCGACGACCGCGGTGAGGTCTCGGTGGCGGTGACACTGGACCCCTGACAGCCCTGGTACAGCCGCCGCGCGGCGACGACCGCGGGTTCTGCCCAGCCCGGTGTCAGCCCCGGCCGTCGGGCTGGCTGGTGTTCTTGTGCGCACCCCAGCCGTGCACACGCTCGATCTCGAGCAGTGCGCTGACCCGCGGGCGGTCTCGCTGTGCGTACTGCTCACCGGTGTAGTGCCGGGACAGGGCGTCGATGTCGCCGAGGCCGTCGTCCGCATAGATGTCGACTATCCGGCCGATGAGGGTGACGTGGGTGTACCAGTCCTCGCCGTCCAGCACCGTGAGTGACACCCGCGGGTCGTGGCGGATGTGCTCGAGCCGCTTGCGGCCCGCGTCCATGTTCACCAGCACGCGACCGTCGCGCAGGAGGTACCAGGTGGCAGCGGACACCGGTTGCCCGTCGCGCCTGACCGTGCTGATGACGGCCGGATTGGGTTTGGAGAGCATCGCGGTGGCGTCGTCGGACAGCAATGGCGCGGGCACGGTGTCTCCCCTCGAACGAGCGTTGTCGCAGGGCCGGATGCCCCGTCCACCCGGCGATGAAACCAGGACGACCCGCCTCAGCCGTCGATCCGCTTGCGCCGGTAGAGCGTTCCCACCGCGAGCAGGATCAGGCTGACCACCAGGATCGCGGTGGCCAGCACGTTGATCTGCGGTGGCACCGCCGCCTTCACGGCTGCGTTCACATACAGCGGGTAGGTGACCGACGAGCCACTCACGAAGTAGGTGATGATGAAGTCGTCGAGAGACAGCGCGAACGACAGCATCGCCGCGGCGATGATTCCCGGAACGATCAGCGGCAGGGTCACCTTGAAGAACGTCCTGGCCGGACCCGCGCCCAGATCCATCGACGCGTCTTCCAGCGTCCAGTCGAACCCGCGCATCCTGGCCCGCACCGTCATCGCGATGAAGCTGACCTCGAACGCGATGTGCGCCAACAGGATCGTGACGTAGCCCGTCGCCCAGCCCAGGTCGAGGAACAGCACCAGCAGCGACGCACCCATCACCACCTCGGGCGCCGTCAACGGCAGGATCAGGAACGTGTCGACCGCCCGCTGACCGCGAAACCGCTGGCGCACCAGTGCGATCGCCACCAGCGTGCCCAGCACCAGCGCGACCGCCGTCGACACCGCGGCCACATTGAGGCTGAGCTTCATCGCCTCGGTGAGCGCCGGATACTTGAAGGGATCGCGCCAGTTGTCGAGCGTGAACCCCTGCCAGCTGTAGTTGAACTTGCCCTTCGGGTCGTTGAAGGAGAACAGCACGATCACGAAGATCGGGATGAACAGGTAGACCAGCACCAGACCGGCCACGATCCGCAGTGCCCAGTCACCCCACTTCGGGGTGCCCTTGATGGTCTTCCCCGGTTGCCCGGCCTTCCGGGCCGCTGCGGCCACGGCGGCGCCCGCCTGCGTCGTCATACCAGGTCCTCCGTGCCCAGCGCGCGGGTGTAGAGCAGGACGCCGGCCAGGATGATCGACATCAGCACCAGGCTCAGCGCCGCGGCGGCCGGATAGTCCTTGACCACCAGGAACTGTTGCTGGATCACGTTGCCGATCATCGTGGTCTGGGTGCTGCCGAGGTACTCGGCGTTGATGAAATCGCCTGCGGCGGGGATGAACACGAGCAGGCTGCCGGCCAGCACACCCGGCAGGGCGAGCGGCAGGATCACCTTGGTGAAGCTGCGGGTGTTCGACGAGTACAGGTCCTTGGACGCCTCCACCAGCCGCGGATCGATCTTCTCCAGGCTGACGTAGAGCGGCAGGATCATGAAGATGATCCAGTTGTAGATCAGCCCGCCGATCACCGCCCAGCTGGTGGACAGCAGCCGGCCGTCGCTCGGCAGCAGCCCGACGGTGCCCAGTGCGGAGACCACCCAGCCGTCGTCGGCCAGGATCGTCTTCCAGGCGATGGTCCGGATCAGGAACGTGACGAAGAACGGCAGGATCACCAGACCCAGGATCAGGTTCTTGAACCGGCCCGCCTTGAAGGCGATCACGTACGCCAGCGGGAACGCCAGCAGCAGGCACACCACCGTCGCGGTCAGCGCGTAACCGAAGGACCGCAGGATCTGGTCGTGATAGCGACTGAACGCGTCGGCGTAGTTGCCGAAGTTCCAGGAGAACGTCAGCGTCGGCAGGAACACCGACCCGCCCGACGACGACAGCGACGTGCGCGCCAGCGAGACCAGCGGCACGACGAAGAAGATCGCCAGGTACGCCAGCGCGGGCAGGATCATCAGATACGGCGCGATCCAGCTGCGCCGTCTACTGCTGGTGGCGGTGCCTGCCATCGGTCAGGCGCCGGTGACCGCGGCGTAGGCGGCGTTGAACTCCTGGGTCTGTTCATCGGTCAGCGCCGGCCAGGTCTTCAGCTTGTCGCGGGTGGCCTGCGGCGGGTTGATCAACTCATTCTTCGCCAGCGCCGGATCGAGCTTGTCGAGTTCGGCGTCCATGTCCGAGAGCACCGGCACGTACTGGGTGAAGGCGATCAGCTTCGCGTAGTTCGCCCGGTCGTAGACGTAGTTGATCCACTCCTCGGCGGCGGTCTTGTTCTTCGTCGAGTTGGGGATGACCATGGTGTCGATGGAGGTCAGTCCGCCGGATTCGGGCACGATGAACTGCAGGTCGGGATTGTCCTTCTGCAGCTGCACGACGTCACCCGAATAGGCTTGCGCGATCACGAGATTGCCCGCCGCGAGGTCGTCGGAGTAGTCGTTGCCGGTGAACCGGCGGATCTGGCCGCGGTCCTTCTGCTCGCGGATGAGGTCCACCGCCTGCTGAACCGTCTGGGAAGTCGCGTTCTCCGGCGAGTTGCCCTGCGAGAGCATGATCATGCCCAACCCGTCCTGGGTGTCGGAGAACAGGCTCACCTTGCCCTTGAACGCGGGGTCCCACAGGTCGTCGACCTTCGTGATGTCGCGGCCCGTGGCTGCCCGGTTGTAGGCCAGGCCGACCATGTAGGACATGTACGGCGCGCTGAACTTGCGCCCCGAATCCGCAGGCGAATTCATCAGTTCGGGCAACAGGTTCTTCTTGTTGGTCCACCGGGACTCGCTGATCTCGTTGAGCCAGCCGAGCGAGTTGAGCCGCGCCGCCATGAACTGCGTCGGCACCACGAGGTCCGCACCGATGTCCTGGCCGCGCGACAGCGGCTCCTTGACCTTCGCGAACCACTCCTCGTTGTCGTTGTAGTCCTCTTTGTAGTCCACGGTCAGGCCGGTCGCCGTCTGGAAGGCGGCGATGAAGCCGTCGGCCATGTACAGCGGCCAATTCGAGATCCGCAGATTGCCGCTGGCCGGCGCCCCGTCGTCGGTGGCGGTCGCCGACGACGACCCGCCGCCGCTGTCTGACCCGCAGGCGGCCAGCACGGTGGGACCCAGCGCCAGGGCCGCCGCCGCCGCGGCGCCCCCGCCGATGAAGCGCCGGCGGGAGGTCCGGGCCGCGGTCAGCCGGGCGAGCAGTGTGGGGTCGATGTCGGCGGAGTTCTTGGAGCGCATGGCGGGTGTGCCTTTCGTGATGGGTGAGGGGAGCGGACCGGATGGCTCGACGATCAGGAATCGTCGAGCATCTCCTCGAGGTCCTCCGTGGTGGGGATGTCCGCGGCGGGCAGCACCAGCGACGCTTCCGGCGCCCAGTAGGCGAACACCTCGTCGCCCGGGCGCAGCAGCGGCAATTCCTGCTCGGGCCCGACGTGCGCGACGATGGCGGAGCCGTCGGCGGCGGCCAGCGAGAGCCGCACCACCGGCCCCTGAAAGGTCAGGTCGGCCACCTTCGCGCGGACGGCCGCGAACTGCGCGGCGGGCTGTTCCATCGCGACCCTGACCCGCTCGGGGCGGATCATCAGCGTCGCGTGGCCGCCTGCCTCGATGGTGGTCTCGCCGGCGCGGGCCCGCAGCGTGGCGCCCAGCACCTCCACGTCGACCAGGCCACCGTCGCTCCGGCCGGTCTGGCGTCCCGGCCAGAGATTCGCTTGGCCGATGAAGCTCGCGACGAACACGGTGGCGGGCCGCTCGTAGATCTCGTTCGGCGTGCCGATCTGCTCGACGTTGCCTGCGTTCATCACCGCGATGCGGTCGCTCATCGTCAGCGCCTCCTCCTGGTCGTGCGTCACGTAGATGAACGTGATGCCGACCTCGCGCTGGATCCGTTTGAGCTCGAACTGCATGATCTGGCGCAACTTGAGGTCGAGGGCGCCCAGCGGTTCGTCGAGCAGCAGCGCGCTGGGGTAGTTCACCAGTGCCCGCGCCAGCGCCACCCGCTGCTGCTGACCGCCGGAGAGCTGACCCGGCCTGCGCTTGGCGAAGTCGGTCAGGCGGACGATCTCGAGCAGCTCGTCGACGCGACGTTTGACCTCGGGCTTGTCCTTCTTCCTGCTGCGCGGTCCGTAGGCCACGTTGTCCCACACCGACATGTGCGGGAACAGGGCGTAGTGCTGGAAGACGGTGTTGACGTTGCGTTTGTGCGGCGGGACCCGGGACACGTCGGCGCCTTCTAGGCGGATGGCGCCCGATGTGGGTGTCTCGAACCCGGCGATCATGCGCAGCGTGGTGGTCTTGCCGCAGCCCGACGGCCCGAGCATGGAGAAGAACTCACCCGAACCGATCGAGAAGTCGGCGTCGGCCACCGCCACGTAATCGGCGAAGCGCTTCGTGACGTGGTCGATCTCGATCACAGGGCCCGTTGCGGCGGATCCGCCCGGGGTGCCGGTGATCTTGTCGACGGCGGTGGTGTGTGTGCCGGTCAGAACGCAGTCCTCCTCGATGCAGCCCCCCGCAGCCGTATAAACCATGGCCGATACTGGCGACCTTCGCAAGCGATTCCGCAACGAATTAACATTCCGACAATGGAATCCTTCGTCAGACCGTGTGACGCCGAGAGATTCCGCGCAAATGTCGGGCCGCGGGTCGCTGCGCTTCGGAACCCGAAACCGTTTACCTTCAGCGCGTGATCGGGTAGTGAGGTGGCATGGCATCGGTTGACGTTGCGGTTACCTCGGATCTGAGCCCGGAGAAGGCATGGGAGCTGGCGTCGAACCTGCGCCGCTTCGACGAGTGGCTGACGATCTTCGCCGGCTGGCGCAGCGACGTGCCCGACGAGATCGAGGTCGGCACCTGCGTGTCGTCCCTGATCAAGATCAAGGGTTTCCGCAACACCATCCACTGGCGGGTGACGCGGTACGACGAGCCCAAGGACATCGAGCTCGTCGGCACCGGCAGGCCTTCGGTCTGCATCGCGCTGTCGCTGCACGTCGAGGAGAAGGGCGACGGCACGAAGTTCCGGGTGATCGCCGACCTGTCCGGCGGCCTGTTGAACACCCGGGTCGGCAATCTCGTCGCGAAGGTGATCGAGTCCGACGTGCAGAAGTCGGTGTCGAACCTCGCCGCGTTGCGCTAACCCCACTCGTGGTTCATAGCCCGCGTCTCGTAGCGGGCTTCGTCGGACTCCACCCCGCGCTCACGGGAGCGCGACAGCGCGATGAGCACCATCGCCAGCGCGGCGGTCACCGCGCCCGCCCAGAAGATCGTCACGAAGCCGGCCTCCACCGGTAGCCCGGTGCCGGGCTGGGTGTGCGACAGCAGCACCGCGACCACCGCGGCCGCCGTCGAACTGCCGATGGTGCGGGCGATGGCGTTCATTCCGGTGGCCACCCCGGTCTCACCCGCGTCGACGTCGCCGACGATGAGCGCGGGCAGCGCGCCGTAGCCGAGACTGATGTAAGCGTTCGCCAGGATGCCTGCCACGATCACCTGCCAGGGACGGCCGTGGGCGACCGCCAGCATGACGAACCCGGCGATGCCGGCGAGCGCGGCCGCCACCAGCACCCGGCGGGCGCCGAACCGCTCGATGAACCGCCCGCTGACCAGTGCGACCGCGAAACCCGTCACCGCGCCCGGGAGCAGGTACACCACGCTCGCCTCGAGCACATCGGCCCCGAAGCCGTACCCCGCCGCGCTCGGAGTCTGCACGAACTGCGTCAGCCCGAGGAACGCGAAGTACAGCCCCATCCCGACGAACACCGTGGCGAGGTTGGTGAGCAGGATCGGCCTGCGGGTGAGCATCCGGGTCGACACCAGCGGCCGTGCAGCGCGCCGCTCCCACCACCACCAGGCGACCAGCACCAGGACACCCGTCACCGCCGTGCCGATCGTGCGCGGCGACGCCCACCCCCAGATGTTGCCCTGGGTGACGGCGAGCAGCAACGCCGAGAGGCCCGCGGCCAGTCCGGCCGCCCCGAGCCAGTCGACGGTCCCGGACGTCGACCGCGGGCGGGACGGCACCACCGCCAGCACCACGCCGATCACCACGACGGTGAAGGCAGTGGTCAGCCAGAACACCTTCTGGTAGCCGGCGCCGTCGGCCATCAACAGGCCGGTGACCACCAGGCCGGCCCCGCCACCGAATCCCAGCGTTCCCGACATCACCGTCATCGCGCCCACCAGTCGTTCGCGCGGCAGCTCCTCACGCAGCACCGCCACCCCGATCGGGTAGAGCGCGTACGACGCGCCCTGCAGGACGCGTCCGACGATCAGCATGGCGAGCGACGACGTGACCGCCGCCAGGACACTGCCGACGAGCACCACGGCCAGGACCGCGAGCAGGACGCGCTTCTTGCTGTACAGATCGGCGAGCCGGCCGATCAGCGGTGTCAGGGCGATGGCCGCGAGGAGGTTGGCGGTGACCGCCCAGCTGACGGCGACACCGGACACGGCGAGCTGGGTGGCGATGATGCCCAGCACCGGCACCACCGCGGTCTGCAGCACCGCGACGGTGAGCACCACGACGCTCAACCCGGCGACCAGCAGGCCGGGCCGCCGCACCGGCGGGAACGCAGGCGTCGACCGGTTCGCGTCGGTTCCGACCACACCCACTCCGATCGTTAGCTCGCCTTCGTTGTCCGTTCCGATGACGCTAGCCTCCGCGGTGACCGCGCACGGCGTCGAGGTGGCCGGGGCGGGAGCGACCGACCGTGGTCGAATGAACCCATGACTTCTGGCCCGACGTCGAATGCGCTGACCGCGGCGACCTTCACAGGTCACCGACCCTCGGGGGTGGGGGACATGTCCGTGGAGACCCACGGCATCGCGCCCATCCCCACCGACCAGCGGTACGGCAAGCCGGCCCGGTTGTTCACGGTGTGGTTCGCGCCCCAGGTCACGATGAGCGGGGTGTTCACCGGCACGCTGGCCATCGTGCTCGGCCTCGGCTTCTGGCTCGGCATGCTGGCGATGGTGATCGGCACCGTTCTGGGTTCGCTTGTGGTGGCCTACCTTTCGACGTGGGGACCGCGCACCGGGACCGGTCAGCTGCCACATTCCCGGATGGCGTTCGGCGGTGGGGTGGTGCTGCCGGGAGTGCTGCAGTGGGGTTCGTCGATCGCGTGGGACGCGTTGGTGGGACTGTTCGGCGGCGAAGCGCTCGCGGCGCTGCTCGGCATCCCGTTCTGGGCCGCGGTGCTGATCGTGCTGGGCGTGCAGGGCGTGGTGGGGTTCTTCGGCTACGAGCTGATCCACCGGCTGCAGGCCGTGCTGACCGTCGTCCTGTTCGCCACCTTCCTGGTGTTCGGCATCAAGGTCGTCAGCAGCCACGACGTGATCACCGCCGCCACCGTGGCGGGCCCCGACCTGGTGGGTGCGTTCGTCCTGGAGGTGACGATCGCGTTCAGCCTCGCCATCTCGTGGGCCAGCTACGCCGCCGACTTCAGCCGCTACCTGCCCGCGACCTCGCGGCGCGCCAAGGTCTTCGGATACACGTTCGCCGGAATAGTGTTGGCGTACATCTTCGTTCAGGCGATCGGCATCGCCGCCGCCGACCTGCTCGCCGACCAGACCGCAGAAGGTGTGCGGTCGGTGATGGGCGGCGGCGTGGTCGGCGGCCTGGCGCTGGTGGTCATCGCGCTGGCCTCGGTGGGGTCCGGGGTGATGAACGACTACAGCGGCTCGCTGGCCCTGCAGACGGTCGGCGTCCGGGTGCGCAGGCCCGTGTCGGCGGTCATCATCACGGCGCTGGCGTTCCTGCTCATCCTGTGGCTGCACGCCGCCGACACCGCGACGAGGTTCACCGACGTACTGCTTCTGGTGAGTTACTGGATCCCGGCGTTCGTCGCCGTCGTCGTCATCGACTGGCGGCTGCGCAGCGCCGGCCGCGACACCGTGGATCCCGCTGCCGAGCACACCGACCCGCGGGATGCGGCGGTGGCGCTGGCCGCGTTCGTGATCGCCTACCTCGCCGCGATGCCGTTCATGCACACCACGCTCATCGAGGGCTTTGTGGCCCGCGCGTGGCACGGGGCCGACATCGCCTACTTCGTCAACTTCGCGGTGGCGGCGGTCCTCTACGGCGGCTACCGGATGGCCACGCGGCGCCGCGTGCGCGGTCCCGAGGTCGTCTGACTCTGCGAGCGGCGGAGATTCGCGAAGCCGCGATTCGGGTATCGCTCATCCGACGAAAGGGGTCCCCATGCGGGCAGCCACCCTGGCCAAGACGGCCGGAGCAGTCTTCGCCACCGCGGCAGTGGGCGGTCTGGCGAGTCGGCCGGCCGCGTCGGCGTGGTATGCGAAGCTGAAGAAGCCGAGCTTTCAGCCGCCGCGCCAAGCCTTTCCGATCGTCTGGCCCATTCTCTACGCCGACATCGCGGCGGTGTCCGCAGCGACCCTCGACGAGCTCGACGACACCGCGCCCGAGAAGGCGCGCGCCTACCGCGTCGCGCTGGCGGCGAATCTCGTCCTCAACGGCGGCTGGACGTGGCTGTTCTTCAACCAGCACCGGCTCGGGACGTCAGCGGTGGCCGCGGCGGCGCTGACGGCGAGCAGCGCCGACCTGACCCGGCGTGCGATCGAGGCGCGCGGACCCGGCGCGGCGGTGCTGGCGCCCTACCCGCTGTGGTGTGCCTTCGCCACTGCGTTGTCCAGCACCATCTGGTGGCTGAACCGCTGATGGCGAAGCCGACGCGAGAAGTCAAAGACGCCAAGGACGCCAAGAACGAGGAGAAGGAAGACGATCGGCAGCGGTTCGCCGACCGTGCCCTCGGCGTCATGGAAGACGCCATCTACTGGGCGATCGCCGTCGTTCTGGTGATCGGGTCGGGCGCCCTGCTGGTCGCCCAGTTCAACACCATGCTGCGACTGCGCAACTCGGCTGCCTCGACGGTCATGCTCGAGGTGCTCGACGGGCTGCTGCTGATCTTCATCTTCGTCGAACTGCTCTACGCGGTGCGGTCGTGTCTGCGGTCCCACGAGATCGTCGCCGAACCCTTTCTGATCGTCGGCATCCTCGCCGGCATCAAGGAGATCGTCGTGCTGTCCGTGGAGGCGGCGAAACTACTCGACCAGGGCCCGGTTTTCGCCCGCGCCGTCGTCGAGATCGGGGTGCTTGCAGGCGTGGTGCTGGCCCTCGCGGTGGCCGCGTTCGTGCTGCGGGAGCGGCGGCGTGACACCGAGGACGCCGGGAAGCAGGTCGCCGAGGAGGAAGCCGAAGAAGAGGACGACGCGGAGTCCGCGTCCGATTAGGCTGCCGTCGCGCCGTTCCGGGCCTCAGCGCAGAGCGTCCACGAGTGCCTCGGTCACCTCGCGGGTGGAGGCGGTGCCGCCGAGGTCGCCGGTGCGGGTGTGCGATTCGGCCAGGGTCGCGGTCATCGCGGTGACGATGTCCGCGGCGGCCGCCGGGTGACCGAGGTGGTCGAGCATCATCGCGGCCGACCAGACCGCGCCGATGGGGTTGGCCACTCCCTGCCCGGCGATGTCGGGCGCCGACCCGTGTACCGGTTCGAACATCGACGGGTACTGCTTGGTCGGATCGAGATTCGCCGACGGCGCGATACCGATCGACCCGGCCACCGCGGCAGCAAGGTCGGACAGGATGTCTCCGAACAGGTTCGACCCCACCACCACGTCGAAGC
Organism: Mycobacterium sp. NPDC050551; assembly: GCF_040674075.1. Classification (NCBI taxonomy): domain Bacteria; kingdom Bacillati; phylum Actinomycetota; class Actinomycetes; order Mycobacteriales; family Mycobacteriaceae; genus Mycobacterium; species Mycobacterium sp. NPDC050551. The sequence continues at coordinate 16,798 of NZ_JBFARC010000005.1, read as the reverse complement.
GTTGCGGGTGCAGGACGAATTTCGCCGCCAGCGCGTCGATGTGCTCGCTGACGACTTCGATGTCGGGATGGCGGGCGCTGCGTTCGGCGACGACCTCGTCCCAGAAGGGCAGCGTGTGCACGATGCCGTTCGACTTCGTCGCCGAGGTGACGTGTTTGCGCCGGGTTGCGGCGAGTTCCAGTGCGTAATCGGCGATCCGGCTGATACCGACCCGAGTGAACACCGACTCCTGGACCGCCATCTCGTCGGGGAAGCCACGGTTCATCCGCCCGCCGATCTCGCTGTACTCGCCCTCGACGTTCTCGCGGACCACGACGAAGTCCACCCCGTCGGCGTCGCGCAGCGGACTCCGCACGCCGTCGAACACCCGGATCGGCCGCAGGTTCACGTACTGACGGAAGGCCCGCCGGATGGGGATGAGCAGGCCCCACAGCGAGATGTGGTCGGGGACGCCCGGCCAGCCGACGGCGCCGAGCAGGATGGCGTCGAATCCGCCCAAGGTGTCGATCCCGTCGGCGGGCATCATCGCGCCCTCGTTGGCGTAGCGTTCGCACGACCAGTCGAAATCGGTGTAGGACAGCGAAATCGAGTGCTTGCCGCACACCGCGTCGAGCACCGCGCGCGCCGACTCGATCACCTCACCGCCGATCCCGTCACCCGGGATCACCGCGATCTTCTGGGCGGTCACGACCCGAGTCCCAGCATTGCGACCAACAGCGGCAGGAACACGATGATGAGGATCGCGCCTGCGACGTCGAAGGTGATACCGGAGCGGATCATCGTCGTGATCGGCACCGCCCCGGACCCGTAGACGATCGCATTCTGCGGTGTGGACACCGGGAGCATGAAGCCGAATGACGCGGCAAACGTGGCTGCCAGGGCCGGGACGAACGGGTTCACCCCCGCGGCCACCGCCACCGGGATGATGATCGGCACCACGACGGCGGCCGATGCGGTGTTGCTCGTCGTCTCCGACACCACGATCGCCAGCAGCACAGCGAAGATCGTGATCGGCAGGATGCTGGACAACCCGAGGGAGTCGGCCACCGAGGTGCCGATCGTCTCGGCCAAGCCGGTGTCGGCGAGCAGCGACCCGAAGATGATGCCCGTGCCGAACAGCACGATGGTGCCCCAGTCGATCTGCGCGGCGTCACTCCACCGCAGCGTGAATTCCCGTTCCCGCCAGTCGGTGGGCAGCAGGAACAGCAGCGCCGCGCCGAACACCGCTACGGTGCCCTCGTCGAGCCGGTCGCTGACCGCGGTGTAGATGTCGGAGTCGTTGCCGAAGATGAGCGCGATCACGCCGGGGAAGATCCACAGCGAGACCGTGATGCCGAAGGCGATGAGGGTGTTCTTCTCCGCCCGGGACAGCTTGCCCATCTCCGCACGCTGTTCGTCGACGTACTCGGTGACACCCTCGATGTGCTTGATCTCCGGCTTGTTCAGCTTGATCAGCACGAACGCGAGCACCACGAACATCAGCAGGCAGATCGGCGCTGCCATCACCATCCACTGGCCGAAGCTGATCCGCTCACCGGTGGCCTCCTCGATGAGTCCGCGGCCGATCAGGTTGGGCGGGCTGCCCACCGGCGTCAGCAGACCGCCGACACTCGCCGCGTACGCGAGCATGAGCATGATGGCGGCGCCGACCTTCAGCCGCAGCGGGTCGAAGTCGTCCGGGACCTTGCCCTGGACCTGCAGCAGCTTCGCCACGACGCCGAGGATGCCGATCGCCGTGGGCAGCAACATGGCGACGGTGGCGGTGTTGGAGACGAATGCCGACAGCAGCGCGGTGATCGCGCCGAACGCGATGATGACCCCGGTGGTGGACTGCCCGACGCGGGGCAGTGCCAGGATGCGGAACGCGAACCGCCGGGCGAGACCATGTTTGAGCATCGCCTGGGCGAGGATGAAGGCGCCGATGAAGGTGAACACCGTCGAGGATCCGAAGGGGCCCAGCACGTCGTCGGCCGGTGCCACACCCATGAAGACCACCACTGCGACGCCGAGCAGGCCGCCGATGGGGATGGGCACCGCCTCGCTCACCCAGAGCACGATCACGCCGAGCAGCACGCCGGCCAAGGTCTGTTGTTGCGGCGGGATGTCGATGGGCAGTGCGAGGAAGGCGATCGCGACGGCCGGTGCGAGGAAGAGACCGACGGTGCGGCGGCCCTTCTCGAACCGCTCCTCACCTGGCGAGAGGCGCTGTTCACCCAGGCTGCGATACGTGGCGCCGCCCATCAGCGCCTTGTCGACGTCTGTCCTGTTGGCCCGTTCCCCGGCGGTCATGGCGCTCTCCTGACGGCAGCTGGAAGACGTGTGGCTCGCGTCACACCGAGAAGTGGGTGCCCAAACCGGTCCCGGACTAACCGCGCTAACGTGCCCATGTGCCGAGCGCATACCGCGAGTTCACCGCGTACGGGGCGTCGCACTGGGCGGCGATCGCGCTGTTCGTCGCAGGCGCAGTGGCGCTGGTGTGGCTCGGCCGCCGTCAGACGCCGGCGCAGTCCCGGCGGTTCGGCCGCATCGTCGGAGCAACGACGGCGGCGATCTACGCTGTGGCGGTTGTCTATTCGATGTTCCCGCCCAGTCTCGACCGGTCGGTTCCCCTTCACCTCACCGATCTCGCCACCGTGGTGTCGGCGTATGCGTGGTGGTCGCAGCGACATTGGGCGTATGCGCTGGTCTACTACTGGGGTCTGGTGCTGAGCATGCAGGCGCTGATCTCGCCGGCCCTGCGCGGGCCCGACTTCCCGCACTACCAGTACCTGGGGTTCTGGTTCATCCACCTGGTCGTCGTGTGGGGAGCCGTCTATCTCACCTGGGGCCGCGGCCTTCGCCCGAATTGGCGCAGCTATCGCATCGCCGTGGTGGTGACGTCGGCGTGGGTGGTGATCACGTTCGCGTTCAACGAGCTGACGGGCAGCAATTACGGCTTCCTGAACGGCAAGCCGAGCACCGACAGCCTGCTCGACGTCCTCGGCCCGTGGCCGCTCTATGTCGTCGTGGGCCTGGCCGCCGTGTTCCTGGTGTGGGCGTTGATGACGTGGCCGTGGACGCGGACCGCACGCGGTCACGCCTCTCCGGCGGGGTGAGCACCCATCTGCTCGGCGGCCAGCTGCTCCACGCTGAGGCCGTCGACCAGGCGGTCGAGCGTGCCGACCATCGTCGGGCACTCCCGCGCGGGATGGTCGGCCGGACAGTGCAGCGCATGGGTGAGGAACACCTGGGCGCCCTTCGCCTGGGCGATGACGCGGTCGAGGGTGTCGATCTGATCGCGGACGGTCTGGCGCCACTGCGAACTCGGTGCGTCCAGCACCGCGGCGGCGGTGTCCAGTGGCAGTCCCAGTCCGTGGGCGAGTTTGAGGAACGCCAACCGCCGCATCTCTTCGGGCCCGTACATGCGGCGTCCGCCCCTGCGCGCGTGCGGCGACACCAGTCCGCGCTCGTCGTAGTAGCGCAGTGCGGACGTCCGCATTCCGAGCCGCACGGCCGCGTCACCGATCGGAATCAGTTCCATCCCCGCATTTGACTTCAACCCGGCTTGAACCGGCAAGGTTTTTCGAAGACCGCCGCCGGAGTCGAAGGAGTCAGCGATGGCCGAGATCACCGCCGTCAACCATCACGCAGACCATCCGGGCTTCGCCGGCCCGGGCGGGCTGTTGTTCGCGATCGTCCTGCTGCTGGTCGGGCGCCCCAACGCCCGCCTCGCCGTCGAGCTCGCCGAGGTGTCGGGCGCAGATCGCGTGATCGACATCGGTTGCGGCGCAGGGGTTGCTGTGCGCGCCGCCGCTCGCCGTGGAGCCCGCGCGACGGGTGTCGACCCGGCGCCGGTGATGCTGCGCGTGGCCCGGCTCGTCACCCGGGGCGGTCGAACGGTCGACTGGGCGCAGGGGAGTGCCGAGCGGGTCCCGGCGCCGGATGCCTCGGCGACGGTGCTGTGGTCCTTGGCTACGGTGCACCACTGGAAGGACGTCCATGCCGGGCTCGCCGAGGCGCACCGCGTCCTCGAACCGGGAGGCCGGTTGCTGGCCATCGAGCGCCGGACCGAGCGCGACGCCACCGGGCTGGCCAGTCACGGTTGGACCGGTGAGCAGGCGAAGTCCTTCGCCTCACAGTGCCGGGCCGCAGGATTCGCCGACGTCGGGCTCACGCAGCACGGGCAGGGGCGACGCGGTGTGTGGGCGGTGCGCGGCGTCCGGCGGTGAGGCGCGGTCAGGCGACGGTCCGGCGGTTCGCCTCCGGGCTCGAGTGGATGGCGATGATCCGCTGCTCGCCGCGTTGCAGGCCGCGCATCCGGACCGAGCGCCTGGCCGCGGCGTCGAGCAGTGCACGCAGGCCGGGGTGGCCCGCCGCCAGTTCGGCGTGGGCCTGCTCGGCCGGGATGTCGTCATGCACGGCTTGGTCGAGCCGGGCGGCCAGCATGGTCATCCAGCGGTGCCGAAGCGACAGCAGCAGCCCTTCCTCGTCGCCGAAGAGGCGTCGCACATCGGCGGCCCGCTCATCCAGGTCGAGTGCGCCTTCCGGGTCGGAAGTGGCTTGTTCGATGAGATCAGCCATGAAGGCCATGCGTTCGTGCAACTGTGACCATGTCATGGCTCGACGCTACGAACTGGTACGGGCGTACGCGTCGTGCTGCGGGTCGATTGCCGTTGCGACCGTGGTAGGACGACAGATGCCGACCACGGGATGATGTACGCCCGCGGTCGACAGTTCTACGATGGCACGATGCCGCGTCAGGCAGAGCGCTACTACCTGCGGAGATGCCTCCGCCGCGGGGCCGAGATGATTCCGCTCGGTTACACGTGGCGGTTCGTGATGGCCGTCGACGCCACGATGCTGGGCGTCGGCCTCGTCGCGGCGCTGCAGCGCCCGCTGTCCGATCTGCCGATCGCCGTCGTCGCGCTCCTGGTGTCGCTCACGCCGTGGTTGTTTTTCTTCACGTTCGGCCCCAAGTACGAGGGATTCGCGCTGTGCGTGGCATGGACGGCGGCCACCGGAATACTCCTGTTCGCCACTTCGGGCCCGGTCGCCGACGACTTCGCGCCGCTGCTGCTGGGTCTGATGGTGGGCGTGGTGGGCGCATTGACCGCGATGACGGGCGGATTCCTTGCGGCGTCGGCAGCGGCGGTCCTGCTGCTGGTGGCGTCCGCGGTCGGTCGCGTCGACTCGCTGCCGCTCTACCTGAGTTTCATCGGGATCGGTTGGCTGGTGGGGTATCTGATGAACGGTCAGAGCCAGCTGCTGATCCAGCAGCAGCAGGCACAGGCCCGACTCGGCGAGATGGCCGCCGGTGAGGAACGCCGCCGCATCGCCCGCGAGGTGCACGACGTGATCGCCCATTCGCTTTCCATCACCCTGCTGCACGTCACCGGCGCACGCCGCGGACTCCAGGAGGACCGTGACGTCGACGATGCCGTCGAGGCGCTCGAGCAGGCCGAGCAGCTCGGACGCCAGGCGATGGCCGACATCCGCCGCACCGTCGGGTTGCTCGACGCTGCCACGGTGAAGATGGCGCCTGAGCCCGGTGTCGCCGACATCTGCGGGCTGGTCGACGATTTCGCCCGCGCCGGCGTGCAGGTGGACCTCGTCGTCGACGGTCCGCTGGACCGGGTGACCGCCGCCGTCGGCCTGGCGCTGTACCGGATCACCCAGGAGTCGCTGGCGAACGTCGCCAAACATGCCGTGGACGCCCGGTGTCACGTCGCGCTCACCATCACCGCCCATCACGCGGTGCTGACCGTCACCAACGACATCCCCGTCACCGTCGGCGTCGGTTGCCCGGGGGAGGGCCGCGGCATGCAGGGCATGCGCCAGCGCGTCGAACTGCTGGGTGGACAGATCGACGCCGGACCGTCCGGAGGTGAATGGTCGGTGCGTGCCGACATCCCGCTGGCCGACGGGAACACCGGCCGACTGCCGAGACACTGTCCGCTGTGAGCCACGAGACGGCCGAGATCGCCGCGCTACTGGTCGACGACCAGGAATTGGTGCGTTCGGGCTTGCGGCGCATCCTTCGTCGCAAGGACGGCATCGTGGTCGTCGCCGAATGCTCGGACGGCGACGAAGTCCTCGAAGCGGTCGAGCAGCACAGGCCCGATGTCGTGGTGATGGATCTACGGATGAAGCGGGTCGACGGAATCGAGGCCACCCGGTTGCTCGCCCGCGGAGGCGGACCGCCGGTGCTCGCGCTGACGACGTTCAACGACGACGACCTGCTGTCCGGCGTGTTGCGGGCCGGCGCAGCGGGTTTCGTCCTGAAGGACTCGTCGGCCGAGGAGCTGATCCACGCCGTGCGCGCCGTTGCCCGGGGCGACAGCTACCTCGATCCCGCGGTGACCTCGCGGGTGCTCAACGTGTATCGCGGTGCGGCACAGTCGTCGCCCGAACCTGTCGCCGCAGAGCTGACGTCCCGAGAACTGGATGTCCTGACGTTGATCGCCCGAGGTCGGTCGAACGGTGAGATCGCCGACGAGCTGTTCATCTCCGGTGTGACGGTGAAGAGTCACATCGGCCGCATCTTCCTGAAACTCGGTCTGCGGGACCGGGCGGCGGCGATCGTCTACGCCTACGACCACGGGATCGTCTCACCCAACTGACGCGTGTGATCTCGCCAGAACCATTGGCATCGACTACTACGAAGCGTAGTATTCGACGCGAGGGTCAGGGAGGCGCGCCATGCGGTGGAGTTTCGCTCAGGTCGGATTGCTGGTCATCTGTGTCGTGCACCTGATTCAGGCGGTCGTCGGATTCATTGCCGAACCCAGCTTCGCGACCGGACCGGACGCGCCGACCGTGCAGATTCTGGGGATGGACTACAACGGCTGGCACGCGCTCGCCGGCGTTGCGCTGTTCGGACCCGGACTGGTGTTCGCGATGCGCAAATCGTGGTCGGTGCTGTACCTGCTCGCCGCGGCGGTGGCCGGTGCGCTGCCCGGAATCTGGGCGTTCTTCTCCCAGCAGGTCGCCTACGTCTTCACCTTCCCGAACAACGTCACCGACGCGGTGGTGCATCTGGTGACCGCCGCGGTGATGATCACGGTGGCGGCGGTGCAGATCGTCCTCGACGGCGGCATCAAGAATTCATTCGCCGACCTGCGGGGCTGAGCAGTCGTCGCGGGTAGTCCACGGGGCACGAGTCTCCGAAGTCGAGTGGCGTAGTACTCGCAGCCGCGAACCCGATCGGCGCAACGATCGAGTCCTGGGTGACAACACCCGGAAGCGAGGAAGGGAAGCGCCATGAACCAGATTTCGATCGCCTGCACCGCAGCCATCGGCGCCGTGGCCATTCTTGCGGGCTCGACCGTGGCGCACGCCAATCCGGCGACACCCATGCCGGTCATCGAGTCGTCTGCACAGCAACTGTGCGACGCCATCAACGCCGATCCCACCGAAGACGGAGTCTTCGCCGGGATGGCCGGCCTGGACGACGGACGGCTCGACGATATGGACGGGGCGCTGGTGTTGATGACTGCCGTTCAACACGTCTGCCCGCAGCACGAGGAGCTGATGATGAGCGTCATCGATCCGATGGCGGCGGAGGAACTCTGCGGCAAGCCGGCATGATTGCCGCACTTGGCATTTCGTCACAGTGACGATTGCAGGTCGCTGGGGCTGGGTGGGGGGCGACGCGAGGCCGGCCGCCTGCAGCGCACATTGTCGTCGCGTATGGCGACGGCATCAGGCTTCGCGGGCCTTGGGCGTCACGGGCAATGGCGGCGCAGCGCGAGCATGAGCGGCAGGGCGGCACACGCAATTTTGTAGCCACATGAACCTGCTGCGTGCGTCAACATGTGTTGACGGGTGCGCATGCGCACACAGCCTGGGACAGCCCAGCCCCGCAGCTCAGCGTTTTGCCGATAAGCCACATTATGTCAGTTCGTGCGCCGGGCCGTCCGAGGTCTTCCACACCCCCACCCTCACGGCAACGAGTTCAATCTGGTCAGTGGCCGGCTAACACGGAATGGGCATGCCGGTGAACAAGTCCCGGCCGCACTCGACGCGGACCGAGCCCGCCGGTGGGTTCGGCCCGTCCCAGAGATTGCTGTGTTCGAGGCGGAAAGTGCCGTCCAAAGATCGATATGGCACATTGCCCGTCCCTGGCGCGACGCGGTACCACGTGTGGCACACATTCATGTCCCAGGCGCCGGGGCTGATACCCGGTCCCGGCGGAGAAGCCAACGACGTGCCCGGGCACCATGTGTGTGCGCCCGGCGGGTCGGCCGCAGCGGTGCCCGTGGCCAGGCTCAGGCCGGCCGCCGCGAGACTGACCGACGTCAGCGCCCCGGCCAGTATCCGTTTGGTCTGCATGTCGATATCCCTTCGCTTGTTGCGCAACGTCGATTCGCGTCGTCCCGGCGAGTACACCCGGGAAGTACGTCTACCGATCCCAAGAAGACGGGACCGTCGCGCCGCGTGAGCACGCAGGCCGGCTATTCCGCTCCGCGGAAATAAGGTTTAACCGTGCCACTGAGCTTGACGACCATGGGATTTCCGCGGCGGTCCTTCGCGGTAGGGACTTCCACACGCACCCAACCCTCGGCCACGTTGTATTCGTGAACATTGGTCTTCTCGGCGCCGTTGAACCGAATACCGACATCGCGGCGAAGCACCTCTTCGCTGTAGAAGGCGCTGCGCGGATCGATGGAGAGGTGATTCGGTGGAACGTCTGTGTTGTGATCCTCGGACATGATGGCCTTCGTCGAATGCTCGGACTGTTCACAAGGAATCTACGCGACCGTGCCGTAGCGGAATGCCCGTAGCCACTGGAAGCGGCCTGACCGCTCGGGGAACACCACCAGGGTGGACACTATGACGTGGCTCTTTCTGCAACAGTGTTCAAAGTCGAACTCGGCGTCTCCGATGTCGATCACGGTTACTACGCCGATCACACGCTGACCGTAGCCCGTCATCCCAGTGAGACCGATGAGCGGATGGTGGTGCGGTTGTTGGCGTTCGGGCTGCGCGCACACCGTCTCAGCGACGTCGACGGTGAGTTGGCGTTCGGGGCGGGCCTGTCCACCCCCGGCGTACCGGACTTACGGCTTGCGGACTACACGGGCCGGATCCTGGAGTGGATCAACGTTGGCCAGCCCGATGAACGCGTCTTGGGCAAGGCGGCCAGCCAGGCTGACCAGGTGCTGCTGTTCCCGTTCGCCGCCGGCGTGGCCACCTGGTGGCGCACCGTGGGACCGAAAGTGGCGAAGCTGTCGAACCTGTCGGTGTTGCAGATACCGCACGGGCCGGTGCAGCAACTGGCCCAGAGCCTCGATCGACGGGTCTCGGCGCAGGTGATGGTGATGGAAGATGAGGTGACGATGACCGTGGGCGGTGTCGACGTCACCTTCACGCCCGAGCCGTTTCAGTGAACTGCTGAGCCCGAGGTGCCAGTCGATGGCCTGGCCGGCCCTTCCGCCGTGCGATCGAGCTACACGTTGATGTCGAAACCCAAGTCGACGTCGCAGGCGGCCTGGCCGCCGCGAACGCCCCAGTTCTCGACAGCGCTCTCCCGCACGACGATGGTCACGTGATCGGGTGGTATTCCCAGGGCGCCCAGGCGGTCCACGATCTCTCGATACAAGTTCCGCTTGGCCTGCACCGAGCGTCCAGCGAAACAGTCGATCGCCACGAATGTGTACAGCTCCGGATGAGCCAAACTCGGTGAATGCGCGAACCGGTGTGGCTCATGACTGACCAGCCGGACGTGCTTGTCTCCGGGCGGAATCTCGAACGCCGCCACCAACGCATCGTGAACCGCATCGATGATCGCGACCTCTTCATCGGCGGGATATGGCCGCCGAACCTCGATCGTCGTGCTGGGCATCGCAGCATCCTCACACAATGACCCGTTGACGATCACCCGATTTTTGGGCGGGCCGCCCACGCGAATGCGTTGTCTCGTCTCGAGAGAACGAGACAAGCGGCCCAACGCCGCTCCCCCTGTCACGGATATCGGCCCGAACGGTTTGGGCGTTAGAGGACACTGGCTGTATGTCCACTGCGCTCTGGATCCTCATTGCAGTCCTTGCCGTCGGCACCGTCGCCGGTGGCTTGTTGCGGATACGGGCCTGGTTGCAGAAACCAGCCTCGCCCGAGGTGATTGAGGCCGCGCGCCGTCGCGAACAGGACAAAGACTGACCGCGCCGGAGTTGAGCCCCGTCGCCGAGTTCGACTTCGTCATCGTGGGGGCGGGCAGTGCGGGATGTCTGCTCGCCAACCGGCTCAGCGCCAACCCCGATCACCGTGTGCTCTTGATCGAGGCCGGCGGTGAGGACAACTGGTTCTGGATCAAGGTGCCGGTGGGCTACCTGTACACCATCGCCAACCCCCGCACCGACTGGTGCTTCGCGACCGAGGCCGACCCGGGACTGGCCGGCCGCAGCATCCACTACGCGCGGGGCCGGGTGATCGGCGGCAGCTCGTCGATCAACGCGATGATCCACATGCGCGGCCAGGCATCCGATTACGAGCTGTGGGCGCAGGCCACCAATGACGATCGCTGGCTGTGGGACGGCTCCGGCCAGACACTCTCGATCTACAAGGAGTTGGAAGACTACTTCGGCGGCGCCGACGAGTGGCACGGCGCCGGTGGTGAGATCGCTGTCGAACGGCCACGAGTGCGCTGGAAGATTCTGGACGCCTGGCAGGCCGCCGCTGCCGAACTCGGCATCGACCCGATCGAAGAGTTCAACCGCGGAAGCAACGACGGCAGTGCGTACTTCCACGTCAACCAACGGCGTGGCCGTCGCTGGTCGATGGCCGATTCGTTCCTGCATCCCGTCGCCCACCGCCCTAATCTCACCGTCTACACCCACACCCAGGCCCTGCACCTGCTGATGGACGACCAAGTCCACGAAGGTCAGCGGCGCGGCGCCTGGACGACAGCACAGCACCGCGCCACCGGTGTGCGGCTGCGCAAAGACGGCCAGATCATCGACGTCCGGGCCCGCCGGGAGGTGATCCTGAGCGCCGGAGCGATTGGGTCGCCGCAGCTCATGCAGGCCTCGGGTCTGGGTCCGGCCGGGCTGCTCACCCAACACCAGGTGCCGGTGGCCGTCGATCTCCCGGGAGTGGGTGAGAACCTCCAGGACCACCTGCAGCTGCGAACGGTCTACCGGGTGCGGGGCGCCCGGACCGTCAACACGCTCTACCGCAATTGGATCACCCGCGCGGGCATGGGAATTCAGTACCTGTTGCTGCGCTCAGGACCGCTGACCATGCCCCCCTCCACGCTGGGAGCTTTCGCCAAGAGCGATCCCACACTGGCCAGCCCTGACTTGGAGTGGCACGTGCAGCCCTTGTCCTTGGCCAAGTTCGGCGAGCCCCTGCATCCCTTCGGAGCGATCACCCCGTCGGTCTGCAATCTGCGCCCCACCTCGCGAGGCCATGTGCGCATAGCCGGCGCAGATCCCCTGACTTCGCCGCAGATCTCCTGCAACTACCTGTCGACTGACGCCGATCGTCGAATTGCCGTGCTCGGCCTCCGGATGACCCGGCAGATCATGGCGGCGCAACCCCTGACCCGCTACCGCCCAGAAGAAGTGCTTCCTGGCCCCCAACTGAAGAGCGACGAGGACCTGGAGCAAGCGGCCCGCGAGCTGGGGACGACCATCTTCCATCCGGTGGGCACCTGCGCGATGGGGGCGTTCGATCCGCGCGGGCGGCCGCGGTCGGCCGCGACGGTGCTCGACACCGATTGCCGCGTGTACCGCGTCGCCGGCCTTCGAGTGGTTGATGCATCGGCGATGCCCACCATCACATCGGGGAACACCAACGCGCCGGTCATGCTGATCGCAGAACGCGCAGCGCGGGCAATCTTGGAATGAGGGTAGGCGTCGACGCGCCGGTCAGGAATAAACCCGCACCCGCTGAACTTGGCTCAAGAGTCGCCTCTCCCCCGACTCAGGAGCATTCATGACCCGTCCCGTCCGCGTCGCCGTGCAGATCCAGCCGGGCGGCACCCCCGACTACCGCACATGGCGCGACGCCGTCCTGGCCGCCGACGACCTCGGCGCCGACGTGATCTTCGGCTACGACCACTTCCACTACCCGGCGATGAAGGGAATCGTCGACGGCAAGCCGGTCCTTTTCGACAAGCAACCCGACGTCGCCAACTTCGAGGGTTGGACCGCGCTCGCATCGTGGGGCGAGATCACCTCGCATGCCGAGATCGGGCTCCTCGTCACCGGCGTCGGCTACCGCAACGCCGATCTGCTCGCCGACATGGCGCGCACCGTCGACCACATCAGCGGCGGCCGGCTCATCCTCGGCCTCGGCGCGGGCTGGTACGAAAAGGATTACACGACTTACGGTTACGACTTCGGCACCTTCGGCTCCCGCTTCGACCTGTTCGACGAGAGCTTGATCCGCATCGAGAACCGGCTCGCGGCACTGATTCCGCCGCCGGTGCGCAAGCTACCGATCCTGATCGGCGGGACCGGGCCCAAGCGCTCGCTGCCCGCCGTTGCCCGGCACGCCGACATCTGGCACGCGTTCACCGACCTCGACGCTTTCCGCAAGTCCAGCGACCGCGTCGACGAGCTGGCAGCGACCTTCGGCCGCAACGGCGCCGACATCGAACGCTCGACGCTGTGGGTGAACGCCGACAGCGCCGATGCCTTCCGCGAGGCAGGAGTCACGTTGTTCCAGACCGAACTCACCGCCAAGGACGGTTACGACCTGACGTCTCTCAAAGAGGTGCTCACCTGGCGCGACAACGGCTAGGACGGAGCCAGGCCGCACGAGTGGCGCGTCGCGCACCCAGAACCAGATGAGGAACACTGTTGTGACCGATCCGATGAAAGCCGTTGTGCTCGAACGTTTCGGAGGCTCCGATGCTTTCGAGCTACGCGACGTCGACGTACCGCAGGTTGGACCCCGCCAGGTACGGGTGCGCGTTCATGCGACGGCCGTCAACCCGCTCGACTATCAGATCCGTCGCGGAGACTACGCGGACAGCGTGCCACTCCCTGCGATCATCGGACACGACATCTCCGGCGTGATCGAGGAGGTCGGATCCCACGTGACCGAGTTCCGCGCCGGCGATGCGGTGTACTACACGCCCCGGATCTTCGGCGGCCCCGGCTCCTACGCCGAGCAGCACGTCGCCGACGTCGAGCTCGTCGCCCGGAAGCCGGAGAACATCAGTCACCTGGAGGCGGCGAGCTTGACTCTCGTCGGCGGAACGGTCTGGGAGTCCCTGGTGACGCGAGCTCAGCTCACCCTCGGCGAGACGATCCTCATCCATGGCGGCGCGGGCGGTGTCGGCACCATCGCGGTCCAGATCGCGAAGGCCATCGGCGCGCGGGTGATCACCACCGCGAAGGCTGCCGACCATGAGTTCGTGCGCTCTCTCGGAGCGGATGCGGCGATCGACTTCACGTCGACGGACTACGTCGATGCGGTGGCCGACGTGACGCGAGGCAAGGGGGTCGACGTCGTCTTCGACACCATCGGTGGCGACGCGCTCACCAGAAGCCCGTTGACGCTCGCCGACTCCGGACGCGTCGTCAGCATCGTCGACATCGCGCAACCGCAGAACCTCATCGAGGCGTGGGGCCGAAACGCCGCTTACCACTTCGTCTTCACCCGACAGAATCAGGGAAAGCTGGACGCACTCACCGCGCTGGTCGAGCGTGGCCTCGTGAAGCCGGTCATCGGCGCGACTCTTCCGCTCGCCCGAATGGGTGAGGCCCATGAGCTCTTGGAGAACAGGCGGTCCTACGCACTCCGCGGCAAGGTCGCGATCGATGTTGTGGGCGACACCGTGGCGCTTCCGCAGCGCATCTCGTAGGCAGTCAGCTCCGCCCGTACCGCTACTGGAACGGTTCACAACTCACGGTCTCACCGCCACGGCGAACGCCTCAGGATCCTGATCGTGCGCCAGATGTCCCACGTTCGGGATCACCACCGTGTGGAGGTCCGATCGGTGGCGGGTGAACCGGTCATGAATGCGATGGAGCCACGCCGGGCTCTGATCACCGAGTACCCACGTCATAGGTATCGGTGCGGCGGCGACGGATCGGGCGGCGACATGCTCGACGGCGACACCGAACGGATGGGGATCGAACTCGACCAACACCGGTTCCACGTTGCGCCGCATCCCCTCTCGGACTCGGTCATCGGCGAGGTCGTAGGCGTTACCGCCGGACCGCAGCGCGTAGACAGATCGGAAGAACTCCTCGCCCGCCTCGATGCGGCGGCCGCGGAGCTGCTGCCATTTCACCCGGGTCGTGGCGGCGAGCACCGACCTGTCGCCGAGGCGCACGCTGTGGAACGGCGGTTCGATGACGCACAGACTGCGCATTCGCGACGGGTCTGCGGCCGCCAGCGCCATCGCCACGTTTCCGCCGGAACTCCAGCCCACGACATGAGCGGGGCGGTCGCACACCTGCTCCAGCAGCGCGGCCAGGTCATTGGTGTGGATGCGGTAATCGCGCACGGGCCGATGCGTCGAACGGCCGTACCCGCGGCGGTCGTAGGCGATCACCTGATGATCGGCGGCGAGCAGATCGAGGACCGGATGCCAGGTGGTGGCGTCCGCGCCGGTGCCGTGGACCAGGACCAGCGGCTCACCGCTGCCGCTCACGTCGTAGTGCAGTGCGCATCCCGGCACCTCGAGAATGGCCATGCCCAGCCCCCGTTCGTCCATGTCGGCAGACGCACGTCAACGGTCGCACGGCATCGGCGGCGACGCCGGCGGACGGGCCGAATCGCGCATCCGTCCTGGCGATCGCAAGCATCGGCCGCCGCCGAGGGCATCCGGGCGCGACGAGGTGTCACTCAGTCGATGCCCTTCTGCCTTCGAGGCCGAGGATGGCGGTCACGCGGATCTCGACGCGCATCTTGGGTGCCCCCAGCGCCGTGACACCGGTCTCGGTCCAGATCGGCGCGTGGCCGGGCATCCATTTGCGGAGCTGCTCGATCATGACGTCGTTGTGCTCGTCACCGATGGAGTCCGGTTGACTGGCAACGTGATACGAGTTCAGGTGGACCACGTCGCGCCAGGAGGCGCCGGCCGTGGCGAGGGTCCGCTCGACGTTCTCGAAGGCCCGCTCGATCTCGTCCTTGAGCGATTCCGGGAAGTTCAGGGCGTCGTCCCAGCCTCCCTGTCCGGAGATCTCGACCCTGTCCCCGATCCGCACCGCTTGGCTGTAATGCCGTTCTGTCCGCAGCATCTCGCCGTATCCCGGCGTCACGAAGAACTCGACCGCTGTACCTGATTTTACTTCATCCATGAACTGAACATACCGCGATTCACTTCACGTGTAAACTCATGCCGGCATCGACAGGAGGCACCGGTGGCGCGAACCGACGACCCGCAATGGCTCAGCCCGCAGGAGAAAGAGGTCTGGACCAGTCTGATCTCGGTGATCCTGCTGCTGCCTGGAAAACTCGAGTCGCCGCTGCGCGAGGTCGACCTCACGCTTTTCGAATACCTCACGTTGAGCCACATCTCGGAAGCCCCGAACCGCCGAATCCGCATGAGCGAGTTGGCGTATCTGGCCA
The DNA here is from genome assembly GCF_040674075.1 of Mycobacterium sp. NPDC050551. Taxonomy (NCBI): domain Bacteria; kingdom Bacillati; phylum Actinomycetota; class Actinomycetes; order Mycobacteriales; family Mycobacteriaceae; genus Mycobacterium; species Mycobacterium sp. NPDC050551. The sequence goes on along the minus strand of NZ_JBFARC010000005.1, from coordinate 1,291 downwards.
ACGGTTCCCTGTCCCGGCTGTCGAACGTCGTCAAGAGATTCGAGCAACGCGGCTGGGCCACCCGCTCCCCCGACCCCGACGACGGCCGCTACACCATCGCGGCGCTCACCGACGACGGCTACCGTCTCGTGGTCGATGCGGCGCCGGTCCATGTGCGCTCGGTACGCGAACTCGTTCTCGACCGCCTCACTGCCACCGACCAACAGGCGCTGATGCGAATCGCCGGCAAGCTGCGCGTCGTGGGCCCGGAGTCGGCGTAGCCGCATACGACGACGGCCCCCGGATTGCTCCGGGGGCCGTCGTCGGTGGTGTTGGTGTTACTTGACGGTGATGGTGACCGTCGGGCTGAACGTGGAGGTGTTCTTGTCGTTGGTGCGGATGGCGTCGGGGCGGATGCTGGCATTGGGGCTGACCGAGACGACGCGGGCTTCGTCGAGGGCGACGTCGTTGAGGCGGTTGACGTTGACGCGGTAGCCCTGCGAGCGGAGTTCTTCGATGGCTTGTTCGGCGTTGCCGGGGCCGGTGGGTGCGGCGGCGGCGGGGCCGGCGAGGCCGACGAAGGCGGCGGCGAAGGCGCTGGCGGCGAGGGTGGCGAATCCGAACTTGTTCATGGTCTTGCTTCTTTCTTGGGTGCTTCTCGTTGTCTTCTGACTGCTTAAACTCGCAGGTCAGGGGTTTAATTCCGCTGGCAGTAATTGATGGCCGGGTGGCAGGAAGTGCTCTATGTGTCAGGTCGGCAACGTCCGCGTCATCCCTGCCACCAGGACGTGTAGGCGCGCCCGTCGTTTCCGGTGATGAAGGCATCGAGGTTCCTGGCCGAGCGGGAGATCGCGGTCACCTTCCGTCCGGCGGGGAAGAACCCGCCGATGGAGCGCCAGCGGTCGCCCAGTCCGGACCAGTCGGCGCCCTGGTACCACCAGGAGGTGTAGACGCGGCCGTCGTTGCCGGTGATGAACAGGTCGATGCTGTTGGACGACTTCGCGACTGCGGTGACCGGTGCGCCCTTGGGGAAGACCCCGCCGATGTTGCGCCAGGTGTTGTTCAGTCCCGACCAGTCGGCGCCCTGGTACCACCAGGAGGTGTAGACCCGGCCGTCGTTGCCGACGACGAACAGGTCCAGGTTGCCCGCGCTGCGCGAGGTGACCGAGATCGGCGCACCCGCGGGGAAGAACCCGCCGATGGAGCGCCAGCGGTCGCCCAGTCCGGACCAGTCGGCGCCCTGGTACCACCAGGAGGTGTAGACGCGGCCGTCGTTACCGGTGATGAACAGGTCGATGCTGTTGGACGACTT
>NZ_JBFARC010000004.1:243048-700099 GCF_040674075.1 Mycobacterium sp. NPDC050551 | reverse complement strand
CTGCACCCCCAAACGGGAAAATGCGGACACAACCCCAAAAAACAACAAACAAAAACCACCAAACACACTATTGAGTTCTCAAACAACACACCCGCCCGAGCCGCGCAGCGAACCCGCGGCGAAAAGCCGCGTACTCGTAGTGCGGACGGTCAGGAACCCACCGAAGTGGGATTCCCTCTGGGAGTCTGCCGCGCTCGCCGGTCCGGAGACCGTGTCGCGGCGACCTGAGATAAGTTACGTGAGTGGAAACACGGAGTCAAATCCCCAGGTAGCGGGCGGTTTCGACTGACGCCGGCCCGCGGCACAGTCGTACGACCGTGCCAGATCATCCAACGCGCTGCACCCCGGCGATATTCCGCTTACCCCGCCGCAGTACCAACCAGCGGCCGTGCAGGTAGTCGGTCGGGGACGGCACCCACTCGTCACTGTCGATCCGCACGTTGTTGACGTACACGCCGCCCTCGCCGACTGTGCGTCGCGCGGCGCCCTTGCTCGGCGACAGGCCGGTGGCCACCAGGAGGTCGGTGATCGCGTCGGGGCCACCGGGGCTGAGTTCGGCCACCGAGGCTTCGCGCAGAGCTGCCGCGAGTGTCGGTTCGTCGAGGTCGGCGAGTTCGGCGCGACCGAACAAGGCCCGGCTGGCGAGTTCCACCGATTCGGTGGCCGCCCGGCCGTGGACCAGCGTCGTCAGCTCGCCGGCCAGGCGCCGCTGCGCCGTGCGTTCGTGCGGACGTTCCTCGGTCGCGGCGGCCAGTTCGGCGATCTCCTCAGGCGACAGAAACGTGAACCACCGCAGGTAGGGCACCACGTCGGCATCGGTGGTGTTGATGAAGTACTGGTACCAGGCATACGGCGAGGTCAGCTCCGGGTCCAGCCACAGGTTGCCGCCGCCGGTCGACTTGCCGAACTTCTTGCCCTCGGAGTCTGTCACCAGCGGAGTCGTCAGTGCGTGCACGGTCGCGTTCGACTTCTGCCGAACCAGGCGCACACCGGCCACGATGTTGCCCCACTGATCGGAGCCGCCGATCTGCAGTGAGCAGCCGTGGCGCTGATGCAACTCCACGTAGTCGTTGGCCTGCAGCAGCATGTAGCTGAACTCGGTGTACGAGATGCCCTCGCCCTCGAGCCTGCGGCGCACGGTGTCCCGGTCGAGCATCACGTTGACCGAGAAGTACTTGCCCACGTCACGCAGGAATTCGATGGCGGACAGCGGCCCCGTCCAGTCCAGGTTGTTCTCCACGATCGCGCCGCTGGGCGAGTCGTCGAACTCGACGAAGCGCTCGAGTTGACCACGGATGCGCACCGACCAGTCGGCGACGGTGTCGGCGGTGTTGAGCGTGCGTTCACCGGTGTCGCGGGGATCACCGATCATTCCTGTCGCGCCGCCGGCCAGCACGATGGGCCGGTGCCCGGCCTGCTGAAACCGGCGCAACGTCAGCAGCGGGATCAGGTGCCCGGCGTGCAGGCTCGGAGCGGTCGGGTCGAAGCCGGAGTACACGGTCACCGGCCCGGCCGCCAATTCGGCGGCCAGTGCGTCGATGTCGGTGGACTGCGCGACCAGGCCGCGCGATGCGAGCTCGTCGAGGATGCCGTTGGTGGTCACGGTGTCGATCTTCCCGTACTAGTCGCTGTCCCCCGGCGCGGGTGCACGAGGACTTCGCCGGTAGGCCGACACCTCGGGTGTGTCCCCCAGCCAGAAGCGCCAGGGTCGGTCGGCAGCTTTGCTGACACCGACCCGCGGCCCTGCCATGCCGACACATTCGTCGCCGAGGATCAGCCGGACCGGCCCGGACACGTCGAACAAGTCGATTCCGTTGTACGACATCGTGATTCCCAATGCAGAACACAGGTTTCCCGGACCACGCGCCAACGCCGCCTGCTTCACCGCGGGGCCGCGCCGAACGGCGGCGACCTCGACGCCCGATTCGATCACCGCGGCCCGCAGCAGTACCGCTGCGGCCACCTCGTCCTCGGCGCACACCACGTTGGCGCACACGTGGATGCCGTGGCTGCGATAGGCATACAGCCGCCCGGGTGGGCCGAACATGACCCCGTTGCGGGGACCGGGACCGCGATAGGAGTGCGCAGAGGCGTCCGGCCACGGCCCGCCGGGTGGCCCGCCGTACGCCTCCACCTCGACGATCCGCGCGGTGACATCGCGCCCGATCAGCGTCGCGCCGAGGAGGCGCCGCGCCGCGGTGACCGGGTCGACCGCGAGCACCTCGGCGGAGGGCGATTGTCGGACCATCGCTCGCATCCTACGAAGTCCTTGACGCGGCACCGTACCGCGGAGCATTATTCATCACATGATGAGTTCATCGCGCGATGAATTATCGGCGGGCACCGACGCCGCGGTGCTGATCGAGGGACTCCGAGTGGTCCGTGGCGACCGGCCGGCGATCGACGACCTCAGCGTGACGATCGCCGGCGGCACCATCACCGGCCTCCTCGGACCGTCCGGATGCGGGAAGACGACGCTGATGCGCAGCATCGTCGGAACGCAGATCATCACGAGCGGCACGGTCACGGTGCTCGGCCATCCCGCGGGCTCGGCCCCCCTTCGCCACCGGGTCGGATACGTCACCCAGTCCGCGACCATCTACGACGATCTGCGGGTGCTCGACAACGTCCGCTACTTCGGTGCGCTGTACGGCGCCGATGCCGACGACGCCGACACCGCGATCGCCGCGGTCGGGCTGGAGGATCATCGAATGGCCCTGTGCGGCAACCTGTCCGGCGGCCAACGCACCCGGGTGTCGCTCGCGTCGGCACTGGTGTGCCATCCAGATCTACTGGTTCTCGACGAACCGACGGTGGGCCTCGATCCGGTGCTGCGCGTCGAACTGTGGCAGCAGTTCCACGCGCTGGCCAAGGCCGGCACCACCCTGGTGGTGTCCAGTCACGTCATGGACGAGGCCGACCACTGCGACGACCTGCTGCTGATGCGCGACGGGCGCCTGCTCGCCCACACCACTCCGGCACAACTACGGGAGGACACCGGATGCACGTCACTGGAGGAAGCGTTCCTGTCCGTCATCCGGCGCAGCACCGAACGAAGAGCCGAAACCGGATAGCCGGACAGGCGTATCTCGCGACCACCGCCCGGATCCTGCGGCAACTGGCCGCCGACCATCGCAGCGTGGCGATGATCCTGGTGGTGCCGAGCCTGGTCATCGCGCTGATGTACTTCATGTTCCAGAACGCGCCGCACCCTCCCGGCAGCCCGTCGCCGTTCAACAACGCCTGCCTGATCATGCTCGGCGTGTTCCCGCTGGTGCTGATGTTCCTGATCACGTCCATCACGATGCAGCGCGAACGGGTGTCGGGGACGCTGGAGCGCATCCTCACCACTCCCCTGCGCCGGCTCGATCTGCTCGCGGCCTACGGCACCGCCTTCTCGGTGGCCGCCGCGGCCCAGGCGGTGCTGGCCTGCGTCGTCTCGTTCTGGTTGCTCGGCTTCGACACCGCAGGCAGCCCGCTGCTGGTGTTCGCCATCGCGATCGTCAACGCCGTGCTCGGCGTCGGCCTCGGCCTGCTCTGCAGCGCGTTCGCCCGGACCGAGTTCCAGGCCGTCCAGTTCATGCCCGTGGTGATCGTGCCGCAGCTGCTGCTGTGCGGGATCATCGTGCCCCGCCCCCTGCTACCCGAATGGCTGCAATGGATCAGCAACGTGCTGCCTGCCAGCTACGCCCTCGAAGCGCTGCGCGAGGTCGGCGCCCATCCCGACCTGACGGCCACCGCAGCGCGCGACATCGCCGTGGTGATCGGCTTCGCCGTCGTCGCGATGTGCCTCGCCGCGGCGACCCTGCGGCGAAGGACACCGTGACGGCTGACGACCGCGCAGGCGATCGCAAACGGCCGGGACGGCCCGCCGGGCCGTCGGACACCCGCGACCGGATACTGGCCAGCGCACGGGAACTGTTCGCGCGCAACGGCATCAACAACACCTCCATCCGCTCGATCGCGGCAGGCGCCGATGTCGACCCGGCGCTGGTGCATCACTACTTCGGCAACAAGAAGCAACTGTTCGCCGCCGCGATCCGGGCGCCGATCGATCCGATGGACATCATCACGCCGCTGCGTGAGGTCCCGGTCGACGAGATCGGCCATCTGTTACCCAGGCTGCTGCTACCGCTGTGGGATTCGGATGCCGGCAAGGGGTTCATCGCGACACTGCGGTCGCTGCTCGCCGGTTCGGAGGTCAGCCTGCTGCGCTCGTTCCTGCAGGAGGTGATCGCCGTCGAGATCGGCCCCCGGGTCGACGACCCGCCGGGCAGCGGACGGATCCGCATCCAATTCGTGGCATCGCAACTGGTGGGTGTGATGTTGGCCCGGTACATCCTCGAGCTCGAACCGTTCGCATCGCTGCCCGTCGAGCAGATCGCCGAGACCATCGGCCCCAACCTGCAGCGGTATCTGACCGGCGACCTACCAGGACTGGATCAGCCCTGAGCCCGGTCCAGCAGACGCTGGTGTTCTGCGTCGTCGGTGACGTCGGCCGCCTCGTCCACCAGCAACACCGGAATGCCGTCCTCGATGCGGTAGGCGCGCCTCAGCCGAGGGTTGTAGAGGAGCTCCTGGTCGATCAGCAGCAGCGGTCCGCGGTCCTGCGGACACACCAGGATGTCGAGCAACTTTTCGTCGACCATGCTGTCCGTCAGTTGTAGGGGTTGATGTCCCAGCCGGGAGTGAACTGGTTGCGGTCGTCATCGCCGCGCGGCGGTGCCCAGGCCGGGGCCTTGTTCGTCGGGCCGGCGCCGGGCTGGGTCGCAGCGGCATTTTGTGCCATCAGTTTGCGCTGGTAGGACAGCGTCTGCTGCAGCGCCGCCACCAGCGGTGCCTGATTCGGTCGGTGGCTCAACGCCTCCTGGATCGCCACCTTGTTGGCGTTGGACGGCATGAATCCCCGACCCCGGAGCGTCATGACGTCATCGACCAGCTTGGACAGTTGTCCTCCCCCGTCACCGAGGGCGTACTCGTTGTGGATGATCGCCAGCGCCTGGTCTGCGGTCATCGTCGGCGCTGCTTCGGCCTTCTTGCAGTCCTCACCGGTGCAACTCTTCGGCCCGTCGGCGGGCTGCGCCGACGCTGTCTGCGCCGCGACACCGGTCAGCAGGCCGGCGGCCAAAGCGCCACTGGCGATCCCGCTGATGACGATGCGCTTGACAGCGCTGCTGGTCAGCGACTTCATCGATCCTCCAGTACGCCTGCTGTGACGACGATCTGCCGTCATCGGGAGCCTAACAGTGTGGTGGTCGTGGGGCGCGGTGCGATCCGTGAGGTCACTGCTGCGCCCGGGGTTCGTTCTCCGCAGTACTGACATCATCGCCCGGTGCCCCCTGTCCTCCGGTCAATTCGGCACGCACGGCCACCGTCAGCCGCTTGTAACTGTTGGTGTCGGGATCGAGGTACCAGGCGTTACGGCGCGACGGCCTCGGGATGCCCGCGGCGCGCAACTTGCTGACCATCGGCCGGTACGTCGCGCTGAGCGTCAAGTCCGCGACGACGTGGACGACATCGGGCGGATTGCCCACCGGCAGGTTCAGCAGCGCCTCGGAGAGATCGGCCGTCGGGACGCTGCCGCCGGGTCTCAGCGTGAGCGCGGTGACCGCCAGCAGCTGGCCACCGGCCTCGACGCCGTAGGTCACCGCCAGGTCGACCGCGCCGAGCCGGGCGGCCGCCTGGTTGACGGTCGCGGCGAACACCGGCCCGCGGGCGGTGTGGATGATGGCGCTGCGGTTGTCCACGAGCCAGAAGTCGCCGTCGTCGTCGCGGCGGAACAGGTACTCGGTGGACACCCAGGTGTCGGCCGGAGCGAACACGCCCCGCTTGATCGAGGCGGTCGGATCCACCGGGCCGCGCGGATGTGCGAGCAGCACACCCACCTCGTTGGGGCGGGCCCGTCGCACGAAGCCCCGCTCGTCTTCGAGGATGAGGTCGTCCTCGGGGTCGTAGGCGGCCAGCTCGACGTGGCCACCGCCGGGCAGTGGCCGTCCGCTGCTGCCCACCTTGGAGCCCGAGACGTTGGCCAGCACAGCCTGCCCGTCAGTGGTGGCGAAGAACTCGACGACCCGGGCGGGCTCGAACACCTCCACCACCCGCCGCCACACGCCCGCGGGCATGCCCGAGCCGATGAACAGCCGCACCGGGTGGCTGCCGTGCAGCGCGAACGACGGGTCGTCGATGACTTCGCGCAGCATCGCCCAGGTGTAGGACACCACGGTCACGCCGTACTGGCGGATCTCCTGGACGAACCGGTCGGGCCGCAGGCCGCGCGACAGCGCGATCCTCGATCCGCCGACCACGGCGCCGCCGAGACTGACCAGCAGGCCCGACTGGTGATGCAGCGGCGTCAGGCAGTACACGGTGTCGCCGCGTCCGAGGTTCGCCGCCGACGCCGTGCCGAACGCCGAGAGCGCCCACCGGTAGTTCGTGATCTGGCGGGCGATGAGCTGCCCGCCGACGGTGCTGAAACCGACGAACGCGAGATCGCGTGCCAGCGCGGGGTTCGGCCGGTACCAGCCGGGCAGCTCGACGACGTCCGGGTCGATCTGCTCCATGTCGACGACGTCGACCTCGTCGGCCAGTTCGAGGTCGCGCGACTCGCCGCCGCCCAGCACGAGCACCCGCAGCGAGAGCCGGCGCGCGGCCTCGAGGTGGGTGGGATCGGTGATGACGTCGGAGACGGCCCCCAGCCGGGCCGCCATTCCGAGGTCGACGTCGGGCGGCATCAGCACCGCGACCGCGCCCAGCCGCGACAGCGCGGCGATGGCGACCAGCGCGCTCGGCCGGGTCTCCATCAGCACGCCGACGTGCGTGCCCTGGCGTACGCCGACCGCTATCAGGCCGCGTACGACGTTGTCGACACGACGGTCGACCGCCTCGTAGGTGTGCACGCGACCGTCGAACAGCAGGAACTCGCCGTTGGGTGCACCGCGGGCCTGCTCGGACATGATGCGGCCGAGCGAGATCCGGGTGTGGTCGTTGATCTGGCCGAGCCGGGCCAGCCTGGGCAGCGTGCGGACGGTCTCGACCGCCAGCGTCCGCGCCGACTTGTTCGCGGTGACCACGGCGCCGGCCGCCGAGCGCGCAAGGTCGAACGCCATCTCGGTGGCGGCCGTCGCGGTGTGCGTCACCCGTGAGCTCAGGGAGACACCGCTCTCGGCGTGTTCGGCGGGTTGCAACGCCATCGGGATGACCAGGTCGGGCATTTCGCCGTCGCCGTCGAGCCACTTCACCCAGGCCGCGACGGTCGGCCACGTCTGCGTCGCCGCCTTGGAGCCCACGACGAGGCCGAAATGTCCTGTCCGGATGTCGTATTCGTACACGTCGGCCTGTGGGGCTGCCCGCTTGATGCCCCGCACCGACGCGGGCTGGCCGATGTCGTCGACCTCGCCCACCACGGCGAGCACGGGGCAGTCGATGTCCGACAGCGTCACCAGGTCACCGCGGATGGAGAAGCCGCCGCTCATCATCCGGTTGTGCGCGATGAACTGCTTGAGCAGTTCCGCGATCGCCGGGCCGGACCAGGCGATCCAGCCCTCGGATGCCAGGAACCGGCGCTGCTGTTCGCGCGAGAGCAGCGCCTCGCGGTCGTGCAGCTGGCGCAGGAAGTCCAGCCGCGACTGTGCCGTCTTGACCGGGTCGAGCATCTGGAAACCGGTGCGCGCCAACCATCCCGGGATGTCGATGCGGCTGAACACGTGATCGGCCATGAAGTCGGCGGCCGCGGGGGCGAGGCTGGCGGGCAGGTTCATCGGCAACGCGGCGAGGGTGTCGACCGGCGCACCGAACGCGACGATGCTTGCCAGGTCCTTGGACCGGCGGTACGCCGCGGTCTGGTAGGCGAACATGCCGCCCTGGGAGTAGCCGGCGAGGTGGACGTCGCGCCCGCTGACGTCTTTGACGACGTCGATGGCCTCCGACAGCGCGACGACGTGGTCGGCGAGGTTGCGCTGCATGCCGCCCTCGACCTTGTCCGGCGACCCGAAGTCGATGACCCACGGATCGATGCCGGCCTTGTGCAGGATGCCGACGGCGCCCTCGTCGCGCGTGACGTCCCACATGTCGGCCGACATCATCATCGGGTGCACCATCAGCACCGGCGCTCCGGGCGGTGTGGCGCCGGGCCGGACGTCGGGCGGGAAGTAGCGGCGCAGCCGGTACATCGGCACGCTCTGCACGATCTGGAAGGGCGAGGGGACGGCGCCGGTCTCCAGGCCGCCGTACCGCAGGACCTCGAGACCGTTCTGCGCGGTGGCCACCAGACGCCCTATCGGTCTGGTGAACGCCGAGAGGTCAACCACCGCACACTCCCCTTTTCGCTGCCCATACGCGGCCCGTGCCCCCGAGTCGCCGACCGTGGTGCCCGTCATCATGGCACAGCGCACCCCTATCATCGGCGGCTGATGGCAAACCTGATCAACGTCGAACGAGCGACCGTCGCCCACGGCACGCGCACCCTGCTGGACGCCGTGAGCCTGGGCGTCGACGAGGGCGATGCGATCGGCGTCGTGGGACGAAACGGCGACGGCAAGACCACCTTGCTGAGCATCCTGACCGGCGTCGCCGACCCCGACTCCGGACGTGTCACCCACACGTCCGGCCTGTCCGTGGGCTATCTGCGCCAGGGTGACGACTTCGCCGAGGGCGCCACCATCCGCGAGGTGATCGTCGGCGGCAGGCCCGACCACATCTGGGCGGCCGAACCGGACACCCGCGCCGTGGTCGAGCATCTACTCGCCGACGTCGACCTCGACGCCCCGGTGGGCCGGCTGTCGGGTGGCGAGCGCCGGCGGGTGGCGCTGGCCGCGGTGCTCATCGCTGGGCACGACGCGCTCGTGCTCGACGAGCCCACCAACCACCTCGACGTGGAGGTGATCGGGTGGCTCGCCGGCCACCTGTCGTCGCTCAAGGCGAAGGCACTGGTGGTGGTCAGCCACGACCGCTGGTTCCTCGACGCCGTCTGCACCAGGACCTGGGAGGTGCACGACGGAGCCGTCGACGCCTACGAGGGCGGGTATGCCGCGTATGTGCTGGCCCGCGCCGAACGCATGCGGATCGCCGCGGGGACGGAGTCGCGGCGGCGCAACCTGATGCGCAAGGAGCTGGCGTGGCTGCGACGCGGTCCGCCGGCCAGGACCTCGAAGCCGAAGTTCCGCATCCAGGCCGCCAACGACCTGATCGCCAACGAGCCCGAACCGCGGGACTCCCTGTCGCTGCAGCGCTTCGCCATCGCTCGACTGGGTAAGGACGTGTTCGATCTGCACCGCGTCGATTTGGTGCTCGGCGAGCGGGAGATCCTCACCAAGCTCGACTGGTCTATCGGGCCCGGCGCGCGCATCGGCCTGGTCGGCGTGAACGGCACCGGCAAGTCGTCGGTGCTCAAGCTGTTGGTCGGCGAGCTGGAACCGACCGCGGGCACGGTCAAGCGCGGCAAGACGTTGAAGATCGGCTATCTCAGCCAGGCGCTGGTCGAGCTGGACGGGAGCCTGCGCGTCCTCGACGCGGTCGAGAAGGCGCGTCGCATCACCGAGCTGGCCGGTGGACGGGAGGTGAGCACCTCGACGCTGCTCGAGGACTTCGGCTTCACCGGCGACAAGCTGACCACGCGGCTGGCCGACCTCTCCGGCGGAGAGCGGCGGCGCTTCCAGTTCCTGCGCCTGCTGCTCGACGAGCCCAACGTGCTGCTCCTCGACGAGCCCACCAACGACCTGGACATCGACACCCTGACAGTGATCGAGGACTACCTGGACGGGTGGCCGGGGACCCTTATCGTCGTCACGCACGACCGCTACTTCCTCGAGCGGGTGGCCGACGTGACCTACGCCCTGCCCGGCGGCGGGCGGTGCGTGATGCTGCCCGGCGGCATCGAGCAGTACCTCGCCGAACGGTCCTCGGCGCCCACGCCCGTCACCCGCGCGGAGCCCGCCAAGGGCGAGACGGCTGCCGCCCGGGAGCGCCGCACCGGAAAAGAATTGGGGCGCATCGAGAATCAGCTCGGCAAGCTCGACGAGCGGATCGCCGCGCTGCACGAGAGGATGGCCGACGCGGCGGCCGACCACGTCCGGCTCGGTGAACTCAACGGCGAACTGAACGATCTGCAGGCGCGCAAGGACGAGCTCGAAGAGGCGTGGCTCGCGGCGGCCGAGGATTAGCCGACGACGTCGGTACAGTCGTCGTCATGGCCGAACTGTCCGACTTCACCGGACTGATATCCCGCGAACAGGGCTTGTGCGTGTTCAGCACGCTGCGGCGGGACGGCAGCATCCAGTCCTCGGTGGTGAACGCCGGAGTGCTGGCGCACCCCGTCACCGGTACTCAGGTGGTCGGACTCGTCGCCGTCGGCGGCTCACTGAAACTGCGCAATCTGCGCGCCGACCCGAGGGCGACCGTCGTCGCCCGCGCCGGATGGCAGTGGGCCGGCGTCGAGGGGCGTGCCGAACTCATCGGGCCCGACGACCCGCACGACGACATCGACGGCCCCGGTCTGCAGACCCTGTTGCGCGACGTGTTCACCGCCGCGGGCGGGACTCACGACGACTGGGACACCTACGACCGTGTCATGGCCGAGGAACGACGGACCGCGGTGCTCATCGCGCCACAGCGGGTGTACACCAATCCGGGCACGGGATGACTACCGGCGCAGTGCGATCCGCAGCCGGTCGGCGGTGTCGCGCACGACGTTGAGCTGCTTGGCGACCTGAACGGGCGCCGTGCCGCCGCGGGCGTCCCTGGAGTTCACCGAACCCTCGATCGTCAGCACGTCGCGGACCTCGCCGGTGAGCTCGGGATGGATGCCGCTCAGCTCGGCGTCCTCGAGCTCCTCGAGGCCGACACCGCGCGCCTCCGCGGCCCGCACTGCGGCACCCGCGGCCTCGTGCGCCACCCGGAACGGGACGCCGCGCCGCACCAGCCACTCCGCGACGTCGGTGGCCAGTGTGTAGCCCAGCGGCGCCAGTTCGGCCATCCGGTCGACGTCGAAGCGCAGCGTCGAGACCAAGCCCGCCATCGCCGGCAGCAGCAGTTCGAGTTGGGCCACCGAGTCGATGACCGGTTCCTTGTCCTCCTGCAGGTCGCGGTTGTAGGCCAGCGGCTGCGCCTTCAGCGTCGCCAGCAGACCGGTCAGGTTGCCGATCAGCCGACCGGATTTGCCGCGGGCCAGCTCCGCGATGTCGGGGTTCTTCTTCTGCGGCATGATCGAGCTGCCCGTCGACCAGGCGTCGTGCAGGGTGGCGTAGCCGAATTCGGTGGTGCTCCAGAGGATCAGGTCCTCGGCCAGCCGGGACAGGTCGACGCCGATCATCGCGAGCACGAAGGCCGCTTCTGCGGCGAAGTCGCGGGCGGCGGTGGCGTCCACGGAGTTGTCCGCGGCGGCGGCGAAGCCCAGTTCCGCGGCGATGGCGTCGGGATCGAGACCGAGCGACGAGCCTGCCAGCGCCCCGGATCCGTACGGAGACACGGCGGCTCGCCGGTCGGCGTCGATCAGCCGGTCCACGTCGCGCAGCAACGGGTGGGCGTGTGCGAGAAGGTGGTGAGCGAGCAGGATCGGCTGCGCCGACTGCAGATGGGTCTTGCCCGGCAGGATCGCCGTCGGGTGGGCGGCGGCCTGCATGGACAGTGCACCGACCACCTCAAGTGCGCCGTCGGCGACACGGCGGATCGCGTCGCGCAGCCACATCCGGAACAGGGTGGCCACCTGGTCGTTGCGGGACCGGCCTGCACGCAGCCGACCGCCGAGGTCGGCGCCGACGCGGTCGATCAGTCCTCGCTCCAGTGCGCCGTGCACGTCCTCGTCGGTGACCAGCGGGCCGAAGCTGCCGTCCGCGACGTCGTCGGCCAGGCTGTCGAGCCCGACCAGCAGCCCGTCGCGCTGCTCCTCAGTCAGCAGACCAGCCGAGAACAGCACGCGGACATGGGCTTTGGACGCCGCCACGTCATAGGGCGCCAGCACCCAGTCGAAGTGCGTCGACTTGCTCAGCGCGGCAAGCGCGTCGGCGGGCCCGTCGGCGAACCGTCCGCCCCACAGCGATCCCTCGTTGGTGCCGCCCCCGTCTCCGGGCGTCACTTGATGCCCAGGTCCCGGCGGGCGGAGATGCTCGACGACAACCCGTGCACGTGCACGAAACCCTTGGCCGACGACTGGTCGAACGTGTCGCCCTCGTCGTAGGTGGCGAGGTTGAAGTCGTACAGCGACTCGGCGCTGCGGCGGCCGTTGACGGCGATGTGCCCACCGTGCAGCACCATCCGGATTTCGCCGGTGACGTGCTGCTGAGTGTGGCCGACGAACGACTCGAGCGCGATCTTCAACGGCGAGAACCACAGCCCGTCGTAGACCAGCTCACTCCACTTCCGGTCGGTGGTGCGCTTGAACCGGCCGAGTTCACGCTCGAGCGTGACGTGCTCGAGTTCGGTGTGTGCGGTGATCAGCACCATCGCGCCGGGCGCCTCGTAGATCTCACGGCTCTTGATGCCCACCAACCGGTCCTCGACGACGTCCAGACGTCCGACACCCTGTGCGCCGGCCCGCCGGTTGAGCTCCTCGATCGCCTGCAGCACCGAGACCGGCCTGCCGTCGATGGAGACGGGTACCCCCTTGTCGAATCCGACGATGACCTCGTCGGGACTGCTCCAGTTGATCGTCGGGTCTTCGGTGTAGTCGTAGACGTCCTTGGTCGGGGCGTTCCAGAGGTGTTCGAGGAAGCCGGTCTCCACCGCGCGACCCCACACGTTCTGGTCGATCGAGAACGGCGACCGCTTACTCACGTTGATCGGGATCGCGTTCTCCTCGGCGAAGGCGATGGCCTTCTCCCGCGTCCAGGCGTAGTCGCGGACCGGCGCGAGCACCTCGAGATCCGGTGCCAGCGAAGCGAACCCGACCTCGAAACGGACCTGGTCGTTGCCCTTGCCGGTGCAGCCGTGGGCGACGATGCCGCCGCCGTGTTCGCGGGCCGCCTCGACGAGGTGCTTGACGATCAGGGGCCGGCTCAGCGCCGAGACCAGCGGGTAGCGGTCCATGTAGAGGGCGTTGGACTGGATCGCCGGCAGGCAGTACTGCTCGGCGAACTCGTCGCGGGCGTCGACGACGACGGCCTCGACGGCGCCGCAGTCCAGTGCGCGTTGACGCACCACGGACATGTCCTCACCACCCTGGCCGAGGTCGATGGCGACCGCCACCACCTCACGGCCGGTCTCCTTGCCGATCCAGCTGATCGCCACGGACGTGTCAAGACCGCCGGAGTACGCCAGGATGACGCGTTCGGACATGGGTGTGTGCTCCTCTTATCGCAGGTTCTCGATGGTGGTGGCCAGCTCGGCACCCGTCATGGGTTCGCGGGCCACCAACAGGATGGTGTCGTCACCGGCGACGGTGCCGACGATGTAGGGCAGCGCCGCGCGATCCAGGGCGGCCGCGAGGTAGTGCGCCGCGCCCGGCGGTGTGCGCAGCACGGCCAGGTTGCCGCTGGCGTCGGTGGACACCAGCAGGTCACCGAGCAGGCGGGTGACACGTTCGGTGCCGCCGGACACCCCCCGCACCGGGCTGCCGTCCTCGGGGACGACGTAGACGCCGACGCCGCCGTCGGCGCCGCGCAGCTTGACCGCGCCGAGCTCCTCCAGGTCCCGCGACAGCGTGGCCTGGGTGACGTCGATGCCCTCGTCGGCCAGCATCGCCGCCAGCTCGCCCTGGCTGCTCACCGAATTCGACGACAGGATCGTCACGATGCGGGCCTGACGGCCTGCCCGGGTCGCGGCGGACGTCATGAATGCGACCTCATCGCGACTTCTCCAGCAGCCACACCAGCAGTGCCTTCTGGGCGTGCAGCCGGTTCTCGGCCTCGTCCCACACCGCGCTGTGCGGCCCGTCGATCACCTCGTCGGTGATCTCGTGCCCACGGTGGGCGGGCAGGCAGTGCAGCACCACCGCGTCGGGGTCCGCGCGGTCCACGAGTGCCTCGTTGATCTGGAACGGCCGGAACGGCCGCACCCGGTCGAGGCCGTCGTTCTCCTGACCCATCGACGTCCACGTGTCGGTGACCAGCACATCGGCGCCGTCGGCCGCCGCGTGCGGGTCGGCGGTCACGGTGACCGTCGCGCCGGTCTGCTCGGCCCGCTCTCTTGCGGCCGCGGTGAACATCGGGTGCGGCTCGAACCCCACCGGCGCGGCGATCGTGACGTGCATGCCCGCGGTCACGCCGCCCAGCATCAACGAGTGCGCCATGTTGTTGGCGCCGTCACCGAAGTAGGACATCCGCAGCCCCGGAAGCGATCCGCGGCGCTCGGCGAGGGTCTGCAGATCGGCGAGCACCTGGCACGGATGGAACTCGTCGGACAGCGCGTTGACCACCGGCACGTCGGCCCCCGCGGCCATCGCGGTCAGCCGCTCCTGGGCGAAGGTGCGCCAGACGATGGCATCGACATAGCGCGACAACACTTTTCCGGTGTCCTCGAGGGTCTCCTCGCGTCCCAGCTGGGTGCTCCGCCCGTCCACGACCACGGCATGGCCGCCGAGCTGGGCGACGCCCACCTCGAACGAGAACCGGGTCCTGGTCGAGTTCTTGTCGAAGATCACCGCCACGCCGCGCGGACCCTCGAGCGGGCGCCGCGACATCGGGTCCTTCTTGAGCTCGGCGGCCAGGGTCAGCACCTCGGCCTGCTCGTCGGGGGTCAGGTCGTCGTCGCGCAGGAAGTGCCGGGTCATCTCGTCGCCTCCCCGCCGGTGTCGAGCACCGCGGGAAGTGCGGTGAGGAACTGTTCGATCTGCGCGTCGGTGACCACCAGCGGCGGCGCGAGCCGGATCACATCGGGCGCGGCGGCGTTGACCAGGAACCCGGCGTCACGTGCGGCGGCCTCGACCGCCTTGCCCGCGGGCGCGGTGAGCACGATGCCGCACAGCAGTCCGCGGCCCCGGACATGGTCGACCAGAGGGTGATTCAGCGACCCGATGCCGTCGTGCAGCGTCTTGCCGAGCTGGCCGGCGCGTTCGACGAGGTGTTCGTCGGCGAGAGCCTTCAGCACCGCCAGCGCCGCGGCGGTGCACACCGGGTTGCCGCCGAAGGTGCTGCCGTGCAGGCCGGGGGTGAGCAGGTCGCCCGCCGCCCCGACCGCCAGGCAGGCGCCGATGGGCAACCCGCCGCCGAGTCCCTTGGCGAGGGTGACGATGTCGGGGGTGACACCGTCGCGCTGGTGGGCGAAGAACGTCCCGGTGCGGCCCATCCCGGTCTGCACCTCGTCGAGCACCAGCAATGCGCCGTGCTGATGGGTGAGATCACGTGCCGCGGTCAGGTAGTGCGGTCCGGGGTCGACGACGCCGCCCTCCCCCATGATCGGTTCGAGGAACACCGCCGCGGTGTCGTCGTCGATCGCCGCGGCGAGCTCGTCGATGTCGCCGTAGCGGACGTGGGTCACGTCACCCGGCAGCGGCGCGAACGGCGCCTGCTTGCTCGGCTGGCCGGTCAGTGCGAGAGAGCCCATCGTCCGGCCGTGGAAGGCACCCTGCGCGGCAACGATTTTGGTGCGTCCGGTCAGCCGCGTCATCTTGAACGCGACCTCGTTCGCCTCGGTGCCGGAATTGCAGAAGAACACCCGCGCCGGCGCGCCGAGCAGCCGGACCAGTTCCTCGGCCAAGGTGATGCCGGGTTCGGTGGCATACAGGTTCGACGTGTGTCCGAGCGTGTCGAGCTGGCGGGTGACCGCCTCGATGACCGCGGGATGGCGGTGTCCGAGCACGTTGACCGCGATCCCGCCGAGCAGGTCGACGTAGGTCTTGCCGTCGGCATCGGTGACCACCGCGCCGTCGCCGCTGACGAGCGCCAGCGGCGGCGTGCCGTAGTTGTCCATCATGACCGCAGACCACCGCTCCTGCAGACTCTGCTGGGTGCTCATGCCGGTACCACCTTCGTGCCCGTCCCCTCGTCGGTGAACAACTCGCCCAGCACGCAGTGCTCCACGCGGCCGTCGATGACGTGCGCGCTGGGCACGCCGCCGGCGACGGCGCGCAGACAAGCCTCGATCTTGGGCACCATCCCGGCCTCCAGCCTGGGCAGCAGTTGGGTGAGTGACGCGGCGTCGATCTCGGAGACCAGCGAGTCCCGGTTGGGCCAGTCGGTGTAGAGGCCCTCGACATCGGTGAGCATCAGCAGCTTCTCGGCGTGCAGCGCCTCGGCCAGTGCCGCGGCGGCGGTGTCGGCGTTGATGTTGTGCACCACGCCGTCGACGTCGGGTGCGATGGTCGACACCACGGGGATGCGTCCGGCGCCGATCAGGTCGAGCACCGCGTCGGTGCTGACCTTGTCGACGTCGCCGACCAGGCCGATGTCGGTGTCGACACCGTCGACGAGCACGCTGCGCCGCACCGCGGTGAACAGGTGGGCGTCCTCGCCGGTGATGCCGACGGCGTAGGGACCGTGCGCGTTGATCAGCCCGACCAGTTCACGACCCACCTGGCCGAACAGCACCATCCGCGCGATGTCGAGCACCTCGGGGGTGGTCACCCGGAAGCCACCCTTGAAATCGCCTGGCACGCCGAGCCTTTTCAGCATGGCACTGATCTGCGGTCCACCGCCGTGCACCACCACCGGGTGAATGCCGCAGTTGCGCAAGAACACCATGTCGGCCGCGAACGCCGCCTTGAGCACGTCGTCGGTCATGGCGTTGCCGCCGTACTTGACCACGACGATCTTGCCGTGCAGTTGCTTGAGCCACGGCAGCGCATCGGCCAGCACCCGTGCCTTCACCGGCGTCTCCAGCGGGGCGACGTCAGGAGTGGTCATGAGCTGTAGGCCGAGTTCTCTTCGACGTAGCCGTGCGACAGGTCGGTGGTGCGCACCGTGGCGGCGCCGCCACCCAGCGCGAGGTCGATGACGACGTCGATCTCCTCGCCGGACAGATCGACGTCGCGAGCGCCCGGTGCACCGGCCCCGTCGACGCATGTCGGAAAACCGTTGAAGGACACGGTGATCCGATCCGGATCGATGACGAACGGCACCATGCCCACCGCTGCGAGCACCCGGCCCCAATTCGGGTCGGACCCGAACAGGGCGGTCTTGACCAGGCTGTCGCGGGCGACCAGCCGTGCCGCGGTCAGAGCGTCGGCCTCGGTGGGCGCGCCGGTGACGGTGACCGCCACCCGCTTGGTCACCCCTTCGGCGTCGGCCTGCAGCTGCGCGCACAGGTCGTCGCACACCCGCAGCACGGCGTCGTCGAGTTCGCTTTGCGTGGGGGTGATCTCACTGGCCCCCGAGGCGAGCAGCAGGACGGTGTCGTTGGTGGAACAGCTGCCGTCGACGTCGAGCCGGTCGAAGGTCAGCGCGGCGGCGCGGTGCAGTGCGTCGCGCAGGGCGTCGGAACTGGCCACCGCATCGGTGGTCAGCACGCACAGCATGGTGGCCAGTGACGGCGCCAGCATGCCTGCGCCCTTGGCCATTCCGCCCACGGTCCACGTGTCGGGGTGGTGCAGCGCCACCTGTTTGGGCACCGTGTCGGTGGTCATGATGGCGCGCGCCGCGTCCTCGCCGCCGCTCAATCCGCCCGCGAGTTCGTGCACCGCCTCGGTGACGCCGGCGAGCACCCGGTCCATCGGCAGGCGGTCACCGATCAGGCCGGTGGAGCACACGGCGACCTCGATGGCGCCGGTCTCGGTACCCCAGTCCGAGAGCGCCGCCGCGACGCCTTCGGCGGTGGCGTGGCTGTCCTGGAAGCCCAGCGGGCCGGTGCACGCATTGGCGCCGCCGGAGTTCAGCACGACCGTGCGTACCCGGCCGGTGGTGAGCACCTGGCGGGTCCACAGCACGGGCGCGGCCTTGACCTGGTTGCGGGTGAACACACCCGCGGCCGCGTGGTCGGGGCCTTCGTTGAACACCAGCGCCAGATCCGGTGCGCCGGACGCCTTGATGCCCGCGGCGATGCCGGTGGCACGAAAGCCGGCGGGCGCCGTGATGCCCTGGGTGCGCAGCAGCCGCGTCGTCGTGTCGTTCGTGGTCGTGGTGTCGTTCGTGGTCGTCGTGTCGTTCGTGGTCACGGCGCCACCCCCACGATCGACAGACCCTCGGTCTCGGGCCAGCCCAGCGCGAGGTTCATCGACTGCACCGCGGCGCCGGCGGTCCCCTTGACCAGGTTGTCGATGGCGGCGATGGCGATGAAAGTGTGCGCGTCCTCGTCGACCGCGACGGCCAGCTGCGCGGCGTTGCTGCCGATCACCGAGCCGGTGGTGGGCAGCCGGCCCTCGGGCAGCAGGTGCACGAACGGCTCACCGTCGTAGGCCTTCTCGTATGCCGCGCGCAATTCGGACAGCGGCGCGTCGGTACGCGCGGTGCAGGTGGCCAGGATTCCGCGAGAGGTGGGGATCAACACAGGGGTGAAGGACACCGTGACGTCCCTGTCGGTGACGGCTCGCAGACCCTGGGCGATCTCGGGGGTGTGCCGGTGCCTGCCGCCGACGTTGTAGGCGCGCGCCGAGCCGATGACCTCGGCGCCGAGCAGGTCGGTCTTGGCCGCCCGGCCCGCGCCGGATGTGCCGCTGACGGCGACGACGGTGACGGCGGGATCCACGAGATCGGCGGCGACGGCGGGCAGCAGGGCGAGCAGCGCTGCGGTCGGATAGCAGCCGGGGACGGCGATGCGCCGTGCGCCGCGCAGCCGGTCACGCCCGCCGGGCAGTTCGGGCAGACCGTAGGGCCAGCTGCCCGCGTGGGCGGACCCGTAGAACCGGACCCAGTCGTCGGCGTCGGTGAGCCGGAAGTCGGCGCCGCAGTCGACGATCAGCGTGTCGTCGCCGAGTTCGTCGGCCAGGGCGGCGGAGTGGCCGTGCGGCAGGCCGAGGAAGACGACGTCATGGCCGGCGAGCGCCTCGGCCGAGGTCGCCTCGAGCACCCGGCCGGCCAGCGGCAGCAGATGCGGATGGTGTTCGGCCAGGCTGGTGCCGGCACTGGCCGCCGCGGTCAGCGCACCGATGGTGAGCCGGCCGTCGGCGTAGGCCGGGTGCCCGAGCAACAGGCGCAGGATCTCCCCGCCGGCGTACCCGCTGGCCCCGGCGACCGCCACAGAAGTCATGCACGAAGCATGCATGGTTATGCAGTCGAATGCAAACCAATTCTGCCACGGGTGCTACGCCATCGCCAGCGGCGGCGCGGAGGGCAGCGTACCGCTCATACCCGTGATGGCCTCCTGGGCGGCCCGCTCTCCGGAACGCACGGCGCCGTCGACGAAACCCATCATCACGTCGGCCGACTCGGTGCCCGCCCAGTGGATCAGGCCGCAGGGTTCGCGCAACGCATGGCCGAACTCCGTCAGGACCCCGGGCGGCGCGTGACTGATCATGCCGCCGCCGGAGTACCGCTCCACCGTCCAGTTCTGTTCGGTGTAGTCGACGGGCGCATCGGCTCTGCGCCCGAATCTCGCGGTCAGCGTTTCCAGCACGGCCGACCGGCGATCGGCAACGGACATCCGGCACAGTTGCCGGGCGTGCGGACCCTCGGCGATCACGCACATCACCCCGGGCCTGCCCTCGTGCGAGCACGCGTCCAGAGTCACCGGGGCGGCGGTACCGGGAGCGGCGGACTGGCCGGTGAGCCCGTCGTCGCGCCAGAAGGGCTCGTCGTAGATGACATGGGTCTTCAGTACTGCGCCTGTCGGCATCCGTTGGTGCAGCAACGACCGGTCGATGGGCAGCATCGGCTTGTAGTCGATGTGGCTCGCGATGGCCAGCGGCACCGTGACGATCACCCGCTTCGCCCGCACCGACGACCCGTCGGAACGGACCGTCACACCGTCGGCATCCTGCCGGATCGAGCGGACAGGCTGCTCGAGGTGGATGTCGCCGGCGACGTCGGCGGCGACCGCGCGGTAGATGGCACCCATGCCGCCGACCGGGCGGGCGTCCTCGGCCCCGTTCTGGACCCCGAGGACGAAGTCGGGACCGCCCGCGGAGGCCAATTGAGCGACGACGAACAGCATCGAGATCTCCGACGCCGCCGAGGTGTAGGTGCCGGCGAGCGCCATCTCCAGCAGTTGCCGGGCCTGGCGCATCGGCACCGTGCGGTCGAGCCACTGTGCCAACGTCGTGCGATCCCACCTGTCGGCCTTCGGCGCCGACCACGGCGCGTGCACCGGAACGGCTCGGCACATGCGCCTCAGTTCGAGGAAGGCCGCACCGAGATTGACCGACACCAACGGGTTCATGTTCCACGGAATGGTTCCGCTGTAGCGGTACTGCCTGCCGTCGACGATCATCATCGCCTCGCCGTCGACGAACTGCTTGAAGGCTGGGACGCCGAACTCCTTCATCAGCGCGTACACCCGGTCCTGGCCGGGGCCGACCCAGGTGCCGCCGTGGTCGAGGTAACTTCCGTCGTCGCGTTGCTCGGTGAAGGTGCGGCCACCGATCCGGTTGCGCGCCTCGAGCACGGCCACCGAGTGACCCGCCTGCTCGAGGCGGCGTGCCGCCGTCAGACCGGCGAACCCGGCACCCACCACACAGACGTCCACATCCGGCATGGCCCGCTCCTCACCCAGATTCGCGGGACGCTACGCCTGAATTACCGCAAACGTCAATAGTTCTTGAATGGGCGAAGAGCGGGCGCGAATCTCGTTCTACCGGAGCGCGATTCGAAGTTCGGACCAGTTCGGCATGCCGCAGATACTTCGCTCGGCAAGCATCGCCAGAGGGGACCGGCCGTCACCCCAGCCGGAGGCCTGGCGCCAGCGCTGGTCGGGTGCACGTGTACACGGCGTCGGCCGGCTGGCCGCCGGGGTGGAGCCGGTGCTCACCAGCAATCGCCATCCGTCCATCGCGCCGTACGGGGTGTTCGGGTGTGCAGACGCCGATATCGTGATCGCCGTCGGGTCGGAGTCGCTGTGGCGCAGGTTCGCGCCGATCGTGGACCTCGACGCCGACCGGACCGGCGACCAGGACGAGGTCTTCGCCGGCTACGCACCCTCGGGAGGATGCCGATGACCCAACGGACGGCCGTGATCGGCGGCGGCATCGTCGGTGCCGCCGTCGCGCGCGAGATCATGGCCCGCAGGCCCGACGCCGAGGTCACGGTGTTCGACAAGGAGGACCGCCTCGCGTCGCACCAGACCGGGCGCAACAGCGGCGTCGTGCATGCGGGGCTGTACTACCAGCCGGGCTCGCAGAAGGCGCTGCTGTGCCGGCGCGGGGTGCGCCTGCTCGAGGACTACTGCGCCGAGCGCGGGATCCGCCGGATCACCTGCGGCAAGGTGCTCGTCGCGCTCGACGAGGCGGAACGGGCCCGGCTGTCCGGCATCGAGGACCGTGCCCGCGCCAACGGCGTTCCCGGGATCCGGATCATCGGCCCCGGCGAGCTGCGCGATCTCGAACCGCACGTCCGCGGCGTCGCCGCACTGCACTCGCCGTCGACGTCGATCGTCGACTTCGCCGAGGTGACCCAGGCGCTCGCCGCCGATGCCGTCGCCGCGGGCGCCAAGATCCTGCTGGGCCACGAGGTCACCGGGATGCAGGTCCAGGGAGCCGAGGTGGTCCTGACCACGCGGACCGCAGGCGGAACCGACCGCACCGCCTTCGACCAGGTGTTGGCGTGCGGCGGCCTGCAGAGCGATCGGTTGGCCGAGATGGCCGGCGACGGCCCCGATCCGGTGATCATGCCGTTCCGCGGCGAGTACTACGCACTCAAACCGGAGCGTCGCGGACTGGTCAACGGCCTGGTGTATCCGGTGCCCGACCCGCGCTACCCGTTCCTCGGCGTGCACGTCACGCCGCGGGTCGACGGTGAGGTGCTGATCGGTCCGAACGCGGTGCTCGCGCTGGCGCGCGAGGGCTACACGTGGCGCCACGTGTCCCCGGCCGACCTCGCGGGCGTGGCCCGCACCCCGGCGTTCTGGCGATTCGCCCGGCAGCACTGGCGCACCGGCATCCGCGAGATGTACGGCTCACTGAGCAAGCGGCGGTTCGTCGCGGCCGCCCGGGCCTACGTCCCCGAACTCGACGACGACGATGTGGTCCCGGGCCGGGCGGGGATCCGCGCGCAGGCACTCGACGCCGACGGCGGACTCGTCGACGACTTCCGGATCAGCATCCGCGACCGCATCGTGGTGCTGCGCAACGCGCCCTCGCCCGCGGCCACCTCCGCGCTCGCCATCGCCGAGCACGTCGTCTCCACCCTCGAGGGCCGCCCGTGACCGACGTCATCGCCGGCGGCCTCTGGGGAGTGCTGGCCACCCCGTTCGACGACCAGCTCGACATCGACCTGGAATCGCTGCGCAACGAGGTCGCGTCGTTCGCCGAGGACGGCTGCGGCGGCCTGGTCGCGCTCGGCGTCTTCGGCGAGGCGGCGTCGCTGCGACCCGACGAGGCCGACGCCGTGGCGCAGACCGTCGCGGCGGCCACCGACCTGCCGTACGTGCTGGGGCTTTCCGAACGGGACCCCGACGCCGTGGTCACGCAGGCGCAGCGGCTGCTCGGGGCGGTGCCCCGGCCGCCGGTGGCGCTGATGGCCCAGATTGGCGACGCCGCCCCCGCCGTGGCCGCCGACGCCATGCGGCGGCTGTACGACGGCACCGGTATCGGTGTGCTGGTACAGGACTACCCCGTCGTGTCGGGCATCCGCGTGACCGACGAGCAGGTGGTGGAGCTGGTGCGGGCGTGCCCCTTCGCGGTCGGCGTGAAATCCGAGACGCCGCCCACGTCGGTCGCGATCGCCCACCTGGCGCCCCGGCTCGACGTCCCGGTGTTCGGCGGGCTCGGCGGTGTCGGACTGCTCGACGAACTGGCCGCCGGTTCGGCAGGCGCCATGACGGGCTTCAGCCATCCCGCCGCGCTGGCGGCGGTGCTGCGCGCCCACCGCGACGGCGGATTCCGCGCCGCCCGGGAGGCATGGGCGCCGTGGTTGCCGCTGGCCAACTTCGAGGGGCAGCTGCGCGTAGGCCTGGCGATCCGCAAGGAACTGCTGCGCCGGCGCGGGGTCATCGCTTGCGCGCGCGTCCGGCCACCCGCCACACCGCTGCCCGCATCGCTGGTGCCGCTGCTGGAACAGCATCTGAGCAGTGTGCCCGCAATCCAATCCGCGCCTCGCTGAAGGGAATTCGACATGGATCTCGGCATCACCGGACGCACCGCCCTGGTGCTCGGCGGCAGCGGCGGGTTGGGCGGCGCGATCGCCGTCCGTCTCGCCCAGGAGGGCGCGAACGTCGCGGTCACCGGTCGTTCCGAAGAAGCCCTTGCCGCCACCGCCGCGAGGGTCGAGGAAGCCGGCGTCAAGGCGCTGCCCCTGGTGTGGGACCTCGGCGACGCCGACCGGCGGGAGCCCACCGTGGCCGAGGTGGAACGCACCCTCGGGCCGGTCGACATCCTGGTCAACAACACCGGCGGACCGCCGCCCACCCCGGTCGCCGGCCAGGACGACGCCACGTGGCGGGACAGCTTCGAGAAGATGGTGCTGTCCGTCATCGCGCTGACCGACCGGGTGGTGCCGGGCATGCGGGAACGCGGCTGGGGCCGCATCCTGACCTCGACGTCGTCGGGCGCGCTGAGCCCGATCCCGAACCTGGGGCTGTCCAACACGCTGCGCGCGAGCCTGCACGCCTGGTCGAAGACCCTCGCCGACGAGGTCGGGCGCGACGGCATCACCTCGAATGTGATCGTGCCGGGCCGGATCGCCACGGACCGCACCCAATTCCTCGACGAACGCCGGGCCGCCCGCGAGGACCGCAGCGTCGAGGACGTCGCACGCGACAGTGCCGCCACCATGGCGCTCGGCCGGTACGGCAGGCCCGACGAGTACGCCGACGTGGCGGCATTCCTGTGCAGCGACCGCGCGTCGTACATCACCGGCGCGGTGATCCGCGTCGACGGCGGCCTGATCCGCAGCGTCGTCTGACCAACCACAACACTTCGTCCGAGGGAGTTCCGTTGCGCCTCCGTACTGTTCGACTCGACGACCGACCTACCGCCTGCGTCGCACTGGCCGACGGACGCCTGGCCCGGGTGGACCGTGTGCTGCGCGGCGCACCCGGCGACCTGATGGCGCTGCTCGAGGCGGGCGCACTGGACGCACTCGCCGCCGCCGTGGCCGCCGGTGTCTCCGACGACGCGTGTGCCGACCCCGCCGCGCCGGTGCTCGCGCCGTGGACACGCCCCCGCAAGATCCTCGGCATCGGGCTGAACTACGGCGCACACGCCGGCGATCTCGGCGAGCAGGCGCCACGCACGTCGCCGGCGTCGTTCATCAAGGGCGACCACACCATCGTCGGTCCGGGAGAGCCCATCGTCGTGCCGCCCGGGATCGGCAAGGTGACCTCGGAGGCGGAACTCGGACTGGTGATCGGGCGGACGTGCTACCAGGTGGGGGTCGACGAGGCGCTGTCCTACGTGGCGGGCGTGGTGCCGGTGCTCGACCAGACCGCCGAGGCGGTGCTGCTGGAGAACCCGCGCTATCTGACCCGGGTGAAGAACTACCCGAGCTTCTTCGCCTTCGGCCCCGACCTCATCACCATGGACGAGCTGCTTGCCCACGGGCCGCTGGAGGACCTGCGCGTCGCCACGATCCACAACGGAGCGGTGCACCGCAAGGACACCGTGTCGGGGATGACGTTCTCCCCCGCCGAACTGCTCAGCTTCCACAGCCAGGTGATGCCGTTCTACCCCGGCGACATCCTGTCGACCGGCACGCCCGGCGCGGTCGGCATCCAGGCGGGCGACGTGGTGCGCTGCGAGCTCGGCGACGGACTGGCCGACCTGACCAACCCGGTGCAGTAGCCGCACCCACTCCCGCTCAGCAACTTCTTGAGTCGTCAAGCGGTCCCGTCCCCTTCTGTCCATTGCGGGCCGCCGACCGTCGGCCCGGCCGGACAATGGGGGCGACGGAGGAGGCGCCATGGCGACATCGGTCGACCTGACGGGGTCGTTCACCACCGACCTGCACGGGGTGCTGCGCGAGGCGGCTCGGCAAGGGCCACTGGCCACCGACGAGATCACCGGAGCGACCGTCGTCATGCGCCAGCACGACGTCGAGGCGCTCGCACATGACCAGCGGCTCAATGGAATCGGACTCACGCTGTTCGATGTCATGGGGATCACCGACGGTCCACTGCGCGATTGGTACGGCCGGTTGATGTTCACCACAGAAGGCGACTACCACCGGCGCATCCGCTCCCTGGTCTCACATTCCTTCACACCGCGTTCGGTCGCGGCGTTGCGTTCCACCGCGACCGCAATGGCCGAGGAGGCGGCCGGCACGGTGCGCGACGGCGGAGACCTCGTCGCGGCGTGCTCGCCACTGGGCACCCGGCTGATCTGCCGGCTGCTCGGGGTGCCCGACGCCGATGTGGCGGTGTTCGCGCGATGGGCCGACGCGCTGAGTCCGGTCTTCTTCGTGATGACCGCCGAGCAGGTCGCGGCCGCGACGACCGCCATCACCGAATTGCACACCTACGTCGACGAATTGACGGCCCGCCGGGCGCAGGACCCGGGGCCCGATCTCATCACCGCCCTGCTGGCCGCGGAGGCCGACGGTGAACGCCTCAGCCACGACGAGACGGTCACGATGATCGCCAATCTCCTGGTGGCCGGCCACGACACCACCGGCAGCCAGATCCCGTGCAGCCTGCTGGTGGCGCTGCAGCACCGCGATGCGATAGCGCAAGACGACGATGGCTTGATGGCGAGCGCGGTCACCGAGACGATCCGCATGGAGCCCAGCATCGCACTGATCCCTCGCACCGCCGTGGCGCCGATCGAGCTGCATGGGACGTCGCTCCCGGCCGGCTCGATGGTCTTCCTCTGCATCGCCGCCGCGTGTCGCGACGAGACGGCCTGGCACCATGCCGATCAGTTCGACGCCGCCCGCTTCACCCGGCCGGACACGCCCAAGCTGGTGAACTTCGGTGCCGGGGTGCACTACTGCCTCGGTACGGCGCTGGCGAAGGTGACGGTGCACGAGTGTGTGAAATCGGTTCTCGCCGTTGATCCGCCGCTGCGGCTGACTGAAGCGCCGGAGGAGATTCCGTGGCGACAGGTGCTGGGCCGCAGCCCGGCGCGGCTGCTGGTGGCCTGACACGGGGCGGCGGCGCCTTGGTATGGGACCTGACCGGAATCCCGGTCATCATCGCAGGCGGTGTCCTGCTGCACTTCTGCTTCGACTGGTCCGGCCGACGCCGTCTGTTGGCCGTGTTCGCACCGGTGAACGAAAGCGTCTGGGAGCACCTAAAGATGGCCTACTGGCCGCTGCTGGTGCTGACCGGCGTGCAGCGCCTCGCCGGTGCCGACGAGCCGGGACTGTCCGAGGTTCGACGGGGGCACGTTAGAGGTCGGTGACCACCGGTCCCCAGTTCGCCCGAAAGCACCGAACCCCGAACGCCTGCACCTAGGGTGAGATCGTCCCCTTTCCCCGGAGGGTCAGATGGTGCCGCGATCATGCCGAGCCTGCGGCCTGCTGCTGCGCGAGAGCGCCCGATTCTGCGACGGATGCGGAGCACGGGCGCCCGGCGCAGGCGACCCCGAGTACAAGCACGTGACAGTCTTGTTCGCCGACGTGGTGCGATCGATGGACATCGCCGCAGCGGTCGGCGCGGAGCGGCTGAGCGAGATCATGGCCGCCCTGATCCGCCGATCCGCGGGCGTGGTCAACGGCTACGGCGGCGTCGTCAACCAGTTCACCGGCGACGGGCTGATGGCGGTGTTCGGTGTACCGAATGCTCTGGAGGATCACGCACTGCTCGCCTGCCTTGCCGCGTTGCGGATCCGTGACGAGGCACGCGCACTCGCCGTGGATCTGCAGGAGCGTGACGGCATCGTGTTCCAGGTGCGTATCGGACTCAACTCCGGTGAGGTGGTCGCAGGCGAAATCGGCTCAGGAGCACTGGGCTACACCACGATCGGGGAACAGGTCGGTCTGGCACAGCGGATGGAATCTGCGGCGCCGCCCGACGGCGTGATGCTCAGTGCGACGACGGCCCGCCTCGTCGAGGACGTCGCCGCACTCGGCCCGCTTGACGCGGTGACCGTGAAGGGCCGAGAAACCCCGGTGCAGGCGCGCCTCCTCCATCGGATCGCGACCGAGAACCCCCACCACCGCGCACGGCGCGACCCTGCATTGGTCGGACGGATGCCGGAGCTCTCCACCGTGGTGACGCACATCGACAGGTGCCGCAACGCCGGTGGATCGACGGTACGACTCGTCGGGCCTGCGGGCATCGGGAAGAGCCGTCTGGTCGATGAAACCCGCCGACTGGCCGCGCAGCGCGGCGTCCCCTCCTATACGACGTTCTGCGAATCCCATACCCGCGGCGTGCCCTACCGCGCAATGAGACGTCTTCTCCGGGCGGTGTTCGCGGTCACCGGCGTGCCACCCGAGGTTGCCCGGGCGAGTGTGCGCTCGGAGATGGCGGTCGACGACGTCGACGACCTGCTCCTCCTGGAAGACCTGCTCGGAATCGGCGATCCGTCGGCCGCGGCCCCCGAGATCTCCCCCGAGGCGAGGCGGCGTCGCTTGACCTCTCTGGCGAGGCGGTTACTGGAGCAGAGCACCTCAACGCTCTTCGTCGTCGAGGACGCCCACTGGATCGACGAGGCGAGTGAGGCGATACTCGCCGAACTCGTCGAGGTGCTGCCTCGGACGCGCTCGTTGCTGCTGATCACCTACCGACCGGACTACCGCGGAGCCTTGGCGCAGACGCCTGCCGCGCACAGCGTGGTGCTCACTCCGCTGACCGAGCCGGACGCGGCGACGTTGGTCACCGAACTACTGGGATCTGACCCATCTGTGAAGCTGCTGGCCAACCGGATCGTCGGGAGATGTTCGGGAAACCCCTTTTTCATCACCGAGACAGTGCGTGATCTCGCAGAGCGTGGCGTCCTCGCCGGCCTGCGTGGACTGTACCGCTGCGCTGACGAAGCCGCGGACATCACCGTGCCGCCCACGCTGCATGCCACGCTCGCCGCCCGTATCGATCGGCTCGGGCCCTCGTGCAAGTCGGTGCTCTACGCGGGTGCAGTCATCGGCATGCGCTTCAGCACCGATCTTCTCGAAGCGGTGCTGCACGACGTCGATGGCCTCTCCCTGGCGCTTGCCGATCTCAGCGACGCAGAAATGATCGACGCCGTTTCCTCCCCGCCAACGGCGTACGTGTTCCGGCATCCGCTCCTTCGAGCAGTGGCCTACGAATCACAATTGAAAGCCGCGCGGGCGGAGAAGCATCGCCGAGTCGCCGCCGCCATCGAGGCAGCGGACGCCGATGCCGTGGAGCAGAATGCCGCGCTGATCGCCGACCATCTGCACCGGGCGGGTGACCTTCGCCAGGCCTTCGACTGGCACATGCGCGCCGGCAGCTGGCTCAACGAGCGCGACCGCATCGCCGCGTGGGCGCGCTGGCAGCGGGCGCGCGAGGCGGTGACTCATCTGCCCGTGGCGGATCCGGACCGAACTCTGCTCGAGACCGGGGTTCTGACCAGACTGTGCAGCGAGGTGTGGAAGACCGGCGGGGACATCGCCACGACGGGATACGACCAGCTGCGGCGGTTGTGCGAGGAGTCCGGTGACCGACGATCACTGGCGATCGCGACGGCGGGCGTCGTGATGGCGATGAGCGGCCAACATCGGCACCGCGAGGCGATGGATCTCGTCGGCGAGCTGATGACACTGCTGGAGCTGATCGACGAACCGACTCTGCGCTGCGCCCTGCTGCTGGCCGTGTCGTACGCGAAGTCCGAAGTCGGCGAACTGGGCGAAGCGCTGCACCTCGTACAGCGGGTCATCGACCTGGCGGACGGCGACCTGGCCAGAGGCAGAGTCCTGTTCGCCTCGCCGTTGGCCGGCGCGACCCGCATGCGGGGCCTGTACCGGTTGTGCCTCGGCGTGAAGGGTTGGCGTGCCGATGGTGACGCCGGGGTCGCGATGGCCCGCGGTCTCGATCCGACGAGCCGCGTCAGCAGCATCCTGTACAAGTACATCCTGGCTGTTCCGGCGGGCGCCCGCCGGGTCGACGAGCAGGCGAGGTGCGAGACGGCCGACGCGTTGCGGGTCGCCGAGCAGGCGGGCGACGAGCACTCGCTGACCCTGGCCCGCACCGGAAGGGGTCTGGTGCTCGTGTACGGGAACGATCCGGGCCAGGAGGGCATCGACCTTCTCGAGCAGGCACACGACACCACCCTGCGCCGCCGGTTCACGATGAACGCCGCGACGCTGATCGACCCGGCGAAGGCGAGGTACCGAGCAACGCACGGCGATGTCGACGGGGCGATCGACCTCGCCCGGGACGCGATCGCCAGGATGGCCACCAATGGCGAAGTGCTCTCCAGGGGCATCGCGACCACCGTCCTGGTCGAATCACTGTTGGCACGGGGCGACGCGGACGACCTCGCGGAGTCTGCGGCCGCCGTAGACCGTCTCGCCGCCGCCGGCGCCGACAGCGGGCTCATTCTCGACGAGCTGCCGCGGCTACGGCTGAGCGCACTCATCGCCCGACGTCGAGGCGACGCCGTTGCCGCAGAGGAATTCAGGCGGCGCCACCACATCGCCGCCGTCGCAGCGGAATTCGATCTCGCCGATCAACAGGCCTAGGGACTCAGCGGCGTTGTACCGCGCCGACCCTCTCGGCGGCCACCGCCACGGCGGCGTCGCGGGCCGCGCTGGCCTCGTCCTCGGTGAGCGTGCGGTCGGTGGCGCGGAATCGCAAGGCCAGCGCCAGCGACTTGTGGCCCTCGCCGACCTGCGGGCCGGTGTAGACGTCGAACAGCCGGACGTCCTCCAGCAGCGGGCCCCCGCCGGCACGCACCGCAGCCACCACGCTCTGCGCCGCGACGTCTTCTCCGACGATCAGGCTGACGTCCTGGAACACCGCCGGGAACGGCGACACCGACGGCGCGGGTAGCGATTCCACGATCGGCACGGCATCGAGATCGAGTTCGACCGCACAGGCACCCTTGGGCAGGCCGGCCCGCTCGATCACCGCGGGATGCAACTGACCGGCGTGGCCGACGACCACGCCCTCGCTGCCGTCACCGATCAGGATTTCGGCACACCGGCCCGGATGCCAGGGCAGTCGCTCACCGGACCGCAGCGCGAACTCCACACCGGCGGCCCGTCCGATGGCCCGCACCGCCTCGAACGCATCGGCCGCCTCGACCGGCCTGCCGAGACCCCACGGGCCCGCAGGTTCCCGCAACCCGGCCAGCACGACGGCGACGTGCTCGGGCTGGCGGGGCAGCGACGCGTCGAGGACCGCGATCTCCTCGGCGGTGGGCCGCCGGTCGGTGGGGATGCGGTCGACCGCGCGGGTGTTCTCCGTCGGCTCCACCACCTGGGCGACGGCGAACAGCCCGACGTCGACGGCACCGCGGGACACGTTGCGGCTCAACGTCTCCAACAGGGCAGGAAGCAGGGTGGTGGCCAGGTGCGGCCGGTCGGTCTCCAGGGGGTTGAGCACCTCGGTGGTGCGCCGCCGCGGATCGTCGGCGGGCAGCCCCCATTGGTCGAACACTCCGGCGGGCAGGAACGGTGACGGCAGGATCTCGACGTATCCGGCTAGCGCGAGCGACGTGCCGACCGCTCGGCGCCGCTTCTGGATCGGCGTCAGGCCGCGGCCGGGCGGCGCGGCGGGCAGCACCGAGGGGATCGCCTCCAGACCCTCCAGCCGCAGCACCTCCTCTACGAGGTCGGCGGGTTGCTGCAGGTCGGGCCGCCAGCTCGGCGGGATCGCGGTGAGCCGATCGCCGTCGACGGTCACGTCGGCGCCCACCTGGATGAGCCTGCGCCGTGTGGTGCCCTCGGCGTAGTCGACTCCGGCGATGCGATCGGGCAGGTCCACCGCCATGCTCACCGCGGGCTGGGCCCAGTCGTCACGCGGCGGATCACCCCGCCAGTCGGTCAACCTGGGTTCCACTGTGCCGTGCGCGATCTCGGCCAGCAGCGCGGCGCACCGGTCGAGCGCGGCGACGGAGATCGCCGGATCGACCGAGCGTTCGTAGCGCCGGCCGGCCTCGCTGGCCAGCCGGAGCCGGCGCTGGGTCCGTGACACCGCGGCCGGGTCCCACACCGCGGCCTCGAGCAGCACGTCGGTGGTCGTGTCGCGAACCTCGGTGGTGCCCGCACCCATCACGCCGCCGATCGCGGCGGTCGCCGCGTCGTCGACGATCAGCACGTCACCGGCGGCGAGGGTGCGCTTCACGTCGTCGAGGGTGACCACCGTCTCCCCCGCGCCGGCCACCCGGACCTCGAGGCCGCCGTTGATCAGGCTGCGGTCATGGGCGTGCATGGGATGGCCCAGTTCGAGCATCACGTAGTTGGTGACGTCGACCGCGGGCGAGATGGCCCTGATCCCACAGAGGATCAGCCGGCGCTGCAGCCACCACGGCGACACCGCCGCCGGGTCGATACCGGTGACTGGACGCAGACCGAAGCGCACCACGCCGGTGCCGGGCTGGACGGTCAGCGGCCACGCCTCACCCTCGACGGGCAGCGCGGGCACGTCGGCGGGATCGGCGTAGGCCAGGTCGTGGGCGCAGGCGATCTCGCGGGCCATCCCCCGGATCGACAGGCAGTAGCCGCGATCGGGTGTGATCGCCAGGTCGAACACCACGTCGTCCAGGCCCAGCAGCTCGACGGCATCGGCTCCGGGCGCCGCCGTACCCGGCGGCAGCACCAGGATTCCCGCCTGGTCGGCGCCGAGCCGCAGTTCGGCGGTCGAGCAGATCATGCCGTCCGACGTCCGGCCGTAGGTCTTTCGGGTGGCGATGCTGAAGTCGCCGGGCAGCACCGTGCCGGGCAGCGCCACCACGACGAGGTCATCGACGGCAAAATTGGTTGCGCCGCAGACGATGTCGCGCAGCTCCGGCTCTCCGACATCGACCTTGACGGCCCGGATCGGCTTCTTGAACTCGGTGAGCTCCTCGATCTCGGCGACACGGCCGACGGTGAGCGGACCCGTCACCGGTCCGACCGGGATGATGCCCTCGACCTCGTGACCGATCCGGATGAACGTCTGCTCGAGTTCCTCCGGTGAGGCGTCCCAGTCCGGGGCACCGGCGCGGACGACCTCACGCAGCCAGCTGTACGGGATGCGCATCAGATGCCGACCCCGAACGGCAGGGAGAACCGGACGTCACCCTCGACCATGTCGCGCATGTCGGGAATGCCGTTGCGGAACTGCAGGGTGCGCTCGAGCCCCATGCCGAAGGCGAACCCCGAGTAGACGTCGGGGTCGATCCCGCAGGCGCGCAGCACGTTCGGGTTCATCATGCCGCAGCCGCCCCACTCCACCCAGCCGGCGCCGCCCTTCTTGCCCTCGAACCACACGTCCACCTCGCCGGAGGGTTCGGTGAACGGGAAGAAGTGCGGCCGGAACCGGGTGCGGCCCTGCGGCCCGAACAGCGCCCTGGCGAATGCGTCGAGGCTGCCGCGCAGGTGCGCCATCGTCAGCCCCTTGTCCACCGCCATTCCCTCGACCTGGTGGAAGACCGGGGTGTGGGTGGAATCCAGCTCGTCGGTGCGGAAGGTGCGGCCGATCGAAATGATGTACACCGGGAGCTCGCGTTCCAGCAGCGCCCGGACCTGCACCGGCGAGGTGTGCGTGCGCAGCACCTGACGCGAGCCGTCCGGCGCGATGTGGAAGGTGTCCTGCTCGCTGCGCGCGGGATGGTCGGGCGGGAAGTTCAGCGCGTCGAAGTTGAACTGCTCGGTCTCGACCTCGGGCCCCTCGGCCAGTTCCCAGCCCATTGCGACGAAGGTGTCGGCGATGTGGTCGCCCAGGATGGTGATCGGGTGCCGGGCGCCGATGGGCTGCCGCGTCGAGGGCAGCGTCACATCGATGCGCTCGGCGACCAGGACCGCGGCGTCGCGTTCGGCGCGCAGCACGGCGAGACGCTCGTCGTAGCTGCGCTGCGCTTCGGTCCGCGCGACATTGACCCGCTTGCCCGCGTCGGCGCGGTCGGTCTTGGGCAGTCCGCCGAGTGCCTGGCGGGCCAGCGCGATCGGCGCCCGGTCGCCGAGGTGTTCGGTCTTGGCCCTGGCCAGCGCGTCGAGGTCGGCGGCGAGCCCGAAGGCGTGCCGAGCAGCGCTGACCGCCTCGGTCAGCGCTTCTTCGGACAGGGTTTCGGCCACGTGATCGGGCTGCTCGGCCACCCGGCGATCATAGGGGATCACCGGATTCGCCTCCGCGCCCGTCAGGCGCGACCGCTGCGCCGCCGTCCGGTCAGTCGTCGGCCGATTCGTCGGCGGGTTCGTGGCCCCTGCGGCTGCGCAGCCGGTACATGGACAGATCCGACGGGACACCGTCCGGCTTGGTGGTGAAGATGGGCCTGCGCTGGCGTTTGACCGTGACACCGAGTGAGTCGAACTCGTCGTCGGGAATCCGCTCCAGCGTGGTCTGCGAGACGACGAGTCCGCCGCGGGTCGCCCGGTCCATCGCCCGCGCGGCGATGTTGACGTCCACCCCCAGCCAGTCCGAGCCGATGCGTTGGGGCCTGCCGGTGTGCACGCCCGCCCGCATCCGCGGGGTGTAGCCGTCCACCTCGACGGCCCTGGCCGCCTCCATCGCCGTGATCGTCGCGCGCACCGCCACGACGGGATCGGAGAACACCGCCATCATGCCGTCGCCCATCCGCTTGACGATGTGACCGCCTGCCTCGAGCAGCGGCGGCTCGGCGACCTGCGCGACACGACGCAGCAGCCGCAGCGTCGCGTCGTCGCCTGCGCGCAGCGACCACGGCGAGAAGCCGACGAGATCGGTGAACACCAGCGTGACCTCGCGGTTCGCCGGTTTACCCGACACCCGTTCGGTCAGCGCCTGCCACACCTGCAGCGCGCCGAGGCTCACCTCCCGCGAGGCGGCGTCGCGGTCGAGCAACCGGTCCGCGACCCGCGCGGCGGCGCGGGGGCCGCCCACGCCCGCGGCCGACAGCGGATCGCCGAACTCGGGATCGCCGGGCAGCGCGCGCCGGGTGCGCTTCACGAAGTTGATGAGACCCGGGCTGTGGTTGGTCCTGCGCAGCCATCCGCCCGGTCCCGAACTGCCGTCCGATGAGGGATTGGGCACCCGTTCGATCTCACCGTTTCGGCCGGATCGTTCCTCGAACGATTCGACATTCACGGCGCCAGCCTAGGTGGCGGTTTCGGAGCCCGGCAATCGACCGAAGGCGAAACGTCGGGCCACTATGCGCACGATCACTGCGGAGCTGCCCCGGTCAGGGCGCCACGCAGCACGTCGGCCCCGTGCGCGAATCGGCCGGTCACGGCCGTGCGCCGAGTCGATAGCAGCTGTGTCACAGGGCTCTTCGACGCCCGCGTCAAGCATCGACAACACGCGTTGTCAGCACTATCGTGAGGACATACCGTGGGTTTGGAGTCAGCGAGGACAGATGGCCACGACATCCGATGATCTCGGCGGCAGAACGGTCGCCGCCCGCTTGCACCATCGCGCCAGGACGCCCGCGCCGCTCGGACCCGAGTCGCTGACCTGGAAGTACTTCGGCGACCTGCGCACCGGGATGCTGGGCGTGTGGATCGGGGCCATCCAGAACATGTACCCCGAGCTCGGTGCAGGCGTCGAGGACCACTCGGTGCTGCTGCGCGAGCCGCTGCAACGCGTCGCACGCTCGGTCTACCCGATCATGGGCGTCGTCTACGACGGGCCGCGGGCCACCGACACCGGTGAACAGATCAAGGGCTACCACACCACCATCAAGGGCATCGACGGCGCCGGGCGCCGCTACCACGCGCTCAATCCCGAGACGTTCTACTGGGCGCACGCCACCTTCTTCATGCTGATCATCAAGACCGCCGAGTACTTCTGCGGCGGGCTCACCGAGGCCGAGAAGCGCCAGCTCTTCGACGAGCACGTGCAGTGGTACTCGATGTACGGCATGAGCATGCGACCGGTCCCGAACACCTGGGAGGACTTCTGCGAGTACTGGGACCGCAAGTGCCGCGAGGAACTCGAGATCAACAAGGCCACCCTGGACATCTTCGACATCCGGATCCCCAAGCCGCGGTTCGTGCTGATGCCGACGCCGCTGTGGGATCAGCTGTTCAGGCCGATGGTGGCGGGTCAGCGCTGGATCGCCGCCGGCTTGTTCGACCCGGCGGTCCGGGAGAAGGCCGGCATGCGCTGGACCCCCGGCGACGAGGTGGTGCTGCGGCTGTTCGGCAAGTTGGTCGAGCTGGCCTTCGTCGCGGTGCCCGACGAGATCCGGCTGCACCCGCGCGCACTGGCGGCTTACCGGCGGGCGCAGGGCCGGCTGCCCGAGGACGCGCCGCTGGTCGAGGCGCCGGCGTTCATGGGGCCGCCGCGTGACCGGCGTGGGCTGCCGATGCACTACGTGCCGCGCGGCAAGACGATCCTGGACCGGGCCGGTTCCCTGGTGCACACCACGTTCTCACTCGCCGGTCTCCGCCCGGCCCGTGCCCGCCGCACGGCGGCCTGAGCGACCTCTGGGAGACTGACGCCATGCTGGACTGGTCAGACGTGGACATCGCCGTGCGCGACGCCGTGCGGGAATTCGTCGACAAGGAGATCCGGCCGCACGTCGACGCGCTGGAGAGCGGCGAGATGGAGCCGTACCCGATCATCCGGAAGTTGTTCGCGGCGTTCGGGATCGACGCGATGGCACGCGAGTCGCTGGACAAGCGGCTGGCCCGGCTGCGCGACGGCGGCGGCGAAGGAGGCCGTGGGGGCGCCTCGGGCGGCATGTTCGGCGGCGGGGCCGACCAGGCGGGTATGGGATTCGTCCTGGTCAGCGAACTGTGCCGGGTGTGCATGGGCATCGTCGCGGGAATGGGCGTGAGCCTGGGCCTGACGGTGCCGACCATCATGAGCCGGGGCACGCCGGCGCAGCAGGAGCGCTGGCTACCCGGCCTGGTGACCTACGAGAAGGTCGGCGCATGGGCGATCACCGAACCCGACTCGGGTTCGGATGCGTTCGGCGGCATGAAGTCCTACGTGGTGCGCGACGGCGACGACTACATCCTCAACGGGCAGAAGACCTTCATCACCAACGGCCCCGACGCCGACGTGGTGGTCGTCTACGCCAAGCTCGACGAGGGCGACCCGAGTGTGAGCAAGCGCGACCGCAAGGTCCTGACGTTCGTGCTCGACCGCGGCATGGAGGGCTTCGTTCAGTCGAAGCCGTTCCGCAAGATGGGAATTCACAGTTCGCGTACCGGTGAGCTGTTCTTCAACAACGTTCGCCTGGGCCGCGACCGGCTGCTCGGCGAGAGTGAGCACAGCGAGAACGGTGACGGCCGCGCCAGCGCCCGGTCGAACTTCTCCGCCGAACGCATCGGGGTGGCCGCGATGGCCCTCGGCGTCATCGAGGAGTGCCTGCGGCTGTGCGTCGACTACGCGAAGACCCGCACCCTGTGGGGCCAGGAGATCGGGCAGTTCCAGCTCATCCAGTTGAAGCTGGCGAGCATGGAGGTGGCTCGGATCAACGTGCGCAACATGCTGTTCCGTGTCATCGAGGCCGCGCAGACCGGCACGGCGATCTCCCTGGCCGAGGCGTCGGCCATCAAGTGGTACTGCTCGCAGGCCGCCACCGACGTCGCCATGGAGGCCGTCCAGGTGTTCGGCGGCAACGGCTACATGACCGAGTACCGGGTGGAGCAGCTGGCGCGCGACGCGAAGTCGCTGATGATCTACGCAGGGAGCAACGAAGTGCAGATCACCCACGTGGCGCGCGGGCTGCTGGCGTAGATCCACCACCGGACCCCCGCAGACGGGCGAAGGGATAGCCTGGTTTCACCGACGACCGCAGGAGCGCCAGGTGGACCTCAGCAACGACACCGCATTGATCACCGGCGCGAGCGGAGGCATCGGCGAGGAGTTCGCCGTCCAGCTGGCGCGGCGCGGAACCGATCTGGTGCTCGTCGCGCGGCGGGAGGACAAACTCGCCGCGCTGCGCGACACGCTGCTGGCGGCCCATCCGGGGTTGACGGTCGACGTGGTCGCGGCCGACCTGTCCGAGCCGGGCTCCGGCGCCCAACTCGAGGCGAAGGTCCGCGAGCTCGGCCGGAGGGTCGACGTGCTGATCAACAACGCCGGCATCGGCCTGCACGGGGCGTTCGCCGGCCAGCCGCCCGAGCCGAACGCCGCCCAGATCCAGTTGAACTGCGGCACGCTGGTCGATCTCACCGCGCGCTTCCTGCCGTCGATGACGCAGCGGGGCCACGGCGTGGTGGTCAACGTGGCGTCCACCGCGGCGTTCCAGCCGACACCCGGGATGGCCGTCTACGGCGCCACCAAGGCCTTCGTGCTGTCGTACACCGAGGCGCTGTGGCAGGAGTGCAAGGGCACCGGTGTCCGGGTGCTCGCGCTGTGCCCCGGCGCGACGGAGACGGAGTTCTTCGCCCGCACCGGCGAGGAGTTCCTCACCAGCGGTAGGCAGACCTCCAAGCAGGTGGTGGACACCGCGATGTCCGCGCTGGACAAGTCCACCCCGACCGTGGTGTCCGGCTGGAAGAACTCGCTGCTCGCGACCGGGTACCGGTTCACTCCCCGGACGCTGATGCTGCAGGTGTCCGAGCGGCTGCTGAAGTCGAACTAACGGGCCCGGGCGAGCGCCCGCGCGCTCTGATACAGGCAGATCGACGCCGCCGATGCGACGTTGAGGCTCTCGGCGTTGCCCGGCATCGGGATGTGCACCCGGTGGTCGGCCAACGCGGCCAGTTCGGCGGGCAGTCCGTGGGCTTCGGGGCCGAACAGCCACGCGGTCGGCGCGGTCAGGGCGGCGTCGAGGTCCGGCGCGTCGAGGCCGAGTTCGCCGTCGACGGTGGTGGCCAGCACCTGCAGCCCGGCGGTGGTCAACTCCCCCACCACGGCCACCGCGTCGGGATCGGAGATCACCGGGATGGTGAAGATGCTGCCCGCCGAGGCGCGCAGGCACTTGCCGTTGTAGGGGTCGACGCTGTGCCCGGCGAGCACCACGGCGTCGGCGCCCATCGCGTCGGCGATGCGGATCAGCGTGCCGGCGTTGCCGGGCTCGGAGATCTCCACCGGAACCGCCACCAGCCGCGGCCCGTCGGCCAGTACGTCGGCCAGGGTCACGGTGGGCAGCTCGCACACCGCGACCAGTCCGACCGGGGTGACGGTGTCCGACAACGCCTTCGCCGCGCGTTCGGTGACCAGGTGCACCGGCGCGCCGTCGAGCAGGTCGCCGAAGCGCTCCGCCGCGGACTCCGTCGCGAACACCTCGGAAACCACTCCGCGCCGCAACGCTGACTCGACGAGATTGGGTCCCTCGGCGAGAAAACGTGCGGCGCGGCGGCGGCCGACGTGTCGGTGCAGTTTGATCGCTGCCGCCACCCTGGCGGAGCGTTCAGACAGTGTCAGGCGGCCTCTCCGGCCGACGGCGCGTTGACGTCCTCCGGCAACGCGGCCCTGGCCACCTCGACCAGCGCGGTGAACGCGGCCGGGTCGCTGATGGCGATCTCGGAGAGGTTCTTGCGGTCCACCTCGACGCCTGCGGCCTTGAGGCCCTGGATCAAGCGGTTGTAGGTGATGTCGTTGGCGCGTGCGGCGGCGTTGATGCGCGAGATCCACAGCTTGCGGAACTCGCCCTTGCGGGCGCGGCGGTCGCGGTAGGCGTAGTTCAGCGAATGCAGCTGCTGTTCCTTGGCCTTCCGGTACAGGCGTGACCGCTGTCCGCGGTAACCCTTGGATGCTGCCAGGATGGTGCGCCGCTTCTTCTGGGCGTTGACTGCGCGCTTAACGCGTGCCATGGGTGATTCCTATTCTCGTGCGGGCTGGGAAGTGTCAGGACGGCGTGGAGCGC
The DNA here is from genome assembly GCF_040674075.1 of Mycobacterium sp. NPDC050551. Lineage (NCBI taxonomy): Bacteria > Bacillati > Actinomycetota > Actinomycetes > Mycobacteriales > Mycobacteriaceae > Mycobacterium > Mycobacterium sp. NPDC050551. Next base: position 661,365 of record NZ_JBFARC010000004.1, on the reverse strand, counting down.
GGTGGCGCACTCAGCCGTTCAGCATCTTGTTGACGCGTTTGGTGTCGTTCGCCGCCACCGTGGTGCGGCCCTCCAGCCGGCGGGTGCGGTTGCTCGGCTTGTGCTCCATGAGATGCCTGCGGTTGGCCTTCTGGCGCACGATCTTCCCGGTGCCGGTGCGGCGGAATCGCTTCGATGCACCGCTGTGGGTCTTGGCCTTGGGCATGTCGTCCTCTGTTTCTCGTGTTCGGATCAGGTGGGGTTGGGCGGCTCGGCCGGCTCGGCGCTCGCGCGCTGCGCGGCAGGCGCGTCGGCGTCGTGCGCCGCCTTGGCGCGGGTCTTCGCGCCGCGATGCGGTGCCAGCACCATCGTCATGTTGCGGCCGTCCTGCTTGGCGGACGTCTCGACGAATCCGTAGTCGGCGACGTCGGCGCCGAGGCGCTGCAGCAGTCGGTAGCCCAGTTCGGGCCGGGACTGCTCACGTCCGCGGAACATGATGGTCACCTTGACCTTGGACCCCGCCTCGAGGAAGCGGACGACGTGACCCTTCTTGGTCTCGTAGTCGTGCGGGTCGATCTTGGGACGCAGCTTTTGTTCCTTGACGACGGTCTGCTGCTGGTTCTTGCGAGACTCGCGCGCCTTCTGAGCCGTCTCGTACTTGAACTTGCCGTAGTCCATGATCTTGCACACCGGCGGTTTGGCGTCCGGTGCAACTTCGACAAGGTCGAGATCGGCGTCCGCGGCGACGCGGAGGGCGTCTTCGATGCGCACGATGCCCACCTGCTCACCGCCCGGTCCGATCAGGCGGACCTCAGGTACGCGGATGCGCTCGTTGACGCGGGTCTCAGTGCTGATGGGGCCTCCTATAGTTGTCTACCTATGAGGAGCCCACGCCATCAGCGCCTCTGCCCGTGAGACAGAGAAAGCCCTGCTCGCAGCAGGGCCCAAGCCGACCAGAACAGACATCTGCCGATGTCCGACCGGACCGCTGAGCCTTCGGAAATCTCCGTGGCCAACGGTGGGAGTGGGACTCCACTTGCTGTCCCTGGCGTAAGCCGGGACGGTCGCGCATGCCAGTCTAGCAGGCATGACCGAGGTTCCTGCATTCGACGAAGGGGCGGCCACACCGCCGGTCCGCGAGCTCGCCGAGATCCCCGCCGTCGAGGTGATCACGCGGTCGGCCGTGATGCTGATGAGCGCGGCGGCCGAGAAGCTCGGGCTCTCCGCCGAAGACCCCGATGACAGCCCGCACCGCGATCTCGACGAGGCGCGCCGGCTGATCACCGCGCTTGCCGGCCTGGTGACGGCGTCGGTCGAATACCTCGGTCCGCACGCCGGACCGGTGCGGGACGGTTTGAAGTCGCTGCAGTTGGCGTTCCGCGAAGCCAGCGCGGCGCCCGACGAGCCGGGGCACGGTCCAGGGGAGAAATACACCGGCCCCGTCTGGTAGTTCTTGCCAACCATTTGCCCGGGTGAGCGCATATCCTCGCGGCCTATGACCCTCACCAATACGCCGAGGGCGCGGTCGACCACCCGATATCCCTGGGTTCCCGCCGCCGCCGGGTGGACCGTCGGAATCATCGCCACGCTGTCGCTGCTGGCGAGCGTCTCGCCCCTGGTGCGATGGACCATCCGGGTCCCCCGCGAGTTCGTCAACGACTACATCTTCAACTTCCCGGACACCAGCTTCGCGTGGGCGTTCGTGCTGGCGTTGCTCGCCGCCGCGCTGGCCGCCCGCAAACGCATCGCGTGGTGGGTGCTGCTGATCTACATGGTCGCCGCGGTCGGCTGGAACGTCGTCGACCTGCTGACGGGCGACGAGTCGATCATCGAGGAGATCGGCGAGGTGATCGGCCTGGCCTTCCACGTCGCCGCGATCGCGTTCCTGCTGCTGGCCCGCCCGGAGTTCTGGGCCCGGGTCCGGCGGGCGGCACTGGTCAAGGCCGTCGGAACGCTGGCCGCCGGCATGGCGCTGGGAATCCTCGTCGGCTGGGCGCTGGTGGAACTGTTTCCCGGCACGCTCGAGCGGGACTATCGACTGGCCTACGCCGCCAACCGGGTGGTGGCCTTCGCCGGCGTCGACTCCGCGGCGTTCGACGGGCAGCACTCCCACGTGCTCGTCAACGCGGCGCTCGGCCTGTTCGGCGCGCTCGCGCTGATGGCCGCCGCGGTGGTGCTGTTTCAGTCGCAACGCGCGGACAACGCGCTGACCGGCGAGGACGAGTCGGCGATCCGGGGACTGCTCGAGCTCTACGGCAAGAACGACTCGCTGGGATACTTCGCCACCCGCCGCGACAAGTCGGTGGTCTTCGCGCCCAACGGCCGGGCCGCGATCACCTACCGCGTCGAGGTCGGGGTGTGCCTGGCCAGTGGTGATCCCGTCGGCGATCCGAAGGCATGGCCGCAGGCCATCGCCGCGTGGCTGCAGCTGTGCCAGACCTACGGCTGGGCACCGGGCGTCATGGGCGCCAGCTTCACCGGTGCCGCGGCCTACCGCGAAGCGGGCCTCAACGCATTGCAACTCGGCGACGAGGCGATCCTGCACCCGGACAGTTTCCGGCTGTCCGGACCGGACATGCGCGCGGTCCGACAGGCCGTCACCCGGGCCCGCCGGGCCGGCGCGTCGGTGCGCATCCGCCGCCACCGCGACCTCAGCGCCGAGGAGATGGCCGAGGTCATCGCCCGCGCGGACGCGTGGCGCGACACCGAGAGTGAACGCGGCTTCTCGATGGCACTGGGCCGGCTCGGCGACCCGGCGGATCGCGACTGCCTGCTGGTCGAGACGGTGCAGGGCGGCACCGGCGGGCCGGAGCGGAGCGACCCGGGAAACAGCGAGGTGGTGGCGATGCTCTCGCTGGTGCCGTGGGGCACCAACGGGGTGTCACTCGACCTGATGCGCCGGTCGCCGACGTCACCCAACGGCACCATCGAGCTGATGGTCAGCGAGCTGTGCATGCAGGCCGAGGGCCTCGGTGTCACCCGGATCTCGCTGAACTTCGCCATGTTCCGGTCGGCCTTCGAGCAGGGCGCGCAGCTCGGCGCCGGACCGGTGGCGCGGTTGTGGCGCTGGCTGCTGGTGTTCTTCTCCCGGTGGTGGCAGCTCGAGACGCTGTACCGCTCCAACATGAAGTACCAACCCGAATGGGTGCCCCGCTTCGCCTGTTACGAGGACGCCCGGCTCGTCCCGCGGGTCGGCGTCGCGTCGGTGATCGCCGAAGGCTTCCTGGTGCTGCCGTTCTCCCGGCGGAACAAGCAGCACACCGGCCACCACGTGTCGGCGCCCGACGCCCTGATGGCCAGTGGACTGCTGCACCACGACGGCAGCGCCCCCGATGTGTCCGGACTGCAGGCAGGCATGGCCGACGAGGCCGCCGTGCCCCGGCTGCCCGAACAGGTCCGGGTGCGGATGGCCAAGCTGAAGGCGCTGCAGGACAGCGGTGTCGACGCCTACCCGGTGGGCCGGGCGCCGAGCCACACGGTGGCCCAGGCGAACGACGCCGCCGACGACACCGCGGTGTCGGTGGCGGGCCGGGTGCTTCGCATGCGCGACTACGGCGGCGTGCTGTTCGCCCAGTTGCGCGACTGGTCCGGCGAAGTGCAACTGCTGCTGGACAATGCGCAGCTCGAACACGGGACTTCCGCCGACTTCACGGCCGCCCTCGACCTGGGCGACCTCATCGAGGTGTCCGGCGTGATCGGCTACAGCCGCAAGGGCGTGCGGTCACTGCTCGTGCACAGGTGGCGCCTGATCGGCAAATGCCTTCGCCCGCTGCCCGACAAGTGGAAGGGACTGACCGACCAGGAGGCGCGTGTCCGGGCCCGCTACGTCGACCTGGCCGTCAACACCGAGGCGCGCGACCTGATCAAAGCACGCAGCGGCGTGCTGCATGCGATCCGGGACACGTTGTATCACAAGGGTTTTCTCGAAGTCGAGACACCGATCCTGCAGCAGATCCACGGCGGCGCCAACGCCCGGCCCTTCATGACCCACATCAACGCCTACGACCTGGACCTGTACCTGCGGATCGCACCCGAGCTGTACCTCAAGCGGCTGTGCGTCGGCGGCGTCGAGCGGGTCTTCGAACTCGGCCGGGCATTCCGCAACGAGGGCGTCGACTTCAGCCACAACCCCGAATTCACGCTGCTGGAGGCCTATCAGGCGCACGCCGACTACAACGTGTGGATCGACGGCTGCCGCGAGCTCATCCAGAACGCAGCCCTGGCCGCCAACGGTGAGCAGGTGTTCCTGCGGCCCCGCGAGGACGGCACACTCGCCCCCGTCGACATCTCCGGCGAGTGGGCGGTCAAGACGGTGCACGGGGCGGTGTCGGAGGCACTGGGCGAACACGTCGACATCGACACCGAACTGCCGGCCCTGCGCCGGTTGTGCGATGCGGCGCACATCCCCTACCTCACCCACTGGGACGCCGGTGCCGTGGTGCTCGAGATGTACGAGCACCTGGTCGAGGACCGCACCGAGCAGCCGACGTTCTACAAGGACTTCCCGACGTCGGTGTCGCCGCTGACCCGCCCGCACCGCAGCATCCCGGGCGTGGCGGAGCGGTGGGATCTCGTCGCGTGGGGTGTCGAGTTGGGCACCGCGTACAGCGAGTTGACCGACCCGGTGGAACAGCGCAGGCGCCTGCAGGAGCAGTCGATGCTGGCCTCGGGCGGCGACCCGGAGGCGATGGAACTCGACGAGGACTTCCTGCAGGCGATGGAGTACGCGATGCCGCCGACCGGCGGCCTCGGCATGGGCGTGGACCGGGTGGTGATGCTCATCACCGGGCGCAGCATCCGCGAGACCCTGCCGTTCCCGTTGGCCAAACCGCGGTAGGCCGACCCTGGCCGAGAACCGATTTCCGATCACGGTCGCCGAAACCCGTGACAACGCGGCATCGAGGCCGTCAGCTACCTGCATGCCCGACGACGCCGAACCACGACAGCAGCCCGCCCGTGTCGTCGTCGTGGGCGGCGGCTTCAGCGGGACGATGACCGCGGTGAACCTGGCGCGGCTCGCCGAGGTCCCGATCGACCTGACGGTGCTCAACGAGCGCGAGCCCGTCGGCCGGGGCATCGCCTACCGGCGGCGGCGCCCGGAGTACCTGCTCAACGTCGCGGCGCGCAACATGTCGGCGTTCCCCGACGAACCCGACCACTTCCTGCGCTGGGTCAGCGCGCAACCGCAGTTCGAGGCGGTGCCGTTGATCGACCTGCGCGAGCGGTTCATCGCCAGGCAGACCTACGGGGACTATCTGCGCGCCCTGACCCAGCGCTACCTGAGCGCCGGTCCGGCACCGGCCAGGCTGGTCGTCGGCACAGCGGTGGACGTCGAACCCGGCGACTTCGGCTGCTCCGTCCGCCTCGCCGACGGAACCGCGATCGAGGCCGACCGGGTCGTGCTGGCCACCGGCAACGAGACACCGGCGGCCCTGCCCGGCGCCGAGAGCCTCACCGACCATCCCGCCTGGGTCGGTGACCCGTGGCAGGCCTGGGAGGAACGCCTGCCCGAGCGGAACTCGACCGTCGTGGTGCTCGGCACGGGACTGACCGCCGTCGACGCCATCATCACCCTGCGCACCATCGGGTGGCGCGGCGACATCCACGCCGTGTCGAGGCACGGCTGGCTGCCGCACGGACACTTCCGCGGCATCGAGTACCCCGAGTTCCCGCCTCAGGACGTCGATCTGACCACGCTGGGCCTCGACCGGCTGGTGGCCCTCGTCCGCGCGCACTGTGCGGAACTGCACGAGCGCAACGCCCACCCGGCGATCATCGTCGACAAGCTGCGCGCACAGACCCAGCGCATCTGGAGCAGCTTCAGCACAGCGGAGCGCCTCGCGTTCGCGCAGCACCACGCAGCGCGATGGAATGTGTTCCGCCACCGCATCTCTCCGGACATCCACGCGCAGCTGACGCATCTGCAGCTGACGGGGCAGCTGCGGGTGCGTGCCGCCGGGATCGAGAAGCTCGAGGATCACGGCGCGCAGATCCGCGTGCATCTGGCCGATGGCGAGACGCTCACCGGCGACGTGGTGATCAACGCCACCGGCCCCTCGACGAAGCTGACGGGCACCAGTTCGGTACTGCTGCACAACCTTCTGCGCCGCGGCCTGATCGCGCCGGACGCGACGAACATGGGGGTCGCCGTGGACCCCGACCACACCGCGCTGACCGCCGACGGCGACCGGTCGGCGTGGCTGCTGGCGCTGGGTCCGCTGCTGCGCGGCACGTTCTGGGAGACGATCGCCGTGCCCGAGCTGCGCGGGCAGGCACGGCGGGTCGCGGAGACCATCCTCGACCGTCCCCGCGCCGACGAGGCGGAGGGGCCGGCCCAGCTCGAGTACATGGTCTGATCCGTCTGACAGTGGACCCACAGCGGCCCGTAAGGATGGTCGGCCACGATGGCAGCCGTGACCCTGGCCGATTCGCTGCGCCACAACCTGTCGTTGATGCACGGGTGGATCCCGGTGACGGTGCAGATCCTCGCGGGCGTCGCGTTGTTGGCCGCGGTGAGCCGGCGCTCTCGGCGGTGGCGAATGACGTGGCTGCCGTGGGCGGTGTTCGTCGGGGCGACCCTCGCGGTGTGCGCGTACTGGTACGTCGCGGCCGAGGGACTGGCCGGCGAACCGGCGCCGCAATCACTGTGGCTGTGGACCGGCCTGTCCGGCGCCGCGGTCGCCGTGCTCGTCACCGGGTGGCGCGCCACCCGCTGGTGGCAGCGCGGGGTGGCGGTGCTCGCGGTACCGCTGTGTGCCCTGTCGGCGGCACTCGCGCTCAACCTGTGGGTGGGGTACTTCCCCACCGTCGGGGTGGCATGGAACCAGTTGACCGCGGGCCCGCTGCCCGACCAGACCGACCAGGTGACGGTCGCGGCGATGCAGCGGCAGGGCAAGATCCCGGCCAGGGGCACCGTCGTCACCGTCGACATCGCCGACACCGCTTCGGGTTTCCGGCATCGTGGCGAACTGGTCTACCTGCCGCCGGCCTGGTACGCCACCGATCCCCCGCCACCGCTGCCGACGGTGATGATGATCGGTGGCGAGTTCAACACGCCTGCGGACTGGCTGCGTGCGGGCGACGCGGTGAAGACCGTGGACGACTACGCCGCAGCGCACCGGGGTTTCGCGCCGGTGCTGGTGTTCGTCGATTCCGGCGGCACCTTCAACAACGACACCGAATGCGTCAACGGCAGCCGGGGCAACGCCGCCGACCACCTGACCAAGGACGTCGTGCCCTACATGGAGCATGCATTCGGGGTGAGCGCCGACCGCACCCGCTGGGGCATCGTGGGCTGGTCGATGGGCGGCACGTGTGCCGTCGACCTCAGCGTCATGCACCCCGAGATGTTCAGCGCGTTCGAGGACATCGCGGGAGACCTCGGACCGAATTCGGGCGACCGGCAGCAGACCATCGCGCGGCTGTTCGGTGGCAACGAGGCGGCGTGGGCCGACTGGGATCCCTCCACGGTGATCACCCGGCACGGCGGCTACAACGATGTGGCGGGCTGGTTCGACATCAACACCGCGGCGAACGATCAATTGGCGGCGGCGAACTCGCTGTGCGGCCTGGGTACGGCGCACGGCATCGCGTGCGCGGTGCACGTCCAGCCCGGCAAGCACGACTGGCCGTTCGCCGCGCAGGCGTTCTCGGCGGCGCTGCCATGGCTGGCCGGACAACTCGAGACACCCGGATCGCCGCCGTGGCCCATGCCCGCGGCGGCGACCGGCGCGACGCACGTACAGCCCGTCGCCCGCTGAGTCAGTAATCGGCCTCCGCGGTGAGGATCTCGGCGAGGAACGCGTCGGCACCGGGCTGCGCCAGCCGCCGCCGCGCCACCGCCCTTGCCCGGTCCCGGGTCTCCCGGGTCTCGTTCACCGCGGCAGCCGGGCCTGCCCCCACCGACACCACCGTCGGCTGCCAGTCGTGGTCCCACGCCGCACCGGCCGACAACGCGACGCCGGCCCCGTCGTACAGCGGCACCGTCGCGTGGCCGTCGGCGTCCAGCGCACCTGTGCCAGACACCGGCCCCGACGACACGCGCACCGGCAGCCCGGCCGGAGAGGCCGCTCCCAGCAGCGCCGTCTGCACCTCGGCCCGAACCTGCTCCGCGGGCGGCCCGTCGCCGCCCACACTCCAGTACACCGAGTCCTCGGCCCCGTCGAAGACCCCTGGCGGCACCGCGCTCCAGACGATCGGGCCGACACCGCGGGCGATCACACCGGTGCCCGCCCCACGGGTGTCCGCTCCGGCCACCAACGCGTAATCGTCACGGCCGCCCGTGGGCACCGCGATGTCGGCGGTCGGCAGCGGCCATTCGAGTCCGGCGACCCCGAGGTCCTCGGCGAGTTCGGCGCAGCGGGCCACGATGTCGAGCACCCGCGGGTCACCCTCGCGCGCCAGTCCGACCAGGTCGCTGACATTGGGTTGCAGGAATTCGGCGGCGTCGGAGTCGACGGTGTCATCGGTGAAGAAATCCTCGGCCGCCGCGGTCAGCAGGGCGATCTCGGCGTCGAGCAGCGCACGGTCGAGACCGGCGATGCCGTCGAGCCTGCTGGCCGGCCACCACCGGCGAAGCCAGTGGCCCACCGCCAGCCGCCGCAGCGGCGCCACCGCCGCGGCGGGCATGTCGGCCTCGGCCACCTCGAGCAGTGCGCCGTCGTCGGGGCTGTCGGCAGCGGCCGCCAGCAGCGCCGCATGCCCGGTGTCGCCGACCACCCGCCACAGCCAGTCGGCGCGCGTGACGTCGGTGAACGCGACGTGCGCCGGGGCGTCCTGCTCGTCGACCGGCCACGACAGCACAGCGCCGCTCACCTCGAGCACCGCGGTCAGCGGCGTGGCGACCGCGGGCGAACCGGTGCTCCAGAGCCCTTCTCCAGCAATGAGTCTCATGCGGCTGCCTGCACTTCCAACATGGCTTTGATGCGCTGCCGGTGGTCGAGGCTGACCGACCTGGCCACGCCTTCGAGCAGGGCCCGCACGTCGTCGACGTCGTCGCACGGTTCCTGCCAGACGTCGCGCCCGTGCAACCTGGCCCACAACCGGCTGAGATAGGGCCGGGCGAATGCGGCGAGGTCGTCGACCACCTGTTGCTGGCGCGGGTGCAGTGGCGCGGTGTCCAGCAGGCACCGCCGGGCGTGCAGCACGTAGGCCTCCCTGCGCAGCCGGGCCTGGATCTGGGCCGCCAGGTCGTATCGCGTCGCCGCGGCGTCGTGCAGGGGCGACAGTTGCATCGCGATCTCGATACCGGCCACCAGCGCGGCCTGCTTGTCCTCGGCCATCAGGCCCCATGGCGCACAGGCGCGGTCGACCTCCTCGGCGCACAGCAGCGGGATGTCGGGTAGTTCGTCGCGGTCGAGCGCGCGGCGCAGCGTGGCGCGCACCCGGTCGAGCACGGTCCGGTCCAGCGGCCGGTCACTACCGGGGTCCCCGCCGACCTGTGGTGGGCGTTGCGGCACCGACGACGACAACCCGGCATCGACGATCGACCAGGGCAGGCTCGCCCTGTCGCCGCGGGCCAGCGCACCGAGGTTGTGCGGTGTCGCATCGGCGATCAGCGCGGTCCACACCCGCTGCCGCGCAGCCGCGGCACGGTGCCCCTCGGCGGGTCCGAGCACCGTGGTCAGCCCGCTGAGGAACGGTCCGGTGATCGCGTCGTCGGCCCGCACGTCGGCCCAACTGCGCTCGAGCTGCTGCGTCAGCCGGGCGACCACCCGTGGATCGGCGGCGTAGCGATTGAGCACCTCGATGCCGGTCCGGTCGCGTTCACCGTGCAGATCCGCCAGCACCGCGCCCGCGGCCTGCACGCCGTCGGCCTGCGGCGCGCCCCGAGTGACGGCCAGCTCGAAGCAGACCGGGAAGTACAGCTCCTGGGCGTTGCCCGCGGTGATGCGCAGCCGCCGCCGCTCGGCCTTGAGCAACGCGAACCATTCGGCGGCCGCGCGCAACCGGTCGGCCTGCCCGACGATCGCGTCGTGCATCGCGGCCGCGACGTCGGCGCTCAACACCGGGGCGGAGTACTCGGGATTGGCCCGCAGCCGCAGCACCAGCGGATCGAGGATGCGTTTCACGGTGCGCCGCAACGGCCCGCCGTCGTCGCCACTGAGCACCTCGACGCCGGGGCCGATCGCGCGCCATGCGCGGTCGACGACCGAGCGGCGCGGGTGCATCAGCGCCACCTGCGGCGCGGTCTCCGGGCTCGTGGTCATTGGCACAGGATAGGAGTTGTCGGCGGTGAGGGACAGCGCAGAAGTTGGGTTCGGTAGCGCGTGTGGTGGCCGAACCTTCAATGCATGTCCACCACGTTGTTGATTCCGAGCGTGGGCGCCCTCTGTGTCGCCGTCGCTGCCATGTTGCTCCCCTCCGGATCGCGCCGCCCCGCCGGCTGCCGCTGCGCCGAACCTCCGGCGGAGTCCGAGGAGCGTCTCATCTCGGTCGACGAGATCGACACGGTGTGTGCGGCATTCGATCAGATGCTGATCGACAAAGGGCTGCTCACGACCGACCAGTTCGACACCATCCGGCGCGGCACCAGGTCCCGCGGTGTGGTGACGGCCATGCGCACCACCGGGGAGGCCCGCGAGGACTACCGCGAGGTGGAGCTCGACCTGATGGTCAGCAGGCGCGACGGGGGTCAGTTCCCGGTGCAGGAGACGACCCTGGTGCCCGCCAGCTCCCTGGACCGGGTCAGCCCGGGCAGTGTCATCGTCACCTATTACCGCGACGAGTCGTCGGTGGCGGTGTGCGTGCCACCGGCCTGACCGTCACCGGGTTCCGTCGACCGCGAATGTGACCAGGGCGCCCCAGTACAGCGGGTGCGCACCGGCGTCGCCGTCGCGCCAGCGGCGCATCTGTTCGCGCTGCCAGCGGTTCACCGCGCACCCGGCGGCGTCCTCCTGATGTGCTCGATCCACCGCGATGATCACCTCGGACATCGGATCCGCCGCTGCGGCAGGCTGATCGGCGGTGAACTGGCGGTAGCCGCGGGTGGTGGGCAGCGACCACAGCGTCGCCGTCACGGTCTGCGCACCGCCGAGCACCATCGCGGCCACCAGTCCGGTCGCCTCGTCGAACCGGTAGTCGGCTCCGGATGCGCACGCCAGCAACGCCACTCGCGGCGGTAGCGGCAACGCCGCGGTGATCACGTCGGCGGCGGTGAGCGGGTCGGCCTCGGCCAGGTGCAGCGCGGCGCGGTCGGCGCGGCCGCTGTCGTCGTCGGCGGCGGTCGCGTGGCCGACGAACACCAGCCGCCCGGGTTCGCGCCGCAGCTGCTCGGCCAGCCAGTGCCGGTCGGCGTCGGTCCGCCGGAACAGCTCCACCGCGCCTGCCACCTCGGGCAGCACCGGTCGCCGCCCCATCAGGTCGGCGAAGTGGCCGACCACGGGCATGTCGCCGGACGGCCTGCCCAGCACCGATCCCAGCGCGGAGTCCGGACGCTGGCCGGGCACCCTCGGGTCGAGGACCAGCAGCACCGGAGCGTCGCGGCGGTCTTCCCAGCGAGCCGGGAACCGGGGCGCCGCGACGATGTTGGGCGGCACCGTCATCAGCACGTCGACGAGTTCCATCAGCCGGTGGCCGTCGGTGTGTTCGGTGACGTCGGTGAGCTGCCAGGGGATCCGGGCCGCCGTCGGACCGGTCCGCGTCATCGCCTCCGACCGCGCGTGCACCAGCTCGCGGGCGGTCGGGCCCGACGTCGGCATGGCCAGCAGCCCCCACGGCACCCGCGCGAGCCGTGCGCTCGGCGAGACGAACAGCGTTGCCCGCGGGTCTGATACGCACTCGCTGAGCAGCTGCCAGGCCGGCGCGGCGATCAGCAGCACACCCAGGATGTAGGCGAGGGTCAGCTCGTCCCGCGGCGTGGCGAACGGACTCCGCCGGACCGCGCGTTCGAGAGCGTCGCCCGCGGTCTCCCCCGGCCGGGCGTCCGGCAGCGCGTCGGCCAGTTCCTGCAGGGCGGCGAGCAGGATGGGTACCTCGACTACCCAGGTGACCGTCCGCTCGGGCCTGCCGACGATGCGCAGGCTGGCGTACGTGGCGATGCCGACGTCGGCGAACCGCAGCACCAGCCGGGGCGGCCCGGTCACGGCCATGTGCGCCACACCGGCTCGTCGGCGGTGACGGCGCGGCCGTACCGCTGCTGGGCGAGCGCGCGGTAGTGGGCAAGCACCGGCGCCGCCCCCGGTTCCATGACGAGCGGCGGCAGGGGACGCAGACGCAGCAGCGGATCACCACCCGGCGCAGGCGGCTGACCGCCGCCGGCCACCAGCGCCGGCGCGTCGACGTCGTCGAGCGGCACCGCCACGGTCGCCGCATCGGGCATCCCGGACCCGCCTGCGGCGTCCACGGCTACTGTGAAAGCGCCTCGTGCGCTGTGGTATTCGATCAGCTCGCTGAGCAGGGCGGTGTTCTCCCACTCCCAGACCACGGCGAAGGCGCCCGCCAGCATCGGCGCCGAGACGGTGGACGCCCACCGGTTGCGGGCGTCGGGGTCGGCGAGTGCGTACCGCACCGAGTCGACCGCCAGTGCGGCAGGCAGTTTCAGTTCGGCGGCCTGCTCCAGCTTCATCACCGCACTGCGCTGCCGGTCGGCCGGTGCGTCGGCGTCGATGACGCCGAGTGAGGCGACGTGCCGCTTCTCGACCTCCTCCAGCGTGTCGTCCGGATCGCCTGCGGCGTCGAAGCCGAGATCGGCGAGCGCGTCGGCCCGCCACACCGTGCCCAGGTGGTCGTCCAGGCGGGCGTACTGCAGCCAGCTGCTCCGGTTCGACGCGTCGAGCCACTCACGGGCCTGGGCCACCAGCTCCACGGCTTCGGCGTAGCGGCCCCAGAAGATCGGTATCCAGCTGCGCTGCAGGATGATCCGGTGGATGCGCAGCGGCCTGCCCGAGTCCCGCCAGTGCTGCTCGGCCCTGGTCCAGCAGTCGTCGGCGACCGCCAGTTCCCCCAGCGCCATGCGGGCGAACCCGTAGTACAGCAGGCACCGCGCGACGTCGTCGGCGTGGGCGTGTTCGGCGAGCACCGGCTGCGCCTCGGTGACCAACTGCTCGGTGGCCTCGTGATCGCCGGCCGCCCATGCGGCGGCGGCACGTTCGAGAACCGTTCTCGCCGAAGCCAACCGCCAGCCGCGGGCGTGGGCTCGCGCCCCGGCCCGCTGCAGCCACGGCTCGGCCTCCGGCAGCCGCCCGGTCTCGACGCAGAACCGTCCGTAGCCGGTGCCACCGGTGACCAGCAGGTGATCGGCCGCCTCGCCGTCACCGGGTCGCGCGATCGCTTCGAGGACGCGCTGCCACAGTGGGATGGACCGCGCGTGCAGGTCGTCGTCGCACAGCGCTGCGGCGCACAGCATCAGTGCACGGGCGCGAAGGTAGCCGAGCTCGTCGGCCAGGTCCGGATCGTCGGCTGTGGAGCTCTCCTCACCTGATCCGGCGACGAATTCCTCGAGCTGCTCCGCGGCACGCTCGTGCTCGCCTGCCGCCGCCGCCAGTCCGATGTCGAGGTAACGGGCGCGCCGGGTGTAGCGCACCATCATCCGGCGGATGTCGGCGTCGGCCATCGTGACCGGGACGTCCGGCCCGTTGCCGGCGAGGATCGCCGCATAGACCGCAAGGCAGTCCCGGATCCGGCGCACGCATTCGGTCACGCCGTCCTCGGCGCCGCGGATCAGGTAGATCTCCCCCAGCTGGGCGAACACCTCGAGCATCAGGTCGTCGCGGTCGGCGCGCTCGATGTCCGGCATCAGCGACAGCAACAGGTCACGGGCCGCCGCCTCGTCTCCCGCGAAGGTGAGCGAGCGGGCCTGCGCCAGACCGGAGCCGATGGTCACGGTCGAAGCATAGGGAAGCGGCGGGCGCGCCAGGCCGAATGGCCCAGTACGCCCGCCGCCGCGGTGCGGATGACTCAGCTGCACGTCACCGTGACGGTGAACGGCTTGGAGATCATTCCGGCCATCGGGTTCTTCATGTCGGCGCCGCTGGCCTCGCCGCTGATCGTGTAGGTGGCGCCGTCGACCTTCACCTCCGCCGAGCCGACCTTGGCGCCCATCATGTTGTTGACGGCCAGCGCGTTCCCGTCGACGACCAGCCCGAGGGTCTCGACCTTCGGGGTGGCCTCGTCGGTCATCACGATGCCGAGGCCCTGCTGGCCGCCCACGGCGCCGCTGCCCACGGTGATCTTGCCGCCCTGCTTCACGCAGGTGACCGAGTTGGTGTCCAGACCGGCGAGGTCGTTTCCTTCGACCTTCACCTCGGTGCTGCCACCGTTGCTCAACTGCGTGCCCGGCGCGGCGGCCGGCTTGTCGTCCGAACAACCCACCAGCACAGCGGTGGCTGCGGCCAGACCGATCACACCAGCGACAACTCGCTTCATCGTTTTCTCCCTCATTCGCGCGCCGCCCCGATGGCGTCGTCGTGGCACAAGTGAAATCCGGCCACATCGCTACCGATCCCAACTAGCTCGGACCGTCGCCATCGCCGAGTACGGTGACCACCATGTCCGACGAATCCACCCCCGAGCCGGAAACCGCTGCCCCGCCGCCGCCCCCGCCGCCGGCGGAGGCCCTCGACACCGGCTACACGCCGGGCGGGGTGCCGACGTTCGACGCGGTACGGGAGAAGATCGAGAACCGGTTCGGCACATCGGTCGGCGCCTCCGAATTGGCGGCCGAGACCCCCGAGGGCCGTGCGGCCGACGAACTCTACGAGGAGCGACAGCGGGCCGCAGCCGAGCGGCTGGCGCAGATCCGGGAGTCGATGCGCTCCGAATCCGATTGACCGTTGCGCTCGTTCACGCCCGACGAGCGACGGGCCAGACTCGCGCGGCGACACTTCCTGTGCCCCGGTGACGCCGCGGCCTCCGGCGCCGACGTCGCGGCCCGGCTGATCGGTCTGCACGCCACCGACCCGGCCACCCCGTACCTCTCGCTGTGGGCCCGGATCCCCGGGTTCGCCGTCGCCGATCTGCAGCGCGACCTCTACGACGAGCGGACGCTGGTCAAGCACCTCGCGATGCGCCGCACACTGTGGGTGATCCGGGCGACCGACCTACCCGCGGTGCAGTCCGCGGCCAGTGACCGGGTGGCCGCCACCGAGCGCAGGCGGTTGATCGCCGACGCCGAGAAGGCGGGGCTGCCGCCCGACGGCGAGACCTGGCTCGACACCGCTTGCGCCGCGGTGCTGGCCCACCTCGCCGAACACGGCGCCACCAGCGCGCGCGATCTGCGCATCGCCCTGCCCGAGCTCGCAGGCCGGTACGACTACGCGCCCGGTCGACCGTGGGGCGGTGAGAGCCCGCTCGCGCCAAGGGTTCTCACGGTTCTTGGCGTGCGGGGCGACATCGTCCGCGGACCCAACGACGGCGCATGGACGGCCAGCAGGCCACGCTGGACGCCGACAACGAACTGGCTGGACTCCGTCGGCGACCCCGTCCCGGCGGCTGCGGCGGCCGCGGATCTGGTCCGGCGCTGGTTGTACGCGTTCGGCCCCGCGACGCTGAACGACGTGAAGTGGTGGTTCGGGAACACCCTGACGTGGGCGCGCGCCGCGCTGCGCGACGTCGGCGCCGTGGAAGTAGGACTCGGGGACGGCGGCGGTGCCGACACCACGGGCTGGGCGCTGCCCGACGACCTCGAACCCGAACCTCCTGCGCCACCGTGGGCAGCGCTGCTTCCCGGCCTCGACGTCACCCCGATGGGGTGGTTCGACCGCTCCTGGTATCTCGGCGAACACCGGCCCCACGTCTTCGACAGCAACGGCAACGCCGGCCCCACCGCATGGTGGGACGGTCGCATCGTCGGCGGGTGGGGCCAGGATTCCGACGGCCGGGTGGTGTTGCATCTGCTCGACGACCTCGCCCGGGACGGCCGCCTCGCCCTCGAGCGCCGGGCCGCCGAACTGACCGAGTGGCTGGCCGGCGTCCGGATCAGCCCGCGCTTCCCGTCGCCACTCATGAAAGCCAGTCGGAGCGAAGTCCCGTCCACTCGTACTACCGACCGGTAACCTACCGTCTCGTGGACGAGGAGGTCTCGACGTGACCCATGTGGCGATCGCCATCATCGGCAGCGGCTTCTCCGGACTCGGCGCGGCGATCCGCCTCGACGAGGCCGGCCACCGCGACTTCCTGGTGTTCGAGCGCGGCGACGATGTCGGCGGAACCTGGAGGGACAACACGTATCCGGGCGCTGCATGCGATGTCCCGTCACATCTGTACTCGTACTCATTCGCCCTCAACCCGGACTGGACGCGGTCGTTCTCCACCCAGCCGGAGATCGAGGGCTACCTGCGCGGCGTGGCGCAGCGCGCGAACGTGCTCGACCGGCACGTCTTCGGATGCGAGGTGCGCCGGACGGCGTGGAACGCCGAGAGAAAGCACTGGGAACTGGCGACCGCCAGGGGCGCCTACACCGCCGACATCCTGATCGCGGGATTCGGCTCGCTCGCCGAGCCGTCGCTGCCCGCCATTCCGGGCATCGAGTCCTTCGCAGAGGCGGGTGGCGACCTGTTCCACTCCGCCCAGTGGGATCACGACACCGATCTCGCCGGCAAACGCGTCGCGGTCATCGGCACCGGCGCGTCGGCCATCCAGATCGTGCCTGCGATCGTCGACCGGGTGACCCACCTCGACGTCTACCAGCGCACGGCGCCGTGGCTGCTGCCCCGCTTCGACCGCGCCTTCACCGCACCCGAGCGGTGGGCGTTCCGCAACGTGCCGGGCTTCCTGCGGCTGGCTCGCGCGGGGATCTACGCAGGCCGGGAGACGCAGGTGGTCGGGCTGGCCAAGAACCCGAACCTGATGAAGGGTTTCGAGCTGATCTCGCGGTCCAAGATCCGCAGCGAGATCAAGGATCCCGAGCTGCGGCGCAGGGTGACGCCGAACTTCCGGATCGGCTGCAAGCGCATGCTCATCTCCAACGACTGGTATCCCGCACTCGACCGCGACCACGTCGACCTGATCACCGACGGCATCGAGCAGATCGACGGCCGCCGGATCGTCACCGCCGACGGCACGTCGCGCGAAGTCGACGCCCTGGTGGTCGCCACCGGCTTCCACGTCACCGATTCACCGATGTTCGACACCGTCTGCGGCGCCGACGGTGCGAGCCTGACGCAGAAATTCGCCGACAAGGGGATGCGCGCCTACAAAGGCACCACGATCGCCGGATACCCGAACATGTTCGTGCTGGTCGGTCCGAACACCGGCCTGGGCCACAGCTCGATGGTCTACATGATCGAGTCGCAGATCAACTACGTCGTCGACGCCGTCACCACCATGCGCCGGCGCGGCCTGCGGACCGTCGAGGTCAAGCAGCACGCGCTGGACACCTACAACGACCGGCTGCAGAAGGCGCTGGCGGGATCGGTGTGGATGAACGGCAAGTGCGCGAGCTGGTACCTCGACGCGCACGGCAACAACACCACGCTGTGGCCGGACTTCACCTTCCGGTTCCGGCGCCAGACCCGGCAATTCGACCTGGACGCCTACGAGACCACGCCCGCCTGACGGCGGTCAGGCACTCACCTTGCGCCGCTTACGCGTCGGGGCGGGCAGGTCGAGCATCTCGGCGAGGAAGTGGCCGGTGTAGCTGTCGCGGTTCACCGCGACCTCCTCGGGCGTTCCCTGCGCCACGACGGTGCCGCCGCCCGCGCCGCCTTCGGGACCCATGTCGATGATCCAGTCCGACGTCTTGATGACATCGAGGTTGTGTTCGATGACGATCACCGAATTGCCCTTGTCGACGAGGCCGTTGATGACCTTGAGCAGTTTGCGGATGTCTTCGAAGTGCAGCCCGGTGGTCGGCTCGTCGAGGATGTACACCGTGCGCCCGGTGGACCGCTTCTGCAGTTCGGCGGCCAGCTTGACGCGCTGCGCCTCACCACCGGAGAGGGTCGGCGCGGGCTGCCCGAGCCGCACATAGCCGAGGCCGACGTCCACCAGGGTCTTGAGGTACCGGTGGATCGAGCTGATCGGTTCGAAGAACTCCGAGGCGTCCTCGATGGACATGTCGAGCACCTCGGACACGGTCTTGCCCTTGTAGTGCACCTCGAGGGTCTCCCGGTTGTACCGGGCGCCGTGGCACACCTCGCACGGCACGTAGACGTCGGGCAGGAAGTTCATCTCGATCTTGATCGTGCCGTCGCCCGAACACGCCTCGCAGCGGCCGCCCTTGACGTTGAAGGAGAACCGGCCCGGCTGGTAGCCACGGACCTTGGCCTCGGTGGTGGCCGCGAACAGGGTGCGGATCTTGTCGAACACGCCGGTGTAGGTGGCCGGGTTGGACCGCGGAGTCCGTCCGATCGGCGACTGGTCGACCCGCACCAGCTTGTCGAGCTGGTCGACGCCGTTGATCCGGGTGTGGCGGCCCGGCACCTGCCGGGCCCCGTTGAGCTTGTTGGCCAGCACCGAGGCGAGGATGTCGTTGACGAGCGTGGACTTCCCTGACCCCGAGACACCGGTGACCGAGGTGAGCACGCCCAGCGGGAATGCGACGTCGATGTCTTGCAGGTTGTGCTCGCGGGCGCCGACGACGGTGAGCTGCCGCTTCCTGTCGATGGGCCGCCGCAGCGCCGGGACCTCGATGCTCTCCTTGCCCGACAGGTAGGCACCGGTGAGCGATTCGGGATTGTTCAGAAGGTCGGCGTAGGAGCCGCTGTGCACGATCCGGCCGCCGTGCTCACCCGCGGCCGGGCCGATGTCGACCACCCAGTCGGCGTGCGCGATGGTGTCGAGGTCGTGCTCGACGACGATGAGCGTGTTGCCGAGGCTCTTGAGCCGCAGCAGCGTGTCGATCAGCCTGCGGTTGTCCCGCTGGTGCAGTCCGATGGACGGCTCGTCCAGCACGTAGAGCACGCCGACGAGGCCCGACCCGATCTGGGTGGCCAGCCGGATCCGCTGCGCCTCACCGCCGGACAGGGTGGCCGCCGCCCGTGACAGCGACAGGTAGTCCAGGCCGACGTCGAGCAGGAAGCCCAGCCGCGACTGGATCTCCTTGAGCACCTGCCCCGCGATGGCCTGCTCGCGATGCCCGAGGGTGAGCGCGTTCAGGAAGTCGGCGCAATCGCCGATCGACAGCTCGGCCACCTCGGCGATCGACTTCGCGCCGTGGTCGCCGGCGGCCATGGTGACGGCCAGGATCTCCGGCTTCAGCCGGGTGCCCTCGCAGACCGGACACGGCACGTCGCGCATGAATCCCTCGTAGCGCTCCTTCATCTGCTCCGAGTCGGTCTGTTCCATCCGGCGCTGCAGGAACGCCATCACGCCTTCGAAGTCCGCGTAGTACGACCGGGTGCGGCCATACCGGTTGCGGTAGCGGACGTGCACCTGCTCGTCGCAGCCCTCGAGGATCGCTCGGCGCGCCTTGGCGGGCAGCTTCTTCCACGGGGTGTCGACGTCGAAGCCCATCGACTCGCCGAGACCGGCCAGCATCCGGGTGAAGTACTCGGCCGTCTGCCCCATCGACCACGGTGCGATCGCGCCCTCGGCAAGGGTCATGTCCGGGTCGGGGATGACCAGGTCGGGGTCGACCTCCTTGCGGATGCCGAGACCGGTGCACTCCGGGCAGGCGCCGTAGGGAGAGTTGAAGGAGAACGACCGCGGCTCCAGGTCGTCGACGGCGAGCGGATGTCCGTTCGGGCAGGCGAGCTTCTCCGAGAAGCGCTGCTCGCGGTGCGGGTGGTCGTCGTCGCGGTCGACGAACTCCAGCACCAGGATGCCGTCGGCGAGGCCGAGCGCCGTCTCCACCGAGTCGGTGAGCCGCTGCTTGGCGGTGGCCTTGACGGTGAGGCGGTCGACCACCACCTCGATGTCGTGCTTCTCCTGCTTCTTCAGCTTCGGCGGGTCGGTCAGCGGATACACCACGCCGTCGACCCGGACCCTGCTGTAGCCCTGCGTGTTGAGCTTGTCGAACAGGTCGACGAACTCGCCCTTGCGGGTGCGCACCACGGGGGCCAGCACCTGGAACCGCAGTCCCTCGTCCATCGCGAGCACCTGGTCGACGATCTGCTGGGGCGTCTGGCGGGCGATGCGCTCGCCGCAGACCGGGCAGTGCGGGGTGCCTGCCCGGGCATAGAGCAGCCGCAGGTAGTCGTACACCTCGGTGATGGTGCCCACGGTCGACCGCGGGTTGCGGTTGGTGGACTTCTGGTCGATCGACACCGCGGGAGACAGGCCCTCGATGAAGTCGACGTCCGGCTTGTCCATCTGCCCGAGGAACTGGCGCGCGTAGGCCGACAGCGACTCGACGTACCGGCGCTGGCCCTCGGCGAAGATGGTGTCGAACGCCAGCGACGACTTGCCCGAGCCCGACAGCCCGGTGAAGACGATGAGGGCGTCGCGCGGCAGGTCAAGGTCCACACTGCGCAGGTTGTGCTCGCGAGCACCCTTGACGATCAGGCGGTCAGCCAACTGATATCTCTCCCATTCCGTCTGTGTCGCGGACCCGCATGACACAGCTCATGCCCATGCTATGTGCCCGGTCCGACAACCCGCCCGGACGGCGGCCGGTGGTCGGATACCGTTGCGGACATGACTGCCATCGACGACGACTACACCGGTCACGTGGAACCCCAGACCGCCGCCAAGCGCACGCTGCCTGGCGCCACGATCATCAAGATGTCGGTGGGCCCGATGGACAACAACAGCTACCTCATCACGTGTTCCCGCACCGGCGAGTCGTTACTCATCGACGCCGCCAACGATGCCGACCTGCTGACCGAACTGGTGGAGATGCAGGCGCCGAACCTGTCGCTGATCGTCACCAGCCACCAGCACTTCGACCACTGGCAGGCGCTGTCCGACCTCGTCGACATCACCGGCGCGCCCACCGCGGCCCACCGGCTGGACGCCGAACCGCTGCCGGTGCGGCCCGACCGGTTCATCGACGGTGGCGACACCATCGAGATCGGTGACCTCACCTTCGACGTGATCCACCTGCGCGGACACACGCCGGGCTCGGTGGCGCTGGCGCTGAGCGGGCCCGCCGCCGGCGACAGCGTGCAGCTGTTCACCGGAGACTGCCTGTTCCCCGGCGGCGTCGGCAAGACGTGGCAGCCCGGCGACTTCGAGCAGTTGCTCGGCGACGTCACCAGCCGGGTCTTCGACGTCTACCCCGACACCACCACGGTGTACCCCGGCCACGGCGACGACACGGTGCTCGGCACCGAGCGGCCGCACCTCGGAGAATGGCGCGAACGTGGCTGGTAGGCCGACCCCGGACAGGCCGCTGCCCGGCCAGGAGTCGGTGTGGGACTATCCGCGGCCGCCGCGGCTCGAGGAGTTCCCGGGCCGGATCACCGTCGAGCTGGGCGGCGAGACCGTCGCGTCCACCAACCGCGGCTGGCGGGTGCTGGAGACCAGCCACCCGCCCACCTACTACCTGCCCATCGACGACTTCCGTCCCGGCGCGCTGCGGGCCGCCGACGGCGCGTCGTGGTGCGAGTGGAAGGGCCACGCCCGCTACTACGACGTGCTCGGCGGCGACCAGGTGGCGCCGCGGGCGGCCTGGACCTATCCCGAACCGACCGCGGGTTTCCGTCCACTCGCCGGCGCGGTCGCGGTGATGGCGGCGCAGATGGACCGCTGCACCGTCGACGGCGAAGAGGTGTCCCCGCAGCCGGGCGGCTTCTACGGCGGCTGGATCACCAGCCGGGTGGCCGGCCCGTTCAAGGGCGTTCCCGGTTCGATGGGCTGGTAGGGCGCGTCAGGCGGGCGGGGTCCAGGCCACCGGCAGCCGCTTGATGCCGTGCACGAACGCCGACCTCAGGATCGCCGGTTCTCCCGTGGCGACGATGTCGGGCACCTGGCGGTGCAGCTCGCCGAACAGCATCCGGACCTCGCGGCGCGCGAGGTTCGCGCCGAGGCAGAAGTGGGCGCCGCCCGCGCCGTAGCCGATGTGCGCGTTCGGCGAACGGGTGACGTCGAAGTACCAGGGGTTGTCGAAGACCTGTTCGTCACGGTTGGCCGAGCAGTACCACATGGACACCTTGTCGCCGGCCTTCATCTGCACGCCGCTCAACTCGACGTCGCGGGTCAGGTTGCGGCGCATGTACATGATCGGTGAACCCCAGCGCACGATCTCCTCGACCGCGGTGGGTGCGACGGTGTCGAAGTCCGACCACCAGGTGCGGCGCTGATCCGGATACCGGGTGAGGGCCACCATGCCGTGACTGATCGCGTTGCGCGTGGTCTCGTTGCCTGCCGCGCACAGCAGGATGAAGAACGAGGCGATCTCCGTCGAGGACAACCGCTCGCCGTTGACCTCGGCCAGCACGAGGTTGGTCGTCAGGTCGTCGGCGGGCCGGGACCGCCGGTCCTCGGCTAGCTGCATGCCGTAGCCGGCCAGTTCGGTGGCCACCGAGACGATCTCGTCGAAGTCGCCGGACGCCTCGTCGTCGCCGATCCCCATGATCACCGACGTCCAGTGGAAGACCTTCTCCTCGTCCTCGTCCGGGATCCCCATCATGTCGCAGATGATCTGCAGCGGCAGGGGCGCGGCCACCTCGGCGACGAAGTCGGCGCTGCCGTCGGGATGTGCGGCGATCATGTCGTCGATCAGGCGGCGGGCCCGGTCCGCGACGCTGGCCTCGATCCTCGCCAGCATCTTGGGCGTGAACGCCCGGTTGACGATCGAGCGCAGGCGCTGATGGCGCGGATCGTCCAGCGTGATCATCGAGCCGAAGAACTCGGAGATCTCCGGCGCCTGGTCGCCCAGTGAGGTGCTCGTAGGGCTGGAGCTGAAGAGGTCGGGATGGCGGCTGGCGAAGTGCACGTCGGCGTGCGACGTCAGCGCCCAGTGCCCGGCGCCGGTCGGGAAGCCCGGGAACTCCGGCACCTCGAAGAAGCTGATCGGCGACTCGCGCCGCAGGGTGGCGAACGCGCCGTCACGGCGATCGTCGTCCCACGACCAGAAGTCGAGCGACCCGAGGTCGATGTCGCGCAGCGGCACCTCAGGTGGCGGAGCGCCGTTCTCCCGCGGAGAAAGGCCGATCGGGCGGACCGTAGACGTCATCGTTGACCTCCTCGACAGCCCGATTGTCACACGGGGAGGCGGCCCCTAGGGGGTGGTGTGCACAATCAGCACGTCGGTCTTCGACCGGCGCGCGACGTTGGCGGGCACCGATCCGAGGAGCCGGCCCGCGATGGTGCTCAGACCGACGTTGCCGACGACGAGCAGGTCGGCGTTGACTTCTTCGGCGAGTTCGACGAGGGCGTCGACGGGGGCGCCGACGATGGCCTTCTCCTCGATGTTCTCGGCGCCTGCGGCCTTCGCACGGTCGCGCGCCTCACGCAGGATGGCGTAGATGGGGGCGTTGCCCGACATCTTGTAGCCCTCGTCCTTGAGCACGTCAGCGGCCCGCTGGTCTTCGCTCTGCGGGAAGTACGCCGTCGACACGATCAGCTTCGCACCCGACCCGGCGGCGATCTGGCCGGCGCGGTCCACCGCGCGCAACGAGGAATCCGAACCGTCGGTGCCGACCACCACGGTCTGATAGGCGCTCATCCATGTCCTCCAAGTGTCAGTTGCATCGCCGCCACCCGAGACAGTAACCCGCGCCGCCGTGGAATCGGTGCGATTCACGACACCCGGCAATGGCGTCCGGTCCCGGCGACAGCCGTTCTACCGGCACTGATGTTAGTCACCCGGCGTTGCGCACCGCGCCGCACGGTGACCAACGCGACCCACTGCCCTGCCCCCGCGGCGAACTCGCATCTGGCAACCGACGTGATCCAGGTCATCACAACGAGTTTCATGTCTCCCGGTGGCGGGGATCGAAATTCGACGACGGCGCCTCCCCGACGTCGACGGCAAAGTCGGTGTCGGAGAACGTGTAGCGATACCACGGTTCGTCATCACAGCGGCCCAATTGCGGCCGCAGATTGCTGAACGCCCCGTAGACCACCCTGTAGGGCTGGCCGTTGTACTGCTGCAGGATCTCCTTCCAGGTCCGCGGCGCCGCGCGGATGAAGTCGCCCATGTCGGCGGTCAGGTCCTCCTCGGACATCACCACCACGTCCGGTGGCGGATCACCGAGTTCGAACACTGTGCTCCGGTCGAAATGCGAGCGCACGAATTTCGGACTGATCGGGATGGTGCAGTCCAGCCCGATCTTCGACGCGGTGCCGGGCGCCGCGTCCTCGGCGATCATCGGGTCGACCGTCATCGTGTTGCCGTTCGGGATGGTCACCGTGTCGAGGTGCGGCATGAACCGGAACGCCATCGCGAACTGCACGGCATTGTCGTCCCAGATGTCGACGTCCTCGTCGAACACCATCGCGATCTTCGGGAGCCCCTGCTTCGAGCACGTCAGCATCACCCCGAGCGCCTGCTTCGAGTCGCCGGCACCGCGCGGCCTGATCTTCGCGTACACGATGTTCGACAGCCCACCCAGTGGCGCGCGGACCTCCTTCACGTCGATTCCCGCCATTGCCAGGCCGCCGTACAGGTCGGACTCGATCATCGGCAGCTGCAACATGTTGTCGGTGTACCAGGGGTGTTTTCCGCCGATCGTGGCGTGCTGGAAGATGCCACCGCTGCGGAATGTCATCGCCTTGACCACTGCGCGGTAGTTCGCCTTGATCCCGCCGCCGTACATGCCGGTGAACTCGCCGTAGGGGCCCTCGTCGTGCGTCAGCCCCTCCGTTGCCATCAGCTCGCACTCGAGCACGATCTCCGCGTTGGCCGGCACCAGGAGGTCGATGGTCTCGCACTGCACCAGCTTCGCGGGATGACCGTAGAAGCTGCCGAGCACCTCGAAGTCGTCGGTACCCGGTGGCACGCCCGTCAGTGCGGCCACCTTGTCCACCAGCGGCCCGCCCAGGACGATCGCGAGTTCGAGGTTGTGCCCCTTGGCCTGTGCCGCTTGAGCATTCAGCCGGGCCCGGTGCGACGTGCACGTCATGTCGAACATCTTCTCGGTCCTGGTCCGGAACATGCTGCGGTAGATGCCCCAGTCGTAGACACCGGTGTCCGGGTGCTTGCTCACCACCAGGTTGTCGTTCGTGTAGGCGTGGCCGTCACGATCGTGGTGGAGGAACAGCGGAAGCCGGGTCAGGTCGACGTCGTCGCCGGTGAGGATGACCTCCTTGCACGGTGCGGTGTCGACGACCTCGGGCTTGATCCGGCCCTTGCCGAGCTCGACCATCCGCCGGCCGGTCTCACTCTTCTCGCAGCCCAGCGCCCACGCCGTCTGGTCCTGATTCGAGTACGCGTTGGCCAGGAACTGGAATTCGCAGTCCGTGACGTGCTCGACCAGCACCGCGGTCAGCGGGTTGGCCTCCATCACCGCGGGCAGCTCGTCCACCCGCTTCTCGTCGGTGATGCGGACCAGCATCCCCGCCTTCTCCATCTCGTCGACGAACTCGCTCAGGCTCTGCTGGGGCATGACGCGTTCCTTACTCGAATGCCGGTGCGGCGTCGCCGGTTTCGACATATTCCCGCAGGTGGTGCAGCAGCACGCCCCATGTCGTGTTGCACTTGCGGAAGTTGCCATGGGTACCGGGCCAGCCGGCGTGGACGTGCTCGACGAGCGTGCGGCCGTCATCGGTTCCGGTCAGCGTGAACGTGGCAGTGGTCCCCACCGAGTCGCCGGGACCGCGGGTACATCGCCACTCGACCAGGCGTGGCGAGTCGGAACGCACGATCTCCCAGCCGAATTCGGGATGATCCGCGAACCGGAACACCCATTCGCCACCCACCTCGCCGGTGCCCTCGGCCGCCGGGGTGTGCCACCCGGCCACACCGTCGCGGGTGGTCAACGCCTCGAACACGCGCTCGGGTGTCGCGCCGATCTTGATCTCGTGATGGATCTCGGGCATCGAGAGGCCTTTCGTCTCCGCGGGGTGATCAGGGCGCCAATTCCGGGAAGTCGTAATCGCGCCATCCCGGGACGTCGGCCACTTCTGTGAAGTGGCCGACGAATTCGGCGCCGTGCTCGGCGAGGGAGGGACCGCAGGCGTCGCCGGCGATCTTCACCACCGTGCCGTACGGGTAGGTCGCGTCGATACCGAGTGCGGATCCGGTGCGGCGATCGGGCTCCAGAGATTCGTCGAGCGTCGGATCAAGAGGCCCTCCGGGTAGCCCGTCGACGATGATCACGTCACGGGCCGGCTGGGAACGGAACGCGATGGCCCACTCGACCTCACCCGAATCCTGGACGTCGATGTCGGGGTCGACGACGATCACCGTCTTGGGCCGGACGTTGGAGCCCATTGCGGTGAGGATGGCGTTGCGCGCCTCACCGGTGAACCGCGGACGCATCGCCATCACCACCCGGAAGTTCACTCCTCCCGACGGCGGGATCGCCACCCGTTCGATCGTCGGGAACGTCGCCTGCATCGACTTGAGGAACGACGCCTCGAACGCCAATTGTTTGAGCACGTGGTTCTCGGTGGTCGGTTTGCCGGTGAGCAGCGCCTGGAAGTAGGGGTCGTTCCGGTGGGTCAGAGCCAGCGGCCGGGCGATCGGCTTCATCGAACCCGGCGTGTAGTACCCGGTGTACTCCCCCAGCGGACCCTCGAACACCGTCTCGGTGAAGTCCACCTCGAACTCGATGACGAACTCGGCGCGCGCGGGCACCTCCAGATCGATGGTGCGGCAGCGCACCAGTTCGACGGGCGCGCCGCGCAGTCCGCCCGCCACCTCGAAGTCATTCGTGTTCTCGGGCACCTGGATGGGGCCGGTGTAGGCGAGCATCGGATCGACGCCGATCACCAGCGCGGCGCGAAAGGTCTTGTCGCCACGGGCGAGCGCCTTGGCGAGATGCTTGCCGAAGCGGTGGTTGGGCATCGCCAGGAACGACAGCGTGCGGGAGTCGATGACCTCGAACCGGTAGTGCCCGATGTCCGGCACACCTGTTTCGGGGTCGCGGCTCACCACGATGCCCGGCGTGATGTAGGGCCCGCCGTCGTCGGGGCTGTAGCGGGGCACCGGCAACGTCGTCAGGTCGATGTCATCGCCCAGGATCACGTTCTCGTGCACGGGGGCGTCCTCGACGACCACCGGCGGGATCCGCCGGCCCAGTCCCGCGAGGATGTGCGCCATCACACCGTCCTCGTCGCAGCCGTACGCGATCAGCGCCTTGGCTCGCGAGTTGTACACCCCGCCGACCAACGGGAATCGGGTTCCGTTGTCCCGGAACACGACGGCCGGGCCGCTGACCGACGCGCTCTTGCGCATCGCCTTGGCCACCTCGAGTTCGAGCGCGACGGGCCGGGTGACGTCGATGAGCTCGCCTCGGGACCTCAGCGCATCGAGGAACTCCCGGAAATCCTGGAACGGCATCGCGCGGTGCCCCACTCCTGTCGCCCCGAATCCCCAGCAAAGACAAGCAGGACCTTACTGGGGCGTCGCGGCCGGTGGGCACTTTCGGCGGTGATCCCCAGCAGCCGCCGCTGCGGGCGACGCACCGGAAGAGGACGGACGGGCGAACGGGAACCCGCCGGGTTACGGTTTTGCCGGTCGTCGAGAGGGTAACGAGTCGAGCGCGTGGATCTGTCACTGAAACCGGAGCGTCGTGAGGACGCCCGTCGAGCACTGCGAGCCGGTCGGTTCGACCCCCTGGCGGTGGCGCTGTTCACCGGCGTGGTGAGCGCTGCCGGCGCCGCCCGGCCGTCGCTGTGGTTCGACGAGGCGGCGACGATTTCTGCCGCGACGCGGCCGGTGGCGGATCTGTGGCGGCTGCTGCACAACATCGACGCGGTGCACGGCCTCTACTACCTGCTCATGCACGGGTGGTTCGCCGTGTTCCCGGCGACCGAGTTCTGGATCCGGTTCTCGAGCTGCCTGGCCGCGGCGGGTGCGGCGGCGGGCGTGGTGGTGTTCGCCAGGCAGTTCTCCGGCCGGACGGCGGCGGTCTGCGCGGGGATCTGTTTCGCGATCCTGCCGCGCGTCACGTGGGCGGGGATCGAGGGCCGGTCCTACGCCCTTTCGGCGCTGGCCGCGGTGTGGGTGAGCGTGCTGCTCGTCGCCGCCGTCCGCCGAAGGCGCCGCTCGTGGTGGGCGGTCTACTCCTGCGCGCTGATCCTGTGCACGGTGTTGAACGTCTTCCTGGTGCTGCTCGCGCTGGTGCATGCGGTTCTGCTGGCCGTGCTCGCTCCCCGGCGCGCCGCGGTGCTCGGCTGGCTGGCGGCCACCGCTGCGGCGGTGCTGGCGGTGACACCGTTCCTCATCTACTGCCGCACGCAGATCATCCAGGTGCGGTGGATCGCTCCCCTGAGCACCGACACCGTGGTCGAGATCGCCGAGGAGCAGTACTTCGACCACAGCGTGCCGTTCGCGGTCCTCGCCGGCCTCACCCTCGCGGCTCCGGTGGTGCTGCGGCGGGTCCGGCTGATGACCGACGGCGACCGGCGGCTGGCCCTCCTGGCCGCCGCGTGGATCGCGCTCCCGACCGCGGTCTTGGTGGCCTATTCGGCGCTGGCCGGACCGATCTACTATCCGCGCTACCTGACCTTCACCGCACCGGCGATGGCGCTGCTCCTCGGCGTGTGTGTCACCACCGTCGGCCGCAGCCGCGAGCGGATCACCGCGTGGCTGGCGGTGTTCGCGGTGGCCGCCACACCGAACTACGTGTTCGTCCAGCGCGGGCCGTACGCCAAGGAGGGCATGGACTTCAGCCAGGTCGCCGACGTCGTCTCCGCCCATGCGCGGCCGGGCGACTGCCTGGTGCTGGACAACACCACCGACTGGCTGCCCGGCCCGATCCGGCCGCTGACCGCCGCACGTCCGGCGGCCTATGCACAGCTGGTCGATCCCGGGCGAGGCCGGCGCGCCGCAGAACGGGGCTGGTTGTGGGACACCCACCTCGGCATCCGGGGCGTCGCTGACCGCGTCCGCGAGTGCACCGTGCTGTGGACGGTCTCCGAGCGCGACGAGACGGTGCCCGACCGCGAGTCGGGGGCTGCGCTGGACCCCGGGCCGCGGCTGGGCGGGGCGCCGGCCTACCGGGTGCCCGAGCGGATGGGTTTCCACGTCGTCGAGCGCTGGCAGTTCAGCTTCGCCCAGGTGACCAAGTCGACCCGGTAGCCCGATAGAACTCCGTACAGGCGGGTAGTCCTGCCGACATGGCCGCTCGTCCACCCGGCGCTCAGGAATTCGTTCCCGCCACCGCCGATCTCGCGGTGCTCGCCGACGCGGCCCAGGGCTGCAAGGGCTGCGACCTGTACCTCGACGCCACCCGGACCGTCTTCGGGGCGGGCAGCACAGCGGCGACGATGATGCTGGTCGGCGAACAACCCGGCGACCAGGAGGACCGGGCGGGTGCGCCGTTCGTGGGTCCGGCAGGCAAGCTGCTCGACCGGGCGCTCGTCGCCGCCGGAATCGACCGCGACGCCGTCTATGTGACCAACGCCGTCAAGCACTTCAAGTTCACGCTGCCCGAGCGGGGCACGCGCCGGATCCACAAGACGCCGAGCCGCACCGAGGTGGTGGCCTGCCGCCCGTGGCTGATCACCGAACTGGACGCCGTCGAGCCCGACGTGGTGGTGCTGCTCGGCGCCACCGCCGCGAAAGCGTTGATGGGCAACGATTTCCGCGTCACGACCCATCGCGGCGAGGTGCTGCGCCTGCCGCCGTCGACCACCCACCTGGACGTCGACCCGCAGGTCGTCGCCACCGTGCACCCGTCATCGGTGCTGCGCGGCCCGCCCGAGGACCGCGAGAAGGCGTTCGAAGGCCTGACCGCCGACCTGCGGGTGGCCGCCGGCCTGCTGGCTCAGCCGCGACCGAAGTAGACCTCCTGGGTCACGGTGCACAGCAGTTCGCCGCCGCGGTTGAACATCGTGGCCGTGGCCAGCCCGCGGCCGTCCACACCGCTCGGCGAGACCTGGTCGGAGAGGATCCAGTCGGACAGCCGGGGCGGCCGGTGGAACCACATCGCGTGGTCGATCAGCGCGTTGAACACACTGGTCTGTGTGGTGCGCCGCATCGTCATCGTGGTCTCGAGCACGGTGGTGCCCGAGACGTAGACGAGCAGTGCGGTGTGGATCAGCGGGTCGGCCCCGGTCAGGATGTGCGCGTCGCCCGCCGGTCGCCACCACATCCGGATCCGCGGCGACGGCTCAGGGAGGTCGAGCGCGAGTCGCGGCGGCGGGTCGGCGTAGCGCAACTCGAACGGCTGCGGCCGCACCCAGTAGCCGTTCACCTCCTCGGCGTATGGCCGCAGCTGCTCCTGGATCGGCGTCAGATCCTCTGGCGCGGGCACCTCGGGCAGCGGCTGGTGATACTCCAGGCTGTCCACCGGCGTGGTGAAGGAGGCGAGTGCCTCGAGCAGCACCTTGCCGTCCTGGCGGCCCGTCAGCCGCCGCGTGGCCAGCGTGCCGCCGTCACGCAGCCGGCTCACCTCGAACTCCACCGGGTAACGGGCGTCGCCCGCACGCAGCAGGAAGACGTGGAAGCTGTGCGGCAACCGGCCGGTCGCCGTCCTTCCGGCGGCGACCAGCGCCTGACCGGCGATGTG
Source organism: Mycobacterium sp. NPDC050551 (assembly GCF_040674075.1). Lineage (NCBI taxonomy): Bacteria > Bacillati > Actinomycetota > Actinomycetes > Mycobacteriales > Mycobacteriaceae > Mycobacterium > Mycobacterium sp. NPDC050551. The sequence continues at coordinate 630,943 of NZ_JBFARC010000004.1, read as the reverse complement.
GCCACCCACGATGTGGTGGTGGGCGTTGTCGAGCTGGGTGGCGAGGAACGCGTCCTCACCCACCTGCGCGACGTCCAGGGTGTCGACGATGTCGGCCAGTTGCGGGGACTGCACCGGGGCATCATGCCCGACGCCGCGCGGCGCGGCTCACCGCCGCCTCCCGGTCAGGCAAGATGACCACGTGGACGGACAGGGTCGCTGATGCGTGTCGATGACCGCATCTACCGGCTGCTGCGATCGCCGATGCCGGTGTTGTCCCTGCGCACGATCGTGATCGTCGCCGCGGTGTCGGTGGTCGCGCTGGTGATCACCCTGGGGGTTTGGGTGTGGGTCGGCGTCACCAACGACCAGTACAGCCAGCTCGACCGGCAGCTCGACTCCGTGAGCAGCCTGGGCGACATCAGCACGCTGCTCAACCCGCAGCCGCTGCCCACCGGGGGAACGATCCCGAACGGCACCCTGATCCGGACCGCCCGCATCAGCGGCGTCACGCTGTCGGTGCCCCGCGAGACCGTGCTGCCCCAGCTGCCGGACGGCTACGCCGACACCACGATCGACGGCGTCGAGTACCGGGTGCGCACCTTCACCGCGGGGCCGGCGTCGATCGCCCTCGGCGCGCCGCTGGCCGAGACGCAGAAGCGGATCGATCAGCTGCACCTTCGGGTGCTGCTCATCTGCGGCGGCGTCCTCACCGCGACGGTGGTCGTCGTCTGGGTGATGTGGCTGATCATGATCAACCCGTTCCGGCTGCTCGCCGAGCAGGCTCGGGCCATCAATGCGCAGTCGAATCCCGACGAGGTGCAGGTGCGCGGCGTGTGGGAGGCCGTCGAGATCGCCGAGGCGGTCGAGGGCATGCTGGCGCGCATCGGCGACGAGCAGGCGCGCACCAAGGCGGCGCTGGAGTCGGCGCGCGACTTCGCTGCGGTCGCCTCACACGAGCTGCGGACACCGCTGACCGCGATGCGCACCAACCTCGAGGTGCTCGCCACGCTGAACATGACCGACGATCAGCGGGCGGAGGTCATCGGCGACGTCATCCGGACCCAGAGCCGCATCGAGTCCACGCTGACCGCCCTGGAGCGGCTGGCACAGGGTCAGTTGATGACCGCAGCGGACCATGTGCCCGTCGACCTCACCGAACTCCTCGACCGGGCGGCCCACGACGCGGTGCGCAGCTACCCCGGCCTCGACGTGTCGCTGGTGCCGTCGGCGCCCGTGCACATCCTCGGGCTGCCCGCCGGGCTCCGCCTCGTGGTCGACAACGCCATCGCCAACGCTGTCAAGCACGGCAAGGCGACCGAGATCCGGTTGAGCGCAATACAGTCCGGCGGCAACGTGGAGATCGCCATCGACGACAACGGCGCGGGCGTGCCCGAGCAGGAACGCACGCTGGTGTTCGAACGGTTCTCCCGCGGGTCCACCGCCTCGCGGTCGGGGTCAGGGCTCGGCCTGGCGCTCGTCGCGCAGCAGGCCGAGTTACACGGCGGGACAGCGTCACTGGAGACCAGCCCGATGGGTGGTGCTCGGCTCTTGCTGAAGCTGCCCGCGGTGCGCTGAGCCGGATCTGCCGATATCGCCACGGCGGCTCGCGTCGGCGCTAACGTTCGAAATGGTGTGGCTTTTCCACGCCGGGGGGAGGTTCCGCATGCCCGAGGACGCCATCACCATCGGCGGTGTGGATTTCACCGATCCGGAGACCTATGCACGCGGCGCGCCATATGAGGCCTTCGCCGCGCTGCGCCGCCGCGCCCCGGTGGCCTGGCACCCGCACGGCGACAGCGGCTTCTGGGCGCTGACCGGGTACGACGAGGTGCGCGCGGTGTCGCGGGACAGTACGACGTGGTCGTCGCAGGCGACCGGAGTGTTCTTCGACGTGCCCCGTCCCGAGAACGCCTACCAGCTCGAACTGATCATGGTGAGCATGGACCCGCCGCGGCACACGGCGCTGCGCGCGCTGGTCAGCAAGGGATTCACGCCACGTCACGTCGCCCGGCTGAGCAGCCACCTCACCGACATGGCACGGAAGATCGTCGACGACGTGATCGAGCGTGGTGAATGCGACTTCGTCGAGGACGTCGCCGGGGCGCTGCCGTCGTACGTCATCGCCGAACTTCTCGGCATCCCGCTGCAGGACGGCCGCCGGCTGTATGCGCTCTCCGAACAGATGAACACCGGGGACATGAGCCCGGCCGTTGAGCGGGCTCAGATGCAGGTCTTCGAGTACGCCAACGACCTGGCGATCTGGAAGCGCGCCGAGCCTGCCGACGACATCGCCAGTGCGCTGCTGCATGCCGAGGTCGACGGCGAGCGCCTGACCGACTTCGAGTTCAACATGTTCTTCCTGCTACTGCTCAACGCGGGCGGCGACACCACCCGGAACCTGATCGCCGGAGGCACTGTCGCGCTGCTGGAGCACCCCGACCAGCGGGCCCGGCTGATGGACGACCCGTCGCTGCTGCCGTCGGCGATCGAGGAGATGCTGCGCTACACCAGTCCGGTCGCGGCATTCACCCGGACCGCGACCTGCGACACCGCGTTGGGCGGCATCCCGATCCGGGCGGGCGAACGGGTGGCGATGTTCTACCCGTCCGCCAACCGAGACGAGGCCCACTTCGACGATCCGGACCGCTTCGACGTCGGCCGGACACCGAACACGCACCTGGCCTTCGGTGGCGGCGGCACGCATTTCTGTCTGGGCGCCAACCTCGCGCGGGTGGAAGCCGCCGCGATCTTCCCCGAGGTGCTCACCCGGATGGCCGACCTGGAATTGGCCGGACCGGTCGAGCGGGTGCGTTCGGTGCTGATGAACGGGATCAAGTCGATGCCCGTCCGCTTCACCCCGGCCACGGTCGCGGTATGAAGAAGCTGCTCGAGATCTTCCTTCGCCACTTCGAGTTCATCTACGCGGATTCGCGGTACCGGTTGACCGACTCACGGACGCACGCGCCGAACGCATCGCTGACCGTTTCGGGGCCAGATCTCACCTGGTTGATCGTCCTCGACCGAGGGCAGCTCGAGCTGTCTGCGTCGCCGACCCGTCTTCCCGGCGATGGCTTCGGAATCTCGTTGATCAGGCAGTACGTGCTGGGCGACGACGACATCCGCTACCTGTCCGCCGCCGAGGAAGTCGACTGGGCGCGTGCGAACCTCGAACTGATCGAACGATTGTTCTCCGACATTTCGGACGTGGAGTCGGTCACGAGAACGCTCGCGGATCTTCGCCGGAGGAACGCGGAGAAATACTGGGGACCCGCAGCTTCGACGTAACGCCGCGTGCACTTATTCGGAGCGAGTGACGGGATTCGAACCCGTGTGAACGGCTTTGCAGGCCGGTGCCTAGCCACTCGGCCACACCCGCGATGTTCTCCACCATGTCAGCAGGTGAACGCCTCCGCCAGGGTTTCGATCACCGTGATCGGCGGTCGGCGCGGCACACCGGGCCCGGCCGCGGGTGCAGCTAACTTGATCGGCATGGAGGCGTGGCTGGCGGCCGGTGACCCGTTCTTCGGCGGTCCCGGGCAGGGGCCCCGGCAGATCGTCGAACTGTTCGTCGCATTCGCCCTGACCGCGCTCATCGGCATCGAACGCGAGATCCAGGGCAAGAGCGCGGGATTGCGCACCCAGACCATCGTCGGGACCGCCGCGGCGCTGATCCTGCTGGTGAGCAAGTACGGGTTCCTCGACGTCGTGGTGCCGGGCACCGTCGAGGTGGACCCGTCGCGGGTCGCAGCCCAGATCGTCTCGGGCATCGGATTTCTCGGCGCAGGCATCATCATCTTCCGTCGCGGCTCGGTGCACGGGCTGACCACCGCGGCCGCGGTGTGGGAGTCGGCCGCGATCGGCATGGCCGCAGGCGCCGGCCTGCTGCTCCTCGCCTGCACGGTGACGGCCATGCACTTCATGATCGTGCTCGGATTCATGCCGCTGACACGCCGCCTCGCCGCCCGGTTGAGCGGATCGATTCGCCTGCACCTGACGTATGCGGAGGGCCGCAGCGTGATGCGCGACGTGCTCGCTGCCTGCGACCGGCGGGGATGGCAGCTCTCCGAACTCGCCTCGGACACCGGCGGCGAGCCCCTCGGAGCGCCCGCCCACAGTGCCGGTGTGCTGTTGACGCTGTCCGGCAACGGAATTCTCAACGCGCCGACCGTGCTCGCCGCGATCGACGGCGTCACCTCGATCCGCCAACTCGAGGACGACCCCGACTAGGTGGTGCGACTCGCGCGGTAAGAGGCGAGCAGACCGATCGCCGCCAAGGCCGCGAACACGGCGAACAGCCATCGGGCTGCGCCCACATCGCCGCCGTCGGCCATGTTCACCACCACGCCGGCCAGCCCTGCGCCGATGGCGCCCGACACCAGTTGCACGGTGTTGATGGCCGCTGCGGCGGCACCGCTCTCGACCGGGTCGTCGTCGACCCCCATGATCCAGGCGGAGAGATGCGGCCACGCCACTCCGACACCCACACCGGCGACGAACAGACCGACCGCCCATACCGCGATCACCGGCCACCGTGGGCCGTCGTCGATCGTGAGTGCCGTCACCGCCAGCCCGACGGTCATCAGCAACGGCGCGACGGCGACCAGCCGGGCGGCGCGCCGTCCGTGCGCCGATGCACTCATGATCTCCGAGGTGGTCCAGCCGATCGCCAGCACCGCGCCCAGGAATCCCGCCATCACCGGCGCCATGCCGGCCAGCCGCTGGCCGAACAGCGGCACGTACATGTCGGCCATCGTCGCGGCCATCAGGATGCCGATCGTCAGGTACATCCACTTGAGCGGTCCGGGTCTGAACGCCGCGCGGGGCAGCACCCAGGCCTTCGCGCGGCGGTCGACGAACAGGAACGCGGCGATCAGCAGAGCGCCTGCGGCGAGCATGCCGGCCGTGGCCGCAGGGTGGTGCTGCACGCCGGCGACGCTGATGGCCAGCGCCGACGCGCCGAGCAGCAGCAGCGACCACAGCGGGATCCCGGTGCGCGCCGACGGCGCCGCGCCACCGGTGTCGGGCAGCGCGATCGGTACCAGGGCCATCATCGCCACGGCCAGGATCGCCAGTGAGCCGAATGCCCATCGCCAGAGCCCGAATTGGGCGAACAGGCCACCCATCGACGGGCCGATGATCACGCTGACACCCCACATGGCCGACACCAGCGCCGACGCCCTGGTCCACAGCCAACTCGGCAGCGCGGCGTTGATCACCGCGTAGCCGAGTCCGGCCAGCACGCCTCCCGCGGCACCCTGCAGCGTGCGGGCGAGGAGCAGCAGTTCCATCGAGGGGGCCAACGCGCAGCCGACGGTGCCCACCGCGAACGAGGTCAGCGTGACCAGGTATGACGCCCGCGCGCCGAATCGCAACAGCAACGGGTTGACCGCGGTGGCCGCGACCACCGAGCCCACCAGGTACACCGCGACGACCCAGGCGTAGAACCGTTGGCCGCCGATGTCGGCGACGGTGCTGGGCAAGAGGCTGATGGTGAGGAACTCGTTCGTCGCGTACAGCCCGACGCCGCCCGCCAGAAGCGTTGCGGTTCCCAGTCGTTCGCGGCCGAGCAGCGAGCGCCAACTGCCGGCCGGGACGGTGCTCACGTCATTCACATCCGCCACGCTAGGAGCTCAACCGCTGTTCAGGTCAAGCCCCGCGGCCGGTCACTTCAGCCCCGCGGCGTCCATGCCGCGCAGTTCCTTCTTCAAATCGTGGATCTCGTCGCGGATCCGGGCGGCCAGCTCGAACTGCAGATCCCGTGCGGCGGTCATCATCTGCGCGGTCAGGTCCTTGATCAGGTCGGCCAATTCGGCCCGCGGCATGTTGGACGTGTCGCGGCCCTCGATGATCCCCGCGCTCACCGCCCGGCCTGGCTCGCCCTGCGCGCGCCTGCCCCGAGAGGCGTTGCGACCCGAACCGCCGACCTCGACGGTCGCGTCGGTGTCGTCGGCCTCGCGGTACACCTGGTCGAGGATGTCGGCGATCTTCTTACGCAGCGGCTTTGGATCGAGCCCGTGCTGCGCGTTGTACGCGACCTGCTTGGCCCGGCGGCGGTCGGTCTCGTCGATGGCCTCTCGCATCGAGTCGGTGATCTTGTCGGCGTACATGTGCACTTCACCTGACACGTTGCGCGCCGCGCGACCGATGGTCTGGATCAGGCTGCGCGCCGAGCGCAGGAACCCTTCCTTGTCGGCGTCGAGGATCGACACCAGCGAGACCTCAGGCAGGTCGAGACCTTCGCGCAGCAGGTTGATACCGACGAGCACGTCGTACTCCCCCAGCCGCAGCTGCCGCAGCAGTTCGACGCGGCGCAACGTGTCGACCTCGGAGTGCAGGTAACGCACCCGGATGCCCGTCTCCAGCAGGTAATCGGTGAGGTCCTCGGCCATCTTCTTGGTCAACGTCGTGACCAGCACACGCTCGTCGGCCGCCGTGCGCTTGCGGATCTCGCCGATCAGGTCGTCGATCTGGCCCTTGGTCGGCTTGACGACGATCTGCGGATCGACCAGCCCCGTGGGACGAATGACCTGCTCGACGAACTCGCCGCCCGTCTGACTCATCTCGTAGGGCCCGGGGGTCGCCGACAGGTACACCGTCTGGCCGATGCGGTCGGCGAATTCCTCCCACGTCAGGGGGCGGTTGTCGACGGCGGAGGGTAACCGGAAGCCGAAGTCGACGAGATTGCGCTTGCGGGACATGTCACCCTCGTACATGCCGCCGATCTGCGGGACGGTGACATGCGACTCGTCGATGACGAGCAGGAAGTCCTCGGGGAAGTAGTCGATCAGCGTGGCGGGTGCGGTGCCCGGTCCGCGACCGTCGATGTGCCGCGAATAGTTCTCGATGCCCGAGCAGAACCCGACCTGCTTCATCATCTCGAGGTCGTAGTTCGTCCGCATCCGCAGCCGCTGCGCCTCGAGCAGCTTGCCCTGGCCTTCCAGTTCGGCCAGCCGTTCCTCGAGTTCCTTCTCGATGCTGGAGATGGCCTGGGCCATCCGCTCGGGCCCCGCGACGTAGTGGGTGGCCGGGAAGATGCGCAGCGAGTCGACCTTGCGGACCACGTCACCGGTCAGCGGATGCAGGTAGTAGAGCGCCTCGATCTCGTCGCCGAAGAACTCGATGCGCACCGCCAGCTCCTCGTAGGAGGGGATGATCTCGACGGTGTCGCCGCGGACCCGGAACGAGCCGCGGGTGAAGGACATGTCGTTGCGGGTGTACTGCACGTCGACGAGCAGGCGCAGCAGTGCGTCGCGCTGCACCTCGTGCCCGACCTGCAGTTCCACCGACCGGTCCATGTAGGACTGCGGCGTGCCCAGGCCGTAGATGCAGGACACCGAAGCCACCACGACGACGTCGCGCCGGGACAGCAGGCTCGACGTGGCCGAGTGCCGCAGCCGCTCGACGTCGTCATTGATCGAGCTGTCCTTCTCGATGTAGGTGTCGGTCTGCGCGATGTACGCCTCGGGCTGGTAGTAGTCGTAATACGACACGAAGTACTCGACCGAATTGTGCGGCAACATCTCCCGCAACTCGTTGGCCAGCTGAGCGGCCAGTGTCTTGTTCGGTGCCATCACCAGCGTGGGACGTTGCAGCCGCTCGATGAGCCAGGCGGTGGTGGCCGACTTGCCGGTGCCGGTGGCGCCGAGCAGGACGATGTCGCGTTCCCCCGCCCTGACCCGGCGCTCGAGTTCCTCGATGGCCGCCGGCTGGTCACCTGCGGGGTCGTAGGGGCTGACCACCTCGAACCGGTCACCGGTGCGCACCATCGCCTCGACAGGCCGGTACTCGGAGTGCGCGAGTACGGGATGTTCGGTAGCGAAAGCCATGTTCACCAGGGTAAGCGCGAGGTACGACAAGTTCATTCCCCGCGGCCCTCCGCACGCCTTATCCTGACGCCATCCACCCGCCGAAAACCGAGACATTCGACCTGCGCGCCCGCACGAACACCGACCCCAAGGGCATCGTGCGGGCCGTCGACGTCTACACGGTCACTCCGTGGGGGCTGTACCTCGCGCGCCCGACGCCCGGCCGCGAGCAGTTCCACTATCTCGAATCGTGGCTGCTCCCCGCGCTGAACCTGCGGGCCACCGTGTTCCACTTCAACCCGGGTCACGAACGCGACCAGGACCACTATCTCGACGTCGGCCACTTCACCGCCGGGCCCGACGTCTGGCGATCCGAGGACCACTACCTGGATTTGGCAGTACGCACGGGCCGCGGAGTCGACGTGCAGGACGTCGACGAGTTGCTGGCCGCGGTCCGTGACGGCCTGCTCGCTCCCGAGGTTGCTGAAAGGGCGGTGCGGACGGCGCTGGACACGGTCGAGGGACTGACCCGGCACGGCTATGACCTGCACAGCTGGCTGGCGGACAACGGCGTGGCCCTGACGTGGCGCGGGTAGTAAGGTCGGCTCATGAGTTTCGTGAAGCGCGGATGGGTGGTGGCCGCCGCGACGGCCACGCTGTTCGCGGGCGCGCAGCTGACCCCGGCTTTCGCGCCGGCCGATCCCGACGGCCAACCGCAGGTGGAGACCCCACCGGGTCCCGAGGTGCTGCACAACATCATCTACCGGGCCCGTGTCGACGGGGTGTCCCGCGGGGCGACGATCACCTACGCCGCCGAGGGCGACCAGACCCAGACCGCGAACCCGACGATGGTTCCCGGTCGGGTCGTCGACATCAACACCGTGCTGCCCGCTTCCGGCCTCGCCACGATGAAGGTCCAGGTCAAGTGGCCGTACTCGGCGAACCTGCACTGCGAGATCCTGGTCGACGACCAGGTGGTGGCCCAGGCGGACGACTTCGTCGCCCCGCGACTGATCCCCAACCGCGACGACCCGGACTTCGGCTCGCTGTCCTGCCAGGCTCCGGTGACCGCTGAGGCGCTGCCCGCACCGGCGGACCCGGCCGCCCCCGCGCCGCCCGCCGAACCGCCCGCCTGACCGATAGGACCGTCGCCCGGACGTCGCGCCCGGGGCGTGTCAGAGGGTCGTCGTACACTCGAACACATGTTCGAAAAGTTGGCGACGATTCCTCCCGGTGCCGGTGAGGCGCGGTTGCGGGCACGCCTCGAGGAGTTGGAGACGGCGAAATCCGCAGCCGCGGCCGGTCAGGCCCGGGTCACCGCCGAACTGGACCGGATGCGTCGCGCCGCCGAGGCCGCCGCCGGAATGCCCGCCGCCAAGCGGGGCCGCGGACTGGCCGCCGAGATCGCGCTGGCCCGCCGCGACTCCCCCAACCGCGGTGGCCGCCACCTCGGATTCGCCCGCGCCTTGGTCCACGAAATGCCGTACACCTTGGCAGCTTTGGAGTGCGGGGCGCTCTCGGAGTGGCGGGCCACCCTCATCGTGCGGGAATCGGCCTGCCTGAGCATCGCCGACCGCGGCACCCTCGACGCCGAACTGTGCGGGAACATGCGGCAGTTGCACGGGTGGGGCGACAAGCGGATTACCGCCGAGGCCAGAAGATCGCCTATCGCCTCGACCCTCAGGCCGTCGTGGACCGGGCCGCCAAAGCGGTCGGTGAGCGTACGGTGACCATCCGCCCCGCACCCGACACCATGACCTATGTGACCGCGCTGCTCCCCGTCGCCCAGGGAGTCGGCGTCTACGCCGCGTTGAAGAGGGCCGCCGACACCACCTTCGACGACCGCTCCCGCGGACAGGTGATGGCCGACACCCTCGTCGCTCGCATCACCGGCACCCCTGCCGACGTCGCGGCGCCGGTCGCGGTCAACCTGGTGATCTCCGATCAGACCCTGCTCGGCGGCGACGAGACACCGGCCCATCTGCAGGGCTACGGCCCCATCCCGGCCGCCGTGGGCCGGGGCCTGGTCAACGCCGCCGTGCGAGACAAACGGTCCAAGGCCACCCTGCGCCGACTCTACCGGCACCCGCGAAGTAATGCGTTGGTGGCGATGGAGTCCCGCTCCCGCTGCTTCCCCAAAGCACTCGCGACGTTCATCGACCTACGCGACCAGACCTGCCGCACCCCCTACTGCGACGCCCCGATCCGCCACCACGACCACGCCCACCCCCACCACAGCGGCGGACCCACCAGCGCACTCAACGGCCTCGGGGAATGCGCGGCCTGCAACTACACCAAAGAAGCCGACGGCTGGCAGGTCACCACCACCGAACGCGACCGCATCCACGGCGCCACCTTCAAAACCCCCACCGGCGGGACCTACCACTCCACCGCACCACCACCCCCGGGCACCATCGAGATCTACGACAGCCACGTCGAACTCCACATCGCCGTCGAGATCGCGAAAGCCGCCTGACGGAGCTACCTCACCGGGTGCTCGCGTTGCGGTAGCCGGCGACCATCGGCGCCGCGCACACCGCCGCCGTACCGACCGACCACACCAGCACGCTCAAAACAGGGGTAGCCACCGGGCCACCGAGGGCGAGGCCCTTCATCGCATCGATGGCGCAACTCATCGGCTGGTACTGAACCACCGGTTGCAACCACGCCGGGTACTGCGTGAGCGGGACGAACCCGGTCGAGAAGAACACCAGAAGTGCGATGCCGAGTCCGGTCGCCTCGGCGACCACGACATTGCTCAGCCGCACAGCCACGGTGACGACCAGCACCGAGAAGCCGAGTCCGAACAACACCGGTATGCACACGTACAGCGGCAGCACCCAAATACCTTGTGTGAAGCGGAAACCCAGCGCGACCCCGGCGACCAGCACCACCGCCACACTCAACAGGATGCGTGCGGCCTCGGCGGCGAAACGGGCCAACAGGCCCGAGGACCGGCTGATCGGCAACACCCACATCCGCGCGAGCAGACCCTCATCGCGTTCCCGCATCAGCGCGATGCCGGCAGCGGAGGATCCGAAGACCGCGCCGACGAGAGCCGTCATCGGCACGGTGCCGTAGAGCGCATCGTGGCCGGAGACCGCGGTCACCGGCCGCCCGAACACGAGGTCGACTGCCAGCAGGAACATCACCGGCAACAGCAGCGCCTCGATGACGGTGCGCGGGTCGTGTCGCCACGAGATCAGCAGCCGGTGCCACTGCACCCACGTCTCGACCGCGACCCGCCTCATCGTCGGTTCCTCGCCGTCAGCCTCCGGTGCCACACGACGGCGGCCACCGAGAGGACGACCACCCAGCCGCATGCGGCGGCCACCGCCCGACCCGACCCACCCGCGTCCCCGGCCAGTGCCCGTAGCGCCTCGACGAACACCGAGACCGGCTGGTGGCGGACGACCGGCTGGATCCAGCCGGGGAACTGCTCGGCGGGCTGGATGCCCACCGACAGGTAACCGAGTATTAACTGCGGCACCAGGAGCAGGTGCGGTGTCGCCTCCGGCCTGCGGACGGCCACGCCGATCACGTCGCCGACCAGAGACACGCTCAGGCCGATCGCGATCACCAGCATGCAGAAGCCCGCAGTGCTGTAACCGTTGCCGTAGAAGCGGAATCCGATGGCGTAGCCACAGCCGATGGCGACGGCGAGGGCGACCGTGCACCGATACCCGTTTGCGGTCATGCGCGCCGCCAACGGGACGAACGGCGACACCGGCAGGGTGCGGAAGCGTCGCTCGACCCCCTGCACGGCATCGGTGGCCGAGCGGATGGCGGCCGACATCGCCGCGAAGAACACCGCCTGTACGGCGATGAGCGGCATCAGGTACTGCGCATACCCGCCACGTCCCGACACGAACGCACCCATCACCTCTCGCAAGGGCACGTAGAAGCTGACGGTGAACACCGCGGAGAGTGCGATCGCGATGGCCAGTTCGCCGTTGCGCAACGTGGGGGCGACGACGCGCACGGTGAGCACCCACCACTGCTGCAGACTCGACGGATCAGGCCGCGTGACAATCGATCTCACGACAGCGCGTCGACGGCGGGGGCCGCCCCGTTCCCTGTCAGCGAGAGGAAGACATCGTCGAGTGAGGGCCTGCGCAGGACGACGTCGGCGACGTCGACACCGGATGCCGCCAGCTCGGTGAGTACACGAAGCAATGTGGTCGCTCCGTCCGGCGCCGGCATGGTCACCCGGTCCCCCGCCACCGCGACCGCCACATCGCCGCGGTCTGGCGGCAGCAGCGGCCGCATCAACGCGGCGACCCTCGCCACGTCGGCCGGGTCTCGCGGCACGACCTCGCAGAAGCTAGCGCCCGTGCGCCCCTTGAGCGTCTGAGGCGTGCCTTCGGCGATCACCACCCCCTGGTCGATCAGGATGATGCGGTCACTCAGCGCGTCGGCCTCCTCCAGGTACTGGGTGGTCAGCAGCGTCGTGATTCCTTCGGACTTGAACCGCCGCACCATGTTCCAGACCCCCTGCCTGCTGCGCGGGTCCAGCCCCGTCGTCGGTTCGTCGAGGAACACCACATCGGGGCGGACCACCAGTCCGCATGCGATGTCGATGCGGCGCCGCATCCCACCGGAATAGGTCGACACCCTGCGGTCCGCCGCCCCCGTCAGCTCGAACTCGGCGAGCAGTTCGTCGGCGCGAATCCGTGCCGCGGCTTTGCGCAGTCCCTGCAGACGGGCGAACATCACCAGGTTCTGCCGACCGGTGAGCATGGTGTCCACCGCGACCTGCTGACCGGTCAGCATGATCTTCTTGCGCACCTCGGCAGCCCGGGTGGCGACATCGAACCCCGCGACAAGGGCGCGGCCGGTATCGGGTCCGGTGAGGGTGGACAGGATGTCCACCAGGGTGGATTTGCCGGCGCCGTTCGGCCCGAGCAGTCCCACCACCTCGCCGCGGTCGATGTGAAAGGTGATGTCCCGCACGGCCGTCACGTCACCGAACGACTTGCCCACTCCCTCGACCGCGACCGCTGGGTGGGCGGCCCCAGCGGGTTCCGTGGTCACAGACCGGCCGCGCGTTCGAGATCTTTCAGAGCCGTTTCGAAGAGGTCGAGGAAACGCGCGAGCCCGGGCACCGACGCGGTGTTGCCGACCGCGGAGAACGTGACGTTCTCGCCGTCGCTGATGAGGCCGAAGTTCAGCGCCTGCCCGCTCAGCGTCGGGGCGAGCGCGTACGTCACGAGGAGTCGCGCTCCCCCGCGGTACAGCGCTTCCCGCGGCGCAGGAACCTGGGAGATGGACACGTTGAACACCGGCGGGATGCGGCCACTTCCCACCGGGGCGCAGATCAGACCGGCCAGGTGGATCGCGACCTGCTGCGGCAGCGATCTGATGAACCGCTTGTTGTAGTCCATCGAGCGGTTGATGATCCGCAGTCGCTGCGCGGGATCCTCGAGGTGTGTGCCGAGATTGCACACCGCGCTGCCGAAGATGTTGCGTTCGTTGGCCTCCGTCCCGGTCCGCATGCTCACGGGCAGCATGCCGAGCATCGGAGTGTCCGGCAGCGCGTCGCAGTCGGTCAGGTAATCGCGGAGCGCGCCGGAGATCATCGCGACCGACACGTCGTTCGGGCTGACGCCCACCGCCTTCGCCACGTCGGTGATCCGGGCCATCGGCCACGATCGCACCGCCACGCTGCGCTCGCCGCCGGCGGGCGCGTTGAACATCGTGCGTGGCGCGCGGAACACCGGGAACAACTCGCGCTCCCGCAGTGCCGCCCGGATCGCCGACGCCGACCGGCGCGCCGCCCTGGCGGTGCCGGCCGCCCTGGTCGCCCTGCTGCGGGGCGCGGGCCGCACGGCCGGAGCCACCGGGCTCGCGGGCTGCCTGGTCCAGGACGCCCGCACTTCGCGCTCCTCGGGGTCCGTACTCAGCGACTGGTGCAGCATGCGCATTCCGGACACACCGTCGAGCAGGGCGTGGTGGGTCTTGGTGTACACGGCGAACCGTCCGCCCTCCAGACCGCCGATGACCGTCGCCCTCCACAGCGGCCGGGTGCGATCGAGCAGGCCACTGTGCAGCCCGGACAGCACCCGGAAGAATTCCGCTTCCCCGCCGGGAGCGGGCAGCCAGAGCATCTCGAGGTGGTCGTCGAGGTCGATCTCGGTGTCGTAGGACCACCGCACCGCAGAGGTGCCGCGGCGCGTCTGCCGCGGGTGACCGGTGAAGACCGTCGCCACATCGGTGCAGGCCCGCATCTTCGCGAAAATTTGCTCGACGAAGCCGGGTCCGGCGTCGGCCGGTGGCTCGAAGATCTGCAGGGAGGCGATGTGCATCGGATGCCGAGCAGTCTCCAACGTCAGCATGACTGCCGCTTCCGGCGTGGCGAACTGCAGCAAAATAGTTTCCCCTTCAAGCGAATTCGTGCGGAAACGCAGACGGGCGCCCGGAGTCGGAACCAAGGAACCCAGCTGCGGCGGCACGATGTGCCGGCATCCGGTACCACCTGGTGACTCAAGCGCCCACCGCGATGCTACGCAGGGAATTGCTTAGCCGCGCGATGAAGCGGCAAATGGTGCCCGACGCTAAGGCCGCCAACCCGTGTCGTCGGCCCAGGCGCAGGCGCGCCGGTAGGCGTCGACGAACCAGGGCTCCTTGGCGTCCGCGTACTCGGCGCTGCCGGCCGGCGCAGCGGCCACCACCCGGCGTTTGAGCGCGAGGTACTCCTCGCGCGCCGATTCGTCGGCCCGCAGCCAGTCCCGGAAGATCAGTGCGAACCGCTGATTGGGCCAGCCGTCGACCCGAAGGTGCACATTGGTCGGCCGGCCGGGATCCGCCGACGCGTGAACCCGCTTCTGCCACAACGCCGCATCCTCGGTATGCGGGGTGTCCGCGGAGATCGGCGCGATCCGCGGGTAACCCGCCGCCGACAGTGCGTCGCGCAACTCGTCGGCGACATCCAGCGACGCGACGGTCACCTGCACGTCGATGACGTCCTTGGCGTCCAGGCCGGGCACCGCCGTCGAGCCGATGTGGTCGACGCGCACGGCGCGATGCCCGCAGGCGGTGGCCAACCGGGCCCGGATGCGGCCCGCCTGGTCCGGCCAGGTCGGATCGGCCGGCACCAGCCGCGGCTGAGCCGTCGCGCAGCGTCCGGCGTCGACGTTGGCCGCGAACGGAACGATCCGGTTGTGCCACAGGTCCCGCGCACGCGCGACGAGGTCGTCGGCGGTGCCGGAGTTGTCCAGCCACACATCGGCAACGGCGCGGCGCTGCTCCTCGGTCGCCTGGGCGGCGATCCTGGCCCGTGCGTCGGCCTCGGTGAAGCCGCGGTGTTCGATCAGCCGGGCCACCCGCACGTCCTCGTCGGCGTGCACGATGATCACCAGCGGGAACATCGGCGCCATCTGCGACTCGACCAGCAGCGGGATGTCCTCGACGATCACCGCGTCGGCGGGGGCGGCCGCGATGAGTTCTTCGCGGCGTCGCCCCACCAGCGGGTGCACGATGCCGTTGAGGGTCCTGCGCTTCTCGTCGTCGCTGAAGGCGACCGCCGCCAGTGCTGGGCGGTCGAGCGCACCGTCGGGCCGCAGGATGCCGTCGCCGAACGCCTCGACCAGCGCGGCCAATCCCTCGGTTCCGGGCTCGACCACCTCCCGCGCGATCACGTCGCCGTCGACGACGATGCCGCCCAGTTCGTCGAACGTCGACGACACCGTCGACTTTCCCGCACCGATTCCGCCGGTCAGTCCGATTCGCAGCACGTTGACAGTCTGTCAGGACCCGGTGAAGAGGAGCGAAGCGACTCGAGCAATCAATGCCCCGGCGACGACCGACGCCCCGGCTCAATGAGCCGGGGCGTCAGCCGTTCTGACAGGTCTGTCAGGTCAGGCAGCTGGATCAGGCGTTGCCTGCGAGCTTCTCCCGAAGCGCTGCGAGCTGCGCGTCGCTGGCGAGCGATCCGCCGGCCGACTCGCCCTCGGAGCGCGACGAACCGTTGGCCGATGCGGGCCGTGCGGCCTCCTCGGCCTCCGCAGCGGCGAACTTCTCCATCTGCGCGGTGTGCATCTTGTGCCTGCGCTCCGCCTCGGCGTAGCGGGACTCCCACTCCTCACGCTGCTTCTCGAAACCCTCGAGCCATTCGTTGGTCTCGGAGTCGAAGCCCTCGGGGAAGATGTAGTTGCCCTGGTCGTCGTAGCTGTCGGCCATGCCGTACTTCGACGGGTCGAACTCGTCGGTGTAGTCCTCGTTGGCCTGCTTGAGGCTCAGCGAGATCCGGCGACGCTCGAGGTCGATGTCGATGACCTTGACCATCGCGTCGTCGCCGACCTGGACCACCTGGTCCGGGACCTCGACGTGCCGCTCGGACAGCTCGGAGATGTGCACCAGGCCCTCGATGCCCTCCTCGACGCGGACGAACGCACCGAACGGCACCAGCTTGGTGACCTTGCCCGGCACGATCTGACCGATCGCGTGGGTGCGGGCGAAGTGGCGCCACGGATCTTCCTGAGTGGCCTTGAGCGACAGCGAAACCCGCTCGCGGTCCATGTCGACGTCGAGCACCTCGACGGTGACCTCGTCGCCGACCTGGACGACCTCGGACGGGTGGTCGATGTGCTTCCAGGACAGCTCGGAGACGTGCACCAGGCCGTCGACGCCGCCGAGATCGACGAACGCGCCGAAGTTGACGATCGACGACACGACACCCTTGCGGATGGCGCCCTTCTGCAGCTGGTTGAGGAACTCGCTGCGGACCTCGGACTGCGTCTGCTCGAGCCACGCGCGGCGGGACAGCACCACGTTGTTGCGGTTCTTGTCGAGCTCGATGATCTTGGCCTCGATCTCCTTGCCGATGTACGGCTGCAGATCGCGGACACGACGCATCTCCACCAGCGACGCGGGCAGGAAGCCGCGCAGGCCGATGTCGAGGATCAGGCCGCCCTTGACGACCTCGATGACGGTGCCCTTGACGGCCTCGTCCTTCTCCTTGAGCTCCTCGATCGTGCCCCAGGCGCGCTCGTACTGAGCACGCTTCTTGGACAGGATCAGGCGGCCTTCTTTGTCCTCCTTGGTGAGGACCAGGGCCTCCACCTCATCGCCGACGGACACAACCTCATTGGGGTCGACGTCGTGCTTGATGGAGAGTTCGCGGGAAGGGATGACACCTTCGGTCTTGTACCCGATGTCGAGCAAGACTTCGTCGCGATCGACCTTGACGATCGTCCCTTCGACGATGTCGCCATCGTTGAAGTATTTGATGGTCTTGTCGATGGCGGCGAGAAAATCCTCGGCCGAGCCGATGTCGTTGACGGCTACTTGCGGCGAGGTGGCGACGGGACTTGGCATATTGTTGGGTTGCTCCGGACAGCTTTGGTAGTAGGGACCGTGAATGGGACTGTGCTGAACCCGCGATAGTGCACACAGGTACGCATCGAGGCTACTCGACTAGGCACACGCAGGACAAACTCGGGTCTGCCGAGCGGCCGTCCGCTCAGACCAGCCGACCGTCGTGATCCTTCCAGTATTTCTCCCGCAACTGGCGCTTGTAGAGCTTTCCGGTGGGCAGGCGGGGCAGCTGCGCCTCGAAGTCGACGGTGCGCGGGAGCTTCTGCCGCGCGAGGTGGTCCGCACAGAAGCGGATCAGCTCCTCGGCGAGCTGCGGGCTGGGGGTGACTCCGTCGATCGGCTGCACCACCGCTTTGACCTCTTCCCCCAGATCCTCGTTGGGCACCCCGAACACCGCCGCGTCCGCCACCTTCGGATGCGTGATCAGCAGGTTCTCGCACTCCTGCGGGTAGATGTTGACGCCGCCGGAGATGATCATGAAGGTGGCGCGGTCGGTGAGGTACAGAAAGCCGTCGTCGTCGACATAACCGATGTCGCCCACGGTGCGCAGCGATCCGTCGGCGGAACTGCCCTCCGCGGTCTTCACCGGATCGTTGAAGTAGGAGAACTCGGCGCCCGCCTCGAACCACAACGTGCCGGGTTCACGGGTGGGCGACGGCCGCATGGCCTCGTCGAGCACGTGGAGTTCGCCGAACACCACCTTCCCGACGGTGCCGGGATGACTCAGCCACTCGTCGGCGTCACACGCGGCGAAGCCGAGCGCTTCGGTGGCGCCGTAGTACTCCATGATGATCGGCCCCCACCAGTCGATCATCTGCTCTTTCACCTGAACAGGGCAGGGCGCAGCGGCGTGAATGGCCACCTCCAGGGACGAGACGTCGTAACGGGCGCGGACGTCCGCGGGCAGTTTGAGCATGCGCCAGAACATCGTCGGCACCAGTTGGGTGTGGGTGGGCCGGTAGTGCTCGACGAGCCGCAGGAAGAGTTCGGGGTCGAAGCGCTCCATGATGACGGCGGTGCCGCCCATCCGGAGAGTGAGGTTCACCCCGGTCCAGGGCGCGGAGTGATACAGCGGCGCGGGCGACAGATACGTCATCCCGTCGCGGAACCGCCACAGCCCGGCCATGAAGTCCATCACCGGCAACGACCGTGCGGGTTCCTGCTCGGGTAGCCGGCGCAGGATCCCCTTCGGCCGGCCGGTGGTGCCCGAGGAGTACAGCATCGCGGTGCCGAGCGATTCGTCGGCGATCGGGATGTCCGGACAACCCACGGTCGCCTCGTCGAGGTTCAGGATGCGGCTGCCCGTTCCCGGTCCGTCGACGACGAGCGCGACCGTGACGTCAGGACACTGCTTCAACGCCTCGACGGCGACGGCGCGCTTCTCCTCCGAGAAGATCAGCACCTTCGATTCGCTGTTGTTGACGATGTAGGCCACCTCGTCCGCCGTCAGGAACGAGTTGACGCACGTGTAGTAGAGGCCGGACCGTTCGCCTGCCGCACAGCACTCGATGTGCCGCGGATTGTTCTCGGTGAAGACGGCGTAGTGGTCGAGGCGCCGGAGTCCACGGTCACGCAGGAAGTGCGCGAGCCTGTTCGAGCGGGAGTCGAGTTCCGCGTAAGTGACCGACTCACCCGTGTCCGCCATGATGAACGCCGGTTGTTGCGGGCGGAGTTGCGCGTGCTGACCTACGTACATCTGTTCCCGAGCCGATCCGGACCGTCGACGACACGGCGCGTGTGCCGTTGACCTGGAAAGTAGACCTCCGCCGGCGCAAGCACCGAGGATTCGGCAAAGCCGTCGGTGGGGACGCAACCGGACGCACCCACCCTCGCGGGTCGCCACAGATACCCTGCTCTGGTGTCCCATCCTGCGACGACACCGTATTCACACCCGTATCTGCCCGGCTTCCCCAGGCGCGTGCGCAAAGTCGGTGCACCGGTCGGCGTGATCATCCTGCTCGGCACCGTGGTGGGGCTGCTGATCATCGGCATGACCGCGCTCAACCCGGTCGGCGCGGCGATCGGTTTCGTCATGTCGAGCGTCGCCATCGCGGTCGTGGTGCTGGCCTACCTGTGGCTCGACCGCTGGGAACCCGAGCCGCTGCGGCTGCTGATCTTCGCCTTCCTGTGGGGCGCCTCGGTCGCGGTGGTGGTGTCGGTGGTGCTGGGAGCGATCTTCGAGGCGGTGCTCGACCCCGGCGGGGACGGGAACAGCGCCGTGTCGACGTGGCTGGGCGCGCCGCTGGTCGAAGAGGCCGCCAAGGGCGCGTTCCTGCTGCTGATGATGACCGGCAGACGGCGCAACGAACTGAACTCGCTGACCGACTGCCTGGTGTACGCGGGCATCGTCGCGGCCGGCTTCACCTGGCTGGAGGACATCCTCTACATCTCCGCAGGCGAATCGCTCGGCGACTCCCTGGCCACGGCGGCGATGCGGCTGGTGATGGCGCCGTTCGCGCACTCGCTGTTCACCACCATGTTCGGGATCGGGGTCTACTACGCGCTGCACCGGCGCGGCGCCGGCGCCAAGTTCGGCTGCATCCTGCTCGGCTACGCCGCCGCGGTGTTCATGCACGCCCTGTGGAACGGCTCGTCATTGCTGAGCTGGCAGTTCTACTTCGCGGTCTACCTGCTCTGGATGGTGCCGATCTTCGCGCTGGCGATCGCCCTTGGGGTGACCAGCCGGCGCAGAGAGCAGCAGATCGTGGCCTCGAAGCTGCCCGGCATGCTCGCGGCCGGACTCGTGACACCGAACGAGGCGACCTGGCTCGGGTCGATCGGCACCCGCAAGTCCGCGGTCACCGAGGCCTCCCGGCTCGGTGGCCGGCCCGCGGGTAAGGCGGTCAAGGAGTTCGCCGCTCAGGTCGTCGAGCTGGCGTTCGTGCGCGACCGCATCGACCGGGGCTTCGGCGATCCGCGGGTGTTCGCGCTGCAGAACGAGGAGGCGTACTGGGTCGGCGCCGCGCGTGCGGGCGCACCGGTGCTGCACACGATGGCGGGCTACCGCGCGATGGGCGGCCGGCCCCGCCGCTGAGCAGCGACTGGTCGCCTAATGGGCGGCGGCGTCCCAGCTGCGGCCGTATCCGACCGACACCTCGAGCGGGACGTCGAGCGGGTAGGCGCTGCCCATCTTGTCGCGCACCAGCGCCTCCACCGCGTCGCGTTCGCCCGGCGCCACCTCGAACAGCAGTTCGTCGTGCACCTGCAACAGCATTCGCGACGACAACCCGGCGTCCTCGAGCGCGGCCGCGGTGTCGATCATCGCGACCTTGATGATGTCCGCCGCGCTGCCCTGGATCGGCGCGTTGAGCGCCGCCCGCTCCGCCGCCTCGCGGACGTTGCGATTGCTGCTGTCGAGCTCGGGCAGGTAGCGGCGCCTGCCGAACACCGTTTCGGTGTATCCGACCTTGCGGGCCTGGTCGACGACGGACTGCAGGTAGTCGCGCACCCCGCCGAAGCGCGAGAAGTACTGATCCATCTGGACCTTCGCCTCTTCGGTCGAGATCTTCAGCTGAGCGGCCAGACCGTAGGCGCTCAGCCCGTACGCCAGGCCGTAGGACATCGCCTTGACCCGCCGCCGCAGCTCGGCGGTCACCTCGTCGATGGGCACCGAGAACGCCCGCGATGCGACGAACGAGTGCAGGTCCTCACCGGTGCGGAACGCCTCGATCAGGCCGTCGTCCTTGGACAGGTGGGCCATGATCCGCATCTCGATCTGGCTGTAGTCGGCCGTCATCAGTTCCGCGTAGCCCTCGCCGACGACGAACGCGTCGCGGATCCGCCGGCCGGCCTCGGTGCGAATCGGGATGTTCTGCAGGTTCGGCTCCGTCGACGACAGCCGGCCGGTCGCGGCGATGGTCTGGTTGAACGTGGTGTGGATCCGCCCGTCGGACGCCACCGAATTGAGCAGCCCGTCGACGGTGACCTTCAGCCGGGTCGCGTCGCGGTGGGTCAGCAGGTGCTGCAGGAACGGGTGCCCGGTCTTGTCGAACAGCGACTGCAGCGCGTCGGCGTCGGTGGTGTATCCGGTCTTGGTGCGCTTGGTCTTCGGCATCTCCAGCTCGTCGAACAGCACCGTCTGCAGCTGTTTGGGTGAGCCCAGGTTGATCTGCTTGCCGATCACTTCGTACGCCGCCTCCGCCGCATCACGGATCTGGTCGGCGAATTCGCTCTGCAGCTGCTGCAGCTGGTCGAGGTCGACGGCGATGCCCGCGTGCTCGAGGTCGGCCAGCACCCGCTGTACCGGCAGCTCCATCCGGTCCAGCAGCGACGAGGAGTCGATGCGGGCCAGTTCCTCGTCGAGCGCCTCGGCCAGGTCGAGCACCGCGACGGCGCGCAGGATGACCGTCTGGACGGCCTGGTCGTCGACGCCGTCGGAGTCGTCGAGCAGTGAGAGTTGTTGTTGCTCAGGGTTTTCCGCACGCAGCTCGCGGCGGAGGTACCGCAGCGACAGATCGTCGAGGGCGAAGCTGCGCTGACCGGGGCGCACCAGGTAGGCCGCCAGCGCGGTGTCCGAGGTGACGCCCCGCAGCGTCCAGCCGCGTCCGGCCAGGTCGTGCATGGCCAGCTTGGCCTCGTGCAGCGCCTTCGGCGGCCCGGGGTCCGCCAGCCAGGACGCCAAGGCCGCCTCGTCCTCGGGATCCAGTGTCGCGGTGTCGATGTAGCGGCCCTCCCCGTCGGCCGCCACGATGGCCAGTGCGGTCGCGTCCGCGTCGTAGGCCAGGTGGGTGCCGACGACGGCGAGTCCGAACCGGTTGCCCAGGCTGTGTTCGGAGAGCCAGGCCGCCAGCTCACCGCGCTCCAGGGCCCGTCCGCGGTAGTCGAATCCGTGCTCGACCTCGGGGTCGACCGAGGCGAGCGTCTCGAACAGCCGGTCGCGCAGCACCCGGAACTCCAGGTCGTCGAAGAGCCGGTGGATCTGGTCGCGGTCCCACGGCTGCATCTTCAGCGTGTCCGGGGTGTGGGCCAGCGGCACGTCCTTGACCAGGTCGGTCAGTTCGCGGTTGAGCACCACGCTGGACAGGTTGGCCCGCAGTGCGTCGCCGACCTTGCCCTTGACCGTGTCCACCTGGTCCACCAGCGCCTGCAGCGATCCGTATTCGGCGATCCACTTGGTGGCCGTCTTCTCCCCCACGCCCGGGATGCCCGGCAGGTTGTCGCTGGGGTCGCCCCGCAACGCGGCGAAGTCCGGATACTGCGCCGGGGTGAGGCCGTACTTCTCCTGCACGGCCTCGGGGGTGAACCGGGTGAGCTCGCTGACCCCCTTGCGCGGGTAGAGCACGGTGACGTTGTCGCTGACCAGTTGCAGGGCGTCGCGGTCACCGGTGACCACCAGCACCCGGTGCCCCTCGGCCTCGGCCTGGGTGGCCAGGGTGGCGATGATGTCGTCGGCCTCGAACCCCGGCTCGGCCAGGACGGCGATGCCGAGCGCGACGAGCACCTCCTTGGCGATGTCGATCTGGCCCCGGAACTCGTCGGGTGTCGACGAACGGCCGGCCTTGTACTCCGGGTACTTGTCGACACGGAACGTCTGCCGCGACACGTCGAACGCGGCCGCGACGTGGGACGGGCTCTCGTCACGCAGCAGGTTGATCAGCATGGCGGTGAACCCGTACACGGCGTTGGTGGTCAGGCCGCCCTGGGTCTTGAAGTTCTCGGCGGGCAGCGCGTAGAACGCCCGATACGCCAGCGAATTGCCGTCCAGCAGCATCAACGTCGGCTTGTCGTCCGTCGCGGCGGCGGCCTTCTTCTTGTCGGTGGCGGTACGGGCGGGGCTCACCCGCCTAACTCTAGGCACCGCCCCCGACACGCACGTGCTCCCGGGCCATGCCGACCAGGACGCGGGCCGCCGGGTTCATCGGACCCCTGGCCCGCCATGCCAGCACCAGGCGGCCGCGCAGCTGCGGCGTGATCGCCACCGGGTGCACGTCGTCGCGGGACCGCGACACCGACTGCGGCACGATCGCCACGCCCAGCCCGTGGGCGGCGAGGTCGGCGAGTGCATCGGGCGTGCTCGCCTCGAACGCGATCCGCGCGGTGACGCCAGCGGACCTGCATGCCTCGTCCAGCCTGCGGCGGATGCCCGTGCCCACCGGAAGCGCGATGAGGGGCCGGGCGCTCAGCGCGGGCACCGACGCCCGCGAGCGGCCCCACCACGGGTCGCCGCGCCCGACGACCGCCTCGATCGCCTCGTCGGTGGTCACCTCGACGGCCAGGCCCGCGGGCACCTCATCGGAGCCGACCGACACGATCGCCAGGTCGAGCCGTCCGGACAGCAGGCCGTCGACCAGCGCGTCGGAATCCTCGCTGCCGAGCGTGATCTCCACCGCCGGGTGCGCCGCGTGGAACGCCGCGAGCAACGCGGGCATGTCGACGTTGTGCGCCGTCACGGTGCCGATCGCCACCGAGCCGCGCACCAGGTCGCCGATCTCCTCCATCGCGGTCCTCGCGTCGGCCACGGCGGCCAGCGCGGCACGCGCGTGCGGCAGCACCGCCGCACCCGCCGCGGTGAGCCGTACCGCCCGGCGGGTGCGGTCCAGCAGCGGCTGGCCCAGCTCGCGCTCCAGGCGGGCGATCTGCGCGCTCACCGCGGGCTGGGCGACGTGTATCCGCGCAGCCGCCCGGGTGAAGTTGGCCTCCTCGACGACTGCGACGAAGTACTCGAGCTGCCGGAATTCCATAAGCGTTGATTATAGTTTTTCGCAGATACTGGTATTGGACTTATAGCCGGCCTTCCCGCACCGTCGAGGTATGAGCGAAACGACGGTGCTGATCGCCGGTGCGGGCATCGGAGGGCTGACCACAGCGCTCACCCTGCACCGGCGCGGGATACCCACCCTCGTCGTCGAGCGGGCGCGCGAACTGCGCCCACTCGGCGTCGGCATCAACCTGTTGCCGCACGCGGTGCGCGAACTCGACGCGCTCGGGCTCACCGGCGCGGTGGCCGCCGCGGCGATCGCGCCGAGGGCGATCGGATACTTCGACAGCACCGGCACCGAGTTGTTCCGCGAGCCACGCGGCGTCGACGGCGGATACCGGCATCCGCAACTCTCGGTGCACCGCGGCCTGCTGCAGATGATCCTGCTCGACGCGGTCCGCGACCGCCTCGGCGGCGACGCGGTGACGACAGCGGCAGCGCTGCGGTCGTTCACCCGCGACGGCGCCCGGATCGTCGCGCACACCGACTCCGGCGACGTCACCGCCGACGTCCTGGTCGGCGCCGACGGCATCGACTCCGCCGTGCGCACGGCCCTGCACCCCGTCGGCGACCCGTTGCTGTGGTCGGGAGTGCGGATGTTCCGTGGGGCGGCCGCGCGGCCGGCCTTCCTCGACGGGCGGACGATGGCGATCGTCAAGGGCGACAACGGCATCGACCTGATCGCCTACGCGATCGGCGAACACCTGGTGAACTGGGTGCTTCAGGTTCCCGCAGGCGACCCCGGCGTCCTGCGCGGTGGTGCCGGTTGGAACCGTCCCGCCGACCCGGCCGCCGTCGCCGGCCTCGTCGGGCACTGGCGCGTCGACTGGCTCGACGTCGCAGAGATGGTCGGCACGACGGCCGAGGTGTTCGAGTACCCCATGGTCGACAGGGATCCGTTACCGCACTGGGGCGACGGACGGGTGACGCTGCTGGGCGACGCCGCGCATCCGATGTACCCGGTCGGCGCGAACGGCGGCTCACAGGCCATCCTCGACGCCCGCGTGCTGGCCGACGAGCTCGCCGCCGGTGACACCGAGCGCGCGCTGCGGCGCTACGAGGATCAGCGCCGCCCGCAGACCGCCGACGTCGTCGCCGCCAACCGCCGAATGCTCTGTGAGGGCACGACTTTTCGTCCCGACAAGCTGGCCCGGGTGACCGCCCGGTACCGGTCCGACACTCACGCAGACAGGAGACGAGCATGACCACCTACATCCTCATCCCCGGCGCCTGCCACGGCGCCTGGTGCTTCGACGACCTGACCGACGCGCTGCGCGGGCGCGGCCACCGGGTGTTCGGCTACACCCTCACCGGTGTCGCCGAGCGCGCCCACCTGGCGCACGCCGGCGTCAATCTGGACACCCACATCACCGACGTCGTCACGGCATTGGCCGCCGACACCGACGCCGACGATCTGGTCCTCGTCGGCCACAGCTACGGCGGCATGGTGATCACCGGTGTCGCCGACCTCATCCCGGACCGGGTCGACGCGCTGGTGTACCTCGATGCGCTGGTGCCCCGTGACGGCGAATCGTGCTGGCACCTGGTCAACGACGAGGAACGCGAGTGGTACCTCGACGTCGACGACACCGGCTACGGGGTGCCGCCGATGCCGTTCTTCGACCCCAGGGCCACCGCGCACCCGCTGGCGTCCTTCCTGCAGCGGATCAAGCTCACCGGCGACCTCGGCCGGTTCCGTCGTCGCGACTTCGTCTACGCCCTCGACTGGCCCGGTGAATCACCGATGCGGAAGTCCTACGATCGCGTCCGCGACGACGACTCCTGGAGGGTCCACGAACTCGACGGCAAGCACAATCTGATGCGCGACAATCCCGACGACGTGCTGCGGATCCTGCTCGACGCGGGGACTCAGTAGCCGAGGAGCTTGCGGAACCGCTGCCCCACCGCCATCGACTGGCCCATCCGCTGCACCCAGCCGTCGAGCGCCGCCTTGGTGTCGGCCGGCTCGAAGCCCTTCTCCTGCGCGATGGCGATCATGCCGGCCTCATCGGTGACGCCGCGGGCCTGCGCCTGGCGGGCGAGGTCCGCGTAGTCCTGCAGCGAGAAACCGTTGATCGGCTGCCAGATCGCGTCGTCCGCGGCGACCGACCGGGTCGACGGCCCACCGAAGATGGCCGGGTCGAGGGGTCCTGCGCCCCGCACATGCACGGTGCCGGCCTGCTGTGCCTTCTTGAACAGTCCCATGATCTCTCCGATGCTCTCCCGGCTCCCCGACGCTGGTGTCGAGGCGAATTTCCGGTGCGAGGCCCAGTCCACCCGGCGGTGACCGCTACCGATCCCGACTTCGCAACGATGATCAAACTGGAACACGTTTCAGTTCTGCCCGGTGGATCGGTACGCTGACCGCGTGTCAGAAGCAGCAACGCAGCCAGCCGTCGACGGCTGGTTCGCCACCGACGGGTCCGGAACTCCCTATCTGCTCGGCGGCAAGTGCCACCAGTGCGGCACCTACGTGTTCCCGCCGCGTTCCGGTAACTGCCCCAACCCCGGTTGCGACGGCGACGACCTGGCGCAGGTGCCGCTGTCACGGCGCGGCACCCTGTGGAGCTACACCGAGAACCGGTACGCCCCGCCACCGCCGTACCCGTCCCCCGATCCCTTCGAGCCGTTCGCCGTGGCCGCCGTCGAGCTGGCCGACGAAGGCCTGATCGTGCTCGGCAAGGTGGTCGACGGCACGCTCGCCGCGGACCTGCGGGTGGGCATGCAGATGGAACTGACCACCATGCCGCTCTACACCGACGACGGCGGCGTCGAACGCATCGTCCACGCCTGGAGGATCGCCTGATGAGCCCAGCAACAGCCCCCGAGCCGCTCTACATCCTCGGCGCAGGCATGCACCCCTGGGGCAAATGGGGCCGCGACTTCACCGAGTACGGCGTCGTCGCCGCCCGCGCCGCGCTGGCCGAATCAGGACTGGACTGGACCCAGATCCAACTGGTCGCAGGCGCCGACACCATCCGCAACGGCTACCCCGGCTTCGTGTCCGGGGCGACCTTCGCCCAGAAGCTCGGCTGGAACGGCGTGCCGGTGTCGTCGAGTTACGCGGCGTGCGCCAGCGGATCGCAGGCCCTGCAGAGCGCGCGCGCCCAGATCCTCGCCGGATTCTGTGACGTCGCACTGGTGATCGGCGCGGACACCACGCCCAAGGGCTTCTTCGCGCCGGTGGGTGGCGAACGCCGCAACGACCCCGACTGGCAGCGCTTCCACCTGATCGGCGCCACCAACCCGGTGTACTTCGCGATGCTGGCGCGCCGCCGGATGGACCTCTACGGCGCCACCCTGGAGGATTTCGCGTCGGTCAAGGTCAAGAACGCCCGACACGGCCTCGAGAACCCGAACGCCCGGTTCCGCAAGGAGACCTCGGTCGACGACGTGCTGGCCAGCCCGGTGGTCTCCGATCCGCTGCGGCTGCTCGACATCTGCGCCACCTCCGACGGCGCGGCCGCGCTGATCGTGGCGAGCAAGGCGTTCACCGAGAAGCACCTGGGCTCCACCGAAGGAGTGCCCTCGGTGCGGGCCGTCTCCACGGTCACGCCGCAATACCCGCAGCACCTTCCAGAACTCCCCGACATCGCCACCGACTCCACCGCGGTGGTGCCCGCGCCCGAGCGCGTCTTCAAGGACCAGATCCTCGACGCGGCTTACGCCGAGGCGGGCATCGGACCCGAGGATCTCAGCCTCGCCGAGGTGTACGACCTGTCCACGGCGCTGGAACTGGACTGGTACGAGCATCTCGGCCTGTGCCCGAAGGGTGAGGCCGAGCAGCTGCTGCGCAGCGGCGCGACGACCGTCGGCGGGCGGATCCCCGTCAACCCGTCGGGCGGACTCGCCTGCTTCGGCGAAGCCATTCCCGCACAGGCGATCGCGCAGGTCTGCGAACTCACCTGGCAGCTCAAGGGCCAGGCCACCGGGCGGCAGGTCGACGGCGCGAAGGTCGGCGTGACGGCCAACCAGGGGCTGTTCGGCCACGGGTCGTCGGTGATCGTGGCCCGCTGACGGTCCTGCGGCTCAGCGCTTTCCGACGTCGTAGAGCCAGACGGTGGGATCGCTCAGCTCACCGTCGGCCGCCCACCGGTAGCGGTGCGCCACACCCTGTCCGTCGTAGCCGCGGAGCCAGTCGGCCATCTGCGGCCGGGTCAGCATGCCGGCGTCGATGCCGCGCAGCATGATGGTCGCCAGGTCATAACCCACGGCCGTCAGATCGCCTGGCGCACGGTCGAACTTGGCCGCGAAGTCGTCGGAGAACCAGACCGGATCCGGACCGTACGGCAGCGCCACCGACACCCCGCGCGGGTCTTCGCCGACGTAGCCGAACAACGCCGCACCGTCGGCCTCGGCAGCCGACAGCAGCGCCGCACCGACACCGCGCTCCCGCAGCCGCCGCAGCAACTCGCCGGCCTGCGTCGCCGATCCGCCGAAGTACACGGCGTCGGGCGCCGCGGCGCCGATGGACTCGGCGATCGCGTCGATGCTGTTGTCGCGCAACGTCTGCGGTCCCCCGCAGCCGACACGGGACGGATCGATCGCGGTGCTCACCGCCTGTGCGAGCCCCGAGCCGTGCGGCGTCCCGTCGTCGGCTACACAGACCCTGCGGTAGCCCGCAGGACCGGTCAGATAGCGGGCGACGGCGCTGCCCTGTGCGGTCAACCCGGCGAGGCCACGGAAGAACGCGGCGCGCCCGCCCGCAGGCGCGGTGTGGGTGCCCGCCGACGCGGCGACGGTGGCAAGACCGCTGCGGGCCAGGGCGTCTCGCAACTCGCCGCTGATCTCCGAGGCCGCGGGTCCGATCAGCCCGATGGTGTAGACGTCGTCCACGATCTGCAGGCCCGCGCCCGGCGGCATCTGGTCGGCGCCGTCGGTGTCGAGTTCCTTGAGCTGCACCTGGCAACCGGGGTTGGCGTCGTTGTGGTCGTCGACGGCCATCCGCACCCCGTCGCGGACGGCCGCTCCGGTCGGCGCGCGGGCGGCGGTCAACGGCCCCGCCACGGCGATCGACACCAGGGCGCACACGGCCCCGCCGTCACCGGCCGGGTTCACCGGCCCGGGCGCCGGATCCGGCCTGTCGACAACCGCGCCGTCCACCCCGATCTCGGCCCTCGGCACCAGGGCGAATCGGGTCGGTTGCAGCCGCACGGCGGCCACCACGCCCGCGACGAGCAAGCCCGCCAACACGACCGCGGCCAGCACGGTCACCCGGCGGCGCGACCGCGGCACCCCCGGCTCACTCACGCCGCACTCTCTTCCCCCCGCTCACCACCGACGAGCCCCTACGCTCACCCCACCTTAGGGCGTGCGAGCGCGGCTTCGCCGGTTTCAGGCGACGCCGAGGTAGGCGGCCCGCACCGCGTCGTCGTGGAGCAGTTCGCGCGCCACACCCTCCCGGGTGATCTCACCGGTCTCCAAGATGTAGGCCCGGTCCGACCGGCTCAGCGCCTGCTGGGCGTTCTGCTCGACGAGCAGCACGGTGGTGCCCTCGGAGTTGATCTGGGCGATGATGCCGAAGATCTGCGAGATCACCATCGGGGCCAGGCCCATCGACGGCTCGTCGAGCAGCAGCACCCGCGGCCGCGCCATCAGGGCCCGGCCGATGGCGAGCATCTGCTGCTCACCGCCGGAGAGGGTGCCGCCGACCTGGTCGCGCCGCTCCCCCAGTCTGGGGAAGGTCTCGAACACCCAGTCCAGCCGCTCGCGATGAGCGGCCCGGGTCGGGAATTTGCGTCCGTAGCAACCCATCTCGAGGTTCTCGGTGACGGTCATTCCGGGAAAGACGCCGCGGCCCTCCGGCGCCTGGATGAGTCCGTCGCCGACCCGCTTGTGCGCCTTGACCCTCGAGATGTCGCGGCCCTCGAACCAGACGGAGCCGGAACTCAGCGGGCGCAGACCCGAGATCGCCCGCATCGTGGTCGTCTTACCCGCCCCGTTGCTGCCGAGCAGCGTGACCAGCTCGCCCTCCCGCACGGTCAGCGAGATCCCGTGCAACGCCTGGATTCTGCCGTAATGGACGGCGACGTCGCGCAGCTCGAGGATCGGGTCGCCACTACTCGAGCTCGTCATCGGGCACCCCCAGGTAGGCGGCGATCACCGCAGGATTCTCACGGATCTCGGCCGGCAGGCCGTCGGCGATCTTGCGGCCGAACTCGAGCACCACGATCCGGTCGGTGACACCCATGACCAACCGCATGTCGTGTTCGATCAGCAGCACGGTGTAGCCGTCGTCCCGGATCTTCTGGATCAGCTCGATCAGCGCCGACTTCTCGCCCGGGTTGAACCCGGCGGCGGGTTCGTCGAGGCACAGCAGCTTCGGCTCGGTCGCCAGTGCGCGGGCGATCTCCAGCCGGCGCTGATCGCCGTAGGGCAGGTTCTTCGCCTTCTCCTCACCGCGCGCGGCGATGCCGACGAACTGCAGGAGTGCGGCCGCGCGTTCCACGGCGTCGCGCTCCTCCCTGCGGTGCCGCGGGGAGCGGATCAGCGCTCCCGGCACCGAGGTCTTGTGCCGGGCGTCGGTGCCGACCACGACGTTCTCCAGGGCGGTCATCTCGCCGAAGAGCCGGATGTTCTGAAAGGTGCGGGCGATGCCGCGGCGGGTGATCTGGTGCCGCTTGATGCGGCCCAGCGGCGCGCCGTCGAAGGTCACCGTTCCGCCACTGGGGCGGTAGACGCCGGTGATGGCGTTGAAGCAGGTGGTCTTGCCCGCCCCGTTGGGACCGATGAGGCCCAGGATCTCGCCGCGCCGGATGTCGAAGTTCACCGCGTCGAGCGCGACCAGCCCACCGAACCGCACCGTGAGGTCCTGCACCTTCAGCAGCGCCTCGCCCTCGTCGACGGCGATCTCGCGGTGCAGCGCGGCGAGTTCCTCGTCGATCAGCGTGCCGTCGCCGGCGACGGGTTCGGTCACGGCGTCGCCTCCGTCGTGTCGGTGGTGGACCGCAGCATTCGTTTGGCCGCCCTGCTGTAGGCCAGTAACTGCTGGCGCACCGGGAACAGGCCCTCCGGGCGGAAGATCATCAGCACCACCAGTGCGAGTCCGAAGAACAGGAACTTGAGCTGGTCCATGTTGACGCCGAGGAACTCGACGCCCATCAGCCGGTTCGGCAGGTAGACGATGACGAAGGCGCCGAAGACGACGCCGAGTTTGTTGCCGGACCCACCGAGCACCACCGCGCACAGGAACAGCATCGAGTTGATGATGTTGAAGCTCATCGGCGAGACGAACTGGACCTGCCCGGCATACAGCGCGCCGGACAGGCCGCCGATGCCCGCGCCGATCACGAACGCCCACAGTTTGAACTTGAAGGCGTTGACGCCCATCACCTCCGCGGCGTCCTCGTCCTCGCGGATCGCCACCCATGCCCGGCCCACCCGGCTGCGTTCCAGGTTCCCGACCAGCAGCAGCACGGCCGCCAGCAGGACCAGGCCCAGCCAGAACCACCAGGTGCCGGAGTTGGTGTTGGCGGCGGTGTTCCCGCTGGAGAAGTAACCGGGGAACCCGGGGTGCTCACCGACGTGGGGGTATGCCAGGCCGCCGAGCCCGCGCGGGCCGTTGGTCACGCTCTGCAGGTTGTCGGCGACGAGGCGGATGATCTCGCCGAAGCCGAGTGTCACGATCGCGAGGTAGTCGCCCCGCAAGCGCAGGGTCGGCGTGCCGAGGATCAGGCCCGACAGCGCGGTGAACGCCATGGCCAGCGGCACGCACGACAACCACGCCCAGTCGGAGTTGAAGAAGGCGTTCCAGCCCATCAGGTTCCACGGGCTCGACGGGCTGGTCAGCAGGGCGACGGTGTAGGCGCCGACCGCGTAGAAGCCGACGTAGCCGAGGTCGAGCAACCCGGCCTGGCCGACGACCACATTGAGGCCGACGGCGATCAGCGCGATCATCACGAACTGCGCCATCGTCACCCCCAGGCTGGTGCCCGGCGTGTCCAGGAACGGCGGCGGGAACAGCGGCAGCAGCGCCAGGAATCCGAAGAGGAAGACGCCTGCCACCCACTTGGCGGGCCGCGGCAGATCATCCCAGCGGCGGCGAAGCGCGTCGCCGGGGGCCAGCAGTGCCTTCGACTTCGGGGTCGTCGGGGCGGTCATGCGCGTGCCTTCCCGAGGCTCTCGCCGAGGATGCCCGTCGGCCGGATGAGCAACACCAGCACCAGCAATCCGAACGCGATGACGTCGCGCCACTGTGTGCCGAACAGCGCCTGGCCGTAGTTCTCGATGACGCCGAGCAGCAGCCCGCCGAGCAGCGCGCCACGCAGGTTGCCGATACCGCCGAGCACCGCCGCCGCGAATGCCTTGATGCCGAGCACGAATCCGCCGTAGAACACGATCGCCTGGGGCACCTTGAGCGTGTACAGCAGCGCGGCCACGCCTGCCAGCAGGCCGCCGATGAGGAACGTCAGCATGATCACCCGTTCGCGCGACACCCCCATCAGTGTCGCGGTGGTGGGATCCTGTGCGACCGCTCGGATCCCGCGACCGAACTTGGTGCGGTTGATGGCGGTGTCGGCCAGCAGCGCGAACGCCATGGCGGCGATCACGATGATGAGCGTGATGTTGGTGACCGGCGCGCCGAAGATCCGGAACTGGATCTCGGGTTCCACCAGCCGGATCGGCTGCTGTGCGTTCGGGCCGCCGTAGCCGGGGATGATCCGCGGCAGGATGAACAGCACGAACTGCTGGAGGATGAAGGACATCCCGATCGCCGTGATGAGGAACGTCAGCGGCCGCGCATTGCGTTTCCGCAGCGGCCGGTAGGCGACGGCTTCCAGGCCGACCGCGGCGCCGCCGGACACCAGCATCGCGAACACCGCTGCGACGATGAGATAGAAGATCGTGCTGACGATCCCGACCGCGTAGGCGTTGCCGCTCGGCCGGAAACCGAGGACCATGTCGAGCGCGAAATAGGCGCCGAACATGCCCAGCATGAAGATCTCGGAGTGGGCGAAGTTGATCAGCCGCAGCACGCCGAACACCAGCGTGTAACCCACCGCGACGAGCGCATAGATCGCCCCCCACGACAACCCGTCGATGGTGAGGCCCAGGAAGCCACTCCGTAGCGCGTCGACATCGAAATTGATGTCGGCCGCGGACATCACGCACTGGGCCAGGCAGTCGTGAATCATCCTGCGCGAGAGCTCCTTTTCACATCTGTTCGACGGGTTCGGAAACGAGAACGCGCCCGAGCCTTTCGGTCCGGGCGCGTCCCGTCGTCACCGTGCTGTTACGACTGGACCTTGTAGATCCAGATCAGATTCGTGGTGAGCTCACCGTTGGGCGTCCACTGGTAGTTACGCGCCACGCCGGGGGCGTTGTACGTGCGGACGTGCTCCAGCAGGTCCGGGCGGGCGACCTTGCCTGCGTCGATGCCCTTGAGCAGGATGGTGGCCAGGTCGTAGCCCTCGGTGCTGTACGTGCCCGGCTCGGCGTCGAACTTCTCGGTGTACTCCTTGGCGAACTCAGCCGGGGCGGGCCCGCACGGGCAGGACAGCAGCGCATCCTTGGAGGAGTCGCCCGCCTGGTCGACGAACTGCTGATCCTTGGTGCCGTCTGCCGAGACGAATGTCGCGGTCACGCCGCCGTCGCGCAGCTGCTGCACCAGCGGTGCGGCCTCGGAGTAGTAGCCGCTGAAGAAGATCGCATCGGGCGAGGCGCTGCTGACCTTGTTCACCGTGGCCGAGAAGTCCTTCTCACCCTTCTTGATCTGGCCGCTGCAGCCGGCGTCGGCGGCAGGCCCGAGGGTGGTGCGCAACGTCTCGGCCAGGCCGGTGCCGTAGGCCGTGCTGTCGTCGATGACGCAGACCTTCGAGTACTTCAGGTTGTTCTTCAGGTAGTTCGCGACCGCCGGTCCCTGCACCCCGTCGTTGGCGAGCCCGCGGAAGAAGGTGCGCCAGCCGTTCTCGGAGAGCGAGACCCGGGTCGCCGAAGCGGTGGTGGCGACCAGTCCGGCATCGCTGAACTGCTTGCCGGTGGCCTCGGTCTCGCCGGAGAACGCCGGCCCGATCAGGGCCCGGATCGACGCGTCGTTGATGATGCGCGGCGCGATACCGCTGGCGGTCTGCTCGTTGCCCTGGGTGTCGAAGGTCTGCAGGTTCACCTGGCAGTTGGCGTTGGCGGCGTTGTGCTTGTCGATGGCCAGCCGTGCGCCACGCTCGATGTTGATGCCGAGCGCCGCGTCCGGACCGGTGAGCGCACCGGCCATGGCGATCGAGACCGGCTCGCAGCGGGCCTGCCCGTCACCGGCCGGGTCGGCAGGCGTGCCCGTGTTGCCCGCAGGCACCTCGGCGCCCGCCTGGTCGATCTGAACCTGTTCGACGATCTTCAGATTCGATTGGCCGCCGCCCTCCTGTTCGGGCGCGGACTGCTCGGAGCAGCCGGCGATGCCGAGGACGAGCAGGCCTGCAGTGGTCAGAGCGAAAGCACTCCGTGTCGCGCTACGGCGCACGTGTCACCTCCTGGTCGAGGGGCAATTCGGGGCAGAGCATGGATCGGGCATACGTCGATCGGAAAAAGTACGTCGTTTCGGGAAAGAACATAGCCGCCGCATGGCCGCGGTGCGTCGTGTTGGGAAATGCGTGCCGCGATCGACGCCTGGTGACCGCGCCGAACGACGCGTTGGGAAACGCAGTGTTTACGTGTGCTGCGGCGGCTGGCCGGCCGCGGGCCCGCCTGCCGGCTCGTCGAGCGTCTCCAGAACCACCTCGGCGACGCGCTTCATGGTGGTCCGGCGGTCCATGGCCGCACGCTGGATCCACTTGAACGCCTCGGGTTCGGTCATCCCCTGCTTCGACTGCAGCAGGCCCTTCGCCCGCTCGACCAGCTTGCGGGTCTCCAGCCGCTCCGACAGCGAGGCGACCTCGGACTCCAGCGCACTGATCTCACTGAACCGGCTGACCGCCACCTCGATCGCCGGGATCAGGTCGGAGGCGTTGAACGGCTTGACCAGATAGGCCATCGCGCCGGCGTCGCGGGCCCGCTCGACCAGGTCGCGCTGGCTGAACGCGGTGAGGATGACGATCGGCGCGATCCGCTTGCCTGCGATCTCGGAGGCCGCGTCGATGCCGTCCCGGCGCGGCATCTTGACGTCCATGATCACCAGGTCGGGGTTGAGGCGCTCGGCCAGTTCGACGGCTTCCTGCCCGTCACCGGCCTCGCCGACGATCTCGTAGCCCTCCTCGCGCAGCATCTCCGCCAGATCCATCCGGATGAGCGCCTCGTCCTCGGCGATGAGAACCCGGCGTGCTGGCGCTGCGCCCGAAGGGGGTCCGGTGTGGGATGCCGTCATGGCTCACATTGTGGCGGTTACCCACGCGATCAGCGACCTCGGGGCCATCCTCTATCGTGGTAGGCCGCCAGGCCCTCGTATCCCAACTGGCAGAGGAAACGGATTCAAAACCCGTGCAGTGTGAGTTCGAATCTCACCGAGGGCACCAACCCGCGTCTCCTGCGGCGATACGCTTCGACCGTGGCGATCAGCGAGTTCCGGCGGGCGATCTGCATGCCCGACGTGGCCCGCGAGAATCGCATGCCTGCCCGCACCCAGCACTACGCGCAGAGCGTGCTCAGCCGGCTGCGGGTGCTCACGATCGCGACGTACATCTCCGCCGCGGTGTCCGGCCTGTTCGGGCTGTTCCAGCTCACGTTCGCCGGCAAGTTCGCGGCGCTCGGCTGGCTCAACCTCGCGTCCACGGCGGTGTTTCTGCTGATCCCGGTGCTGTACCGGTTCGGCGCGCTGGTCGCGCCGCTGGCGTTCTTCTTCTCC
Organism: Mycobacterium sp. NPDC050551; assembly: GCF_040674075.1. Lineage (NCBI taxonomy): Bacteria > Bacillati > Actinomycetota > Actinomycetes > Mycobacteriales > Mycobacteriaceae > Mycobacterium > Mycobacterium sp. NPDC050551. Next base: position 595,374 of record NZ_JBFARC010000004.1, on the reverse strand, counting down.
GCCTACCTGTCGGTGGCATTCATCTGCTTCTCGATCGGCACCGACTCCGGCCTGCAGTTCTACTTTTTGGTGTCGGCGTCGCTGGTGGTGCTGGTGCTCGGGATAGAGCGGCTGGCACTGTCGGCGATCCTGGTCACGCTGGGCGTGGCGGGCACCATCGCGCTCGAGCTGACCGTGCCCCACGACCGCGGGATCGCACCCGCGTGGACGTTGACCGTCGGCTTCATCTCCTCCGCCGTCTTCTCGACGGTGATGGTGTTCGCGACGGTGTGGTTCGCGCTGCGCGAGATCGACCGGGCCGAGGCCGCCATGGAATCGGAGTACCAGCGGTCGGAGAAGCTGCTCGCCAACATCCTGCCCGCCAGCATCGCGGCGCGACTCAAGGACCCGGCGCACACGATCATCGCCGACAAGTACGACGACGCCTCGATCCTGTTCGCCGACATCGCGGGCTATACCAGGTGGGCCAGCGACACCTCACCGACCGACCTGGTGCGGTTCCTCGACCGGCTCTACACCGACCTCGACGCACTCGTCGACCGGCACGGCCTGGAGAAGGTCAAGACCAGCGGCGACTCGTACATGGTGGTCAGCGGGGTGCCCAGGGAGCGGCCCGACCACGTCGAGGCACTGGCCTGCCTGGCTCTCGACATGGCCGCCGCGGTGGCGGATCTGACCGACCCGGACGGGCGGGCCGTGCCGCTGCGGATCGGGCTCGCGGCCGGACCGGTGGTGGCCGGCGTGGTGGGCGCGCGCAAGTTCTTCTACGACGTGTGGGGCGACGCCGTCAACATCGCCTCACGAATGGAGAGCACCGACGTCGAGGGCCGGATACAGGTCCCCCATCAGGTCTACGAACGCATCCGCCATGCGTTCGAGTTCGAGGAGCGCGGCGACGTGGACGTCAAGGGCAAGGGCCTGATGCACACCTGGTACCTGACGGGCCGCCGCGACGACGAGGCCGTCCGGGACGCGGTCGAGGTGCCCGCGCCGACCATATCGTCACCCCTCGGCTGACGCCCGCCGCTCGGCGATGAACGCCAGCCGCCGCAACGACTCCCGGTTTCGCGGCCAAGCCGCCATGTCGGAGAGCTTGTCGGGCATCAGCTTGCCCAGTCCGCTGACCGGATACTCCTCCATCTCCACCCGGCAGCCGTCGGGGGTGTCGGACAACGTCAGGATCACCCGGGCGCCGCCGAACGGCCTGCCCTTGGCGTGCAGCACCAGCTCGGCGGTCGGAACGGCTTTCTCCACCACGGTCTCGTCGTCCAGGACGGCGGGCCACACCCCGATGGAGTGGTGGATCTTGCTGCCGGGGCCGGGCCAGTTCGGATCGACGGCCCGCATCCGGCTGTTGCCCACGACCCACTGGGAGTAGGTCCATCCGTCGGCCAGCACGTCCCACACCTGTCGGCGTGACGCGGCGATGTCTCGTGTCACAGTCACGCCGCAGGTGTACCCGCCCGTCGCGTCGGCTAGACCTTGCGGTTCTCGGATTTGATCAGCCAGGCCAGCTTCTCGAGTCCGTCGATCAGTCCGTGCAGCATGTCGGCGGTGCTGGGATCCTCGGCGTCGACCGCGTCGTGGACGCTGCGCAGGGTGCCGACCGTGGCGTAGATCCGGGCGGTGATGAAGTCCACCACGTCGGCGGTGCTGTGCTCGTAGGCCGGGAACTCCGGCAGCGTGGTGGTCGCCGCCACGGTGTCCGACCGGCCGTCCGGAACGGAGTCGAGTGCACGCATCCGCTCGGCGACGGTGTCGCTGCCCTCGCGCGCGAAGTCGACGAGTTCGTCGAGTTGCAGGTGCAGGTCGCGGAAGTTGGTGCCCACGACGTTCCAGTGCGCCTGCTTGCCCTGCAGGTGCAGTTCGACGAGGTCGACGAGGACCCGTTGCAGGTTGGCGCTCAGTTCGGTGGAGGCCACAAAGCCCTGGATCTCTGCTTCGGTGCGGCGTGCCGCCGTCTTCACTGTCGTTGTCGTCATGATCGATACAACGCCGCCTTTTCTGGAATGAGTCCAGTTAATGTGGTGAGTCATGTCACACCCTGCTGGTCCTGCTGTGCGAGCAGCCGCGCATATCCCGCACCCATGCCGAGCAGCACGAGACCGGTGACGATGAAGACGGCGACCCGGAAGATGCCGTCCAGCGTGCCGAGGTCGAACAGGAACAATTTCGCCATGGCGGCCACCACCAGCGCCAAGCCCCCGGCGATCGGCAGTGATCGCTGCGCCTTGGGTCTGCGTGCCGCGAAGCGGAACAGCCCGGCCGCCATGGCGATCCAGAGAATCGTCGCGGCCATGTGCCCGGCGAAGAAGCCGCCTCCGGTACCGCCGAACAGCACGCCCGCCGTGACCGCGAACGTCGTGACGGCATATCCGCACGCCGCCGCCGCGGACAGGCACAGCAGCCGCAGCACGTCCGCGTCGATCCCGTCGCGGCGGGCCCACGACCACCCGATCGCCGCCGCGGCGCCGACCAGCAGGACGCTGGCGGCCAGGATGGACACCGCGTCCGGAACGCTCGACTCGGTGGCCGTCACCAGCAGGCTCGGCGGCGCATAACCGAGGTACAGGCCGGATCCGACGACGGCGAAGGCGATGGCAACCCAGCGTGCCGCATCGGTGCGGCGGCCTCCGGTGCAGGCGTGAACGGCGACCACGAACGCCATCGCCAGCAGCAGTGGCGCCGCCACCTCACCGTCGAAAGCGACGTTGACGGCGATCAGGGTGCAGACCGCTGACAGCGCTGTCCAGATCTGCCGCACCGCGCCGGGCACACCGGGCAGCCGGTCGCCGATGGCGACGACGGCCAGCAGGGCGGCGGCCAGCGCACCGATCATCAGCGCGGCGACCGTCCGGTCCACCGCCAGCGGCACACACAGCACCGGCGACATTCCTGCGCTCGCCAGCAACGCCAGCATCCCCCGGTTGGCGGTGCCCGGCAGCACCAGCAGTGCCCCGGCGAGCGCCAGCAGCGCGGCGATGCCGCAGGCACCGGCGAGCCAGAGGTCGTGCCGAGAGCCGACCCCCGCCGCCGCGAGCGCGATCAGCAACGGCAATGTCGGAGCGGCCGTGCGGGACGCGTGCAGCCAGAGCCAGTCCCTGCCCAGCTGCACCAGCAGGGCAGCGGCCGACAGCGACAGCATGAAGCCGACCAGCAGCAGTGTGATGCCGTCGGTGACCACCGGCGCCAACCCGATCAACGGGACCAGCACCAGCACCGCGAGATGCTCGGAATCCCATCGTCGGGCCAGGGTCAGTCCAGCCGCGCCGACCGCGGCGGCGAGCAGCAAGCCGGCCGGGGCGGGCACCCAGCTGTAGACGGTGGTGACGGCGATCAGGTCGATGTAGGCGGCGGCCACCCCGGTGGCGGCCAGCGCAATCGCTCCGACCCGCCCGCCTGGCCGCGACATCATCCGCGTCGACATCGCGACCAGCACGCCGGCCAGCACCGCGCCCGCGGCCACCCGGAACTCGGGCCGCAGCACGCCGGCCTGGGCGGCCAGCACCAGCAACAGCACCACACCGATCAGCGTGACGGCGACTCCGGCGACCGCCAGCACCTTGCCGATCCAGCCTTCCGACGCGGCGTTCCGCGGCGCGCTGGGCACCGGCCCCGGTGCCGGCGGCGGAGGCGGGGGTGGCAGTGGCGGCGGGGTCGGCGGCCCGTATTGCGGTGCGTAGTACGGCGCGTAGTACGGCGTCGGCGGGGCGGGCGCCTGCTGCGGAGCGGAATTCGCGGCGGCCAGCAGCCGGTCGAGCTCACCCAGTTCGCCCGACACCCGTACCAGCTGCTGGGACAGTGCGGCGAATTCCGCGGACAGCCGGGCGATCACGGCGCGATGCGGTTCGGTCATGGCGCCATCGTCGCAACGCGACCACCGCGGGCGGATGAGTAGGACTACCCGATCCGGCTACTCGTCGAGGCCGTGCTCGATCGCATAACGCGCCAGTTCCACCCGGTTGGCCACCTGGAGTTTGCGGAATGTCGCCTGCACGTGGTTCTCCACCGTGCGGTGACTCAGCGACAACCGGCTCGCGATCTGCTTGGCGGACAATCCTTTCGCGACGTGACGGAGCACCTCGGTCTCCCGTTCGGTGAGACTCGGCGTCGCCGGGCCGTCCGCGGGCCGCTGGGCGATCTTGCGGTACTCCCCCAGCACGAGTCCGGCCAGGCCCGGCGTGAACACCGCCCGGCCTTCGGCGGTCGCCCGCACGGCCGCACCGAGTTCGGTCTTCGACGCGCTCTTGACCAGATATCCGGTGGCGCCGGCCTTCACCGCCTCCAGCACATCGTCGCGCTCGTCGGAGGCCGACAGCACCAGGATCCGCGACTCGGGTGACACGGTGAGCACCTCGGCCGTGGCCTGGGCGCCGTCGCCGTCGCCGAGTCGCATGTCCATCACCACCACCCGCGGTTGCACGACGGCGGCCCGCCGCCTGGCCGACGCCACACCGTCCGCCGTGGCCACCACGTCGAAGCCGTCCTCGGCCAGATCGCGGGCCACCGCGTCGCGCCAGATCGGGTGGTCGTCGACGACCATCACCGTCGTCGGCCGGTCCTGCTCAACCATCGTGCCCTCTCGTGTGTCCGTCCCGCCGCGGCACCGTCAGTTCCCACTCCGTTCCGCCGCCGGGTTCGGTGTGCAGCACCGCGCCGCCTCCGAGCCATTCCATCCGTCCGACGATCGAGGCGGCGACCCCGAGCCGCCCTTCGGCCCTGGCCTCCGCCAGCCGCCCGGTCGCGATGCCGGGCCCGTCGTCGCGCACACTCACGGTGACGGTGTCACCGAGGTCTTCGACGAGGACGTAGGCGTGCGCGTCGGGGCCGGCGTGGGCGGCGACGTTGTCGAGCGCATTGCCCACTGCCGCACAGAGTTCCGCGGCGACGGCAGCGTCGAGCTGCACCGGATCGGCGGGCAGGCTCACCGACACCCGGTCGGACGCCCTGCGGCGCAGTTCCGCGCCGACATCGGTGACCGCGCCTGCCTCGGGTGCCGCCGGTCCGGCACTCATCAGCCGCCGCAGCGCGCGCTCCTGCTCACCGGCCAGTTCGGCCAGTTCGGCTGTGGCTCCTCCGATCTCGCGTCCACGACGGGCCACCAGCGCGAGCACCTGGATGGCACCGTCGTGCACCTGCCGCGACAGCCGTTCACGCTCCTCGAGCGCGGCGGCCAGCCGGGTGGCCCGCTGCAGTTCGGCATGTGCGCGCCGGGCCGTCTGCGCGGCCATCCCGACCGCCAGCCCGACGGCCAACTCGATGACCACCGTCGCGTTGCGGCCGAGATTGATGCTGACGTAACCCTTCAGCCCGGCGTACGCGGCCATCACCAGCAGCCCGGTCGCCATCCCGACGAGCGGGCCGCGCAGGATCGCCGCCGAGATCACCGCGTTGGTGACCCACAGTGTGGTGGGCCAGGACTGGTTGTCCTGCACCCATTGATCGGACGCGACGAACTGCGTCGACGACATCAACGCGATCGCGACCACGACCTCGGCCACCACCCACGCCGCCCGGCGCCCGAAACCGACCAGGTAGGCCACCGCGCACGCCGCGCTCCACGCGATCAGCACGCCGAACAACACCCAGGCGGTGACGGGCCGCCGCAGGTCGTCGTTGATCGCGATGTGAAAACCCAACGCGTAGAGACAACTCAGCAGCCGGAAGACCTGAGCCGCCCGCCACAGCGGGGTGGTGGGGTCCCGTCGTGGATCTGCCGTGACGGCCGCAGCCACCTACATCACCTTGGACAGGAACGCCTTCGTGCGGTCTTGCTGCGGGTTCTCCATCATCTCGCGGGGGTCGCCGCTCTCGACGATGACGCCACCGTCCATGAACACCAGCTTGTCGGCGACCTCGCGGGCGAATCCCATCTCGTGGGTGACCACCAGCATGGTCATTCCCTCACCGGCCAGCTTCTTCATCACCGCGAGCACCTCGCCGACGAGTTCGGGGTCGAGCGCCGAGGTCGGCTCGTCGAAGAGCATCAGCTTCGGGTTCATCGCCAGTGCCCGGGCAATCGCGACGCGCTGCTGCTGCCCGCCGGAGAGTTGCGCGGGGTACGCGGTCGCCTTCTCTGCCAGACCGACCTGTTCGAGCAGGTCCTTGCCACGGGCGACCGCTTCGTCCTTCTTCACCCCCTTCACCTGGATCGGCGCCTCGACGACGTTTCCGAGCGCGGTCCGGTGCGGGAACAGGTTGAAGTGCTGGAAGACCATGCCGACATCGCGCCGCTGCCGTGCCGCCTCACGGGGCGGGAGCTCGTACAGCTTTCCGCCGCGCTCGCGGTAACCCACCAGTTCGCCGTCGACGTAGAGCCGGCCGGCGTTGACCTGCTCCAGGTGGTTGACGCAGCGCAGGAATGTCGACTTGCCCGACCCGGACGGGCCGACGATGCACAGCACCTCACCCTTCTCGACCTCGAGTGTGACGCCCTTGAGCACGTGCAGGGCGCCGAAACTCTTGCAAACGTTCTCGGCCTTGACCATCGGCGTCATGGGTGCGGTTCTCCCGTCTGCGCATTGGCCAGCACTTGCAGCTGTTTGGTGGTCAGCTTCCGCGACGCGCCGCGGGCGAAGTACCGCTCCAGGTAGAACTGGCCGATCATCAGCACGCTGGTGATCGCCAGATACCACGTCGAGGCGACCAGCAGGAGCGGGATGGGCTGAAACAGCTCCACACCGATGTCGCGGGCACGGCCGTACAGCTCGAAGCTGTAGGGCACCGCGGTGACCAGCGACGCGGTCTTGAGCATGCTGATGAACTCGTTGCCGGTCGGCGGGATGATCACCCGCATCGCCTGCGGGAGCACGGTGCGCCGGATGGCCAGCCCCCACGACATGCCAAGCGCTATCGAGGCTTCCGCCTGCCCTTCGGGCACCGAGTTGATGCCGGCCCTGATGATCTCGGCCATGTAGGCGGCCTCGTTCAGCCCCAGGCCGATCACAGCCAGCATGAAACCGACCGACAGCGCCTGCAGGTTCAGGTGGAACAACGACGGGCCGAACGGCACACCGAACTGGAGGTTGGCGTAGATGGTCGGCACCAGGCCCCAGAGCACCAGCTGCACGTACACCGGTGTGCCGCGGAAGATCCAGAGGTAGCCCCAGGAGACCGCCTTGAGCACCGGATTGGGGGACAGCCGCATCACGGCCAGCAGCACGCCGAGCGTCAGCGCCAGCAGCATCGCGAGGATGGTGAGCTGCAGCGTATTGAAGGCTGCTTCCGAGATGCGTTGGTCGAACAGATATTTGGCGTACGTCTCCCAGCCGTACGCCTCATTGGTGGCGGCGCCGTAGATGAACAGCCCCAGCAACGCCAGGATGACGAACGCCGCCACCCACCGCCACGGATGTCTCAGCGGGACAGCGTGTATGGCAGGCGGCGGCGATGCGTCGGTCATCGACGACTCAGCTGATCGCGCCGTTGATGACGGGCTTGTCGATCATCCCCTGCTCGGCGCCCCAGTTCTTGGCCACCTGCTCGTAGACGCCCGATTCGATCAGATGCTCCAGCGCAAGCTTGAGCGGCTCGGCGAGTGGTGATCCCTTCTGGACCGCCCAACCGTAGGGCGCCGAGTCGAAGAGCTCACCGGCCGCCTCGAGTTTGCCCTCGCTCTGCTTGATCGCATACAACGTCACCGGGGAGTCGGCCGACATCGCATCGGCCTGACCCAGCCTGACCGCGGTGGTCGCCGCGGTCTGGTCGTCGAACTTCACCACGTTGATCGCCGGCTTGCCCTCCGAGATGCACTTCTGCGTACGCTTGGGCATCTCGTCGGTGTCCTGCACGGTGGCCGTCTGCACGGCGACGCGCTTGCCGCAGGCGTCCTCGGGGTTGATCCCCGCACCCGCCCGCTGAGCCCAGGCGGACCCGGCCTCGAAGTAGGTGACGAAGTCGACCTGCTCCTCGCGCTCCTTGGAGTCGGTGAACGACGACATGCCGACGTTGTACGTGCCGCCCTGCACGGACGGGATGATCTTGTCGAACGCCGACTGCCGGTACTCGGCGGTGAGCCCGAGTGTGGCGGCGATGGCGTTCATCAACTCGACGTCGAAACCGATGACCTGCCCCGCGGAATCCTTGAACTCGTTCGGCGGGTAGGTCGGATCGGTGCCGACGACCAGCTTGCCGGTCGACGTGACGGCGTCGGGGACGGAATTGGCGATCTCGTCGACCTTCGTCGCGGTGGCCGCGGTGTTACCGCTCCCCTGTTCCGAGGATTCGGAGTTGTCGACGCAGCCGGACAGGGCCAGCGCGCCGCTGGCGGCGAGCACCGTTGCGATGCGCCACAGCTTGCCTCGCCGGGTGCGACATTCAGCTAACACGATTGCCTCTTTCTCCTAGCTCGGGTCGTCTGGTCGTCCCGAACCGACGACGTTAACGACCGTGGACCCGGCGCGCAGCGCCGGTAACGGAACATTAACGACCGCGCACCGCCGCCACAGCCGTACTACCAAATCCGCCCTGGCCAGGCGGCGTTGTGCCACACTCCGATCATGGAATCCACCACTGCCCCAACCATGTTGCCGCACCTGTGGAAGGCGGCGCTGTTCACCGGCGTCGCGGCGCTGATCCTGGGCGTTCTGGTGTTCGTCCGGCCGGGCGCGGCGATCCTCGTCACCGCCATCTTCTTCGGCGCCTACCTGCTGGTGACCGGGGTGTCGCAGGTGGTGCTGGCCTTCAGCGTGCGCTCGTCGCTGGGTGGCCGGGCACTGCTGTTCATCAGTGGCGCTGCCGCACTCGTGCTTGCCGTGCTGTGCTTCATCAACCTGCAGAACTCGATCGATCTGCTGGCGATCTGGATCGGCGTCGGCTTCATCTTCCGCGGCGTGGCCACGCTGATGTCGGCGATCGCGGACAACACCCTGCCGGGCCGGATCTGGGAGATCATCGTCGGCGCGCTCGGGATCGTGGCGGGCATCATCATGTTCGCCGCCCCGCTCGAGGGCCTGGTGGCCGTGACCCAGGTGACCGGCATCATCCTCGTCGTGCTGGGCGTGGTGGAGATCGTGACGGCGCTGCGAATCCGCAAGGAGTCCCAGCTCGCCGGCCCGGCGAGCGGTCCGGCGGCGGGCGCCGGCACCACGGTGAGCTAACGCACAGGGCATCTACTACAAGTTGTCGTAGCCCTGTCGTAGGCTGGTCTCACAGCCCACGGAAGAGGGTCAGATGGACGCGCTCGATGTGTCACGGTGGCAGTTCGGGATCACCACCGTCTACCACTTCATCTTCGTCCCGCTGACCATCGGCCTGGCCCCGCTCGTCGCGCTCATGCAGACGCTGTGGCTGGTCACCGACAATCCCGCCTGGTACCGGCTGACCCGGTTCTTCGGCAAGCTGTTCCTGATCAACTTCGCCATCGGCGTGGCCACCGGCATCGTCCAGGAATTCCAGTTCGGCATGAACTGGAGCGAGTACTCCCGCTTCGTCGGCGACGTGTTCGGTGCGCCGCTGGCGATGGAGGGCCTCGCGGCGTTCTTCTTCGAGTCCACGTTCATCGGCCTGTGGATCTTCGGCTGGACCCGGCTGCCCCGCCTGGTGCACCTGGCGTGTATCTGGATCGTCGCCCTGGCGGTCAACGCGTCGGCGTTCTTCATCATCGCCGCGAACTCCTGGATGCAGCATCCGGTCGGCGCACGGTTCAACCCCGACACCGGCCGCGCCGAGCTCACCAGCATCGTCGGGCTGCTCACCAACAACACGGCGGTGGCGGCGTTCTCGCACGCGGTCGCCGGGTCCTTCCTGACCGCGGGCGCCTTCGTCGCGTGCGTGTGCGCGTGGTGGATGGTGCGGGCGCACCGCGCGGACAAGCCGGAGACGCCGCCGCCCGGCATGTTCCGTCCGGCGATGCTGCTCGGCTGCGTGGTGACGCTGATCTCCGCCGGTGCACTCGCATGGACCGGCGACGTCCAGGGCAAGCTGATGTTCGAGCAACAGCCGATGAAGATGGCGTCGGCGGAGTCGTTGTGCCACAGCGAGACCGACCCTGACTTCTCCGTCCTCACCGTGGGTACGCACAACAACTGCGACAGCGTGGTGCACGTCGTCGAGGTGCCCTACGTGCTGCCGTTCCTGGCCGAGGGCCGATTCGACGGCGTGCATCTCGAGGGGGTCGAGGACCTGCAGCAGCGGTACGAGGCCACGTTCGGACCCGGCGACTACCGGCCCAACCTGTTCGTCACCTACTGGTCCTTCCGGGCGATGATCGGACTGCTCGCGGTGCCCGCCCTGTTCGCCCTCGTGGCGCTCTGGCTCACCCGCGGTGGGCGCACCACCGACCGGGCCTGGTTCTCCCGCTTGGCGTTGCTGACCATCCCCACACCATTCCTGGCCAACAGTGCGGGCTGGGTGTTCACCGAGATGGGCCGTCAGCCATGGGTGGTGGTGCCCAACCCCACCGGGGACCCCGACATCCGGCTCACCGTCGCCGAAGGGGTGTCCGGCCACGCCACCGGAATGGTGCTCACCTCACTGGTGAGCCTGACCCTGGTCTACGGGGTGCTCGCGGTGATCTGGTTCGGGCTGCTGCGCCGTTACGTCATCGCGGGTCCGCAGGAACACGATTCCGAACCGGCGCCGCCCACACCGCCGAAAGACGATGACGTGGCCCCGTTGTCGTTCGCGTACTGAGGAGGCACCGTGGCTGACATCTGGTTCGTCCTGCTGGCGCTGCTGTTCCTCGGCTTCCTGGTGCTGGAGGGCTTCGACTTCGGCGTCGGCATGCTGATGGGTCTGATCGGCCGGATGGGCGCCGAGTCGGGCGCCGATGCGGTCGAGAAGCGCAGGCGCGCGGTACTCAACACGATCGGACCGGTGTGGGACGGCAACGAGGTCTGGCTGATCACCGCCGCCGGAGCGATGTTCGCCGCCTTCCCGGACATGTACGCCACCATGTTCTCCGGGCTCTATCTGCCCCTGCTGCTCATCCTGTGCTCGATGATCCTGCGTGTCGTCGCGATCGAATGGCGCGGCAAGATCGACGATCCCCGCTGGCGGTCGCGCGCCGACCTCGCCATCGCCGCCGGCTCCTGGGTGCCCGCCGTGCTGTGGGGCGTCGTATTCGCGGCACTGGTGCGGGGCCTGCCCGTCACCGCGGACAAGCAGGTCAGCCTCACCGTGGGAGACCTCCTCGGCTACCCGCTTCTCGGCGGGCTGGCCACCGGCGGCCTGTTCCTGCTGCACGGCGCCGTCTTCATCACCCTCAAGACCGAGGGCGGTGTGCGCACCGACGCGTTGCGGGTGGCGACGCGGCTCTCAGTGCCGGTGACCGTGGTGGTCGCCGGATTCGGGCTGTGGACCCAGCTGGCATACGGCAAGAGCTGGACCTGGCTGGTGCTCGCCGCCGCCGCGGTCGCGCTGCTCGCAGCGACGACCCGCATCTGGAGCGGCTCGGGTGACGGCTGGGCATTCGTGCACACCACCACCGCGGTCGCCGCGGTCGTGGTGCTGCTGTTCGCATCGCTGTACCCCGACCTCATCCCGTCCACGCTCGACCCCGCCTGGAGCCTCACCGTCGACAACGCGTCGTCGTCGCCGTACACGCTGAAGATCCTGACCTGGGCCGCGGTGATCCTGGCGCCGCTGGTGATGGTCTACCAGGGCTGGACGTACTGGGTGTTCCGGCAACGCATCTCGGCCGAACGCATCCCCGAGCCGACAGGATTGTCATGGCGGAGTCGCTGAGCCTGCCCCGGGTCGTCGCCGCCTCACCGGCGGTGCGCCGTCACGTCATCGCCTCGGTGGCGTGCGGTGTGGCGACCGCCGCCGCAACCATCGCCTCGGCCGTGCTGCTCGCCCACCTGGTGGCCGGCATCGTCACCGACCCCGGATCCGGCGGCCTGGCGCGGTGGACTCCCGCGCTGTCGTTGCTGGCCGCGCTCTACGCCGTGCGCGTCGCGGCCCAGTGGGCGCAGGGACGGTTGTCGCAGCGCGGGGCGACCGCGCTGATCGCGGACCTGTCCGGCCGGGTGCTGCGCGCGGTCACCGCTGCGCCGCCCCGCCGGCTCGCCGCCGACCGGGATGCCGCGGCGGTCCTCGTCAGCCGCGGACTCGACGGGCTGCGACCGTTCTTCACCGCCTACCTGCCCGCCCTGCTGCTCGCGGCGGTCCTCACACCGGCCGCCGCGCTGGCCATCGCCGTCTACGACTGGCGCTCCGCGCTGATCGTGCTGATCGCCCTGCCCCTCATCCCGGTGTTCATGGTGCTGATCGGCCTGCTGACCCGCGACCGGTCGGCCGCCTCGCTGGCCGCGCTGACCACACTGCAGTCACGCCTGCTCGACCTCATCGCAGGCATCCCGACGCTGCGTGCGCTGGGACGGGCCGACGGCGCCGCCGGGCGCATCGCCGAACTGTCGGCCGCGCACCGCCGTTCGGCGATGGCCACGCTGCGGATCGCCTTCCTGTCCGCACTGGTGCTGGAACTGATCGCCACCCTCGGCGTGGCGCTGGTGGCGGTCGGTGTCGGCCTGCGACTGGTGTACGGCGAGCTCACCCTGTCGGCGGGGCTGACCGCGCTGCTACTGGCACCCGAGGTGTTCTGGCCGCTGCGCCGCGTCGGTGTGGAGTTCCACGCCGCCCAGGACGGAAAGGCCGCCGCGGAGCGGGCTTTCACCCTTCTCGACCAGCCGGCGCCTCCGAGCGGCAGCACCCGCGTCCACGCGGCGGGCGCCACCATCACCGTCGACGACCCCGCGGTGGAGATCGTCCCCGGTGCGGTCACCGTGCTGACCGGACCGAACGGGTGCGGCAAGACCACCACCCTGCACACCATTCTCGGACTGGCCCCGCCGGCATCGGGCCGGGTGCGCGTCGCAGGTGTCGACGTGGCCGACCTGGACCTGCCCGCCTGGTGGGCGCAGGTGTCCTGGCTGGACCACCGCCCGGTTGTGGTGCCCGGCACGGTGGCCGACAACCTCGAGCTGTTCGGCCCGCTCATGAACATCGACGAGGTATGCCGCGCAACGGGATTCGATGCGGTGCTGGCCGACCTGCCCGCGGGGGCGCAGACCGTGGTCGGACGCGACGGTGTCGGCCTGTCACTGGGCCAGCGCCAGCGGCTCGGGCTGGCGCGCGCGCTGGGCTCGTCGGCACCCGTGCTGCTGCTCGACGAACCGACCGCGCACCTGGACGCCGCCTTTGAGGCCCGGGTGCTCGAGGCGATCACCGCGCGGGCACGCGCCGGGGCGACCGTGGTGGTGGTCGGACACCGCGACCCGGTGCTGGCGATCGGTGACCAGGTGCTGCACATCGGGGGTGATGTCGGTGCCGACGCCGTTGCCGCACGGTGACTTCCTCCGGCTGGCGGTCGCGCTGCTGCGGCCGCGATTGTCCCGACTCCTGGTGGCGACGACGCTCGGGGTGCTGTCGCTGGGTAGCGCGCTCGCGCTGACCGCCGTGTCGGCGTGGCTGATCACCCGCGCGTGGCAGATGCCGCCGATCCTCGATCTGACCGTGGCCGTCGTCGCCGTCCGGGCGCTGGGCATCTCCCGCGGTGTCCTCGGGTACTGCCAGCGGCTCGCCGCACACGACACCGCACTGCGGTCGGCCGGGAACGTCCGCGTCGACCTGTACCGGCGGCTAGCGGCGGCGCCCACGGAGGTCGTGATGCGGCTGCCGAGCGGCGAACTGGTGGCCCGCGCAGGCGCGTCGGTGGACGAGCTGTCCGATGTGCTGGTGCGCGCCGTGCTGCCGATCGCGGTGGCGGCGGTGCTGTCCGTGGCCGCGGTCGGCCTACTGGTGGTCATCTCCCCCGCCGCCGCCGGTGTGCTGGCGGTCTGCCTGCTGATCGCCGGCGTCGCGGCGCCCGCCGTCACCGCCAGGGCCGTCGGCGCCGCCGAAACCGTTGCCGCCGAACATCACTCGCGCCGTGACGTGGCCGCGATGCTGGCCCTGGAGCACGCGCCGGAACTGCGCGTCGGCGGCAGGCTCGACGACGTGCTCGCCGAGGCGCACCGCAGGCAGTGCGACTGGGGCGAGGCCACCGACCGCGCCGCGGCGCCCGCCGCCACCGCCGCGGCCACGCCCACCGCGGCGACGGGTGTCAGCGTGCTGGCCGCCGTCGTCGCCGCGGTGTCGCTCGCCGGTGCCGTCGCGCCCACCACGCTCGCCGTGCTGATGCTCGTCCCGCTGGCGGCCTTCGAGGCGACCGGCGCCCTGCCCGCCGCCGCGGTGGCGCTGAACCGCGCGCGGATCGCCGCGCACCGACTGCACGACCTGGTCGACCCGCACGACGTCGCACGGCGTCGCCCGCCGGTGCCGCCGCTCGACGTCCGGCCCGGCGACCGCATCGCCGTCACCGGCCCCAGCGGGTCGGGCAAGACCACGCTGCTGCTCGCCATCGCCGACAGCGAACGCGAAAACGGATCGTCCGCAGGCTTTTTCGGTGAGGACGGGCATCTGTTCGCCACCACGGTCCGGGACAACCTGCTCGTCGCCCGCGGCGACGCGACCGATGACGAGCTGCGATCGGCACTGGACCGCGCCGGCCTGACCGACTGGCTCGAGGCGTTGCCCGCCGGCCTGTCCACCGTGCTGGTGGGTGGCGGCGCGGCGGTGTCGGCCGGCCAGCGCAGGCGGCTGCTGCTGGCGCGCGCACTGGTGTCGACCTTCCCGGTGGTGCTGCTCGACGAACCGACCGAACACCTCGACGCCGCGGACGCGCAGCGACTGCTCGCCGAACTGCTCACCCCCGGTGCCCTTTTCCCCGCCGATCGCGCGGTGGTGGTGGCCACCCACCACCTGACACGCGACATCGACTGTCTGCGACTCGACCTCACCCCCGGGCGGGTAACCTCCGACGCATGACCGACCCGGACAAGCCAGAGCAGTCGCCGCCACCAGGGCCCCCGCCGGGCTACCAGTACGGCGCACAGCCCGGTGCCTATCCGCCGCCCCCGCCACAGCCCTACGGCGGCTACCCCTACTCTCAGCCGCCGACCGCTCCGAAGAACGGCATCGGGATCGCCGCGCTCGTCGTCGCGATCATCGGGCTGTTCACCGTGTTCGGCGGCATCGTGCTCGGCGCCGCCGCCATCGTCCTCGGCTTCGTCGGGCGGGGCCGGGCCAAGCGCGGTGAGGCCACCAACGGCGGCATCGCCACCGCGGGCATCGTGCTCGGATTCCTCGGCGTGATCGTGTCGATCGTCGCCATCGCGCTGTCGATCTGGGGTTTCAGTGAACTCGGCGGGGCCGACCTCGTCGACTGCCTGCAGCGCGCGGGCAACGACGTCGAGGCTCAGCAGCAGTGCGAGGAAGAGTTCACCAACAACATGGAGGACCAGTTCAGCGTCACGCTGACACCGACGCCCACTCCTTAGCGGCCGGGGAAGTACTTCACCACACCCTCCTGCACCACCGTGGCCAGGATCGCGCCGGACCGGTCGAAGAAGTGCCCGGTGCCGAGTCCGCGGGACTCCGCGGCGACTGGTGAGGTGGTGGAGTAGAGCACCCATTCGTCGAAACGCACCGGGCGGTGGAACCACACCGAGTGGTCCATCGTCACCGCGAAGATGCGGTCATGGCCCCAGGACAGGCCGTGGGTGGTGATGATCGAGTCGAGCACCGTGGTGTCCGAGCTGTAGACGAGCGCCGCGGTGTGCAGCACCGGGTCGTCGGGCATCGTGCCGTCGGCCTTGAGCCACACCTGGTTGTAGTCGAGCCGCTCGCCCTTGTCGCGCATCACCCAGGCCGGGTCGTTGGTGTAGCGCCACTCGATCGGGCGCAGCGCCTCCACGAAGTGCGGCACCGTCTTCTCGTAACCGCGGAGCAGGTCGTCGATCGTGGGCAGGCTGTCCGGTCCGGGAACCGGCGGCGCCTCGACGGCGTGCTCGAGGCCGCGGCCGCCGTTCATGAACGACACCATCGCCGTGGTCAGCAGCAGGTCACCCTGGCAGACGTCGACCCGCCGGTTCGCGAACCGGCGCTCGTCGCGCAACCGGTGCACGTGGAACTCGAGGTCGCGGGTGGGATCACCGCCTGCGATGAAGTGCGCCGACAACGCACTGGGCGCGATCGGGACGTCCAGCGACCGGCCCGCCGCCACGAACGCCTGCGCCATCATCTGGCCGCCGAACGTGCGGATCGGGTTCTTGCTCGGATGCCTGCCGAGGAACGTCGCGTCGTCGACGCGGTGGAGGTCGAGGACCGCCAGCAGCTCGTGGAAATCCGCTGCCGCCAAGAGTCCCCCTCATCCCGTCGTCCGACTAGACCCGCACCGGACTACACATCGTCCTCCCCGATCCGGTGCACATGGATCAGATTGGTGGAGCCTACTGTGCCGGGCGGAGCGCCCGCGATGATGACCACCAGGTCGCCGCGCTTGTAGCGGCCGAGTTCCAGCAGCGACTTGTCGACCTGCCGGATCATCCCGTCCGTGGTCTGGATGTGCGGGACGATGAACGTCTCGGTGCCCCAGCTCAGGGCCAGCTGACTGCGGACCTCGGGCAGCGAGGTGAAGGCCAGCAACGGCAGCGGCGTGTGCAGCCGGGCCAGCCGGCGCACCGTGTCCCCCGACTGGGTGTAGGCGACCAGCGCCTTGGCGTCGAGGCGCTCGCCGATGTCGCGGGCCGCATACGAGATGACCCCGCGTTTGGTGCGCGGCACGTGGGTCAGTGGCGGCACCACCACCGAGTTCTCCTCGACCGCGCAGACGATGCGCGCCATGGTCCTGACGGCGTCCAGCGCGTACTTGCCGACCGACGTCTCACCGGAGAGCATCACGGCGTCGGCGCCGTCGAGCACGGCGTTCGCGACGTCGGACGCCTCGGCGCGGGTGGGCCGGGAGTTCTCGATCATCGACTCGAGCATCTGGGTGGCGACGATCACCGGCTTGGCGTTCTCCCGCGCCATCTGGATGGCCCGCTTCTGCACCAGCGGCACCTCCTCGAGCGGGAGCTCGACACCGAGGTCACCGCGGGCGACCATGATCGCGTCGAAGGCCAGCACGATCGCCTCGAGGTTGTCGATGGCCTCGGGCTTCTCCAGCTTGGCGATCACCGGGACCCGCCGGCCGACGCGGTCCATCACCTCGTGCACCAACTCGATGTCGGCCGGTGAGCGAACGAACGACAGCGCGACCAGGTCCACGCCGAGCCGCAATGCGAACTCGAGGTCCTCGATGTCCTTCTCCGACAGCGCGGGCGCCGAGACGTTCATCCCGGGCAGCGACATGCCCTTGTTGTTGCTGACCTTGCCGCCCTCGGTGACGGTGCACACGACGTCGGTGCCGTCGATGCTCTCGACCGTCAGCCCGACGTTGCCGTCGTCGACCAGCACCCGGTCACCCGGGTTGGCGTCCTCAACGAGCCGCTTGTACGTGGTGGAGACCCGGTCGTGGGTGCCCTCGATGTCGTCGACCGTGATGCGGACCGTCTCGCCCGCGGCCCACTCGGTCGGACCGTCGGCGAAGCGGCCGAGCCGGATCTTGGGCCCCTGCAGGTCGGCGAGGATGCCGACCGCGTGGCCGGTGGCGTCGGAGGCCGCGCGCACCCACTTGTAGTTGGCCTCGTGGTCCGGGTAGTCGCCGTGGCTGAAGTTCAGCCGCGCGACGTCCATTCCCGCCGTCACCAGCGCTTTGACTTTCGCGTCGCTGGCGGTGGCCGGGCCGAGGGTACAGACGATTTTTCCGCGTCTACTCACGTTGCCTCAATATAGTCCCTAATCGATTCAGACGACGGCCAACGGCAGCGCACCGGGGATGACGGGTGCGGGCAGATCCGATTCACCCATCAGGTGGGCGTCGACGGCGTGCGCCGCGCTGCGGCCCTCCGCGATGGCCCACACGATCAGCGATGCGCCCCGGTGTGCGTCACCGCACACGAACACGCCGGGGGCGTCGGTCTGCCAGTCCGAACCGCACGGCAGCGCGCCGCGCCGGTTCAGTGCCAGGCCCAGTCCGTCGAGCAGCGGCATGTGGTCCACACCGTCGAACCCGATCGCCAGCAACGCCAGCTCGCACGGGATCTCCAGGGACTCCCCGACCGGCACGATGTGCCGCCTGCCCTCGGCGTCGCGCTCCACCTTGACCTCGGCGATCTCCAGCGCCCGCAGGTTGCCGTCGCCGTCGCCGATGAACCGCTGCACGGCCACCTCGTAGCGCCGGTGCCCACCCTCGGCGTGTGCCGGTGAGAGCCGGGTGCGCAGCACCAGCGGCCACGTCGGCCACGGTGAACGCGTGTCGTCGCGCTGCTCGGGCGGTTCGGGGTTGTAGTCCAGCTGGGTGACCGACGCCGCGCCCTGTCGGTGCGCGGTGCCCAGGCAGTCGGCGCCGGTGTCGCCACCGCCGATGATGACGACGTGCTTGCCCGCGGCCGAGATCGCCGACGGCCCGTCGCCCTCGCACTCCTTGTTGGCAGGCACCAGGTGCTCCATCGCCAGGTGGACGCCGTTGAGCTCGCGGCCCTCGACGTCGTTGTCACGAGCGCGCAGCGCGCCGACGGCGAGCACCACCGCGTCGTAGCGGGCACGCAGCTGCTCGACGGTGAGGTCGACACCGACCTCGCACTCGGTGACGAAGCGGGTGCCCTCGGCGCGCATCTGGGCCAGCCGCTGATTGAGCGTCGACTTCTCCAGCTTGTACTCCGGGATGCCGTACCGCATCAGGCCGCCGAGCCGGTCGTCGCGCTCGTAGACGGTCACGTCGTGGCCGGCGCGGGTGAGCTGCTGTGCGGCCGCCAGGCCCGCGGGCCCGGAGCCGACCACCGCGACACGCTTACCGGTGGCGATGGCGGCAGGCTGGGGTTCGACGATGCCCATCGCCCAGGCATGGTCGGCGATGGTGTTCTCGATGCGCTTGATCGTGACGCTGCCGCCGGTGCGGTCCTCCCCGATCGACAGCACGCAGGCCGCCTCGCACGGCGCCGGGCACAGCCGCCCGGTGAACTCCGGGAAGTTGTTGGTGGCGTGCAGCCGGTCGCTGGCGGCGTCCCACCGGCCGCGGCGCACCAGGTCGTTCCACTCCGGGATCAGGTTGCCCAGCGGACAGCCCGCGGTTCCGGAGTGGCAGAACGGGATTCCGCAGTCCATGCAGCGGCGGGCCTGCTGGGACACCTCCGCGGCGCGGTCCTGCGCGCTCTGCCGTTCGTAGACCTCGCGCCAGTCGCCGACCCGTTCGTCGACCGGCCGCTTGGGCGCCTCGACCTTGTGCACCTTGAGAAATCCGCTGGGATCAGCCACGGCTCGCCTCCATGATCGCGGTGTCGACGTCGCGGCCCTCGGCCTTGGCCATCCGGGTCGCCTGCAGCACGCGCTGGTAGTCGCGCGGCATCACCTTGGTGAACTGGGCGCTGCGGCGCGGCCAGTCCGACAGCACGGACGTCGCCAGTGTGCTGCCGGTGCGGCGGGCGTGCTCGGCGACCACGCCGTGCAGCCACACCAGGTCCTCGGGTTCCAGGCGTTGCAATTCGACCATCGCCGGGTTCACTCGCGCAGGGTCGAGGCCGAGCACGTAGGCGATGCCGCCGGACATTCCCGCCGCCATGTTGCGCCCGGTGCGGCCGAGCACGACGACCCGCCCGCCGGTCATGTACTCGCAGGCGTGGTCGCCGACGCCCTCGACGACCGCGAGTGCGCCGGAGTTGCGGGCGCAGAACCGTTCTCCGACACGGCCGCGCAGGAACACCTCACCGGAGGTGGCGCCGTAGAGCAGGGTGTTGCCTGCGATCACGTTGTCCTCCGGCAGGAACAGCACGTCGTCGGGCGGCCGCACGATCACCCGGCCGCCGGAAAGGCCCTTGCCCACATAGTCGTTGGCGTCGCCGACCAGCTCGAGGGTGATGCCGGGCGGCAGGAACGCCCCGATCGACTGGCCGGCCGATCCGGTGAGGCTGATGTGGATGGTGCCGTCGGGCAGCCCGGCGGCGCCGTAGCGCCGGGTCACCTCGGCGCCGAGCAGGGTGCCGACGGTGCGGTTGACGTTGCGGATCGGCAGTTCCAGCCGCACCGGGTGGGCGTCCTCGAGCGCGCCCTCGGCCAGCTGGATCAGCGTCTGGTCCAGCGCCTGATCGAGTGCGTGGTACTGGTCCTTGACCTTGTGCCGCTGGGTGATCTCGGCACCGTGCGCGTCGGTCGGCACCGCGAAGATCGGGGCCAGGTCGAGCCCCTTGGCCTTCCAGTGCGCGACGCCTGCGGCGGTGTCGAGCATCTCGGCGCGCCCGACGGCCTCGTCGATGCTGCGGAACCCGAGATCGGCCAGGTAGCGGCGGATGTCCTCGGCGATGAACCGAAAGTAGTTCTCCACGAACTCCGGCTTGCCGTTGAACCGGGCCCGCAGCTCGGGGTTCTGGGTGGCCACGCCGACCGGGCAGGTGTCGAGGTGACAGACCCGCATCATGATGCAGCCGGACACCACCAGCGGTGCGGTGGCGAAGCCGAACTCCTCGGCGCCGAGCAGCGCGGCGACGATCACGTCGCGAGCGGTGCGCATCCCGCCGTCGCACTGCACGGTGATGCGGTCGCGCAGGCCGTTGAGCATCAGCGTCTGCTGCGCGTCGGCCAGGCCGATCTCCCACGGCGCGCCTGCGTGTTTGAGCGATGTCAGTGGCGCCGCGCCGGTGCCGCCGTCGTAGCCGGAGATCAGCACCACGTCGGCGTGCGCCTTCGACACCCCCGCGGCCACGGTGCCCACCCCGACGCTGGCGACCAGCTTGACGTGGATGCGCGCCTGGTCGTTGGCGTTCTTGAGGTCGTGGATGAGCTGCGCGAGGTCCTCGATGGAGTAGATGTCATGGTGCGGCGGCGGCGAGATGAGCCCGACTCCCGGGGTGGAGTGCCTGGTCTTGGCGATGTTCGGGTACACCTTGTAGCCCGGGAGCTGGCCGCCCTCACCGGGTTTGGCGCCCTGGGCCATCTTGATCTGGATGTCGCTGGCGTTGACCAGGTAGTCGCTGGTGACGCCGAACCGGCCGGAGGCCACCTGCTTGACCGCACTGCGTCGGCGGGGGTCGTAGAGGCGGTCGACGTCCTCGCCGCCCTCGCCGCTGTTGGACCGGCCGCCGAGGTTGTTCATCGCGATGGCCATGGTCTCGTGCGCCTCGGCGCTGATGGAGCCGTAGCTCATGGCGCCGGTGTTGAACCGGGTGACGATCGAGTCGACGGACTCCACCTCGTCGAGCGGGACCGGCGGGCGGACGTCGGTGCGGAATTCGAACAGCCCGCGCAGTGCACCGCCGTCGCGGGCCAGCCGGTTCACCTCGTCGGAATACTGGCGGAACACCTCGTGGCGGCCGGTGCGGGTCGAATGCTGAAGCAGGAAAACGACTTCGGGGGTGAACAGGTGGAGCTCGCCCTCGCGGCGGAAGGCGTATTCACCGCCGACCTCGAGGCGCCGGTGTACGCGTTCGGTGGGATTCTCCGGGTAGGCGCGGCGGTGCCGCAGCTTGACCTCCTCGGCGATGACGTCGAGGCCGATGCCGCCGAGCTGGGTGGGGGTCCCGGTGAAGTACTCGTCGATCACGTCACGGTCGATGCCGACGGCCTCGAAAGCCTGGGCGGCGGTGTAGGACGCCACGGTGGAGATGCCCATCTTGCTCATCACCTTCGTGACGCCCTTGCCCAGCGCCTTGAGGTAGTTGCGGACGGCGGTGGCCGGTTCGATGCCGGTCAGTTCGCCCTCGCGGATGAGGTCCTCGATCGACTCGAAGGCCAGATACGGGTTGACGGCGGCGGCGCCGAAGCCGATGAGCATCGCGATGTGGTGGACCTCGCGGGCGTCGCCGGATTCGACGACCAGCGCCACGGCGGTGCGCTCCTTGGTCCGCACCAGGTGGTGGTGCACCGCCGACACCGCAAGCAGCGACGGGATCGGGGCGCGGGTGTGGTCGGAGTCGCGGTCCGAGATCACCAGGGTGCGGGCGCCTTTGGCGATGGCGTCACAGGCGCGGTTGCGGAGCTCGTCGAGGGCGTCGGCCAGACCTTCGCCGCCGCGCTCGACGTCGTAGAGCGCCTTGAGCACGGTGGTGCGCAGACCGGGGTGCTCGCCGTCGGCGTTGATGTGGACGATCTTGTTGAGTTCGTCGTTGTCGAGCACCGGCCACTTGACCAGGATCTGGCGACACGACGCGGCGGTGGGTTCGAGCAGGTTCTGCTCCGGGCCCATCACCCGGGACATGCTGGTGACGACCTCCTCGCGGATGGCGTCCAGCGGTGGGTTCGT
Organism: Mycobacterium sp. NPDC050551; assembly: GCF_040674075.1. Classification (NCBI taxonomy): domain Bacteria; kingdom Bacillati; phylum Actinomycetota; class Actinomycetes; order Mycobacteriales; family Mycobacteriaceae; genus Mycobacterium; species Mycobacterium sp. NPDC050551. The sequence continues at coordinate 573,221 of NZ_JBFARC010000004.1, read as the reverse complement.
CACCTGGGCGAACAACTCGACGAAATACTCGTAGAGCAGGCGCGACCGTTCCGACAGCACCGCCGTGGGGGTGTCGGTGCCCATGGAGCCCAGCGGTTCGGCGCCGGAGGCGGCCATGGGGGTGAGCAGGATGCGGAGCTCTTCCTCGGTGTAGCCGAAGGAGATCTGCCTGCGCACCACCGACTCGTGGTTGGGCTGCACCCGGGCCCGGTCGGGCAGGGTCGCGAGGTCCAGGAGGCCGGCATGCAGCCATTCGCCGTACGGTTCGGCCGCCGAGAGCTGTTCCTTGATCTCGTCGTCGGGAACGATGCGACCCTGGGCGGTGTCGATGAGCAGCATGCGGCCCGGCTGCAGGCGGCCCTTGGCGACGATCTGGCCGGACGGCACGTCGAGCACTCCGGCCTCGCTGGCGAGGATGAGCCGGTCGTCCACCGTGCGCCACCAGCGGCCGGGCCGTAAACCGTTGCGGTCCAACACCGCTCCGACGACGGTGCCGTCGGTGAACGTGACGCAGGCCGGACCGTCCCACGGTTCCATCAGAGAGGCGTGGAACTGCCAGAACGCCCGCTCGGCGGGGTCCATGGCGGAGTCGTTCTCCCACGCCTCGGGGATCATCATCAGGACGGCGTGCGGCAGCTCACGGCCGCCGAGGTGCAGCAGTTCGAGCACCTCGTCGAACGACGCCGAGTCGGACGCCTCGGGCGTGCAGATCGGTGAGAGCCGGGTGATGTCGCCGGGGATCTTCGCGCCGGCCAGCATCGCCTCGCGGGCGTGCATGCGGTTGCGGTTGCCGCGCACGGTGTTGATCTCGCCGTTGTGGGCGACGAACCGGAACGGGTGGGCCAGCGGCCAGGACGGGAAGGTGTTGGTGGAGAAGCGGCTGTGCACGATCGCCATGGCGCTGATGCAGCGCTCGTCGCGCAGGTCGGCGAAGAACTGCGGCAGCTGGACCGTGGTGAGCATGCCCTTGTAGGCGATGGTGCGGCTGGACAGCGTCGGGAAGTAGGCCTGCGCCTCGGCTTCGGCGCGCTTGCGCAGGGGGTAGACGCGGCGATCGAGCTCGATGCCGCCGGGACGGGTGCCGTGGTGTTCGGGGGCGGCGACGAAGAGCTGGGAGAAGTAGGGCATGCAGCTCAACGCGGTCGCGCCGACACCGGCGCCCTCGGGGGCGACGGGCAGCTTGCGCCAGCCGAGGACCTCGAGACCCTCTTCACCGGCGATGACCTCGATGCGCTGGGTGGCGGCGGCCCGGGCGGTCGAATCCTGGGGCAGGAAGCAGAGTCCCGCGGCGAAGGTGTTGCAGCCGTCGTCGGTGGGGTCGGGGAGGTCGAAGTCGACGACGTCGCGGAAGAGTTCGACCGGGAGCTGGATGAGGATGCCTGCGCCGTCGCCGCTGTTCGTCTCCGCGCCGGCAGCGCCACGGTGGTCGAGGTGTTCGAGCGCGACCAGGCCGTCGGCGACGATGGCGTGGGTGCGGCGGCCCTGGATGTCGGTGATCATGGCGACGCCGCAGGAGTCGGCCTCGTTGGCGGGGTCGTACAGACCCTGCGGTTGAGGAAATGCCGAGAACAGCATTCGTTTGGTACCTCCGCAGTCCGGATTCTTTCGATTCCGGGACTGCACCGGCCCGAAGAGCAAGTGTATCAGCGGAGGTGGGTTGCTACCCGTCGAGAAGAGTCGGGACCAGCGGAAACCCGGGGAGGTTGCGCACCACGGTCCAGGTCGTCACGGTGACCACGAGCACAGCGATGGCCGCGACCGGCATGAGACGGCGCCCGAGCCGCCAGCGCATTGCGAACCACAGCGCCAGCAGCGGCAGCCCGACGAGCAGGAAGACGTTGTCGGTCACCGCCGCCGCGACGTCGCCGTGCAGCAGGTCGTGCGTCATGCGCAGGCCGCCGCAGGCCGGGCAGTCCCACCCCGTCAGCTGTTTGAAGGGACAGCCGGGGAACAGGAAGCCGGGGCGGTGCGGGTCGGCGATGCCGATGTAGGCCAGGGAACCGGCCACCACCGCGCCGGCACCGAGCGCGCCGTACAGCCGGGTGCGGCTGCTCGATGCGACGCTAGGTTCCATCGCGCAGCGGACGTCCCAGCGGATCGCGCACCTTGTCGGTGAGGATGAGGATGGCGTCGATGATGCCCCAGATGACGGCGCCGATGCCGCACGTCACGAGACCGACGACGAGCTGAATGACGCCCAGTTTGGTGTCACCCATGTAGATGCGGCCGATGCCGACGAGCCCGAATAGCCCGATGAGCTGCAGTAGTCCTGCGACGATCTTCGACTTGTCGGAGAACGGCTCACCGGTGAAAGGGTGGCGGCCGTAGGGCGCCGTCGGGTCGTACTGGCCTGTTGCCGGCGGCGGGTACTGGCCGGGCGGGGTGCCGTACTGACCGGGCGGAGTGCCGTACTGACCCGGCGGGTTGCCGTACTGGCCGGAGGTGCCGTACTCGCCGGGCGGGGTGCCGTACTGGCCGGGAGGTGTTTCGTGCTGGCCGGGAGGTGGCGGGTACTGCCCCGGCGGAGGGGGCGGGTTCGTGCCCTCTGAGCTGCTGCCGAACTGCGCGGGGTCGGTCATGCCGCCAGCATGCCAGAACCCCCGGTTCCCCATAAGGGAGGGAAACCGGAAAAGGTCGTGGTGGCTTTCAGAAGGGAGGGGGTTCGTCACCGGGTTGGGGAAGGCAGTGCCGGAGCGAACAGTGCGTCGAGTGCTTACCGGCGGGCGCGGCGGCGGGCTTCGCGGTGGTCGCGATTTTGTTGGCGTTCGGCGGCGATGCGGGCTGCTTTGTTCTGGGCTCGGGTGCGTTGCCGTTTCGGCATCATCGCGGTGCGTTCACCGCATGGGTCGTCGGGCCGCGGGGTGATCACCGCCGGGGCGGTCGGGGTGCACAGGTACGGAAACAGCAGCGCCGCTCCGGGTCGGGTGGTGTAGGTCTGCCCGGCGGGGCTGGTCCAGATGACGGTGCCGTCGCGGTGTTGTCGGTCGTGCCAACCCCAGAACGTTTTGATCAGATGGTGCAGGCGGCACAGGCATTTGAGGTTCGATGCCTGGGTCGGTCCGCCCTGGCTGTAAGGGATGGTGTGGTCGATGTCGGTATTGAAGGCCGGCACATCGCAGCCGGGGAATCGGCAGCCCATGTCGCGGCACCGCACGAACTCCGCCAGATTCCGCGACGGGGTGTAGCGCGGCTCGGGGGCGGCGTCACCGGGGTGGATCAGTGGCCGGGTGGCGGCGTGTTCGGCGAGGCCGGTGAGCTGTTCAGGCGGGAGGATGCCGTCGTTGTGCACGAGGCTCGCCACCGACTGATCGGTATCGGCATCGGCGGCATCGGCAGCGGCGGCATCGGCAGTCGAGTTGGCATCGGTGTAGGTGGCGGCATCGGCGTCGACCGTGACATCGGTCTCGCCGGCCTCGGTATCCACGTCAGCCTCGGCATCCGCGTCGTCGGCGTGGGCATCGGCGTCAGTGCTGGGGCCGGTGATGGTGTGGATGACGAAGGGGGCGGGGACTGCGTCCTTCTCAGGGCACTCGGGGTTCTCGCATTGGCAGGGCAGGCGTTGGGCACCGCTGCACACCGCGGCGATCGCATCGACACGACGCTGCCGCTTGGTGCGGGGGTCATCGGGGCACACGGTGCCGGCCATCGCGTCGACACTCCGCTCGAACACCCGGGCATCGACAGTGCTCATGGTGCCGCCGAAGGTGCTCATCCCATCGAGTCCGTCGTTGACCCAGAACTCACGGAGCTCCCGGGCTCTCTTACGCCGCCGCACCGCATCCCGATCCACCCGGGCGATGATTCGGTCGACGTGCCCGCACAGCTGACCGGGACTCATTGCCATCAACCGCACCGCCGCACCGGCCAACCGTGCGTCAACGCCGGCCAAGTTATCGGGATCAGTGATCAAGCTGGTGCGATGCAACAACACATCGACCACAGCCAGGCTCAGATCACCGGCCCGGAACACGGCCGCCACCAGCGGGAGCCGTTCCCGCAATCCGCGGGCCAGGTTGACCTGAATCGACGCCGACCCGGGGCCGATGTTCAGCGCGGCAGCGACTTCGGCGGCCACCGCGCATTCGGTGTCAACCGCCCACTGGTCACTGATCTCGTCGCGCTGAGCGAACCGCACCCCGTAGAGCTCACCGATGATCGTCAACCGGGCCGCGGCCTGCTGGTTCTCCCGACGCGTCGTCGTCACCAGGTCGGCGATCAGGGCGTCGACTGCGGCCGGGCGTGGGCGCGGCGAGGTCAGTACCTCGTCGAAACTCGCCTGCGCCGGATCGAACATACATTCGATTATTGCAGAGGGGTGTGACACGCGAAAGCAGCGAAAAGGAGTTGTGGATAACCGATCAGCGGTTGCGACGCCACCAGCGCCGCCGCGGCGTCGAGGGCGGCGGGGCGACCTGGATCTCGTACTTCGACGCCTCTGCCTCGTCGACACCGGCGACTGCACTGTCGTGGGCTTCCTCAGCCGCAGCCTCGGCATCGACGGCGTCCTCGCCCTCGACCGAGCCCACCCCGCCCACGTCGGCGGTCTCAGAGACCGCCACCGCACTGTCGGCTGACGTTTCGTCACCGGCTTCGGTGGCCACGTCGTCGGCGTCGACAGCGGGCGTGTCCCCAACAGGCTGAGCGTGATCGTCAACCGGCTCCGCGACCTCGGTAGCCGCTTCGTTAGCGGCGCCGGCCTGCTCGTCGGCTGCGAGATCATCGGCTTCTGCAGCCGCCGTGGCGTTTTCACCCAACGGTTGCTCCACGTCGGCCTCGGCTACCTCTGCCTCAACCGCCTCAGCCTCATCGACACCCTCGACCGCCGCCTCATGCACCTCCGCGGCAGCCACCTCAGCCTCGACCGCCTCCTCGCCCTCGACCGAACCCACACCACCGACATCATCGGAAGACTCGGCCAGTGGCTCGTCGGCGACAGCATCGGCCTCGGCTACCTCTGCCTCGACCGCCTCAGCCTCATCGACACCCGCGACCGCCGCCTCATGCACCTCCGCGGCAGCCACCTCAGCCTCGACGGCATCCTCGCCCTCGACCGAGCCCACACCGCCGACCTCGGCGGACGTGTCGCTGTCCTGATCCACGGCGATGTCTTCGGCGTCGGTCGCAGCCGCGGCGCTCTCGCCTACGGGGAGCGGCTCTTCGACGACATCATCGGCTTCGGCGCCCTCGTCGGCGACAGCATCGGCCTCGGCTACCTCGGCCTCGACCGCCTCGGCCTCATCGACGCCCGCGACCGCCGCTTCATGCACCTCCGCGGCAGCGACCTCAGCCTCGACCGCATCCTCACCCTCGACCGAACCAACACCACCGATGTCGTCGGGAGTTTCCGCCGACGACTCATCGAGGCTCGCCAGGGCGGCCTCATGCGCTTCCTCGGCGGCCTTCTCGGCCTCGGCCGGATCATCGCCCTCGACCGCACCGAGGCCCGTCTCGTCCGCTTCGTCACCTGCGACGGCGAACTCGTCGGCCTCGGCGATCTCCTCGGCGGGCGCCTCCTCGACATCGGCGGTCAACGCCTCCGCCTCGAGCACCGCCTCCGCCTCGCCGCTCTCACCGTCGGCTTCGTCACCCGCAGCCGCGAACTCGTCGGCCTCGGCGATCTCCTCGGCCGGCGCCTCCTCGACGTCGACCGCCAGCGCATCGGCCTCCAGCGCTGCCTCGGACGACGATTCGTCGTCTCCGGCCCCGTCGGAGTCATCCTCGCGGCCCGCGACTTTCGCCGCGGCGACCACGGCGCCAGCGGCGGCGGACGTCCCGGCGACCACCTTCACGAGCTCCTCGACGTCGGACTCCTCGTCGTCGGTCTTCCCGCGCAGCGTCGCCGGATCCTCCCGACCGCGTGGCGCGGCCATGATGTAGATGATCGCCCCGATGAAGACGAATCCCGACGTGAACGAGTTCACCCGAATCCCGGCGAACTCCGTGGCGAAGTCGCTGCGCAGCAGCTCGATCCAGAACCGGCCCAGGCAGTAGCCCGCGACGTACAACGCGAACAGCCGACCATGACCGATCCTGAACCGGCGGTCGATCACGATGAGCAACGTGAAGATCAGCAGGTTCCACAGCAGCTCGTAGAGGAACGTGGGGTGGACGGTCTGCACCAGCGTGCCGTTGGACACGCCGTTGAGGTCGTCGGGCACCCGCTGGTAGATCTCCAGCCCCCACGGCAGCGTGGTCTGCCTGCCGAACAGCTCCTGGTTGAAGTAGTTGCCGAGCCGGCCGATGGCCTGCGCCAGGATGATTCCCGGCGCGATGGCATCGCCGAACGCAGGCAGCGGGATGCCGCGCCGCCGGCAGGCGATCCACGCACCGACGCCACCGAGCGCCACGGCGCCCCAGATTCCGAGGCCGCCCTCCCAGATGCGCAGCGCACCACCGAGTCCGACGCCGTACTCACCGAAGTACTTCTCCCAGTCGGTGATCACGTGGTAAAGCCGCCCACCGATCAGCCCGAACGGGACCGCCCACAGCGCGATGTCGTAGATGACGCCCGCTTCACCGCCACGGTTCTGCCACCGGCGGTCGCCGATGATCAGCGCGGCGACGATGCCGACGATGATGCAGAACGCGTACGCGCGGATCGGGAGCGGACCGAGATACCACACGCCCTGGGCCGGGCTGGGAAATGAGGCCAACATCGATGTCACGCGGTGATCCTCTGCCTTACCCCGTCCGCAAGTTCCTCGGTCAGTGCCCGCATCGCGGGGATGCCGTCGGTCAGCGCCGACACCAGGGCCGACCCGACGATGACGCCGTCGGCGTACGCGCCGATCTCGGCGGCCTGCTCGCGGGACCGCACGCCAAGGCCGACACCGACCGGAATGTCGGTGACCGACTTGACCCGGGCGACCAGCTCGGGTGCGAGGTTGGACACTGCATCGCGGGCACCCGTCACGCCCATGGTCGATGCCGCGTAGACGAATCCGCGCGACGCCTCCACCGTCTTCGCCAACCGCTCCTGCGTCGACGACGGCGCGACCAGGAAGATGCGGTCGAGGTCATGGGTCTCCGACGCGGAGAGCCACTCGTCGGCCTCGTCCGGGATGAGGTCGGGCGTGATCAGCCCCAGGCCGCCTGCCGACGCGAGATCACGGGCGAAGGCGTCGATGCCCAACCGCAGCACCGGATTCCAGTACGTCATCACCACGGCGCGGCCACCCGCACTACTGATCGCCTCGACCGCCGCCAGCGTGTCCCGCACGCGTACCCCGCCCTGCAGCGCGACCTCGGTCGCTGCGGCGATGGTCGGCCCGTCCATCCCGGGATCCGAGTAGGGCACCCCGACCTCGATGAGGTCACAGCCAGCCTCGACCAGCGCCGTCATCGCCTCGATCGACCCCGGCACGTCAGGGTAACCCGTTGGCAGATAACCGATCAGTGCTGCACGGCTCTCCGCGCGGCACTGGTCGAACAGCGCTGCCAGCCGGCTCATGGCGCCGCCTTGTCGAGCAGTCCGAACCACTTCGCCGCCGTCTCGACATCCTTATCGCCACGGCCGGACAGATTGACCAGGATCACCGCTCCGGCACCGAGTTCGACGCCCAGCTTCAGCGCACCGGCGATCGCGTGCGCCGACTCGATCGCGGGGATGATGCCCTCGGTCCGGCACAGCAGCGAGAACGCGTCCATCGCCTCGGTGTCGGTGATCGGCCGGTACTCGGCACGGCCGATGTCCTTCAGGAAGGCGTGCTCGGGACCCACCCCCGGATAGTCCAGGCCCGCCGAGATCGAATGCGACTCGATGGTCTGCCCGTCCTCGTCCTGCAGCAGGTAGGAGAACGAACCCTGGAACGCACCCGGCGACCCGCCGGTGAAAGTCGCTGCGTGCCTACCGGTTTCGACGCCATCGCCGGCGGCTTCGTATCCGATGAGCCGGACGCCGGGATCGTCGATGAAGGCGTGGAAGATGCCGATCGCATTGGAACCGCCACCGACGCAGGCGGTCACCGCGTCGGGCAGCCGGCCGGCCTGGTCCTGGATCTGCACCCGCGCCTCGAGCCCGATGACCCGCTGGAAGTCACGCACCATGGTCGGGAACGGATGCGGTCCGGCGGCCGTGCCGAAGCAGTAGTAGGTGTCGTCGGCGTTGGTGACCCAGTCGCGGAACGCCTCGTTGATGGCGTCCTTCAACGTCTTCGAGCCCGCCTCGACGGACACCACCTCGGCGCCGAGCAACCGCATCCGGGCCACGTTCAGCGCCTGCCGGGCGGTGTCGACCGCGCCCATGTAGATCACGCAGTCCAGATCGAGCAGCGCGCACGCGGTCGCGGTCGCCACCCCGTGCTGGCCGGCGCCCGTCTCGGCGATGACCCGGTTCTTGCCCATCTGCCGGGCCAGCAGCGCCTGCCCCAGCACGTTGTTGATCTTGTGAGAACCGGTGTGGTTGAGGTCTTCCCGCTTCAGGAAGATGCGCGCACCACCGGCGTGCCTGCCAAGGGCTTCGGCCTCGTACAGTGGCGACGGCCGCCCGCTGTAGTGCCGCTGCAGCCGGTCGAGTTCATCGAGGAATGTCTGATCGCCGCGGGCCTTCTCGTAGGCGGCGGTGACCTCCTCGATCACCGCCATCAACGCCTCGGGGACGAAACGTCCTCCGTAGGCGCCGAAATGGCCACGGGCGTCGGGTTCATGGCCGCTGGGTTCTGCCACGGCCGCGCTGGAGCGCGGCAACTCCGGGCCGGCGAGGTCCGCCACGGGCTAGCGTGCGGGTTTCGGGCAGGACGGATGCGTGCCTGCGGTGACCAGATCGGCGACGGCGCTGCGCGGGTCGCCGCTGGTCACCAGGCCTTCGCCGACGAGCACCGCGTCGGCGCCCGCGCCCGCGTAGGCCAGCAGGTCACCGGTGCCGCGCACCCCCGACTCGGCGACCCGGATGACATTCGAGGGCAGCCCGGGCGCGATGCGCGCGAAGCAGTCCCGGTCGACCGCCAGGGTCTTGAGGTCGCGGGCGTTGACGCCGATCACCTTGGCTCCGGCCTGCAACGCGCGGCTGGCCTCCTCCTCGGTGTGCACCTCGACCAGCGCGGTCATCCCGAGTGACTCGGTGCGCTCCAGCAGCGACTCGAGCGCCGGTTGCTCCAGCGCTGCGACGATCAGCAGCAGCATGTCGGCGCCGTGCGCCCTGGCCTCGTGGATCTGGTAGGGCCGGACGATGAAGTCCTTGCGCAGGACCGGGATCGACACCGCGGCCCGCACGGCGTCGAGATCGTCGAGCGAGCCGTGGAAGCGCCGCTCCTCGGTCAGCACGCTGATCACGCGCGCGCCACCCGATTGGTACGCGCGGGCGAGTTCGGCGGGGTCGGCGATCGAGGCGAGCGCCCCACGCGACGGGCTGGCCCGCTTGACCTCGGCGATGACGCCGATACCGGGTTCCCGCAACGCCGCCATCACGTCCAGCGGCGCCGGCGCACGGCCGGCCCGTTCCTTGATCTCGTCGAGGCTGACGAGGGCTTCCCGAGCGGCGACGTCGGCGCGGACTCCTTCGATGATGGAGTCGAGCACGGTGGCCGAACTCATAGCCCCTCGGTTCCCTTCCGGTACGCCGCCCCCAGCGACGGACGATCTTCTCCGAAGGGTAGTCGGCACCCCACGATCCGCTGTCACCGACCCTGGTTGTCGGGACCGGTCGGGTCGCGCCCCTCGTCGAGTGCGTCCCAGATCATTCGTTCCGACATCCCGCCGGGCCCCGAAGCACCCTCGCCGTCCTCCTGGCGGGCGGCCGCTTCGCGTCGCGCGGCCGGTGCCGCGTACTTCCCCGGCGTCGCGCGTGCCCTGGCGGCCGAACGCATCAGCAACACCGCGCCGACCAGCGCGCACACCGCCGCCACCACGGTGATCCCCGCCCCGGTGTGGTACCTTTGCGCGCCGGTGAGGTCGGCCACCGGCACCTCGGCCAGATCGGCGCCACGCGGCCCGACGTCGCGCACCACCCACAGGCTGATCGCCAGGTAGGCCATGCCCGCGCTGGCCAGCGCCACCAGCAGGGCCAGCAGCCGCAGCGGCCAGCCCCGCACCGCCAGCGCGGCGACCGCGGCGGCCAGCACCAGCAGCGCCAACGGGATCAGCGCGGTCGACCAGGTCGCCCCGGTCAGCGCAGTCGTCCGAGGGTGGGTCAGCCCGTCGAACGAACTCACCTGCACCCACGTCATCCGCGATGCCAGCCACAGCGCCGCCGCGGCGAGCACCAGGAGCAACTGCGCGACCCGGATCACGGCGCGGGCGATTCGGCCTCGGGTGCGGTCAGCGTCTCCGCGGCGGCGATCGCGTTGAGGACCGCGCGGGCCTTGTTCGCCGCCTCGGTGTACTCGTAGGGGCCGTTGGAATCGGCCACGACTCCCCCGCCGGCCTGCACATATGCGGTGCCACCGCGGATCAGCGCCGTGCGGATGGCGATCGCGAAGTCGGCGTTGCCCGCGAAGTCGAGATAGCCGAGCACGCCGCCGTACAGCCCGCGCCGGGTCTTCTCGACCTCCTCGATCAACTCCATCGCGCGGACCTTCGGAGCCCCCGACAGCGTGCCCGCCGGGAAGCAGGCCGTCACCGCGTCCAAGGCGGTCCGGCCGTCGGCCAGGCGACCCTTGACCGTCGAGACCAGGTGCATGACATGGCTGTAGCGCTCGATGTGGCTGTAGTCCTCGACGCGCACGGTGCCCGGTTCGCAGACCCGGCCCAGGTCGTTGCGGCCCAGGTCGACCAGCATCAGGTGCTCGGCGCGTTCCTTCTCGTCGGAAAGCAGTTCCTTCTCCAGCAGCAGGTCGTCCTCCTCGGTGTCGCCGCGCCACCGGGTGCCCGCGATCGGGTGGGTGGTGACCTTGCGGTCCTTCACCGTGACCAGCGCCTCCGGGCTGGACCCGACGATCGAGAAGTCCAGGCCCCCCGTGTCGTCGGGGACGTTGAGCAGGTACATGTACGGGCTGGGGTTGCTCACCCGCAGCATCCGGTACACGTCGAGGGGATCGGCGTCGGTGTCCATCTCGAACCGCTGCGACGGCACCACCTGGAACGCCTCGCCGGCCTCGATGTCGCCGACCAGCTTGTCGACGATGGCCGTGTACTCCTCGACCGTCCGCTGCGCCCGATGGCTCGGAGCGGGCCGGGTGAACGTCGCCACCGTCGAGTGCAGTGGTTGACCCAGCGCCTCGGTCATCACGTCGAGCCGCGCCACCGCGTCGTCGTAGGCCCAGTCCACCCGCTCGTCGGTGCCGTTCCAGTTGACCGCGTTCGCGATCAGCGTGATCGTGCCCTCGTGGTGGTCCACCGCGGCGACGTCTGTCGCCAGCAGCAACAGCATGTCGGGCAGGCCGAGGTCGTCGACGGCCAGTTCGGGCAGCCGCTCCAGCCGGCGCACCATGTCGTAGGCGAAGAAGCCGACTAGCCCGGACGACAACGGCGGCAGACCCGGCAGGGCGGCAGTCTCCAACAGCGTCAACGTGTCTCGCAACGCCTGAAGGGGATCACCGCCGCGCGGTGCGTCCTGCGGCGTCACACCGAGCCAGACCGCCTCGCCGTCGCGAACCGTCAACGCCGACGGCGCACCCGCACCGATGAACGACCAGCGCGACCACGAGCGGCCGTTCTCGGCCGACTCCAGCAGGAACGTGCCCGGCCGGTTCGCGGCGAGTTTGCGGTACGCCGACAGCGGTGTCTCACTGTCGGCCAGGACCTTGCGCGTCACCGGCACCACGCGGTGTTCGGCGGCCAGCGCGCGGAAGTCCGCCCGTGAGGTCGTCACTGTCGTCTGCACGGGCCGATTCTCCCAGACCGGTCCGATCACACCGACAGTCAGTGCGCGTAGCGTGAGCGCCATGAAACGTGGTGACCAGGTCACAGAGTTCGAACTGCCCGACCAGACCGGCGCCGTGCGCAGCCTCACCAGTCTGCTCGCCGACGGTCCGGTGGTGCTGTTCTTCTACCCCGCCGCGTTGACACCGGGCTGCACCAAGGAGGCCTGCCACTTCCGCGACCTCGGCGCCGAATTCGCCGCACTCGGCGCATCGCGGGTCGGTATCAGCACCGACGCCGTGGCCAAGCAGGCCAAGTTCGCCGACACCCAGCGCTTCGACTACCCGCTGCTCTCGGACGCCGACGGCGCCGTGGCCAGTCAGTTCGGCGTCAAGCGCGGCCTGCTGGGCAAGTTCATGCCCGTCAAGCGCACCACCTTCGTGATCGACACCGACCGCACGGTGCTCGAGGTGATCTCCAGTGAGATCAACATGGACACCCACGCCGACAAGGCGCTGGAGGTGTTGCGCCAACGGCAGTCCGCCTGACGGGCGCACGCAGGCATGACTCCCGTTCTCGAGCTGGCCGACGTCACCTTCCGCCGCGACGGCAAGCAGATCATCGACGGCATCTCGCTGACCGTGCAGCCCGGCGAGCACTGGGCGTTGCTGGGTCCCAACGGCGCGGGCAAGAGCACCCTGCTCAACTTCTGCGCCGCGGAGACGTTCCCCAGTTCCGGCACGGTGCACGTGCTCGGCGAGCAGATGGGGCGCACCGAGCTGGCCCGGCTGCGCCGGTCGATCGGTCACGTCAATCCCCGCCACCGCCTGCAGTATCCGCTGACCGTCCGCGACGTCGTCCTCACCGGCATCACCGCGACCATCGACACGCCGAACCACTGGACGCCCTCGCCCGGCGAGCAGCGCCGCGCCGACGCCCTGCTTGAGACGGTGGGGCTCACCCGACTGGCGGACCACGTCTGGCCGACGCTGTCGCAGGGTGAACGCGGCCGCACTATCATTGCCCGCGCGCTCATCTCGGACCCGCGGCTGCTGCTGCTCGACGAACCGACCACCGGTCTGGACGTCGCGGCGCGCGAACAACTGCTCGAGACCATCGACTCCCTCGGAGACGCGCACCCCGACGTGGCGTCGATCCTGGTGACCCACCACCTCGAGGAACTGCCGACCACGACCACTCATGCGCTGCTGATCGCCGGCGGCCGCACCGTCGCGTCCGGCCCGGCGCGCGACGTCGTCACCACCGACAACGTCACCGCGGCGTTCGACCACCCGGTGCGGGTGACCTACGACGACGGCCGCTGGACCGCCCGTGCCAAGGCCAGCCGCATCGTCTGATCAGAGGTACGTGCGCAGGTGGCCGATCATCGCGGCCTGGAAGTCCCTCATCACCTCGGACTGCCGGCCGAACAGTTCCGCCCCGTGGTACATGCCCGGTACCGCGACCAGTTCGCACGGCACACCGCACGCCGTGAGCCGATCGGCGTAGTCGACGGACTCGTCGTACAACAGGTCCTGGTCGCCGACACCGATCCACGCGGGCGCCAGGCCGGTGAGATCCGTCCTGCGGGCCGCTGCCGAATACGGTGGCGCCGCCGAATGTGCGGGTTCGCGACCGAGGTAGGCGTGCCAGCCGAACCGGCTGCCCGCAGCGGTCCACAGGAAACGCCCGCGTCCGCCGTTGTCCCGCAGGGTGACCCGGTCGTCGAGCATCGGGTAGACGAGCGCCTGCGCCCGCAGCGTGATGCCCTCGTCGAGACAGCGTTGGGCCACCGCGGCCGACAACCCGCCGCCTGCGCTCGGGCCCGCGACCGCGATCCGGTCGGCATCGATGCCCAATTCACCTGCGTGCGTACGCATCCAGGCCAGCGTCGCCATGCAGTCGTCCAGCGCCGCGGGGAACGGATGCTCGGGCGCCAACCGGTAGTCCGGCAGCACCACGACCGCGCCGAGCTCACGCACGAGCGGGCCGGCCAGCCCCAACTCGAACTGCGGTGAACCCACCACCAGCCCGCCGCTGTGGATCCACAGCACCGCGGGCCGCAACGGGACCCGCTCGACCGGTTCGGCGACGAGCACCCGCAGCCGCACGCCGTCGCCCGCGTCGCGCTCGGTCACCGAGACGCCGGGTCCCGGTGGCGTCCGCAGACGTGAAACGGCCCGAACGACAGGCAGGGTGCGGGCAGTCACGCCGGGGATGAACGGCAGCAACGGGCTGCGCAGCTCCGGCCGGACGGCGGCGAGGGCCTCCCTTGCCGACCACCACCGCCGCAATACCGCACCCGCGACTGCTCCGGCCGCCACCCCGGCGGCGATCCCCCTCATGACCGGGGAAGTCACCGCGGGTCGGCGGGCGCGAGCAGCAGATCGGCGTCGAAGCAGGTGTGGGTACCGGTGTGACAGGCCGCGCCGACCTGGTCGACCTCCAGCAGCACGGTGTCGCCGTCGCAGTCCAGCCGCACCGAGTGCACGTACTGGGTGTGGCCGGACGTCTCGCCCTTGACCCACTGCTGCTGCCGGGACCGCGAAAAGTAGGTTCCCCGACGGGTTTCGAGCGTGTGCGCCAGCGCGGCGTCGTCCATCCACGCGACCATCAGCACCTCACCGGTGCCGCGTTGCTGTACGACGGCGGTGAACAGCCCGTCGGCGTTGCGTTTCAGCCGCGCCGCGATGTCCGGATCCAGGCTCATCGCACCGTGATCCCTTCCGCGGCCATCGCCGCCTTCACCTGGCCGATGGTCAGCTCACCGAAGTGGAAGACACTTGCCGCGAGCACGGCGTCGGCACCCGCCTCGACCGCTGGCGCGAAGTGCCCCAAGGCACCCGCCCCGCCGCTGGCGATCACCGGCACCGTCACCGCGCCGCGCACCGCGCGCAGCATCGGCAGGTCGAATCCCGCCTTGGTGCCGTCGAAGTCCATCGAGTTCAGCAGGATCTCACCGACACCGAGTTCCGCACCGCGGGCGGCCCACTCCACCGCGTCGATCCCGGTCCCCCGTCGCCCACCGTGGGTGGTGACCTCCCAGCCCGACGGCGTCGGCTGCTCGCCCTGCGGCACGGTGCGCGCGTCCACCGACAGCACGATGCACTGCGAGCCGAACTGACGGGCCAGTTCGGCCAGCAGCTCGGGGCGGGCGATCGCGGCGGTGTTCACCGACACCTTGTCCGCGCCTGCGCGCAGCAGCGAGTCGACGTCGGCCACCGACCGCACGCCACCGCCGACCGTCAGCGGGATGAACACCTGCTCGGCGGTGCGCCGCACCACCTCCAGCATCGTGGTCCGGCCCGACGACGACGCCGTCACGTCGAGGAAGGTCAGCTCGTCGGCGCCCTCGGCGTCGTAGACGGCCGCCAACTCGACGGGATCCCCTGCGTCGCGGAGGTTCTCGAAGTTCACCCCCTTGACCACGCGGCCCGCGTCGACATCGAGGCAGGGGATGATGCGCACCGCGAGCCCCGCGCCGGCCGTCACCGGTACCCCTGCGGGTCGCCTGCGGACTTCACGATGTCGAGGATCTCGCCGTGCACGCGGGGCAGCCCGGCGAGCGCCGAGCGCGACCGCGGCGTCCACGGCGCTCCCTCGAGGTCGGTCACGACGCCGCCGGCGGCGCGCACCAGCGCCACCCCCGCCGCGTGATCCCAGACGTGGTGGCCGAAACTGATGGAGCCGCCGAGGATTCCGGCGGCGGTGTAGGCGAGGTCGACTCCGGTCGCGCCGTGCATGCGCATCCGGGAGCACTGCCGGCTCAGGCCCTCCAGCACCGCGATGCGGTAGCGGCCCGGGAAGCGGCCCTTGGAGTCGACGTTGAACGTGCCGGTGCCCACCACGCACTCGCCGAGCGCAGCGGCATCCAGCGGCTTCTGCGCCACACCGTTGGCGTACAACGGTTCACCGACCACGGCGGTGTACCGCTGCGAGGTGAACGGCAGCCAGGTCAGCCCGGCGACGGGCTCTCCGTCGCGCAGCAGGCCCAGCAGGATCGCCGACGTCGGCAGGCCCGCGGCGTAGTTGAAGGTGCCGTCGATCGGGTCGAGCACCCACACCAGCGGCGACTCGATGTCGGCGCCGCCGTACTCCTCGCCGTGCACACCGATACCGGTGGCGGACTCCAGCCTCTCGACCACCTGACGTTCGATGGCCAGGTCGACCTCGGTGGCGAAGTCGTTGCCCTTCTTCTGCACCGCGGAATCCGCGCCGTGGCCCGCCACGAACGGGACGGCCGCCTCGTCGAGGATGGCCGCAGCCTCCCTGACCAGACCCTGCAAGTCGGCCGCGCCGAGTGCCATCGAGTGTTACTCGCCCACTGCTGCCAGCGCCTGCGGCAACGTGAATCGCCCCGCGTACAGCGCCTTGCCGACGATCGCGCCCTCGACGCCGCGGCCGGTGAGGGTGGCGATCGCGCGCAGGTCGTCGAGACTGGAGACGCCGCCGGAGGCGATCACGGGTGCGTCGGTGCGCTCGGCGACGGCACCGAGCAGATCGAGATTCGGTCCGGTGAGCGTGCCGTCCTTGGTCACGTCGGTGACCACGTAGCGAGAGCAGCCCTCCCGGTCGAGCCGGTCGAGCACCTCCCACAGGTCACCGCCGTCGGTCTCCCAGCCACGCCCGCGCAGCCGCTGCCTGCCGTCGTCGATGAGCACGTCCAGGCCGACGGCCACCTTGTCACCGTGCTCGGCGATCGCCTGCGCGCACCACTGCGGGTTCTCCAGCGCGGCGGTGCCGATGTTGACCCGGGCGCACCCGGTGGCGAGCGCCGCGCGCAGCGACTCGTCGTCGCGGATACCGCCGGACAGCTCCACCGCGACGTCCAGGCGGCCGACCACGTCGGCGAGCAGTTCCCGGTTGGAGCCGCGGCCGAAGGCGGCGTCGAGGTCGACGAGGTGGATCCAGTCGGCGCCGTCACGTTGCCAGCCCAGCGCGGCGTCGAGCGCCGAGCCGTACTCGGTTTCACTGCCCGCCTTGCCCTGTACCAGGCGCACGGCGCGGCCCTCGACCACGTCGACGGCGGGCAGCAGGATCAGCGGGGTGTCGGCAGGCACGGTCGGCAACCTTAGCTCAGCCCGCGGACCCAGTTGCCCAGCAGCGTCGCCCCGGCGTCACCACTTTTCTCCGGGTGGAACTGCGTCGCCGCCAGCACCCCGTCCTCGACGGCGGCCAGGAAGGGGACGTGGTGGGTGGCCCACGTCAGCTTCGCGGCGGGGTCGCCCTCCCACTGCTGCGCGGCGTATGAGTGCACGAAATAGAACCGGGTGCCGGGGTCCAGTCCCGCGAACAACGTGGTGCCCGCAGGCGCATCCACCGTGTTCCAGCCCATGTGTGGGGTCACCGGGGCGTCGAGGCGGACCACCGAACCCGGCCACTGCCCGCAGCCGGCGCTCTCCACCCCGAACTCGACACCGCGGGCGAACAGGATCTGCATGCCCACGCACACCCCGAGCACCGGCCGGCCCGCCGTCACCCGTTCGGCGATGATCTTCTCGCCGCCGATCTCGCGCAGCCCCACCATGCACGCCTCGTACGCACCGACTCCCGGCACCACGAGGCCGTCCGCGTTCAGGGCGGCGTCGGCGTCGGCGGTGACCTCCACGTCCGCGCCGGTGCGTTCCAGCGCGCGCTGGGCGGAGCGCAGATTGCCCGAGCCGTAGTCGAGCACGACGACTCTTGCTGTCACAGCCTGCCTTTCGTGGACGGGACGCCGGTCACCCGGGCGTCGTACTCCACGGCCTGGCGCAGCGCCCTGGCCACCGCCTTGTACTGCGCCTCGGTGATGTGGTGCGGGTCGCGGCCGTAGAGCGTGCGGACGTGCAGGGCGATGCGCGCGTTGAACGCCAGTGACTCGAACACGTGCCGGTTGATGACGGTGTGGTACGGCGCGCTCGAGCCCGCGATCGTGAACTCCACCATGAACTCCGGCTCACCGGTGTGCACGAAGTACGGTCGCCCCGACACGTCCACCGCGGCATGGGCGAGCGTCTCGTCCATCGGGATGAACGCGTCGCCGAACCGGCGGATGCCCCTCTTGTCGCCCAGTGCCTCACCGAGGGCCTGGCCGAGCACGATCGCGGTGTCCTCCACCGTGTGGTGCGCCTCGATGTCGACGTCGCCGGTGGCGTGCACGCTGAGGTCGAAGCTGGCGTGGCTGCCGAGCGCGGTCAGCATGTGGTCGAAGAACGGCACGCCGGTGGCGATGTCGACGATGCCGGTGCCGTCGAGGTCGAGTTCGACGACGATGTCGGACTCCTTGGTCTTGCGTTCGATCCGGGCGCGGCGGGTGCCGGCGAGGATGTCGGTCATGATGCTCCTAGGGGCTGGACCAGCTCGGCGGCGGCGAGTTCTGCGCTGGCCGCCAGCAGCGCGTCGTTCTCTTCGGCGAGACCCGTGGTGGCCCGCAGATAACCCGGGATGCCGACGTCGCGCACCAGGATGCCTTCGTCGAGGTAGCGCTGCCAGCTGGCGGGTGCGTCGGCGAACTCACCGAACAGCACGAAGTTCGCATCGCTGGGGATGACGCGAAAACCCATGCCGGACAACGCCGCCGACACCCGGTCACGCTCACTGATCAGTGTGGCCACGCTGGCCAGCGTGTCGTCGGCATGCCGAAGGGCCGCCCGGGCGGCGGCCTGGGTGACCGACGACAGGTGATAGGGCAGCCGCACCAGCAACATCGCCTCGATAACGGCGGGCGCGGCGATCAGGTAGCCGAGCCGACCGCCCGCGAACGCGAAGGCCTTGCTCATCGTCCGGGTGACGACCAGCCGGGTCGGATACTCCTCGACCAGTCGCACCGCGCTGGGCTGTGCGGAGAACTCGCCGTAGGCCTCGTCGAGGATCAGGATCCCGGCCGGCATCGCGTCGAGCAGCCTGCGCAGGTCGTCGAGCGGGACGCTCTCGCCCGACGGGTTGTTCGGGCTCGCCACGAACACGATGTCGGGCCTGCGCTCGGTGACCGCGGCGACCGCGACCGACAAATCGAGGCCGAAGTCGTCGGAGCGGGCGGCCTGCAGCCACTCGGTCTGGGTGCCGTCGGCGATGATCGGGTGCATCGAATAGGACGGCACGAATCCGATCGCGGCGCGGCCGGGGCCGCCGAACGCCTGCAGCAGCTGCTGCAGGATCTCGTTGGAACCGTTTGCCGCCCAGAGATTCTCGACGCCGACCGGACAACCGGTCTGCAGCCCCACGTAGTCGGCGAGGTCGGTGCGCAGTGCGACGGCGTCGCGGTCCGGGTAGCGGTGCAGGTCGGCGGCGGCCGCGGCAACCGACCGGGTGACGTCGTCGACCAGCGCCTGGCTCGGCGGGTGCGGGTTCTCGTTGGTGTTCAGCCGCACCGGCACCGCCAGTTGCGGTGCGCCGTAGGGCGACTTGCCCCTCAGGTCGTCGCGCAGCGGCAGGTCGGCCAGGCCGACGCGTTCTCCGACGGTCATCTCTCGAACCTCCGGCGCACCGCTTCGCCGTGGCCGGGCAGGTCCTCGGCGTTGGCCAGGGTGATGACGTATCCCGACACGTCCTTGAGCGCGGCCTCGGTGTAGTCGACCACGTGGATGCCGCGCAGGAATGTCTGCACCGACAGGCCGCTGGAGTGACGCGCGCATCCCGCCGTGGGCAGCACGTGGTTGGAGCCCGCGCAGTAGTCGCCGAGGCTGACCGGCGAATACGGTCCGACGAAGATCGCCCCCGCCGACCGGATGCGCAGCGCCACCTCGGGGGCGTCGACGGTCTGGATCTCGAGATGCTCGGCGGCGTAGGCGTTCACCGTGCGCACACCCGCGTCGAGGTCGTCGACGAGCACGATCGCCGACTGCCTGCCCGCCAGCGCCGTCGCGACCCGCTGCCGGTGCACGGTGGTCCTGAGTTGTTCGGCCAGTTCGCGTTCGGTCGCGTCGGCGAGCGCGATGCTGTCGGTGACCAGCACGCTGGCGGCCATCTCGTCGTGTTCGGCCTGACTGATCAGGTCGGCGGCGACGTGCACGGGGTCGGCGGTGTGGTCGGCCAGGATCGCGATCTCGGTCGGTCCGGCTTCGGCGTCGATGCCGACCTGCGAACGGCAGATACGCTTCGCGGCGGTGACGTAGATGTTGCCTGGCCCGGTGATCATGTCGACCGCGGCGAGTTCGGCGCCGTCGGTGTCGGCGCCGCCGTAGGCCAGCAGCGCGACGGCCTGCGCACCGCCCACCGCCCACACCTCGTCGACGCCGAGCAGCGCGGCGGCGGCGAGGATCGTCGGGTGCGGCAACCCGCCGAACGCGGCCTGCGGCGGCGAGGCGATGACGAGTGACTCCACGCCGGCGATCTGCGCGGGCACGACGTTCATCACCACGCTGGACGGGTAGACCGCGTTGCCGCCGGGCACGTACAGCCCGACCCGCTCGACCGGAACCCAGCGCTCGGTGACCGTGGCCCCCGGCCCCAGCGTGGTGGTGGTGTCGGTGCGGCGCTGGTCGGCATGCACCGCGCGGGTGCGTTCGATCGCGACCTCGAGCGCGACCCGCACGTCGGCGGGCAGTGCCTCCAGTGCGGCGCCCAATTCGGCGACCGGGACCCGCACGGCCGCGGGGCGGACGCCGTCGAACGTCTCCCCGTACTCCAGGGCGGCCTCGGCGCCGCGCTCGGCCACCGCGTCGACGATCGGACGGACCCTCGGCACCACGGACTCCACGTCGACGCCGCCGCGTGGCAGCGCGGCCCGCAGCTGCGCCGCGGTCATGGTGCGGCCGCGCAGATCGGTACGGGCGATCACCGTTGCCGCGCTGGTGGCGACCTCGGAGCCGGTCGGCGATACATTCACATCGACCATTGTCCCAGAGCTGCACAAATCGATATGGAGGCGTCGTGGCCGACCTGCCGAGAATGTTCCCCGAGTGGCTGGACCGCATCCAGATCAAGTTCATGAACCCGGTGATCAGGCCGCTCGCCGGCAGGCTGCCGGGCATCGCGAAGCTCACGCATCGCGGCAGGCGGAGTGGCCGCAGCTACCAGACCCCGGTCACGGCCTACCGCAGCGGCGGCGAAGTGGCGATCGTGCTCGGCCACGGCGAAACCGACTGGGTGCGCAATGTGCTCGCCGCCGGTGAGGCCGACCTCCAGCTGTTCCGTGACCGCGTGCACCTCGGCAATCCCCGCGTGGTCCCGCCCGGCTCACAGGTCGCGGCGCTGCCCGGATTCGCCCGGCGTCAGGCCAAGAATCTCGCGGTGTTCGTGGCGGACGTCACCTGACAGACTGCTGACATGGCTTTCCAGGTGTGGCTGACGTTCCTGGGCGCGGCGGTGCTGATCGCGTCTCCCCGGGGGCGGGCGCCGTGCAGTGCATGGCGACCGGCCTCACCCACGGGGTCCGGCGCGGGTACTGGTCGATCGCCGGCCTCGAGGTCGGGCTGATGCTGCAGTTGGCGCTGGTCGCCGTCGGACTCGGCGCGGCGGTGGCCAATTCGATCCTGGCGTTCCACGTCATCAAGTGGATCGGTGTGGCCTATCTGCTCTACCTCGCGGTGCACCAGTGGCGCGCCGCCGCTGTGGATTTGCGCGCCCAGGTCGGCAGGACCGTCGACGGCGGCCGCGTCGCGCTGCTGGTCCGCGGCTTCCTGGTCAACGCCACCAACCCCAAGGGCCTGGTGTTCTTCCTCGCGGTGCTGCCGCAGTTCGTCATCCCCACCGCGCCGCTGATGCCGCAGTACCTGGCGATCGGGGCGACGATGGTCGCGGTCGACCTCGTCGTGATGGGGCTCTACACCGGGCTGTCGGCCCGGCTGATCCGCTGGCTGCACACCCCGCGGCAGCAGACAGTCCTCAACCGGACGCTGTCCGGGTTGTTCGCCACCGCCGCGGTGGTGCTGTCACTGGTCCGCCGCGGCGGGCCCGCGACCGCCTGACGCACTTCAGACGTCCAGGCCGACGTCGAGCACCCGCACCGAGTGGGTGAGAGCGCCGACCGCCAGGTAGTCCACCCCCGTGCGGGCGTAGTCGGCCGCCGTGTCGAGGGTCAGCCCGCCCGAGGACTCCAGCCGGGTGGCAGGTGCGGCGTTGTTGCGGCGCTGCACGGCGATCTGGGTCTGCCAGACCGGGAAGTTGTCGAGCAGCACCAACCCGTCGGCGCCCAGGCCTTCCGCCAGCACGTCGTCGAGCTGTTCCAGCGAGTCGACCTCGACCTCGCACGGCAGGTCGGGCGCCGCGGCCCGCACCTGGCGCAGCGCTGCCACCACCGAGCCTGCCGCCGCGACGTGGTTGTCCTTGATCAGCGCGGCGTCGCCGAGGCCCATCCGGTGGTTCTCCCCGCCACCGACCCGCACCGCGTACTTCTGCAGCGCCCGCAGGCCCGGCAGCGTCTTGCGGGTGTCGCGGATCCGGGCGTCGGTGCCGGACACCGCGTCCACCCATGCGGCGGTGGCGGTCGCGATGCCCGAGAGGTGGCAGACCAGGTTCAGCATGGTGCGCTCGGCGGTCAGCAGGCCGCGGGTGGGCCCCTCGACCGTGAGCAGCGCGTCTCCGGCGTCGAGCCGGGCACCGTCCTGCACCCGGTGGGTGATCCGGTAGCCGTCGCGGCCGATCACCTCGTCGAGCACGAGCACCGCGAGGTCGAGTCCGGCGGCTACGCCGGGTTCGCGGGTGACCATCGCCGCGGTGGTGGTGGCGTGCTCGGCGACCGTGGCCCGGGTGGTGACATCCGGGCCGTAGCGCAGGTCCTCGTCGAGCGCGCGGGCGACGATGTCGCGGGCCTCGCGCAGTTCCGCCTCGCTCAGCGTCGTCAGCAGCATGCCGCGATCTCCTCCTGTGCGTGCACCCGGCCGTCGGCGTCGCGGGTGATGCCGATGCTGACGGCCTGCTGCGGGTCGGTGTCCGGGTGGTCGACGCGGTGGTGACAGCCCCTCGACTCGGTGCGGTGCGCGGCGGCCACCGCCACCGCCCGCGCGGTCAGCGTGAGTGCCGCATCCTCGGCGTCGGCGCGACCGCGGATCCGCCGTACCGGCGCGCCGTCGAGCGTGTCGACCAGGTGCCGTAGACCCGCCGCGTCGCGGACCACGGAGGCGTGCGCGCTCATCGCGGACTGGAGTTCGGCGCGAGGGACCGCGAGCACCGGGGCCCGGTCGGTGACCTCGGCGCGCGGGGCGCCGGACGCCGCGGCGTGCCCGGCGGCCGCACGGCCCGCGCGGCCGCCCACCACCAGGCCTTCGAGCAGGCTGTTCGACGCCAGCCGGTTCGCGCCGTGCATGCCGGTGCGGGCCACCTCGCCTGCCGCGAACAGTCCGGGCAGCGAGGTGCGGCCCGCGACGTCGGTGACCACGCCGCCGCAGCTGTAGTGCGCGCCCGGAACCACCGGGATGGGCTCGCGAGCGGGGTCGACGCCGGCCTCGCGGCACGCCGCGGTGACCGTGGGGAACCTGCGCTCGAAGTCGTCGATGCGCCGGGCGTCCAGGAACACGCATGGGTCACCGGTCCGGCGCAGCCGGTCGTCGATCGCCGCGGCGACCACGTCGCGCGGCGCGAGATCCCCCATCGGGTGCACCCCGGCCGTCACCGGAGCACCTCGCCCGTCGACCAGGTTCGCGCCCTCACCACGGATCGCCTCGGTGACCAGCGGGCGGCGGCCGCCGCCGGGCCCGGTGTACAGCATGGTCGGGTGGAACTGGATGAACTCGACGTCGCTGACCGCGACGCCCGCCTCCAGCGCCAGTGCGACGCCGTCACCGGTGGACCCCTCCGGATTCGTGGTGGCCGAGTAGAGCTGGCCGAGTCCGCCCGTCGCCAGGATGACCGTGGGGGCGTGCACCACCCCGAGGCCGTCGGCGTTGAGCACCAGCAGGCCGGTCACCGCGGCGCCGTCGTGCAGCACCTGCAGCGCGACGTGGTCACGGCGGATGTCGAGGCGGGCCGCCGCCCGGTCGAGCGCCCGCTGCACCTCGGCGCCGGTGGCGTCGCCGCCCGCGTGGATGATGCGCCGCCGGGTGTGCCCGCCTTCGCGAGTCAATGCCCAACGCCCGCTTGCACTTTCGTCGAAGCGTGCGCCGTCGTCGACCAGGTCGGCGACGGCACGGTAGCCGTCGGCGACGATCGACCGGACCGCGTCCGGATCACACAGCCCGCCACCTGCGGCCAGCGTGTCGGCGACGTGCGCGGTCACCGAGTCGTCGGTGTCGGCCAGGCCGTCCGGCAGCACCACCGCGATGCCACCCTGGGCGTAGAAGGTGGCCGTCACCCCTTCGGACTCCGAGGCCTTGCTGAGCACGAGCACCCGGCTGCCGCGGCGCTGCGCGGTGAGCGCGGCAACGAGTCCCGCAACCCCGGTGCCGACCACCACGACGTCGGCGCGGACCTGCCACATGCCGCCGCCGCACGCGGCCTGCCGCGTCATTCCCCGCCGCCGGGCTGACCGATCTCGATCATCCGCTGAACGCTGCGCCGGGCCAGCCGGGCGGTCTCGGGGTCGACGTCGACGACATCGGTGCCGTGGGTCAGGCTGCGCAGCAGCGCACCGGCGGTGATCATCTTCATGTACTTGCACGACGCCCGGTCGTTGACGGCCTGGAAGTCGATCTCCGGTGCGGCGCGGCGCAACTGGTGCAGCATGCCGACCTCGGTGGCTACCAGCACCTGACGTGCCTTGGACTCGCGAGCGGCGTCGAGCATCCCGCCGGTGGACAGGATCTTCACCCGGTCGGCGGGGAACGACCCCTCGCCGGCCAGGTAGAGAGCCGATGTGGCGCAACCGCATTCGGGATGAACGAACAGCTCGGCATCGGGGTGGGTGCGGGCCTGCTCGGCCAGCTCGTCACCGTTGATGCCTGCGTGCACGTGGCACTCGCCCGCCCACACGTGCAGGTTCGTCCTGCCCGTGACGCGCCGGACGTGGGCACCCAGGAACTGGTCCGGCAGGAACAGCACCTCGCGGTCCTCCGGAATGGAGGCCACCACCTCGACGGCGTTGGACGACGTGCAGCAGATGTCGGTCAGCGCCTTCACCGCGGCGGTGGTGTTGACGTAGGACACCACCACGGCGTCGGGGTGTTCGGCCTTCCACTCCCGCAGATCGTCGGCGGTGATGGAGTCCGCCAGCGAGCAGCCCGCCCGCTGGTCCGGGATGAGCACCGTCTTCTGCGGCGAGAGGATCTTGGCGGTCTCGGCCATGAAGTGCACGCCGCAGAACACGATCGTGTCCTCGGGCGCCTCCGCGGCGATCCGCGACAGCGCGAGTGAGTCGCCGACGTGGTCGGCCACGTCCTGGATCTCGGGCAGCTGGTAGTTGTG
Source organism: Mycobacterium sp. NPDC050551 (assembly GCF_040674075.1). Lineage (NCBI taxonomy): Bacteria > Bacillati > Actinomycetota > Actinomycetes > Mycobacteriales > Mycobacteriaceae > Mycobacterium > Mycobacterium sp. NPDC050551. The sequence goes on along the minus strand of NZ_JBFARC010000004.1, from coordinate 548,228 downwards.
CGCCAGCACGGTGGCGCCGCGCTGCCGGGCCAGCCGCCGGATCTCGGCCGCCCACTCCTGCGTGGGCACGACGTCGTCTGCCAAGCTTCCGGAGTGGTCTCCTGCGAACGTCCGGTCCAGAACCGTCACGGTCGCCCCCTTCGATCGGTGAGGTTTTCGACTTATGATCGAAAACATGCCCAATCGTAGCACTGCCCACGAGGTTCTCGCCGTCGTGTTCCAGGTTCGCGGGCTCGACACCCGGCAACCCGCCCTCCACGTGCTGTTATGGCAACGCGCGCTGGCTCCCGAACGCGGCAGGTGGTCACTGCCGGGCGGACGGCTCGGTGACGACGAGGACCTGATCAGCTCGGTGCGGCGCCAGCTCGCCGAGAAGGTCGACCTGCGTGAACTCGCCCACCTTGAGCAGCTGGCAGTGTTCTCCGACCCGTCCCGGGTGCCGGGTCCACGCACGATCGCCTCCACCTTCCTCGGCCTGGTGCCCTCCCCCGCCACGCCTGCCCTGCCCGCCGACACCCGCTGGCACCCGGTCAGCGCACTGCCGGAGATGGCGTTCGACCACGAACCGATGGTGCAGCACGCCCACGCCCGGCTGGCGGCCAAACTCTCCTACACCAACATCGGATTCGCGTTGTCTCCCAAGGAATTCGCACTGTCCACGCTGCGTGACATCTACGGCGCCGCACTCGGCTACCAGGTCGACGCCACCAACCTGCAGCGGGTGCTGGAACGCCGCCAGGTGATCAGCCGGACGGGCACCACCGCGCGCTCGGGCAAGAGTGGCGGCCGCCCGCCTGCGCTGTTCCGATTCGCCGAATCGCGCTACCGCGTCACCGACGAGTTCGCCGCATTGCGCCCGCCGGGGTGAGTCGACTGGCTTCTTAACGACCTCTTAAGGGATAGTGGCCGGATGGACTTGGGCAATGTGGCACGGGACACCGGCGCCGAGTGGATCGGCCAGCCACTGCACGAGGACGTCGTGCCCAGGACCCGACCGGTGCTGCCGAACAGGGATCCCTTCTATCAGCCACCCTCCGGTTTCGAACACGCCCGGCCCGGCACCGTGCTGCGCTCGCGCGACGTCGAGCTGGCGTTTCTCGGCCTGGTCCCGCAGAAGTTCACCGCGACCCAGCTGCTGTACCGCACCACCGACCTGCACGGCGCCCCGTCGGCGTCGGTGACCACCGTGGTGGTGCCCACCGAGCGCACATCGGAGAAGCCCTGCCCGATCGTGTCCTACCAGTGCGCCATCGACGCGGTGGCAGGGCGCTGCTTTCCGTCCTACGCGCTGCGCCGCGGCGCCAGGGCCGTCGGCGCGCTTGCGCAGTTCGAGTTCCTGCTGGTCGCCGCGGCGCTCGCGGAGGGCTGGGCGGTTTCGGTACCCGACCACGAGGGCATCAACGGCATCTGGGGCGCTCCCTACGAGCCCGGCTACCACATCCTCGACGGCGTGCGGGCCGCCCAGAACTGCGAGCGTCTCAACCTCTCGGCGAACGCGCCGGTGGGGCTGTGGGGATACTCCGGCGGCGGGCTCGCCACCGCATGGGCGGCCGAGGTGTGCGCCGAGTACGCGCCCGAACTCGACGTCGTCGGCGCGGTCCTCGGGTCACCGGTCGCCGACCTCGGCCACGCTTTCCGCCGGCTGAACGGCAGCTTCTACTCCGGCCTGCCCGCGATGGTGGTGGCCGCGCTGACCCACATCTACCCCGAACTCGACGAGGTGATCCAGGAGCACGCCACCGAAGAGGGCAAGGCGATGCTGCTGCGCATCGAGAAGATGACCACCGCACACGCAGTGCTGCGCTGGATCGGCATGGACATGGACAAGTTCGTCGACGCGCCGCTCGAGCAGATCCTGCAGACGCCGCAGGTGCAGGGCGTGTTCGACCGCATCAAGCTCGGCACCGCCGTGCCCACCCCGCCGGTGCTGATCGTGCAGGCCGTGCACGACCGGATCGTGTCGGTCGACGACATCGACGAACTGACCGAGACCTACTGCAGCGGCGGCGCCAACGTCACCTACCACCGCGACATGTTCAGCGAGCACATGCTGCTGCACCCGATGTCGGCGCCGATGACGCTGCGCTGGCTGCGCGACCGGTTCGCCGGCAAGCCGCTGCGCGCGCACCTGACACGGACCAAGTGGCCGACCATGCTGAACCCGTCGACCTACCGCGGCATGCTGAGGCTCGGTGTGATCAGTGCGAAGGTGATCGCGGGCCGACGGGTCGAGCGTCGTCCGCTGTCCCAGTTCGATCAGTAGCTGGCTGCCAGCCATCCTGCGGCGGCCATCCGCCCAGATCATCACGCGCGGTGGACACCGCCAGCAGCGCGTACACCAGCGCCGCGACGGCCGCCGGGAACAGGATCGTCACCAACACCTGCAGCGGCGAGTGACCGAAGAACACCGCGGGCGCCTCGGTGACGTAGTGCACCCGGTGCTCGGGTGAGACCGGGGCGGCGGCGACGTCGACCGCGCCGTAGCGCAGCCGCGCGATCCCGGCGCCGACACCCGCGGCCACCGCGGCAGCGCCACCACATCCCACGCTGAGGGCGGCGACCAGCACGGGCCCGCGGTGTGCCCGCCACTGCCAGAGCAGGACCGCGGCCACCACCGCGACCACCAGCAGCATGCCGACGAGCAGGGCGGCGGAGGTGAAGAAGTGGTCGGCCTCGTCGCCGAGGAACGCCTTGACGCGCTCGCCTTGGCGGCTGAGCACCACCACGCCCTGCACCGGCGGCGCGAGGAACGCCCACAGCGCCCCCACCAGCGCGCCCGTGACGACCAGCCCTCCGATCACCAGCAGCACCGCGCGCCGGCGGCCTGCGTCGAGCGGCAACGGCGCGCTCACCGCTGCGATTCCAGATCGTGGGAGTCGACCAGACCGTGCCGCGAGCACTTGGCCCACCACCCGTCGGGCCGCACCTGGACGATCATCCGGCGCCCGCAGCCGGCACAGAAGCGGGGCGGCTCGAGTCCCAACTGGGCTGCCGTCGGCACGACGCTGCCCGCGGGCCCGCCGGTGTAGACGTTGTAGACACCGGCGCTCACCGGCGCGGGCAGTTCGTGGGTCATCACCTACGGTTCTACAGGGTCGCGTTGAGAGCCTTGATCGGCATCTGCAGATCCTCGAGCAGCGCGAGGTCGGATTCGGCGGGCCGGCCCAGCGTGGTCAGGTAGTTGCCGACGATCACGGCGTTGATGCCGCCCAGGATGCCCTGCTTGGCCCCCAGGTCCCCGAGCGTGATCTCGCGGCCGCCGGCGAAGCGCAGCATGGTCCGCGGCAGCGCCAGCCGGAACGCCGCGACCGCCTTGAGTGCCTCCGACGCGGGCAGCACATCGAGGTCGCCGAACGGTGTGCCGGGACGCGGGTTGAGGAAGTTCAGCGGCACCTCGTGCGGGTCCAGCTCGGCGAGGTTGGCGGCGAACTCCGCGCGCTGCTCCAGCGACTCCCCCATGCCGAGGATGCCGCCGCAGCACACCTCCATGCCGGCCTCGCGGACCATCCGCAGCGTGTCCCAGCGTTCCTCCCACGAGTGGGTGGTGACGACGTTGGTGAAGAACGACCGCGCGGTCTCCAGGTTGTGGTTGTAGCGGTGTACGCCCATCGCCGCCAGCTGCTCGACCTGCTCCTCGGTGAGCATGCCCAGCGAGCACGCGATCTGGATGTCGACCTCGTTGCGGATGGCCTCGATGCCCGCGGCGACCTGCGCCAGCAGCCGCTCGTCCGGGCCGCGCACCGCCGCCACGATGCAGAACTCCGTCGCGCCGGTCTTGGCGGTCTGCTTGGCGGCCTCGACCAGGCTGGGGATGTCCAGCCAGGCGCTGCGCACCGGCGAGGCGAACAGCCCGGACTGCGAACAGAAGTGGCAGTCCTCGGGGCAGCCGCCCGTCTTGAGGCTGATGATGCCCTCGACCTCGACGTCGGGTCCGCACCACTTCATCCGCACGTCATGGGCGAGCGCGAGGAGGTCGTCCAGGCGATCGTCGCCCAGCTGCAGCACCTGCAGCGTCTGGTCCTGCTTGAGGCCCTCGCCGCGTTCGAGCACCTGCTCGCGTGCCACTGCCAGAATGTCGCTCACCCGTACTCCTCACGTCTTGAACAGTGTTCAGGTTAGGGTAATCGTGTGCAGCTGCACAAACGCGACGTGGTCGACGCGGCGACCACCATCCTCGACGAGTACGGCATCAGCGACCTGACCATGCGCCGGCTCGCCCGTGAGCTCGCCGTCACCCCGGGGGCGCTGTACTGGCACTTCGCCAACAAGCAGCAGCTCCTCGGCGCGGTGGCCGACCGCATCCTCGAGCCGGTCGGTGAGGTGCGCGGCGACTGGCGCGACCGCGTCGCCGGCCTGTGCGGGACGCTGCGCGACGCGCTGTTATCGCACACCGACGGCGCCGAGCTGGTCTCGGCGAGTTTCGCCGCAGGCCAGTCCGAGGCGATGATTCGGATCGTCGGCCACCTCGGCGCGGCGGCGGCCGATGCCGGTGTCGACCCCGCGCACACCGGCCTGGCGGCCCGCACGGTCGTGTACTACGTGCTCGGCTTCACCGCCGACGAGCAGTCCCGGCTGCAGTGGGACGCCGCAGGCGCAGAGCTTCCCGATGGCCAGTCCCCGTTGGCCGACGATGCCAGCGGCCGGTTCCGCTTCGGCGTCGAACTGCTCGTCAACGGCATCGGGGTCGCCGAACACGAATGGGTGCGCGGGATGCGACCGTGATCACCGTCGACGACGTGCGCGCGCTGTCTGGCGGCGACGGTCAGCTGATCGGGTACTCGACCTTCTCGTCGCCGTCCCAGTGCCGCAGCCCGACCGCGTGGCCACGCACGTCGCGCGCCACCGACGGAAGCGCGAACGCAGTGGGCAGCTGATCGGCCGGAACCCGCCGCGCCAGCGTCACGTGTGGCGTCCAGTGGCCCGGATCAGCGTGCGGCAGAACGCCGTTCGGCATGTGCGGCAGGCACAGCCGATGGACCTCCTCGTGCAGCGCCAATAATTCGGTCGAGGGAACGAGAAGCCGCACCAGGGTGAAGGCGCGGCCGCCGAACAGCATCGGCGCGCCGATCGTGCACTCCAGCGGCAGTCGCTGCAGCACCGGCCGCAGCGCCGTGTCGACCTCGGCGTCCATCCGTTCGGCCACCGTCACCGTCGTGTGCGGACGGTTGCTCGGTGACCTGTGCCCCGCCTGACTCCGCACGCCCGCCGCCATCAGGTCGTCCCACACCCGCCGGATCGCGGCGTCGGTGTCGTCGTCGAAGATCAACTCGACGCTGTGCACCATCTACAGGCTCGCGATCCAGCCGGGGTCGAACGCCGCGGCGCTCATCGCCTCGAACTCCGCGGCGCTCATCGTTCCCGCGCCCGCAGGCAGGACGGCCCGCACCGGGGCAAGCACCGACAGCGAGTCCCGGTTGTCCGTCTCGGCCACACCGGGCTGCGCGGGCCACGCACCGATCACCACGCCCGCACACGAAACACCTTCGCGGGCGAGCGCTTCCAGCGTCAGCGCGGTGTGGTTCAGCGTGCCGAGGCCGGCCTTGACCACCACCAGCACCGGCGCGGACAGCGAGACCGCGAGGTCGCGCAGCGTCGCGCCGTCCGCGCCGACGTGCACGAGCAGGCCGCCCGCACCCTCCACCAGCGTCAGCCGGCCCGGGGCGTCCACCGCGCGCACCGAGTCCGCCAGCTCGTCGAGGGTGGGCAGCGGCAGGCCGGCCCGGCGGGCCGCGGCCACCGGTGCCAGCGGTTCGGGATAACGCCAGGACCCGTGCAGCGCCGTCACCCCCGAGAGGCGGCGCACCTCGGCCAGGTCGTCGTCACCGGGACCGTCGTCCGACCGGGCGCCCGTCTGCACCGGCTTGCACACTGCGACGTCGACGCCGGCCAGCCGCGCCGCGCAGGCCAGAGCGGCGGTCGCGACCGTCTTGCCGACTCCGGTGTCGGTGCCGGAGACGAGGCAGACGGTCACCCGCGGGCCGCGGCCAGCGCGCGGGTCAGCACGTCGCGGGCGAGGCTCATGTCGTCGTCGGTGAGCGACGCCCGTGCGGTCAGCCGCAGCCGCGACGTCCCTGCGGGCACCGTCGGCGGCCGGAAACACCCGACCCGCACGCCGTGGTCCAGGCAGTCGGTCGCCGCCGCCAGTGCGACCTCCGGCTCGCCCAGCACCACGGACACGACCGCGGACTCCGGGCGTTCGGTGACACCGCACACGTCGGCCAGGCCTGCTGCCCGATCCAGCACCGCCCCGGCCCGCCACGGCTCGGCGGTCAGCACCCGCAGCGCCGCCCACGCCGCGCCGACCGCGGCCGGGGCCAGCCCGGTGTCGAAGATGAACGGCCGCGCCGCGTCGATCAGATGCGCGCGCACCGCCGCCGGGCCGAGCACCACGCCGCCCTGACTGCCGAGCGCCTTGGACAGGGTGGTGGTCATGACCACATCGGGGGCGCCCGCAAGGCCGACCTCCTGCAGCAGCCCACGTCCGCCGCTGCCGCGCACCCCGAGGCCGTGCGCCTCGTCGACGACGAGCAGTGTGCCGTGGCGCCGGCACACGTCGTGCAGCGCGCGCAGCGGCGCCATCACACCGTCGGCGGAGAACACCGAGTCGGTCAGCACAACGGCGCGGGCCTCGGTGCGCCCGGCCAGCGCCTCGGCGACGGCGTCGACGTCGCGGTGCGGCGTCACGGCCACCCTGGCCCGGGACAGCCGGCAGGCGTCGACCAGGGAGGCGTGCGTGAGCGCGTCGGAGACCAGCAGCGTGCCGGGCCCGGAGAGCGCGACGACGGCGCCGAGATTGGCGGTGTAGCCGGACGAGAAGACCAGCGCCGACTCGGCTCCGACGAAGTCGGCGAGCGCACGCTCGAAACCCTCGTGCAGCTCGGTGTTCCCGGTGACGAGCCGCGAGCCGGTGGAGCCTGCGCCCCAGGTGCGCAGCGCGTCGACGCCGCCGGCGATGACGTCGGGATGTTGGGACAGGCCCAGGTAATCGTTGGACGCCAGGTCGAGTTCGGCGCCGACGGGCGGGCGGGACCGCAGCGAGCGGCGCAGTCCGTCGGCGCGGCGTTGCTGCTCGACATCGGCCAGCCAGGCCAGCGGCGAGAGGCCTGCGCGCGTCATCCAGCCCCTCCTCTCGACGACTTGAACACCGTTCAGGTTAGCGCACGGGCGACCGCGACCATCGCGGCGGTGATCGTGTCCACCTCGTCGGCGGTGCAGATGTACGGCGGCATCACGTACACGAGGTCGCGGAACGGCCGCAGCCACACGCCGTGCTCCAGCGCGGTCACCGTCGCCAGCGGCACGTCGACGGGCCGGTCCAGCTGGATGACACCGATCGCGCCGAGCACGCGCACGTCGGCGACACCCGCCAGGTCCCGAGCCGGGGCCAGGCCGGCACGCAGGCCCTCCTCGATGGCGCGCACCCGGGCCCGCCAGTCCCCGGCGAGCAGCAGCTCCACCGACGCCACCCCGACCGCGCACGCCAGCGGGTTGGCCATGAACGTCGGCCCGTGCATCAGCGCGCCGGGCTCCCCCGCGCTGATGGTGTGCGCGATGTCGGCGGTGCACAACGTCGCGGCCAGGGTGATGTACCCGCCGGTGAGTCCCTTGCCGACGCACATCACGTCGGGCCGCACGCCGGCGTGGTCGGCGGCGAACAGTTCGCCGGTGCGCCCGAAGCCGGTGGCGATCTCGTCGAAGATCAGCAGCACGCCGTGCCGGTCACAGATCGCCCGCAGGTCGGTCAGGTAGCGCGGGTCGTGGAAGCGCATGCCTCCCGCACCCTGCACCACCGGCTCGACGATCACCGCGGCCACCTCGTCGGCGTGGGCGGCCAGCAGCCGCTCGAACTCCGCGGAGTAGGCCGGGTCGTGGCGTGCGGGCACCGGCGGCGCGAACACCTGCCGCATCATCACGTCGGTCCACAGCGAGTGCATCCCGCCATCGGGGTCGCACACGCTCATCGGGGTGAACGTGTCGCCGTGATAGCCGCCCCGCCAGGTCATCAGCCGGTGCTTACCGGGCCTGTCCAGGCTGCGCCAGTACTGCAGCGCCATCTTGGCGGCCACCTCCACCGACACCGAACCGGAGTCGGAGAAGAACACCGTGTCCAGACCTTCGGGCGTCACCTCGACGAGCAGCTGCGCCAGCCGGGCCGCCGGTTCGTGGGTCAGGCCGCCGAACATCACGTGGTTCATCGTCGCCAGCTGGTCGACGATCGCCGCGTCGAGCACCGGGTGCCCGTGGCCGTGGATGGCGGTCCACCACGACGCCATCGCGTCGAGCACCTCGAGCGGGCGCTCCTCGTGCACCACGGTCAGGTAGGCACCCCGCGCACCCACCGCGACCACGGGCGGAAACGCCTCGGCGCCGATGGTGCTGTAGGGGTGCCACACGTGGGCGGCGTCGATCGCGCTGATCTCCGCGGGCGTCAGGGGCACGGGCTCCGAGCCTACTTTCCCGCTCCGGAGCAGGGCGGCGACCACCGCGACATGAGTCAGCGGCCGAAGTTGGGTAAATTGCTTGTCGACCATGATCACCCTCGCCGCCCCCAGGCCGGCGCCCACCAAAACCGGTTCCGGTCCGCGCGCCGCCATGGGTTCCCGAACGTCGGGCTTCTACCGACACGACCTCGACGGTCTTCGTGGTGTCGCGATCGCGATGGTGGCGGTGTTCCACATCTGGTTCGGCCGGGTGTCCGGCGGAGTCGACGTCTTCCTGGCGCTCTCGGGTTTCTTCTTCGGCGGCCGGCTGCTGCGCGCGGCACTCACCCCCGGCGTGTCGCTGCGGCCGGGGCGCGAGGTCATCCGGCTGGGCCGGCGGCTGCTGCCTGCGCTGGTGGTGGTGCTCGCCGCCGCCGCGGTCCTGACGATCCTGGTCCAGCCCGAGACCCGGTGGGAGACCTTCGCCGACCAGAGCCTGGCCAGCCTGGGTTACTACCAGAACTGGGAGCTGGCGAACACCGCGTCGGACTATCTGCGCGCCGGCGAGACGGTCAGCCCGCTGCAGCACATCTGGTCGATGTCGGTGCAGGGCCAGTTCTACATCGCCTTCCTGGCGCTGATCCTCGGCCTGGCAGTGCTGCTGCGGCGCATTCTGCGCCGCCACCTCAAGGCCGTGTTCGTGGTGCTGCTGACCGCGCTGACCGTCGCGTCCTTCGTGTACGCGATCCATGCCCATGACGCCGACCAGGCCACCGCCTACTACAACAGTTTCGCGCGGGCCTGGGAGTTGCTGCTCGGTGCGCTGGCCGGCGCACTGGTGCAGTACGTGCGCTGGCCCATGTGGTTGCGGACGATCATCGCGACGGTGGCGCTGGCGGCGATCCTGGCCTGCGGCGCCCTCATCGACGGGGTCAAGGAGTTCCCCGGCCCGTGGGCACTGGTACCGGTCGGCGCCACCATCCTGTTCATCCTGTCGGCCGCGAACCGCCTGGCCGACCCGCACACCGGCGGCCGGCTGCCCGCCCCCAACCGGCTGCTGGCCACCAAGCCGTTCGTCGCCCTCGGTGCGATGGCCTACTCGCTGTACCTGTGGCACTGGCCGCTGCTCATCTTCTGGCTGTCCTACACCGGCCACCAGCGGGCGACCCTCCTCGACGGCGCGGGCGTGCTGCTGGTGTCGGGGGTGCTGGCCTGGCTGACCACCCGCTACATCGAGGAGCCGCTGCGTTACCGCGCGCCGGTGGCGACCAGCCCCGCGGTGCCGCTGCGTTCGCGGTTGCGCAGGCCCACGATCGTGCTCGGCTCGGTGGTCGCGCTGCTCGGCGTCGCACTGACCGCAACCTCCTTCACGTGGCGCGAACACGTCACCGTCGAACGTGCCAGCGGCAAGGAGCTGTCCGGGCTGTCGGCCCGCGACTACCCCGGTGCGCGGGCACTGCTCAACCAGGCGAAGGTCCCCAAGCTGCCGATGCGGCCCACCGTGCTCGAGGCCAAGAATGACCTGCCCGCCACCACCAACGACGGCTGCATCAGCGACTTCGACAACATCGGTGTGATCAACTGCACCTACGGCGACAAGACCGCGACCCGCACCATCGCCCTTGCCGGCGGCTCGCACGCCGAGCACTGGGTCACCGCGCTCGACCTGCTCGGCAGGCTGCACAACTTCCGGGTGGTCACCTACCTGAAGATGGGCTGCCCGCTCACCACCGAAGAGGTGCCGCTGGTGATGGGCGACAACCGGCCATACCCGAAGTGTCACCAGTGGAACGAGCGGGTGATGGACAAGCTGATCGCCGACCACCCCGACTACGTCTTCACCACCTCGACCCGGCCGTGGATCACCAAGCCGGGCGACGTCATGCCGGCGAGCTACCTCGGCATCTGGGAACGGTTGTCGCAGAACCAGATCCCGATCCTGGCGATGCGCGACACGCCGTGGCTGGTGCGCGACGGCGAGCCGTACTTCCCGTCCGACTGCCTGGCCGGCGGCGGCGATGCGATCTCCTGCGGCATCAAGCGCGCCGAGGTACTCTCCGACCACAACCCGACACTGGACTTCGTCGCTCGATTCCCGATGCTGAAAGCCCTCGACCTCAGCGATGCGGTGTGTCGCCAGGACTACTGCCGCGTAGTGGAGGGAAACATATTGCTGTACCACGACTCTCACCACATCTCGGCGACGTACATGCGCACCATGACCAACGAACTGGGACGACAGATCGCCGCTGCCACCGGCTGGTGGTGACCCCGTGACCGCAGCATCCCCCGCGCCGAACCCGCGCAGCGCCACCACCGTCTGGCCGGGTGAGGCCTATCCTCTCGGCGCCACCTATGACGGTGCAGGCACCAACTTCTCGCTGTTCTCCGAGGTCGCCGATCGCGTCGAACTCTGCCTGATCGCCAAGGACGGCACCGAGGAGCGGATCGACCTCGAAGAGGTCGACGGATACGTGTGGCACGCCTACCTGCCCACCGTCACGCCGGGACAGCGCTACGGGTTCCGTGTGTACGGCCCGTGGGATCCGCCCGCGGGGCACCGGTGCGATCCGAGCAAGCTGCTGCTCGACCCGTACGGCAAATCCTTCCACGGCGACTTCGCGTTCGGCCAGGAGCTGTTCTCCTACGATCTTGCCGCCGACGACCTGGCGAGCGGTGGCACCCCGCCGCGGATGGATTCCCTCGGGCACACCATGACCAGCGTGGTGATCAACCCGTTCTTCCAGTGGGGATCGGACCGGGCGCCGCGCACGCCGTACCACGAGACGGTGATCTACGAGGCACACGTCAAGGGCATGACGCAGACCCACCCGGGCATCCCGGAGGAGCTGCGCGGCACCTATGCGGGCCTGGCCCATCCGGTCATCATCGACCACCTCAAGTCGCTGAACATCACGGCGATCGAACTGATGCCCGTGCACGCCTTCATGCACGATCACCGGCTGCTCGACCTGGAATTGCGAAACTACTGGGGCTACAACACCTACGGGTTCTTCGCGCCGCACCACCAGTACGCGTCCAATCGGCACGCAGGCGGCGCCGTCGCCGAGTTCAAGACGATGGTGAAGGCCTTCCACGAGGCGGGCATCGAGGTCATCCTCGACGTCGTCTACAACCACACCGCCGAAGGCAACCACCTCGGGCCCACGATCAACTTCCGCGGGATCGACAACGCGGCCTACTACCGACTGCTCGACGGCGACCTGCGGCTGTACAAGGACTTCACCGGCACCGGCAACAGCCTCAACGCCCGCCACCCGCACACCCTGCAGCTGATCATGGACTCGCTGCGCTACTGGGTGCTCGACATGCACGTCGACGGATTCCGGTTCGACCTGGCCTCCACCCTGGCCCGCGAGTTCTACGACGTGGACCGGCTGTCGGCGTTCTTCGACCTGGTGCAGCAGGACCCGGTGGTCAGTCAGGTCAAGCTGATCGCCGAACCGTGGGACATCGGCGAAGGCGGTTACCAGGTCGGCAATTTCCCAGGTTTGTGGACCGAGTGGAACGGGAAGTATCGCGACACTGTGCGTGATTACTGGCGGGGCGAGCCCGCGACCCTCGGCGAGTTCGCCTCGCGGCTGACCGGATCGTCCGACCTCTACGAGGCCACCGGACGCCGGCCCAGCGCCAGCATCAACTTCGTCACCTGCCACGACGGCTTCACGTTGAACGACCTGGTGTCTTACAACGAGAAGCACAACGAGGCCAACGGCGAGGACAACCGCGACGGCGAGAGCCACAACCGGTCGTGGAACTGCGGCGTCGAGGGGCCTACCGACGACCCCGACATCACGGCGCTGCGCGGCAAGCAGATGCGCAACATCCTGGCGACACTGATGTTGTCCCAGGGCACCCCGATGATCGCCCACGGCGACGAGATCGGCCGCACCCAGCGCGGCAACAACAACGTGTACTGCCAGGACTCCGACATCGCCTGGATGGACTGGTCGCTGTGTGAGACCAACGCCGACCTGCTGGACTTCACCCGCAAGGTGATCGGGGTGCGCAAGAAGCACCCGGTGTTCCGGCGCAGGCGGTTCTTCGAGGGCAACCCGATCCGCAGCGGCGACGAGGTGCGCGACATCGCGTGGCTGACACCGGCGGGCACGGAGATGACGCCGCAGGACTGGGGCACCGGACTGGGCAAGTGCGTCGCGGTGTTCCTCAACGGCGAGGCGATCTTCGCGCCGAACGCGCGCGGCGAGCGGGTGGTCGGCGACTCGTTCCTGCTGTGCTTCAACGCCCACGACCGCGTGCAGGACTTCGCCGCGCCGGAAGGCTTCTACGCCAACGAGTGGACCGCCGAACTCGACACCGCCGATCCCGCCGGCGCCACCGAGCTGGTGGTGGCGGCGGGCGAGAAGGTCTCGCTGCCGGCCCGTTCGGTCCTCGTGCTGCGCAAGACGGCCTGACCGATGGATCGTGTGCTCTCGACGTACCGACTGCAGATGCGCGGCGACTGCTTCACCTTCGCCGACGCCGAGAACGTGCTCGACTACCTCGACGCGCTGGGTGTCTCGCACCTGTACCTGTCGCCGATCCTGACCGCGACCGAGGGATCCACCCACGGCTACGACGTCACCGATCCCACCACCGTGTCCGAGGCACTCGGCGGCCCCGACGGGCTCGCGCGGCTGTCCGCCGCCGCCAGGGCACGCGGCATGGGCCTGGTCGTCGACATCGTGCCCAACCACGTCGGCGTCGACTCGCCCGCGCAGAACGCCTGGTGGTGGGACCTGCTCACCCATGGTCGCGAATCCCGCTACGCCACCTACTTCGACATCGACTGGGATCTCGATCCCGATCATCGGATCGTGTTGCCGGTGCTGGGTTCCGACGACGACGTCACCGATCTGACCATCGACCGCAGCGGTGTCGAACCGGTGCTGCGCCTCGGCGATCTGGCCTACCCGATCGCGCCGGGCACCGCAGGCGACGACGCCACCGGCGCACAGGTGCACGACCGCCAGCACTACCGCCTGATCGGCTGGCGCAACGGCATCTGCGGGTACCGCCGGTTCTTCTCCATCACCTCGCTGGCGGGGCTGCGCCAGGAGGACCGTGCGGTGTTCGAGGCGACGCACGCCGAGGTGGGCCGATGGGTCGCCGACGGTCTCGTCGACGGTGTGCGCATCGACCATCCCGACGGCCTGTCGGACCCCGCCGGCTACCTCGCATGGCTGCGGGACCTGCTCGGGGACGACGCCTGGATCGTGATCGAGAAGATCCTCGCTGTCGACGAACCGCTCGACCTGAGCCTGCCCGTCGCCGGCACCACGGGATACGACGCGCTGCGCGAGGTGGGCGGGGTGTTCCTCGATCCGGCCGGCGAGGCGCCGCTGACCGACCTCTACGAATCCACCGGCGTCGACTACGCGTCGATGCCCGCGGAGGCGCGCCGGCTCAAGGCGCAGGCGGTCACCGACACGCTGGGCAGCGAACTGGCCCGGCTGCACCGGACCGTCACCGGTGCGACGGGCGTCGACCACCCGCAGCTGCGGACCGCGATCGCCGCCCTGCTGAGCCACGTCGGGGTGTACCGGTCGGACTACCCGTCACTGTCCCTGGTGCTGCCCGTCGCCATCGAAGACACCCTGGCTGAACGCCCGGATCTCGCGGAGCCACTGGCGATTCTGAGCGCGGCGGTGACGGCGAATCGCGAGACGTCGGTGCGGCTGCAGCAGCTGTGCGGCGCCTCCACGGCGAAGTCGATGGAGGACTGCCTGTTCTACCGGGACGCCCGGCTGGTTGCGCTCAACGAGGTGGGCAACGAGCCCGAGAAGTTCGGGGTCAGCACCGCGGAGTTCCATCAGCGCGCCGACGGCAGGGCCCGGCTGTGGCCTTCGGCGATGACCGCGCTCACCACGCACGACACCAAGCGCGGTGAGGACGTCCGGGCGCGGATCGGGGTGCTCTCGCAGGTGCCCGCACTGTGGGCGCAGTACGTCGAGGCCTGGTTGGAGCGCACCTCTCCGCCCGATTCCGCAACCGGAATGTTCCTGCTGCAGAACATCTTCGGCGTCTGGCCCACCGACGGAACGGTCACCCCGGAGCTGCGGGAGCGGCTGCACGGCTACGCCGAGAAGGCCATCCGCGAGGCCGCGCTGAAGACCACCTGGAACGACCCGGACGAGACGTTCGAATCGGCGGTGCACCGGTGGCTGGACACCGTGCTCGACGGACCTGTCGGCGCCGAGCTGACCCGGTTGCTCGAACAGCTCGACCGGCATGCCCGCAGCGACAGCCTCGGCCAGAAGCTGGTGGCGCTCACCGCGCCCGGCGTGCCCGACGTCTATCAGGGGACCGAACTGTGGGAGGACAGCCTGGTGGATCCGGACAACCGACGACCGGTCGACTACGCCGAACGGCGGGCGGCGCTGGAGGCGGCCACCCACCCCAAGATGCGGGTGGTGCGCGAGGCGCTGCACCTGCGCCGCGAGCGCCCCGAGGCGTTCCTCACCGGTGACTACCGGCCGGTGCTCGCAGGCGGTGCCGCCGCCGAGCACGTGCTGGCGTTCACCCGAGGCGCCGACGTGCTCACCGCGGTGACCCGACACAGTGTCGGGCTGAGCGAATCCGGTTG
The DNA here is from genome assembly GCF_040674075.1 of Mycobacterium sp. NPDC050551. Lineage (NCBI taxonomy): Bacteria > Bacillati > Actinomycetota > Actinomycetes > Mycobacteriales > Mycobacteriaceae > Mycobacterium > Mycobacterium sp. NPDC050551. The sequence goes on along the minus strand of NZ_JBFARC010000004.1, from coordinate 533,201 downwards.
GGGCGACACGACTCTGCCGTTACCGGCCGGTGAGTGGACCGATCGGATCGGAGGCGGCCGGTACAGCGGTTCAGTCTCGGTGGGTGAGCTCTTCGCCGAACTGCCGGTGGCGCTGCTGGAGCGCACGAATGGTTGAGTTCGCAGTCTGGGCGCCGCGACCCGAGCGGGTGCGTCTCGACGTGGACGGCACGCTGCACCCGATGGTCGCCTCCGGCGACGGCTGGTGGCGCGCCGACGTCGACGCCGGCGTCGACGCGCGGTACGGCTTCGTGCTCGACGACGATCCGAAGGTGCTGCCCGACCCGCGGTCTCCGCGCCAGCCCGAGGGCGTGCACGAACGCTCGCAACGCTGGCGGCCCGCGCCCGACGCGTGGACCGACTCCGACTGGGCGGGCAGGTCGATCGAGGGTGCGGTGATCTACGAGCTGCACGTCGGTACGTTCACGCCGGAGGGCACGTTCGACGCGGCCATCGACAAGTTGGACCATCTGGTCGATCTCGGAATCGACGTCGTGGAGCTGATGCCGGTCAACGCATTCGGCGGTAGCCACGGCTGGGGTTACGACGGCGTGCTCTGGTATGCCGTGCACGAACCCTACGGCGGTCCCGACGGCCTGATCCGGCTGATCGACGCGTGCCACCGTCGCGGTCTCGGTGTGCTGATCGACGCGGTGTTCAACCACCTTGGGCCGTCGGGCAACTACCTCCCCAAGTTCGGCCCCTACCTGTCCAGCGGCAGCAACCCGTGGGGCGAGTCGGTCAACATCGCCGACGCCGACGCCGACGAGGTGCGCCGCTACATCATCGACTGCGCCCTGCGGTGGATGCGCGACTTCCACGCCGACGGGCTGCGCCTGGACGCGGTGCACGCCCTGGTCGACACCACCGCGATCCACATCCTCGAGGAGCTGTCCGCCGAAACCGATGCACTGGCAGCCGAAGTCGGCCGCCCGCTGTCGCTGATCGCCGAGAGCGACAAGAACGACCCGCGGCTGATCACCCCGCGCGAGCAGGGCGGCCTGGGGATGACCGCACAGTGGGACGACGACATCCACCACGCCATCCACGCCGCGGTGTCCGGCGAGACACAGGGCTACTACGGCGATTTCGGCTCACTCGAGACGCTGGCGCAGACGCTGCGGAACGGATACTTCCACGCGGGCACGTACTCGTCGTTCCGGCATCGCAAGCACGGCAGACCGCTGGACGCGTCGTCGATCCCGGCGACCCGGCTCCTCGCGTACACGCTGACCCACGACCAGGTCGGCAACCGCGCCGTCGGCGACCGCCCGTCGCAGAACCTGGAACCGGGTCAGCTCGCGGTCAAGGCGGCGCTGGCGCTCGGATCGCCCTACACCGCCATGCTGTTCATGGGCGAGGAGTGGGCGTCTTCCTCACCGTTCCAGTTCTTCAGCTCCCATCCCGAACCGGAACTCGCGCGGGCCACCGCCGAGGGCCGCAAGGCCGAGTTCGCCGAACACGGCTGGGACGCCGACGAGATCCCTGACCCGCAGGACCCCGAGACGTTCCTGCGATCGAAGCTGAACTGGGACGAGGTGACCGACGGCGATCACGCCCGGATGCTGGCCGTCTACCGCGAGCTGATCGCGCTGCGGCACCGCGAACCCGATCTGGCCGATCCGTGGCTGGACCACCTACGGGTGGACTACGACGAGGAGCAGCGCTGGCTCGTCATGCACCGCGGCGCATTCGCCGTGGCCTGCAACCTCGGCGCCGACCCGGTGTCGGTGCCGGTCGCCGGCGAGGTCGTGCTGTCGTGGGACGAGCCGGCGGTCGAGGGCGAGGCGACCCGGCTGCCGGGGCACTCGTTCGCGGTGCTGCGCACCGCCTGAGCCCTCAGGTCAGATAGCGGTAGACCGGCGAACCCGGCTCCAGTGTCTCCACGTGCATGTCCGAGCTGCGCATGCGCACCAGCAGCCCGTCGAGGTCGGCGGCCGAACCGAGCTGGATGCCGACCAGCGCCTCGCCGGTCTCCCGGTTGTTGCGCTTGACGTACTCGAACAGCGTGATGTCGTCGCCCGGACCGAGCACATCGTCGAGGAAGCGCCGCAACGCGCCCGGCTCCTGCGGGAAGTCGACCAGGAAGTAATGCTTGAGCCCGAGGTGTACCAGTGAGCGTTCGAGGATCTCGTTGTAGCGGGAGACGTCGTTGTTGCCGCCCGAGATCAAGCACACCACCGTGGCGCCCGGCTCGACCGTCGTCTCCAGCAGCCCCGCCACCGCGAGTGCCCCGGCGGGCTCGGCGATGATGCCCTCGTTCTGATAGAGGTCCAGCATCGCGGTGCACACCGCGCCCTCGTCGACCGTGGTGAGCGACACCATGTCCCCCGCGGCGGTCAACGCGGCGAACGGCAGCGTGCCGGCGCGGTTCACGGCGGCGCCGTCGACGAACTGGTCGACGTGGTCGAGGGTGACCGGCTCACCTGCGGCCAGTGCCGCGATCATGGCGGCCGCACCCGCCGGCTCCACACCCAGCACCGCGGTGTTGGCGGTGCGTTCGGCCAGATAGGTGGTGATGCCGGAGATGCACCCGCCGCCACCGACCGGGACGATCACCAAGTCCGGCTCGACGTCGAGCTGGTCGAGGATCTCCGCGGCGATGGTGCCCTGTCCTGCCATCGTGCGCAGGTCGTCGTACGGCGGGATCAGCGTGGCGCCGGTGCGCGCCACGTCGTCGAGGGCTGCCGCCGCGGCCAGGTCGTAGGTGGCGCCGACCGCGATCAGGTCGATGAACTCGCGGCCGTGGTAGCGGATGCGGTCACGCTTCTGCTTGGGCGTCTTGGTCGGCACGTACACCCGGCCCCTGATCCCCATCGACCGGCAGGCCAGCGCGAACCCCTGGGCGTGGTTGCCCGCCGAGGAGCAGACCACGCCAGCGGCCAGCTCGTCGTCGGTCAGCTGCGTCAGCAAGTTGTAGGCGCCGCGCAGCTTGTAGGACCGGACGGCCTGCAGGTCCTCGCGCTTGAGGTACACCGTCGCACCGGTGGCCTCCGACAGCCGTTCGGACAGGTGCAGGGGGCTACGCACCACGATGTCGGCGATCCGCTGGGCGGCCTCGTCGATGTCGGCCGCGGTCAACGGCGACGTGACGGGCTGGCTCAGGTCGGCGGACACCGCTCAATGGTGCCATCCGCCCGTCCCACGGGTACAGGCGGTTTTGCCGTGCCCGGTCTACTCGGCCGGGGTCAGCACGAACACCGGGATCTCCCGGTCGGTCTTCTCCTGGTACTCCGCGTACTCGGGCCAGGCCTCGACGGCCCGCTCCCACCACTGCGCCTTCTCGTCGCCGAACACCTCGCGGGCGTCGTAGTCCCGGGTGGCCGGGCCGTCCTGCAGTTCGACGCGCGGGTTCTTCTTGATGTTGTGGTACCAGACGGGATGCTTCGGCGCGCCGCCGAGCGACGCCACCACCGCGTACTCCCCGTTGCTCTCCACCCGCATCAGCGGGGTCTTGCGGAGCTTGCCGGTCTTGGCGCCGACGGTGGTCAGCAGGATGACGGGGCGGCCCTTGAGCTCGGTGCCCTCGGTTCCCCCGGAGGCCACGTACTGCTCGGCGTTCTCACGTGCCCAGTCCGACGAGCTCGGTTCGTATTCTCCGGTCAGCGGCATGAAACCAGCTTAGGCGGGTACAGAAACCCGGTCCCCGTATTGAGAGTTTCGGCTGGCCGAAACCATGGTTGAGAGGTACCCTCGAACTATGACCACCGCAGGCCACTTCCGCTCCACGGTCTCCCGTGCGACGTGTGACGTGAGTGTCGCCGGTGTGCCGTGGCCGGCCTACAAGGTGATCGCGCTGATGCTCGGGGCCCTGGTGACCGTGATCGTCGGTCTCGCCGCCATGAGCGCCGCGCCCGCGGTGCTTGCCGGCGCCGCGGCCGCCACCGTCGCCTGGCTCGGCCTCGGCGTCTTCTGCACCGACCGCCAGTAGCTCAGCGCTCCAGCAGCCTGCGCAGTTGCTGCAGGTCCGCGGTCACCGCTGCGACGTCGGCCTCGAACTCCTCGTCGGTCATCCCGGCGCGCTGCCGCACGGTGAACACGACCTCGCAGCGCGGCACACCGGCGCCCGCGGGCAGGACGCGCAACGCGTTGTACACCGCCTCTCCGGACGGCATCCGCACCACGTGGTCGATGACCCCGAACTCGTTCACCGGCGCGAACTCGACGGTCACCTGCCCCATCGGCGAGTCGGCCACCCAACCCTCGCCGCTTCGCCGCAGTTCACCCTCGGCCAGCCCGGCCGCCCAGCGCGGCATCTGCTGCGGGTCGGACGCGAACGCGTACACCACATCCGGCGGCGCCTCGATCCATACCCCGATGTGACGGGAGGTCGGTGTGGTCGTCTCGTCGGTCACCACTCCATGGTGACGCAGGTGGGTGTCATCCGGCAGGCGCGCCGACCGCGTGCACCCCGCACGTGCAGTCGTCGATCGAGGGACAGGTGCAGGCCATCCCCCACTCGACGATCTCCCTCGCCCGGCGCAACTCGTCGATCCTGGCGTCGATCTCGACGAGCTTCGCCCGCGCCAGCGCCCGGCTGACCGGCCGCCCCGGTGCATCGTCGGCGAACAGCACCACGATGTCGTCGAGTGCGAAACCCGCCGACTTGCACAACCGGATCACCTCGAGCCGGGCCAGGATCGCGTCGCCGTAACGGCGCTGCCCTCCCACCCGGGCCGCGGGCGCCAGCAGCCCGATCTGCTCGTAGTACCGCAGCGTGGTCGCCGCGATCCCCGCGCGGCGGGCCACCTCGCCGATCGTCAGGCTCGCTGTCATCCGTTTCGTCCTCACCCTTGACTTGGAGTCAACTCTAAGTGCTGGACTCAATGTCATGCAGACCCTCGACGACCTCCGCAGTTCCCGTTACGCGCTGCTGCGCAGCTACCGCCGCGACGGCATCCCCGTCGACACCCCGATCTGGTTCGCGTTCGACGGCTCCACCCTGGTGTTCCGCACGAAGATCGGCCCGAAGACCCGGCGACTGACCCGCGACCCACGCGTGCAGCTGCAGGTGTACGACCACCGCGGCCGGGTCGGCCACGACGGCACGACCGCCGACGGGCGGGCGTCGATCCTGGACGGTGCCGCAGCGGACGCGGCCAACGAGCTGCTGCGCCGCCGCTACGGCTGGCAGTACAACGTCGTCCCGCTGCTGAAGATCCCGGGCGTGCGCAACGTGCACAGCAACCTGCCGTGGCGCGAGAAGCTCCGGCGGGCCCGCGACCGCGGCCTGTGGAACGACAGCGCGATCGTCCGGATCGACCTCTAGCCGCCCAGGCAGCCCGGACCGAGCAGCGCCTTGAGGTCACCCATCAACGCCGGCGACGGCGTGACCCGCAAGGCCTGATCGAGTTCGAGCGTGGTGATGCGCTCACCGCTGATCAACCGCAGATGCACCTGGGACACCCCCGGATGGTTGGCCAGCACCGCCTTGAGCGCGCTCACCTTGTCCACGGTGCACTGGCGCGTCGGCAGGCTCACCGCGAGCGGGCGGTTCACCTGCGCGCTCGAGAAGTCCGGCACCACCAGTTCATGGGCGATCAGCGCGATCCGGTCATCCCGGGCGGCGACCTTCGCCTTCACCAGCACCACCACGTCGTCGGCGATCTCGGCGCCGAACAACGAGTAGGTCTGCGGGAAGAACAGCACCTCGATGCCACCGGTGAGGTCCTCCAATTGGGCCGAGGCCCAAGGCAACCCGTTCTTGTTCACCCGCCGGTTCACCGAGGCGAGGATGCCGCCCACCAGCACCTGCGCGTCGTTGGCGACGTCGCCGTCGAGGATCGCCGGGATCTGGGTGTCGACCTGGTTGGCCAGCAGGTGCGCCACCCCGTTGAGCGGATGCCCGGACACGTACAGCCCCAGCATCTCCCGTTCCAGGGCGAGCTTGTGCTTGTCCTCCCACTCCTCGTCGGGCACCTTGATGGTGAACACCGCATCGGTGGCGGTGTCGGCCCCGCCGAACAGGTCGAACTGACCCATCGCCTCGGCCTTCTTGGTGCCCAGCACCGAGTCCACCGCGTCGGTGTGCACCAGGAACAGGCCCTTGCGCGGATGACCGAGCGAATCGAAGGCGCCCGCCTTGATCAGCGACTCCGTCACCTTCTTGTTGCACGCCGAGATGTCGATCTTGTTCAGGTAGTCCGAGAAGTCGGTGTACTTGCCCTTCTCGGCGCGGGTGTTCACCAGCGACGCCACCACGTTCGCGCCGACGTTGCGCACCGCGCCGAGCCCGAACCGGATGTCGGTGCCCACCGAGGCGAAGTTCTGCACCGACTCGTTGACATCCGGTGGCAGCACGGTGATCCCGAGCTTGCGGCAGTCGGCCAGGTAGACCGCCGCCTTGTCCTTGTCGTCACCGACGGAGGTGAGCAGACCGGCCATGTACTCGGCCGGGAAGTTGGCCTTGAGGTACGCCGTCCAATAGGAGACCAGACCGTACCCGGCGGCGTGGGACTTGTTGAACGCGTAGTCGGCGAACGGCAGCACGGTGTCCCACAGCGCCTTGACGGCCGCCGCCGAGAACCCGTTGGCCTTCATGCCCTCGGAGAAGCCCTCGAACTCCTTCTCCAGCACCTCGCGCTTCTTCTTGCCCATCGCCTTGCGCAGGATGTCGGCTCGTGCGAGCGAGTAGCCGGCCACCTTCTGCGCGATGCGCATGATCTGTTCCTGGTAGACGATCAGGCCGTAGGTCTCGGCGAGGATCTCGCGCAGCGGTTCCTCGAGCTCGGGATGGATCGGCTTGATGGCCTGGCGGTTGTTCTTGCGGTCGGCGTAGTCGTTGTGGGCGTTCATGCCCATCGGCCCGGGCCGGTACAGCGCGATGACCGCGACGACGTCCTCGAACCCCGTCGGCTGCATCCGCCGCAGCAGGTCACGCATCGGGCCACCGTCGAGCTGGAACACCCCGAGTGTCTCACCGCGGCCCAGCAATTCGAAGGTCGCCGGGTCGTCGAGGGGCACCGCGTCCAGGTCGAGGTCGATGCCCCGGTTGGCGCTGATGTTCTCCAGGCAGTCGCCGATGATCGTCAGGTTGCGCAGGCCCAGGAAGTCCATCTTCAGCAGGCCGATGGCCTCACATGACGGATAGTCCCAGCCGGTGATCACCGCGCCGTCCTGCGGTCGCCGCCACAGCGGGATCGCGTCGACCAGCGGCTCGGAGCTCATGATCACCGCGCAGGCGTGTACGCCGGCGTTGCGGACGAGGCCCTCCAGCCCTCGGGCGGTCTCGTAGATGGTCCGCACGTCGGGATCGGTGTCGATCAGCCCGCGGACCTCGGTGGCCTCCTTGTACCGGTCGTGGGCCGGGTCGGTGATGCCCGAGAGCGGGATGTCCTTGGCCATGATCGGCGGCGGCAGCGCCTTGGTGATCCGGTCGGCGATCGCGAACCCCGGCTGACCGTAGTGCACCCGCGCCGAATCCTTCAGCGCCGCTTTGGTTTTGATGGTGCCGAAGGTGATGACCTGGGCCACCCGGTCGCTACCCCACTTGTTGGCGGCATAGCGCAGCATCTCACCGCGACGGCGGTCGTCGAAGTCGATGTCGATGTCGGGCATCGAGACCCGCTCGGGGTTGAGGAACCGCTCGAACAGCAGCCCGTACGGGATCGGGTCGATGTTCGTGATGCCCATCGCGTAGGCCACCAGCGAGCCCGCCGCCGATCCGCGCCCCGGGCCCACCCGGATGTCCACCGAGCGGGCGTAGTTGATCAGGTCGGCGACGATGAGGAAGTACGACGGGTAACCCTTGTCGCAGATCACGGTGATCTCGAAGTCGGCGCGGTCGACGTATTCCTGCGGCACCGTGCCGCCCGAGAAGCGGCGCGCCAGACCGGCGCTCACCTCGTGCCGCAGCCAGCTCTCCTGCGAATGACCCTCCGGCACCGGGAACACCGGCATCCGGTCGCGCGGCTGCCACACGTCGGCGTAGGACTGCACGCGCTCGGCGATCAGCAACGTCGAGTCGCACGCACCGGGGACCTGCTGGTCCCACAGCGCGCGCATCTCCGACGCCGATTTCAGGTAGTAGCCGTCACCGTCGAACTTGAAGCGGGTGGGGTCCGACAGCGTCTTGCCGGTCTGGATGCACAGCAACGCCTCGTGGTTCTGGGACGCGTCCCGGGTGACGTAGTGGCAGTCGTTGGTGGCCAGCGGCGGGATCGAGAGCTTGCGGCCCACCTCCAGCAGCCCCTCGCGGACCCGGCGCTCGATGTCGAGGCCGTGGTCCATCAGCTCGAGGAAGAAGTTCTCCGGCCCGAAGATCTCCCGCCACTTCGCCGCCGCCTCCAGCGCCTCGCGCTCGTGTCCGAGCCGCAGCCGCGTCTGCACCTCGCCGGACGGACAGCCGGTGGTGGCGATGATGCCCTCGGCGTGCTCGGCGATGATCTCGGCGTCCATCCGGGACCACTTGCCGAGCTGCCCCTCGAACGACGCCAGTGACGACAGCTTGAACAGGTTCCGCAAGCCGGTGGCGTTCTCGGCCACCATCGTCATGTGGGTGTAGGAGCCGCTGCCCGACACGTCGTCGCTCTTCTGGCTCGGGTCTCCCCAGAGCACCCGCTTGGTGTCGAAACGCGAGGCCGGGGCGATGTAGGCCTCGACCCCGATGATCGGCGTGATCCCGACATCGGTGGCGGCGTTGTAGAACTCGCTGGCGCCGAACATGTTGCCGTGGTCGGTCATCCCGAGCGCGGGCATCTCGAGCCGTTGCGCCTCGGCGAGCATCGGCTTGACCTTCGCTGCACCGTCGAGCATCGAGTATTCGGTGTGGTTATGCAGGTGCACGAAAGACCGTGAATCAGAACCGCTCATAGGGTGGCCAGTCTATGACCGACCTCCGACACCGCTCGGCGTGTCGCGATGCGTGTCTTCGGCCTCAACCCGGGCGGTCGCCTGCGCCCTCGGTGGACAGTCCGCCGGCGAACAGCCGGACCAGCTGCCGGGTCACCGGCTCCATGTCGTCGGGACGTGCGACGAAGCTCGCGTAGCAGCCGAGCCCCCACATCACGACGTGCAGCATCGACACGATCGCGGCGGTGTCGGCGTCGGCCCGGATCTCGCCGTGCGCGACGCCGTCCTCCACCACCCTGGTGAGGAACTGCCGCACCGGGGACGGCGCGCTGAACGGCAGCAGCTCGGGGTTGCGCTGCGGCTCCAGCCGCGCCGAGATGGTGAACGCGATGGTCGACCGGTCGCGCTGCTCGGCCTCCTGCAGCGCGACGAAGAAGGTGGCCAGCCGGTCGAGCAACGCGTCGTGGGCCAGCGAACGCTCGATCGCCGACGTCAGCATCGATTTCGCCTCTTCCATCACCGCGCGGTACAGATCCTCGCGGGTGGCGAAGTAGTAGTGCAGGGTCGGCCTGCTCAGTCCGGTGTGCTTCGAGATCGCCTGGAACGTCATCGCCGGATAGCCCCGCTGGTTGATCACCTCACGCGCGGCACGCACGATGCGGCGGCGGGTCTGGGCGGAGTCCGCGCCGACGGGGCGACCACGCCCACGCGCAGCCGGCACGCTGCGACCCCCTCGCTGCACGAGCAAACCGTATGACATCGGTGTTGATCATGGCAACGGCCTGCGGTCCCGGCATCCGGTCATCACAGCTGCCGCCGCAGATGGGCGGCCACGCCGGCGTCGCCGGTCAGCTCGATGGCGCGCCGGTAGGCGGCCGCCGCCTCGTCGGTCCGGCCCGCCTCGGCGAGCAGGTGACCACGGGTCGTCCACGCCGGCTGGAAGCGGACGACCGCCGGGTCGGTGATCGCGTCGAGCAGCCGCAGACCCGCGGCCGGACCGTCGATCCGCGCTTCCACGGCCGCGGTCGCCACCGCCGCGCCGAGTGACGGCGCAACGCGCATGAGTGCCCGGTGCAGACGGCGCAGCGCCTCGAGGTCGACGGGCCCGTGCCTGCGTGCGCAGTGTGCGGACTGGATCGCCGCCTCGTACTGGAAGCGCCCGGGCCTCGCCCTGGCGTGCGCGCGCCGCAGCAGGTCCTCTCCGCGCGCGATGAGCCTGGCGTCCCACCGTGCGGTGTCCTGCTCGTCGAGCGGGACGAACGCCCCGTCGGGGCCGCGCCTGGCCGAGCGGCGGGCCTCTGCGAGGCAGATCAGGGCCAGCAGGCCGAGCACCTCCGGTTCGTCGGGCATCAGTTCGGCCAGCACGTCGGCCAGGTGCAGCGCGTCGGCGGCCGGCGTCTGCGACGCGTCGCCGGCCGGACAGTCGATGGCGGGCCAGTCGATGGAGTAGGCCCCGTAGACCGCCTCCAGCACGGCGGGCAGGCGAACCGCCAGTTCGGCGGGATCGGGGACGACGAACGGGATCCCGGCATCCCGGATGCGCTTCTTCGCCCGCACCAGCCGTTGCGCCATCGTCGCCGGCTCCACGGCGAACGCCGCGGCGATGTCGGCGGCCCGCACGCCGAGCACCGTCTGCAGCATCAGCGGCGTGCGGACGTCGGCTGCGATCGCGGGATGTGCGCACACCAGCATGAGCTCGAGGCGGCGGTCCGGGATCGCGACCGGCTCGTCGGCCTCCGCCGCCCGCTCGTCGGTCCCGGTGAGCGGCCGGGTGCTCCGATGGGCCGCGGACTTCCAGGTGTCGCGCAGCCGGTTTCGCGCCACGGTGAGCACCCAGCCCTCCGGATTGGCCGGGACGCCGTCGTCCGGCCAGCGCCGCAGGGCGCGCTCGAAGGCGTCGGCCAGCGCGTCCTCCGCCGCGGCGATGTCGCGGCTCGGCGCGGCCAGCACCGCGAGCAGCCGGCCGTACGACTCGCGGGTGAGCCGGGCGAGCTGCGCGGCGGGCGCGTTCTCACTCAGGGCGGTACCAGCCGCGGCCGCTGGCGTAGGTGACGGCCACCGGACGGATCTCGACCGCACCGAACTGCGCGGCGGGATTGCGCTGCGCCCACCCGATCGCCGCGTCGAGGTCGGGCACGTCGATGACGAAGATGCCGCCCAGCCGCTCCCTGGTGTCGGCGAACGGACCGTCCTGGATGTCGACGGCGCCGGTGCGCGCCGTCACCGTGGTGGTGGCCGCCGCGGACTCCAGCACCTGCGTGCCGACGAGCACGCCTGCGGCATCGAGGTCGTCGGCGTAGCGGGCGAAGGCGGCCCGGCCCTCGGCCAGCGCCTCCTCGGGCACGCCGGCCTCCGCGCCCTCCTGGTAGTGGGTGATCAGGCAGTACTGCATGGCTCCTCCTCCGTCGCGGTGTGCACCGCGTCGTGCGGTGTCACCGTGATGACGATCCGGACGTCGCCGGATCGACAGGTGAAGCCTCGCCGTCCGGTTTCCTGCGCAGTGCGTCGAACGTCATCACCGCCAGCGCCGTCCAGATCAACGCGAAACCGACCCACCGGGCCACCGGCATCGGTTCGTGTCCGATCAGCACGCCCCACACCATCTGCAGTCCGGGGTTGAGGTAGAACAGCAGCCCCATCGTCACGAGCGGCAGCCGCTGCGCCGCCGCGGCGAACAGCAGCAGCGGGACGGCCGTGATGGGCCCCGAGAGCACCATCAGCACCGAGTGCGCGGTGCCCTCGTGCGGGAAGTGTCCCTGCCCCAGCACCGCCAGCACGACGAGATAGCCGCCCGCCACCGGCAGCGAGATGAAGTTCTCGACGGCCACGCTGACCCGAGGGTCGGCCACCACCACCTTCTTCACGACGCCGTACACCGCGAACGACACCGCGAGGACGCCCGCGATGTAGGGCGGGGTGCCCACGCCCACCGTCAACACCACCACCGCCACCGCGGCGAGCACCAGCGCGACGAGCTGCCACCTCCCGATGCGCTCGCGGAACACCAGCACGCCGAGCGCCACCGTGACCAGCGGATTGACGAAGTACCCGAGCGCCGCATCGACGACGTGACCGTTGGTCGCGGCGTAGATGTAGACCCCCCAGTTCAGGGCGATCAGCACCGATGCGGCCGCAAGCAGCAGCCAGGTGCGCGCACTGAGCCTGCGCAGATCGCCGAACCGGCGGACCACCAGCAGCACCAGCGCCATGCACACAGCACTCCACACGATGCGGTGGGCCAGCACCTCGACCGATCCGGCGGGCAGCAGCAGCGGGAAGTAGCCGGGGCACAGGCCCCACCACGTGAAGGCACCGACGCCGAACAGTGTGCCCGTGCGCCTGGTGCGGGCGTCGCCGGTCACAGCGCGTGATCGCGCAGCACGTCGAGGGCGTGCCGCAGATCCGCGGGATACGGGCTGGTGATCTCGACCCGCCGGCCGTCCGCGGGATGCACGAACGCCAGCGACCGCGCGTGCAGCCACTGCCGTTCCAGCCCGAGGCGGCGGGCCAGCGTGGGATCGGCGCCGTAGGTCAGGTCACCGCAGCACGGGTGGTGCAGCGCGGCGAAGTGCACCCGGATCTGATGCGTGCGCCCGGTTTCCAGCTCGATGTCGAGCAGGCTGGCGGCCTGGAACGCCTCGACGGTGTCGTAGTGCGTGATGCTGTGCCGCCCGCCCTCGGTCACCGCGAACTTCCAGTCGTGCCCGCGGTGCCTGCCGATGGGCGCGTCGATGGTTCCGCTGCTGGGGTCCGGGTGACCCTGCACCAGTGCGTGGTAGCGCTTGTGCACGGTGCGTTCCTTGAACGCCCGCTTGAGCACGGTGTAGGCCCGTTCGGACAGCGCAACGACCATCACCCCGGAGGTGCCGACGTCGAGCCGGTGCACGATGCCCTGGCGTTCGTGGATGCCCGAGGTGCTGATCCGGAATCCCGCCGCGGCCAGCCCGCCGAGCACCGTGGGGCCGTGCCAGCCGACGGTGGCGTGCGCCGCCACCCCTGGCGGCTTGTCGACCGCCACGATGTCGTCGTCGGAGTACAGGATGTCCATGCCCTCGATGTCGACCGGGGTGTTCTCCACCGGCGCCGGCGCCTCGGGCAGCCGGACCTCCAGCCACGCCCCCGCGGTGAGCCTGTCGGACTTGCCCGCCGGGGCGCCGTCGAGATCGACCCCGCCGTCCTCGGCGAGCGCCGCCGCGGCGGTCCGCGACAGCCCGAGCAGGCGCGACAGACCGGCGTCCACCCGCATACCGCTCAGCCCCTCGGGGACCGGCATGGATCTGGTGGCCACTACGCGTTGTCGACGGTCGGGTCGGCGGGACGGTCGGCCGGCGTCCCGGTGGCCGTTTCCGACGTGCGGCGGGTCGGGCTGTCGAAGTCGAAGCCGAACAGCGACAGCGCCACCAGCAGGATCGCGCCGCCCACCACCGACGGGTCGGCGACGTTGAAGACGGGGAACCAGCCCACCGAGAAGAAGTCGACGACGTGACCGCGCAGCGGCCCGGGCGAACGGAAGAAGCGGTCGACGAGGTTGCCCGTCGCGCCGCCGAGGATCATGCCGAGGCCGAGCGCCCACCACGGTGACACCAGCCGCCTGCCCATCCAGATGATGCCGATCACCACGCCCGTGGCGACCAGGGTGAGCGCCCAGGTGTAGCCGGTGGCCATCGAGAACGCGGCGCCGGAGTTGCGCACCAGCGTCCACGTCACGGTGTCACCGATGATCGAGACCGGCTGACCCGGTGTGAGCAGCTTGACGGCCAGCACCTTGGTGACGATGTCGCAGATCAGCACCACCGCGGCCACGCTCACCAGCAGCCGCACCCGGCGCCGCGGCGGCGCCTCGTCAGGCGCCGCGGCGCCGCCTGCAGCGGCTCCGGTCGCCCGTTCGAGGGGGCCCGGTGTTTCGTCAGTCACCGGACCATCATCCCAAACCGGCGGATGGGGAAGAATTCCGCACGTGAGCCTCGTCGTGATCACCACCGGTGGAACCATCGCTACCAGCGTCGACGACGCCGGTGTCCGCCGACCGACCCGCAGCGGTGCCGACCTGCTGGGCGGCCTCGGCACCGCCGATGGCCCGGACGTGCGCTGGGTCGACGCGCTCTCGCTGGACAGCTCCGAGCTGACCCCGGCGGACTGGGACACCATCCGGTCGGCGGTCGGCGACGCCGTCGGCGCCGGTGCCGGTGCCTCCGGGATCGTCGTCACCCACGGCACCGACACCATGGAGGAGACGGCGCTGTGGCTCGAGATCACCTATGACGGAACGGTTCCCGTGGTGCTGACCGGTGCGCAGCGCAGTGCCGACGCGCCCGACGCCGACGGTCCGGCCAACCTCCGCGATGCGCTGGCCGTGGCGGCCCACCCGGATGCCCGCGACCTCGGGGTGGTGCTGAGCTTCGCGGGCGCGGTGTGGCAGCCGCTCGGCCTGCAGAAGGTGGCGACCGGCGACCTGCGGGGATTCGCCGGGCGGGCGGTGGGTGCGGTCACCGGCGGCGAGTTCGTCCGCACCGCGGAGAAAACCAGGCCGTATCTGGGTGCGGTGACGGGCGCAGGCGCCCCACGGGTCGACATCGTCGCGGTGTATCCCGGCAGCGACGGAGTGGCGATGGCGGCGTGCGCACACGCGGGTGCGCAGGCGATCGTGCTCGAGGCGCTCGGCGCAGGGAACGCAGGCCGGGCGGTGGTCGACGAGGTGCGGCGGCTCTGCGCGGCCGGGCTGACCGTGGCGGTGTCCACCCGGGTGCCGGGCGGGCGGGTCAGCCCCGGCTACGGGCCCGGCCGTGCGCTGGTCGACGCGGGCGCGGTGCCGGTGGCGCGGGTGCGCCCGTCGCAGGCGCGCGTCCTGGTGATGGCCGCGCTGGCCGCCGGTTCACCGGTTGCCGACGTCCTCGACCGCTGGGGATGACACGCTGGTGCCATGAGGTGGCGTGGTTTCGGGGCCGCATCGGGTCTGGTCGTGCTGGCCGCAGCGCTGGCGCCGGCGTCGCACGCCCAGCCGCCGCCCGGCGTCGCTGAGACGGCCACCTATCCCCTGGCCCAGGGCCGTTACACCTCGCCCACCGACTTCTACTGGGTGTTCTTCAGGACACCGGACGGCCGGTCCTGCGGAATCGGCCCGAACGGCGGCCCGGTCGGCTGCGACGCAGTGCCCGTCGACGCCCCTGAGGGCATGAACCAGACAGTGGTCAACAGCTGGGGCCCGGCCGAGTATCGCCACTCGGACGCCGCGACGTTCACCCGCGACGTCGACGTGCTCCCCGAGGGCCACCGGCTGGAGAACTGGGGTGCCGGCTGCGCGGTCGGCCACCAGGGCACGGTCACGTGCACGACCTACGGGCAGCACGGATTCATCCTGTCGGCCGTCTACAGCGAGTTCTGGTAGGCCGCCAACCCGTCGATGTAGTCCGGCCAGTCGAGGCTGTCCACCGGATTGGCGCGCACCACCTCCGGCGCCGGGTCGGGGAAGGTGCGGGCGATACCGGGCCCGGTGCTGCGGGTCTCGAAGCGCACCGTCATGACGCCGTGCCCGGCGCCCTGGATCCAGCCGTGCCCGTGTTCGGGGTGTGCCACGTCGTCCCCGACCCGCCAGGCCGGCGCGGTCGACGCGGCGTCGCTCACCGACGGCGGCACCGGTACCGCGGCCACCGGTGCGCCGCCGTCGTCGGCGACGAGGTCGAGATCGGGGAACAGCGACTCCTGGCGCACCTCGGTCAGACCCGAGAACGCCACGCCGACAAGGCGTATCGGCCCGATCTCCACCGGGTCGAGCAGCAACCGGCGTGCCATCGCGATCAGTGTCGCGGCGTCGGCCGTGGCATAGGGCAGGGTGGCCGAGCGGGTCAGCGTGCTCATGTCGGACTTCTTCAGCTTCACGGTGACCGTGCGCGCTCCCCGGCCGTCCTTCTCCAGCCGCCGGTGGGCGTGCTCGCCGATCGGTCCGGCGGCTTCCCGCAGCTGGTCCAGGGTGATGAGGTCGGCCGGGAAGGTCGATTCGGCGCTGATCTGCTTGGCCTCGGCGCGCTCGGCGACCGGCCGGTCGTCGATGCCCCGGGCCAGCCGGTGCAGCGCCGGGCCGACGGTGCCGCCGAGCACGTTGGCCACCTCGGCGTCCGACAGCGCCGCGAGCTGGCCGATGGTCCCGATGCCCAGGCGGTGCAGCCGCTCGTCGGCCACCGGTCCGATGCCCCACAGCCGCCGCACCGGCAGACCGTCGAGAAGCGAACGCTCCTCGTCCGGGCCGACCACCCGCACCCCGTCGGGCTTGGCCAGCTCGGAGGCGATCTTGGCGACCTGCTTGCCGGACCCCGCCCCCACCGAGGCGACCAGACCGGTCTCGTCGCGCACCCGTGCCCGCAGTGCCTCGCAATAGGCGCTCACCTCTGCGGTGGCAGCGCCGACGAGCTCGGCGGGCTCGGCGAAGGCCTCGTCGAAGGAGAGTTGCTCGAGCACGGGCACGACCGCGCGGACGACGTCGAACACCCGGCGGCTGGCGACGCCGTAGACCACCCCGCGCGGCGGCAGGACGACCGCGGGGGCACCGACGAGCCGGCGCGCCTGGTGCATCGGCATGGCCGAACGCGCGCCGTGCACACGGGCCTCGTAGCTGGCGCCGGCCACCACGCCCCGCCCGCCGAGCCCACCGACCAGCACCGGCCGGCCCTTCAGCGTCGGCCGGGTCAGCTGCTCGACCGACGCGAAGAACGCGTCCATGTCCAGGTGCAGGACCCACCGCGCGCCCACACCCGCCGATGCTAGGGCGCTAGCCTGACGTGCATGCACGAGGTGCCCATCGTCGACGAGTCGATCCGGCTCGGCCAGTTCCTGAAACTGGCCTCGCTGCTGGACTCCGGTTCGGATGCGAAGGCGGCGATCGCCGACGGGCTGGTGAGCGTCAACGGCGAGGTCGAGGTGCGTCGCGGCCGCCAGCTGCACCCCGGCGACACGGTGTCGATCGGCACCGAGTCCGCCCGCGTCGTCCGCGGCTGAGCGCCGCGGATCACGCCTTGGTGAGCGCGACCCGCACACCGTCGCCGATCTCGGCGCCGTCCACCACGTCGCCGAAGTCGAAGCTGGTGGCCAGGATCTCGCGCGCGATCAGCTCGCGGTGCGTGTGCGCCCACTCGGCCTGCCCGGCGGGCACCGACATCACCACCGAGACCCGGTCGGACACGTCGAGTCCGGTCGACTTGCGCAGCTCCTGGAGTTCGCGGATGCGGTCCTTGGCCCATCCCTCGGCCTCCAGTTCCGGGGTGACGGTGCCGTCGAGCACCACCAGCCCGGAGCCGTCGGCGAGCGCCGCGGTCCACTCCGCGTCGGCGGCCACCAGCCGGGAGCTGAATTCACCGGGCTGCAGCACCGCGGGTCCCGCCGTCAGCGTGCCGTCCGGATTCACCACGCCCTGACCGGCCTTCACCGCCTTGATCGCGGCCTGCACCTCTTTACCGATGCGGGGGCCGGCAACGCGCGCATTGACGGTCAACTCGAACCGCCCGTACGCGGCGATGTCGTCGCTCAACTGCACGGCCTTGACGTTCAGCTCGTCGGCGATCAGATCGGTGAACGGCACCAGCGCCGCCGGATCAGCAACGGCCACAGTCAGTTTCGGCAGCGGGAGCCGCACCCGCAGCTTGTTGGCCTTGCGCAGCGCCGACGCGGTCGAGCACACCTCGCGGACCTGGTCCATGGCGGCCACCAGGTCGGGGTCGCGCGGCAGATCGTCGGCCGACGGCCAGTCGGCGAGGTGCACCGACCGCCCGTCGGTCACCCCCCGCCAGATCACCTCGGTGATCAGCGGCAGCAGCGGCGCGGCCAGGCGGCCGGTGACCTCCAGCACGGTGTGCAGGGTGTCGATCGCGTCGGCGTCCTCCTCCCAGAACCGCGACCGGGAGCGCCGCACGTACCAGTTGGTCAGCGCCTCGGTGAACTGCCGCAGTTGGTCGCACGCGACCGAGATGTCGCAGGTGTCGAGCGATTGGGTGAGGTCGTCGCGCAGCTGCGCCAGCTTGGCCAGGATGTAGCGGTCCAGCACGTGCGGCGAGTCGGTGCGCCAGCTGCCCCGCTGGGGTGCGTAGAGCGCCAGGAACGTGTACGCGTTCCACAGCGGCAGCAGCACCTGCCGGACCCCTTCGCGGATGCCCTGTTCGGTGACGATCAGGTTGCCGCCCCGCAGGATCGGCGACGCCATCAGGAACCACCGCATCGCGTCGGAGCCGTCGCGGTCGAACACCTCGGTGACGTCGGGATAGTTGCGCAGCGACTTGCTCATCTTCTGCCCGTCGTTGCCGAGCACGATGCCGTGAGCCACACAGGTCTTGAACGCCGGGCGGTCGAACAGCGCGGTGGCCAGCACGTGCAGCGTGTAGAACCACCCGCGGGTCTGGCCGATGTACTCGACGATGAAGTCGCCCGGGAAGTGCGCATCGGCGCCGCCGTGTCCGTCGGCTCCGCTGACGCCGTCGAACCACTTCTGGTTCTCGAACGGATAGTGCACCTGCGCATACGGCATCGACCCCGAGTCGAACCACACGTCGAGCACGTCCTCGATGCGCCGCATCGTCGAGCGCCCGGTCGGGTCGTCGGGATTCGGCCGGGTCAGCGCGTCGATGTAGGGCCGGTGCAGGTTGTCCGGCCGCACCCCGAAGTCGCGTTCGAGCTCGTCGAGGCTGCCGTAGACGTCGACCCGCGGGTACGCCGGATCGTCCGACGTCCACACCGGGATCGGGGTGCCCCAGTAACGGTTCCGCGAGATCGACCAGTCCCGCGCGCCCTGCAGCCACTTGCCGAACTGACCGTCGCGGACGTGCTCGGGGTACCAGGTGATCTCCTGGTTGAGTTCCACCATCCGGTCCCGGAATGCGCTGACCTTGATGAACCACGACGACACGGCGCGGTAGATCAGCGGGTTGCGGCACCGCCAGCAGTGCGGATACGAGTGGTCGTAGGTCTCGTGCCGCAGCAGCACGGCGCCGTTGACGCCGGCGGAGCCGCTGCCGTTCTTGAGGTCCCGGATGATCTGCGGGTTGGCATCGAAGACGTGCTGTCCGGCGTAGTCGGGCACGGTGGCGTCGAAGCGGCCCTTCGCGTCGACCGGGGTGACGGCGACGATGCCGGCCGCCTGGCAGGTCGCCATGTCGTCCTCACCGTAGGCCGGGGCCATGTGGACGACGCCGGTGCCGTCGTCGGTGCTGACGAAGTCGCCCGGCAGCACCACGAAGGAGCCCGCGGCGTCGGCGAAGTACGGGAACGGCGGCAGGTAGCCGGTGCCGAGAAGGTCTCGCCCGGTGCAGGTTCCGAGGATCTCGGGCTCGTCGCCGAACTCGCGGGCGTAGGCGCCCAGCCGGGCCTCGGCCAGCACGAAACGCCGGCCGTCCGCGGACCGGATGTGCGCGTAGGTGACGTCGGGGTTCACCGCGACGGCCTGGTTGGACGGCAACGTCCACGGTGTCGTCGTCCAGACCAGCAGGTGGGCGTCGGCGAATTCGCCTCCGCTCAGCCGGAATCCGACCGTCAGCGCCGGGTCCTGCCTGCTCTGGTAGACGTCGTCGTCCATGCGCAGCTCGTGGCTGGACAGCGGGGTCTCGTCGTTCCAGCAGTACGGCAGGACGCGGTTGCCCTCGTAGGCGAGGCCCTTGTCCCACAGTTGTTTGAAGGCCCAGATCACCGACTCCATGAAGCCGATGTCGAGGGTCTTGTAGTCGTTGTCGAAGTCCACCCAGCGGGCCTGGCGGGTGACGTAGTCGCGCCACTCGTCGGTGTACTTGAGTACCGACGCCCGGCAGGCGTCGTTGAACTTCTCGATGCCCATCGCCTCGATCTGCGCCTTGTCGGTGATGCCGAGCTGGCGCTGCACCTCGAGCTCGGCGGGCAGACCGTGGGTGTCCCAGCCGAACCGGCGCTCGACCTGGTAGCCCTGCATCGTCCGGTACCGCGGCACGATGTCCTTGACGTATCCGGTCAGCAGGTGGCCGTAATGCGGGAGCCCGTTGGCGAACGGGGGGCCGTCGTAGAAGACGTATTCCGGGGCGCCGTCCCGCTGGGCGATGCTGGCCCGGAACGTGTCGTCGCGGTCCCAGTAGTCCAGGACGTCGGCTTCGAGCGCCGGGAAATTCGGCGCGCCACCGGCAGGCTTCGGATAGGCGGTCACTGCGTAGTCTCCTGTGCCACGTTCAGGCACGGGGACGACGTCGCGCTGGTGCGCGAGCGCCGCGGTACCACCCCGCTTGCGCGCCTCGCGGTGCGCCGCTCTTCGCTGGCTGTGACGGGCCAACCCGTCCGGTTCTACTTGGCCCCGCGCGTGTGCCGGGACCGTTCTTCCGGAGGCTCCCCGGTGATGTCCGGATCCGTGCCGATGAAGGAGATTCTAGCGTCAGGCCGCGGCGGTGGCTTCCGAGGTCAGCTCGATGAGCGCGAACGGGAACTGCTCGGTGAGTTCGAGCACCGTCACCCGGTCGAACCGGCTGCTGTCGTACCACCACTCCAGCTGGACCCCGTCAGCCGTGCGGTACAGCCGCAGTTCCAGCGCGTGCCCCATGACCGGCTGACCCGACGGCGCCTGCGACCGCTCGCCGAGATCGTTGAAGAAGACCTCGGACGCGGGGTGCG
Organism: Mycobacterium sp. NPDC050551; assembly: GCF_040674075.1. Taxonomy (NCBI): domain Bacteria; kingdom Bacillati; phylum Actinomycetota; class Actinomycetes; order Mycobacteriales; family Mycobacteriaceae; genus Mycobacterium; species Mycobacterium sp. NPDC050551. The sequence continues at coordinate 512,789 of NZ_JBFARC010000004.1, read as the reverse complement.
CCGACCCGAAGTAGTGCAGGATGCCGTGCCTGAAAGTGCGGTGCGGCATCGTCGCGAGGGTCCGGTGCACCGCACCGATGGCGTCGTCAGCGCTCACCTGGCGCTCGGTGGCACAGGTCAGCTCCACCGGGTGCAGGACGGCCCGCCCGTTGCGAGCGACGTCGACGGCGAGCACGCCGTGACCGATGGTGCGGGCGATGGTCCGGCCCAGCGCGGCGAGCAGGATCTCGTCGGCCGCGAGGCCGAGGCTGCCGGCCGCACCGTCGAGTTCCATGGTCAGCATGTCGGTCAGCGGCATCGCCAGCCGGGTGTTGGCGATCGGACTGCCTGGCGCATCCCGGTCCGCGATCCGTAGCCGGATGTGGGCGGGGTCCACCGAATCCGTCGCGTAGTTGCCGGAATGGGCGAGATATGGGGCGACCATGGAGACCACGCTACGCCCCGTGTCCCAGATATGGGAGACCCGTGCCAAAACTGTGACGGCCCTGTCAATAAAGGCAATACCTTTCTGTCACTGGTTGCCACTGCCCAATGTCGGGAACTGCCGCTAAGGTGGGTGGGTGCCCCGGACAGACGAGAACGGCAGACAGCTGAAGGCGTTGCTCGACTACCTGCTCGACGGCGACGTCGAGGCCAAGGACATCTACGACGCGCTCGGCATCTCGAGCAGCACGTACTACCGGCGCATCAAAGAGCAGGACTACCCCGATGCCGAGGAGCTGCGGAGAGTCTCCGACAGGTTCGCGCTCAGCTATCCCGACCTGCAGATTCGGTTCGGGCTGATGAGCCGCCAAGAGGTGTGGAGCTACATCGAGTCCGCTCCGTTCTCGGTGGCGACGGCGGTAACCGAGGCGACCAGGACGGAGGCCCGGCCGGCGAAATTGTCGGAAATGGCGCCGCGTCCGGACGCACCGCCGCTCTAAGCCGTACAATTTGCTGGACGATCCCCAGCCCGGAAAGCGGTTTCATGGCCCTCGCAACGCTGATCGCGATCACACTCCTGTGTATCGCGTGGAGCCTGTGGATCCGCCGTGTGACGTGGGGCTGCCGGTGGGAGGTTGCGGCCACCCTCAACATCGCGCTCCAGGGCATGGCGGTGTTCCTGATGTCGCCGTTCGCCTCCGAGACCGTCGGGCACTGGCTCTATGCGCTGACCGGTAAGTGGAACCTCGAGGACTACATCGGTCACGACTGCTACATCGTGGCCGCCTCGGCGATCGTCTACAACGCGCTGGGCCGCCTCGCCGACGATCACGCGATGCAGGTGTCGTTCAAGCAGTACGTGGAGCGGCCCGCCACGCTGTGCATCCCCCTGCTGCTGGCCACGTTCTCCCTCGGCAACGGCGCCGCCATCTACCGGCCCGACTTCTTCGACGTCCCCACCGACCTCTGGCTCAGCGTGTACTGGCTGCTGCTCTGCGGCACCCTGATCTACCTGCTGGGTTACGGATCCCGGGCGCTGCTGATCCTGCGAAAGGATCCGCGGTCGCGCCGGATCGCCAACGTGTACCTGGCGGCCTCGGCCAGCGGCATCATCGCGTGCGTCGTCCGCATCACCACCGCTTTCGTGCCCAGCCTGCAGGCAGTCGAGGGCGGCACGCTCGTGTGGATCTTCGCCTGCGTGTGCGGCGCCGGCTTCGCGTTGGCCTCGGCACACTCCTGGCGCATCAGGACCAAGTGGTTCGCCCGCGCCGACCGCTGACCGGCGGGGCGCTCGAGATCTAGCCGGTGGCCGTCTCGGCCACGGCGAACGACGAACCGAAATCCGGCACCGTCTGGTAGCCGCGCCGGCGTGCGCGCGCCGCGTCACGGCGGATCAGCACGTTGAGGCCGGCGAACGAACCCATGTCCAGCAGCATCGGCGTCAGCAGACGGTTGTGCACGTATCCGATCGCCAGACCGCTCTCGGGATCGGCCCATCCGAGCGATCCACCGAGACCGACGTGGCCGAAGCCGCGCATCACCCCGAACGGCAGCGAGTGGTAGCCCAGATGGAAAGCCAGCGGCACCATGATGTTGCGGTCCGGACGCAGATCGGGCTCGCCGGTCAGCGCCGCCGTGGTCTCGGTGGACAGGAACCGGGTGCCGTCGATCGACCCGCCGTTGGCGATGGCGCCGTACATCCTGGCCAGACCGCGGGCGGTGGCGACGCCGTTGGCGGCCGGGATCTCCGCATCGAGGAACGGGATGTCCCCCTGCACCACGGCCTTCATGCCCGGGAAGTACATCGACCCGAATCCACCGGAGAACTGCAGCCTGGCCACCTTGGGGGCGACGAAGTTGAACACCGGGTTGGCGATCCGGTTCTGCGGCACCAGGATCTGCGCCACCCGGGTGGGCGACTCGGCAGGCGGGCGGCCCAGGTGCAGCCCCTCGGTGCCGAGCGGTTGCGCCAGCTCGGTGCGGATGAGGTCACGCATGCCCTGCCCGGTGACCGCACGGGCCAGGCCCGACATCAGCCACCCGTAGGTCAGGGCGTGATAGGCGGAATGCCCGTACAGCAACCGGTTGACAGGAGCGTCGGCCATCCGTTGCTCCATCGCGAGATGGTCGAGCAGATCGACCCTGCCGACGCCGTTGAGCTGTGACAGCCCGGCCCGGTGGCGCATCACGTCCCGCACCGTGATGTGGGCCTTGCCGTTGGCGCCGAAGTCGGGCCAGTACTCGGCGACGGGCATGTCGTAGTCGATCAGGCCACGGTCGGCGAGCCGGTGGATCACCGTCGACGCCATGCCCTTGGTCGCGGAGAACACCATGGCGCCGGTGTCGGCCGTCCAGTACTGGGTGCCGCGGCGGTCGGAGTACCCGGTCCACACGTCGACGACCGGCTCGCCGTGCAGGTAGATGGACAGCGCCCCACCGCCGAACCGCCGTCCCGGGAACAGCTGGGAGAAACCGCGCAGGGTGCAGGCGAAATTCCGGTCCGCCGCACCCTGTACGCCGTGCGGGAGCGCTGCGTTGCGGTCCCGTTTCGGTACGTCCGTCACAGATGTGAATTTACTCGCAACCCCGGCAAATAAACCAGGCGTTACCGAGTCGTTAACCGGCGGAGGATTCCTGCCCTCCCCAGCCGGCGGCGTCGAGGATCTGCTGCGCCGCCAGCGCCGGGGTGAGCTCACCGTCGCGTACCCGGCGTTCGAGTTCCCGGCGGCCCGCCTTCACGTCCGGGTGGGACAGCACGCGGTCGAGCACGGTGTCGCGCACCATCGCCCAGGTCCACTCGACCTGCTGGGTGCGGCGCCTCGCCTCGAACTCGCCGGCCTCGGTGAGCACCCTGCGGTGCTCGAGCACCGTGTCCCACAGCTCGGTCAGGCCGGCGCCGGTCAGTGCGCTCGTCGTGAGAACCGGTGGGCGCCAGAGTGTTTCGCGGGGATAGATCAGCCGGATCGCACCGGCGAGCTCGCGCGCGGCGGCCTTGGCCTCGACGGCGTGCTCACCGTCGGCCTTGTTGACCACCACGACGTCGGCGAGTTCGAGCACGCCCTTCTTGATGCCCTGGAGCTGATCGCCGGTGCGGGCCAGGGTGAGGAACACGAAGGTGTCCACCATGTTGGCGACCGTCACCTCCGACTGGCCCACCCCGACGGTCTCCACCAGGATGACGTCGAATCCGGCCGCCTCGAGCAGCACGATCGTCTCGCGGGTCGCCTTCGCGACCCCGCCGAGCGTGCCCGACGTGGGTGACGGCCGGATGTAGGCCTCGGGGTGCACGGCCAGCTTCGCCATCCGCGTCTTGTCGCCGAGGATCGAGCCGCCGGTACGGGTGGACGAGGGATCGACGGCCAGCACCGCGACGCGGTGTCCCTGCTCGATGAGGTGCATGCCGAGCGCCTCGATGGTGGTCGACTTCCCCACCCCGGGAACGCCGGTGATCCCGACGTGAAGGGCGTTTCCGGCCTCCGGCATCAGCTCCAGCAGGAGTTCCTGCGCCCGCTCGCGGTGGTCGGGGCGCGTCGACTCGACCAGAGTGATGGCCCGCGCGAGCGCTGACCGGTCACCGCTGCGGACGGCATGCGCGAGGTCCTGCGGGCTGGTGCTCATCGAGCCGATGGTGTCCGGCCCTAGCCGAGTTCGTAACCCAGCCGCTCGGCCAGCTTCTGCAGCAGGCCGATGGCCGCGTCGGCGATGACGGTGCCGGGCGGGAAGATCGCGGTCGCGCCCGCCGCGTACAGCTCGTCGAAGTCACCGGGCGGGATGACGCCGCCCACCACGATCATGATGTCCGGGCGGCCCACCTCGGCCAGCGCGTCGCGCAGCGCGGGCACCAGGGTCAGGTGCCCCGCGGCCAGCGAGGACACGCCGACGACGTGCACGTCGTTGTCGGCGGCCTGGCGCGCCACCTCGTCGGGCGTCGAGAACAGCGAGCCGACGTCCACGTCGAACCCGATGTCGGCGAAGGCGGTCGCGATCACCTTCTGCCCGCGGTCGTGGCCGTCCTGGCCCATCTTGGCGACCAGGATGCGCGGCCGGCGGCCGTCGGCGTCGGCGAACTTCTCCACCAACTCGGTGGCAGAGGAATAGGGGCTGATGTTTCCGCCTCCTCCCGAGACCTCGTCACGGTAGACCCCGGAGATCGTCCGGATCTCGGCCTGGTGGCGGCCGTACACCTTCTCCAGTGCGTCGGAGATCTCGCCGACGGTGGCCTTGGCGCGCGCGGCGTTGATCGCCAGCGCCAACAGGTTGTTGCCCAAGCCGTCCTCCCCGCCGCCAGGCGCGTGCTCACCGGCGGCCCGGGTCAGGTCGGCCAGCGCCGCCTCGACCGCCGCCGGATCCCGGTCGGCTCGCAGCTGTTCGAGTTTGGCCAGCTGCTCGGCACGCACCCGGCTGTTCTCGACCTTGAGCACCTCGATCTCGTGGTCCTCTTCGACCTGGTACTTGTTCACCCCGATCACCGGCTGCGCCCCCGAGTCGATGCGGGCCTGCGTGCGGGCGGCGGCCTCCTCGATGCGCAGTTTCGGGATGCCGTCATCGATTGCCTGGGCCATGCCGCCGTGCTCGGCCACCTCACGAATGTGCGCGCGGGCCTTCTCGGCGAGCTGATGCGTCAGCCACTCGACGTAGTACGAGCCGCCCCACGGGTCGATCGGGCGGGTGGTGCCGGACTCCTGCTGCAGCACCAGCTGGGTGTTGCGGGCGATGCGCGCCGAGAAGTCGGTGGGCAGCGCGAGCGCCTCGTCGAGCGCGTTGGTGTGCAGCGACTGGGTGTGGCCCTGCGTCGCGGCCATCGCCTCGATGCAGGTGCGGGCGACGTTGTTGAACGCGTCCTGTGCGGTCAACGACCAGCCGGAGGTCTGCGAATGCGTGCGCAGCGACAGCGACTTCTCGTTGCGCGGCTCGAACTGCGAGACGAGCTCGCTCCACAGCAGCCGGCCGGCCCGCAGCTTGGCGACCTCCATGAAGAAGTTCATGCCGATGCCCCAGAAGAAGGACAGCCGGGGCGCGAACTTGTCGATCGACAACCCGGCGTCCAGCCCGGCCTTGATGTACTCCACCCCGTCGGCGAGCGTGTACGCGAGCTCGAGATCGGCTGTCGCGCCGGCCTCCTGGATGTGATAGCCGGAGATCGAGATCGAGTTGTACTTCGGCATCCTGGTGCTGGTGTAGCCGAAGATGTCGGAGATGATCCGCATCGACGCCTTGGGCGGATAGATGTAGGTGTTGCGGACCATGAACTCTTTGAGGATGTCGTTCTGGATGGTGCCCGCCAGCTTCTCCGGCGGCACCCCCTGCTCCTCCGCGGCGGCGACGTACAGCGCCAGGATCGGCAGCACCGCGCCGTTCATCGTCATCGACACCGAGACCTGTGACAGGTCGATGCCGTCGAACAGCTGGCGCATGTCGAGGATGGAATCGATGGCGACGCCGGCCATTCCGACGTCACCCTGCACGCGCGGGTGGTCGGAGTCGTAACCGCGGTGGGTGGCCAGATCGAAGGCCACCGACAGGCCCTTCTGGCCGGCGGCCAGGTTGCGCCGGTAGAACGCGTTGGACTCCGCGGCGGTGGAGAAGCCGGCGTACTGACGGATCGTCCACGGCTGGTTGACGTACATCGTCGGATACGGGCCGCGGACGAACGGCGCGGCGCCGGGGAACGAGTCGAGCGGATAGCCCGCGGCGACGGCCTCGTCGCGGTCGGCGGCGATGTAAACCGGCTTGACCTCGATGCCCTCCGGGGTGAGCCAGTCCAGTTGCTCCGGGGTGTAGCCGTGCGCGGCGGCGGCCGCGTCGACGTGCTGCTCGACCGCCGCGACGGTGGGCTCCTCGCCGCTGCGCTCACCGCGCAGCGGCACGTCCTCGAAGCTGCCGATACCCTTGCCGACGTTCGTGGTCGCAGTCATCTTCAGGCCCCCAATCTGCCGAGCAGGTCCGACAGTGCGCCGACCGCATCGATTTTCGCGGTGAGGAAGTCGTCGGGTCTCGGGTCCGCCTCCGCGACGGCCTTCTCCGGCCCCGCCAGGTACACCCGGGAGATTCCCGCATCGCGGGCGGCGCTCACCACGCCTGCCGCCTCCGCGGCGTACCGGCTGTCGGTGCCGCAGATCACCGCGACGTCCGGCGCACCCGCATCGACGACGGCCTGGGCCACCCCGGCGGCGTCCAGCGGGCCCGGGTTGACGGCCTCGATGCCGCCGGAGGCCAGCAGGTTGACCGCGAACGTGGCGCGGATGTTGTGTTCGGCCAGCGGCCCGATCGGCAGCAGCAGCACCTTCGGCCGCGCACCGGTGCGGTCGAGGAAGGCGTCGGACCGATCGCGCAGCTTTTCGAAGCCCGCGGCGTAGGGGGCCACGGCCGCGAACGAATCCCCCTGCGGCAGCGGTGGTTCGGCGAGGTTCGGATACTCGTTGACGCCGGTGACCGCGGTGCGCCGGTGCGCGATGTCGTCCTCGCGGCGGGCCGCGACCTCACCGATCCCGGCGGTGACGACGTCGCGGGCGGCGGCGAAACCACCGCGGGCCTCGATCTCCTGGAAGTGCCGCCACGCCTGTTCGGCCAGCTGTTCGGTCAGGTCTTCGACGAACCACGATCCGCCTGCGGGGTCGAGCACGCGGCCCAGATGCGACTCCTCGAGCAGCAGCAGCTGGGTGTTGCGGGCGATCCGCCGGGCGAACGTGCGCGACGTGCCGGGGAATCCTTCCGGGATCGCGACGTCGAAGGGCTGCACGAGCACCGTGTCCGCGCCGCCCACCCCGGCCGAGAAGGCCGCCAGCGTGGTGCGCAGCATGTTCACCCACGGGTCGCGGCGGGTCATCATCGGCAGCGAGGTGACCACGTGCACGGTCGCGTCACCGGCGTCCGGCGCGCCCACCACCTCCGCGACCCGGGCCCACAGCCGGCGCGCGGCGCGCAGCTTGGCGATCGTCATGAACTGGTCGTCGTCGGCGGCGTAGCGGAAGCTGATCTGCGCCACGGCGTCCGGGGCCGCGACACCCGCGTCGCCGAGCAGCCGCAGATAGTCGACACCGGCGGCGACCGCACCGGCGAGTTCCCAGGACGCGTTGGCGCCCAGGTTGTGCAGCGCGGGACCGTCGACGGTGATCGCGCGGACGCCACCGTCGAACTCCGCGAGGCCCGCCGCCGTGGCGAGCACGTCGGCCACCTCGGGCGACGGCCGCAGGCTCAGGGCCGCGGTCAGTGGATCGGCGCCCAGGTCGACCGACAACCGGCCGCGCTGGTCGGCGTCGAGGCCGGCGAGCAGCGGCAGGACGGCCGCGGCGGCCGCGGCGAAGTCCGCACCGGCATCGAGGATCACCGGGACCAGGTCGAGGAAGACGCCGTCGAGCAGCCGGTCCAGCTCGTCCGCGGCGATGCCGTCGGGGCCGCCGATCCGCAGTGCCAGCGCGCTGACCCCTTCGGTGAGGGCCACCAGCACGGACCCGTTGACCTCGCCGACCGCGGCGGGCGCGGCGGGGAACGTCTCGGCGACCCGCCAGCCCGCCTTGACGTCGCGTCGCGCATCGGCGCCACGGACGAACGGCCACCGCCCGGGCAGCGGATGTTCGGGCAGTGCATCGGCGCCGGTGTAGAGCGCGCGGATGACGAAGTCCTCATAGGTGGGCGAATCGAGCAGCCGTTCCGGTTCGGCGGGCAGGTCGGCGGGATCGCGGCGGGTGCTCTTGGCCAGCACCCCGGCGACCGCGGTGCGCCACTGCTCGCGGTCGGCTTCGACCGCACTCGACCCCTGCACGGACACCGGCATCTCCTGTTGTCGCAGCGTGTGAGCTTCCACCCGTCCATCAGGCTAAATGATCGCCGTCACGGTGATGCGCCCCGGTCGGCCGGTTCGACAGGCGCGCCGAGCGCCGGCCGTCGGTGCGTGCCCGTAGGCTGGAAAACCGTGAACACCGTCGTCAGCACCGTGCGCCGGCTGCGCGCGGCGCTGATCGCGACCGCCGCACAGGTACCACCGCGCCGCTTCCTGGCGGTCGTGCTGGGGAGTGTGATTCTCGTCGCAGCGGCGCTGGTCGTCCCGTTGCCGACCGCGCTGCAGCTGAGGGACTGGGCCACCTCCGTCGGACCGTGGTTCCCGCTGGCCTTCCTGACCGCCCACATCGTGCTCACGGTCCTTCCGTTCCCCCGCACGGCGTTCACCCTCGCCGCCGGCCTGCTCTTCGGTCCAGCGCTGGGCATCACGCTGGCCGTGGTGGCCAGCACCGCCAGCGCATTGATCGCCCTGCTGCTGGTGCGCGCGGCGGGCCTGCAGCTCAACCGGCTGTTCCCGCATCCGCGCGTCGACGCGCTGGACGCCCGGCTGCGGCTGCGCGGCTGGCCGGTGGTGATGTCGATGCGGATGATCCCGGCAGTGCCGTTCTCGGTGCTCAACTACGCCGCGGGCGCCTCCACGGTCCGGGTGTGGCCCTACACGTGGGCGACGCTGGTCGGACTGCTGCCCGGCACCGCCGCGGTGGTGATCCTCGGCGACGCGCTCACCGGCCGGGTCGATCCCCTGCTCGTGGTGATCTCGGCGGTGACGGCGGGCGTCGGGATTGTCGGGCTGTTCTACGAGGTGCGCCAGCACCGCCGCACGCCCTCCGCCGACGACGCGGCCGCACACGAGGCGGACGTCGCGGCCACCCCCGTCCCGCGCTGATACTCAGCGGCGGTCGTCGACCCGTCGCGGACCGCGCACGGCCATCACGGTGTGCAGCACCAGGAACGCCGCCGCGGGCAGCGTGTTGACCGCCTTGTCCTTGATCCGCAGGTGCGCCCCGACCGCGAGGACGAAGTAGACCGCCAGCATCGCGCTGGTCAGCCGGGCCAGCCAGGGGTAGCGGGGCGCGGAGAGCAACCCCACCACCGATGCGGCCTTGGCGGTCGGCAACACCCACCGGATCCGATCCGGCACGCCGTAGCTGTCGAGCGCCTTCGCGATCGGTGGCAACGGGATGCCACACGCCACCGCGTCGCCGGCCTGGAAGGCGGCGAGGGCCACGTAGGTACGCGGCGCGGTCAGCGTGTCGGCGATCACTCCGGGCTACCGGCGTGCCGGCCGAACGTCGGCGGCAGCGAGTCCTGCTGCTGCTGGGACAGCGGCGGGTACTGCATCGGCTCGGGCTCCGGCGGCGCCGACGGAACAGCGGACTGCACGGGTGTGCGGGCCTCGGCCTCGGCCTTCGCCACGGCCCGCACGATCTCGGGGTCGGTCTGGGTGGTGAACCACTCCGCGACCTCGTCCGTGTCGTCCTCGGGCTTGGGCAGGTTCTCCTCCACCGGCGACGGCTGATAGCGGAAGACGCCGTCCTCTCCCGGCGCGCCGAGCATCTTGGTGAAGCCCTGCAGCGCCGTGCCGAAATCGCTGGGCACCAGCCACACCTTGTTCGCCTCGCCCTTGGCCATCTGCGGCAGCGTCTGCAGGTACTGGTAAGCCAGCATCTCGGGGGTGGGCCTGCCGGCCTTGATGGCGGCGAACGTCTTCTCGATCGCCTTCGCCTGGCCCTGGGCGACCAGGTACTGGGCGGCCCGTTCACCCTGGGCGCGCAGCATCCGCGACTGCCGGTCGGCCTCGGCCGCGAGCACGGCGGCCTGCTTGGCGCCCTCGGCGGCGAGGATCTGCGCCTGCTTCTGGCCCTCGGCCTGCATGATCGCCGCCGCGCGGCTGCCCTCGGCGGTCAGAATCATCGCGCGCTTCTCCCGGTCGGCGCGCATCTGCTTCTCCATCGAGTCCTGGATGGACGGCGGCGGGTCGATGGACCGCAGCTCGACCCGGGCGACGCGCAGGCCCCAGCGGCCGGTCGCCTCGTCCAGCACTCCGCGCAGCTGTCCGTTGATCTTGTCGCGTGAGGTGAGCGTCTGCTCCAGCGTCATGCCGCCGACCACGTTGCGCAGCGTCGTGGTGGTCAGCTGCTCGACGCCGACGATGTAGTTGCTGATCTGGTAGACCGCGGCCTGTGGATTGGTCACCTGGAAGTACACGACGGTGTCGATGTTGACCGTCAGGTTGTCCTCGGTGATCACCGGCTGCGGCGGGAAGGACACGACGCGCTCGCGCAGGTCCACCCGCGCGCGGATCTTGTCGATGAACGGGATGAGCAGCGTGAGCTGACCGGACACGGTCTTGCTGTAGCGACCGAGCCGTTCGATCACCGCCGCCTCCGCCTGGGGTATCAGCGCCACCGACTTGGCGACGACGATCGCCGCGAACACGACCAGCACGATCAGAAAGACGAGGCCGGCTACGGCACCATCCATGACGGGTCCCTCCTGCTCAGGGGTTCTTCCAGACGACGGCGGTGGCGCCGTCGATGTGCATGACGGTGACGTTGTCGCCCGGCTCGTACACATCGTTGTCGTTCAACGGGCGGGCCGTCCAGACTTCGCCCTCGAGTTTCACCTGGCCCTCGTGGCGTGCCACCCGGTCGAGCACCAGCGCCTGCTTGCCCTCGAGCGCCTTCGCGGGTTCGGGCAACCCCTTGCCCGCCGTCAGCCGGCGGCGCAGCGCCGGCCGCACCGAGGCCAGCAGCAGCACCGAAACCACCAGGAACACCGCGCCGTCGGCCCAGATGGGCCAGTCGAGCAGCCAGCTCGAGCCGGCGGCGGCGAGTGCCCCGCCCGCAAGCATCAGCAGGAACAGGTCGCCGGTCAGCGCCTCGGCCCCGGCCAGCACGAGTGCCAGGATCACCCAGATCAACGGAAGGGGCACGCGGTCACCCTATCGCGGAACCGACCCACACAGCGTTGAACAATTACACTGCGAGCATCATGTGGTGTCCCAGTGCAACGCTCGCGGCGTGGGCCAACGCCTGGCTCTCAGGTGCCGCCGCGCCCGACGATGTCCTCGACTCGCTATCGCTGTGGGCGCCAAGGCATTCCGTGACCGCCTACGACTCGGTCGCGGCGGGCGCGACCGGCCTGCCGTGGCCGGACCTCAACGATTCCGGCGCCGTGTCGCTGCTGCAGACGCTGCGCACCGCCGCAGGCCCGGCGCGCACCGGCCCGGCCCTCGGCATCGCCCTGCCGGTGCCCGGCGACGTGCGCGGGCTGCCCGCGGGCACGCAGTTCCAGCGCGACGCCGTCACCTCCGGTGAGGCGGTGCTGGTCACCGATTCCGGCGATCCCACCGCGGTGGTGGGGCTGGTGCCGGAGTTCGAATACGACGAGGGCTTCGACGATTCGGACTTCGATCCCGAACCGACCGCGCTGGCGTGGACGGTCTACTCGGTGCCAGGCGCGCCCGGTACCGAATACGTCGAACTCGGCGAGGCCGAATACGCGTTGCGTTCGGCCGTGCGTTCGGCGGCCGACGCGCTCGGCGCGCTGCGTGCGGGCGCGGCCGGAGCCGACGTCGACGACCCGCGCGGACTGGTCGAGGAGGTCCTGGAGTCCTCACGGGTGCACCGGGCGCCCGACCACGCTCCCCCGCGCGCACTTCGGGTGCTGGAGAACGCCGCGCACGTCGACGCGATCATCACCGTCAGCTCCGGTCTGATGCCCATCGGTTTGCAGACGTCCTCGGAGGTGCAGATCGCCAGCGACGCGCTTCGGCCGTTGGGTCAGGTGGTCCGGCGGGCGCGCGTCGCCGCGCTCACCGCGATCCTCTACTCGGCGTGGGGATGATCGTCGCCTGACACCGCGGCGACACCGAGCACACCTCACCGTTGACGCTGTGACCACAGCCCGGCGCCGGGTCCGGTCCGGGCTGCCGGGCGGGTTCGGCGCCGGTGCGCAGTTCGTCGATGAGATCGGCGGCCAGCCGGGCGAATCGGCGGTCGGCGTTGGGCGTCGTCGTGCGTGCCAGCACGATGCCTGCCTCGTCGGCCTGTTCGCGTAGCTCGTTGTCGAGATCCCACACCACCTCGATGTGGTCGGCGACGAAGCCGATCGGGCAGACGATCACCGCCCTGGTGCCCGCCGCGGCAAGCGTCGTCAGGTGGTCGCCGACATCGGGCTCCAGCCACGGGATCTGCGGCGGTCCGGAGCGCGACTGCCAGACCAGGTCGTAGTCCGCGGCGTCGCGGCCCGCGGCCGCGGCCACCAGCCGTGCCGCGTACGCGACCTGCCTGCTGTACAGGTTCGGGCCGTGCCGGTCGTCGGCGGCGACCGGGATCGAGTGTGCGGTGAACACCAGCCGGGCGCCCTCACGCAGTTCGGCGGGCAGCGAGGCGGCGGCAGCCCCGATCGCGTCGGCGAACATCTCCACGAACAGCGGGTGGTCGAAATAGTGGCGCAGCTTCACCAGCTCGGGTGCCTGCGCACCGGCGGCCGCCCGGCCGCGGGCGACGTCCTCGATGTACTGGGTGCAGCTGGAGTACCCACCCCACGCGGAGGTGGTGAACACCGCGGCCCGGCGGACTCCGTTGTCACGCATGGCCGTCACGGTGTCCTCGACGTAGGGCTCCCAATTACGGTTCCCGAAGTAGACCGGCAGCGGATTGCCGCGCTCGGCCAGTTCGGTGCGCAACACCTCGATCAGCCTGCGGTTGATGCCGTTGATCGGCGACACGCCGCCGAAGTGCTGGTAGTGCTCGGCGACCGCGTCGAGGCGCTCCGGCGGGATGCCACGGCCCCGGGTGACGTTCTCGAGGAACGGCCGGACCTGCTCCGGCCCTTCGGGACCGCCGAAGGACAACAGCAGGACGGCGTCGAAATCCACGCGCAGTGTCACCCGGGCTACAGCAGCTGGGTGCTGGCGCCACCGTCGGCGTAGACGATGGTGCCGGTGGTGGCGGGCAGCCAGTCCGACAGCAGCGCGCAAACCGTCTTCGCCACGGGCGTCGGGTCTTTCATGTTCCAGCCGAGCGGCGCCCGCTGATCCCAGCCCTCCTCGAGCAGCTGCATCTGGGCGCCGGCTTCGTCACCGAGGGCGCCGCCGACAATGGCGCTCATCGCCAGTGTGCGGATCGGTCCGGCGGCAACGAGATTCGACCGGACCCCGAAGGGGCCCGCCTCACGCGCGACGAACCGGTTCACCGACTCCAACGCGCTCTTGGCGACCGTCATCCAGTTGTAGGCGGGCATCGCGCGGGTGGGGTCGAAGTCCATGCCCACGATCCCGCCGCCGGAATTCATCACCGGCAGCACCGCTTTGGCGAGCGAGGCGTAGGAGTAGGCCGAGATGTGGATGCCCTTGGCGACGTCGTCGTAGGGCGCGTCGAAGAAGGGGTTGATGCCCATGCCGGTCTGCGGCATGAAGCCGATCGAGTGCACCACCCCGTCGAGCTTGTTGCCGGCGCCGATGACCTCGGTGACGCGGTCGGCCAGCGTCGCCAGGTGCTTTTCGTCCTGCACGTCGAGTTCGAGCAGCGGCGGCTTGGCCGGCAGCCGATCGAGGATGCGCTCGATCAGCCGCAGGCGGTTGAAGCCCGTGCAGACGACCTCCGCGCCGGCCTCCTGCGCCACCTTGGCGATGTGGAACGCGATGGACGAGTCGGTGATGATCCCCGTCACGAGGATGCGCTTGCCTTCGAGCAGACCTGTCATTGTGCTGACTCCTTTTCAGGGTTCGTGGTGGGCGGCGAGAGCCGGTGGCTCAGTGGCCCATGCCCATGCCGCCGTCGACCGGGATCACCGCACCGGCGATGTATCCCGCATCCTCGGACGCCAGGAAGCTGACCGCCCCGGCGACGTCCTCGGCGGTGCCGACCCGCTTGGCGGGGATGAACTGCAGCGCCCCCTCCTGGATCCGCTCGTCCAGCGCCCGGGTCATCTCGGTGTCGATGTAGCCCGGCGCGACCACGTTCGCGGTGACGCCGGCCTTGGACAGCTCGCGCGAGATGGAGCGCGCCATCCCGATCAGGCCCGCCTTGGCCGCCGCGTAGTTGGCCTGGTTGCCGATCCCCCACATGCCGGACACCGACCCGATGAAGATGATCCGGCCGAACCGTTTGCGCTGCATGCTGCGCGACGCGCGCTGCGCCACCCGGAACGCGCCGGTGAGGTTGGCGTTGATGACGTTCTCGAAGCGCTCCTCGGTCATCCGCATCAGGAACGCGTCCTGGGAGATGCCTGCGTTGGACACCAGCACCTCGACCGGGCCCTGGTGTTCCTCGACCTCTTTGAACGCGCGGTCTACGGCCTCGTTGTCGGTGACGTCACAGACGACGCCGAACAGGCCCTCGGGGGCGCCGGAGCCGCGGTGGGTCACCGCCACCTTGTGGCCGTCGGCGGCCAGCCGTTGCGCAATGGCCAGTCCGATGCCCCGGTTACCGCCGGTGACCAGCACCGAACGCGACACGAAGGACGGGCGGCCCCCGGCGGTCTCGGCGCCGGCCCGCGCGGGATTGTCGGTCACAGTCATGACGGCCAACTTAACGCCTCGCCGCCACCAGCCAGAAATCGCCAGGAGGCGTCGTCACGGGGAGGCACCGCGACGCCTAGCTCGGCAGTCGGCGGTTGATCAGCAGCGCCGCGAGTGCCGCCACGGCCAGCAGCAGTGCGCCGAGGCGCAGCCAGCCGACACTGGCGTCGCCCTTGATCGTCTCGTAGCCGATCTGCTGCTGCAGGTTGCTGTAGACCTCGCGCAGCTGTTCGAGCGTCGAGGCGGTGTAGGCCTCCCCGCCGGACAGGTCGGCGATCCGCTCGAGCATCTCGTCGTCGACCGGGACCGGCTGGCGCTGCTCGTTGATCTCGACGTAGCCGTAGGGGGTGCCGAAGCTGATCGTGGAGATCGGGACGCCCTGGTCCTTGGCGGTGCGCGCCGCGGTGAAGGCGCCCTTGGGGTTGTCGGGATTCGACGGCACGGTCTCCTTGCCGTCGGAGAACAGCACGACGCGGGCCGGTGGCGCTTCGTCACCACCGCCGATCACGGCGCCGACGGTGGCGATGGCCTGCAGCGCGGTGAAGATGCCCTCGCCGGTCGCCGTGCGGTCGGCGAGTTGCAGCTTGTCGATCGCGTTCTTGGTGGCGTCGCGGTTGGTGGTCGGCGACACCAGCACCGTCGCGGTGCCCGCGTAGGCGATGAGGCCGAGGTTGATCCCGGGGGTGAGCTCGTCGGCGAACTGCTTGGACGCCTCCTGCGCGGCCGCCAGCCTGCTGGGCGCCACGTCGGTGGCGCGCATCGACTGCGAGACGTCGATCACCAGCATCACCACCGCGCGGTTGCGCGGGATCCGGACGTCCTGGGTGGGCCCGGCCATCGCGACGGTGAGCAGCGTCAGCGACAGGATCAACAGGATCGCGGGCAGGTGCCGAAACCTGTTGGGCCGCGTGGGCGCCACGCTCTCCAGCAGCTCCATGTTGGCGAACCGCAGGACCCGCTTCTGCCGCGCCGCCTGCACGATGATGTAGAGCGCGACGAGCCCGAGCACCACCAACAGGAACGTGAAGAACCACGGGTGTTTGAAGTCCGAGAGCGTCATCGGACCCAGAAGCGGCAAAGTCATGTACGGCTTGTCATTTCGTCGTGGTTAGCGGCCCGCCAGCGCGCCACGTCGCCGGTTCGCGACGAAGCGGACCACGTCGGCGATCCAGTCCCGGTCGGTGCGCAGGGTGAGCAGCGGTGCGTTGCAACGCCGCAGTGTGCGGGCGACCTCGGCGCGGTGCGCCGCTGCGGCCTGCTCGAAATCGCTGCGCAGCTGATGGTCGATGGTGAACTCGCGGGTGACGCCGGTCTCGGTGTCCTGCAGGATCACGTCGCCCACCTCGGGCAGTTCGACGTCGCGCGGGTCGAGCACCTCGATGCCGAGCACCTCGTGGCGGCCCGCGATCGCCCGCAGCGGCCGCATCCAGTCGATCGGGCCGAGGAAGTCACTGATGATGACGGCCATCCCCCGGCGCCGTTCGGGCCGGCGGAGCGCGTCGATCGAGGCGGCCAGGTCGCCGCGCACACCGACCGGTGCCCGCGGGGTGGTCGCGATCGCCCGCAGCAGTTCCTGCTCGTGGATGCGGCCCGAGAGGGCGGGCACCCGGCGCACGGTGTCTCCGTTGGAGATGACGGCGCCGAGCCGGTTGCCGCCGCCGCTGTTGAGGAACGCGATGGCGGCCGCGGCGGCGACGGCCAGATCGCGCTTCTCGCACCGCGCCGTGCCGAAGTCGAGGCTGGCGGACATGTCCACCACCAGCCAGGTCTCCAGCTCGCGGTCGGCGATCATCTGCCGGACGTGCGGCGCGGTGGTGCGGGCGGTCACCGACCAGTCCATCCGCCGCACGTCGTCGCCGGGCTGGTAGATCCGCGATTCGCCCGGCTCCGAGCCGGGTCCGGGGATCAATCCGAGGTGGTCGCCGTGCAGCACCCCGTCGAGCTTGCGCCGGACGGTCAGTTCGAGCTTGCGCAGCGCCGCCGACAGCGCGGGGTCGCGGATCTGGCCCCGCTGCAGGGACGGCGGGTCGACCGAACGGCCTTCGTCGCCGGTCACCGACCGCTGGCCGCTGCGGCGGGTACGGCAGAGGGCACCGAATGGCCTTGCTGCGGAATGGCGTTGACCTGAGGCAGCGCCACGGTCTGCATGATGCGGTTGATCACCGTCTCGGCGGAGACCTCGTCGGCGAGCGCGTCGTAGGTCAGCACGAGGCGGTGCCGCAGCACGTCGGGGATGACCTCGACGACGTCCTGCGGGACCACGTAGTCGCGGCCGCGGATCAGCGCGAGCGCCCGGGAGGCGGCGATGATGCCGAGCGAGGCGCGCGGCGAAGCGCCGTAGGCGATCCAGGCCTTGGCGTCGGGCATGCCGAACTTCTCCGGCTCACGCGTCGCGGTGACGATCCGCACCACGTAGTCGACCAGCGCGTGGTGGACGAAGGTGTTGGCGGCCACGTCCTGCAGCCGGATGAGGTCACCGGGGTTGAGGATCTGCTTGGGCTCCGGGGGCTTCACGCCCATCCGGTAGATGATCTCGCGCTCCTCCTCCGGCGTGGGGTAGTCGATGTTCAGCTTGAACAGGAACCGGTCGCGCTGGGCCTCGGGCAGTGCGTAGACGCCCTCCTGCTCGATGGGGTTCTGCGTGGCCATCACCAGGAACGGGTTGGGCAGCGGGAACGTCTTGCCGCCGATGGAGATCTTGCGCTCGGCCATCACCTCGAGCAGGGCGGACTGCACCTTGGCGGGTGCGCGGTTGATCTCGTCGGCCAGCAGGAAGTTCACCACCACGGGGCCGAGTTCGATGTCGAACTCCTCTTTGCCGACGCGGTAGATCCGGGTGCCGACGATGTCGGTGGGCACCAGGTCGGGGGTGAACTGGATGCGGGCGAAGGTGCCGCCGACGACCTTGGCGAAGGTCTCCACTGCGAGGGTCTTGGCAACGCCGGGGACACCCTCGAGCAGCACGTGACCCTTGGCGAGCAGACCGACGAGCATCCGCTCGACGAGCCGGTCCTGACCGACGATGATCCGCTTGACCTCGAAGATGGCCCGTTCCAGCGTGTGCACTTCACCCTGGAGGCCGCCGTTGTGTCCGGACGGCGCGGGGGGCTGGGTTCCGGTCGGGGCGGGAGCGTAACCCTGCGCCGGGGCCGAGCCGGGGTGCGCTCCGGCGCCCTGCGGCGGACCACTCGGTGACGTCATCAAGATCCTCCCAATGTGCTGTCTGGTCACGACGCCGTTCTCACTGCGTCAACACGCATTCTGCCGGGCCGGTCAGGTGCCCGCCGTCAACTATTCCAGGCAGTCCGGAATCCGTCGACGTCGCCCACGATGCCTCAGGCTGCCCTCAGGTTGCGGTCAGTACTCGATGATCCGCGCGACGTAGGGCTGCAGACCCGATTTGCGCAGCGGGCTCACGGTGACTTTGCCCGCGCTGCCCGACGCCTCGAGCATCTGCCCGCCGCCGAGGTAGATGGCGACGTGCTGGCTGCCGCCGGGGCCCCAGAACAGCAGGTCGCCCCGCTTGCCCTGGGCCAGCGGCACCCTGCGGCCGGTGTCGTACTGGTCGCCGGAGTACTTCGGGATGAGCACGCCCACCCCGGCGAACGAGAACTGGGTGAATCCCGAGCAGTCGAAGCCGACGGTGTTGGCTCCGGAGTCGATGCCGCGGCTGGGGCCGTTGGGCTTGCCGCCGCCCCAGGAGTAGGGCACGCCCATCTGGGAGGCGCCGCGGCGGATGACGTACTCGACGGCCTGCGGGCCGCGCACGACGCCGGGCGCCACACCGGCGGGCACGGCGTCCTTGGGTGCCAGGCCGATGTTCTGCAGGAACTTCTTGCCGAGGCCCATGGTGACCTCGGTGGCCTGCGCGGTGGCCGCCAGCGACGCGTTGGCGATGGCGAGCGGGTCACCGGGTGCGCCGGCGCTGATCAGCTTCGGCAGCGTGGGATCCCACTGGCCGTCATCGGGCGCGGCGGTGGCGGGCATCGCGAGGCCGAACGCCAGCGCGATCGCCGCGACGAGCACAGCAAGACCTTTCGCGCAGCCGAAAGTATTGCGGAAGAACAGGAGCACTCGGTTCACCACTCGATGAGACGGGTCACGTATGGCGTCATACCGCTCGTCCGGACTGCGGAGACCTTGACGTGGGAACCCGTGTAGGGCGCCTCCAGCATCTGGCCGTTGCCGAGGTACATCGCCACGTGCTGGCTGGCGTTGGGTCCGTAGAAGATCATGTCGCCCCGGCGCATCTGCGATGACGGCACCTTCTGGCCCGCGTTGTACTGCGAACCCGAGTAGTGGTCGAGCTTGATGCCGACACCGGCGAAGCCGTACAACATCAGACCGGAGCAATCGAACCCCACGGTGCCGGCGCCGGAGTCGATCCCACGGCTCGGGCCGTTGGCGTTGCCGCCGCCCCAGGAGTAGGGCACGCCCATCTGCGACCCCATGCGTTTGATGACGTACTCGGTGGCCTGCCTGCCGTAGACGCGTGGGATCGCGCCGTTGGTGTAGCCGGTTGGCGTGGGCAGCAGGCCCATCTTCTGCAGGAAGCCGCGACCCATCTGCTGGGTGAGCTGAGCCGACGTCGACGAGATGCCGAGCACCGTGTTGATGATCGCGATCGGGTCGCCGCTGACGAACGCGCTGGGGATCGCCGGCAGGGTGGGATCCCACGCGGTGTCCCATTTCGCGCCTCCGGGCGCCGTCGCTGCGGCGCGGTCCCAATTGCCCGCGGGATCGGTGTTGCGGGCGAGCGGCGCAGGCGTGCCCGCGGGCGCCGGTCCGGGATTCGCCGCCCTGGCCTGCTCGAGCCGCGCCTGGGCGGCACTCCGCTCGGCGGTCAGCCGGGTCAGCTCGGCCTGCTGGGAGCCGAAGGTGCCCTGAGCCTGGGTCAGCTCCGTGACCGCGGCATCCTGGCTGACCTGTGCAGCGGCCGCGGCATCGTCGGCCTTCTGCTTGGCCAGCCGTGCCGCCGACTCCCTGTTCACCTGTTCGGTGCGGGCCCGCTGCAGATTCGCGAGCACCTGCTGCGAACTCGTCGAGAGTGCCTGGCCGGTGGCGGCGGTGGAGATGACGTCCGCCGGGTCGGACGCCGTCAGGTAGGAGCTCGACGGGCCGTTGACGTAGGTGGCCGCCGCGAAGGTGTCGAAGCGCTTCTGGGCGGCGGTGATGGCGATGTTGGCGTCCTCGATGCCGGTGCGGCTCGCCTCGACCTCGCGCTGTGCGGCGGCGGCCGCGTCGCGGGCGGTCTGGACGTCGACGATCGCCTTGTTCACGCTCTCCTGCTGGGCCTGCACGGCGGCGCCGAGTTCCTGCAGTTCCTGATTGGCGTTGGCGACCTCCGCCACCAGGCTGGCGACTCCGGGGGCGCCGTTGGGGTCCGCCGCGGCCACCGGGCCACTCCACAGTGCGGTGGCGAGCAGCATGCCCGCAGCGAGGGGCAGTGCGCAGATCCGGTACGCCGAGGCGCGAGAGAAGGTTCTCATGTCGACTCAGGTCTCCTCGAGATCAACGGACGCGCGGCGATACGCAGTCACAGCGGCACCTCTGATCGCGTCAGTCACATCCTGCACAACTGCATCAATAGGCACCGAACGCACCGTACGTCACAATGGACGCTAAAGAAACTTAAGTCACAAATTACAAGCATGTAATTGAATTGGGCGTGACCGAATTGTGATGTTTGTAATTTGCCGCCATCACTGCGGCACAACCACTAGGGCTGCTGCACAACACTTTCCGTGTTTCGACGTGCATGAGCACGTTTGCCGCGTATCTGCAGCAACCGCGTGGCAACGGTCGCCGCGAGCACCCCGACGACAAGCACAATCGTCAATGCCGTCCAGGGGAAATCCCCGGTTTGCAACTGGCTGACGAAATTGGCGGACGACTGCACCGGGTCGCCCGTCTTGGCGAGGTCCTGGCCCGCCTCGAGCGTGACGCGGTCGAACGTCGTGCTGTACGTGCCGGCATAGGAGGGGCTCAGGACGAGCACCGTCGAATCCGGGTAGACCTCGCCGATCTCGGTGGCGACGTCGCGCAGTGGCGTGTCGATCGCGGGGTTGCGGTCCAGGACGACGACCTTGAGGTCGATGCCGTCGGCCCGGGCGTCGGTGACCACCTGTTGCAGCGCCGCGACCTGTTCGGGCGATGCTCCCCGGGCGCTCACGCCGTCACCGTCCACGTCGGCGCGGACGATGTCGACGCACGTGGCGATGGCTCCGGGTTGCGCGGGGTCCACGCCGACGGTCTGACACAACTCCTGCGGGATGAAGGCGGGCAGGAACGGCGGCACGTGAGGTCCGGTCACAGGAGGAAGGTACCGAATCGAGTCGGCGGGCAGGAGCGAAGCGACCCGGGGTGAGTCCCCGGCACGAGGGTGGGTACCCGTCCGGTGGCACGCACCACCGGGGGCGACGAGACTGGACAAACCCCCCTTGGGTTCTTTGCAGGACAAGCGTACTGTTAGAATCGGAACGCCGCCGACACAGCCCGTCGCGGCACGTTGACAGCCGGGAGTTGAAGTGAGCAGCAAGGATTCGGTGAATTCGTTCGGAGCCCGCGACACGCTGACAGTCGGGGACAAAAAATACGAGATCTACCGCCTCGACGCGGTGGAGGGCACCGACAAGCTGCCCTACAGCCTCAAGGTGCTCGCGGAGAACCTGCTGCGCACCGAGGACGGCACCAACATCACCAAGGACCACATCGAGGCGATCGCCAAGTGGGACCCGGAGGCCGATCCCAGCATCGAGATCCAGTTCACCCCGGCGCGCGTCATCATGCAGGACTTCACCGGTGTGCCGTGCATCGTCGACCTGGCCACCATGCGTGAGGCCGTGGGCGACCTGGGCGGCGACCCGCAGCAGGTCAACCCGCTGGCGCCGGCCGACCTGGTGATCGACCACTCGGTGATCGCCGACCTGTTCGGCACCGCGAACGCCTTCGAGCGCAACGTGGAGATCGAGTACGAGCGCAACGGCGAGCGCTACCAGTTCCTGCGCTGGGGACAGGGCGCCTTCGACGACTTCAAGGTCGTCCCGCCCGGCACGGGAATCGTCCACCAGGTCAACATCGAGTACCTGGCCAGCGTCGTCATGGAGCGCGACGGGGTCGCCTACCCCGACACCTGCGTCGGCACCGACAGCCACACCACCATGGAGAACGGCGTCGGCGTGCTGGGCTGGGGCGTCGGCGGCATCGAGGCCGAGGCCGCCATGCTGGGCCAGCCGGTGTCGATGCTCATCCCCCGCGTCGTCGGCTTCAAGCTGTCGGGCGAGCGCCGCCCCGGCGTGACCGCCACCGACGTGGTGCTCACGGTCACCGAGATGCTGCGCAAGCACGGCGTGGTCGGCAAGTTCGTCGAATTCTACGGTGAGGGCGTCGCCGAGGTGCCGCTGGCCAACCGGGCCACGTTGGGCAACATGAGCCCCGAGTTCGGCTCCACCGCAGCCATTTTCCCGATCGACGAGGTGACGATCGACTACCTGAGGATGACCGGTCGCAGCGACGAGAAGCTGGCGCTGGTCGAGGCGTACGCCAAGGAACAGGGTATGTGGCACGACCCATCCCGCGAGCCGAAGTTCTCCGAGTACCTGGAACTCGACCTGGCCGACGTGGTGCCCTCGATCGCCGGGCCCAAGCGCCCGCAGGACCGCATCGCACTCGACGACGCGAAGTCGGCGTTCCGCAAGGACATCCACAACTACGTCGAGAACGGCAACTCCGCCGAGCACTCCAACGTCGACGAGGCGGTCGAGGAGACGTTCCCGGGCAGTGACCCGGTGTCGCTGTCGTTCGCCGACGAGAAGTCAGTGGACGCGCGACCCTCCGCTGCCAACGGCGCCGAGGGCCGGCCCACCAAGCCGGTGAAGATCGAATCCGCCGAGGTGGGCAACTGCATCATCGACCACGGCGCGGTGGTGATCGCGGCGATCACGTCCTGCACCAACACCTCCAACCCCGAGGTGATGCTCGGTGCGGCGCTGCTGGCCAAGAACGCCGTCGACAAGGGCCTGACCACCAAGCCGTGGGTGAAGACCACGATGGCGCCGGGTTCGCAGGTGGTCACCGACTACTACGACAAGGCCGGGCTGTGGCCGTATCTGGAGAAGCTGGGCTTCTACCTGGTCGGCTACGGGTGTACCACCTGCATCGGTAACTCCGGTCCGCTGCCGGAGGACATCAGCAAGGCGATCAACGACGCCGACCTGTCGGTCACCGCGGTGCTGTCCGGCAACCGCAACTTCGAGGGCCGGATCAACCCCGACGTGAAGATGAACTACCTGGCCTCCCCGCCACTGGTCATCGCCTACGCGCTGGCCGGCACCATGGACTTCGACTTCGAATCCGACCCGCTGGGCCAGGACGACGACGGCAACGACGTGTTCCTCAAGGACATCTGGCCGACGCAGCAGGACATCACCGACACCATCGCCTCGGCGATCAACACCGAGATGTTCGTCAAGAACTACGCCGACGTGTTCAAGGGCGACGAGCGGTGGCGCAACCTGCCCACCCCCAGCGGCGACACGTTCGACTGGGACCAGGATTCGACGTACGTGCGCAAGCCTCCGTACTTCGACGGGATGCCCCCCGAGCCCGAGCCGGTCACCGACATCACCGGCGCCCGCGTCCTGGCACTTCTGGGCGACTCGGTGACCACCGACCACATCTCGCCGGCGGGCAGCATCAAGCCCGGCACCCCCGCGGCGCAGTACCTCGACGAACACGGCGTGGACAAGAAGGACTACAACTCCTACGGGTCGCGCCGCGGCAATCACGAGGTGATGATCCGCGGCACCTTCGCCAACATCCGGCTGAAGAACCAGTTGCTCGACGACGTGTCCGGCGGCTACACCCGCGATTTCACCCAGGACGATGCGCCGCAGGCGTTCATCTACGACGCCGCGCAGAACTACGCGGAGCAGGGCACTCCCCTGGTCGTGCTGGGCGGCAAGGAGTACGGCTCCGGGTCGTCGCGCGACTGGGCGGCCAAGGGCACGTCGCTGCTCGGTGTGCGGGCGGTGATCGTCGAGTCCTTCGAGCGCATCCACCGGTCGAACTTGATCGGCATGGGCGTGATCCCGCTGCAATTCCCCGAAGGCGAGTCGGCGGCGTCGTTGAAGCTGGACGGCACCGAGACCTTCGACATCACCGGGATCGAGGACCTCAACGAGGGCAAGACGCCCAAGACAGTGCACGTCAAAGCCACCAAGGACGGTGGCGATCCCATCGAGTTCGACGCCGTGGTGCGCATCGACACCCCCGGGGAGGCGGACTACTACCGCAACGGCGGCATCCTGCAGTACGTGCTGCGCAACATGCTGCAGTCCAAGTAGCACGTGCCGGCGAGCGCTGCACGAGGAGTTGACCCTTGCCGCGGGTAACGGACGACCATCTGGCGGCCCGCCGCCGCCAGATCCTCGACGGCGCTCGACGCTGCTTCGCCGAGAACGGATACGAGAACGCGACCGTGCGGCGGCTCGAACAGACCATCGGGCTGTCGCGCGGCGCGATCTTCCATCACTTCCGGGACAAGGACACGCTGTTCTTCGAACTGGCCCGTGAGGACGCCGAGCGGATGGCGGAGGTGGCGTCGCGCGAGGGCCTCATCCAGGTGATGCGCGACTTGCTGGCGGCACCCGAACAGTTCGACTGGCTGGCCACCCGGCTGGAGATCGCGCGCAAACTCCGCAACGATCCCGCCTTCCACCGGGGGTGGTCGGAGCGGTCGGCGGAGTTGACCACGGCGATCACCGAGCGGTTGCGTCGCCAGAAGCAGGCCGGCCGGTTGCGCGACGACGTTCCCAGCGAGGTGCTGCACATGTACCTGGATCTGGTCCTCGACGGCATCGTCGCACGACTCGCGTCAGGCGACGACCCCGAGAAACTCAGCGCGGTGCTGGACCTCGTCGAGGCGTCGGTGCGGCAGAAGTGATCGTCAGCTGGCGCGGCGGGTCCGGTGATTCGGCCCGCCCCGGCTGCGCATCGTGACACCCGCTTCGCGCAGCATGCTGTGCACCGACCCGTAGGACCGCCCCGTTTTGGTCACCAGGGAGCGAATGCTCGCTCCGCTCTCGTATGCGCTACGAAGCTCCGTCAGCAACTGCTCCCGGGACTTGTTGGCATCTTTCATCGACATCTCCCCGCCGTGTTAGCCCCGACCGTCCCGTCGAGTACCCAGGTTAGGAACTGTCAACCAGGAGGCGGGGCGAATTCCACAAAGGGTTCGCTTTCTGGCTACGCCAGTTCGATGAGATCGCGGTACTCGTCGGACCAGAAGTCCTCGGTGCCGTCCGGCAACAACACCACCCGCTGCGGGTCGAGGGCCTCGGCGGCGCCCGGGTCGTGCGTCACCAGCACGACGGCGCCGACGTAGCTGCGCAGCGCGTCGAGCACCTGTTCACGCGATGCGGGGTCGAGGTTGTTCGTCGGCTCGTCGAGCAGGAGGACGTTCGCCGTGGACGCGACCAGTCCGGCGAGCGCCAGTCGGGTCTTCTCGCCGCCGGAGAGTGTGCCGGCCGGCTGGTCCAGCTGCGCACCGCTGAACATGAACGCGCCCAACAGGCCTCGCAGATCCTGTTCGCCGGTGTCGGGGGCGGCATAACGGATGTTCTCCCACACCGAGGCGTTCCCGTCGATGGTGTCGTGCTCCTGGGCGAAGTATCCGATCTTCAGGCCGTGGCCGGGTTCGATGGCACCGGCGTCGGCTTTCTCCACCCCGGCCAGGATCCTCAGCAGCGTCGTCTTGCCCGCACCGTTGAGGCCGAGTACGACGACGCGCGAGCCCTTGTCGATCGCCAGGTCGACGCCGGTGAAGATCTCCAGCGAACCGTAGGTCTTGGTCAGCCCCTTGGCCACCAGCGGCGTCCGACCGCACACCGCGGGCGTCGGAAACCGGATCTTCGCGACCTTGTCGGCCACCCGCTCGTCGTCGAGCTCGGCGATCATCCGCTCCGCGCGGCGCAGCATGTTCTGCGCGGCGACGGCTTTGGTGGCCTTGGCGCCCATCTTGGCGGCCTGGGTACGCAGCGCGGACGCCTTCTTCTCCGCGTTCGCCCGCTCCCGGCGGCGACGCTGCTCGTCGGTGGCGCGGGCGTCGAGATACTTCTGCCAGCCCATGTTGTAGACGTCGGCCTCCCCGCGCACCGCGTCGAGGAACCACACCCGGTTGACGACGTCGGCGAGCAGGTCCACGTCGTGGCTGATCACCACGAGCCCACCGGAGTGGTTCTGCAGGAAGGCGCGCAACCAGCCGATGGAGTCGGCATCGAGGTGGTTGGTCGGCTCGTCGAGCAGGAGCGTGGTGTCCGATCCCGAACCCGTGTCGGACGCCGCGAAGAGGATGCGAGCCAGTTCGACCCGCCGTCGCTGACCGCCGGACAGCGTCCGCAGTGGTTGCGTCAGGATCCGTTCGGCAAGGCCGAGGCTCGCGCAGATCCGCGCCGCTTCGCTCTCGGCGGCGTAACCACCCAGCGCGGCGAAGCGCTCCTCGAGCTGACCGTAGCGACGCACCGCCTTGTCCCGGGTGGCGTCGTCGGCGACCTCGGCCATCAGAAGCTGTTGCTTCTCCAGGTCGGCCAGCAGGGTGTCCAGACCCCGCGCCGAGAGCACCCGGTCGCGCGCCAGCATGTCGAGGTCACCTTCACGAGGATCCTGTGGCAGGTAACCGATCTCGCCGGTCCTGGCGATCGTGCCGGCGTACGGCTCGCCCTCGCCGGCCAGGATGCGCATCGTGGTGGTCTTGCCCGCGCCGTTGCGGCCCACCAGACCGATGCGGTCGCCCGGCTGCACGCGCAGCGCGGCGCCGTCGGTGGAGAGCAGGGTGCGCGCCCCGGCGCGGACCTCGAGGTCCGTTGCGGTGATCACGGCTGCTCCTAAGCGGGGTGCTGATGTGGTGAGTTCACGGTTAGCCGTGAGCCCATCAAGGGTAGTCGCAGCCCGGCCGGAGACGCCAACCCGATGACCGCCGTCACACCGCCCCGGGGAAGCGACTAGGGCTTGTCGTCGGTGAACACCGCCGGGCGTTTCTCCGCACGCGCGGCGACCGCCTCCTCGAAGTTGGCGGTCAGCAGGCGCACGAACAGCTGCCCCAGTCCCTCGGCCTGCATGTGTCCCTCGAGGCTGCCTGCGTCCAGCCCGGACCACAGCGTGCGCTTGGTCAGCTCGACACCGGGACGGGAGAACGCGGCGATGCCCTGGGCTATGTCGAAGCACGCCTCGAGCAGCTCGTCCTCGGGCACCGTGCGGGACACCAGGCCGATCCGCTCGGCTTCCGCGCTGTCGACGTCACGGCCGGTGAGCATGATCTCGAACGCCCGCGACGAGCCGATCGCGCGGGGCAGCAGGTAGGACAGCCCCAGCTCGCTGGCCGTCAGGCCGTTGTTGATTCCCGCGGCGCGGAAGTAGGCGCCGGTGGCCGCGACGCGGATGTCGGCGGCCAGCGCCAGACACAGCCCACCGCCGATCGCGGCGCCGTTGACCGCCGCGATCACCGGCTGGTGGAGCTTGCGCAGCGCCAGGATCACCTCGTCGAGGACCTCCATGGACCGCAGGGCGAACGTCGGCCGGGTGAGCCCGTCGATGTGCGGCACCGAGCCCGCCGACTTGTGGTCGGCGCCCGAGGAGAAGCCCCGTCCCGCTCCGGTGAGCACCACGGCGCGCACCGAGTTGTCGTGGCTCAGCTCGGCGAGCACGTCGCGCAGCGGAACCATCACGTCGAACGCCATCGAGTTCATGCGTTCGGGCCGGTTGAGCGTCACCAGCGCCACCTGCGGGCGCGGCCGGTCGACGAGGACGAACTGCTGTGCTTCGGTCACCCGAGCACGCTATCGCGGGGCCAGGCGCGAGCCCCCGGGCAGCTAGGCCTGCGCGCCGTCGTCCTGGGCGGCGATCGCCGCGTCGACGTCGAACTCCCTGACCTTCTGCACCAGATCCTCGAGAGCCGCCGGCGGTAGCGCGCCGGCCTGGTTGAACACCAGCTTGCCCTTCTTGAAGACCATCAGGGTCGGGATCGAGCGGATGTCGGCGGCCTGCGCCAGCTCCTGCTCGGCCTCGGTGTCCACCTTGGCGTGCACGACGTCGGGGTGCTTCTCGGCCGAAGCCGCGAAGGTGGGCGCGAACGCGCGACACGGCCCGCACCACGACGCCCAGAAATCCACCAGCACGATGTCGTTGTCGTTGATGGTGTCGTTGAACTGTTCTGCGGTGATGTCTTGCGTTGTCACGACTGTCCTAACGTTGGGTTCCACATGCTTGTTCCCGCCGGCCGGCCGGTTCACGCCTGCCTGCGGGTCAGCGGTCGGAGGCGCGGGCGCGGCCCTCGGCGAAGAAATCCGCGATCCGCCGGGACAGTTCGTCCACGTCGTCGGCGGGGTCGAGGGCCAGCAGCGCCCCGAACGGTGCGTTCCAGAACGGGCCGTGCCGTGCGGTCCACGGGCCGACGTAGGCATAGGGCGTGGGGTGTTGGTCGTCGCCGGCCGAGACGCCGTAGTTCACCTCGCCCTCGGTGACCGCGACGTCGAAGTGCTCCGGCCAGAGCACCGGATGCTGTTCGGGCAGAGCGTGTTTGATGGCGAAGCCACCGGCGTAGAGGCTGCGGTACAGCAGATCGGCCGCCGCCGGGTCGATGTCGAGCACCGCGTCGGCGGCCAGTGGGTCGACGATGTCGTAGACACCTTCGGGCGGACCCGCCGTGATGCCCGCGGCGGTGGCGAGCGCACCGACCGGACCGGCCAGCGCAGCGCTGCCCTGCGGCCACACCAGCTCCGTGCCCTCCACGGCGATCGGCAGCGAGACACCGGTGAAGCCGTCGGGCCGCACCGCCAGGCGGATGGTGCCCGCCGCGCGATGCTGCGGACCGGCGATCAGGCTCTCGGCGACACCGCGCAGCTGCCTGCGGGTGGCGACGTAATCGGGGCTCATACGAAATGACTACCCGCCCGCGGCGCGATCCGCGTTGGCCAGCAGGTGCCGCTGCCGCCGCGGCCACCAGAACACCTCCAGCAGCAGCAGCGCGAGATAGATCGCCGAGACCACGGCGTTGCCCCAGGTGCCGTAGAACGCGTCCCACACAGCCATCACCACCCCGACGACGAGGACCAACGGGATCAGCCAGCGGTACGGCCGGGCCGTCTCGGCAGCCGCGCGCATACCCGATCCGTACTCGGCGAGCGCCTGCGCGAGGCGCGGTGATCCGACCGGTTCGCCACGGCGTGCGGCGCGGGCGACGGCCACCCGCTCGTCGCCGGTGAGCGCCGCGGCGCCCGGCCAGAACCGCGCCATCCGGCGTTGCATCACGATGCCATAGGCCCCGCCCACGACGACGGTGACGACCACGCCGGCCACGACCTGACCCGAGTCGAGCCAGGCGAGCACCCCGAGGAACACGCCGACGGCGGCGCCGACCGTCAGCGCCCGGGCGACGGGTCCGCCGCGCCACACCGCCGCAGGTACGGTGACCATCCGGTCATTGTGCCCCGGTGCGGCCGGCTGACCGGCAGATTCGACGCGTCAGACGGTGAAGCCGAGCGCCCGCAGCTGTTCGCGGCCGTCCTCGGTGATCTTGTCCGGACCCCACGGCGGATTCCACACCCAATTGATCTTGATCTCGTCGACCAGCCCTGCACCCACGAGTGCGTTGCGCGACTGGTCCTCGATCACATCGGTCAACGGGCACGCCGCCGAGGTCAGCGTCATGTCGATCAGCGCGACGTTGCCGCCGTCGCCCTCCTCGATGTTCAGCCCGTACACCAGGCCGAGGTCGACGACGTTGATGCCGAGTTCGGGATCGACGACGTCACGCATCGCCTCCTCCAGATCGGCCAACAGCTCATCGGGTGCGGTCATCCTGCCTCCTCGAATTCTTCTGACGCCTGCGCCAGCGCGGCCTTGAAAGCCGTCCAGCCCAGCAGCGCACACTTCACCCTCGCCGGGTATTTGGCCACGCCCGCGAACGCCACGCCGTCGCCGATCACGTCCTCGTCGCCCTCGACGGCGCCGCGCGACGACACCATCTCGGTGAACGCCGCGACGGTCGACAGTGCCTGGTCGACACTCTGGCCGATCACCTGGTCGGTGAGCACCGACGTGGCGGCCTGGCTGATGGAGCAGCCCTGACCGTCGTACGAGATGTCCTCGACCGTCCCGCCATCCTCCGACAGCGCCACCCGCAGCGTGACCTCGTCACCGCACGTCGGGTTCACGTGGTGCACCTCGGCGCCGAAGGGTTCGCGCAGTCCGCGGTGGTGCGGGTGTTTGTAGTGGTCCAGGATCACCTCCTGGTACATCTGCTCCATCCGCACGGTGCGCTCAATCCCGCCCGAAGAACTCGCCGGCCCGCTTGATCCCCGCGACCAACCGGTCCACCTCGTCGGGCGTGTTGTACACCGCGAAGGACGCCCTGGCCGTGGCGTGGATGCCGAAGCGGCGGTGCAGCGGCCACGCGCAATGGTGCCCCACCCGCACCGCGACGCCCTCGTCGTCGAGCACCTGCCCGACGTCGTGGGCGTGCACGCCGTCGACGACGAAGCTCACCGGCGAACCACGGTCGGCCATGTCGGTCGGCCCGACGACCCGGACACCCGGGATGCCGGCCAGCCCGTCGAGGGCGGCTTCGACCAGTCGGGCCTCGTGCGCCTCGACGGCGTCCATCCCCAGCGCATCGAGATAGCGTGCGGCAGCGGCCAATCCGACGACCTGTGACGTCATCGGGGTGCCCGCCTCGAAGCGCTGCGGCGCCGGGGCGTAGGTGGTGGCCTCCATCGTGACGGTCTCGATCATCGACCCGCCGGTGATGAAGGGCGGCATCGCGTCGAGCAGCTCCCGACGGCCGTAGAGCACACCGATTCCGGTGGGGCCCAGCATCTTGTGCCCCGAGAACGCGGCGTAGTCGACGTCGAGCGCGTGGAAGTCGACGGCCTGGTGCGGCACCGACTGGCAGGCGTCCAGCAGCGTGAGCGCGCCGACCTGCTTGGCCCGCGCCACCAGCTCGGCGACCGGGGCGATCGCGCCGGTGACATTGGAGTGGTGGCTGAACGCGACGATCTTCACGCGCTCGTCGAGCTGCAACGAGTCGAGGTCGATGCGCCCGTCCTCGGTGACGCCGAACCAGCGCAGCGTGGCACCGGTGCGGCGGGCCAGCTCCTGCCACGGGATCAGGTTCGCGTGGTGCTCGAGTTCGGTGGTGACGATGACGTCGCCGGGTCCGACGGCACGGCCCTCGAACCTGTTGTCCCCCAACGCGTACGACACCAGGTTGATCGACTCGGTGGCGTTCTTGGTGAACACCAGCTCGTCGGTGTCGGCGCCGACGAAGGCCGCGATGTCGGCGCGGCCCTGCTCGTAGGCGTCGGTGGACTCCTCCATCAGCTGGTGCGCACCGCGGTGCACCGCACCGTTGAACATGGTGAGGAAGTCACGCTCGGCGTCGAGCACCTGCCGCGGCTTCTGCGACGTCGCACCGGAGTCGAGGTAAGCCAACTGGTTGCCGCCGCGCATCACCCGCGACAGGATCGGGAAGTCCGCCCGAACCGTCTCGAGGTCCACCGCCAGGGCCGGGCGTTCCGTGGAGGCCGTCATCGCGCCGCCTAGGATCCCGCCGCCGGAGCGTGGGTGAAGCGTTCGTAGCCGTTCTCCTCGAGCTCGTCGGCCAGCTCGGGGCCGCCCGACTCGATGATCCGGCCACCGACGAACACGTGCACGAACTGCGGCTGGATGTAGCGCAGGATCCGGGTGTAGTGCGTGATGAGCAGCACG
Organism: Mycobacterium sp. NPDC050551; assembly: GCF_040674075.1. NCBI lineage: Bacteria > Bacillati > Actinomycetota > Actinomycetes > Mycobacteriales > Mycobacteriaceae > Mycobacterium > Mycobacterium sp. NPDC050551. Next base: position 481,297 of record NZ_JBFARC010000004.1, on the reverse strand, counting down.
CCGCCGTTCTCGGCCTCCGCGTAGCGGTTCACACCCTCGCTGACGATGCGCAGCGCGTCGACGTCGAGACCCGAGTCGGTCTCGTCGAGGATCGCGATCTTCGGCTTCAGCAGCCCGAGCTGCAGGATCTCGTGACGCTTCTTCTCGCCGCCGGAGAAGCCCTCGTTGACGCTGCGCTCGGAGAAGGTCGGGTCGATGTCGAGGTCGCTCATCGCGGTCTTGACCTCTTTGACCCAGTGCCGCAGCTTCGGCGCCTCGCCCCGCACCGCGGTGGCCGCGGTGCGCAGGAAGTTCGACATCGACACCCCGGGCACCTCGATCGGGTACTGCATGGCCAGGAACAGTCCAGCCCTGGCGCGCTCGTCGATGCTCATCTCCAGGACGTCCTCGCCGTCCAGGGTGATCGAGCCGGACGTCACGGTGTACTTGGGGTGCCCGGCAATCGCATACGACAGCGTCGACTTGCCCGAACCGTTGGGCCCCATCACCGCGTGGGTCTCCCCCGACTTCACGGTGAGGTTGACGCCCTTGAGGATCGGGATGTCGGTCCCGTCCTCGGCGGAGACGACGGAGACGTGCAGGTCCTTGACTTCCAGTGTGGTCATGTCAGCTACTTCTCGATTCCGTGATCGCTAGTTCTCGTTCGATGGCTTCGGTGAGGCGCTCGCGCACGGCGGGGACGGCGATCTTGGCGATGATCTCGCCGAAGAATCCGCGCACCACCAGCCGGCGGGCCTGCTCCTCGGGAATGCCGCGCGCCCTCAGGTAGAACAACTGCTCGTCGTCGAAACGCCCTGTGGCGCTTGCATGTCCGGCGCCGACGATCTCGCCCGTCTCGATCTCCAGGTTCGGCACCGAGTCGGCGCGGGCCCCGTCGGTCAGCACCAGGTTGCGGTTGACCTCGAAGGTGTCGGTGCCGGTGGCCTCGGCGCGGATCAGCACGTCGCCGATCCACACCGTGTGCGCGTCGGGCCGGTCGGAGTTCGGATCGCCCTGCAGTGCGCCCTTGTAGAGCACGTCGGACTTGCAGTTGGGCTGCGAGTGGTCGACGAGCAGTCGCGACTCGAAGTGCTGGCCGTCGTCGGCGAAGTAGGTGCCGAGCATCTGGGCTTCGCCGCCCGGGCCGGTGTACCGCACCGTCGCGGTGGTGCGCACGACGTCCCCGCCGAGGGTGACGTTGACGTGTCCGAGCACGGCGTCGCGGCCCAACCGGGCGTGATGCGCGCTGACGTGGACCATGTCGTCGGCCCAGTCGGCGATCCAGATCACCCCGACGCCTGCGGAGTCGCCGACGAGGATCTCGACGTTGTCGGCGTAGGTTCCGCTGCCGCGCAGGTCGACGACGACGATGGCCCTCGCCAGTTCCTCGACGCGGATCTGCAGGTGTCCGTACGCCACCGCGCCCTCGCCCGGGCCGTTGACGACGACCTCGATCGGCTCGGCCACCTCGGTGTCGCGCGCGACCGTCACGATGGTCGCGGACTCGAACGACGAGAACGCTTGCGCCGCAACACGATCAGCGGGCACCCCGGCCTGGCCGAGCCGGTCGTCGCCGCGCTGCACCGTCTCGACCGTCACGCCCGGCCGCTCGGTGACCTCGATCGCGGCGCGCCCGGTCGCGGGAGCCGAGCCGTCGTGCAGCCCGCGCAGCCGCCGCAGCGGGGTGAACCGCCACAGCTCGTCGCGGCCGCCGGGCACCTCGAAGGCGGCCACGTCGAACGACGCGAACTGCTCGCCCTTGTTGGCGCCGGCGAGGGCCGAGCCCGGCTTCGCGCCTCCCTCGACGGCGGTGGTCAGGTTGGTATCAGTCACTGCCTGTTCCCCGTCGCTTCGCTCGCCCCCATCAGCCGACCGCGCCTTCCATCTGCAGCTCGATCAGGCGGTTGAGCTCCAGTGCGTACTCCATCGGCAGTTCCTTGGCGATCGGCTCGACGAACCCGCGCACCACCATCGCCATCGCCTCGTCCTCGGTGAGGCCGCGGCTCATCAGGTAGAACAACTGTTCCTGGCTGACCTTGGACACCGTGGCCTCGTGGCCCATCGTGACGTCGTCCTCGCGGATGTCGACGTACGGGTAGGTGTCCGACCGGCTGATCGTGTCGACCAGCAGCGCATCGCACTTGACGCTCGCACGGGAACCGTAGGCGCCCTTGTTGACCTGGACCAGGCCGCGGTAGGACGCCCGGCCGCCGCCGCGGGCCACCGACTTGGACACGATGTTGGACGACGTGTGCGGCGCGAGGTGCAGCATCTTGGCACCGGTGTCCTGGTGCTGGCCCTCGCCGGCGAACGCCACCGAGAGCACCTCACCCTTGGCGTGCTCACCGGTCATCCACACGGCCGGGTACTTCATGGTGACCTTGGAGCCGATGTTGCCGTCGACCCACTCCATGGTGGCGCCCGCCTCGGCCCTGGCCCGCTTGGTGACCAGGTTGTAGACGTTGTTCGACCAGTTCTGGATCGTGGTGTAGCGGCACCGGCCGCCGGGCTTGACGATGATCTCGACGACGGCCGAGTGCAGTGAGTCGCTCTTGTAGATCGGCGCAGTACAGCCCTCGACGTAGTGCACGTAGGCGTCCTCGTCGACGATGATCAGCGTCCGCTCGAACTGGCCCATGTTCTCGGTGTTGATCCGGAAGTACGCCTGCAGCGGGATGTCGACGTGGACACCCTTGGGCACGTAGATGAACGAGCCGCCCGACCACACCGCGGTGTTGAGCGCCGAGAACTTGTTGTCGCCCGCCGGGATCACGGTGCCGAAGTACTGCTTGAACAGCTCCGGATGCTCCTTCAAGGCGGTGTCGGTGTCCAGGAAGATGACGCCCTGGGCCTCGAGGTCCTCGCGGATGGAGTGGTAGACCACCTCGGACTCGTACTGCGCGGCGACGCCGGACACCAGACGCTGCTTCTCGGCCTCGGGGATGCCCAGCTTGTCGTAGGTGTTCTTGATGTCGGCGGGCAGGTCGTCCCACGTGGCGGCCTGCTTCTCGCTGGACCGCACGAAGTACTTGATGTTGTCGAAGTGGATGCCGTCGAGGTCTGAGCCCCAGTTGGGCATCGGCTTCTTGTCGAAGGTGCGCAGTGCGCGCAGCCGGGTCTCGAGCATCCACTCCGGCTCGCTCTTCTTCGCCGAGATGTCACGCACCACTGCCTCGGACAGCCCGCGCTGCGCGCTGGCACCGGCGACGTCGGAGTCCGACCAGCCGTACCCGTACTTCCCGAGCGAGGCGATGGTCTCGTCCTGGGTCAACGGCTCGGCCTTGGCGACCGAGGTCTCGGGGGTAGCGGTCATGTCGACGCTCCTTGGGTTGAGGTGGCGGCTTCGGCGCGGGCTGTGTGCCGAAGTTCCTTGGCGAGTGGTACATGGGTGGTGCAGGCGCAGTCGCCGTTGACGATCGTGGCCAGCCGCTGGACGTGCGTGCCCAGGATCTCGGCGAACGCCTCACGCTCGGTCTGGCACAGCTCCGGGAACTCCTCGGCGACGTGCGAGACCGGACAGTGGTGCTGGCAGATCTGCACGCCGTGGACGGGTCCGCCCGCCGGCGTGGTGGTCGTGGTGGTGGCGTAGCCGGCCCGGGTCAGCGCCGCGGCCACCCGGTCCGCAGTGGCTTCAACGCCATCGGGGCCCTCGGTTACTCCCGACAGGATGGTGTCGATCCGGCGGCGGGCGAAGGTGCGCACGGCGTCGTCGCCGCCGATCTCGCGCAGCTGGCGGATCGCCGCGACCGCCAGGTCGTCGTAGGCGTGGCCGAGCTTGGCGCGGCCCGCGGCGGTCAGCCGGTAACGCTTGGCGGGCCTGCCGCGGCCCGAGTGCTGCCACGCCTCCGCCGCGCTGGCCTGCGCGTCACCCGCGTCGATCAGGGCGTCGAGATGACGGCGGACACCTGCGGCAGAGATGCCGAGACGGTCACCGATCTGACCGGCGGTGATCGGCCCCTCCATCAGCAATTGGATGATGGCCGTTCGGGTGTGACCGTCCGAGGCGGGCACGACGGCAGGCGTCATGTCCGCAGCTCGCTCCCGGTCGAATTCCACAACACCATTGTGTCGGAATTCCCTGACCGGTTCCAGCAAGGGGACCCTTACCGCGAGCGTGAGAGCCACCACACCCCCGACCGTTAGTCTGCTCTGATGGCTCCACTGGCCGGGCGCCTCCAGATGTTCAGCTCCTCGATCGCCCGATGGCACGGCGACGAGCCGGTCGCCGGTTCCCCGCTCAACAGCGCCGAGATGGTGGCGCTGCGCCACACCCGGCTGTTCGGCGCCACCGGCACGGTGCTGATGGCGATCGGCGCGCTCGGCGCCGGTGCGCGGCCCGTGGTCCAGGATCCCACCTTCGGGGTCCGGCTGCTCAACCTGCCCTCGCGGATCCAGACCGTCTCGCTGACCATGACCACCACCGGCGCGGTCATGATGGCGCTGGCCTGGCTCATGCTCGGCCGGTTCGCCCTCGGCAGCCGCCGGATGTCGCGCGGCCAGGTGGACCGCACGCTGCTGCTGTGGGCGCTCCCACTGCTGCTCGCCCCGCCGATGTACAGCCGCGACGTGTACTCCTACCTGGCCCAGAGCGAGATCTCGCGGCTCGGCCTCGACCCGTACAAGGTGGGCCCCGCCACCGGCCTCGGGCTGGACCACGTCTTCACGCTGTCGGTGCCCAACCTGTGGCGGGAGACTCCGGCGCCCTACGGCCCGCTGTTCCTGTGGATCGGCGAGGGCATCTCGACGGTCACCGGCCAGAACATCGTCTGGGCGGTGCTGTTCCACCGGCTGGTCGTCCTGCTGGGCGTCGGCCTCATCGTCTGGGCCACCCCGCGGCTGGCCCGCCGCTGCGGCGTCGCCGAGGTCAGCGCGCTGTGGCTGGGGCCGTGCAACCCGCTGCTGTTCATGCACCTGGTCGCAGGCATCCACAACGAGGCGCTGATGCTGGGCCTGATGCTGGCGGGCACCGAGTTCGCGTTGCGCGGGATCGACGCCGCGCAGCCACTGCTCCCGCGGCCGCTGCGCAGACCGGTCACCCGCGACGACTGGCACCGCTGGTATCCGCTGGCCATGCTCGTCGTCGGGGCGGTGCTGATCGCGCTGTCGTCGCAGGTCAAGCTGCCGTCGCTGTTGGCGCTGGGGTTCGTGGCGATGGCGCTGGCCTGCCGGTGGGGCGGCACGGTCAAGGCGTTCGTGATCGCCGGCGGGTCGTTGACCGCCCTGTCGGTGGCGGTGATGGCGGTGATCGGCTGGGCCAGCGGGCTGGGGTTCGGCTGGCTGTTCACGCTGGGCACCGCGAACGTGGTGCGCAGCTGGATGTCCCCGCCCACCCTGATCGCGCTGGGCACCGGTCAGGTCGGCATCCTGCTCGGCCTCGGCGATCACACCACCGCGGTGCTGGCCCTCACCCGCGCCATCGGTGTGATCATCATCGCCATCCTGGTCACCTGGCTGCTGCTGGCGGTGCTGCGCGGCCGGCTGCACCCCGTCGGCGGACTGGGTGTGGCCCTGGGTGCGACGGTGCTGCTGTTCCCGGTGGTGCAGCCCTGGTACCTGCTGTGGGCGATCATCCCGCTGGCGGCCTGGGCCACCCGCCCGGGTTTCCGGGGATCGACGATTGCGATCACGCTGGTCATCGGCATCTTCGGGCCCACCGCCAACGGCGACCGGTTCACGTTGTTCCAGATCGTGATGGCCACGCTCGCCAGCACGCTGGTGGTCGCGCTGCTGATCGCGCTCACCTGGCGCCGGTTGCCGTGGCGACCGATCCCCGACCCCGATGCCGACGACGTTCCGGACGCCGACGCGGTGGCCGAGGAGACTCCCGATGCGCAGCCGTCACCGCCACCGCGGCAGCACCCGTCGAGCACCGACGCATACGCTGAATCCCCGTGACGTCCGGATCCGCTGTTCCCGTCCTGCTGCGCGGGGTGACCAAGCGGTACGGGTCGACGACGGCGGTGTCGGGACTCGACCTCGACGTGCAGCGGGCCGAGGTGCTGGCACTGCTGGGGCCCAACGGCGCGGGCAAGACCACGACCATCGAGATGTGCGAGGGCTTCCTGCGGCCGGACGCCGGCTCCATCGAGATCCTCGGCCTCGATCCGGTCTCGGACAACGCCAGGCTGCGGGAGCGGATCGGCGTCATGCTGCAGGGCGGCGGCGGCTACCCGGCCGCCCGCGCCGGTGAGATGCTCGCGTTGGTGGCCGCGTACGCCGCCGACCCGCTCGACCCGCAGTGGCTGATGGACACCCTCGGGCTGACCGAGGTGGCGCGCACCACCTACCGCCGGCTGTCCGGCGGCCAGCAGCAGCGGCTGGCGCTGGCCTGCGCGGTAGTGGGACGTCCCGAGCTGGTGTTCCTCGACGAGCCGACCGCCGGGATGGACGCGCATGCACGAATCGTGGTGTGGGAGTTGATCGACGGGCTGCGTCGCGACGGGGTGACCGTCGTGCTGACCACCCACCAGCTGACCGAGGCAGAGGAACTGGCCGACCGGCTGGTGATCATCGACCACGGCGTGGCGGTGGCCACCGGCACGCCCGCAGAGCTGATGCGCTCCGGCGCCGAGAACCAGTTGAGGTTCCGCGCCCCGCGGATGCTCGACCTGGCGCTGCTCGTCGCCGCGCTGCCCGAGGGGTACCAGGCGGTCGAGGCCGCGCCGGGTGAGTACCTCGTCGAGGGTCACATCGACCCGCAGGTGCTGGCGACCGTGACGGCGTGGTGCGCACGGCTGGACGTGCTCGCCACCGACATGCGGGTGGAGCAGCGCAGCCTCGAGGACGTCTTCCTCGACCTGACCGGACGGGAGCTGCGGCCGTGACGTGCGCTTGCGCGAGGAGGATCGGGACATGACACGCGATCCCAGGGGCGTGACCAATCGTTTCGCACCGGGCACCTTCTCCCCCGACCCGCGGCCTGCGACGGTGCCGACGATGCTGGCCGCCCAGTTCAACCTGGAACTGAAGCTGCTGCTGCGCAACGGCGAGCAGCTGCTGCTCACCATGTTCATCCCGATCACACTGCTCGCCGGATTGATCCTGCTGCCGCTCGGCTCCTTCGGCGACGACCGTGCCGGCACGTTCGTGCCCGCCGTGATGGCGCTCGCGGTCATCTCGACGGCCTTCACCGGGCAGGCCATCGCGGTGGCGTTCGACCGCCGCTACGGGGCGCTGAAACGGTTGGGCGCCACCGCACTTCCGGTGTGGGGCATCATCGTCGGGAAGTCACTGGCGGTGGTCGCGGTGGTGTTCCTGCAGTCGATCGTGCTCGGCGCCATCGGTGTCGCGCTGGGCTGGCGGCCCGCGCTGGCCGGGCTGGCGCTCGGCGCGGTGGTGATCGCCCTGGGCACCGCCGTTTTCGCGGCGCTCGGGCTGCTGCTCGGCGGGACCCTGCGCGCCGAGATCGTGCTGGCGGTCGCCAATCTGCTGTGGTTCGTCTTCGCCGGTTTCGGCGCGCTGACGCTCGAGGGCCAGACGGTGCCCGGCGCCGTGGCCTGGGTGGCGCGGCTGACGCCGTCGGGTGCGCTGACCGAGTCGCTGACGCAGGCGATGACGTTGTCGGTGGACTGGTTCGGCCTCGCCGTGCTCGCCGTCTGGGGCGCGGTGGCCGGGCTATGCGCGCTGCGCTGGTTCCGCTTCACCTGACCGCGCGAGCTCGGGCAGCAGGAACTCGAGCTGTCCGACCTCTTCGATGTTGTGCTTCACCCACGCGCGGGTCTTGTCTTCGGGGAAGTGGCCGGACACGATGCGGTTGACCGGCGAGAGTCTGCGGGTGCCGAGGTCCATGACCGTGACGTAATGCGCGCCGTCGGCGCCGGCAGACCAGGTGTGCTCGAGCTGGAAGACGATGACGCCGGCCACCCGCAGCACGAGGCGGATCCCTGTCTCGTCGAGTTTCTCGACGCGGGCGACCTCGTCCACCAGATATTCGGGCCGACCGCCGAACGCCTCGACCATGTGGAACCGCGCACCTTCTGCGGCGCCGCCGGCCGGCGCAGGCCGCGCCAGTTCCCATCGGATGTGGTCGACCGGATGCCACGCGAGATAGCGGTCGATGACCTTGCCGCCGTAGGACATCGTGCCGCCCAGGTTGCTGAACCAGTCGAGCAGCATCGCCGGGGTGATGCCCGGCAGTGGCCGGTGGTCGATGGTGATCCGGCGCCGGTGGTGCGGGAGTGCGGTGTACCGCACCACTGCGGTGTCGACGGTGCGCATCGGATAGAGCACCGGACGGGGCTCCGGGAACGTTGTGTCGTGGGACATCGCCACCTCCAAGATACGGGAACGTTTCTTAGAACCGTATGCGGGCGCGCTAAGATACGCAAGCGTTTCTTCGAGGAGGTGGCATGCAGCGGCGGCACGGCGAAGAGCTCGATGCGGCGATCCGTTCGGCGGCACTGAAACTGCTGGCCGACCACGGCCCGGGTGGCGTCACCATGGAGGCGGTCGCCGCGGCGGCGAAAACGAGCAAGCCCGTGCTCTACCGGCGGTGGCCGGACGCCACGGCGCTCATGCGCGACATGCTGCTCGGCCTGGCGACCACGGCGATCCCGCACCGCGACACCGGGAGCTACCGCACGGACATGCTGGCGGTGCTGCGGGGATGGGCCGCGTTGTTCACCGGACCGGACGCCGCCGTGCTGCGCGCGGCGATCGCCGCGGCCGCCCACGACCCCGTGCTCACGGCGACGTTCCAGCAGGACGTCATCGGCTGGCGCAAGGCCGAGATGGCCGCACTGCTGCAGCGCGGCATAAAGCGCGGGGACGTGCGGCCCGACGTTCCGGTGGAGCTGGCCCGCGAACTCGGCCAGAGCGTGCTGTGGCACCGGTTGCTGATCACCGGCGACCCGATCACCGACGACCTCGTGGTGCAGCTCGTCGACGAGGTGCTGGTGCCGTTCACCGCCCCGCGAAAGGCCGCTCCGTGACGCCCTACTACGGCATGTAGTTGGCCATCGCCTACCATCGGGGCGTGCGACCCATGTTCACCGGCCTGTTCGTCGGCCTTGTCGACCGGCTCCCGATGCCGAGCCTCGGCGTGCAGCGCGCGATCGCCGTCGCGGTGATCCTGACCCAGGGCGGCATCGCAGTCACGGGTGCGATCGTGCGGGTCACCGCGTCGGGCCTGGGGTGCCCCACCTGGCCGCAGTGCTTCCCCGGCAGCTTCACCCCCGTCCCGCACGCCGAGGTGCCGGGCATCCACCAGGCCGTCGAGTTCGGCAACCGGCTGATCACCTTTCTTGTCGTGCTCACCGCCGCCCTGGCGGTGCTCGCCGTGGTGCGGGCCCGCCGCCGCCGCGAGGTCCTCGTCTACGCCTGGCTGATGCCTGCTTCGACCGTCGTGCAGGCGGTGATCGGCGGGATCACCGTGCTGACCGGCCTGCTGTGGTGGACCGTCGCGATCCACCTGCTGGCTTCGATGACGATGGTCTGGGTGGCGGTGCTGCTCTACGTGAAGATCGGCGAGCCCGACGACGGGGTGGCCGAACGCACCGTCCCGAAACCGTTGCGGCAGTTGACACTCCTGACCGGGATCGCGCTGGCCGCCGTCCTGGTCACCGGAACGCTGGTCACCGGCGCGGGTCCGCACGCCGGCGACAAGAGCATCGACGCTCCGGTGCCGCGCCTCGAGGTCGAGATCGTCACCCTCGTGGTGACGCACGCGACGCTGCTGGTCGCCTACCTGTCCCTGCTGGTGGCACTCGTCTTCGGCCTTCGCGCGGTCGCCGCCCCCCGCAACGTCATGCGGCGCCTTGCCGTCCTGCTGGCGCTCGTCGCGGCCCAGGCACTGGTCGGGCGGGTGCAGTACGCCCTCGACATCCCCGCGGCACTGGTGGCACTGCACGTCGCCGGCGCCGCGGCGTGCACGGCGGCCACCGCCGCCCTATGGGCGTCGATGCGACAGCGGACCAAGCCCGAGCCGGTCGAGCGCGGCCTCGACACCGAGGGCGAAGTCGCGCTGACGGCGGTCCCTGGTGTCGGCGTCCAACAGCCGCCACCCCAGTGACGGCTCCACCAGCTCGAGTTCGAGCAGCCGGGGGTCGTCGATCCCGCCGATGACGTCGGCGCGGGCGTAGAGGAAGTCCGAGGGCATGGCGCCCAATTCGGCGGCGGCGGCCGCCAGCGCGGCGTATCCGACGTCCCAGAGCTCGTGGTCGGGGTCGGCAGGCGTCAGCGACTCCTCGGCGAACGTGCCCGTCTCGTCGAACACCGGCGGCCCTGCGGCGGGCAGCAGCGGCGCCTTGGTGAACGCGTGCGACGCGCGCCCGGCCAGGAACACCATCGCCGTCTCACCGTGTTCGATGCGGGCGTCGTACGGCTGCACCAGCACCGTGGAGCCGGCGCCGTGCAACGCCCGGGCGTGGGCACGAGCCGCGGCCGGATCGGCGAACCGGCGCGCTCCCCCGGCCCCGGCGCCGACGGCCGGCTTGACCACCACCTCTCCCGCGGGCAGCCGCACAGCGTCACCCGGCGCGAAGAACCGGCTCGGCACGGTGGGTACGCCGCGCCGTTCGAGATCGGAGAGGTAGCGCTTGTCGGTGTTCCAGGCGACCACGCCTGCGCCGTTGAGGAGATTGCGCACCCGCCGCGTCCAGGCCAGGAAGTCGTCGAGCCGCTCCACGTAGTCCCACGTCGCGCGGAGGATCACCAGGTCGGCCTCGAGCGTCGCCGGATCGTCCCACGACCGCCAGCGGGCGTGGAGTCCGCGGCCGCGCAGCGCGTCGACCAGTCCGGCGTCGTCGCCGTCGCCCTCCGGCAGCGCCGGGCAGCCCGCGAGCACGATGCGCGGGTGGCGGAGGTCGGGACGGGCCAGCTTCATGGTCGAATGATGCCAGCACAGGGCGATCCGAGCGGCCGGCGGATGTTCGGCAATGATGGAGCCATGTACGCGATCGAAGTCGCCGAGACCGGCGGACCCGAAGTCCTGCGCCACGTCGAGAAGCCGCCACCCACCCCGGGTCCGGGGCAGGTGCTGATCAAGGCCGAGGCGATCGGCGTGAATTTCATCGACACCTATTTCCGGTCCGGGCTGTACCCGCGGGAGTTGCCCTTCGTGGTGGGCACCGAGGTGTGCGGCACCATCGAGGCGGTCGGCGAGGACGTCGCCGCACTCGGTGTCGGCGACCGGGTGGTCACCGACAAGGCGTTCGGCGCCTATGCCGAATATGCGCTTGCACCAGCTGATTTCGTGGTCTACGTGCCGGAGTCCGTGCCGTCGGAGGTGGCCGCCTCGGCGCTGCTGAAGGGCACCACCGCGCACTACCTGATCAAGTCGACCTACCCGGTGCAGCAGGGCGACACTGTGCTGCTGCACGCAGGCGCTGGCGGCGTCGGGCTGATCCTGACCCAGTGGGCGACCAGCCTCGCCACCCGGGTCATCACCACGGTGTCCACCCCCGACAAGGCCGAACTGTCGAGGCAGGCCGGCGCCGTCGCGGTGCTCGACTACCCCGACGACCCGCAGGAGTTCGGCGCCCGCATCCGCGAACTCACCGACGGTAAGGGCGTGGCCGCGGTGTACGACGGGGTCGGCGCGGCGACGTTCGAAGCCAGCCTGGCCAGCCTGGCGAAGCGCGGCACGCTGGCGCTGTTCGGCGCGGCCAGCGGCCCCGTGCCGCCGTTCGATCCGCAGCGGCTCAACGCCGCCGGGTCGGTGTTCCTGACCAGGCCGAGCCTGGCGCATTACACCGGTACCGCCGACGAATTCGGCTGGCGCGCAGGCGAAGTACTCGACGCGATCGCCACGGGGACCATCACCGTGACGGTCAGCGAACGGTACCGGCTGGCCGACGCCGAGCAGGCACACCGCGACCTGCAGGGCCGCAAGACGGTCGGCTCGGTGGTGCTGGTGCCGTGACGTGACGCAGGACCTCGCCGTCACGCCGGCGTTCGTGATACCCGCGTCCGAGTTGAGCGAGCGCTTTTCCAGGTCCTCGGGTCCCGGCGGCCAGGGCGTCAACACCGCGGACAGCAGGGTCGAGCTGTCGTTCGACGTGGCCCGCTCACCGTCGGTGCCGCCGCACCTGCGCCACCGAATCCTGTACCGGCTGGGCAGTCGGCTCGCCGCGGGCGTGCTCACGGTGACGGCCAGCGAGCATCGCGCGCAGCTGCAGAACCGCGCCGCGGCACGCGAACGGATGGCCCGCCTCCTGCGCGAAGCCTGCGCCGCTCCCCCGCCGGCACGCAGGCCGACCCGGCCCACCCGGGGGTCGAAGGAACGCCGCATCGCGGAGAAGAAACGGCGGGGGTCGATCAAGCAGGGCCGGCGCGGAGGCTGGGACCAGAACTAGTCGCCGGATTCTGGTGCGTCGCGGACCACTCGGGCGGCCATAGGCTTTCCGTGTGCGTTTTCGCCGGATCACCACCACCCTGATCGCCGGTGCGCTGGCGGTCGGCGTGGCGGGGTGCACCGGCGCCCCGGACCGCGAGGACGAGGCACGAGACATCCGCGACCGGGTGGCCGCGATGCCCGGCGTCACCGATGCCGACCTCACCTACGACAACGGCGTCCTCGCGGGCACCCGGTTCGAACTGCGTGTCGACATGGACTCGGCGACCGAGGAACAGATCGGCGCCGTCGCCGACGAGATCGACCGTGCACGCGGCGACGACTTCGCCGACTTCGACCAGCGCGCCGAGATCAACGTCGCCCGGTGGACGACGATCGCCGGCGGCAGCCGCCTGCCCGACGACGCCGGCCGGATCGCCGCACAGCTGCGCCGGCTCAGGGCGGACGTCCATGCCGAGAGCATCGACTACTTCGCCGCTGCCGAGGGACCGTCGGTGCAGGTCTTCGGCGCGACGGCGACCGGCCGGGTGGTCGACACCATTCTGCGGCTGTTCACCGACCCGCCGCCGGACACCATCGAGGTGGCCTCCGAGCCCGCATCCGGCGACCCGGCCTGGGCTGTCCGCAGCAGGCTGTCGATCGCCGACAAGCAGCGCATCGACGATCAACTCGCGGCGCTGGCACCGGCGCAGGCCGGGTACGTCACGGTGCGCGAGGGGCGCGTCGTGGCGCTGACGATGAGCGTGACCAGCCCGGCAGCCGCCCACCGGGAGATCGCCCATGCGGTCGGCGTGATCGGCGCGCGGCCCGGACAACCGGTCGACCTCAACTGGGCCGCGGCGGGGCCCACGGTCACCAAGGGGCCGAGATGGGCCGGTTCCGCGGAGATCGGCGGGTGTGATCACGGCAGTCAGATGGGCGAACTCCTCCCCGACGCCACGGCGCTGCAGCAGCGCATCCGCGACGAGTTCGGCAGCTGCTGAGGCCACCTGTGTTCACGCCGACGCCGCAAGCCCGAACCTCGATCGCGCTGCGCCTGACCGGCGGCACGCTCGCCGCGGTGACCGGCGGGGCGTGGCTGTGGTGCGTGGTGACGGCGCTGACGTCGCGGTTCGCCTCGGCGGGGGCGTCGATGGATCCCGACAGCGTCGCCTTCGACCCGCACGGATTCGGGCTGGTCTTCGGCACGCTGTTCGCCGTGCCGCTGGGCCTGGTGTGCGCGCTCACGCTCCCGCTGGCGTTCCCGCGCGTCCGCCGGGCCGGGGTGCTCCGCCGCGCGATGGCGACGTTCGGCGTGCTGACGGCCGCGCTGTTCGTGGCGGTGTTCTCCGGCTGAGGATCAGGCGGTGAACAGCGTGGGCAGCGCGAGCGCGGAGTCGACCGCCAGCGCGCAGAAGACCACCGCGAGGTAGTTGTTCGACTGCAGGAACAGCCGCAGCGGCTTGACCGGTTCGCCGCGCTTGACCCCGCTGTAGAGCTGGTGGGCCATCGTCAGGAACCACGCGCCTGCCAGCAGCGCGACCGTGGCGTACAGCCAGCCGGTCGCCAGCCCCAAGGCCAGCGTGGCCACCACGGTCAGCCAGGTGTACACCAGGATCTGCTTGGTGACGTGCCGCTCGGTGGCCACCGCGGGCAGCATCGGCACCCCGGCGGCCCGGTAGTCGTCCTTGTAGCGCATCGCCAGCGCCCAGGTGTGCGGCGGTGTCCAGAAGAAGATGATCGCGAACATCACCAGCGCGGGCCACTGGATGGTCCCGGTGACCGCGGACCACCCGATCATCACGGGCATGCAGCCCGCGGCGCCGCCCCACACCACGTTCTGCGACGTGCGCCGCTTGAGCAGCAGCGTGTAGACGAACACGTAGAAGGCGATGGTGGCGACGGCGAGCAGGCCGGACAGCAGGTTCGACGTCCACCACAGCCAGCCGAACGACGCGACCGACAGCACCAGCCCGAACACCAGCGCGTGCCGCGTCGGCACGGTGTCCCTGGCCAGTGGCCGCCGCGCGGTCCGCTTCATCACCTTGTCGATGTCGGCGTCGGCGACGCAGTTCAGGGTGTTGGCGCCCGCGGCGGCCAGCATCCCGCCGATCAGGGTGTTGAGGATCAGCAGCGGATCGACCGTGCCACGCTCCGCGAGGAGCATCGCCGGGATCGCGGTCACGAGCAACAGCTCGATGACCCGCGGCTTGGTCAGCGCGACGTAGGCCAGGATCCTGGCCAGAACCGAAGAGCGAATTCGGCTGGACGTCCCGCGACCGAGGTGGCGCTCGCGAATGCTCACGCAGATGACTCCTCAACAAAATCGCGGCAGCGCGCAGCTTCTACTACAGACGATGGTAGACGGCGTCCGCCCCGCGCCTGCACCGCAGGGTCGGTTCGGATGAACGTCCGCCCCATCATGCGTTGTGGTCCTGCAGAGGCCGACCACCGCGCACTAGGGTGGACAGGGATCAGCTTGCCAGCCGCATGACAGCCAGGAGCGCGTTCGTGACCACTACAGAGGAAATTTCTGCCCTCACCCGCCCGAGTCACCCCGATGACTGGACCGACCTCGACAGCACCGCCGTCGACACCGTCCGGGTGCTGGCGGCGGACGCGGTGCAGAAGGTCGGCAACGGCCACCCCGGCACGGCGATGAGCCTGGCGCCACTGGCCTACACGCTGTTCCAGCGCCAGATGCGGCACGACCCCAGTGACGTGCACTGGCTGGGCCGCGACCGGTTCGTGCTGTCCTGCGGGCATTCCAGCCTCACCCTCTACATCCAGCTGTACCTCGGCGGGTTCGGCCTGGAGCTCGAGGACATCGAGTCGCTGCGCACCTGGAAGTCGAAGACCCCCGGACACCCGGAGTTCCGCCACACCAAGGGCGTGGAGATCACCACCGGGCCGCTGGGCCAGGGCCTGGCCTCGGCCGTCGGCATGGCGATGGCGTCCCGGTACGAACGCGGGCTGTTCGACCCCGACGCGCCCGCCGGCACCAGCCCGTTCGACCACCACATCTTCGTGATCGCCTCCGACGGCGACATCGAGGAGGGCGTCACCAGCGAGGCGTCGTCGCTGGCGGGCACCCAGCAGCTGGGCAACCTGATCGTCTTCTACGACCAGAACCAGATCTCCATCGAGCACGACACCAACATCGCGCTGTCCGAGGACGTCCCGGCCCGTTACCGGGCCTACGGCTGGCACGTCCAGGAGGTCGAGGGCGGCGAGAACGTCACCGGCATCGAGCAGGCCATCGAGGCCGCCAAGGCCGTGACCGACAAGCCTTCGTTCATCGCGGTGCGCACCATCATCGGCTATCCCGCCCCCAACAAGATGAACACCGGCGGGGTGCACGGCTCGGCGCTGGGCGACGACGAGGTGGCCGCCACCAAGAAGGTGCTGGGCTTCGACCCGGACAAGACGTTCGAGGTGCGCCCCGAGGTCATCGAGCACACCCGCAAGCTCGTCGACCGCGGCCGCGAGGCGCACGAGAAGTGGCAGCCGGAGTTCGACGCGTGGGCCGAGCGCGAACCCGAGCGCAAGAAACTCCTCGATCGCCTGCTGGCACAGGAGCTGCCCGACGGCTGGGACGCCGACGTGACGTACTGGGAGCCGGGCTCCAAGGCGGTGGCCACCCGCGCCGCGTTCGGCCAGGTGCTCAACGACGTCGCGCCCAAGCTGCCCGAACTGTGGGGCGGCTCGGCCGACCTGGCAGGCAGCAACAACACCACGATCAAGGACGTCAAGTCGTTCGGCCCGCCGTCGATCTCCACCAGCGACTTCTCCGCCGACTGGTACGGCCGCGTGCTGCACTTCGGCATCCGCGAGCACGCGATGGGTTCGATCCTGTCGGGCATCGTGCTGCACGGTCCGACCCGCGCGTTCGGCGGCACCTTCCTGCAGTTCTCCGACTACATGCGCCCGGCCGTGCGGTTGGCGTCGCTGATGGACATCGACACCATCTACATCTGGACCCACGACTCCGTCGGTCTCGGCGAAGACGGCCCGACGCACCAGCCGATCGAACACCTCGCGGCGCTGCGCGCCATCCCGAACCTGTCGGTGGTCCGCCCGGGCGACCCCAACGAGACCGCGTACGCCTGGCGCAGCATCCTGGCGCGCGGAAACGGCAGCGGACCGGTCGGTTTCATTCTGACCCGGCAGGGCATCCCGGTCCTGGAGGGCACCGACGCCGAGGGTGTGAGCAAGGGCGGTTACGTGCTCGGTGGCGGCGACGCGTCGGCGGCCGACGTCATCCTCATCGGCACCGGCTCGGAGTTGCAGCTGGCCGTGGAGGCCAAGAAGCTGTTGGCGGACAAGGACATCACCGCGGCGGTGGTGTCGATGCCGTGTGTCGAGTGGTTCGAGAGCCAGCCCAGGGAGTACCGCGACTCGGTGCTCCCGCCGACGGTCTCCGCCCGGGTCGCCGTCGAGGCCGCCGTGGCGCAGAGCTGGTACAAGCTGGTCGGTGACACCGGTGAGATCGTCTCGATCGAGCACTACGGCGAGTCCGCCGACGACAAGACGTTGTTCCGCGAGTTCGGCTTCACGCCGGAGGCCGTGGCGGCCGCCGCGGAACGATCGATAGACAACTAGATCCTTCGAGGAAGGCAACACCCATGGCGCAGAATCCCAACCTCGCGGCTCTGGCGGCCGCGGGTGTGTCCGTTTGGCTCGACGACCTGTCCCGCGAGCGCCTGCAGTCCGGCAACCTGCAGGAGCTGATCGACACCAAGAGTGTCGTCGGGGTGACCACGAACCCGTCGATCTTCCAGGCCGCCCTGTCCAAGGGCGACGCCTACGACTCGCAGATCGCCGAACTCGCCGAGCGCGGCGCCGATGTGGATGCCACGATCCGCACCGTCACCACGGACGACGTGCGCAACGCCTGCGACGTGCTGGCCAAGCAGTACGAGCTGTCCGACGGCGTGGACGGCCGGGTGTCGATCGAGGTCGACCCGCGACTGGCCCGCGATGCGGACAAGACCATCGCCCAGGCGGTCGAGCTGTGGAAGATCGTCGACCGGCCTAACCTGTTGATCAAGATCCCGGCGATGGAAGAGGGCATCCCGGCGATCACCGCGGTGATCGCCGAGGGCATCTCGGTCAACGTCACGCTGATCTTCTCGGTCGAGCGTCACCGCGCGGTGATGGACGCCTACCTCGCAGGCCTGGAGAAGGCCAAGGAGGCCGGCCACGACCTCTCCAAGATCCATTCCGTCGCATCGTTCTTCGTGTCCCGGGTGGACTCGGAGATCGACAAGCGGCTGGAGAAGATCGGTTCGGAGGAGGCGCTGGCGCTGCGCGGCCAGGCCGGTGTCGCCAACGCCCGGCTGGCCTACGCGGCGTACGAGGAGGTGTTCGTCGGCGGTGAGCGCTTCGAGGCGCTCAAGGCGGCTGGCGCCCGGGTGCAGCGGCCGTTGTGGGCGTCGACGGGAGTGAAGAACCCCGACTACGCCGACACGCTCTACATCACCGAACTGGTGGCGCCGAACACGGTGAACACCATGCCCGAGAAGACGATGGACGCGGTGGCCGACCACGGCGTCATCACCGGTGACACGGTGACCGGCAGGGCCGACGAGGCCCAGCAGGTGTTCGACAAGCTCGAGGCCGTCGGCGTCGACCTGACCGACGTGTTCCTCGTCCTCGAGAACGAGGGCGTGGAGAAGTTCGAGAAGTCCTGGCACGAACTGCTCGAGGCGACGCAGGGTCAGCTCGACGAGAAGAAGTCCTAGGGCCGCCGGCCATGAGCGCTGCCGACACCGCCGCCTCCGGGTGGCGTAATCCGCTCAGGGACAAGCGCGACAAACGGATGCCGCGCATCGCGGGGCCGTGCAGTGTGGTGATCTTCGGCGTGACCGGCGATCTGGCGCGCAAGAAGCTGATGCCCGCCATCTACGACCTCGCCAACCGCGGGCTGCTGCCGCCGACGTTCTCGCTGGTCGGTTT
Organism: Mycobacterium sp. NPDC050551; assembly: GCF_040674075.1. Lineage (NCBI taxonomy): Bacteria > Bacillati > Actinomycetota > Actinomycetes > Mycobacteriales > Mycobacteriaceae > Mycobacterium > Mycobacterium sp. NPDC050551. The sequence continues at coordinate 463,089 of NZ_JBFARC010000004.1, read as the reverse complement.
CGCCCGCAGAGACTGGGCCGACGAGGATTTCAGCAACGTCGTCTACGACGCGGTCAAGCAGCACGCCCGCACCCCCTTCCGGCAGGAGGTATGGGACAGGCTGGCGGAGGGAATCCGGTTCGTACAGGGCACCTTCGACGACGAGAAGGCCTTCGAGCAGCTCGCGGAGACGCTGAACAAGCTCGACGCCGAGCGTGGGACCGGCGGGAATCACGCGTTCTACCTGTCCATCCCGCCGAAGGCGTTCCCGCAGGTGCTCGAACAGCTGTCGCGGACGGGGCTGGCGAAGAAGACGGACGGCTCCTGGAGCCGGGTGGTGATCGAGAAGCCGTTCGGCCACGACCTGCGCAGCGCCGAGGACCTCAACGCGATCGTCAACAACGTCTTCCCGGAGTCGTCGGTGTTCCGCATCGACCACTACCTGGGCAAGGAGACCGTTCAGAACATCCTCGCGCTGCGCTTCGCCAACGAGCTGTTCGAACCGGTCTGGAACGCGCACTACGTGGACAGCGTGCAGATCACCATGGCCGAGGACATCGGGCTCGGCGGCCGCGGCGGCTACTACGACGGAGTCGGCGCCGCACGTGACGTCATCCAGAACCACCTGCTGCAGCTGCTGGCGCTGACGGCGATGGAGGAGCCGGTGAGCTTCAACCCGGCCGAGCTGCAGGCCGAGAAGATCAAGGTGCTGTCCGCGACCCGGCTGGCCGAGCCGCTGGACGAGACCACCTCGCGGGGGCAGTACACCGCGGGCTGGCAGGGCGGGCAGAAGGTGGTCGGGCTGCTCGACGAGGAGGGCTTCTCGAAGACCTCCACCACCGAGACGTTCGCCGCGATCACCGTGGACGTCGACACGCGGCGCTGGGCCGGTGTGCCGTTCTACCTGCGCACCGGAAAACGGCTGGGACGCAGGGTCACCGAGATCGCACTGGTCTTCAAACGGGCACCGCACCTGCCGTTCGACGCCACCATGACCGAGGAACTCGGCCAGAACGCACTGGTGATCCGCGTCCAGCCGGACGAGGGCATCACCCTGCGGTTCGGCTCGAAGGTGCCCGGCAACCAGATGGAAGTCCGCGACGTGAGCATGGACTTCTCCTACGGGTCGGCGTTCGCCGAGGAGTCGCCGGAGGCCTACGAACGGCTGATCCTCGACGTGCTGCTCGGCGAGCCGTCGCTGTTCCCGGTCAACCACGAGGTCGAACTGGCCTGGAAGATCCTGGATCCCGCGTTGGAGTACTGGGCCTCGCACGGCAAGCCGGACCCGTACGAGTCCGGTGGCTGGGGGCCGGATTCGGCGTTCGAGATGCTGCGCCGCACCGGCCGCGAATGGAGAAGGCCTTAACCATGATCGTCGACCTGCCGGACAGCACCACCGATGTCATCAACAAGAAGATCGTCGCGCTGCGCGAAGAGGGCGGTGCGATCACCCTGGGCCGCGTCCTCACGCTGGTCATCGCCCCGGCGACGGACGCGCTGCTCGAGGAGTCGATCGAGGCGGCCAACGCGGCCAGTCGCGAACATCCCTGCCGGGTGATCGTCGTCGCGCCAGGTGATCGGCTGGCCGAGAACGCCCGGCTGGACGCCCAGCTTCGCGTCGGCCGCGACGCGGGCGCCAACGAAGTCGTGGTGCTGAAGCTGTCCGGCCCGCTGGCCAATCACGCCAGCAGCGTGGTGATGCCGTTCCTGCTGCCCGACACTCCGGTCGTCACCTGGTGGCCGGACGTGGCACCCGAGTTCCCCGCGCAGGATCCGCTGGGCAAGCTGGCGCTGCGCCGCATCACCGACGCCACCAACGGCACCGATCCGCTGGCCTCGATCAAGGGCCGGCTGAAGGGCTACACCCCGGGCGACACCGACCTGGCGTGGAGCCGGATCACCTACTGGCGTGCGCTGCTGACCTCGGCGGTGGACCAGGCGCCGCACGAGAAGATCAACTCGGCGCTGGTGTCCGGCCTGGAGACCGAGCCCGCGCTCGACGTGCTGGCCGGCTGGCTGGCCAGCCGCATCGACGGGCCGGTGCAGCGCGCCGTCGGCGAGCTCAAGGTGGAACTGGTCCGTGACAGCGAGACCATCACGCTGAGCCGCCCGCAGGAGGGTGTCACCGCGAAGATCACCCGCACCGCCAAGCCGGAGGCCCTGGTTCCGTTGGCGCGCAGGGAGACCCGTGAATGTCTGGCCGAGGACATGCGTCGCCTCGATGCCGACGAGATCTACTTCGAGGCGCTGCAGGGTATCGAGAAGGTGCAATACGTATGAGCTCCATCGTCGAGAGGTACTCGGACAAGGACGAACTGGTCGCCGCGGCCGGTGACCGGCTCGCCGAGGCGATCAACGCCGCGGTCGCGGCACGCGGCGTCGCGTCGGTCGTGCTGACCGGTGGCGGTACCGGTGTGGCGATGCTCAAGAGGGTCGGTGAGCACGACATCGATTGGGCGAAGGTGCATCTCTACTGGGGTGACGAACGCTACGTCGCCGCCGACGACGACGAGCGCAACGACAAGCAGGCGCGTGAGGCACTGCTCGACCACGTCGACATCCCGGCCGCCAACGTGCACGCGATGGCCGCCCTCGACGGCGAATACGGCGACGACCTCGACGCCGCCGCGCTGGCCTATGAACAGGTGCTGGCCGCCAACGCCAAATCCGGCGAGCCGACACCGGCTTTCGACGTGCATCTGCTCGGGATGGGGCCGGAGGGACACATCAACTCGCTGTTCCCCGACACCCCGGCGGTACGCGAGGCCACCCGCCTGGTGGTCGGGGTGACCGACTCCCCCAAGCCGCCGCCCCGGCGCATCACGCTGACGCTGCCCGCGATCACCCGTTCGCGCGAGGTGTGGCTGGTGGTGTCCGGCGCGGAGAAGGCCGAGGCCGTCGCGGCCGCGGTGAACGGCGCCAGCCCGACCGCAGTGCCCGCTGCGGGCGCTGTGGGACGCGACGCCACCGTGTGGCTGCTCGACGAGGACGCGGCGAGCAAGCTCTAGTCGTCCCTGCCGGTGTCGGCCTGCGCGTCGGCGTATCCGGACAGGTAGTCCGCGCTGTGCCCGGCGCCGTCGGGGCCTCTCGGCGATCTCGGTAGGTTCTCGCACGGACTGCGTTGCATGCATGTCAGACGCCGGGTTCGCCGCCCCGGTTCCGCGTGGGGGTCATAATGACCGTCATGGTGGACAAGAGCGGTAGGGTTCCGGCACGCAAGGGCACCGAGCGAATCCGCAAGCTCGCCCAGGCCGCACTGAACGCCGATGTGACCGTCGATCAGGTGGACACCATCCTGGACGGCTTGAGCGAGACGCTGATCGACCTGAACAAGTCCACGGCCAATCTCGACGACACCCTGGAACGCTTCAACGAGACGATCAGCCGGATCAACGAGTTGGCGCCGCGCCTGATCGCGGTCGTCGACCGGTTGGAGGGCATCGTCGATCGGGTCGAACGCATCGTCGGTCTCGGCGAGGCGGTGTTCTCCCCGCTCGCGAGGACCGAGGACGTGGTCCGCGGCGCCGTCAACGCCGTCCGGCGCAGCACCGGCCTGTAGCGCGAGTCCGCTGATGACAGCCGGTCCCGAACCGGCGCCGCCGACGGCGGTGGGAACGGGACTGCCCTGGGATGTCCCTGTCGAGGACGCGGTCGCGGCGATCGCCGCCGCCCGGCAGCGCCACGGCGACGAATTCGTGGTCGAGAGCGGCACCGACCGCTACCTGTTCACCTTCTCCCCCGCCGGTGTCGACGCCTTCTACCGGCTGCCTGAGGAGCGCGCCAGCAAGGGCGTGGCCGACTTCCTGATGCTGCGGCGCAAACTGCCCGCGGAGATCTTCGAGGGCCGCCGGACGCTCCCCGGCGCACTGTTCCGCCGCGACGACGTGGCCTCGTACCTGGAGAATCTGGGAGAAGCGCTGGACCTCACCGTCGCCGAACTCGGCACCGCCGGATCGGTCGATTTGTTCGGCCTCGCCAGGCGACTCGCACACCGGATGGGTCTGGCGTCGTGGGCCGGGCCGGGTGCGGCCGACGGGCCGACATTCGAACGACTGGTGCGGGCGTTCGACACGCTGGACGGCGCCGAGGCCTTCGTGCACCCGGACCGGATGGCCGCGGTGGCCGCGTCGGGCGGCGCGGCGGAGCGGGCCGCGCTGGCCGACATCGTCGACGTCGTCGCGGCGCGGGTTCGGGTCGAGGAGCACGGGCTGTTCGGCCGGATCGCCGCCGAATGGGCCGGCGAGGAACCCGGGATCGCCTCGCGCGGAATCGCCTACGACGTCGCGCTGATCCACATCGCATCGATGTCGAATCTGGCCGCGGCGCTGGGCTGGACACTGGTGGACCTGCTCGCCCATCCGGCCGAGGCGGCCCGGGTGCGGGCCGGCGATCAGGATCTGGCGCGGCGGGCCGCGCTGGAGAGCACCCGGATGGCGCAGCGGTCGATCATGTCGCGCACGGTGCTGGCGCCCGTCGATCTGGCCACTGGTGAGGTCACCTACCGGGTGCCGCCCGGCTGGACCATCGCCACACTGCTGCCGCTGCTCAACACGTCTGCGGCGCCGGGTCTGCAGCGCTGGGACCCCGATCGCTGGACCGGCCACCGGCTGGCGGCGCACGCCGGCCTCGCCGCCCCGGTCCTCGTCACGGCCTTCGGGCACGGTAGGCACACCTGCCCGGCACAGTCGTTCTCACTGGCGGCGATGACGACGGCCGCGACCCGGTTGCTCACCGAGTTCGATCTGACCCCGCGGTGGAGTGGGCATCCGCGGCCGGTCCCGGCGCAGATCGGCGGTGTCGCCCGGGCCGCCGAACCGTGCCCGGCAAACTACGTGCGGATCGAACCCGCCGGGCGGGCTACCGAGGTTACTGTTGCGCCATGAGCGGAGACGGCCCGGACCACCACGGGTCACTACCGGAGATCGAGGTGCGCGTGCGCGCACTCGAATCGATCCTCGTCGAGAAGGGTTACGTCGAGGAAGCGGCGCTCGACCGAATCGTCGAAGCCCATGAAACGGCCATCGGCCCGCACATCGGCGCGCGGGCGGTCGCCCGGGCGTGGGTCGATCCCGACTACCGGCAGGCACTCCTCGACGACGCCTCCGCGGCGATCGCCCCCTACGCCCACGGCGGCAGGGTCGGCGGTCAGCTGATCGCGGTCGAGAACTCCGCACAGGTGCACAACATGGTGGTGTGCACGCTGTGCTCCTGCTATCCCTGGGACGTGCTGGGCCTACCGCCCACCTGGTACAAGTCGAGCGCGTACCGGTCCCGCGCGGTCAAGGAGCCGCGGGCGGTGCTGGCCGACTTCGGCGTGACGCTGCCGCCGGAAACCGTTGTGCGGGTGTGGGATTCGACGGCCGAGACCCGCTACATCGTGCTGCCGATGCGGCCCGGCGGCACCGACGGCTGGCCCGAGGAGAAGCTGGCCGCACTCGTCGGCCGGGACGCCATGATCGGCACGGGTCTGCCTGCCGCTCCCGGCGAGGCGCCCTGATGGACGGCGTGCACGACATGGGCGGCATGGACGGCTTCGGGGCCGTGCGGCCCGAACCGCCGGGCCCGGTGTTCACCCACGAGTGGCAGGGCCGGGTCTTCGCGATGAGCATGGCCATGGGAGCCCGCGGCGTGTGGAACATCGACGTCGGGCGATTCGGCATCGAGACGCTGCCGCCGCGGGTCTATCACGACAGCTCCTACTACGAGCGCTGGTTTCTGCGGCTCGTGGACGTCGCGATGGCCTACGGCCTGGTGGACCCCGACGAGGTCGACGGCCGGCGCGCCGCCGCGGCGACCGATGCCACGACATTCACCGTCGACGACGTCGCCCGCGTGCTGAAGCGGGGGAACTACGTGCGGCCGGCGACGCGGGACCCGCGCTTCGCGCCGGGCGATCGGGTCCGTGCCCGCAACATCCATCCCCGGTCGCACACGCGGTTGCCCCGCTACGTCAGAGGGCACGTCGGGGTCGTCGAACGCATTCACCAGCCGAATGTGTTCCCCGACAGCGTGGTTCGCGGCGACGGCGAGGACCCGCAGTGGCTGTACACCGTCCGGTTCGAGGGCCGGGACCTGTGGGGTGACGACGCCGAACCGGGTACCGCGGTGTCGGTCGACGCGTTCGAACCGTATCTGGAGGAGGTCTGACGTGGCCGACGATCCGCACCCGTCGCCGCAGGCCTTCTCGGACCCCTGGGAGGCACGCGCCTTCGCCATGGTCAAGGCACTGCAGGAGGGCGGCGTGCTGACGCGCGAGGAATGGGCGCAGGCCCTGGGTCGGGAGATCCGCCGCGGCGGGGACGCCGACGAAACGGCGGCGTCCTACCGCAGGCACTGGCTCGCGGCCCTCGAACGCGTCGTCGTCGACAAGCGGTTGGCGTCGGGCGAGGCGCTGGTCACCCGCCGCGCGGCGTGGCAGCGGGCGGCTCAGCGCACCCCGCACGGCGAGCCGATCAGGCTCGCCGCCGGCGACCACTGACGCGGCGGCGCGGAAGATCGGCCGCCGTCAACCGCTGTTGCGCAGCGCGGTGGCCAGACCGCTCATCGTCAGCAGGATGCCGCGCTGCACGAGTTCGTCGTCGTCTCCGGACCGGTACCGCCGCAACAGCTCCACCTGCAGGTGATTCAGCGGCTCCAGGTACGGGAACCGGTTGAACACCGAGCGGGCCAGCGCCGGGTTGTCGGCGAGCAGATCGTCGTGTCCGGTGATCAGCCCGAGCATCCGAATGGTGCGATCGTGCTCGGCGACGATCTTGTCGAACACCCGGGCCCGCAGCTCGGTGTCCTCCACCAGCTCCGAATACCGTGCTGCGAGGCCGAGATCCGCCTTGGCCAGCACCTGCGCCATGTTCGACAGCACCGTGGAAAAGAACGGCCATCGCCGGTAGAGGTCCTGCAGCACGCCGAGCCGGTCCTGTTCGTGCTCCGGGTCCTCGGTGATGAACTGCTCGAATGCCGATCCGGTGCCGTACCAGCCGGGCAGCATGACCCGGGACTGGCTCCACGCCAGCACCCACGGGATGGCGCGCAGGTCGGAGATGGAGGTGGTCGGCTTGCGGGATGCGGGTCTGCTGCCGATGTTGAGCGCCCCGATCTCGCTCACCGGGGTGGACGCCTTGAAGTAGTCGACGAATCCCGGTGTCTCGTGCACCAGTTCGGAGTAGGCCCGTTGTGCGCGGGCGGCCAGGTCGTCGAGCACGTCGTAGGCGGGCTCGGCGGCGTCGCCGAGCCCCTCGACGTCGAGCAGTGTGGACTCCAGAGTAGCGGCGACCAGGGTCTCGAGATTGCGGTGCGCGATCCGGGGTTCGGCGTACTTGGCCGCGATCACCTCGCCCTGTTCGGTGATGCGCAGGGACCCGTTGACCGCCCCCGGTGGCTGCGCCAGGATCGCGTCGTAGCTGGGGCCGCCGCCCCGGCCGACGGTGCCGCCGCGACCGTGGAAGAGCCGCAACCGGATTCCGGTCTTGCGTGCCGACTCCACCAGGTCGAGTTCCGCGCGGTACAACGCCCAGTTGGCCGCCAGGTATCCGCCGTCCTTGTTGGAGTCGGAGTAGCCGAGCATCACCTCCTGGTGCTCGTCACGCGCGGTCACCACGGCGCGGTACAGCGGCAGCTCGAGGACCGCCTCCAGGATCGACGCGCCGCGCTGCAGGTCGTCGATCGTCTCGAAGAGCGGCACGATGCCCACGGGCGCGTACGGTTGCGGCCCCGAGACGTCCAGCAGGCCCACCTCTTTGAGCAGCAGCGCGGCCTCCAGCATGTCCGACACCGACTGGCACATCGAGATGATGTAGTTCGGCACCGCCTGCGGGCCGTACACGTGCACCGCTCGCGCGGCCGCCGCCACGATGTCGAGCTCCTTGCGGGCGAGCTCTGAGAGGTCGGCTCCGTCGCGGGTCAGCGGCCTGCGGGTGGCGAGCTCTTCGGCGAGCAGCTCGACGCGCTCCGGCTCCGAGAGCGACGCGTAGTCCTGATGCACTCCCGCCCAGGCCAGCAGCTCGGCCACCACCTCCTCGTGCACGTCGGAGTTCTGCCGCATGTCCAGGCCGGACAGGTGAAACCCGAAGACGCGCACCGCTTCTCGCAACCGGGCCAGCCGGTCGTCGGCGAGCACCGCCGAGCCGTTCGACCGCAGCGAGCTGTCGATGACGTCGAGGTCGGCGGAGAACTCGGCGGGCGTGCCGTAGCGCTGCAGGCCGAGATCGAGCTCGTGTTCGGGTTGGCGGTCCAGGATGTCGGCCGCGGTGGCGGTCAGCCGGCCGTGGACGACGCGCAGCGCACGACGGTACGGCTCGTCGGCGCGGGCGGCCTCGTGGCACGCGTCGGCCAGCGCGGCGAGCTCGTCGCTGAGCCCGACCAGCCGGGCCGACATCGACAGCTCCTGCTGGAGCGCGGTGAGTTCGGTGAAGTAGTGCGCCAGCGCGGTGTACGCGGCCCTCGACGTCGCCAACCGGACCACCTCGGCGGTGACGTTGGGATTGCCGTCACGGTCACCACCGATCCACGAACCTGGCCGCAGGATCGGTTCGGTGAGCAGCTCCGCGTCCGGCCAGCGGGCCTGCAGCGCGGTCCGCACCTCGGCGTTGACCTGCGGGATGACGTCGAAGAACGCCGACGCGTAGTACCGCAGCCCGGTCTCGATCTCGTCCTGGATCTTCAGCCGCGACAACCGGATGAGCGCGGTCTGCCACAGCGTGAGGATGTGGCGGCGCAGTTCCTGCTCGACGTCCCTGCCGGTGTCGGTGACGGTATGGCCGTGCAGGCGAAGCCGCATCAGCTCGGTGATGCGGTGCTGGGTGTCGAACACCGTGCGCCGCCGGGTCTCCGTCGGATGCGCGGTGATCACCGGGGCGACGAGGGCGCCGCTCAGCGCGTCGGCAACGGTGGCGGAGTCCAGTTCGGCCGCATCGAGTTTGAGGTAGGTGGCGGCCAGGCTGCTGTTCTGTGGCGGTTCGCCGGCCGCGACGTGGACCGCGCGCCTGCGCTCGCGGTGGATGTCCTCGGCCACGTTGGCGAGCAGGGCGAAGTGGGTGAAGGCGCGGATGACGGGGATCGCCCGGCGCACGTCGATGCCGTCGAACAGGCCGGCCAGCTCCGCTCGGTCGATCTCGGAGCGGCGGACCCGGAACGAGCCGACACGGGCGCGCTCGACGAGGTCGAAGACGTCCTCGCCGTTCTGCTCACGCACCGTGTCGCCCAGCAGCGTGCCGAGCAGCCGGATGTCCTCGCGCATCGGTTCGGTGGCTTCGCGGCCACCCTGGGTGCGCCGCACGGACCCGATCGGGGCGAGCGCGGTGTCGGACTCACTCATCGGTCCAGTATCGGTGCAGGCGTGATCGGGCGCAGGGCGACCATCGCGGGCATTGACGGCACCCGGTACTCGGCGCATGCTGGCGGGACCATTCAAGCAAGTTGGGCGACCTTCCGTCGGATGCCGGGTCGGCGCCGAGGCCACCTCCTAAATGAGGACGGCGCCATGAAATCTGTCTTTGCCGCACGTGTTCGGCGATTGCTCTTCGTCTCAGCAGCAGCGATCTTGGCCGTCGCACTCGGCTGTCCGGTGAGCGTCGCCAAACCCAACGACGGGCGAAAACCCGGCGAGTGGGATATCGGCGTCTACGACTCCTGCATGGCGAGTTCGGGCATGGGCATCCGCTACTGCTGCAGTCAGTCCGGCGGTGTGTACATCCCCACCGACTACAGGGATCCGCCGGCACCCCCCAAGTGCGTTGCCCCGGCCGCCAATGCGCCGGGTCAGCAACCGCAGGGGCCGGGCCAGGTGCCACCGATGGAGCCGGCCCCGCGCCCGCTGCCGCCGATCGTCATGAATCCGGCGGCTCCGCCGGCTCAGGCGCCTGCCGTGGGCTAGCTAGGCGTACTTGATCTGCAGGCCGACGCCGATGATGGACACCAGCCAGATGCCGACGACGAAGAGCGTCAGCCGGTCGAGGTTCTTCTCGACGACGGTGGAGCCGGACAGGCTGGACTGCACGCCGCCACCGAACAGGGTGGACAGTCCGCCGCCCTTGGCGCGATGCAGCAGCACCAGGAGCACGACCAGCAGGCTGGTCACGATCAGGATGATCTGCAGGGCCATTTCCATGGCGGCAAGACTACAGGTCGCCGCCGGTCAGTCGCGAATTGCCCGTCAGGGCAGCGGTCCGCCCGCGGCGATCGCCGACAGCGTGGCGAACTGCTCGCCGTCCAGCGATGCCCCGCCGACCAGCGCGCCGTCCACGTCGGCCTGCCCGACGATCTCGCCGACGTTCTTGGCGTTCACCGAGCCGCCGTACAGCACCCGGACGCCCGCAGCCACCTGCGGCGACGACAGACTGCCCAGTTCGTCGCGGATGGCCTTGCAGACCTCCTGCGCATCGCCGGCACTGGCCACCCTGCCGGTGCCGATCGCCCACACCGGTTCGTAGGCGATCACCGCCTGTCCGATCTGCTCGGACGTCAGCCCGGCGAGCGAACCGCGCAGCTGTTCGACGTTGTGCGCGACGTGGTTGCCCGCCTCACGGACGTCCAGGTGCTCGCCGATGCAGATGATCGGGGTGATGCCGTGCCGAAACGCCGCCGACGCCTTCGCCGCGACCAGCGCGTCGTCCTCGTGGTGGTAGGTGCGCCGCTCGGAATGCCCGACCACCGCGAAGCTGCAGCCCAGCTTGGCCAGGAAGGCGCCGCTGATCTCGCCGGTGTAGGCCCCGGAGTCGTGCTGAGAGACGTCCTGCGCGCCGTAGGTGAGGCGCAGCTTGTCACCGTCGACCAGGGTCTGCACGCTGCGCAGGTCGGTGAACGGCGGTATGACGGTGACGTCGACCTTGTCGAAGTACTTGTCGGGCAACGAGAACGCGATCTTCTGCACCAGGGCGATGGCCTCGAAGTGATTGAGGTTCATCTTCCAGTTGCCCGCGATGAGCGGCTTACGGCTCACTGACCACCCTCCAGAACTTCGATGCCCGGCAACGTCTTGCCCTCCAGATACTCCAGCGACGCGCCGCCGCCCGTGGAGATATGGGAGAACCCGTCCTCGGCCAGGCCAAGCTGCCGTACGGCCGCCGCGCTGTCACCGCCGCCGACGACGCTGAACGCGCCCTTGCCGGTGGCCCCGATGATCGCTTCGGCGACGCCCTTTGTGCCCGCCGAGAACGCCGGGAACTCGAAGACGCCCATCGGCCCGTTCCAGAAGATGGTCCTGGCGTTCGACAGCAGCGCGGTGAACCGCTTCACCGACTCGGGGCCGATGTCCAGGCCCATCTTGCCGTCCGGGATCTTGTCGGCGGCAACGGTTTCCGCCGGCGAGTCGGCAGCGAACTTCTCCGCGACGACGATGTCGACCGGCAGGTGGATGACGTCGGCGTAGGTGTCGAGCAGCTTGCGGCAGGTGTCGATCATGCTCTCCTCGAGCAGCGAGTCGCCCACGTTGACGCCCTGGGAGGCGAGGAACGTGAAGCACATGCCGCCGCCGATCACCAGGCTGTCGGCCTTGGTGGCCAGCGACTCGATCACCGCGAGCTTGTCCGAAACCTTCGACCCGCCGAGCACCACCGCGTAGGGACGGTCGGTGGAACTGGTGAGCTGCTCGAGCACCTTCACCTCGGTGGCCACCAGGTTGCCCGCGTAGTGCGGCAGCAGCGTCGCGACGTCGTACACCGAGGCCTGCTTGCGGTGCACCACGCCGAAGCCGTCGGACACGAACGCGCCGTCATCGCCGACCAGTTCGACGAGTGCCTTGGCGAGCTTGGCCCGCTCCGCGTCGTCCTTGCTGGTCTCCCGCTTGTCGAAGCGGATGTTCTCCAGCAGCAGCACGTCGCCGTCGGTGAGTCCCTCGGACCGTGCGAGCGCGTCCGAGCCGACCACGTCGCCGGCCAGCTGGACGTGCCTGCCCAGCTGCTCGCTGAGCGCCTTGGCCACCGGCGCAAGCGAGTACTTGGGATCCGGCCCGTCCTTCGGCCGGCCGAGGTGGGCGGTGACGACGACCTTGGCGCCCGCTTCGGACAGCGCCTTGAGCGTGGACACCGACGCGGTGATGCGGCCCGGGTCGGTGATGTTGCCGTCATCGTCGAGCGGGACGTTGAGGTCGGAGCGCACCAGGACGCCCCGACCCTCGACGCCGTCGTTCAGCAGATCGTCGAGCGTTCTGACGGCCATCGCGACTAGAGCGACTTGCCGACGAGCGCGACCAGATCGACGAGGCGGTTGGAGTAGCCCCACTCGTTGTCGTACCAGGACACGACCTTCGCCTGGTTGTCGATGACCTTGGTCAGGCCCGAGTCGAACAGCGAGCTGTGCGGGTCGGTGACGATGTCGCTGGAGACGATCGGCGCGTCGTAGTACTTCAGGATGCCCTTGAGCGGTCCGTCGGCGGCGGCCTTGAACGCGGCGTTGATCTCGTCGACGGTGCCCGGCTTGCTCAGCTCCGCGGTGAGGTCGGTGACCGAGCCGGTGGGGATCGGCACGCGCAGGGCGTAGCCGTCGAGCTTGCCCTTGAGCTCGGGCAGCACCAGACCGATCGCCTTCGCGGCGCCGGTCGAGGTGGGCACGATGTTGATGGCGGCGGCGCGGGCCCGGCGCAGGTCCTTGTGCGGGCCGTCCTGCAGATTCTGGTCCTGGGTGTAGGCGTGGATCGTCGTCATCAGGCCCTTGACGATGCCGAACTCGTCGTTGAGGACCTTGGCCAGCGGGCCGAGGCAGTTCGTGGTGCACGACGCGTTGGAGATGATGTTCTGGCTGCCGTCGTACTTGTCGTCGTTGACGCCGAGAACGATGGTGATGTCCTCGTCGCTGGCCGGCGCCGAGATGATGACCTTCTTGGCGCCCGCATCGAGGTGGCCCTGGGCCTTGTCACGCTTGGTGAAGATGCCGGTGGACTCGACGACGACGTCGACACCGAGGTCGCCCCACGGCAGCGCCGACGGGCCCTCCTTGATGGACAGACCCTTGAGCTTGTGTCCGCCGACGATGATCTCTTCGCCGTCGACCTCGACGTCGTAGGGCAGCCGGCCGAGGATCGAATCGAACTTCAGCAGGTGCGCGAGCGTGGCGTTGTCAGTGAGGTCGTTGACGGCCACGATCTCGATGTCGGTGTTCTTGCCCTCGTGCTTCTGGGCGTCCAGCGCGCGGAAGAAGTTTCGCCCGATGCGGCCGAAGCCGTTGACGCCTACCCGGATGGTCACGTGGTTCTCCTCTTGATCGCCTCTGGTGTGGTACTCGAAGGCCAGCCTAATGGGGCGGCCGATGGGCCGCGCGGGCTGGTCAGTGCAGCGCCAGGCGCTGGTCGGCGTAGGGATTGCCGAGCCATTTGCGGCGGATTCCCTGCAGGGTGCCGTCGGCCTCGAGTTCGGCCTGCGCGACGGTGATCCTGCCGAGGAGCCGCTGGTCACCGGCGGCGACGGCGATCGCTATGTCCTCGGTGGACAGCCCCTTCTGGACGATCTCGACGCCGCGGACGTCCTTGACCAGTTCGGTGAGCACGGGGGCGAGCTTCATGAAGGCGTCGCAGCCGCCGGTCGTCAGGTCTTCCAGTGCTGCCTTGATGTCGCCGTATTCATAGCGCTTCACTGCGGCGGCGTGACCCTCGTCGACGAGGCGCTGGGCGATCGGCTCGCTGGTGTTGCCGTGCTGGACGCCGATGGTCAGGCCGGCGAGGTCGTCGACGGAACGCACCCGGGGCAGCCGTGAGGTGTCGACCGCGAGGGCCTGCCCACTGATCAGGTAGGGCGGCGCGAAGGCGGCCCTGGCCTCGCGAGCCGGTGTGACCGTCGTGCCCGCGGCGACGCAGTCGTACTCTCCGCCGAGCCCGTCGAAGATGCCGTCGAAGTCGGCGCCGTCGTAGCCGACGAACTCGACCGTGTCGCCGAGGCGCTCGGCGACCGCGGTCATCAGATCGATGTCGAGGCCCGCCGGATGACCGCCGTCACCGGGCATGCCGTTGAACGGAGGATCGGGAAAGGCCACGCCGACCCGCAAGATGCCCATGCCGCCACGGTAACGAACTGCCGCAACGCGGTCTGTCCACAGATTCGTCGGCAGGGGTGTCGATGTCAGTGGCCACGAATATACTCGAACACATGTTCGAGTCGGTGTCGACGGGTGAGGTGGTCGCAGCGATCACCGACACCTATCGGGAGGAGTCGAGGCTGGTCGGGCGGCGGTTGGCGGCGATCGCCGAACTGCTGGGCCGGCGCACCTGGGAGGCCAAGGCAGAAGACCCCGACTGTGGCTACATGATCGTCACCGGGTTGCAACGCACCAGCGCGGAGGTGGCGGCGGCGATGAACCTCACAGCGGCCGCGGCCAGCGTGCTGGTCGCCCAAGCCGATGCGTTGGACAGCCGGTTGCCGAAGGTGGCCGCGGTCCTCGCCCGTGGTGACATCGACTGGCGGACGGTGCAGATCATCCTGTCGCGCAGCGAGTTGGTCAGTGACCGCACCATCATCGCCGCCCTCGACTCCCAGTTGGCCGAACGGATTCCGCGGTGGCAGTCCTGGTCGCGTAAACGGGTGATCGATGCGGTGGACGCCGCGGTGCGCACCCTGGATCGCGACGCGGTCAAGGAACGTGAACGCGCCGAAGACCACCGGCACATGGATGTCATTCCCGTCGGTGACGGGACGGCCAAGGTCGACGGGGTGGTGGACGCCGAGACTGCGGTGATCTTCGACCGCACGTTGGGCGCGCTCGCGACCGGGGTGTGCCCGTCAGATCCGCGGACCCTCGCTCAGCGCCGCGCCGACGCAGTGGCCGCGATGGCACAGGGACAACCACTGGCCTGCCGATGCGAGGCGTGCGCCGCCCGGCCGGAGACACCCACCGCCGACAACACGGGTGAGGTCGGTGATGTCGAGCCGCCCGCGGCACCCCCCGGCGCCTGCGCCGGCGCCGTCGGGCACCAAGTTCGTGATCAATGTGATCGCCGATCAGTCCACGGTGCTGGGTACCGGCAATCGGCCCGGTTATCTGGAGGGTTTCGGGGTGATCGACGCCGACCTGGTGCGCGAGCTGGCTCAGGGAGCGACGCTGCGGGCGCTGTACTCGCCGGTCGTCACCGCTGAGCAGGGGTTGCGGTATCAGCCGACGGCGGCGGTGGAACGGTTCGTGCGGATGCGGGATCTGACGTGTCGCTTCCCCGGGTGTGATCGGCCCGCCCGAGGCTGCGACCTCGACCACACCGTCGCGTTCAACCACGTCGACCCGCGGGCCGGCGGTAAGACGGTGCCCGAGAACCTGAAATGCCTGTGTCGCCAACACCATCGGGCTAAGACGTTCGTGCAGGGCTGGCGTGACCTGCAACTTGCCGATGGCACGGTGGTGTGGACGACGCCCGACGGGCGACAGGTGTGCACCGTGCCCGGCGGTGTCGAACTCTTCCCGGCACTGGCGGGTCGTCCGTGTGCGCCGCCGCGGCCGACGCGCTGCAACCCCACCCGCCGACGCGCGAGTCGTGTCGAGCGGCGCCGCGCCAAGAACCGCGCCCTGCGCCCGCTCAACGAGGCTCACCGCACCCTGGAACGCGCCCGCCGCCGCGAGATCGAGGCCCGCAAAGACCGCAACCGCCACCGCACCATGCTCATGCTGTTCAAAGGCGGCCGACCCACCAAGAGCCCGTTCATGCGCTGGGTCAACGAACCCTACGAATCCGAAGTGCTGCCACCGGACTGGCAACCCCCGCCCGACCCACCACCACAACCCGACGACCCACCGTTCTGAAACGGAGCTTGCTAGCCGCGGGTTCAGCGGGTCTGCGCGAGTTGTGCACGGGCGTGGTCGATCTGCTCGTACGCGAATGCCGTGATGGTGGCCATCGTCATCGCCTCGCCGTCACGGGACAACGCTTCATACGTCGCATCGCCCAGAACACCGCGAAGGTGGGTGATCGTGTCGTCCAGGCCGGGAATCGTGACGACCGCCATCGGCGTGTAGGCGTAGCCGAGGATCGTCGCCGCCGGTTCGTGGCGCCCCAGACGGTCGAGCAGGTAGGCGAGATTCGCCAACGGGACACCGACCACGCTGAGGTTGCCCGAATCGTGGTAGTTGCGAATCGCGATGTGCGCGCTGTCGAGGGCCGCGACGGGATCGCCGCTGTCGGCCTCATACTTGCACATGCTCATGGCCAGAACGGATTCGACGGCCCTGATCCGGTTGTCCTGAGCTACCTGCAATCCGCGCCGCACCGCAGTGAGCGAGATCGCGGGCTCGGCGTCGCGAAGCGCGGTGCCATAAGCAAGCAACGCGAAGGACAGCGCGGCCGGGTTGTCCGCAGCATCCGCGGCCTCGATCAGACCGTCGGCCATCGCAATCGCTTCGGCATGCTCCTCCATTGCCATCAGCGCCATCACCAGGTTGGCTCTGACGAAGGTCAGGGTGTCACGGCTGGACGCGAGCCTGGCACGACATCGCTCGGCCCACAGGTCGGGCCGTCCGATGGCCAGGTATATCGAATCCAGCAGAGGCATGAGGCTCAGCGCCATCCGGTCGCCGTCCTCGGGCATCGCGGAATGGCTGGCTTCGATGTAGCGGATACCGTCCTCGACGCGTCCGGCGAACTGACACATCGTCGCGACCAGATACAGCTCCGCGAGCCGCGGATGGTGCACACTCTCCGCCGCGCCGATGATCTCCTCGGCCCAGGCGGCAGGCTCGTAGATCTCCACCCAGAGCCCGAGAAAGCCCGCCAGCGCGATGATCGCCGCGGTGGTGTCGAGGTCGTCGTTGTCGGCCGCCGTCCGGAACGCCGTCCGCAGGTTCGGCAACTCGTCGAGCATCCACGCGTAGGCCTCACGTTGCCGCGGGCTGTCCCACAGGTCGAGCAGCTCGGTCTCGCGGCTCGCGAAGTAGCGGCCATGCGCCTGGCGCACTTCGTCCGCCGATCCCCGCGCCACCAATTCGTCCTCGGCGTACTGGCGAATCGTCTCCAGCATCGAGTACCGGGTGCGGGCCGTCGACGACTTCGCGACGACCAGCAGCGACTTCCTCACCAACGCGTCGAGCAGATCGAGCGTCGCATACTCGTCCCCACCGAGACCGCCTACCGCGCAGGCACTCTGGAGATCAAACCCACCCGCGAACACCGAGCACCGCTCGAGCAGCAGTTTCTCCGGTTCGTCGAGGAGTCCGAACGACCAGGCGACCGCGTGCCTCAGCGTCTGATGACGCTCCACCCCCCTCCTGGAGCCGACCAGCAGCTTGAAGCGGTGATCGAGCCGGTCCCGCACCTCGCTCACCGACATGGACGTCATCCGGGAGGCCGCCAACTCGATCGCCAACGGGATGCCGTCGAGCCGCAGGCAGACGTCCCGCACCGCCGGGAGCTCGTTGGCGCAGATGCTCTCCGCGCGCTCCGTGAACAGCCTCACCGCGGCGTCGACATCCAACGACTGGACGCGCCTGAGTCGTTCGTCGGCCAGACCCAGCCCCTCGCGGCTGGTGGCGAGGATGCCCACGGTCGCCGACCGCGCGAGAATCGCCGCGACGAGCTCGGCCGCGGCGTCCACGACGTGCTCGCAGTTGTCGAACACCAGCAGCCGTTTCCTGCCGTCCAGAGCGGTGGCCACCGATTCGCTCACCGTCTTCCCCGGCTGCTGGGTGATGCCCAGCACCGCGGCGACCGCGTCCGGCACCGACGCGGGGTCCGTCACCGCCGCCAACTCGAGAAGCCATATCCCGTCCGCATATTCGTCGGCGAGGGCTGTCGCGACCTCGATCGCCAGCCGGGTCTTCCCGATGCCGCCGACACCTGTCAGCGTCAACAACCGGTGCGTGCGCACCGCGGACACGATGTCGCTCACTTCGCCTGCACGCCCGATCAGACTCGTGGCCGCCACCCGCAGATTCCCCGATCTGATCTCGAGTGTCCGCAGCGGCGGGAAGTCCGTCCGCAGGCCGGGCGCAGACAGCTGATACAGCGTGATCGGTTGCGCCACATCGCGCAATCGGTGCGGGCCGAGATCCACCGACTCCACACCCGAGAGCAACGCCGCGGTCGAGTCGGCCAGTAGTACCTGTCCCCCGTGACCGGCGGCCATCACCCGGGACGCCCGGTTGAGTGCGATGCCGAAGTAATCGCCGTCCCGCTCCTCGGCCTCACCCGTTGCCAGCCCCATCCGCACCGGCAGCATCAGCAGGCGCTGCGCGTCGATCGCAGCATCCACCGCGGATTGCGGCGAGGCGAACGCGGCGCACACACCGTCGCCGGTGTGCTTGAAGAGGAAGCCACCGTGTGACTCGATGGCCGCCCGCAACACCGCGTCGTGAGCAGCCAGATCCGCACGCATCGCGTCCGCGTCGAACTCCCACCGACGGGTCGAACCCTCGATATCGGTGAAAAGGAACGTCACGACCCCTGGCGGCGGGGTCCCCCCGGACACCTCCGCAGGATGCCACACCGGTGGCGAGCGCACGCTTGTTTGGCTGCCTACTCGACGAAGCTCAGGCGTCCTCGAGCAGGTCCGGCGTCACCGCGGACTCGGTGTCCGGAATGCCGTCCTGCTTGGCCTTCCGGTCGGCCATCGACAACAAGCGTCGGATACGTCCTGCCACAGCGTCTTTCGTCATCGGCGGATCGGCCAACCGGCCGAGCTCCTCGAGTGACGCCTGCCGGTGCTCCACCCGCAACCGGCCCGCCGCCGACAGGTGGTCCGGCACCGTGTCGCCCAAGATGTGCAGCGCCCGCTCCACCCGGGCGGCCGCCGCGACCGCCGCGCGTGCCGAGCGCCGCAGATTCGCGTCGTCGAAGTTGGCCAGCCGGTTCGCCGTGGCGCGCACCTCGCGCCGCATCCGGCGCTCCTCCCACGTCAACCGGGTGTCCTGAGCGCCCATCCGGGTGAGCAGCGCACCGATGGCCTCGCCGTCGCGCACCACCACCCGGTCACTGCCCCGGACCTCGCGGGCCTTTGCGCTCACCCCCAGCCGGCGCGCCGCACCGACGAGTGCCAGCGCGGCCTCGGGGCCCGGGCAACTCACCTCCAGCGCCGACGAGCGACCCGGCTCGGTCAGCGACCCGTGCGCGAGAAACGCACCGCGCCAAGCGGCTTCGGCGTCGCCGACGCTGCCGCCGACCACCTGGGCGGGCAGGCCGCGCACCGGGCGTCCACGCAGGTCCAGCAGACCTGTCTGCCTGGCCAGCGCTTCTCCGTCCTTGGCCACCCGCACGACGTACCGGGTGCCCTTGCGGATCCCGCTGGCGGACAGCACGTGCACCACCGCGTTGTAGCCGTACAGGTCGTGGATGTCCTTGCGCAGCCGCCGCGCGATGATGCCCAGATCCACCTCGGCCTCGACGACCACCCGCCCCGACACGATGTGCAGCCCACCGGCGAAGCGCAGCAGCGCGGCCACCTCGGCGCGGCGAGCACTCACCGAATTGACCACCAATCGGCTCAGCTCGTCTTTGACCTCGGCTGTCATCGCCACGGGTCGTCACCTCTCGGTCTGTTCACGGTCGGTGTGGGCACCGTCGGCATCTGCACATTGGGGGCCGGCGCCACCCCTCGCAAGCGGACCCCCTCCAATGCCGCGGCCAGTTTCGCCGGGTCATGTAAAGGTGTACCAGGTCTACACACGTCAGCAAACTCCACGCGGGCCTCGAGGATGGTGGCGGTGCGGCTGAGTTGCTCACGCTCGCGGTCGCTCGGCACCCGGGTGGCGTCGACGATGATGTCGTGCGCGGTGAAGTCGGGCGCGTGCTGGGCGAGCACGTGGATGTGACGTTCGACCGAGAACCCGGCGGTCTCCCCCGGCTCGGCCGCGAGGTTGAGCACCAGTGCCCGCCTGGCCGACGTGGCGCGCAGCGCAGCCGCCAGTTCCGGCACCAGCACGTGCGGGATGACGCTGGTGAACCACGAGCCCGGACCGAGCACCACCAGGTCGGCGCTCATGATGGCGTCCACCGCCTGCCGGGTCGCAGGCGGGTCGCCGGGCAGCAGCCGGACCCTGCGCACCTTGCCGACCGTCGTCGCGATCGCCACCTGACCGCGGATCACCCGGCTCATCCGCGGATCGGACTCCAGGCCCGCGACGTCGGCCTCGATCTGCAGCGCGATCGGGCACATCGGCAGCACGCGGCCCTTCAGCCCGAGCACCCGGCCCAGCTCGTCGAGGGCGGCGACCGGATCGGCGAGCACCTCACTCAGCCCCGCCAGCATCAGGTTGCCGATCGGGTGGCCGGCCAGCGCGCCGCTGCCGCCGAACCGGTGCTGGATGATCGTCGCCCAAAGCCGTCCCTGCGGGGTGTCGGATGCCAACGCCGCCAATGCCATTCGCAGGTCGCCCGGCGGCACCACGTCCAGTTCGCTGCGCAGCCGTCCGGACGAGCCGCCGTCGTCGGCGACCGTGACCACCGCGGTGACGTGATGGCTGAGGCGGCGGGCCGCGGACAGCGTCGCGTACAGGCCGTGCCCGCCTCCGAGCGCGACGATCCGCGGGCTCATTCGCGCCCCAGATCCCGGTGCAGCACCCGCACCGTCAAGCCGTCACCGCCTTGCAGCCGCCCGGCCAGCGCCTCGGCCATCGCGACGCTGCGATGCTTGCCGCCCGTACACCCGATGGCGACCGTCATGTAACGCTTTCCCTCCCGGCGGTATCCCTCGATCACGACGTCCAGCAATCGATGGTAGGTGTCGAGGAACTCGGCGGCGCCGGGCTGCCCGAGCACGTAGTCGCGCACCGCCTCGTGCTGACCGGTGTGCGGGCGCAGGTCGTCGACCCAGTGCGGGTTCGGCAGGAACCGCACGTCCATCACCGTGTCGGCGTCCATCGGCAGTCCGTACTTGTACCCGAACGACTCGACCGTGACGCTGGTGTGGGCGACGGTCTCGCCGCCGAACGCCCGCTCGATGCTCTCCCGCAGCGCGGGCACCGACAACTTCGAGGTGTCGATCACCAGGTCGGCCGTCGCGCGCACCGCGGCCAGCAGTGCCCGTTCGGCCGCGATGCCCTCGGCCAGGGTCTGGTTGCCCTGCAGCGGATGACTCCGGCGGTTCTGCTCGTAGCGCCGCACCAGGATGTCGTCGGACGCCTCGAGGAACAGCACCCGCGGGCGGATGTTGCGGGTCGCCAGGTCGCTGCGCACCCAGTCCAGGTCGCCGGTGAAGCCCCTTGACCGCACGTCCATCACTACGGCCAGTTGCGTGATCCGGGAGCCGGCGGCCAGACCCAGCTCGACCATCCGCGCGATCAACTCCGGCGGCAGGTTGTCGGCGACGTACCAGCCGAGGTCCTCGAGCACCTTGGCCGCCGTTCCGCGCCCCGCCCCGGACAGTCCTGTCACCAACACGACGTCGATGCCCGATTCCCCGCCCGACCCGTGAACCACCCCGTCGTCCTGCAGTTGTCCGCTCATCCCTGACTCTGTCATCCCGATGCCCTGGCCTGATCATCCTCGACAACGGCTGTGGGCACAGCGGAATCGGCCGCTGCGCCGCCGAGAGCCTCCAGCACCGCCTTCGCCGTCGTCGCGCCGATCCCCGGCACCGCGGTGATCTCCTCGACCGTGGCCTCCTTCAACTTGGCGACCGAACCGAAGTGCGTCACCAGCGCCTTGCGCCGGTGTTCACCCAGACCGCGCACCGAGTCGAGAGCCGAGGCCGTCATCCGCTTGGACCGCTTGCTGCGGTGATAGGCGATGGCGAATCGGTGCGCCTCGTCGCGGACGCGCTGCAGCAGATAGAGCCCCTCGCTGTTGCGCGGGAAGATCACCGGGTCGGGTTCGGCGGGCACCCACACCTCCTCCAACCGCTTGGCCAGCCCGACGACGGCGACGTCACTGACGCCGAGGTCGTCGAGCACCGCCTGCGCGGCGTTCACCTGAGGTGCGCCGCCGTCGACGACGAAGAGGTTCGGCGGGTAGGCGAAGCGCCGCGGCCTGCCCGTGCCCGCGGTGTCGGTCGGCTCCGGCGCTGTCGCCGGTTCGGGTGAGTCCGTCGGGGGCCGGGTGTCCTGCAGATGACGGTAGAACCGCCGCCGGGTGACCTCGGCGATGGACGCCACGTCGTCGGAGCGGCCCTCCCCGGCCGCCTCCCGGATCGCGTAGTGGCGGTAGTCGGACTTGCGCGGCAGCCCGTCCTCGAACACCACCAGTGAGGCCACGACGTCGGTGCCCTGGACGTGGCTGATGTCGACGCATTCGATGCGCAGCGGTGCGTCCGCGAGCCCGAGGGTGTCCTGGATACTCTGCAGCGCAGCACTTCTCGCGGTGAAGTCGCCGGCACGCTTCAGCTTGTGCTGCGCCAGGGCGTCCATGGCGTTGCGCCTGACGGTCTCGGCCAACGCACGCTTGTCGCCGCGCTGGGGCACCCGCAGCGACACCCGCGACCCGCGCAGCCCCGAGAGCCATTCCGCCAGTTCGTCGGCGTTGTCGGGCAGGCACGGCACCAGCACCTGGCGTGGCACCGGGTTGGTCGCCTCGTCCCTGCCGCCGTCGCCGGCCACGCCCAGCTCCGCCTGATCGCCGTAGAACTGAGTGAGGAACTGTTCGACCAACCGCTCCTCGCCGGATTCGCCTGGGTCGCCGGACTTCTCGACGATCCAGCCGCGCTGGCCGCGCACCCGCCCGCCACGGACGTGGAACACCTGTACGGCCGCTTCGAGCTCGTCGTCGGCGAACGCCACCAGGTCGGCGTCGGTGCCGTCGCCGAACACCACGGTCTGCTTCTCCAGCGCCCGCTTGAGCGCGCCGATGTTGTCCCGCAACCGCGCTGCGCGTTCGAAGTCCAGCTGCTCGGCGGCCTCGGCCATCTGGTGTTCCATGTCACGCGCCAGCCGGTCGGTCTTGCCCGCCAGGAAGTCGCAGAAGTCCAGCACGATCCGGCGGTGCTCCTCGGCGCTGACCCTGCCGACGCACGGAGCCGAGCACTTGTCGATGTAACCGAGCAGGCAGGGCCGGTCGATCTGCTTGTGCCGCTTGAACACTCCGGCCGAGCAGGTGCGGGACGGGAACACCCGGGTGAGTAGGTCGAGAGTCTCCCGGATCGCCCACGCGTGAGAGTACGGCCCGAAGTACCGCACCCCCTTGCGGCGCGGCCCGCGGTAGACCATCAGCCGCGGGTACTCCTCGTTCAGGGTCACCGCCAGCACCGGGTAGGACTTGTCGTCGCGGTAGCGGATGTTGAACCGCGGATCGAACTCCTTGATCCAGAGGTACTCCAGCTGCAACGCCTCGACCTCGGTGGTGACCACCGTCCACTCGACCTTGGCCGCGGTGGTCACCATCTGCCGGGTGCGCGGCGCGAGGCCGGCGATGTCGGCGAAGTAAGAGTTCAGCCGGCTGCGCAGGCTCTTGGCCTTGCCGACGTAGATCACCCGGCCGTGCGGGTCTCGGAAGCGGTAGACACCCGGTTCGACGGGGATCGACCCGGGCGCGGGCCGGTACGTCGCTGGATCGGGCACGGTTTCCAGGTTACTGCCGCAGACCTGTGTGACTCCGCTAACGTCGAGGGGTGCGCATCCCGGTATGCCCGCAGAAGCTCGCGGCCCTGTTGGCGGGTGTCGGACTGGTCGTGGCCGGCTGCGGCAGCGACGACGAGTCCCCTCCCACCCCCGCGGCGAGCCCGTGCGAGATCGTGTCCAACGGCACACCGGCGCCCAAGACGCCGACCGCCGCGCCCGACGCTCCCACCTCGCGGAATCTCGGCACCAATCCCGAGGTCGCCACCGGTTACCGCAAGGACATGACGGCGGTGCACACCGCGCGCTACGCGGTTGCGACGGCCAATCCGCTGGCCACCCAGGAGGCCTGCCGGGTGCTGCGGGACGGCGGCACCGCGGCTGACGCGCTGGTCACCGCGCAGTCGGTGCTCGGCCTGGTCGAACCCCAGGCCTCAGGCATCGGCGGCGGCGGCTTCCTGCTCTACTTCGACGCCGCGTCGGGCAAGGTGCAGGCCTACGACGGGCGGGAGGTGGCCCCGGCCGCCGCGACCGAGAACTACCTGCGCTGGATCTCCGACACCGACCGCACCGAGCCGAAGCCGGACGCCAGGGCGTCGGGCCGGTCCATCGGCGTGCCCGGCATCGTGCGGATGCTCGAGGACGCCCATCGGGAGCACGGCAAGTCCACCTGGCGTGACCTGTTCCAGCCCGCCGTGGGGCTGGCCGACCGCGGTTTCGACATCAGCCCCCGGCTGGCCGCGGCCATCGCCGACGTCGCCAAGGAACTGCGGGTCGACCCCGAGGCCGCCGCCTACTTCCTCAACGCCGACGGCAGCCCCAAGACCGCGGGCACCAGGCTGACGAACCCGGCATACGCCAAGACTTTGGGCGCCCTGGCCACCGACGGGGCGCAGGCGTTCTACAGCGGACCGATCGCCCAGGCGATCGTGGAAGCCGCCGCGGACACCGCGGGCGGCCGCACCCCCAGCCTGATGACCGCGCAGGACCTCTCCGGCTACACGGTGAAAATGCGTGAGCCGCTGTGCAAGTCGTACCGCGGCCGGGAGGTGTGCGGGATGCCGCCACCGTCCTCGGGCGGCATCGCGGTGCTGGCCACCCTCGGCATGCTGGAGCGCTTCTCGATGGGCGACCACAAGCCCACCGACCTCGACCTCAACGGCGGCCGGCCGACGGTGATGGGTGTCCACCTGATCTCCGAGGCCGAGCGGCTGGCCTACGCCGATCGCGACAAGTACGTCGCCGACACCGAATTCGTCCCGCTGCCGGGCGGCACGCCGAACACCCTGCTCAACAGCGACTACCTCGCCGGACGCGCGGCCCTGATCTCCGAGCAGCGGACGATGGGCACCGCCAAGCCCGGCGAGTTCGGCCCGAAGACCTCGCCGGTGCCGCCCACACCGGAGCACGGCACCAGCCAGATCAGCGTGGTCGACTCGTTCGGCAACGCCGCATCGCTGACCACCACGGTGGAGTCGGCGTTCGGCTCGTTCCACATGGTCGACGGCTTCATCCTCAACAACCAGCTCACCGACTTCTCGGCGGAGCCCGCCGGTCCCGACGGCGCGCCGGTCGCCAACCGTATCCAGCCCGGTAAGCGGCCGCGCAGCACGATGGCCCCGACGCTGGTGTTCGACGAAGGCGGTGGTGCGCCGGGGGCACGGGGCCCGTTGTACGCCGTGCTCGGCTCCCCCGGCGGCTCCGTGATCATCCAGTTCGTCGTGAAGACCGTCGTCGGCATGACCGACTGGGGCCTCGATCCGCAGCAGGCGGTCGGAATGGTCGACTTCGGGGCGGCGAACACGCCGAAAACCAATGTCGGCGGCGAGCATCCGAACATCAACACGGCCAACGACGGCGACGACGACCCGCTGGTGCAGGGCCTGCGCAAGCTCGGCCACGACGTCGACCTGGCCGACCAGTCGAGTGGGCTGTCCGCGATCGTGCGGGACCAGTCGGGCCTGACCGGCGGCGCCGATCCGCGTCGCGAAGGGCTGGTGATGGGCGACGCCCGGTGAGCAGGAGCGCAGCGACTCGAGGTGTGCTCCGGTGAGTGGATCACGGGTGGCCAGGCTCGCCGAATCCGACTGGCGCACGTTCGCCGTGATCCGGTTGCGGGCGCTCACCGATTCGTTGGGTTCCGACGACCCGCAGTTCGTCAACGAGTCGGCGTTCACCGCGGCGCAGTGGCGGCGCCGGCTGCGTGACCACGCGCAGTTCGCCGCATTCGTCGACGACCGTCCGGTCGGCCTGATCGGCGCGCAGAAGGAGAGCGTCGACACCGTGTACCTGTACTCGTTGTGGCTCGACCCGGAGGCACGCGGATACGGCCTGGCCCGCCCCCTGGTCGAGGCCGCGGTCGACTGGGCGAGCAGTCAGGGCGCCCGCACGGTGACACTGCGGGTGGCCGCCGACAACTCGGTGGCACGCAGCGTCTACGAGAGCGTGGGATTCACGGTGAAGTCGGTGACGGCGGAGAAGTCACGCCCCGAGTTCGCGATGGCGCTCAGCGTGACGTGATGTCGGGCCGGTGGCGCGACAGTGCGGCACGCACCCGGTCCATCGCGTCGACAGCGCGCCCCTTGTCGATCGCCTGGATGGCCATGACGGGGATGTACTCGTCGTCCGGGAGGTCGATCCGGGCCCACCGGGCACCCACCGGGAACGACACACCCACCACGTCGGACCACGGGATGAGCTTGTAGGCCAACAGGTTACGCACCGCGATGCCGGAAGCACCGACGCGCAGCCGAGGTCTGGCGAAGAGCAGCACCACCCCGCCGATCACGACGCCGAGCAGGGCGATCGCCACCTGGTCGGCGGTCTGGAAGATGACCCCGGTCGAGCTCACCTTCAGCAGCAGGCCGACGGTGACGTGCGCGGCGACGATGATCGCCGCGGCCGCATAGGCGAAATACGGCGTCAGATGGGGCCGCACCTCGACCTCGACCTCGTCACCGGTCGCGTCGCTCATGACCGCCCGCGCAGCTCACGCAAGGTCAGCGCGGTCGACAGCGCCGCCGCGGCGGCCTGCGCACCCTTGTCCTCGGTCGAGGACGGCAGGCCCGCCCGGTCGAGCGCCTGGTCCTCGGTGTTCACGGTCAGCACCCCGTTGGCGACCGGGGTCGACGCATCGAGTGACACCCGGGTCAGTCCCTGGGTCACCGCATCGCACACGTAGTCGAAATGCGGTGTCTGGCCGCGGATCACCACGCCGAGCGCCACCACCGCGTCATGACTCTCGGCCAAAGCCTGTGTCACCACCGGTATCTCGATCGCGCCGAGCACGCGCACCACCGTGGGGTCGTCGATCCCGGCTTCGGCGGCGACCTTGCGGGCGCCGTCGAGCAGCGCGTCGCAGATCTGCTGGTGCCAGGTACTCGCGACGATCGCCAGCGTGATGTCCGACGCGTCGAGCTTCGGCAGGTCTGGGACCCCGGCCGCCGGGCTCACAGGGCGCCGCCGGAATCGCGTGGGTCGGCAGCGGGCGGGCGGCGGTCGCCGAGCAGGTACACCGCCTCGTCGTAGCCGTCCATCGTGTGCGCCTCTTCGAAGTCGTCCAGGCCGATCAGGTCGTGGCCCATGCGGTCGCGTTTGGTCATCAGATACCGGATGTTCTCGGAGTTGGCCCGCACCGGCAGCGGCACCCGCTCGATGATGTGCAACCCGTAGCCGTCCAGGCCGACGCGCTTGGCGGGGTTGTTGGTCAGCAGCCGCATCGACCGCACGCCCAGGTCGACGAGGATCTGCGCCCCGATGCCGTAGTCCCTCGCGTCGGCGGGCAGGCCGAGCTTGAGGTTCGCGTCGACGGTGTCGTCGCCGGCGTCCTGCAACTGATAGGCCTGCAGCTTGTGCATCAGCCCGATGCCGCGGCCCTCGTGGCCACGCATGTACAGCACGATGCCGCGGCCCTCGCGGGCCACCATCGCCATGGCGGCGTCCAGTTGCGGCCCGCAGTCGCAGCGCCGGGAGCCGAACACGTCACCGGTCAGGCATTCGGAGTGCACCCGGACCAACACGTCGTGACCGTCGCCGTGCGGGCCTGCCACATCGCCGCGGACCAGCGCCACGTGTTCGACGTCCTCGTAGATGCTGGTGTAGCCGACGGCACGGAACTCACCGTGCCGGGTCGGGATGCGGGCCTCGGCGATGCGGACGATGTGCTTCTCGTGCTTGCGCCGCCACTCGATCAGATCGGCGATCGAGATCAGCGCGAGCTCGTGCTCGTCGGCGAAGACCCTCAGCTCGTCGGTCTGCGCCATCGCGCCCTCGTCTTTCTGGCTGACGATCTCGCAGATCGCCCCCGCGGGCTGCAGCCCCGCCAGCCGCGCCAGATCGACCGCGGCCTCCGTGTGCCCCGGCCGGCGCAGCACGCCACCGTCCTTGGCGCGCAGCGGAACCACATGGCCCGGCTTGGTGAAATCTTCGGAGACGGCGGCCGGGTCGGCGAGCGCACGCATCGTCGTCGCCCGGTCGGAGGCCGAGATACCGGTTCCGACACCGACTTTCGCGTCCACCGTGACGGTGTACGCGGTGCCGTGCTTGTCCTGGTTGACCGCGTACATCGGCAGCAGGCCGAGCCGGTCGCAGACCTCGCCGCTCAGCGGCACGCACAGGTAGCCCGAGGTGTAGCGGACCATGAACGCGACGAGTTCGGGAGTGGCCTTCTCGGCGGCGAAGATGAGGTCGCCTTCGTTCTCGCGGTCCTCGTCGTCGATCACGACCACGGCCTTACCCGCGGCGATATCGGCGATCGCCCGTTCGACAGAGTCGAGCCTGGTCATCTGCTGCCACCTTCACCGGATCCAGGACCTCGGTCTATCAGTTCGGAGACCGGGTCCACATCATCAGTATGAACCACTCGCAGGCGGCGATTATTGCCAGCTAGCCCGCCGTGGGACCCATCAGTCGTTCGACGTACTTGGCGATGATGTCGACCTCCAGGTTGACCGGGTCACCGATGCCCGCGGTGCCGAGTGTCGTCAATTCCCGGGTGGTCGGGATCAGCGACACCTCGAACCAGTCGTCTCCCAGGCCGGACACGGTCAGCGACACCCCGTTGACGGTGATCGACCCCTTCTCGACGACGTAGCGGGACAGCGACTCGGGCAGGCCGACCCGCATCACCTCCCAGTGCTCGAACGGTGTGCGCGCAATCACATGCCCGGTGCCGTCGACGTGGCCCTGCACGATGTGTCCGCCGAGCCGGCTGTTGACCGCCGCGGCGCGCTCCAGGTTGACCCGGCTGCCCTTGGCGATGTCGCGCAGGCTGGACCGGTTGAGGGTCTCGCCCATCACATCGGTGGAGAACGCTCCGTCGGCCAGCACGTCGACCACTGTCAGGCACACCCCGTTGACGGCGATCGAGTCGCCGTGGCCGGCGTCCGACGTGACGACCGGACCGCGGATGACCAGCCGGGCGGCGTCACCGAGGTCCTGTTTGTCGACGACCTCGCCCACCTCTTCGACGATTCCTGTGAACACGTCGACCAGCCTATTCCGGTGCGCCGGCGGATCGCCGCTGCGGGCGGCAAACTCGTCGCCGCGACGCGAACCTCTACGATGCAAGTCATGCGTCTGCGCCCACGCCATGCCCTGCATGCCTTCATCGCAATCCTTTTCGCCACCGCACTGGTGGTGACCGGCTGTTCGTCGTCGCCGGAACAGTCGAGCGAACCGCTGCCCGATGCGACGACGCTGCTGCAGGACTCCGCGAAGACCACCCGGGAAAACCAGAGTGCGCACCTGCAGCTCTCGACCACGGGCGAGATCCCGGAGCTGCCGATCGAGACGCTCGAAGGCGATCTGACCAACACCCCGGCGGTGGCCGCGCAGGGCACCACGAACCTCGCCCTGATGGGTCAGCGCCTCGAAGGTGTGCAGTTCGCCGTCGTCGACGGCACCCTCTACGCCGCGCTCACGCCGGGCAGCGGTCTGCAGGACTTCGGTCCGGCCGCCGACATCTTCGACGTCTCGGCGATCCTCGACCCGAACCGCGGTCTGGCCAACCTGCTCGCCAACTTCACCGACGCCAAGGCCGACGGCCGCGAGAACATCGCAGGCACCGACACCGTGCGGGTGACCGGCACGGTCAGCGCCGAGGCCGTGAACTCGATCGCCCCGCAGCTCGGCGCCACCGGCCAGGTGCCCGCCACCGCGTGGATCGCGGAGAACGACAAGAAGGAACTGGTGCAGGCCCGGCTGGAACCCAAGGACGGCGTGAGCATCACGATGACGTTCACCGACTGGGGTAAGCCGGTCACCGTCACCAAGCCCGCGGTGTGATGACTTCTCCTTCGGTGGAAGCCACGCCCAGAACGACGGTGCGCAGCCGCGGGATCGCGCTGAGCGCAGGCAGCCTCGCGGTGCTGCTGGGCGCGCTCGACACCTACGTCGTGATCACCATCATCCGCGACATCATGATGGACGTCGGGATCGCGATCAATCAGATCCAGCGGGTGACGCCCATCATCACCTGGTACCTGCTGGGCTACATCGCCGCGATGCCGCTGCTCGGCCGGGCCTCCGACCGGTTCGGCCGCAAGCTGATGCTGCAGGTGAGCCTCGCCGGCTTCGCGGTCGGGTCGGTGATCACCGCGATGTCGACCGACCTCGTGGTGATGGTCGTCGGCCGCACCATCCAGGGCGCCGCCAGCGGCGCACTGCTGCCGGTGACCCTCGCGCTGGCCGCCGACCTGTGGGCCAGCCGCCAACGCGCGGCCGTGCTCGGCGGAGTGGGCGCCGCCCAGGAACTCGGCGCCGTGCTGGGCCCGGTGTACGGCATCGCCATGGTCTGGGCGTTCCACCACTGGCAGGCGGTCTTCTGGGTCAACGTGCCGCTGGCGGTCATCGCGATGGTGATGATCCACTTCAGCCTGCCCGGGCGCGCACAGACCGACGAGCCGCAGAAGGTCGACGTGTTCGGCGGTGTGCTGCTCGCCGTCACGCTCGGCCTGGTGGTCATCGGGCTCTACAACCCCGCGCCGGACGGCAAGAAGATCCTGCCCGACTACGGAGCGCCGCTTTTGATCGCCGCCGCGGTGGTCGCCGTCGGCTTCTTCGTCTGGGAGCGGTTCGCCCGCACCAGGCTGATCGAACCGGCCGGGGTGCGGTTCCGGCCGTTCCTGGCCGCACTCGGGGCGTCCCTGACGGCGGGCGCAGCGCTGATGGTGACGCTGGTCAACGTCGAGTTGTTCGGGCAGGGCGTGCTCGGCCAGTCCCAGAACGAGGCCGCGTTCCTGCTGCTCCGATTCCTGATCGCGCTTCCCGTCGGCGCCCTGCTGGGCGGGTGGATCGCCAGCCGGGTCGGTGACCGGATCGTGGCGTTCGCCGGCCTGGTGATCGCCGCAGGCGGCTTCTTCCTGATCTCGAAGTGGCCGGTGGACCTGTTCTCGGCGCGCCACGACCTCGGCTTCGTGTCACTGCCGGTGCTCGACACCGACCTCGCGATCGCCGGTGTCGGACTGGGCCTGGTGATCGGGCCGCTGACCTCTGCGACGCTGCGGGTGGTGCCGGCCGCCCAGCACGGCATCGCGTCGGCCGCGGTGGTGGTGGCACGCATGATCGGCATGCTCGTCGGCATCGCCGCGCTGTCGGCGTGGGGCCTCTACCGGTTCAACCAGGCGCTGGCCCAGCGCCTGGCCGAGCTGCCGCAGCCCGTCGTGAGCTCGCCCAGAGAGCAGGCGCTCGCCCAGGCCACCCGTTACACCAAGGCGACGCTCGAGGCGTACGTGATGCAGTTCCACGACATCTTCCTGGCGACGGCCGTCGTCTGCATCATCGGCGCCCTGCTCGGTCTGCTGATCGCGGGCCGCCACCAGCACGCCGACGAGACGGGCGAAGCGGAGCCGGCGCCGCCCCCTGCCGACGAGCCGGCGTTCAGCGACCCGGCCACCGCGGGTGCGGAGCCGCAACTGGGCCGGCACCGGGCCGACTGACTCAGCAGCGTTCGAGGCCGGGGCGCAACAGCGTCGGCTCGGTGCGGTCTTCCTTTTTGCCGGGCAGGACGCCGCGGAGGGGCGCGAAGACGAAGGTCCGCACAGAATGCGGTGTCACGGTCGGAATGCTGAGCCAGTCCTGCAGTGCAGTCACGCTCAAGTCCTTTGCTCGGGGTCACCAGCGCGTGGGTCGTCGGTGACAGCGCTCTGGTACGAGTGTACCGAGAGTCGCACCTCATTTAGTTGCCGTGGCCGCGCGTCGAGGGCGATATGGCCCACAGTCCGGCGGGATAGACGGCGGAGAATCAGGCCGGGATCAAGCTCACCAGCAGGTCAGGCCCGACGGCGTCCGTGCCGTCGAATCGCCACCTGCGGGCCGCCGTGATGGTCGGCACACCGACGTCGTCGACGGCGGTGATCGGCCCGCCCAGCAGGATCGGAGCCATGTAGGCCAGGATCCTGTCGACGACGCCGGCCCGTAGGAAGGCGCCGGCCAGGGTCGGCCCGCCCTCCAGGATGACGTCGGTGCGGTCAGAGAGGGCGCGGATCACCTCGTGCGGGTCACGGGTGCGAATCACCATCGTTCTCGAGTCGTCGTCGAGCACCCGCGCCTCGGAGGAGATCTCCCGCACCCCGACGACGACGCGCAGCGGTTGCCGGTCGGCCAGGCTGCCGTCGGGCCTGCGGGCGGTCAGCGCGGGATCGTCGGCGAACACCGTGCCGGTGCCCACCACGATGGCGTCCGCGCGAGCCCGCCTGCGGTGCACGTCCGCGCGGGCCGCCTCACCGGTGATCCACTGGCTGCTGCCGTCGGCCGCGGCGCTGCGGCCGTCGATGCTGGCGGCGAACTTCCACGTGACGTGCGGGCGGCCGGTCCGCTGTTTGTGCAGCCACTCCCGCAGCGGTCCACCGGCGACGACGTCGGCGAGCACCCCGGTCGCTACGTCGACACCGGCCGCGGCGAGCCGTTCCGCTCCCCCGGCCGCCACCGGGTTCGGGTCCGCGACCGCGAACGCGACCGCGGCCACCCCGGCCGCCAGCAACGCGTCCACGCAGGGCGGCGTGCGGCCCTGATGGTTGCAGGGTTCCAGCGTGACGACCGCGGTACCGCCCGCCGCCCGGGCACCGGCCCGCCGCAGCGCGACCACCTCGGCGTGCGGCCCACCCGGCGGCTCGGTGGCGCCCACGCCGGCGACCTCGCCGTCCGCGTCGAGGATCACCGCACCGACCGGCGGGTTCGGGTAGGTGGTGCCCTTGACGCGGTCGGCATGTTCGACGGCGAGCCGCATCGCGGCCTCGGGGGTCACAGCACCAGGTGTCGGGATGCCCCTGCGGCCCGGTGGCGCAGCGACGCCACGGCGGCCGCGGGATCGTCGGCGCTGTAGACCGCGGACCCGGCGACGAAGCAGTCCACCCCGGCCTCGGCGGCCGCCTCGATCGTGTCGGCGTTGATGCCGCCGTCGATCTCGACCAGGATCGTCAACTCGCCCGCGTCGACGAGCCGGCGCGCGGTGGCGACCTTCACGAGCACCTCGGGGATGAACTTCTGGCCGCCGAAACCGGGCTCGACGGACATCACCAGCAGGGTGTCGAAGTCGCGCAGGATCTCCAGGTACGGCTCCAGCGGTGTGCCCGGCTTGACGGAGAGTCCGGCCTTCGCGCCCGCGGCGCGGATGTCGCGGGCCACGCCCACCGGGTTGTCCGTCGCCTCGGCGTGGAACGTCACGTTGTACGCGCCGGCCTCCGCGTACGGCGGCGCCCAGCGGTCCGGGTCCTCGATCATCAGATGGCAGTCCATCGGGATGTCGGTGACCTTGAGCAGCGACTCCACCACCGGCAGGCCGAGCGTCAGGTTCGGCACGAAGTGGTTGTCCATCACATCGACGTGCAGCCAGTCGGCACCCGTCACGACGGCGGTCTCATCGGCCAGTCGGGCGAAGTCGGCGGCCAGGATCGACGGCGCGATCATCGGTTGCTCCGGCATGGATTTCACCCTACTTCCAGCACCGCGGCGAACATCGCGTCGGTGCCGTGCCGGTGCGGCCACAGCTGGACGTACGGGCCGTCGCCGAGGTCGGGCAGCGGCTCGCGGCCCGTTGCGAACAGCGGCCGGGTGTCCAGCGCGGTGACCGGGTGGCGCCGCAGCGCGTCGGCCACCACGCCCACCGTCTCGGCCAGGTGCGGCGAGCAGGTGGCGTAGAGCACCACACCGCCCGGGCGGGTGAGCGCGATCGCCGCGGCGAGGAGTTCACGCTGCAGTTTCGCCAGCGGGGGCACGTCGCCGGGCTGCCTGCGCCAGCGTGCCTCGGGCCTGCGGCGCAGCGCGCCGAGGCCGGTGCACGGCGCGTCGACCAGCACCCGGTCGAACCCGGGCGTCAGCCCGCTGTCGCGGCCGTCGGCGCGCACCACGTCGACCCCCAGGCCGAGGGTGTTCTGCTGCACCATGTCGGCGCGGGCGGGTGCGGGTTCGACGGCCGTCACCCGGGCGCCCGATTCGGCGCCGATGGCCGCCAGCATCGCGGTCTTCCCGCCCGGTCCCGAGCACAGGTCGAGCCAGCGGCCGGTGTCGCCGTCGACCGGAGCCCGTGTCAGGGCCAGCGCCACCAGTTGACTGCCCTCGTCCTGCACCAGGGCGGTGCCGTTGCGCAGAGGTTGCAGGGCGCCGGGGTCGCCGCCGGGCAGGTGCACGGCGTACGGCGAGTAGCGGCCGACGGTGCCGCCGACGGCTTCGGCCAGCGCGTCGGCGCCGAGCACACCCGGGCGGGCCGCCAGGTGCACCACCGGTCGATCGTTGTCCGCCCCGAGTACCGCGTCGAGCTGTCCGGCGTCCGCACCGAGCGCATCGCTGAACGCCTGCGCGATCCAGCGCGGGTGGGCGTGCACGAACGCCGTGTGGCCGACGGGGTCGGCGTCCGCGGACGGCGCGAGTTCGGCGAGCCAGGACTGTTCGTCGCGCCTACCGATGGTGCGCAGCACACCGTTGACGAAACCGGCTCGCGCCGTGTCGAATTCGATGCCCGCCTGTTCGACGGTGGTGGACACCGCGGCATGCGGTTCCACCCGGGTGCGCAGCAGCTGGTAGGCGCCCAGCCGCAGCAGGTCGAGCAGCATCGGGTCGATGCGGTCGACCGGCCGGCCGGCCGCGTGCTCGATCACGGCGTCGAGCAGGCCGCGGGTGCGACAGGCGCCGTAGGTCAGTTCGGTCGCGAAAGCGGCGTCGCGGCCGGTGATCCCGCGTTCCCGCAGCATGGCGGGCAACGCCAGGTTGGCGTACGCGTCGCGCTCCGACACCGCCCGCAGGACGTCGAGGGCGGCCCGGCGAGCCGGATCGAGCGGAGTCCGGCGGGGCCGCTTGGTGTTCTTCGGGCGGGTCATTGCGCGCGGACCGACCCGTCGAGGCGGGCGCCCCTGGCCCAGTCGCCGGCGCTCATCATCTTCTTGCCCGGGGGCTGGATCCGGTCCAGCCGGACGGCCGCCGACCCGGTGCCCACCAGCACGCCGTCCCGCGATACTCGGATCTCGCCGGGCGCGAGCGCCTCCACCTCCGCCTCCGCGATCGAGACGGGCCCCACCTTGACCCGGAGGTCACCGATCATGGTCCAAGCGCCGGGATTCGGCGTGACCGCGCGGATCCTGCGGTCGACGGCGTGGGCGGGCAGATCCCAGCGCACCCGCGCCTCGTCCACGGTGATCTTCGGCGCCACCGTCACCCCGTCGGAGGGCTGCGGCACCGCGGTCAAAGTGGCGTCGGCGATGCCGTCGAGAGTGGTCTCCAGCAGGGCGGCGCCCGACACCGCGAGGCGTTCGAGGAGCGCACCGGCGGTGTCGGTGGGCCGAATGGTCTCGGTGACCACCCCGTAGACCGGTCCGGAATCCAGCGCAGGCTCGATCAGGAAGGTGGTTGCGCCGGTCACCGTGTCGCCCGCGGCGATCGCGGCCTGCACGGGCGCGGCGCCCCGCCACGCGGGCAGCAGGGAGAAGTGCAGATTGATCCAGCCGTGCGCGGGCACGGCCAGCAGCGGCTCGCGCAGCAGTGCGCCATAGGCGACCACCGCGCAGCAGTCCGGCTGCAGGGCGCTCAGTTCGGCGACGAACTCCTCGGAGTTGGGCCGCTGTGGGCGCAGCACCGGTACGCCGTGTTCCAGCGCCACCTCGGCGACCGGCGACGGCGAGGGCTTCCCGCGCCGGCCCGAGGCGGCGTCCGGGCGGGTGAGCACGGCGATCACCTCGTGACGCGGGGAGGCGAGCAACCGTCGCAACGACGGCACGGCTGGATCCGGGGTGCCGGCGAAGACGATGCGCACCGCGACAGTCTAGGGAAGTGCCGGCTCATCTCGGCGTCTGGTAGTACTCGCGCGCGGTGGTGCCCGCGAGCGGCGCGACGAACATCCACGGGATGGTGGTGGCCAGCCGGTTCAGTGTGGCCACCGCATCGTTGTAGTACTGGCGCGCGAACGCCAGCTTGTTCTCGGTGTCGGCGAGGTTCTCCTGCAGTTGCAGGAAATTGCCCGACGACGAGAGCTGCGGATAGTTCTGTCCCAGTGCGACCACTTCGCGCACCGCGGTGTCGAGATCGCGTTCGGCCGTGCTGCGCTGGGTCACCGACGTGCTGCCGGTGGCCGCCGTCAGTGCCGCGCGCGCCGCGGTGACGTGGTCGAGGATCGCCTTCTCGTGCGCCGCGAACGTCGTGACGGTGTGCACCAGGCCGGGGATCAGCGAGGCCCGCCGGGTCAGCTCCACGTCGATGCCGGCGAGAGCCTCGGCGACGCGGACGTCGGCGGCCCGAAGCCGGTTGTAGCCCATCACGAATCCCACCAGCACCGCGACGGCCAGCACCAGGATCAGGACGAGCAGGAATCTCACCACGAGCCGCCTCCTCCTCCGCCCCCGCCGCCGCCACCGCCGCCGCCTCCACCGCCGGAGCTGCTGCTGCCGCTACTCGACGACGACGACGCCTGCGAGGCAGTGTAGGCCCCGATCGACGACGACAGCGCCGACTCGAAGCTGTCGAAGCCGCCGCCGGCGGAGCCGGTGAACGCAGAACCCGTCGACGACGACGAGTTGTACCAGTCCGGTTGCGGCGCAGGCATTCCCATGGTGGTCTGATACTTCGCCGCCCACAGCGCCGCGGCGCCCGCGGCGACCGCGAACGGCATGTAGGCGGTGTAGAGGTCCTTTCGTGCGGCGAAGTCGAACCGGGTCTCGGCCGAGTCGGTGGCCAGCATCCGGTGGAATCCGCCCGCCTGTGACCACAGTTCGCGACCGGCGGCGGTACGCCGGGTGCCCACCCCTTTCCTCCACGACTGCAGTGACAACAGGAAGAACGCGGCGAACGGCAGCCCCCACATGGTGGCCGGGAAGCCCCAGCGGAAGAACCCGCACACGGCGAGGACGAATGCGAAACCGCTGGCGGCCGTGGCCCACAGCTCTTTCTTCTGCTTCACCAGCAGCCCGCCGTCGAACGCCCACTTCTCGACCGCGTCGGCCATCTCCTTCTTGGCCTTCTCGAGCTTCTTGCCCGCGGAGACGGCCTTCTTGGCCTCGAACTCCGATCCGGGCGACGTCACCTTGAGCGCCGATCCGACCGCGACACTCACCGGGTCGACGTCGGCCCAGGCGCCGCGTTCGGCAACCCCCCGCACGTTCCACTGGTCGGCGTTGACCTGCCGCAGGTCGACCAGACCGCGGTCGGCCAGGTGGAACAGCGTCGCCGTCAACCCGTGTTTGGGGACGCCCTCGGTGCGGATGTACTCCACCTGCACCGGCCCGAGACCCGGCGGCGGCGCGTACTGCAGGGGGAACCCCGGCGGCGTCTCGCGTGTCCTGCGTGACCAGAACCAGCCGGCTGCGGCACCCAGTCCGGTCAGCGCGGCGACCCAGGCAGCAGTGCTGAGCGAGCGTCCGAAGATGCGGTCCCAGTGGTAGTTCCACGGGAGTTCGGCACGGGCGGGCGGCGCGACGTCGACGCCCGCGCGCAGCGTCACCGGCGTGCCCGGCTCGAGGTTCAGCGCCCGAAGGGTCACGGTGTCACCGACGACCGCCAGGTCGCGGCAGGCCTGACCGACGCCCACCCCGACACTGCACTGCGCCCCGGTGACCGGCCCGGGCAGTCGCACCGAGATCTCGGCCCGCTCGATGGTGTTGTTCCACGCCGGCGCGATGACGTTCCAGTAGAACGCCGAACGTGAGTTGGGCTCACCGGTGGTCGCGGCGAACGTCCGGTCCGCGCCCGTCGATCCGGGGTCGAGCACACCGGGGATCGCGTAGCGGATCTCGAAGACGTGCGCGCCTGCGTCGAGCGTGATGTCGGCGTCGCCGATCTTGGCCACCCGGAACCGGTCGCCGCTCTCCCAGAGCATCCGGTAGCTCGCGGGGGCGCCGTCGAGGATGATCGACGTGACCTCCGGTATCTGCCGCACGTGCGGGCTGTTCCGGTTGCCGACGTCCCAGTACCGGAACAGGCCGTGCCGCCCGCCGGGGAAGTCGGCGGTGATGATCTCGGTGGCATACAGGGTGCCGTCGGCGGCGACGGTGTACTCGGCGCGGTAGTCGCTGAACACCACCGGATCGTCGACCTGGCCGCCACCGCCGCCGGCCTCCAGCAGGAGTGGCCAGAGCAACCCGATCGCGATGACTCCCAGGGTGATCAGCCATGCGATCGGCCGCCGCATGAGAACCTCCCGTCCGGCGTGACACGCCGCGTGCGACTCACCCTATGTGCAACGGGTCCATCTGCACCCGAACCGGCTCGTGTTCGCGCCGCGCGCTCTGCACGCCGATCGCCCGGCGCAGCGCGGCGGCCAGTTCGTGGCCACGGCCACGATCGACGCGCACCAGCATCCGGATCACCTCCACGCCCGCGGGCAGGCCCGCCGGCCGGCGCACACCGGGCGGCAGCTCGACCGGCCCGAGCACGTCGGTCCCCGCCGGGAAGTCGGCCTCCTCCAGCAGCGCAGTCACCGCAGGCGGCATGCCGTCGAGCGCGGCCATGTGCGAGCTCGGCGGCAGACCCACCTCGGCGCGGGAATCGAGTTCCAGTTCGGCGTGACCGACCGGATCCCAGCGGATGAGCGCCTGCACGGTCGGCAGCGACGTCTCGGCGACCACGACGACCACGCCGCCGTCGCCGCGCGGGCGGACCAGCGTGGCCACCGACAGCCACCGCCGCAGCGTGTCCTCCGCGGCGCGCAAGTCCTGGCGGCCCAGCAGCGCCCAGCTGTCCAGCAGCAGCGCGGCGCCGTAACCCTGGGGGGCGGCGGGTTCTGCCCCGGGGGTGGCGACCACGAGTGCCGGGCCGTCGCCGACCGTCGCGACGACCGACTCCCCCGACGACGTGATCACCGACTGCCCGGGGAACGCCCGGCCGAGTTCCTCGGCGGTGCGGCGGGCGCCGACGACCACCGCCCGCACCGCACCCGAGCCGCAGCGCGTGCAGCGCAACATCGGATCATGCCTGCCGCACCAGCGGCACACCGCGCCCTCGCCGCCCCGCTCCGGCAGTGACAGCGGTCCCGCACAATGCCTGCACCGCGCGACGGTCCGGCACTTCGCACATGCCAGCGAGGGCACGTAGCCGCGGCGTGGCACCTGCACCAGCACCGGCCGTGCCGCCTCGAGCGCCGTGCGCGCGGCCCGCAACGCGACCGACGGCAGGCGCGCGGAGCGGGCCGCGGGATCGCGTTCCTCGGCGTAACCGCCGTCCTCGAGTCCGACCACCCGCGGCGAGCACGACCGCACCACAGGCCTAGCGGCCACCAGATCGTGGGCCCAGCCGGACCGCACCAGTGCCTGCGCCTCGGCGGTGCGCGTCCAGCCGCCGATGACCGCCGCGCAGCGCAACTGGTGCGCCCGCAGCATCGCCACCTCCCTGGCGTGCGGATAGGGCGCTCGCGGTTCGGACAGCGAGTCGTCACCGTCGTCCCACACCAGCACCAGCCCGAGATCGTGCACCGGCGCGAACACCGCACTGCGCGTGCCGATCACCACGCGGGCACGGCCGCGCAGCACCGCCAGCCACCGCCGGTACCGTGCGGCAGGCCCGAGACCCGCGGCCAGCGCCACCGTGTCGTCGGCACCGCAGCGGGCGACCACGGCCTCCTCCAGCACGTCGACGTCCTTCTGGTCGGGCACCACGGCCAGCACGCTGCGCCCGCCGCACAGCGCCGCGGCCGCGGCCTCGGCGAACCGGTCGGCCCACCGCTCACCCGGCAGCGCCTGCCACACCGCGCGTGCGGCGCGGTTCTCCCCCAGCGCGGCAAGAAACCGTTCGCCGCGCTGATACCGCGCCCACCCCGCCGGATCGGGCGGCTGGTGCGCGGAAACCGTTGCGGGCGGTGGTGGCTCGCGTTCCACCCGGGCGTGCCGGGGCGGGATCGCCAGCCGCAGCACGTCGGGCCGGGTGCCGGCGTAGCGCGCCGCGACGGCGTCGACGAGGCGCCGGATGTCCGGTGTCAGCACGGGTTCGGGCGACAACACGCGGTCCAAGCGGCCGAGCTTGCCCACGTGGTCGGTGTCCGAGCGGCGCTCCAGCACGAAGGCGTCGACGAGTCGGCCGTGGAACCGGACCCGCACCCGGACCCCCGGCTGGGCGTCGTCGGACTGCTCGGCGGTCACCAGGTAGTCGAAGTCACGGTCCAGGTGCGGCACCGTGAGCATCGGCACCACCCGGGCGATGGGCTCGTGCTCGGCGGGCTGCCTCAGATCGGTCACTTAAGCCGGTGTAGCAGACGGCGCCGACGTCCGGCCGAAGAAGAACCCGGCGGTGATCAACAGCAGCGACGCCGCATACGCCCACCAGATCGGCACGGCGAGCGCCTCGGAGCGCAGCACGAACCGGCCGATGCCGATCATGGCGTCGGACACCGCGAAGCACACTGCGCCCACCGCGGTCCACGGTGTCGGCAGCCGGGCGAGCAGCGCCGCGCACATCATCGCGCCGAGCACCGAGATGTAGAGCGTCACCGGCAGCGCCATCCCGTCCGCGGTCAGCGACGGCCAGAACCAGACCAGCAGCGCCGCGCACGCCACGACGGTGACCGCAGCGGCCACCAGCCTCGGCGTCGACGGGGAGACGAGCGGCACCAGCGCAAGCAGGAAGCACAGATGCGCCACGAGGAACGCCGCGAGGCCGAGCACGAAGGACGGCTCCCACCACGGCATGGCGAGCAGGAGGTCACCGGCCGCGGAGAACACCAGCGCAGGCACCAGCCACCGCCGCTCCCGGCCGATGCGGTGGCTCGCGGCGGCCACCGCGAGCAGGACCGCCGGCAGCGCCTTGAGCGCCGGTTGCAGCGCGAACTGTCCGGTCAGCTCCGACCCGGCGGGCAACCGCAGCGCGGTGACGAGGAGGAACACCCCGTACAGGGCACCGATGAGGGCCGCGGCCAGCCACAGTGTCCTGATCCGGCGGGCGTACGGTGTCGTCGTGTCCATGGGTAGTGAAGAGCCAGAGAAGCCGGCCGTCGACGCCATTCTGATGAAGGTACTGGAGGCGGTGCCGTTCCAGTTGACAACCGACGGCGGACCGGAGGACGCCCGCCGCCGGTTCCGCGACCTGCCCCGCACGCCCGTGCTGCCGGAGCTGCGTGTCGAGGACCGCACGGTCGACGGGCCGGCCGGGCCGATCCCGGTCCGGGTGTACTGGCCGCCCGAAGTGAGTTCGGCACGGCCACCGGTGCTGGTCTGGCTGCACGGCGGCGGCTGGGTGGTCGGCGACCTCGACACCTACGACAACACCGCCCGGCAGCACGCCGCGGGTGCGGGCGCCGTGGTGGTGTCGGTGGATTACCGGCTGGCTCCGGAGCACCCCTACCCCGCCGCCGTCGACGATGTCTGGGCCGCAACGCAATGGGCGGCCGAACACGCCGGCGAGCTCGGCGCCGACGGTGACCGGCTGGCCGTCGCCGGCGACTCGGCGGGCGGCAATCTCGCCGCGGTGGTCGCACAGCTGGCCCGCGACGCGGGCGGACCGGCGCTGTGCCATCAGCTGCTGTGGTATCCGGCCACCACATGGGACACGTCGTTGCCGTCGTTCCGTGAGAACGCCGACGCCCCCATCCTGAACACCACGGCGACGAAGGCATTCTCGCGCTGGTACGCCGGAGACGTGGATCTGACGGACCCGCCTGCCACGCTGGTGCCCGCTCGGGCGGCCGATCTGAGTGGGCTGCCGCCGGCCTACATCGCCGTCGCGGGCCACGACCCGCTGCGCGACGACGGCATCCGCTACAGCGAATTGCTCTCCGCCGCAGGGGTACCGGTCGAGTTGGACAACGCCGAGACCCTGGTACACGGCTATCTCGGCTATGCCGGCATAGTGCCCGCGGCGACGGAGGCGATGGACCGGGGACTGGCGGCGCTGCGTGCGGCCTTCGCCGCCGTGCGGCCATGACCGACCGCACGGGCATCGACCCGACGATGCGCGCGCTGCTCGATCTGGTGCCGTTGAAGTTCGACGCCGCGGAGGGCGTCGAAATCGCCCGGGAGAAGATGCGTCAGGTGAGGCCGCCGCCGGATACGTTGCCGCCCATGCGGATCGAGGAACGCACCGTCGGGTACGGCGACGTCACCGACGTCCCGGTACGGATCTACTGGCCACCCGTCGAGGACTCCGGCCCGCTGCCGGTGGTGGTGTACTTCCACGGCGGCGGCTGGTGCCTCGGCGACCTGGACACCCACGACGGGGTGGCCCGCGCCCATGCCCTCGGCGCGACGGCGATCGTGGTGTCGGTCGACTACCGGCTTGCGCCGGAACATCCGTGGCCGGCAGGCATCGACGACTCCTGGGCGGCGCTGCGCTGGGTCGGCCGCCACGCCGCCGAGCTCGGCGGCGATCCGGCGCGGATCGCGGTCGCCGGCGATTCGGCGGGTGCCAACATCTCCGCCGTGGTGGCGCAGCTGGCCCGCGACCAGGGCGGGCCGCCGCTGGTGTTCCAGCTGCTGTGGTACCCGCCCACCACCGGGGACATGACGCTGCCGTCGTTCGTGCAGAACGCCGACGCGCCGGTCCTCGACCGCGACATGGCCGAGGCGTTCCTGCGGTGGTATCTGCCCGAGACCGTGATGAGCGAGCCGGCCGGGCTGCCGCCGACCTTGGCGCCGGCCAACTTCGGCGACCTGACCGACCTGCCGCCTGCATTCATCGGCACCGCCGAACACGACCCGCTGCGCGACGACGGCGCCCGTTACGCCGACCATCTGCGCACAGCGGGGGTGGCGGTGGAATTGCGCAACGAGCCTGCGCTGGTGCACGGGTACGTGAGTTTCGCCGCCGTGGTGCCCGCGGCCGCAGAGGCCACCGACCGCGGACTGTCGGCGCTGCGCGCCGCCCTGCACGGCCGGTGAGCGACCCCGAGATCCTCGACGCCCGCACCACCGGCGAATGGGAGGACTGGCTGACCCGCCACCATGATTCGGCGACCGAGATCTGGCTGCGGCTCTACAACAAGAACGCCCCGGAACCCGGGATGAGTTACGGCGAGGCGGTGGAGGCGGCGCTGTGCTTCGGCTGGATCGACAGCCTCGCCCGCAGGTACGACGACGTGTCGCGCGTCCAGCGGTTCAGTCCGCGCAAGCCGCGCAGCCCGTGGTCGGCGTCGAATGTGCAACGAGTTCAACGCCTCATCGACTCCGGCAGGATGCGCGAGGCCGGGCTGCGCCAGGTGCAGGCGGCGAAAGCGGACGGGCGGTGGCCGACGGGCCACGGGTA
This sequence comes from Mycobacterium sp. NPDC050551, assembly GCF_040674075.1. Classification (NCBI taxonomy): domain Bacteria; kingdom Bacillati; phylum Actinomycetota; class Actinomycetes; order Mycobacteriales; family Mycobacteriaceae; genus Mycobacterium; species Mycobacterium sp. NPDC050551. The sequence goes on along the minus strand of NZ_JBFARC010000004.1, from coordinate 420,087 downwards.
GCGTGGGCGCATGCGCGTCGACGGTGACGACAGGAGGGCCATGACCGCACCCGACTACCGGACCGTGATTGTCGGCGCCGGCTTCTCCGGCATCGGCACGGCGATCGAACTCGACCGCGCCGGGTTGGGTGACTACCTGATCGTCGAAGCCGGGTCCGAGGCCGGTGGCACTTGGTACTGGAACACCTACCCCGGCATCGGCGTCGACATCCCGTCGTTCTCCTACCAGTTCTCGTTCGAGCAGAGCCCGCGCTGGTCGCGCACCTACGCCCCGGGCCACGAATTGAAGGCCTACGCCGAGCACTGCGTCGAGAAATACGGCATCCGCGACAAGATCCGGTTCGACACCGAGGTCACCGGCGCCGCTTTCGACGAGCAGGACAACGTGTGGCGGCTGTCCACCGACGCGGGCGACACCGTCACCGCCCGGTTCCTGATCAATGCGGCCGGCGTGCTGAACGTCCCGAAGCCGCCCGACATCGCCGGAGTGGGCAGCTTCGCCGGTGTCACGCTGCACACCGCGCGGTGGGACCACGGTCAGGACCTCACCGGCAAGCGGGTGGCGATCATCGGCACCGGCGCCTCGGCGGTGCAGGTGATCCCCGAGATCGCCCCGATCGTCGAGCAGCTCACCGTCTTTCAGCGCACGCCGATCTGGTGTTTCCCGAAGTTCGACGTGCCGCTGCCGTCGCCGGTGCGCGGACTGATGCGGCTGCCCGGCGGCAGTGCGGTGCAGCGGCTGCTCAGTCAGGCCTTCGTCGAGGTGACGTTCCCGATCTCGGCGCAGTACCACGGCGTCGTCCCGCTCGCGGGCCGGGCGGAGAAGGTCGGCCGGGCGTACCTGCGCAAAGAGGTCAAGGATCCCGTGCTGCGGGAGAAGCTGACGCCGCAGTACGCCGTCGGGTGCAAGCGGCCCGGTTTCCACAACAGCTACCTGTCCACCTACAACCGGGACAACGTGCGGCTGGTGACGGATCCGATCGCGAAGGTGACGCCCTCCGGCGTGGACACCGCCGACGGCGAGCACCACGACGCCGACGTGCTGATCCTCGCCACCGGATTCCGGGTGATGGACGTGGACTCGGGCACGTTCGCCGTCACCGGGATCGGTGGCCGCTCGCTCGCCGACTTCTGGAACGAGCACCGGATGCAGGCCTACGAGGGCGTCAGCGTCCCCGGATTCCCCAACCTCTTCAACATCTGCGGGCCCTACGGCTACGTCGGCTCGTCGTTCTTCGCGCTGATCGAGACGCAGACCCGCCACATCGTGCGGTGCCTGCGGCGGGCCCGCGACGAGCAGGCCAGCCGCGTCGAGGTGACGCAGGAGGCCAACGACCGCTACTTCGCGGAGATGATGCGCAAGCGGCACCGCCAGATCTTCTGGCAGGACAGCTGCCAGAAGGCCAACAGCTACTACTTCGACAAGAACGGCGACGTGCCGCTGCGGCCGGCGACCACGCTCGAGGCGTCCTGGCGTAGCCGCAGGTTCCCGCTGGACGACTACGCGTTCAGCGGGTAGCGCGACCTAGACGGCGTTCTTCAGGGCGTCGACCTTGTCGAGCCGCTCCCACGGCAGATCGATGTCGGTGCGGCCGAAGTGACCGTACGCGGCGGTGTTCGCATAGATCGGGCGCAGCAGGTTCAGGTCGCGCACGATCGCGCCAGGACGCAGGTCGAACACCTCGGTGATCGCCTTCTCGATGATGTCCGGATCGACGGTCGCGGTGCCGAAGGTCTCGACGAACAGCCCGACCGGGGCGGCCTTGCCGATCGCGTACGCCACCTGCACCTCGACCCGCTCCGCCAGACCGGCGGCGACGACGTTCTTGGCCACCCAGCGCATCGCGTAGGCCGCCGAACGGTCGACCTTGGACGGATCCTTGCCCGAGAAGGCGCCGCCACCGTGGCGGGCCCAGCCGCCGTAGGTGTCGACGATGATCTTGCGGCCGGTCAGACCGGCGTCGCCCATCGGGCCGCCGAGCACGAACTTGCCGGTCGGGTTGACCAGCAGCCGGAAGTCGGAGGTGTCCATGGTGTCGTGGCCGAGGTCGGCCAGCACGGTGTTGACCACCTTCTCGCGGATGTCCGGGGTCAAGGTGCCGTCGAGGTCGATGCCCGCCGCGTGCTGCGTGGACAGCACCACCGTGTCCAGCCGGACCGGCGTGGTGCCGTCGTACTGCACGGTCACCTGGGTCTTGCCGTCGGGCCGCAGGTAGTCCAGCACGCCGCTCTTGCGGACCTCGGTCAGCCGCCGGGCCAGCCGGTGGGCCAGCGCGATAGGCAGCGGCATCAGCTCGGGGGTGTCCTTGATGGCATATCCGAACATCAGGCCCTGGTCACCGGCGCCCTGCAGGTCCAGCGGATCGCCCGCGCCTTCGACGCGTGTCTCGTGGGCGGTGTCCACGCCCTGGGCGATGTCGGGCGACTGTGCGCCGATGCCGATGTTGACGCCGCAGGTCTCGCCGTCGAAGCCCTTGTCCGACGAGTCGTAGCCGATGTCGAGGATGCGGGCCCGCACGGTGTTGGTGATGTCGGCGAACGCTTCCTTTGCCGTCGTGGTCACCTCACCGACGACGTGCACCTGACCCGTGGTCACGAGTGTCTCCACCGCGACGCGCGAACGCGGATCGGCGGCGAGCAGTGCATCGAGCACCGAGTCGCTGATCGCGTCGCAGATCTTGTCGGGGTGGCCCTCGGTCACCGACTCACTGGTGAACAGCCGACCTTTGCTCACGGTGGTGCATCCTTCCGTTCGAGCTCTCTCGAGATAGTTAGTCAATCAAATTATGTTCGTGTCCTGTTGCACCCAAGCGTGTCCCTCGCCCGTGCGCAACCCTTTGGCGCAATGTGGTGCGTGCGCTGAAGATCACTCGTCGTTGCTGTGCAGGAACCCCACGATCGCGTCCACGATACGACTGGCCATCAACGTCTTCGAACCGTGCTCCAGGGCGGACTCGGTGCCGTCGGACGCCAGCAGCCAGCCGGCGTTGTCCTCCACCTCGAACGCCCGGTTGTCACCGACGGCGTTCACCACCAGCAGGTCGCAGCCCTTGCGCGCGAGCTTGGCTCTGGCGTGGAACAGGACGTCGCCGTTGGCATCGCCGGTCTCGGCGGCGAATCCCACGATCGCCCGCATGTTGGGCAACTGACCGTCGGCACGTCCGCGCACGGCGCCTGCCAGCACGTCGTCGGTGCGGGTGAGCTCGATCCCCGGCGCCGCGGCGTCGGGGTCGCCTGACTTCTTGATCTTGCTGGTCTGCACCTGCGTCGGCCGGAAGTCGGCGACGGCGGCCGCCATCACCAGCACATGCGCGTCGGGCACGTGCTTGGACACGGCGTCCTTGAGTTGTGCCGCCGAGCCGATGCGCTCCACGTCGACGCCCGCGGGATCGACGAGGCCTGCGGTGTTGCCGGCGATCAGGGTCACGTCCGCCCCGCGCTGGGCCAGTACGCGGGCCATCGCATAGCCCTGCTTGCCCGAGCTGCGGTTGCCGATGAAGCGCACCGGGTCGATGGGTTCGCGGGTCCCACCGGCGGTCACCAAGACCTTCACGCCGGCCAGGTCGTAGGGCAGCGCGTCGCCGCGGGCCAGCAGCAACTGGGCCAGGGTGGCGATCTCCTCGGCCTCCGGCAGCCGTCCGGCACCGCTGTCGGCGCCCGTGAGCCGCCCCGACGCGGGCTCGAGGACGACGGCCCCGCGGCGGCGCAGCGTGGCGACGTTGTCCACGGTGGCCGGGTGCAACCACATCTCGGTGTGCATGGCCGGCGCGAACAGCACCGGACATCGGGCGGTCAGCAGCGTGGCGGTGAGCAGATCGTCGGCGCGGCCCGCGACGGCCCTGGCCAGCAGGTCGGCGGTCGCCGGAGCGACGACCACCAGGTCGGCCTCCTGACCGAAACGCACGTGCGGGACCTCGTGGACGTCGTCCCAGACCCCGGTGTGCACGGGATTGCCCGACAGCGCCTCGAACGTCGCGGCACCGACGAATCGCAGCGCGGACTCGGTGGGCACCACGCGCACGGAGTGCCCGGCCTCGGTGAGCTGGCGGATCAGGGTGCACGCCTTGTAGGCGGCGATGCCTCCGGCGACGCCGACGATGATCCGCTTGCGGTCTGTCGTCACGTCGTCTTCTCGCCCACCAGGCTCATCACGGGCCTACCCGGCGCTTACTCGCCCTCGGTGTGCTCGAGCAGGTCTTCGTGGATCTCGCGCATCGCGATCGAGAGCGGCTTCTCCTGCAGACCCGGCTCGACGAGCGGGCCGACGTACTCGAGGATGCCGTCGCCGAGCTGGTTGTAGTAGTCGTTGATCTGGCGAGCGCGCTTGGCTGCGTAGATCACCAGGGCGTACTTGCTGGACGCGCGACTCAGCAGCTCGTCGATGGGCGGATTGGTGATGCCCAACGGCGTGTCGTAGGAGCCGGCGGCGATCGAATCGACGGACCGGTCGTCCACAGCGGTCAGCTGCGCGTCGGCGTGGGGGGTGCTCAAAGAATTCTCCTGGCGGTGTGCATCAAGTTCGATGGCTGTTCGGCGACCTGGGGGCGGCTCGCACCGGCCCAGCAGGACCGGTCGGCGCGTGGTGTCAATCGGTGCCCACCAGCAAGGATACCAATTCCGAGCAGGCCGACTCCAATCGGCTGTTGACGACGACCTCGTCGAAGTCATGCTGAGCGGCCAGTTCGGTGCGCGCGGTGGCCAGCCGGCGGGCCATCACCTCGGCGGTTTCGGTGCCGCGCCCGACGAGTCGCTGCTCGAGCGCCTCCCAGCTGGGCGGGGCGAGGAACACGCTGACCGCCTCGGGCATCGCGGCTTTGACGGCGCGCGCGCCGGCGAGATCCACCTCGATCAGCACCGGGTGACCGGCCGCGGTCGCATCGACAACGGGTTGCCTCGGCGTGCCGGAGCGGTGCAGGCCACCATGGATCTCGGCCCATTCGAGCAGCGCACCGGTATCGATGAGCTGCTGGAACCGCTCCGCCGTCACGAAGGTGTAGTCGACGCCGTCGACCTCACCCGGACGCGGGGCCCTGGTGGTCACCGAGACGCTGAAATGCAGATCGGGGATCCGTTCACGCAGACAGCGGACCACGGTGGATTTCCCGACGGCTGAGGGGCCGGACAGCACGATCACGCGTCCGGCCCCTCGGCCGGGACTCACCGAGGCGCCTAGTTCTGGTCGAACTTTTCGAGCAGGGCCTTGCGCTGACGATCGCCGAGTCCGCGCAGGCGGCGGGTCGGGGCGATCTCGAGTTCGGTCATGATCTCCTGCGCCTTCACCTTGCCGACCTTCGGCAGTGCTTCCAGCAGCGCGGAAACCTTCATCTTGCCCAAGACCTCGTCGGTCTCGGCATCCTTGAGCACCTGCTTGAGGTTGGTGCCGCCACGCTTGAGCCGGTCTTTGAGCTCGGCACGCGCTCGACGAGCGGCAGCAGCCTTCTCCAACGCTGCCGCGCGCTGTTCGTCGGTCAACTGGGGAAGGGCCACGGGTGTTCCTCCGTCTCTGGCAATTACTTGGGGCCATCATTTACTTGTCTCGGCTGGTCAAACCAGCCAGCGTCGACGACCGTACCCACGCAGTCTGACGAACGCTAACCCCACCCCCGCGTTGTCGCGTCAAAACCGCAGGTTGTAGTACGCCCGCCGGAGCGTGGCCACATGCGCGAGGACCGCGTCCCACCGAAGCCCCCGCACCCGCGGCCACCCTGTTTTGCCTGGACAAGTGGCCTTTTTGCCGCCGCTGCCCGGCCGATCCGGTGGTCGGGATGTTTGCAGGCACTCGACCGCCGACCCGTCACCTCGCAGTTTGGGGAAATTTTCCCAGGTCGTGGCGTGTCGGGCGTGTTGCTGCACTGACGGGCACGTCAGTTTCCGCCCGGTCAGGTGCGCCCAGCTCGCTCCCACGGTCAGGACAGCCGACACCTAGCTTCGCTAACTAGCTTGGCCTGGTCGGGGTCCCACATCAGAGGTGGCGTTCACCTCGGAGAGAAGCTCACATGGACATCAGACGTCTGACCTGTGCGACCGCCACAGCCGTGGCCATCGGCGCCGCGGCGCTGGCCGGCACCCCGGCGGTGGCCGTCGCGCAGCCCGGGCAGCCCTGCCGTTCCGGGGAGTGCCGCGGCCCGGGCGGTGCTCCGCAGAACGGACACGGCGAGCAGGGACGACCCGGCGGACCGGGTGGGCCCGGTGGCCCTGGCCGACCCGACGGCCCCGGTGGGCCGAGATGGGACGCTCCCCCGCCACCGCCGCGCGATCAGGCCTGGCGCGGCATCGACCAGGGGCGTTACGACCATCAGCCGTTCAACTACCGCGGGAGCTGGGTGACGCCGATCTTCAACCCCGAATACCGCAACTGGGGCTTCTGGTTCTTCGGACTGTGGATCCCGCTGTGAGGCGACGACGTCTGCGGCGCAAGCGTATTCATCTCGTGATCAGACGCACAGCGCACGCCTCGACCGGACACAGGGCGCACCCATGCGCGGTTCGTAGCGTCGCCCCGTGCGGCGAACCAGCGCCGCACCGAGCAGAAGTGGAGAGGCAGAGATGACCTTCAAGCGAGCCCTTTACGCGTCGACCCTGGCCGCCGGAGTCGGACTCGCCGGCGCGTTCGGTGTCGGCGTCGGTACGGCGTCCGCCCAGCCGCCGCAGCCGTGCGGCGCGCAGCACGGACAGGCGTGCGGTCCCGGTCAGCAGCGCGACAACCGTGCACCCGCGCCCGCCGCGAACGATTGGCAGGGACGCGGAGTCGACCAGGCACGCAACGACCACCGCCCGTTCAACTGGCGTGGCCAGCAGGTCACCCCGATGCCCGCGGGCAACGGTCACGGGTGGGGCTTCTGGTTCCTCGGCACCTGGATCCCGCTGTAGCGGCAGCGGTCAGGCGCTCATTGCGAACGCGGTGGCGGCGGCGAAGCCCGCCGTCACCGCGCGTCGCGGCGTCATGCCAGGTACGCCACCGCGTCGCGCATCCGTTCGGCGGCCGCCCGCAGCGCCCCCACGTCGGGCCCGGCGCGCAGCACCTCCCGCGACACCGCGGGAAGCAGTTGGCCCGGCAGTGCACCCCCGAGGCCACCGAGCGCCTCGGGCCGCCCGCCCTGCGCGCCGACACCCGGCACCAGCACGGGGCCCGCGAGGGCGCTCACGTCCGGCGGTTCTGCCAGCGTGGCGCCGACCACGACGCCGACCGATCCTGGCTCGGTGGCCCGGTTGACGGCCGCGGCGGCGTCGACGACGGACTGCGCGACCGTGCGCCCGTCGACCAGTGCACGTTGCACCGACGCACCTTCCGGGTTCGACGTCGCGGCCAGCACGAAGACTCCCCTGCCGTGGGCGGCGGCGGTGTCCAGCAGCGGTTGCAGCGCGCCGAAACCGAGGTACGGCGACGCGGTGACGGCGTCCGCGGCCAGCGGCGAGTCACCGGCCCACGCCTCGGCATACGCCGCCATGGTGGAGCCGATGTCGCCCCGTTTGGCGTCGGCGAGCACCAGCACGCCGGCCGCCCGCAGCTCGCCGATGGTCTCCTCGAGCACCGCGAAGCCCGCGGCGCCGTACGCCTCGAAGAACGCCACCTGCGGCTTGACGATCGCGAAGTCGCCGAACGCCGCCACACACGTCTGGCAGAACGCCCGCAGCCCGTCCACCCCCGCGGGCAGCCCCCAGTCCCGCAGCAGCGCGGGATGCGGATCGATGCCCGGGCACAGCGGCCCGCTGCGCGCCACCGCCTCGGCGAGCCGACGACCGAATCCCGGCACGGTCAGCCCGATTCCAGCTCGCTGTGCAGTTCCTGCAGACTCATCACCCCGATGTCGCCGCGGATGCCGGCCTCGATGCCCTGCACCGCCGCCGAGGCACCCTGCACCGTCGTCACGCACGGGATGTTCATGGACACCGCGGCCGAGCGGATCTCGTATCCGTCGATGCGCGGCCCGGAATTGCCGTACGGGGTGTTGATCACCATGTCCACCTCGCCGGCGCGGATGGCGTCCACCGCCGACAGCCGCTTGTCGTCGGCTCCACTGGGACTCTCGTAGTGCTTGCGCACCTCGTCACACGGAATACCGTTGCGGCGCAGCATCTCCGCGGTCCCCTCGGTGGCCAGCACCCGAAAACCGAGGTCGGCGAGCCGCTTGACCGGGAACACCAGCGAGCGCTTGTCGCGGTTGGCCACCGAGACGAAGATGGTGCCCTCCTTGGGCAGCGACCCGTACGCCGCGGTCTGGCTCTTGGCGAAGGCGCTGCCGAAGTCGTGGTCGATCCCCATCACCTCGCCGGTCGACTTCATCTCCGGGCCCAGCAGCGAATCCACCTGTGCGCCGTCGGCGCGACGGAACCGGTGGAAGGGCAGCACCGCCTCCTTGACGGCCACCGGGGCATTGCGCGGAGTGGTCGCGCCGTCGCCGGTCGCGGCCAGCAGCCCCTCCTCACGCAGCTGGGCGATGCTGGCGCCGAGCATGATCCGCGCGCAGGCCTTGGCCAGCGGCACGGAGGTCGCCTTGGACACGAACGGCACGGTGCGGCTGGCGCGCGGGTTGGCCTCGAGCACGTAGAGCACGTCGTCCTTGAGCGCGTACTGCACGTTGAGCAGCCCGACCACGCCGATGCCGTGCGCGATCGCCTCGGTGGCGCGGCGCACCGCCTCGATGTCACTGCGGCCCAGCGTCACCGGCGGCAGCGCGCACGCCGAGTCACCGGAGTGGATGCCGGCCTCCTCGATGTGCTCCATGATCCCGCCGAGGTACACCTCGGTGCCGTCGCAGAGCGCGTCGACGTCGATCTCGATGGCGTCCTCGAGGAACCGGTCCACCAGCACCGGGTGTTCGGGTGAGAGTTCGGTGGCCCGGGTGATGTAGCCGTGCAGGGTCTCGTCGTCGTAGACGATCTCCATGCCGCGCCCGCCGAGCACGTAGGACGGCCGCACCAGCACCGGGTAGCCGATGTCGGCGGCGATGCGGCGGGCCTGGTCGAAGCTGGTCGCCATGCCGAACCGCGGCGCGGGCAGCCCCGCGGAGTTCAGCAGTTCGCCGAAGGCGCCGCGGTCCTCGGCGAGGTCGATGGCCTTGGGGCTGGTGCCGACGATCGGCACCCCGGCCTTCTCCAGCCGTTCGGCCAGCCCGAGCGGGGTCTGGCCGCCGAGCTGGACGATCACCCCGGTGACCCCGGGACCGTCTGCCCCCGATGCCGATTCGGCGTAGTAGACCTCGAGCACGTCCTCGAAGGTGAGGGGCTCGAAGTAGAGCCGGTCGGCGGTGTCGTAGTCGGTGGACACCGTCTCGGGATTGCAGTTGACCATCACGGTCTCGAACCCGGCGGCGCTCAGCGTGGTGGCGGCGTGCACGCAGGAGTAGTCGAACTCGATGCCCTGACCGATGCGGTTGGGCCCGGAACCGAGGATGAGCACCTTGGGCTTCTCGGCCTGGGGTGCGACCTCGGTCTCGGCCGACGGATCGAGTTCGTAACTGCTGTAGTGGTACGGCGTCTTGGCCTCGAACTCCGCCGCGCAGGTGTCGACCGTCTTGAACACGGGGTGGATACCGAGCCGCTGGCGCAGCGCGCGCACGCCCATCTCGCCGGCCAGTTCCGGTCGCAGCGCCGCGATCTGGCCGTCGGACAGCCCGCTGTGCTTGGCCCTGCGCAGCAGCGACCCGTCGAGCACCGGCGCCTCGAGGATCTCCGCGCGCAGCGCCACCAGTCCATTGATCTGGTCGACGAACCACGGGTCGACACCGGAGGCCTCCGCCACCTGTTCGACCGACGCGCCGAGGCGCAGCGCCAGCTCGATGTCGTAGACCCGGCCATCAGTAGGGGTGCGCAGGCCGGTGAGCACCTCGTCGACCGTCAGGTCGGGGTCCGGCGTGGTCCAGAAGCCGGCCCGTTTGGTCTCCAGCGACCGCATCACCTTGCCGAGCGCCTCGATGAAGTTGCGGCCCAGCGACATCGCCTCGCCGACCGACTTCATGGTGGTGGTCAGGGTGGCGTCGGCGCCGGGGAACTTCTCGAACGCGAACCGCGGCGCCTTGACCACCACGTAGTCGAGCGTCGGCTCGAAGCAGGCCGGCGTCTCCTTGGTGATGTCGTTGATGATCTCGTCGAGGGTGTAACCGATGGCCAGCTTCGCGGCGATCTTGGCGATCGGGAACCCGGTCGCCTTGGACGCCAGCGCACTCGAGCGCGACACCCGCGGGTTCATCTCGATGACGATCAGCCTGCCGTCGGCGGGGTTCACGGCGAACTGGATGTTGCAGCCGCCGGTGTCGACGCCGACCTCACGCAGGATCGCGATGCCCAGATCCCGCATGGTCTGGTACTCGCGGTCCGTCAGCGTCATGGCGGGCGCGACGGTGACCGAATCGCCGGTGTGCACGCCCATCGGGTCGAAGTTCTCGATCGAGCAGACGACCACCACGTTGTCGCGATGATCGCGCATCAGCTCGAGCTCGTATTCCTTCCACCCGTAGATGGATTCCTCGATCAGCACGTTGGCCGACGGTGATGAGGCCAGGCCGTGGCCCGCCATCCGTTCCACGTCCTCGGCGGAGTACGCCATGCCCGACCCCAGCCCACCCATGGTGAACGACGGGCGGACGACCACCGGCAGCCCGAGGTCCTCGACGGTCTCACGGACCTCGTCCATGGTGAAACACACCCGGCTGCGCGCGGATTCGCCGCCCACCTTGGCGACGATGTCCTTGAACTTCTGCCGGTCCTCACCGCGCTGGATCGCCTCGAAGTCGGCGCCGATCATCTCGATCCCGTAGCGCTCGAGTGCGCCGTTCTCGTAGAGCGACACCGCGGTGTTGAGCGCGGTCTGCCCGCCGAGGGTGGCCAGCAGCGCGTCGATCTTGTTGCCGCGCTCGGCCTGCGCGGCGATCACCCGTTCCACGAACGCCGGTGTGATCGGCTCGATGTAGGTGTGGTCGGCGTACTCGGGGTCGGTCATGATCGTCGCCGGGTTGGAGTTGATCAGGCTGACCTGCAGGCCTTCGTCGCGCAGCACACGGCAGGCCTGGGTGCCGGAGTAGTCGAACTCCGCGGCCTGGCCGATCAGGATCGGCCCGGAGCCGATCACCAGGATGTGGTTGAGGTCCTCGCGGCGCGGCATCTACTTCTCCTCCGCCATCAGGTCGACGAATTGGTCGAACAGGTAGTTGGCGTCGTGCGGACCGGCCGCCGCCTCGGGGTGGTACTGCACCGAGAACGCGCGGCCGTCAACGAGTTTCACACCCTCGACGACGCCGTCGTTGGCGCAGGTGTGGCTGACGACGGCGCGGCCGAACGGGGTGTCGAACTCCTCCCCCGCCTCGCCTTCGAGCGCGAAACCGTGATTCTGCGCGGTGATCGCGACACTGCCGGTCTGGTGGTCGATCACCGGCACGTTGATGCCGCGGTGGCCGAACACCATCTTGTACGTCGACCGGCCCAGCGCGCGGCCGAGAATCTGGTTGCCGAAGCAGATGCCGAACAACGGGATCCCGGCGCCGAGCACCTCGCGGGTGACGCCGACGATGTGATCGGCGGTGGCAGGGTCGCCGGGACCATTGGACAGGAACACCCCGTCCGGACGCAGGTCGGCGATCTGGTCGAACGTGGCGTCCGACGGCAGCACGTGGCTGCGGATGCCGCGACGGGCGAAGTTGCGCGGCGTGTTGGTCTTGATGCCCAGGTCGATGGCGGCGACGGTGAGCCGGTGGCCGCCCTCGGCCTCCACCACATAGGTCGCATCGGTGCTGACCTGACCGGCGAGATCGGCGCCGAGCATCGCAGGCTGGTTGCGCACCCGTTCCACCAGCTCGTCGGTGCCGGACAGCGCGTCACCGGAGAAGATTCCCGCCTTCATCGACCCGCGACTGCGCAGATGCCGCACCAGCGCCCTGGTGTCGATGCCGGCGATCCCGACGATGCCCTGCGCCACCAGTTCTGCGTCCAGTGTGCCGGTGGCCCGCCAGTTCGACGGGCGCGGCGACGGATCGCGCACCGCGTAGCCGGCCACCCAGATCTTGTCGCCGCGACTCTCGGCGTCCTCGTGGTTCCAGCCGGTGTTGCCGATCTGCGGCGCGGTGGCCACCACGATCTGACCGTGGTAGCTCGGGTCGGTGAGCGTCTCCTGGTAGCCCGACATGCCGGTGGAGAACACCGCTTCCCCCAGCGTCTGGCCGACGGCGCCGAACTCCGTCCCGGTGAACGTCCGCCCGTCCTCGAGCACCAGTAGAGCTACAGATGTCACGCTGTCTTGCCTTCCACGTTGTCGCCGACGCTGTCGGTCGGGGGCGTCTGAACCCATTCGGCGTAGCGGCGCCGGTCGTCGGCCCGGAAGCCGGTGTCGATCTCTACTCCGGACGGCAGCCGCCACCGGATCGCCAGCACGCCGTCACCACGGTCCGCCCCGCGGTGTGGGATCACCTTGCCGGCGATACCCATCTCCGTGCGGACCGCCACGATCGTGTCCTCGGGGATCCAGATCGGCCCGGCGCCGGTGCGCTGCACCATGATTCCCTCCGGGTAGCGGGTGAGCACGGCCTTGGCCCGGAATCCGAGGTCGGCGGCGGCGACGCGGTCCTGCCAGCTCGGCGCCAGTGTGGTGCCGACGTAGAGGCCGGGGGTGGCGGTGATCGTCGCGGAGCCCACCGTGTCGGGCAGTGCCGGCAGTCTGCCGATCAACTCGGCCTGCCGCTGCGCGCGATGCATCCAGCCGCGCAGCATCTGCCGGATGAAGAACGCGATCAGCAGCACCAGCAGTGCCGCCATGATCAGCGAGGCGATCAGCGTCGGGGTGTTCATGAGATAGGGCTCTTCCCGTCCCGCGCCGTGACTTTGCCGCGCAGCATCGTCAGCGTGACGACCGCGGGCAGCGTCATCTGCTCGTAAGGCGTGTTGTCCGAGCGGCTGGCGAGATCCGAGCCCGCCACGGTCCAGGTGGTGTCGGGGTCGACCACGGTCAGGTTGGCCGGCTCACCGACCTCCAGCGGGCGGCCCTGATCCGGCAGCCCGACGATGCGCGCGGGATTCTCACTCATCACCCGGGCCACGTCGCGCCACGTCAGCAGGCCCGACCGCACCATCGTCTCGACCACCACCGACAGCGCGGTCTGCAGGCCCAGCATGCCCGGGCGGGCGTGGGCGAACTCGCACATCTTCTCGTGCTCGGCGTGCGGGGCGTGATCGGTGGCGACACAGTCGATGACGCCGTCCGCCAGGGCCTGCCGCAGCGCCTCGGCGTCGCCGGCCTCCCGCAGCGGCGGGTTCACCCGGTTGCGTCCGTCGTAGTCGGCCAGCCGGCTGTCGTCGAGCAGCAGGTGGTGTGGGGTCACCTCGGCGGTGATCGCGATGCCCTGCTCCTTGGCCCACCGGACCAGTTCGACGGTGCCCGCGGTCGACGCATGACAGATGTGCACGCGGGCGCCGGCGTCGCGGGCCAGCAGCGCGTCGCGCGCGACGATCGACTCCTCGGCGGCGCGCGGCCAGCCGGCGAGTCCGAGCCGCGCGGCAGTGGGACCCTCGTGCGCGACGGCGCCGACGGTGAGCCGGGGCTCCTCGGCGTGCTGGGCGATCAGCGCACCAAGGCCGGTGGCGTACTCCAGCGCACGCCGCATCATCAACGGGTCGTGCACGCAGATGCCGTCGTCGGAGAACATCCGGACCTGCCCGGCCCCGGCCGCCATCATGCCCATCTCGGTGAGCTGGGTACCGGCCAGGCCGACGGTGACCGCGCCGACCGGGTGCACGTCGACCAGCCCGACCTGCTGCCCGCGGTGCCAGACGTGGTCGGTGACCACCACGCTGTCGGCGACGGGATCGGTGTTGGCCATCGCGAAGACCGCGGTGAACCCACCCAGTGCCGCTGCGGCCGAACCGGTTTCGATGTCCTCGGCGTACTCGCGGCCGGGTTCGCGAAGATGGGTGTGCAGGTCCACGAATCCCGGCAGCAGGATCTGCCCGTTGGCGTCGATCACGTCGGCGTCGTCCGGAACGGCGAGGCCGGCGCCGATCTCGCCGATCTGGCCGTCGTCGACCAGCACGTCGACTGGATCGCCCTCTCCGTACAGGCGCACACCCCGGATCAGGACACTGGCACTCATGCGCTGATCGCCTCCTGTTCGGCGCCGACGAGCAGATGGAACAGCACAGCCATCCGGACGTGCACACCATTGGAGACCTGTTGCAGGACGGCGGATTGCGACGAGTCGGCCACCGAGGAGGCGATCTCCATCCCGCGCAGCATCGGACCGGGATGCAGGACGACGGCGTTGCCCGGCAGCAGCGCCTGACGCTGCTGCGACAGGCCGTAGCGCACCGAGTACTCCCGACTGGACGGGAAGAAGCCGCCGTTCATCCGTTCGGCCTGGACCCGCAGCATCAGCACCGCGTCGGCGCCGGGCAGTTCGGCGTCGAGGTGGTGCGACACCGTGACCGGCCACTCGCTCGCGCCGACGGGCAGCAGCGTGGGCGGCGCCACCAGCACCACCTCGGCGCCGAGGGTGTGCAGCAGCGACACGTTGGAGCGGGCGACCCGGCTGTGCAGGACGTCGCCGACGATCACCACCCGCCTGCCCTCGATGCCGCCGAGCCGCTGCCGGATGGTCAGCGCGTCGAGCAGCGCCTGGGTCGGGTGCTCGTGGGTGCCGTCACCGGCGTTGATCACGCTCGGGCCGCCGTTGGGCTCCGCCGTCCACTCCGAGAGCTGTTGCGCTGCACCGGATGCGGGATGACGGATGATCAGCGCGTCGGCGCCCGCGGCCCGCAGTGTCAGCGCGGTGTCGCGCAGCGACTCTCCCTTGGCGACAGAGGACCCCGATGCGCTGACGTTGATCACGTCGGCGCTCATCCACTTGCCCGCCACCTCGAACGACACCCGGGTGCGGGTCGAGTTCTCGTAGAACATCGTGATCACCGTGCGGCCCCGCAGCGTCGGCAGCTTCTTGACCTCACGGCCGAGCAGCGCCTGGCTGAACCGGTCGGCGTCGTCGAGGATCGCCGTGGCCTCGTCCCGGCTCAGGTCGGCGGCAGAGAGCAGATGCTTCATCTTTTCGGCCCTCCCTGGGGTGCGATGGACACGCCGTCGCGTCCGCCGTCGTTCTCCACCAACCGCACCTTGACGTTCTCGCTGCGCGAGGTGGGCACGTTCTTGCCGACGTAGTCGGCGCGCAGCGGCAGTTCGCGGTGCCCGCGGTCCACCAGCACCGCGAGTTGCACGATCCGGGGCCGGCCGATGTCACGCAGCGCGTCCAGCGCCGAGCGCACCGAACGCCCGGTGTAGAGGACGTCGTCGACCACGATCACCAGCGCACCGTCGATGCCGCCCGCGGGGATCGAGGTCTCCTCGAGCGGGCGCGGCGGCTTGCCCGCCAGGTCGTCGCGGTACAGCGTGATGTCCAGCGCGCCGTGCCCGACGGCCACGCCGGAGAACTCGCTGATGTTGGCTGCCAGCCGGGTCGCGAGCGTGACGCCGCGGGTGGGGATTCCGAGGAGCACCACGCGGGGCGCGTCGGCGCCGCCGTCGAGGGCGGTCTTCTCGATGATCTGATGCGCGATACGGGAAATGGTGCGGCCCACGTCCGCCGCCGTCATCAATTCCCGGTCGGGGTTGTCAGGACTGCCCACGCGCGATCCAGACCTCCTTCTCCGCCTCGCCGGACGGATCGTTAAAGGATGTCAAACTGCGGCGCAGCCTACCACCGCGGCAGCGCCCCGGCCGCGCTGGCTAGCCTGGCTAGGTGAATCTCAGTGGCAATCAGGCCTCCATCCGGGATGCGGTCGACGCCGGGGTGCTGGCAGGCGCGGTCACCCTGGTGTGGCGCGGCGGACGGATCGAACAGGTCAACGAGATCGGTCACCGCGACATCGAGGCCGGTCTGCCGATGCGGCGCGACACGGTGTTCCGCATCGCCTCGATGACCAAACCGGTGACGGTGGCGGCGGCCATGGCCCTCGTCGAGGAGGGCAAGCTCGCCCTGACCGACCCGGTGACCAAGTGGCTGCCCGAACTGGCCGACCTGCGGGTGCTCGACACCCCGGGCGGGCCGCTGGACCGCACGCACCCGGCCCGCCGGCCGATCACGGTCGACGACCTGATGACCCATCGCAGCGGGCTCGCGTACTTCTTCTCGGTCACCGGGCCGCTGGCCCGCGCGTACGGCCGCATCTCGGCCAAGCAGTCGCCGGACGCCTGGCTCGCCGAGATCGCCGCCCTGCCGCTGCAGCACCAGCCCGGCGACCGGATGACCTACAGCAACGCCACCGACGTGCTCGGCGTGCTGCTCGAACGCATCGAGGGCGCGACGCTGCACGACGTGCTGACCGAGCGGATCCTCGGGCCGCTCGGCATGGTCGACACCGGGTTCTTCGTGGATCCGCGCAACCGGGGCCGGGTCGCGACGATGTACAAGCTCACCGACGACGACACGCTCAGCCACGACGCGATGGGGCCGCCGACCACCACGCCGCCGCCGTTCTGCATGGGCGGGGCGAATCTGTTCTCCACCGCCGACGACTACCTGCGCTTCGCCCGCATGCTGCTGGAGGGCGGCACGGTCGACGGGGTCCGGGTGCTCTCCGAGGAGTCGGTGCGGTCGATGCGCACCGACCGGCTCACCGCCGAGCAGAAGCGTCACCCGTTCCTTGGCATGCCGTTCTGGATCGGGCGCGGCTTCGGCCTGAACCTGTCGGTGGTCACCGACCCGGCCAAGTCACGGCAGCTGTTCGGGCCCGGCGGGACGGGCACCTTCGGCTGGCCCGGCGCCTACGGGACATGGTGGCAGGCAGACCCCGCCGCCGACATGATCCTGATCTACCTGATCCAGAACCTGCCCAACTTCGGCGCCGACGCCGCGGCCGCCGTGGCAGGCAACACGTCGCTGCTCACCCTGCAATCCGTGCAACCGAAGTTCGTCCGGCGGACGTATCAGGCGCTCGGCCTGTGAGTCCTCAGCCGGCCAGCGCCCGGCGGGCGTAGGCACGGACGTCGGCGTCCCCGTCGTCCAGCGCCAGTCCGAGGGCATCCCGGGCGGCCTGCTCCGACGACGCCCACCGGGTGAGGCTGAGCACCGCGGCCTTGCGGACATCGAGGTGCGGGTCGGCCAACGCCCGGGACAGCGGCGGCACGGCCGTCGACGGGGACGGCGCCCCGGCCAGCGCCCTGGCCGCGCCCTGGCGGATCTGCCAGGCC
Source organism: Mycobacterium sp. NPDC050551 (assembly GCF_040674075.1). NCBI lineage: Bacteria > Bacillati > Actinomycetota > Actinomycetes > Mycobacteriales > Mycobacteriaceae > Mycobacterium > Mycobacterium sp. NPDC050551. Next base: position 402,926 of record NZ_JBFARC010000004.1, on the reverse strand, counting down.
GAGGCGGCGAGTGCGCCCTCGACGGTCGGTCCGTCGTCGGCGCCCCACCCGATCGCCCCCATGGCGGCCAGCGCGGCGGCGCGCACCAGCGGGTCGGCGTCGTCGATCAGGGCTCGCACGGTGTCGGCGCCCGCCCCGAGGGTGCCCAGCCCGTTGGCGACGGCGATGCGGACCTCGCGGTTGTCGTCGTTGGCGCCCGCCGCCACCCCGTCGACGTCGTCGACCGACACCAGCGCCCGCACCGCCTCGATGCGCACCCGGTGGTCGACGTCGGACAGCGCCTCGCGGTAGGCGTCCGCCGCATCCACCCGCCGCGAACTGAGCAGATAGAGGGCGACGGCGCGCACCACGGCGTCCGGTGAGACCCGGTGTACGGCAATCGTTTCCGGGCTGGGTAGCACCTCGACCAGTTCGCGCACGCTCTCGGCCGCGACGGCACGCACCTCGGGTGCCTCGTCGCCCAGTGCGCGGAACAGCCCGTCGGCGTAGCCGTCCGGCAGTACCTCGACCAGCGTGGCCACCGCCGTGCGCCGCACTCCCGGATCGGGGTCGTCGAGATACCCGGCGAGGTCGGCCACCGAGGGCTCCTCCAGCGCGAGCACCGCGGCGATGCGCGGCGACGGCGGTTCGGCGGCAACGGCGCGCGGCCGGATCTTCTCGTCCAGCGGGGCGCGACCCCCGACCAGCTCCGGCTGCGCCACCGTGGTCACCGGGGCGTCCGACGGCAGATGATCCAGACCCGGCACCGGCACGAAATACGCTGCCACGGGTCGCTTCAGGAACTCCATCGACCCGTCAGCGGTCTTGCGCAGATTCAGGTGGTAGCGCCAGTTCTCGTCGTCGCGGCCGGGCAGGTCGGCGCGGTCGTGATAGAGCCCCCAGCGCGATTCGGTGCGGGTCAGCGACGACCTGGCGGCCATCTCCGCGCAGTCGCGGATGAACGACACCTCCACCGCGCGCATCAACTCGTGCGGGGTGGTGGCGCCCATCCCGGCGATCTCGGTGCGCATCCGCTCGAAGGTCTGCACGGCGATCGACAGTTTGGTGGCCGATTTCGGCGGCGCCACATAGTCGTTGACGAACCGGCGCAGCTTGTATTCGACCTGGGGCTGGGGCGGACCGGCCGGATGCAGCAGCGGCCGGTAGATCAGGTCGTGCGCCTCCTGCAACTGGTCGCGCGGAAGGTCGGCCGGGACCGGCACATCCGCGAGCGTGCCCGCGGCGTGCGATCCGGCCAGATCGCCGTAGACAAAGGCGCCGATCATGTAGTTGTGCGGCACGCACGCCAGGTCGCCCGCCGCGTACAGTCCGGGCACCGTCGTGCGGGCATGCTCGTCCACCCAGACGCCGGACGCGGAATGGCCGCTGCACAGCCCGATCTCGGAGATGTGCATCTCGATGTCGTGGGTGCGGTAGTCGTGGCCGCGGTTGGCGTGGAAGGTGCCCCGGGTCGGCCGCTCCGTGGTGTGCAGGATGTTCTCCAGCGCCGACAGTGTCTCGTCCGGCAGGTGCGACACCTTGAGATAGATCGGTCCGCGGGCGGACTCGATCTCCTCCTTGACCTCCGCCATCATCTGCCCCGACCAGTAGTCGGAGTCGACGAAGCGTTCACCGAGGGCGTTCACCTGGTAGCCGCCGAACGGATTCGCGACATAGGCACACGCCGGGCCGTTGTAATCCTTGATCAGCGGGTTGACCTGGAAGCACTCGATTCCGGACAGTTCGGCGCCGGCGTGGAAGGCCATCGAGTAGCCGTCGCCTGCGTTCGTCGGGTTCTCGTAGGTGCCGTAGAGGTATCCCGACGCCGGCAGCCCCAGCCGTCCGCACGCCCCGGTCGCGAGCACCACGGCCTTGGCCGCGACCGTGACGAACTCACCGGTGCGGGTGTTGAACGCGGCCGCGCCGACGGCCCGCCCACCATCGGTGAGCACGCGCACCGGCATCAGGCGGTTCTCGATCTGGATCTTCTCGCGCATCGACCGTTGCCGCAGCACCCGGTAGAGCGCCTTCTTGACGTCCTTGCCCTCCGGCATCGGCAGCACGTAGGAGCCGGACCGGTGCACGCGGCGCACGGCGTACTCGCCGTGTTCGTCCTTCTCGAACTTCACGCCGTAGCGCTCCAGCCGCTGCACCATGGCGAAGCCGCGGGTCGCGGTCTGGTAGATGGTGCGCTGGTTGACGATTCCGTCGTTGGCGCGGGTGATCTCGGCGACGTAGTCTTCCGGCGTCGCCTTGCCGGGGATGACGGCGTTGTTGACGCCGTCCATGCCCATGGCCAGCGCACCGGAGTGCCGGACGTGCGCCTTCTCCAGCAACAGCACCCGGGCGCCGTGTTCGGCGGCCGACAGCGCGGCCATCGTTCCCGCGGTGCCGCCACCGATGACCAGCACGTCGCAGTCCAGCCGGGTGGGCTCGGGGGCGAGGGTGGGGATGTCCATCAACTGACGAGCTCCGACTGGTCGGGGGCGGTGCCCAGGTTCGAGATCGCCTCGGCGCGCAGCGCGGAGCGATCGACGGTGTGGTCACGGGGGGTGGGCACGTCGAACAGCGCGCGCAGCGGTTGCCCTGCCCGTCCGAGCACGGCAATGCGGTCGCCGATCAGCAGGGCCTCGTCGACGTCGTGGGTGACGAACACCACGGTGGTGGGATGCGCGCGCCAGGTGTCGATGAGCAACTCCTGCATGGTGGTTCGGGTCTGGGCGTCCAGGGCGCCGAACGGTTCGTCCATCATCACCGCGCGGGGTTCGCCGGCGAGACCGCGGGCCAGTTGCACCCGCTGGCGCATCCCGCCGGACAGACTCTTGGGCAGGTAGCGCTCGAAGCCGGTGAGGCCGACGTCGGCGATCCACTTCAGCGCCTCCTCGCGGCGGCCCTGCCTCGGGCGGCCGGCGAGCTTGAGCGCGAGTTCGACATTCGACTGCACGGTGCGCCACGGCAGCAGCGCGTTGTCCTGGAACACCATCGCCCGGTCCCGCGACGTCGTGGTGACGGGCCGACCGTCGGCGAGCACCTCCCCGGAGTCGGGTGTCAGCAGCCCGGCCAGCGCCCGCAGCACCGTCGACTTCCCGCATCCCGACGGGCCGGTGAGCACCAGGATCTCGCCCGGCCGCACGTCGAGGGACAGGCCGTCGATCACCGGCGCGCCGCCGTAGCTGAGCACCAGATCCCGCAGTGTGAGGTTCATTCCGCTCATCGGGCACCCCCCTCGCCGCGGGGCAGCCAGCGGGTGACGCGGCGGCCGATCAGTTCGACGGCGGCCGAGGTGGCGAAACCGAGCACACCGATGGTGATGATGCCGACGAACACCTGGGGGTAGGCCAGCACGGTGTACGCCTGCCAGGTGCGGTATCCCACGCCGAGCCGGCCGGAGATCATCTCGGCGGAGATGACGCAGATCCAGGCGACGCCGATGCCGACCGAAAGGCCACCGAACACTCCGGGCAGGATGCCGGGCAGCACGACCCGGGTGATGACGTCCCAGCGGTTGCCACCGAGGGTGCGCACCGAGTCCTCCCACAGCGTGGGCAGCGCGCGCACCGCATGCCGGGTGCTGACCATGATCGGGAAGTACGCGGCCAGGAAGGTGATGAACACGATCCCGGCTTCGTCGGTGGGGAACAGCAGGATCGCCACGGGCACGATCGCGATGGCGGGGATGGGCCGGGCGAGTTCGGTCAGCGGGCCGAACACGTTGGCGAATCTCGGCGAACGACCGAGCATGATGCCGGTGACGACGCCGGCGACCGCTGCGAGTGCGAAGCCGGTGAGGATCCGGATCAGGGACTGGCCCAGGTCGAGCCAGTAGTCCGGCGTGCCGAGGCGGGCGCCGAACGCGGCGATCACCTCGGTGACGGTCGGCAGGGTGTCGAAGCGCAGCCACAGCCGAACGTCGTTGGCGGTCAAAAGCTGCCAGAGTGCGATGGCGGCGGCCACCGAGGCGATCCGCACCGCCCACGCGGCCAACGGCCGGCGTCGCGCCGCGGGGCGGGACGGTGCCGCCGGTACGGCGACGGCGGGTTCGTCGGCGGTGAGCACCGCGGGCGGGGCGGTCACACCGCCCCCGCCAGCGCCTGCTGGTAGTCCACGACCGTGGACCCGGGGTGGCTGCCGGTGTAGCGCTGGGCGCCGGCGAGGGTGCCGAACGGCAGGTACTGCGGGCTCCGTTGGTCGCCGGAGCGCACCCAGACGGACTTGTCGGCGAACCAGCGGGTCCCGTACTCGGTGTCGGACACGTAGGCCGCACGGACGTTCTCGCCGCGGGCGGTGGCCTCACGCACGGCACGCAGCAGGCATCCCGGGTTCGCCGCAGGCTGGGTGGCATCCCGGCCGTCGAGCCAGAGTTCACCCGCCAGGCGGGGATCGGTGACCGCGGCGTTGCACACCGGGTCCTGGCCGCGGATCACCGACGGGTTGGCGGTGCTGCCGCGTGCGGCGTCGTAGTCCACGCCGCGTTCGGCGAAGGCCTTGCGGAGGGCCTCGTCGGAGACGAATCCGTCGATGTCGAGGTCGGCGAAGTCGCCGATGGACTTCAGGTAGGGCACGTCACCCTTGAAGGCCTCGATCAGCGAGGGCTTGAGGGTGGTGTCGAAGCTGGTGCCGCCCGGGCCGTTGTAGAGGTAGACGACCTCCTCGGGCAGTCCGCTGCCCTCGGCGACGAGTTTCGCCGATTCCAGCGGCTTCTCGTTGAGGAAGTCGGTGGCGTCGAGCTGAGCCTGCAGGAACGCGTCGAGCACCTCGGGGTGACTGTCGGCGTAGTCACGGCGCACGACGACACCGTGGAAGGTCGGATAGTCGCCCTCGGCGCCGTCGTAGAGCAGCTTCGCCTTGTCCTGGAAGACCAGCAGTCCCGGCCAGGCGACGAACTGTGAGAGTGCCTGCGCCTGGCCCGATTCCAGTGCCGACGCGCCGACCTGTGGCTGCTGGTTGAGCACCTCGACGCCGCTCTTGGGGTCGATACCGGCGTTGTCGAGCGCCCGGACCAGGGTGCCGTGGCCGGCCGAACCCACACTGGCCGAGACCTTCTTACCGCGCAGGTCGGTGACCGACCTGATCGGCGAATCCGGCGGCACCACGATCATGTTCAGCGAACCGGTGGGGCTGTAGCCGGTGACGGAGACGAACTCCGTGCGCGCCCGCTCGTTGGCCTGGGTCTTGGAGCCGTTGATGAGCAGCGGATAGTCGCCCATGGAGCCGATGTCGATCTTCTCGGCGACCATCTGCGCGGTGATCGGCGCGCCGGTGTCGTAGTCCTGCCATTGGACGTTGTAGTCGACGCCAGTGGACTCGCCGGCGTCGGCGAGCCGCTGTTCCAGGAAACCCTTGGCCTTCAACAGGGTTCCGGCGGTGACGGTGTTGATGGTCTTGGACTGGTAGCCGATGACCACGTTGACGGTGTCGTCGGACTGTGACTGCGAATCGATCGAGCAGGCGGCCAGCGAGCCGACGGTGGCGGCGGCGAGCGCCACGGCGATGGTGCGTTTCATGTGCGGTGTCCTGGGAGGTCGGGGCTGACGAGCCGGACTAGCGGATCAGGTAGGGCATGTTGACGGTGACGGCGCCGGTGGGACAGCGGGCCGCGCACGGGCCGCAGTACCAGCATTCGTCGACGTGCATGAACGCCTTGCCGTTCTCCGGGTTGATGGCCAGCGAGTCGAGCGGGCACACGTCGACGCACAGGGTGCAGCCCTCGATGCACAGCGATTCGTCGATCGTCACCGGGACGTCGGCGCGTTGGTTGTTCACCAGCGTCATGAGTCACTCCTGATCAGGTTGCCGCGCATGGTGATCCGGTCGCCACGCATGCGGATGTACTCCAGGTCGACGGGCCTGCCGTCGTCGAGACTGGCGAGGCGTTCGAGCATCAGCAGCGCTGCGCCGTCGGGCACCTGCAGCGTCGCCGCCGAATGAGGGTCGGCCGACACCGCTTCCAGCGCCAGCGTTGCCGCGCCGAGGCGCTGCCCACTGACCTGTTCGATGAGGGCGAACACGTCGTTGTTCTCCAACCGGTGTTCGAGCACCTGCTCACCGATGTCGGGCGCGAGGTAGGTCAGGTCGAGGGACAGCGGGAGGTCGCCCAGATAGCGCAGCCGCTCCACGAAGACCACCTGCGCACCGGGCGGCAGTTGCAGCCGGCGCGCCACCGCGGGCGGGGCGGCCAGCCGCATCGCCGCTCGTACCTCGTTGCGCACCTCGCCGTAGCCCTTGAACGTCTCCTTGAGTCCGGCCAGCGCGTCGAGTCCGTGGTCGTACTTGCGGACCGCGACGTGGGTGCCGACCCGTGGGCCGCGGTCGATGAGGCCCTCGTTCTTCAGCACAGCGAGCGCCTCGCGAACGGTGTTGCGGGAGACGAAGAATTCGGCGGCGAGGTCCTGCTCGGCGGGAAGTCCTTCGGCGTATGCGCCGGCGTGGATCTGGTGGCGCAGCACGTCGGCCACCTGCCGGGCCCGGTCCGCGCGCGCACGCCGGTCCGGCAGCGGGATGGCTTCCGCTTCGTGGCCGGCTTCGTGACCGGCTGGGGCGTGCGACACCCGAATCACGTTAGGGCGCGATCCGCACGACCTTCCCGCTGCGCGCGGCCACCCCGTGGCGCGGCCGTGCATTGCGCCGTCGCACACCACCGCCGACCTGCCGAATCAGCCGTTACTCCGGCGATTGCGCCACCCCGGGGCGGAGCCTGAGTATTGCAATCGCGGTGAGCGAAAAGCCGCGGCGCGCAGGGTCCTTCTAGCCTTCCGGGGTGCCCCGCACCGCTTCCCGCACCGCCTGGGAGGCGGCTCGGATCTGTGGTGTCACCAGCATCACCTGGCCCAGCACACCGTTGACGAAGCTCGGCGAATCGTCGGTGGACAGCTGCTTGGCGAGTTCGACGGCCTCGTCGACGGCCACCGGTGCGGGCACGTCGTCGGCGTGCAGAAGCTCCCACACCGCGACCCGCAGAATGGCCCGGTCCACCGCAGGCAGCCGCTCCAGCGTCCAGCCCTGCAGGTGCGCCGAGATCAGGTCGTCGATGTGGGCGCCGTGCTCGGTGACGCCGTGCGCCACCGTGACCGTGTAGGGGTTGAGTGCGAACACGTCGGCCTGGGTGTGCGACAGCGCCGTTCTGGCCTCGGCGACCCCGGCCGGGCTGATGCCCCTGGCCTCGGCCTCGAACAGCAGGTCGACCGCCCGCTTGCGGGCCTGATGCCGGCCCTTGTCCGGCCGGTCAGGCATCGATCCGGGCTCCGGTGCGGTCAGGCATTGACCCGGCCGAGATAGTTGCCGTCGCGGGAGTCCACTTTGAGCTTGTCGCCGGTGTTGATGAACAGCGGGACCTGGATCTCGGCGCCGGTCTCCAGCGTCGCCGGCTTGGTGCCCGCACTGGAGCGGTCGCCCTGCAGCCCCGGCTCGGTGGAGGCGACCAGGAGTTCGACGGTCACCGGCAGCTCCAGGTACAGCGGCGCCCCGTCGTGGAACGCGATCTGCACCGCCATGCCCTCGAGCAGGAAGCCCGCGGCGCGGCCCACCAGCGCCTCGGGCAGCGGGTGCTGCTCGTAGTCCTCGGAGTCCATGAACACGAAGTCCGACCCGTCGCGGTACAGGTAAGTGGCGTCGCGGCGGTCCACGGTCGCCGTCTCCACCTTCACCCCGGCGTTGTAGGTCTTGTCCACGACCTTGCCCGACAGCACGTTCTTGAGCTTGGTGCGCACGAAGGCGGGCCCCTTGCCGGGCTTGACGTGCTGGAATTCGGTGATCTGCCACAGCTGGCCGTCGATGTTGAGGACGAGCCCGTTCTTGAAGTCGGCGGTCGATGCCACGGTCGGTACTGCTCCTAGCTCTCTGTGTCAGAGGATGGCCAGTTCCTTGGGGAACCGGGTGAGTAAGTCGGGGGTGTCTGATTCCTCACTGACGACCAGCGTGTCCTCGATGCGGACGCCGCCGCGGCCGGGTAGGTAGACACCGGGTTCCACGGTGACCGCGGAGCCAGCAAGCAGTGTACCGGCGGCTGCGGAGTTGATTCCCGGCGCTTCGTGGATCTGCAGACCCACGCCGTGACCGAGGCCGTGGCCGAAGTTGTCGCCGTGGCCGGCGTCGACGATCACCTGCCGGGAGGCGGCGTCCACACCCTTGAGGGTCACCCCGGCTGCGAGCGCCTCGCGGCCGGCGCGCTGCGCGTCGGACACCAGGGTGTAGATGTCGCGCTGCCACTGCTCGGCACGGCCGAGCACGAAGGTGCGGGTCATGTCGGAGTGGTAGCCGGCCACCAGCGCACCGAAGTCGATCTTGACGAAGTCGCCGGTGGCGAGCACCGCATCGGTCGGCCGGTGATGCGGTATCGCCGAGTTGGCGCCCGTCGCCACGATGGTCTCGAACGACACGCCGTCGGCGCCGTGGTCCAGCATCAACGACTCGAGCTCCCGGCCGACCTCCTTCTCGGTACGGCCCGGCCGCAATCCGCCCCGGTCCACCAGGTCGGTCAGCGCGGCGTCGGCGGCCTCGCAGGCGAGCCGCAGCAGCGCGATCTCGCCGGCGTCCTTGACCTCACGCAGCGCTTCGACCGTCCGCGGCGCACGGACCAGTTCGATGTCCGTCGGGGCCTCGAGCAGCCCGCGGTGACCGTCGACGGTGACCACATGACTCTCGAAGCCCAGTCGGCCGACCCGCGCGGCCCCGGCCCGCGCCACCAGGCACGGCCCCACCGCCCGGTCGATCACCACCTCCACGTCGGGCGCCTGCTGCGCGGCCTGCGTGCGGTACCGCCCGTCGGTGGCCAGCACGGCGGCCGGCGTGTCGGTGAGAATCAGCAGCGCGGCGTTCGAGCCGGTGAAACCGGACAGATAACGCACGTTGACCAGGTCGGTGACCAGCATGGCAGCCAAATCGGCGGCCTCGAGCCGGGCGCGCAACCGATCTCTACGCTGGGAATGAGTCACAGCCGCTGACGGTACTCGCTACGCTGTGCCCTCATGAGCAAGTGGTTAGTGCGCGGACTGGTCTTCGCTGCCCTGATGGTGATCGTCCGATTGGTGCAGGGAGCGGCGATCAATGTGTGGGAGACCAAGGCCACCCTCATCAGCGTCGTCCTCGTCGTTCTCTTCATCATCGCCGTGTTCGTTTGGGGGCTGATCGACGGCCGGGCCGACGCACGCAGCAACCCCGATCCCGAGCGGCGTTCCGACCTCGCGATCGTGTGGCTGTTGGCCGGGCTGTTCGCCGGGGTGGTCAGCGGCTTCGTCGCGTGGTTCATCGGGATCTTCTACAAGAGCCTGTACGTCGAGGGGCTGCTGAACGAGCTCACCACGTTCGCGGCCTTCACCGCGCTGATGACGTTCCTGTTCGCCATCCTCGGCGCCACCATCGGCCGCTGGCTGGTGGACCGCAAGGCGCCCGAGCAGACCCGCCGCCGTGAGGGCACGGACGACGACCGGGCCGACACCGACGTGTTCGCCGCGGTCCGCAGCGGAGACCGGCAGGACGACGGGACCAGCGGGCAGTACGCCGATGGGCAGCAGACGGCGCCGCACCAGACGACGACGGCGGTCGACGAGCCGACCACCCCGCGCCAGCAGCAGCAGCCCTAGTCGAGCGTCGCCAGGTAGCGCAGCGCCGCGACGTAGCCCTGCACGCCGAGACCGACGATCACGCCGGTCGCCACCTCGCTCAGGTACGAGTGGTGCCGGAACTGCTCGCGCCGGTGCACGTTGGAGATGTGCACCTCGATCAGCGGGGCGCTCAGTTCGGCGCACGCGTCGCGCAGCGCGATCGAGGTGTGGGTGAACGCGCCGGCATTGAGCACCACGGCCTCCCCCGCATCGGCGGCGTCGTGCACCCAGCCCAGCAGGTCGGCCTCGCTGTCGCTCTGCCGGACCGACACCTCGAGCCCCAAGTCGGCGGCCTCCCGTTCGATCAGCGCGACCAAATCGTCATGGGTGGTGCTGCCGTAGACCGCGGGCTCGCGGCGACCCAGCCGGCCGAGGTTGGGGCCGTTGAGCACCCGTACGGTCGTCACGATCCGGCTCCGATCTCGGCGTAGGCGGCGGCCAGCAGCGCGGGGTCCGGACCTTCCAGCCGGCCCGGCTTGGCCAGCCCGTCGAGCACCACGAAGCGCAGCACCCCCGAGCGGGTCTTCTTGTCGCCGGCCATGAACTCCACCAGTTGCGGCAGCGCGTCGGCGTCGTAGTGCACCGGCAGGCCCAGCGCGGTGAGCACCCTGCGGTGCCGTGCGGCGGTGTCGTCGTCGAGGCGCCCTGCCAGCCGGCCCAGTTCGGCGGCGAACACCAGTCCCACCGAGACCGCCGCGCCGTGGCGCCACTGGTAGCGCTCGCGCCGCTCGATGGCGTGCGCCAGCGTGTGGCCGTAGTTGAGGATCTCCCGCAGCGCCGACTCCTTCTCGTCGGCGGCGACCACCTCGGCCTTGACGGTGACCGAGCGCCGGATCAGCTCGGGCAGCACGTCTTTGGTGGGATCCAGAGCCGCCTCTGGATCGGCCTCGATGAGGTCGAGGATCACCGGGTCGGCGATGAAGCCGGCCTTCACGATCTCGGCCATCCCCGCGACGATCTCGTTGCGGGGCAGGGTCGCCAGGGTGGCCAGGTCGACCAGCACCGCGGCCGGCTGGTGGAAAGCGCCGACGAGGTTCTTGCCCGCGTCGGTGTTGATGCCGGTCTTCCCGCCCACGGCGGCGTCGACCATCGCCAGCAGCGTGGTGGGCACGTGGACGATGTCGACCCCGCGCAGCCAGGTGGCCGCGGCGAAGCCGGCCACGTCGGTGGCCGCTCCCCCGCCCAGGCTGACGACGGCGTCCTTGCGGCCGATGCCAATTCTGCCCAGCACCTCCCAGATGAAGCCGACCACCGGCAGCTCCTTGCCGGCCTCGGCGTCGGGGATCTCGATGCGGTGGGCGTCGATGCCCTGCTCGGCCAGGTGGTGCCGGATGCTCTCGGCGGTCTGGGCGAGCGTGGGCTGATGCAGCACCGCGACCTTGTGCCTGCCCGCCAGTGTGCGGCCCAGCTCACCGAGCAGGCCGGTGCCGATGATCACGGGGTAGGGCCTGTCGACGAGCACGTCGACGACGACCGGGTCAGTCATTCCTTCGCTCCGGGTGCCGTGCGGCCATGACCGCGGGGGTGGGCGGGGTGTCGCTCTGCTGCTGCCCGGCGGGGCCGCGCCGCCACGGCGGTCGGCGGCGCCTGCGGGGACGTGCCACCGGCTTGCCGGCCGGGGCGGGTGCGGGCGCGGCGTCGAGCCGGGCCACGATGTGCCGCACGACCGCCCCGGGGTTGCGCCGGTTGGTGTTGATCCGCATGGTGGCCACCCGGCGGTACAGCGGCGCCCGGGCGGCCATCAACTCGCGGAACTTCTCCGCCCGGTCGGGCCCGGCCAGGAGCGGCCGCACGGTGCTCCCGCCGGTGCGGCGCACCCCCTCGGCGGCGCTGATCTCGAGATAGATGACGGTGTGGCCGGCCAGCGCCTCGCGGACCCCGGGTGTGGTGACCGCGCCGCCGCCGAGGGACAGCACGCCGTCGTGGGTCTGCAGCGCCGAGCGCACGACCTGCTCCTCGATGCGGCGGAACTCCTGCTCGCCGTCGGTGCTGAAGATGTCGGCGATGGTGCGGCCGGTGGTCTGCTCGATCGCGGTGTCGGTGTCGAGGAGGGACAGGCCGATCGCCTTGGCCAGCCGGCGTCCGATGGTCGACTTACCCGAGCCGGGCAGGCCGACGAGGACCGCCTTGGGCGCCATCAGCCCGACGCCTGCGCCGCGTGATCGGAGGGCGCACGCTCGGCGACCGCCCGCAGGTAGGAGTCGATGTTGGACCGGGTCTCGGTCAGCGAGTCGCCGCCGAACTTCTGCAGTGCGGCACGCGCGACGACGAGCGCGACCATCGTCTCGACGACCACGCCCGCGGCCGGGACGGCGCACACGTCGGAGCGCTGGTGGATGGCGACGGCCTCGTCGCCGGTGGCCATGTCGACCGTGGCGAGCGCCCGGGGCACCGTGGAGATCGGCTTCATCGCGGCCCGCACGCGCAGCGCCTGGCCGTTGGTCATGCCGCCCTCGAGCCCGCCTGCGCGGTTGGTCGAGCGCAACACACCGTCGGGGCCGGGATACATCTCGTCGTGCGCGACGCTGCCGCGGCGGCGGGCGGTCTCGAATCCGTCGCCGATCTCGACGCCCTTGATCGCCTGGATGCCCATCACCGCCGCGGCGAGTTGGCTGTCGAGGCGGTTGTCGCCGCTGGTGAACGAGCCAAGACCCACCGGCAGCCCGGACACCACCACCTCGACGACGCCACCGAGGGTGTCGCCGTCGCGCTTGGCCGCCTCGATCTCGGCGATCATCGAATCCTCGGCGTCCTTGTCGAACGCCCGGACCGGGCTGTCGTCGATCGCGGTCAGGTTGCCGGGTTGCGGCGGCGGGCCGTCGTAGGGCTTGCTCGCGCCGATGGAGATGACGTGGGACAGCACCTCGACGCCGAGGGCCTCGCGCAGGAAGCCGCGCGCGACGGTGCCCGCGGCGACCCGGGCGGCCGTCTCGCGGGCGCTGGCGCGTTCCAGCACCGGGCGGGCGTCGTCGAAGCCGTACTTGAGCATGCCGGCGTAGTCGGCGTGGCCGGGCCGCGGCCGGGTCAGCGGCGCGTTGCGGGCGATGTCGGCCAGTTCGGCGGGGTCGACGGGGTCGGCGGCCATCACCGTCTCCCACTTCGGCCACTCGGTGTTGCCGATCTCGATGGCGATCGGCCCGCCGAGGGTGAGCCCGTGCCGGACTCCGGCCAGCACCGTCACCTGGTCCTGCTCGAACTTCATCCGGGCGCCGCGGCCGTAGCCGAGGCGGCGGCGCTTCAACTGGTCGCCGATGTCCTCGGAGGTGACATGCACACCGGCGACCATGCCCTCGAGCATGGCCACCAGGGCGCGGCCGTGCGATTCACCGGCAGTGGTCCAACGCAACACGCGTCCCATCTTCCCACGTCGGGTTTCCCGGACGTAATTCGCCGATCCACGGCGCGTAGCCGAACGCGGCGGGCACCGGGATCCAGGTGCTCGCGGCTGGTCGACCCCAATCGCAAAATCACCGTCACGGCCCGGAAACACATCGGCGGCACAGTCCATGCATGGACTCGCGATCAGCGCTCACCCTGAGTATCGGCGTGCTCGGCGGTGTGGCGGTGGCGCTGACCGCCGAGGTGATCACCGTCCCGATCTGGGTGGTGTTCCTGACGTGGGCGTCGTTCTTCTTCGTCGGCGGCGGTGTCGCCGGCTGGGTGCGTTCGCTGTCGAGCAACCTCGTCGGCGTCGTGATCGCTTCGGCCAGCCTGTACGCCGGGCATCTGCTGGGCGGCAGCGTGTTCGCCGTCGCGCTGGCCGTGGGGGTCGGAAGCGCCGTGATGGTGCAGGCCTCCTGGGTGCCGCTGCTGTCGACCACTCCGGCCGTGGTGATCGGCTTCGCGGCCACCGTGTCGACGGTCGCGGGCACCGGTAACGCCGTCACCGTGACGACCATCAGCCATCCCGGTCTGGTGGCCGCGACGGCATGCGTGCTCGGCGCGTCCTTCGGGTTGCTCTCGGAATATGTGGCGACGCTGCTCACCCGCGACAGCGCGGTGGAGCCGACAACGGAAGGTAGTCCGGCACAATGAAACTGCAGCACAATCTCGGCGGTCTCGAAGGACTGCCGGAGCCGCTGAACTTCGAGAAGCGGGTGTTCGTCGAGGAGTGGGAGAAACGGATCTTCGGCATCCACGTCGCGATGATGGGATTGTCCAACCACCTGGGGTCGGCGTTGCCGCAGTATCCGATCGACGACGTGCCGACCGTGTTCAAGGACGAGTGGACGTGGGCCGACCTGCGCACCGGGGCAGAGGCGATGAACCCGTTCGACTACTTCAAGTTCCGCTACTACGAGAAATGGCTGGGCGGCATCACGCAGTTCTTCCTCGACAAGGGCTACCTCGACGAAGACGAACTGGCAGCACGCCAGGCTGATTCCGACAATGTTGCAGCGCAGGATGATTCATCGGCCGAGCCGGCCATCGACGAGCAGGTGGTGGCATACCTGCGCCAGGGCGACAGCCCGCGGCGCGACGTCGCCCACCCGAAGTTCGCCGTCGGCGAACAGGTGCGGATCACCAACGTCCCGGCCGGCGCGCACACCCGCCTACCCGGCCACCTACGCGGACGGCTCGGCACCGTCGAGCGCGTCTTCGAGGGCGACTACGGCTACTTCACCCACACCGGCGACGGCATCGGCGACCCGATGCCGATCTACGTCGTCGCCTTCACACCCGAGGAGATGTTCGGTCCGCGCGCCGAGCCGGGACTACAGACGTTCTACGCCGAATTGTTCGAGGCCTACCTGGAAGGAGCCGGATGAGCGGGCAGTTCTCATACCCCGACGACCGTGAGGAGACCAGTGCGGCGAAGGTCGCCGCACTGGAGTCGCTACTGGTCGAGAAGGGCATCATCACCCCGCAGACGGTGGACAAGGTGCTGGCCTACTTCGAGTCGGAGATGACACCGCTCAACGGCCGCAAGATCGTCGTGAAGGCCTGGACGGACCCGGATTTCGCGGCCCGCATCGTCGACGACACCCCGTCGGCCATCGAGGAACTCGACCTGCCCGACGGGATGGCAGGCGCCGAGGGCGAGCATCTGCAGGCGGTGGCCAACTCCCCCGGTGTGCACAATCTGGTGATCTGCACGCTCTGCTCGTGCTTCCCGTGGCCGGTGCTCGGCCTGCCGCCCTACTGGTACAAGGATCCGGTGTTCCGCTCCCGGGCCGCACGCGAGCCGCGCAAGGTGCTCAGCGAGGTCGGCGTCGACCTGCCCGCGGACACCGAGATCAAGGTGTGGGACAGCAGCGGCCATTCGCGCTGGTTCGTGATACCTGAACGACCATCGGGGACCGACGATTTCACTGATGAGATGCTGATGGACCTTGTCACGACGGAGTCGATGATGGGTGTGGGCCTCGCGGGACCGGTGTCATGAGACTCCACGACACCTGCACCACGGACGCCGCCGCCCCGCAGTTCGACCACGAGTGGCAGCGCCGTGCCTTCGGCCTGGCACTCGCGCTGTCGGAGTTCGGCCACTACGACTGGAGCGACTTCCAGCAGAACCTGATCGAGACCATCGGCCGCTGGGAGAATGCCCCCGACGGCCAACGCGGCGAGTGGCAGTACTACGACCACTGGGTGAGCGCGCTGCAGAAGGTGGTCGACGAGCACAGCGTCCTCGACGCACCCCCGCGCGGCGAGGACCACTAGCATTCCGGCGTGGTATCGCGCGCTCACCGCTCGAGATCACGCCGAGATCACAGGACGGCGAGCGCTACGGCCGCGGCCGACGCCGCGCACATCGCCGGACCGTGCGGCACCGTCGACCCTCGCCGCCGCAGCAGCGCGACCACCGCCCACCCGGCGCTCAGCAGCGGGGCCGCCACGGCGGCCAGCATCCAGACGTCGGGGCCGAAGGCGCCGGTGAGTCCGCCGACGCCGAGCGCCAGCTTCACATCACCGGCGCCCATCGCGGCCGGTGAGATCAGGTGCACCGCGGCGTAGCCGGCGAACAGCGCGGCGGCGCCCAGCACGGCGGGCCCCCCGCGACCGGCGAAGGCGGCGGCAGAGAGCACCAGCACGGCGCCGGGCAGCGTCAGCGCGTTGGGCAGCCGGCGCTCCCGGATGTCGCAGACCGACAAGGCCACCAGCCAGCAAGCCGCCACCGCCAGCACTCCCGCCCCCATCCGTCGAGGCTAAGGTCAGCGCAGCGCGGCCCTCATCACCTCTTTGGGCGCAGGCATCCCGGTGAACAACTCGACCTGCGCGAACGCCTGGTTCAGCAGCATCTCCAGCCCGCTGACCACCCGACCGCCTGCGGCCGCGACCGCCGATGCCAGCGGCGTCGGCCACGGGTCGTAGATGGCGTCCAGCAGCACCGGCGTGCCCGCGAGATCCACTGCGTACGGGCGGGCGGCCTCGGCCGGGATCGTGCTCACCAGCACGTCGGCGGGCGCGGCGGCCACCCGCTCGCCGATCAGCTCGCACCACTGCGCTGCCACGCCGCACCGGATGGCCAGTCGCACCAGCGGCGCGGCCCTGTCCTCGTTGCGCGCGGCCACGGTAATGCGCCGGACCCCGAGGCCGGCCAGTGCCACCACCGCGGCCGGGGCGGTGCCGCCGGATCCCAGCACCATCGCGTGGCCCGAGGCGCTGCCGAGCGCGCCGACGATCCCGTCCACATCGGTGTTGTCGGCCCGCCAGCCGCGGCCGCTGCGCACCAGGGTGTTGGCGGAGCCGACCAGGTCGGCGCGCTCGGTGCGCTCGCCGGCGAACCGCAGCGCCGCGAACTTGTTCGGCATGGTCACCGAGAGGCCCACCCACTCGGGGCCGAGGCCACCCACCAGAGCGGGCAGCTGATCGGCGGTGCACTCGACCCTGTCGTAGGTCCAGCTGTCCAGCCCGAGCGCCCGGTAGGCGGCCAGGTGCACCTGCGGCGACCGAGAGTGCGCGATCGGCGAGCCCAGTACCGCGGCCCGGCGCACCTCGTCGGAGCTACCGTGCCGAGTCGAGCACACCGTTGCGCTGCGCCAGTTCGATGTTGGCCAGGTGCTGGTTGTAGTCGCGGGTGAACAGGGTGGTGCCCTGCATGTCGATCGTCACGAAGTACAGCCAGTCACCGGGGGCGGGCTGCTCGGCGGCCACCAGCGCCGGCCTGCTCGGCGAACAGATCGGCGTGGCGGGCAGCCCCGGCCGCACGTAGGTGTTCCACGGGTTGCCCTGGGCCCGGTCGCCGTCGGTGGTGGCCACCTCGATCCGGTCCAGCGGGTAGTTGACCGTCGAGTCGAACTCCAGCGTCCGGTTCTCGGCCAGCCGGTTGTAGATGACGCGGGCCACCTTCGCGAAGTCCTCCGGCTTGGACTCGCGCTGCACCAGCGAGGCCACCGTCAGCACCTGGTAGGGCGACAGATTCATCGCCGTCGCCGTCTCCTGGATGCCGGCCTGCGCGTACTGCGTGGCGCTCGCACCGATCAGGGTCGACAGGATCTCGGTCGGTGTGGCCGACGGGTCGATGTTCCACGCCCCGGCCATGATCAGGCCCTCGATCCGGCGGTGGTCGGCACCCATCGCCGTCACCGGCTGCGCGGCCCACTCGGGCACGGCCAGCGCGGACAGCGGCGCCGAACCGGCGATCTGGCGCAGTTCGTCGGCGGCCACGCAGCGCTCGGCGCCGTCGAGGTCGACACAGGTGGCGCGGGAGATGAGGGTGAGGATGCCCTCGGTGACGGCGTTGGTCTTGACGTCGCGCACGTCGTCGAGCTGGCGGCCCTCCGGGATGACCAGCTTGCCGACCCGGCTGCCAGGATCGGCGAGGCGTTCGACGGCGCTGGCGCCCGAGATCTCGGTGCGCATCTTGTAGAAGCCGGGCTGGATCGCCGAGATGGCCGAATTGCCTGCCGCGGCGTTGACGAACGACTGCGCGGTCGCGACCACCTTGTTCTCGGCAAGCGTCTCGCCGATGGCCGTCGTCGAATCGCCGTCCTGGACCTGGATCACGATGTCGGCGACGCCGCCACCCGCGAAGTCCTCCCCGCCGCCGCCGAAGATGCCGTGCCACAACTTGGAGCCGAGGAACACCGCGCCGACGATCACGACGACCAGCAGCGCCAGGGTCAGACCCCTCGTGAAGCGCCGCTTGCGCCGGATGCGGTCCGCGCGCATCCGGTCGGACCGGCTCATCCGGCGCCGCGGCGGTCCCACCGCCACCGGCTCCGCCCTGCCCCGGCCGTTCCAGTTCTCAGTCATCCACGCCCTCTCCGGGCGCCGCCAGGGCCGCGCGCCGCTGATCCAGCCAGCTCTGCAGAATTCCCACGGCGGCGGCCTGGTCGATGATGGCCCGCTGCCCCTTCGCCCGTACCCCGGCCTCACGCAGCGAGCGCTGCGCCGACACGGTGGTGAGCCGTTCGTCGGCCAGCCGCACCGGCACCGGCGCCACCCGCCGCGCCAATTCTTCGGCGAGTGCGATGGCGTCCTGCGCGGCAGGACCCGTCCGGTCGGCGAGCGTACGCGGTAGGCCCACCACCACCTCGACCGCCGCCACCTCGCCGACCAGTTCGGTGAGCCGTCGCAGGTGGCGGTCCTTGCGCCGCCGGTCACGGGTCACCGTCTCGACGGGGGTGGCCAGGATCGCGTCGGGGTCACTGACGGCCACGCCGATCCGGACACTCCCGACGTCGATGCCGATGCGGCGCCCGCGGCCCGGATCGGGGTCCTGGCCTGCTGCTCCGGGCCGGTCCGGGAGCCGGTGGTCGGTCTCGGCCACCAGGTCAGCTCCGGCCTATCTCGGCGCGCAACGCGGCCATCGCCGCGTCGATCCCCGCCGCCCCCTTACCGGAACCCTGCGCCAGATCGGCCTTGCCGCCCCCGCGGCCGTTGACCGCCGCACCGAATGTCTTGACCAGGTCGTCGGCACGCAGGCCGAGATCCTGTGCGGCCGGGTTGACGGCCACCACGAACGGCACGGTGTCGTTGTCGCCCTCGGCGACCAGTGCGACGACGGCCGGTTCGGCGCCCAGCTTGCCGCGGATGTCGCCGACGAGGCTGCGCAGATCCGCCGCCGACATCCCGCCGGCCATCCGCTGCGCCACGACACGCACCTTACCGACAAGATCAGCGCCGGCGGCAGCGTTGGCCGCCGCGGCGCGCGCGTTGGCCAGCCGCATGCGGTCGAGTTCCTTCTCCGCCGCCCGCAGCCGCTCCACCAGCGTGGCGACCCTGGCGGGCACCTCCTCGGAGGGCACCTTCAGCGACGAGGCGAGGCCGGCCATCAGCGCCCGCTCCTTGGCGAGGTGACGGAACGAGTCGAGGCCGACGTACGCCTCGACGCGGCGCACCCCGGACCCGACGGACGATTCGCCGAGGATGGTGACCGGACCGATCTGCGCCGAATTCCGCACGTGGGTGCCGCCGCACAGCTCGATGGAGAACGGTCCGCCGATCTCGACGACGCGTACCTCCTCGGGGTAGTTCTCCCCGAACAGCGCCATCGCACCCATCGCCTTGGCTCGCTCGAGTTCGGTGGTGAAGCTGTGCACCTCGAAGTCAGCTTCGACCGCCTCGTTGGTGACCTCTTCGATCTCGCTGCGTTGGTCGTCGGTGAGCGCGCCCTGCCAGTTGAAGTCGAATCGCAGGTAGCCCGGCCGGTTGAGGGAGCCGGCCTGCACCGCGTTGGGGCCGAGCACCTGGCGCAGCGCGGCGTGCACCATGTGCGTGCCCGAATGGCCCTGGGTGGCGCCGTGCCGCCAGCGCGGGTCGACGGCGGCGACGACGGTGTCCCCCTCGACGAACTCGCCGGATTCGACGTTCACCCGGTGCGTCCACAACGTCTTGGCGATCTTCTGCACATCGGTGACCGCCGCCTTCGACGTCGCAGACGCGCCCGTCCCCGTCACGGATCCCTCGTCGGCGATCTGCCCACCCGACTCGGCATAGAACGGGCTGCGGTCGAGCACCAGCTCGACGCGCCCCGGCGCGGCGTCGCCCCCGCCGTCGTGGGTGACCACCGGGACCCGGCGGCCGTCGACAAAGATCCCGAGAATCCTTGCCTCGGTGGACAGCTCGTCGAAGCCGGTGAACTCGGTCGGCCCGGCGTCGACCAGCTCCCGGTACGCCGACAGGTCGCTGTGCGCCTGCTTGCGCGCCGCGGCGTCGGCCTTGGCGCGCCGGCGCTGCTCGGCCATCAGTCCGCGGAAGCCCTCCTCGTCGACGCTCAGGCCGGCCTCGGCGGCCATCTCGAGGGTCAGCTCGAGGGGGAACCCATAGGTGTCGTGCAGGGCGAACGCGTCGGTGCCCGACAGCACGGTGGCACCGGACGCCCTGGTGCTGCGGGCGGCCTCGTCGAACAGCCGCGAACCCGAGGCCAGCGTCCGGTTGAACGCGGTCTCCTCGGCGACGGCGATGCGCTGGATGCGGTCGAAGTCGGCCGCCAGTTCCGGGTAGGACGGGCCCATCGCGTCGCGCACCGTGGCCATCAGGTCGGCCATCACCGGCTGTTCGACGCCCAGCAGCTTCGCCGAGCGGATGATGCGGCGCAACAACCGCCGCAGAACGTAGCCGCGGCCCTCGTTGCCGGGGCTGATGCCGTCGCCGATGATGATGGCCGCGGTGCGGCTGTGGTCGGCGATGATGCGGTACCGCACGTCGTCCTCGTGGCTGCCCGCCCCGTAGCCCCGCGGCGCGATGCCCGCGACGAGTTCGATCACCGGGCGCAGCAGGTCGGTCTCGTAGACGTTGTCGACGTCCTGCAGCAGGCACGCCACCCGCTCCACGCCCATGCCGGTGTCGATGTTCTTGCGCGGCAGCGGGCCGAGGATCTCGAAGTCGTCTTTCGACGTGCCCTCGCCGCGCTCGTTCTGCATGAACACGAGGTTCCAGATCTCGATGTAGCGGTCCTCGTTGGCCTCGGGGCCGCCCTCGACGCCGTACTGCGGTCCACGGTCGTAGTAGATCTCCGAAGACGGCCCGCAGGGCCCGGGGATGCCCATCGACCAGTAGTTGTCCGCCATGCCGCGGCGCTGGATGCGCTCGATCGGCAGGCCTGCGACCTCCTGCCACAGCGCGATGGCCTCGTCGTCGTCCAGATAGACCGTGGCCCAGAGTCTTTCAGGGTCGAGGCCGTAACCACCTCGATCCTGCGGGTTGGTCAGCAGCGTCCAGGCGAATTCAATGGCGCCCTTCTTGAAGTAGTCGCCGAACGAGAAGTTGCCGGCCATCTGGAAGAAGGTGTTGTGCCGGGTGGTGATGCCGACCTCGTCGATGTCGGGTGTGCGGATGCACTTCTGGATGCTCACCGCGCGGTCCCACGGCGCGGACCGCGCGCCGAGGAAGAACGGCACGAACTGCACCATGCCGGCGTTGACGAACAACAGGTTGGGGTCATCGAGGATCACCGAGGCACTGGGCACCTCGGTGTGACCTGCCTTCACGAAATGATCGAGGAAGCGCTTCCTGATCTCGTGTGTCTGCACGTTCCTGCTGTCCTTGCTGGTAGTCGTGGGCGCGAACAAATCGACCGCACCACAGTACCGGTCGACGGTGCCGGCCCACTTGCCCGCCGAACCGCGCGACGACGCAGGTTGCCGGCCGGACCCGGGTCAGGCGCCGAGGAAGCTCAGCCGCACCGAGCGCTTCGGGTTGTCCCTGTTCAGGTCGACGAGCACCACGCTCTGCCAGGTGCCGAGCAGCGGCAGGCCGCCCTGCACCGGCACCGTCACCGACGGGGCCACCAGCGCCGGCAGCACGTGGTCGGCACCGTGCCCGGGTGAGCCGTGGGCGTGGCGGTACCGGTCGTCGCGCGGCAGCAGCGCTTCCAGCGTGTCGATCAGGTCGTCGTCGGAGCCGGCGCCGGTCTCGATGATCGCCACGCCTGCGGTCGCGTGCGGCACGAAGACGTTGCACAGGCCGTCACCGTGGTCGCGGCAGAACGCACGCACCTCGTCGGTCAGGTCGACGATGCGCCGGCGCGTGGTGTCGACGTCGAGTACATCGGTGTCCATGCCGTCGAGCCTACGAGGCGGCCGCCGCGGCCTCCACCAGCGCCGCGCGGGGCCGTTTGACGCTCGCGTTTATTTTCGGCGGGCCACGGGTAATTCAGCTCCAGCCACACGTCCCCTTGGAGGAGAAATGACACCCACCGGCATCATCACCGCAATCCTGATCGGCGTCGTGGTCGGCGTTCTCGGCCGCCTGGCGCTACCTGGCCGCCAACCGATCGGATTCCTGATCACCGTGCTCGTCGGCATCGTGTCGGCGTTCATCGGCACCGCCATCGCCCGCGCGCTCGGCATCCCCACCGCAACGAATGGCATCGACTGGCTGGAACTCCTGGTCCAGGTCATCGTCGCCGCGCTCGGCGTGGCCCTGGTCGCCGCGCTGATGGGCCGCAGGCGCACCGGCGTCATGGGTGGCAGCCGTGGCGGCGCGCTTGGTGGCCGTCGCCGGAGCATGTTCCGCTGACCTCTTCGCACTCGGTCCCGGCTGGCTACGGTCAGCCGGGACTTTTTTTGTCGAGTGTGGGCCATCACGTCGCTGTATCGGCTTTCGCTCGACGACACCCCGCACGGTCGCCCTCATGCAGTCCGAGCCGGTCGTGCAACCGCACCAGCGGTGCGGGTGACCACCAGTTCCAGCGGCCGAGTACACGCATGAAGGCGGGCACCAGGATCATCCGCACCAGCGTCGCGTCGGCCAGCACGGCCAGCGTGAGTCCGAGGCCGAACATCCGCATGAACGCCACGTTCGCCGCGATCAGCGCGGCGAACGAGATCGACATCACCGCAGCGGCCGCGGTGATGACGCGGCCGGTGTGCGCCAGACCGAGCGCGACACTCTCGGTGACGTCGGCCGCCGTACGCCCGGAGGCCAGCCAGAACTCGCGGATCCGCGACATCAGGAAGACCTCGTAGTCCATCGACAACCCGAACGCGATGCAGAACAGCAGCACCGGGATGTTGGCGACCAAGGTTCCCGTCGGGGTGGTGCCGAAGGCGCCGAGGTGGCCGTCCTGGAAGATCCACACCATCGCGCCGAACGCCGCGGTCAACGAGAGAATGTTCAGCGCAACGGCTTTCAACGGCAGCACCACGCTGCCGGTCAACAGGAACAGCAGGCAGTAGGTGGACAGCGCGATCAGGCCGAGCACGATCGGCAACCGGGAGGTGATGGCGTCGACACTGTCGCGGTTCGACGCCGCGACCCCGGCGAGCTGGACCTGCCCGCCGGGTGCGGCGACCTCTTCGAGGCGGTCGAGCTGGTGTTCCGAGCGGTCGGAGAACAGCGGCGCATCGGTGGTCACGGTGAGGAACGCGCTGCCGTCGCGCTCACCGGCGGCCGCTCTGGGCGGGCCCGCCGGCCGGCCGTTCACGAAGGTGCCCACCGTCGCCGACACCGACGTGACGTCGTCGACGCGGGACAGTTCGGCGGCGTAGCGCCCCAATTCGTCGGGGGTGACGCGGCGGGTGTCCGGCAGCACGGCGGTGACGTCGGTCGCCGAGTCGTTGGCGAAATCGTTGCGCAGCTGATCACCGACCTGGTGCGCGGATGCGGTCGCGGGCAGCACGCGGTCGTCGGGCAGGCCCCACCGCACACCAAGGAACGGTGCGCCGAGCACCAGCAGCAGCGTGATGCCCGCCAGTCCGATCGGGACGGCGTGTCGCATCACGACGTGCGTCGACCGATACCAGAACTGCCGCTGCACCGGACGCGGCGCCGGGTCGTCGCGGCGCAGGATGCGGCGCACGAGGCGGCGTACGTCCCACGCGTCGATGCGGTCGCCGAGCAGGACGATCGCCGCGGGTGTCACGACCAGCGCTGCCACCGCCGCGAACACCACCGTGGCGACACCGGCGTATCCGAACGACTTCAGGAAGTACATCGGGAACAACACCATCGTCGCCATCGGCAGTGCCACCGTCGTCGCCGAGAAGACGACGGTGCGGCCCGCGGTCGTCATCATGCGCAGCACGGCCTGGTCGCGGTCGGCGCCGTTCGCCAGTTCGTCGCGGTATCTGCTGATCATCAGCAGCGTGTAGTCGATCGCCAGGGCCAGACCCATCGCCATGCAGAGGTTCAGCGCGAAGATCGACACATCGGTGACGAACGTGATCGCGTGCAGCACCGCGAGTGCGCCGACGATCGCGATCACCCCGACGGCCACCGGGAGCGCGGCGACCAGCAGGCCGCCGAAGACCCACACCAGCACCAGGAAGCTGAACGGGATCGCGATCGACTCCATCAGCAACAGATCGCGCTGGGACTGCGCGGTCACCTGTTCGTTGACCACCGCGACACCACCGGCGCGCACGCTCACCCCGTCGCGCTCGAAACTCTCGCCGCCGATCGCGTCGACGAGTGCCGAGGTGTTGCGGTCGGCCTGCTTCTCGCCACCGGTCACGCCCGCGATGACGAGCCCGGACCGGCCGTCCTCGCTGAACATCTGGGCCGCGGCGGGTCCCGCCGCCGTCCAGGCGGAGGTCACCGACGCGACGTCGCGTGAGCTGCGAAGTCGAGCTACGACGTCCTTGGCGACAGACGTCGCGGCGGCGCTGCGGGCACCGTCGGGCGAGGACACCGTGATGAGCAACTGCGCATCGCCCTGGTCGAACCGTTGGGTCAGCAGCGCCGCGGCCCTTGCGGATTCGGAACCGGGGTCCTGGAACCCCCCGGCCGCGAGCTTGCCCACGACGGGGACGCCGAAGATCCCCGCGGCGACGAGGGTGAGCGCCGCGATCGCGAGGATTCGCCGCGGCGCAGCGATGGCCGCACGGGCCAGGCCCGCCACGACGCCCGGATGACGCTCGTCCGAGGTCACACCGGCCCGGCGCCGGTCAGCGAAGCGATGCGCACCGGCACATCCTGCCCGACGGCGGCGCCGATCGGTGGGCTTTCCTCGGCCGCCTGACAATTCGTCCGTTCGGTGGGGGTCATGCGTATCCGAGGGCGACGTTCTCGGCTCGAATCCGCACTGTCAGCACCAGCGCGTTGACGACCGTGAAGACGATCGCGGTCAGCCATGCCGAGTGCACCAGCGGCAGCGCCGCCACCTCAGCGGCGACCGCGGTGTAGTTCGGATGGTGCAGCCAGCGGTACGGGCCACGACGGACCAGCGGGGCGCCCGGGATCACGATGAGCCGTGGATTCCAGTGCCTGCCGAGCGTGGCCACACACCACCATCGGACGATGGTGCTCGCCACCACGACGGCCACCATCGGCCAGCCCAGCCAGGGGATGAACGGGCGGTGCCCGCCGTACACCTCGACGAGGCAGGACACCAGCAGAAGTGCGTGGCACGCGACGATCACCGGGTAGTGCCCGCGGCCGAACTCTCTGCCGCCGTTGTCGATCGACCATCGGGCGTGCCGGCGGGCGACGACGAGCTCGACCAGCCGCTCGGCCGCGATCACCAGGATGAACACCAGATACGCCATGGCTCACCAGCTCAGCAGCAGCAGTTCGAAGCCGAAGCCGGGGCCCATGGCGAGCATCAGACCGAGGGATCCGTCGGGCGGTCGCGCCGCGATCGTGCGGCCCAGGACGTCGAGCACCGAGGCCGACGAGATGTTGCCGTTGTCCCGCATGGACTCCCAGCTGTGCCGCAGCGCCTCGGCGGGCACCCCGACGGCGTCCTGGATCGCCTCCAGCACCTTGGGGCCGCCCGGATGACAGACCCAGGTGGAGATGTCGGAGACGGCCAGGCCGTGGTCGGCGAGGAACCGGGTCACCTCGTCGCCCAGATGGTCGGCGGCCATTCTCGGCACGTCGCGTGACATCACGAGCTGGAATCCGCTGGCGCTGACATTCCAGCCCATCACGTCGGTCGTGTCGGGGAACAGCCTGCTGCGGGTGTCGAGCACGCGGGGCCCGCGGTGGCCGGGGGCGCCCGTGCGGCCGGCGCCGGTGGCCACCACCGCGGCCGCTCCGTCGCCGAACAGGCACACCCCGATCAGCGCCGGGATCGACACGTCGTCGCGTTGCAGCGTCAGCGAGCACAGCTCCACCGACAGCAGGACGGCGACGTGCGTCGGGTACCCGCGCAGGTAGTCGTGCACGCGCGCCATGCCCGCCGCACCGGCGACGCAACCGAGTCCGAACAGCGGGACGCGTTTGACGTCAGGCCGGAATCCGATGCGGGAACTGATCATTGCGTCGATGGTCGGCACGGCCACGCCGGTGCTCGACACGCACACGATCAGATCGACCTCGTCGGGCCGGATTCCGGCGGTGTGCAGCGCCGACCGGACGGCCCGTGCACCGAGTTCGGTCGCCACCTCGACGTAGGCGGTGTTGGCCTCGGTGAACCCGGTCAGTTCCGGGTACCGCTCGATGGGCAGTGCGAGGTTGCGATGTTCGACGCCGCTGGTGCGGGCGAACCGGGCGAAGCCGGTGTCGGTGAAGTCGGTGAGCTCGCGGGCCACCTCGTCCTGTGTGTAGCGGTACGGCGTGAAGGCCATCGCCGTGCCGGCGACATACGGTGCACCGAGGAGAGCGGTGGCGTTCACTGTTTCGGAAATTATGGTATCGGTCATGCATCGTGTAACGCCGGAATATCGCTGTTAGTCCAATTTCCGCAGCCGTCGTGAATTATCCGACAAATGATCCGCAAGGCCCTCACTGAGGGTATAAGCCCAGATGAGGGCGCTAGAGCTGGCAAAACAGCATTCTATTCACAGGCGATATCCGACAATTCACAGAAATGGCGCGCATTCTGCGCACGCCATTACCGTCCGGTGGTGAATTGCTGTGAGCACTTCGGGTCGGCGTGCACCTCAGAGCGTGGGCAGCAGCGAGTCCAGCCGTTCGTAGCCCTCCGTCATGCCGCCTTCCATGCCCGAGGACAGCAGTGCGTCGCGCGCGTCGACGGACGGGCAGATCGACCGGCCACGCAGCCGGCTGCGGTTTCCGCCGAGATCCTCGAACCACAGGAATTCGATGTTGACGCTGTCAGGGAAGCCTTCGAACTCGAAGGTCTGGATGATCAGCTCGCCGTCACGCACTTTGTGGAAGACGCCGTTGAACCGGTACTGGCCGTCACCGTCGCTGTGCAGATACCGGTAGCCACCACCGGTGCGAAAGTCCCAGTGGTCGATGGTCATCTCCACGCCGTGCGGGCCAAGCCATTGCCGGACCAGATCGGGCTCTGCGTGTGCGCGGAACAGCGCCTGGACCGGGGCGTCGAAGTCCCGGGTGAACTCCATGGCCAGCGTGTCGACCGGGGCGTTGAGTTCGAGTGCCTTCGTCATGATGTCTTCCCCTTCTCGGTGTGAGTGTTCTTTTCGGACAATGCCGCCAGCACGTTGTCCAACCGGCGGTAGCTGCGTTCGGCGTTGAGCCGGTAGGTGTCGATCCAGGCCGTCAGCTGCTCCAGTGCGCCGGCGTCCAGATGGACGGGGCGACGCTGAGCGTCGCGGGTCCGGGTGACCAGGCCCGCCAGCTCGAGCACCTGAATGTGCTTCGAGACAGCCTGTTTGGTGATGTCGAACGGTTCGGCCAGTTCGTTGACCGTGGCAGGTCCCCGGGAAAGACGGGCCACGATCGCCCGCCGCACCGGATCCGCCAGCGCCATGAACGCCCGGTCCAGCCGGTCGTCGTCGCCGCTCACCATAATCAACCTTGCACTTGATCAACGGATTGGTTGATTACTACGGTAAGCGGGCCGCAGACCGGTGTCAAGGGTGGGTTGCGCTCCCGGTGGGCGTGCGCTCAGCGCTTCTTGCGGATGATGGCGCGCAGCCGCTCCAGCCGTCCGGCGATCTCACGTTCGGCGCCGCGCGCGGTCGGCCGATAGTAGTCGGTGCCGACCAGTTCGTCCGGCGGATACTGCTGTGGCACAACGCCGTCCGGGTGATCGTGGGCATAGCGATAGCCCACGGCATTGCCGAGTTTCTGCGCGCCCGAGTAGTGGCCGTCGCGCAGATGCGGAGGCACCATCCCCGCCTTGCCTGCACGGATGTCGCCCATCGCCGCACCCAGAGCGGTCGTCACCGCGTTCGACTTGGGTGCGGTCGCCAGGTGGACCGTGGCGTGGGCGAGTGTCAGCTGCGCCTCGGGCATGCCGATCAACTGCACGGTCTGCGCGGCGGCGACGGCCGTCAGCAGGGCCGTCGGATCGGCCATCCCGATGTCCTCACTGGCCAGGATCATCAACCTGCGCGCCACGAACCGCGGGTCCTCCCCCGCCACCAGCATCCGCGACAGGTAGTGCAGTGCAGCGTCGACGTCGGACCCGCGCACCGACTTGATGAAGGCGCTGACGACGTCGTAGTGCTGATCGCCGTCGCGGTCGTAACGCACCGCCGCCTTGTCCAGCGACTGCTCGATGGTCTCGACGGTGACCCGCTCACCCGCCTCGGCCGCCACCTCGAGCGCGGTGAGCGCCCGGCGGGCGTCGCCTGCCGACAACTGCACCAGCAGGTCGACGGCGTCGTCGGTGACCTCGACCGCGCCGCCGAGACCCCGCGGATCCTCGACGGCGCGGCGCACCACCATGCGGATGTCGTCGGGCGTCAGCGGTTGCAGCTGCAGGATCAGCGACCGGGACAGCAGCGGTGCCACCACCGAGAACGACGGGTTCTCCGTGGTCGCCGCGACGAGCAGCACCACCCGGTTCTCGACCGCAGACAGCAGCGCGTCCTGCTGGGTCTTGGAGAACCGGTGCACCTCGTCGATGAAGAGCACGGTCTGGTCGCCGTGCGCGGCGGCGCGGCGCGCGACGTCGATGACGGCCCGCACCTCCTTGACGCCCGCCGACAGCGCCGACAACGCCTCGAAGCGCCGGCCGGTGGACTGCGAGATCAGCGACGCGAGTGTGGTCTTACCGGTGCCCGGCGGGCCGTAGAGGATGACCGACGCGGCGCCGGAGCCCTCGACGAGCCGGCGCATCGGCGAGCCCTGCTGCAGGAGATGCTGCTGGCCGACGACTTCGTCGAGGCTCGCCGGCCGCATCCGCACGGCCAGCGGCGACGCCGGCGCGGGCCTGCCGGATGGCCGGTCGACGGGCGCACCGCCGTCGGACACGTCGAACAGGCCGTCGGACACGCTTCAGGCATACCACGCCCGCCGGACACAGGAACCCGCGCCGCTAGCCCGCGGGCTGCGTGACGAAGTCGATCAATTCCTCGACACGACCGATCAGCGCCGGTTCGAGGTCGGTCCAGTCCCGTACCCGCCCGCGGATGCGGCGCCACGCCCCGGCGATGTCGGCCTGCGAGGCGTGCGGCCAGCCCAGTGCCTCGCACACGCCGTGTTTCCAGTCCACTCCGCGGGGCACGTCGGGCCACGTCGCCACGCCAAGGCGGGCCGGCTTCACCGCCTGCCAGATGTCGATGTAGGGATGGCCGACGACGAGGGTGTGCGCCCCGCCCGGGCCGCGCCGCACCGCGTCGGCGATGCGGGACTCCTTGGAGCCCGCGACCAGGTGGTCGACCAGCACGCCGAGGCGACGGCCGGGGCCGGGTGCGAAGTCGGCCACGATCGCGGCCAGATCGTCGACGCCGCCGAGGTGCTCGACGACCACGCCCTCGACGCGCAGGTCATGTCCCCACACCTGCTCGACGAGCTCGGCGTCGTGGCGGCCCTCGACGTAGATGCGGCTGGCCAGCGCGGTGCGCGCGCGGGCCTTCGGGACAGCCACCGAACCCGATGCGGTGCGGGCGGACACAGCCGCCGGGCCGCGTGGGGCGGTGAGGATGACCGGCTTGCCCTCCAGCAGGAAGCCGGGCCCGAGCGGAAAGGACCGGACGCGGCCGTTGCGGTCCTCGAGATCCACCCGCCCCCTCTCGATCCGCACGACGGCGCCCACGAAGCCGCTCTGCGCGTCCTCGACCACCATGTCCCGCTCGACGGGATGTTCGGTGGATCGGATGCGTTTGGGGGTGTGCGGGTCACGGGCGAGGATGTCGGGGCCGTAGCGATCGTTCACCCGGCTGATCCTAGGAACGGCGGGCCCCGATCTCCGGTTGCGACATACGATCACCGGCGTGCTGATCAACCAGGCCACCGCGCAGGGCATCGCCGACGGCACGATCACGTTGGTGCTCCGGCGCTGGGATGTGCCGCGGGCGAAGGTGGGCGGCACCCAGCGCACACCGGCGGGCACCATCCGCATCGACGACGTCGTCGAACGCCCGGCCCGGTACCGGGTCACCGCGGCGCAGGCGCGGGCCGCCGGCTTCCCCGATGCCAGGAGCGCCCAGGCCGAGCTGGACCGCAGACCGGCCGAGCACACCTACCTGATCTCGGTGTCCTACCTCGCGCCCGACGAACGGCCCGACCTTGCCGCCGACGACCGGCTGACCCCCGACGACGCGGCGGCGATCAGCGCGCGGCTGGCACGCTGGGACGCGTCGGGCACACCCTGGACGCGGCAGTATCTCGAGATGATCGGCGCCAACGAGGCTGTGCGCGCACCGGATCTCGCCGAGCGGGTCGGTCTGGACGTGCCGCGCTTCAAGCGGCGGGTGCGCCAGCTCAAGGGCCTCGGGCTGACGATCAGCCTCGACGTCGGGTACCGCCTGTCGCCGCGCGGGCGCGCCTTTCTCCGGCTCACCACCTGAAGGGGCCGCTGACCGACCTCAGCCCTGGGTCTGCTGCTGAGTGGCGCTGACCGACTCGAGTTTGACGGGGTCACTGGTGATCTCGTCGATGACGGTGTGGACGAACCGCATCTTCTCCAGCACCGGCGGCGGCAGCACGAACGGGTACAGGTCCTCGCGGCCCATCGAGCGGTTGACCATGTTCAGCGACCAGGCCAACGGCAGCCACAGGTCGATGATCGTGTCGAACCCGCTCGGCCCCAACACCTTGCGCTCGAATGTCGCGCCCGCGGGCGCGAACCCGAATGCCGCCGCGGTGTCCAGGGTGTCGCGGATGTGCAGATAGTGCGCGAACGTCTCGGCCCAGTCCTCGGCGGGATGCATGGTGGCGTAGGAGGAGACGTAGTCCGCCTCCCAGCCCTTCGGCGCACCCTCGTTGTAGTGGCGGTCCAGCGCGGCCTGGTAGTCCAGGTCGGGGTCGCCGAACAGGTCGTTGAACCGCGCCAGGTAGTCGGGCGACGGGCTGACCAGGCGGTAGAAGTAGTAGTGCCCGATCTCGTGGCGGAAGTGGCCGAGCAGTGTCCGGTACGGCTCGTCCATCGCGACCCGCAGCTGTTCGCGGTGCACGTCGTCGCCCTCGGCGAGGTCGAGAGTGATCACGCCGTTGGCGTGGCCGGTGAAGACCTTCTCGTACTCACTCGACAGCAGATCGAAGGCCAGGCCGTAATCGGGGTCGGCGTCGCGGCCGACGATCGGCAGCTTCAGCTCGTGCAGTTCGACGATCATCCGGCGCTTGGCCTTCTCGGCGGCAGCGAAGGCGGCGAGGGCCTTGGTGTCGGCGTCGTTGGGCCGGGTGCGGGTCAACGCGCACGACGTGCAGAGCCGCCGCACCGGTGCCTTCTCCACCAGCCAGTTGCACTTGGCCAGATAGAGATTCGCGCACAACTGGAACCGGCTCTCGTCCACCGCACCCGCGTGCTCGCTCTCCTCCTCCGGCGCGATCACCAGCAGTGCCATGTCCTCCAGCGAGAAGCCCAGCGCACTGCCACAGTTCAGGCACAGCGAGTTCTCGAACGCCAGGCGCTGGCCGCAGTTGGGGCAGTTGAAGTCACGCATTCCCGGCACCTCCGGCCACCGGCGCGACGTCGACCGCCACCTCGATGACGCTGCTCTCGCTGTCGGTGTAGATGATGCCGCGCAGGGGCGGGACGTCGGCGTAGTCGCGCCCGAAACCCACCACCACATAGCGTTCGTCGACCATCTGGTCGTTGGTCGGGTCCAGGCTCAGCCACTGATCCTGCGGGGTCCACACCGACGCCCAGGCATGGGTCGCGTCAACGCCTATCATGCGTTCCTTTCCCGGAGGGGGGTCGGTCGCCAGGTATCCCGAGACGTAGCTGGCTGCCAGACCTTGTGTGCGCAGACAGGCAATCGCCAGGCGCGCGAAATCCTGGCATACCCCTTCTCGCGCAACCAAAACCTCGTCGACCCTGGTCGAGACGGTCGTCGAACCCGAGCGGTAGGTGAAGTCGGCATGGATCCGCGACGACAGCTCGTGCAGCACCTCGATCAGTGGCCGGCCGGGCGCGAAGCTGGGTGCGGCGTACTCGCGTACCGCCGCGGTGATCTCCGGTGGCCGAAGGTCGAGGGCGAACTCGGTGGCGAGTGCCGCGTCAGGGCCCACCGGACGGGAGAGTTCCCACGGCGCCCGTGCCGAGCCGCCGGTGTACAGCTCCCCGGGCGGTGGGTCGACCTCCACCAGCGAGGTGCTGGTCACGCTCAGCGTGTCGTGGTGCTCGGTGACGTGGAAGTACGAACTCAGGTTCCCGTACCCGTCGCGGCTGGTCGACCTGTCGGCGGGGCTCGGGTCGACGACCAGGTCGTGGGTCAGGCACCGCTGGCCCGCCAGATCGCGCGGGGTGAGGAAGCCCCTGCCGTAGGAACTGGTCACCACGTCCGAATACCGGTATACCGTGCGGTGATCGATGCGGTAGGTGCGGGTCGACGGTCCGTCGCTCACGGCAGCACCCGGCGCTCGCTGGGCCCCCACAGCGGCTGCATGTCACCGGGCAGCGACAGATGCGTCGTGGTGATCACGCCGGACAACTCGCGCAACCCCGAGTGCAGATCGGTCAGCAGCGCGACCAGTGCGGGGCGCATGCCGTCGGCGTCGACGTCCTCCAGGTCGGCCGGATCGAGCCTGCGCAACCGGATCGTCAGCTCCTCGGCCAGCCGCTCCGGCCGCGACGATCCGGACGACCCGGGCAGCACCCGCAGCCCGGACCGGAGCCGGTCGAACTGGTAGACCAGCGAGCGCGGATTCTCCGAGTCGAAGAGCAACAGGTCCGCCACCGCCGACACGCTCACCGCGCCGAGTGTGCGGCGCCGATAGCTGATCGACGACTCGCACGCCACCAAGGCCGATTCGGTGATGGTCTGTTCGGCAGCCGCGTGACGCGCGGTGGTGAGCGTGGCACGCAGCAGCGCGGTCAGGCCCAGGCCGCGCTCGATGCGCTTGCCGACGTCCATCATCGTCCATCCGACGTCCTGGACCATCGACTCGGCGGCCACCCCTGCCAGCGCCAGCATTCCCGAGAGTGTCTGACGGTGTGCGGCAACCAGATACGCCTCGCCCTCGGTCTGCGACTCCGGTGGCGGTCCCGGCGGTCGCAGCACCGCGCGCTCGACGGTGGCCAGCACCATCCAGGTGTCGTTGGACAGCTGGTCGCGCACCGAACGCGCGGCCAGGCCGAGCCGTTCCACCGACTGGGCGAGCGAGCCAGGGCGGTGCCGGTCGGCCGTGACCGACCACAGCGTGGTCGGTGCGATCGCGATCATCTCGTGGTCGTCGCCGTCGGCGCCGGTGTCGGTCCCGGTGATGCGTCCGATCGCAGTGAGCAGCACCGGCACACACTCGCCGCCTGCGAGGTCGGGCCGGTACCGGAACTCGTGATAGCGCTCCCGGGTCACGGCCAGCAGCCGCGCCGTGTGCTCGGCACGTTCGGCGTAGCGGCCAAGCCAGAACAGGTCCGACAGCATGCGCGGCGAGCTCACCGCGCGGGACGGGCTCGGCGTCATCGCCGGCAGCCCGGCCGGCAGCCGCTCGGCTCGCACCCGGGTCGACGTCCGCACCCACACGTCCTTGGCCGCAACGGTGTTCATCTCGTAGGCGGCGGCGCCAGGCGCGAGCAGATACCCGAGCCCGCCGACCATCGGGGCGTACCCGCTGCGCTGGGCGACGGTGAACAGCCGCATCCCCACGGCGGCCGCCGACAGCCCGCCGCGGAGGTGGTTGGTGGGCGCCGAGGAGAACTGGGGCAGCTCCTGGCCCACCCACCGCCACGGCGCGGCCTCGATCCGCGCCGCCAGCTCATCGCGGGCGCGTATGGACAGTCGCGGCCCGACGACGACCTCGTCGCCGGTCACCGACTTGATCAGCAGCGACGACAGCTTGGTCAGCAGGTGGGAGCGCTCGAGGTCGATGCCGCCCCAGTACAGCGGTGCGGTCTCCAGCAGCGGCGTCTCGTCGAGGAGCAGCTGGGCCAGCTCGGGCAGGAACCGTGACAGCCCAGGGCTTTCCAGGATGCCGCTGCCCAGGGTGTTGACGACGGTGACGGCGCCGCGCCGCAGCACCTCGACCAGTCCGACCACGCCGAGGCGGGAGTCGGCGCGCAGGTCGAGCGGGTCGGCGTATTCGGCGTCGACGCGGCGCAGCACGACGTCGACCCGCTTGAGCGTGCCCAGCGAGCGCATCCACAGCTTGCCGTCACGGACCACCAGGTCGGCACTCTCCACCAGCGGGAATCCCAGCACGCTGGCGAGGTAGGCCTGGTCGAACGCCGTCTCGGAGTGGCTGCCGGGGCTGAGCACCACCACGACGGGTTCCTCGGCCGACTCGGGCGCGGCGTCGATCAGCGCCAGGCGCAGTGCCTGAGCCCAGGGCGACGCGGGCCGTGGCGCGATGCGCTCGTAGAGGTCGGGAATGGCGTGGGCGACGACTCGCCGGTCCGCCAGCGCATACCCGGCACCGGACGGCGCCTGGGTCCAGTCGGCGTTCACCACGAAGCGCCCGGCCGCGTTGCGGCTGACATCGCATCCGTGCAGGAACAACTGGTGCCTGCCGGGCACCACGATGCCGTGCGCCGCACGGACGTATCCCGGATGGGCGAACACCAGCGGACCGGGTAGCACGCCGCTGGTGATCGCGCGCCGGTCGCCGTAGAGGTCGGTCAGCACCGCGTCGAGCAGCCGGGAGCGTTGCACCAGACCGGCTTCGAGTTCGTCCCACTCGGCGGCCGCCACGATCAGCGGCAGCGCGTCGAGGTGCCACGGCCCGGGGGCCGACGCGCCGTCCGGCTGATCCTGCTGGTCGTGCTGGACGTAGCTGATGCCGTCGTAGTCGACGAGTCCGCGGACGGTCGTCCGCAGCCCGTCAAGGCCGTCGCGGCCCCGCTCTCCGATGCCCTCGGCCAGTTCCCGCCAGGCCGGCCGGATGTCGCCGGTGTCGTCGACGAATTCGTCGTAGCGCGCTCCGGCGCCACCCGCCACGTCGAACAGCGCCTGCTGCGCCCTGGCAGCGCGGTACCCCGCCAGCACGTCGTCGACGTCGTCGGCGGTGGGCACCGGATCCGACGAACCGTTCGCGTGCAGCACCATCAACGCAGAACGGTACGCACCCGGCGCAGGTCGAGGATGCCCGGTGCGCCCACATCGGTGGACTGCCGAGCCTGCTTCTCCCTGATGTCGGACATGTCGATGCGCCCGGCGGTGAAGCCGGTCGCCTCGAACCGGCGGCCCCGGCGGGATTCCGCCTCGACGGCATTGACCGGCGGGGTGTCGTAGGAACGTCCGCCGGGGTGGGACACGTGGTAGGTGCAGCCGCCGCGGGAGGTGCCGCTGGCGGTGTCGAGGAGCTCGAACCGCAGCGGACCGTCGACGGTGATCGTGGGGTGCAGCGCGCTGGGCGGCTGCCATGCCCGGTACCGCACTCCCCCGACCTGGATGTCGGGGTTGTCGGTGGCCAGCAGCGGGACGGGCTGCCCGTTGACGGTGACGATGTAGCGGTGCCGGTCGGCGCCGATCAGCCGCACCTGGATGCGCTCGACCGACGAGTCCACGTAGCGCGCGGTGCCGGTCGCGGTGGCCTCTTCGCCGAGGACGTTCCACGGTTCGATGGCCCCGCGCAGTTCCAGCTCGACACCGTCGAACACCGCGGTGCCGATCCGCGGGAAGCGGAATTCGGTGAACGGATCGAGCCAGCTGGTGTCGAAGTCGACGCCGTGCGCACGCAGATCGGCCGCGACGTCGGCGATGTCGTGGATCAGGAAGTGCGGCAGCAGGTATCGGCCGTGCAGATTCGCGCCGTGGCGGATCAGCGGGGCACGCAGCGGCTCGTCCCAGAACCAGCACACCAGAGAGCGCACCAGCAGGGACTGCACCATGGCCATCTGGTGATGGGGCGGCATCTCGAACCCACGCAGTTCGAGCAGGCCGAGCCGGCCGCGGGCGCCGTCAGGGCTGTAGAGCTTGTCGATGCAGAATTCGGCGCGGTGGGTGTTGCCGGTGATGTCGGTCAGCAGATGGCGCAGTGCGCGGTCGGTGATCCATGGTTTGGCCACCCCGGGCGTGCCGCCGGAAGACGGTGCCAGACGAGCGATCTCGGCGAACGCGATCTCGAGTTCGTAGAGCGCTTCGGCGCGGCCCTCGTCGACCCGCGGTGCCTGCGAGGTGGTGCCGACGAACCGGCCGGCGAACAGGTACGACAGCGCAGGATGGCGTTGCCAGTAGGTCAGCATCGACACCAGCAGGTCGGGGCGGCGCAGCAGCGGGGAGTCGGCCGGTGTGCGGCCGCCGAGCGTGATGTGGTTGCCGCCGCCGGTGCCGCCGTGGGTGCCGTCGACGGCGAACGACTCGGTGGACAGCCGGGCGAGCCGGGCCTGTTCGTAGAGGGTGTGCAGTTGCTCGCGCTGTTCGGCGAACGTCGCGGTGGGGGCCACGTTGACCTCGATCACCCCGGGGTCGGGGGTGACGGACATCGAGGTGATGCGAGGGTCCTGCGGCGGACCGTAGCCCTCGATCACCACCGGCGTCTCGGTCGCGGCGGCGGCCGCCTCGATCCGGGCGATCAGATCGACGAAGTGGTCGAGTTCGGTGGTGGGCGGCAGATAGATGTACAGCAGGCCGGACCGGACCTCGGCGACCAGCGCGGTGGTCGGGGCGGCATCGGCATCCTCGACGACGGCAGTCGCCTCGCTGTCGGAGCCGGTCCGCAGCTTGCCCCGGGGCTTCAGCGGATCGGCGTCGTGCGCTGCGGGCGGCGGCTGCCAGCTGATCGCGTCGAGCGGCAGCCGCAGCCCGGCGGGCGAGTTGCCGTCGAGCAGCACGATCCGGCCGCGGCGCAGCCGCCAGTCGGCGCTGGCCCAGCCGGACTCGTCGTCGAGCCGGTGCAGCGGCAGCACATGGGCCGCGGGGGCGGCCACCGATTCGTCGAGCCGGGCCAGCAGGGCCGTCCTGGCGCCGGGTGAGTCCGCGGCGAGGTCGTCGTCGACCGCCACGGGGTCGCCGTCGGGCTGCCGGACCGCACGGGCGAGGCGGCTCAGCGGGTCCTCGTAGGCCGCGCGGACCTGGGTGGCGGGCAGGCCGAGGCCGGCCGCGACGGCGCCGAGCAGCCGCTCCCCGGCATCGGAGGCGACCTCGACATGGTCGGGTTCGTCGGGCCACGGGTCGGCCAGCAGCGCATCGTCGTGCCACAGCGGTTCGCCGTCGGTGCGCCAGTGCAGCCCGATCTGCCAGCGCGGCAACGGTTCTGAGGGATACCACTTGCCCTGGCTGCGCTGCACCAGCCCCTGCGGCGCCCACACCTTCTTCAGCCGCGCCGCGAGCACCGAGGCGCGGCGGCGCTTGTCGGGGCCGTCCGCCGCGATGGTCCACTCCGGATCGACCTGGTTGTCGATCGAGACGAACGTGGGCTCGCCACCGACGGTGAGGCGGACATCCCGCTTGGCAAGCCGCTCGTCGACCCGGGCCCCAAGCGCACTGATCGCGGCCCACGCCCCGTCGTCGTAGGGCTTCGTGACCCGCGGATCCTCGTGCACGCGGGTGACGATGTTGGAGAAGTCGAGCGTGGTCTCACACGGTTCGGTGGCGCCGGTGATCGGCGCCGCGGACGCCGGGTGCGGGGTCGCCGACAGCGGGATGTGGCCTTCGCCGGCGAACAGACCGGAGGTGGGGTCCAGTCCGATCCAGCCCGCCCCGGGGATGTACACCTCGGTCCAGGCGTGCAGATCGGTGAAATCGGCCGCGGGCCCCGACGGTCCGTCGAGCGCCTTGACGTCGGACGTCAGCTGCACCAGGTATCCGGACACGAAGCGGGCAGCGAGGCCCAGCTGCCGCAGCACCGACACCAGCAACCACGCCGAGTCGCGGCACGAGCCGATCCCGTTGCGCAGCGTGTGATCCGGGGTGTGCACACCGGGT
This sequence comes from Mycobacterium sp. NPDC050551, assembly GCF_040674075.1. Taxonomy (NCBI): domain Bacteria; kingdom Bacillati; phylum Actinomycetota; class Actinomycetes; order Mycobacteriales; family Mycobacteriaceae; genus Mycobacterium; species Mycobacterium sp. NPDC050551. The sequence continues at coordinate 365,392 of NZ_JBFARC010000004.1, read as the reverse complement.
TCCAGGCGCACGCTGTAGCCGACGTCGGCGTTCACCGCCCGGTTGATGGCGACGAGGAAGTCGATGATCGCCGTGCCCGGCGCGACCGAGAAGTTCTGCGCCCAGTCGCGGGCCACCTCGCCGGGCCCCGTCCCCTCACCGTCCTCGTCGACCGGGCGCAGATACGGCTCGAGATCGTCGGCCAGTGTCCGGGCATAGCTGAATCCCTCTGCACCAGGCCATTTCTCGGCGTAGCTCTCGACGAAGAAGTCGAACGGGTTGATCACCTTGAGGTCGGCGATGAGTCCCACGGTGATGCTCAGCTCCCGGCTGCGGGTCGGGAAGACAAGGCGCGCAACGTAGTTGCCGAACGCATCCTGCTGCCAGTTCACGAAGTGGTCGTCGGGCTGCACCGTCAGCGAGTACGCCTCGATCGGCGTGCGGGAGTGCGGCGCCGGGCGCAACCGCACCACGTGGGGGAACACCTCCACCAGTCGGTCGAACGTGTAGCTGGTGCGATGCTCCAGCGCCACCTTGATGCCCATCGGATGATCCCATCACACGCGGTCGCCCGGCGCATGGTGCGCACCTGGTGGAAGACGTCAGATTGCGGTCGTGGCGCGGTCGTCGCCGGCCCGCCGGGCACGCCACGCGGCCAGCCGGCCCGCCACCGCCTCGGACGGCCACCAGTTCTTCTCACCGATGAGCACGGTGAGCGCGGGGACGGTGATGGTGCGCACCAGGAAGGTGTCCAGGAGCAGCCCGACACCGATGATGAAACCCGCCTGCACCATGGTGGCGATACCGCCGAAGAGCAGGCCGAACATCGACGCGGCGAAGATCACGCCTGCCGAGGTGATCACACCGCCGGTGGATCCCACGGTGCGGATGACGCCTGAGCGGATGCCGTGCGGCGACTCGTCGCGGATGCGCGAGATCAGCAGCAGGTTGTAGTCGGCGCCGACCGCCACCAGCACGATGAAGGCCATGCCCGGCACACTCCAGGACAGTTCCTGGCCCAGCAGCACCTGGAAGAACAGCACACCGATGCCCAGTGCCGAAAGAAACGAGACGATGACCGACCCCACCAGGTACAGCGGCGCGACGATCGCGCGCAGCAACACGGTCAGGATGAGGAGCACCACCAGGATGGTGAGGACGACGATCATGGCGATGTCGCGCTCGTAGTAGTCGCGGATGTCGCGCAGCGTCGCGGTGAAGCCGGCCGTCGAGATCGACGCGTCGGCCAGCGCAGTATTCGGTTGCGCGCTCGCGGCGGTGTCCTGGATCGCCTCGAGCTGATCCATCGCCTCGGTGGAGAACGGACTGAGCTCGGTCTGCACCAGGTAGCGGACCGCGTGGCCGTCAGGGGAGATGAACACCGCTGCGGCATCCTTGAATTCGCGTTGACCCAGTACCTGTGGCGGAATGTAGAAGCCGGACATCGACGGCTTGGCGGCATCCTGTTTCATCGCCAGCAGGAACGCCGACGCGTCGGTCAGGCCGGCGCCCATCTTCCGGGTCTGGTCCACCAGTAACTGCACCCCGTCGGCGAGGCGTCGGCTGGCGTCGGCCAGGGTGTCGGCGCCCTGTTGCAGCTCGGTCAGCTTCGCCTGGACGCCTGCCGAGTCGTCGAGGCCCAGCCGCTGCAGCGACCTCGACGCGGTGTCGAGCACGCGCCGGAGGTCGCGGGCCGTCGCGCCGAGGGTCTGATCGCCCTGGGTGGACTGCAGTTGGCGCGCCAACTCCGCGACATCGGTGAGCGTTCCGTCGTCACGGGCGGTCACCAGCCGCTGTAGCTGCGCGCGGGAATCGCGGCAGGACGGGTCGGCATCGCACAGCGGGCTCGCGTTGAGAGCCGTCAGCACGGGTCCGGCCCATCCGAAGGTGTCGGTCACCTGGCCGAGGTTCAGCCCGATGGAATTCCCGAGCGCCCGCATCCCGGCGACGAGCTTGTCGGCGGAGTCCAGCTGTCCGAGTGTCCGGTCTCCCCCGAATTCGTTCTCCATGTAGGACAGGGCGTCGACCAGTCCACGTACGGACGACAGCGCCTGGTTGACGCCGCCGCGGATGTCGCCGAGATTAGTGGCCATCTCGTTGGCGCCGTTGGTCAGCAGGTCGAGGTCGGCCCTGCGGTCGTCGATCAGCCCGGACGCATCAGAGAGCTTGCCGCCGACCTCGCCGGCCTGGTAGCTCACGCGGGCCTGTTCCAGCGATTGACCGGTCGGCCGGGTGATGCCGCGCACCGCTTCGATGTTCGGCAGCTGACTGACGCGCTGAGCCATCTGTTCGAGATCGGCCAGCGCCTGGGGGGACCGCAGATCGTGCGGCGACTCGATGTAGATGTATTGCGGGATGGTCGAGTTGAGTGCGAAATGCCGGTCCATCGCGGCGTAGCCGAGATTGCTCTCGGAGTCGGCGGGCAGGGTCTTGCGGTCGTCGTAGTTGAAGCGCAACAGGCCGGCGCAGCCCGCCAGGATGAGCAGCACCAGCAGGCTGGCGACGAGCCGGGGGGTCGGGCGGCGCACCGTGTTGATCCCCGACCGGCGCCAGAATCGCGTGGTGAGGTCGCGTCGCGGCTTGATCCAGCCACGCCGTCCGGTGAGCACGAGCAGCGCCGGGAGCAGGGTGACGGCCGCCAGGAACGCCACCGCGATCGACAGCGCCAGGGCCGGGCCGGTCGTGGCGAAGAGCCCCAGCCGGGTGAACGACATGCCGAGGAAGGTGACGGCCACCGTGGCTGCCGACGCCGCGATCACCTTGCCGATCGACTCGAGGGCCCGCACCACAGCCCGGTCCGAGTCGATGCCCGACCGCAGGTACTCGTGATAGCGGCTGATCAGGAACACCGCGTAGTCGACCCCTGCGCCCACCATCATCGCCGTCATGAAGGTGATGGTCTGGTTCGAGATGCCCAGGCCCAGCTTGGCCAGCCCCGCGACCATGTCCTGGGCGATGAGCAGGGACAGCCCGATGGTGGCCAACGGCAGCGTCATCGTCACCGGGTTGCGATAGACGAGCAGCAGGATCAACAGCACCATCACCGCGGTCGCGATCTCGATCTGATGGAGGTCGCGCTCACCGACGTCGGTGAGATCGGCGACGGTGGCGGCGGGACCGGTGAGGTTGGTGGTCAGTGCGGCGTCGGCGGTCGCCGCCTTCACCACGCCCGCGACGTGGGTGTAGGCGTCGTAGCCACGCGGTGTGCCCAGTTCACCGGCCAGCACCACCGGCACGTACCAGGCCTTGCCGTCCTTGCTGGCCAGCACGTCGCGAAGTGGAGGGGTGGCGAGGAAGTCCTGCACGCTGGTGACGTCGGCGGACTCACGGCGGAGCGTGTCCACCAGCGTGCCGTAGACCTGCTCGTCGTCGGGCGTCAGCCCGTCCTCGTCGGTGAGAACGACGAGCATGATGTTCTGCGAGCCGGTTTCGTCGAACGACGCCGTCATCTGTCTGGTGGTCTGCATGACAGGCGCGTCCGCGGGCAGCAGGTCGACCGGGCGCTCGCGCACCATCTGTTGCAGCGTCGGCAGCGTGGCCGTCAGCGCGGCGGCGACGGCGATCCACAGGGCGATGACGACCAACGGCCTGCGCACCACGAACTCGCCGAACCGCTGAAATACGCCCACGGGGCGGCCGGCCGTCGCGACGTCGGAACCCTCGGACATTCCGCTGGACGATACACCGGACCCGAGGTATGTCCTGACAAGCCAATTCCGCTGCCCCACGGGCCGCGTTAGCTCATTCCGCGGCCATCCGAGTGACAACATCTGCAGTCAGCGCCGTGCGCTGGGGTTTTCCTTGCGGTTTCAACATCCGGCTTTATTAGCCACCACCGTCAAAAGTCGAAACACGGCAAACTAATGGACAGCATTTACCTGCACTTATGAATGTTTTAGACAACTTGTGATCTACGTCACCTACCCGCCTCGTAGGTGAATCCGGCGATCAAACCGGTGTTACTTTGGCCACCGTTCGAGGCACGCCAACGGCGGCGGGCGATTTCTCACGATGAGGACGTATGGTCGCTTTTGGCACAATTCACGATTGGTCTCCCGCGCCGGGAGCGGTAGTCACGTGGCACGTCACTGCCGCGTCGCAGGAAATGGCTCGTACGGCGCCGGTCAATAGTGCGCCGGCGAGCTATCAGCAGGAGCAACACCTGCGCGAATTCCGGGCGCACAATGCACGCGGGCTCGATATGGCCCGGTTGCTGTTCGGCACCTGGGATCTTCCCGGCACGTGCGATGTCGCGGCCATGACCGACGCCGTGACTTTCCACATCCGGCGGCACAGCGCCTATCACAGCTGGTTCGAATTCACCGCCGCCGACGACGTGGTTCGCCGGTCGATCGCCGACCCCGAAGAGATCGAGCTCGCACCCGCCGAGTACGGCGAGAAGACGACGGACGAACTGCGTGCCCACCTGCTCGACACCACTCCGGATCCGGACCGGTGGGGGTGCTTCACCTTCGGCGTGATCCAGCGCGCCGACCACTTCACCGTGTACATGAGCGTCGATCACTCCGTGACCGACGGCATGTCGGCGGGCGTGGTGTTCATGGAGATCCAACTGCGTTACGCCGGCTTGCTGCAGGGCATGCCCGTGGAGTTCGGCGCCCCCGCCGACTACACCGACTACTGCATCCGCGAACGCAGGCACGCGATGTCGCTGGACATCGAGTCACCGCAGATTCGCGGCTGGCGCGCCTTCGCCGCCAACAACGGTGGAACGCTGCCTGATTTCCCGCTGCCGCTCGGGGATTCGACGGTACCGTGCCGGGGAGGGATGACCGTCGTGCCTTTGATGGACGCGGAGCAGGCCGAGCGATTCGACGCCGCGTGCGAGGCGGCCGGCGTCCGCTTCAGCGGTGGGGTGTTCGCCTGTGCGGCGTTGGCCGAACGCGATCTCACCGGTGTGGCGACCTACTGCGGTCTCACCCCCTACGACATGCGCAGCACCCCGGCGGAGTTCATCTCCGCGGGCTGGTACGCGACCATCATGCCGGTCACGGTGCCGGTCGACGGGGTGTCGTTCGCCGAGGCCGCGCGCAGCGCGCAGGAGTCGTTCGACCGGGGCAAGGAGCTGGCGAGCGTGCCGTTCGCGCGGGCGGTGGAGTTGGCGAACGCGGAATCTGCAGGCCTGCGCCTGCCCACCCGCGCGGTGCCGCTGCTGTCGATCATCGACGCCCGCAAGATCCCGATGACCGACCAATGGGACGCCCTCAATGTCGGCATATACGGCGACAGCCGATTGTCCGATCAGGTGTGTATGTGGGTCAATCGCTTCGCCACCGAGACCACGCTCACTCTTTCCTTTCCCGACAATGCGGTGGCGCGCAATTCGGTCGCGCGATACATCGACGCCATTCGAGCCGTATACACCCGCATCGCTGCCGGTGTGGAAGTCCCCGTCTAGCTCATTTACGACCGTCCATATCAGGTAGTCGACCCGAGGTCTCTCGGGCCGACTGCAACAATTCGCCTTGTGGAGACCCATGACCGTCATGGCCGATGTCCGTATCAATGGAAAATGCAATACGCAATTCGAACAAGTCCATGATGCGTTCGACCGGAATTTCACCGACAACGACGAGGTCGGCGCCGCGGTGGCGGTCTGGGTCGACGGTGATCTGGTGGTCAAACTGTGGGGCGGATGGGCCGATGAGGAGCGGACACGGCCATGGCGCGAGGACACTCTGGCGGCGGTCTATTCCGGTACCAAAGGTCTCACCAGTACCTGCATTCATTTGCTGGCAGACCGCGGGGAACTCCGGTTGGACAAGCCGGTCGCCGATTACTGGCCGGAATTCGGACAGGCGGGAAAAGAAGCGATCACGCTCGGCATGGTGCTCGGCCACCGTTCCGGAGTGATCGGCCCGCGTAGGCGACTCTCGCCGTCGGAGGCCGCGGACTGGGAAGCCGTCTGTGAGCAGCTGGCCGCCGCCGAGCCGTGGTGGGAGCCGGGCACCGCGCAGGGCTATCACATGGTCAGCTTCGGGTTCATCCTCGGCGAAGTGGTCCGCCGGGTCACCGGCCGCACCATCGGCCAGTATCTGCGCACCGAGATCGCCGAGCCGTTGGGCGCCGACGTGCACATCGGCCTGCCTGCCGTCGAGCACCACCGGTGCGCGGAGATGGTCAACAAGCCGTACGTGAGCCAGATCTTCGCGTCGCTACCCCGCGAGGCCAGCACCCTGGCCGACCATCCGATGACGGCCGCATCCGTCGCGGCCGACTTCGTGCCCGACGACGAGATCGCCCGCACCGACATCGACCTGTGGCGGACCCTGGAGTTCCCCGGGACCAACGGCCACGTCTCGGCGCTGGGGATGGCGACGTTCTACAACGCGCTCGCGCAGGAGAAGTTGTTGTCGCGCGAGCACATGAACCTGGCCCGGGTGTCCCAGGGCGGCTTTGATCCTGACCTGTGCCTGGGTCCGCGGGTGGCCGAGCACGGCTGGGGCCTGGGCTACATGCTCAATCAGCGGTGTGTGGCCGGACCGAACCCGAACATCTTCGGACACGGCGGGTCGGGCGGATCCTATGCATTCGTCGACCTGGAGCACCGCATCGGCTATTCCTACGTGATGAACCAATTCGACGCGACCAAGGCCAGTGCCGACCCGCGCAGCGTCTCGCTGATCAATGCGGTATACGAGACACTCGGAATTCCGCTGCCCTGAAATCTCTTTATTGGACGACGGCCGTCAATTCGAATTCGGCGAGCGTTTCGAGGACCGTGTCGCGCAATATCTCCTCGGAATTCTGCCGACCGCTGGAGTAGGCGACCACCGCGAGGAAGACCCTGCCGCCGGCGCGCCCGGAGGCAAGGAACAGCTGGCCGCCCATTGCGTCGAGCGTGCGCCGGGTGATGCCCGGCTCGACCAACCTAACGGACATGAAGTCGGCGTCGGTGCCGTCGGGCCGATTGACCGCAGGCTCCATCTCGCCCATGTTCGAGCAGCCGATCGGCAGGTCGGTGTTGCCCAGCGCCACCCCGGCCAGCCGCCGGGCCAGTCGTCGCGGAACGAGTGGCGTCAGCGGCAGCGGCCCGAGCAGTTCGTTGGGCGTCGCCGCGAGGTCGACGAGCGCCGCCTTGATCGCAGCACGGACCGTGCCGAGGTGCTGCGCGGCGCCGGTAGGGTCGACCGCCACCACTGCGGACGTGAGGGCGTTGGCGCGGGTGTCGCCCTCGGTTCGCTCACTGACGGGGAAGGACAGGGTGACCGCGCCGTCGGGCCGCACCCGCCCGAGGCGGACCCCGAGCCTGCATGCCACGCCGCTGAAGAGCGAGTTACTGGTGCCGCCCAATTGTGCTGCCCGCGAGTCCCATTCGTCCTGATCGACGAACACCGTCACGGTGGGGACGTCGACGACGTCGTCGCCCCTGCCGCCCGACCGCCGAGGTGCGGGCGGCGCCGCGGCGACCGACGACTTGAGGCCGGCACGGTTGGCGCGTCCGGCGCGCACCGCGGCGGCCACCGCCCGCGCCATCTCGGGCACTTCCCGCGCGGTGAGCCGGGCATCTTCGCTGACCGCCTTCCGACGCGCGCGCGCATGCGGTGCCGGGTAGCCGAGGTCGCGGACTCTTCCCTCGACCGCATCCGCGACCGCCAGGCAGATTCCGAGACCGTCGGCGAGGCTGTGGGACACCACCAGGCTGACCGCCGCTCCCCCCTCGACCAGGGGCAGCACGCCGAGATGCCAACCGCCCGGTCCGCACTCCGGGTCAAGAGGGTGTCGTGCGCGCTCGTTCGCCCAGGCGCTGACATCTGCGCGGGGCCGCGGTGCGGCGACATCGAGACCGGGACCGGGCCAGCGCACCCACCGGTGCCGCGCGAACCGCAGCGGCGAACGCTCGATTCGTCGGCCCAACAATCCGGTTCCCAGGTTGCGGTGGAATTCCTGGATCGCCGCCATGTCAATGGCACGCTCATAAATCCACGTACACTGTCCGAGCGGTGCGTGACCGAGGGCTCGCAAACCGAGAAATGACGCCTGATCGATGTACGCGAGGCGATTGTCCACCGGGGTATGGTAGTCCATTCGGTGCGGCGTCACATTCTCCGTGAAAATGCGCATTGCCCCGCAATTGTGAGGCAAAAGGAAAGGACGTCTTCGGCGGATGTGGGCGACGGTGCTCCTGATGGGCGTCCTGGCCGGTGCCGACCCGGTGCGGGTCGGCATGGTCGCCTACATGCTGAGCCGCCCCCGACCGGTGCCTCTGCTGGTGCCGTTCGCCGCGGTCGGCGTCACGGTCAATGTCGCGGTCGGCACGGTGGTCCTCTTCGTGCTCGGCAGGGTGGACAACCGTGCGGATCCGGCGCTTCCGGGCGAGTTCGAGATCGCGATCGGCGTGGTCGCATTGCTGATCGCGGTGATCTTGATGGCGCGCAGGGCAACTCCGGTGCGAACGACGGTGCCGCAGGGCCCCGATCGAGCGCAGGCGTCGGCGATCGAGCGCCTTCCGGGATTCGCCCGGTTGCCGCACCGGTTCCGGACCGGCCTGCGCAGCGATGCGGCGTGGCTGGGCTGGTTCCTCGGAATCTGCATGGGGTTCCCGACGCCCTACTACCTCGCAGCCTTGGCCGCGGTGCTGTCCTCGGGCGCGACGACGCCAGTCAAGGCCGCCGCCCTGATCGTGTTCAACGTGCTCGGGTTCGCGGCGGCACTGCTACCCGTCGTCAGCTTCTCGGTGGCGCCTGCCGCCACGCGACGACGCGTGAGCCAGGTGTACGACTGGATGGGCGCCCACCGGCGGGCGGTGTTGTCCACGCTCGCGGTCGTTGTCGGCCTCTACTTCGTCATAGCCGGCGTGCGCCACCTCTAGCGCGCGGAATCGGACTGGGTGTGCCGCGCGGCCGCGCGACGGCGGTGCAGATGCTGGTGCAGCCAGAGCACCAGGATGCCCGCGACCACGATCCCCACCAGGTTCAGCAGCAGCTGCAGAGCCGATTTCGCGGCGACGTCCCACTCCCCGACCGTCGCGGCGACCACCGCGAACCCCGCGGCGGGCACGGTGGTGACCGAGATGAACACCCCTACCAGGGCCGCAGACTTCGAGGACACCAGTGACAGCATCCCGGCCGCCCCGGCGAGCAGCGCCACCACCAGGGACAGCGGCCCCACCCGGAAGATGTAGTCGACCTCCTGGAGCTGACGGGTGGTCTCCAGTGGGATCCAGCCGATCGCCTCTCCCGCCAGCACGGCCCCGCCGGTGACGAGCATGGCCACCGGGAATCCGACCGCCAGCGCGATCGAGGCCCGGATCGCCATGTTGCGCCTGCGCCGCACAGTGGCCACGGCCAGCGCCGCCAGCGGCCCGAACTCGGGGCCGACCACCATGCCGCCGAGCAGGGTCACCGTGGAGTCGGTCACCACACCCACTGCCACGAGCAGGCACGCCAGGCACAGGAAGGCGAGGAAGGTGACGTTGAGCCGGGATTCGTCGCGGGTGCGCTCGGCGAGCTCGTCCCAGACGATGGCGTCGGCCGGGTCGCCCTCGGCGTCCTTCTCGGCCTGGTGGGCGGCGGTCGAGACCACGGTGTCGACGACGTCGAGCGTGATGGCGCCGTCGCGCTGCACGCCCATGTCCTTGAGCCGGTCCACCACGTCGTTGGCGCACTCGCGGGCGATGTCGGCGGTGATCTCGTCCCCCGCCGGCTCCACGGCCGCGTCGACGTGGATCACCACATGGGTAGCGCCTGGCTCGCTGCGAAGCACCTCCAACACAGCATCACGCCGCTCGGCCGGTGAGATCACCCGCAAATGCAGCACGGCGGTGAGACTAACCACTTTCGCTTCTGCGCAATCGCCATATGGGCGGTTGGGCGGCGTGGCCGGGTCCCGATGGCTAGTCGCGTCGACGCAGCTGTACCGCCAGTTCGTCGGCCGGCACGTCATGGCCGTCGGCACAGCGCACCGCCACGGTCGCCTCAGCGCCGCAGCCGTCGTGCACCAACCGCACCCGTGAGCGCTGCGGAAGGTGGCGCCTGCCCCACTCGAACATCGACCAGACCACCGGCATGAAATCGGTGCCGGCGTCGGTCAGCACGTACTCGTCACGGCTGCGCTGGCCCGGCACCTGGTAGGGGCGGCGGGTGAGCAGGCCGGCGTCGACGAGTTCGGACAGCCGCGCCGACGTGGCGGCCTTGGTGATGCCGACCCGACGGGAGAAATCGTCGAAACGTGTGGTGCCGTAATAGGCCTCGCGCATGATCAGCATCGCCGACTTGGTGCCCAGCAGGGCCATGGTCTTCTCGATCGGGCATTCCCCCACCGCCGACCAGGCGTCGCGATCGGCGAGCGGCCCCTGCAGCACTGCCATTGGAATCAAACCCCATCCCTGAGTTGTTCTAACTATACCCAGGTGGTATATCTGGGTCCACATCAGAATACTCAGCGCTGAGCATCAGGAGGCCATTCACATGACTGGATTCGCAGGACGGGACGCCGTCATCGTCGGAGCCGTGCGCACCCCGGTAGGCAAGGGCAAGGCCAGCGGCGCCCTGCACGACGTGCTGCCCGTCGACCTGCTCGCCCACAGCCTCAAGGAACTGATCGCCCGCACCGGCGTCGACCCCGCCGAGATCGACGACGTGATCGCAGGCGCCGTGACACAGGTCGGCGACCAGGCGGTCAACATCGCCCGCAACGCGGTGCTCGGCGCCGGCCTCCCCGAGACCTTGCCCGGCACCACCATCGACCGGCAGTGCGGCAGCAGCCAGCAGGCCATCCACTTCGCCGCCCAGGGCGTCATCTCCGGTGCCTACGACATCGTCGTCGCGGCCGGTGTGGAGTCGATGTCACGCGCCCCGATGGGCTCGAGCGTGCTGCCCGGCAGCGACCCGTTCGGGACCGGCTTCGCCGCGCGCTACCCCGAGGGGCTGGTCCCCCAGGGCATCAGCGCGGAGCTGATCGCCGCCAAGTGGGGTCTGTCGCGCACCGAACTCGACGAGTTCTCCGCAGGCAGCCACGAGAAGGCAGCGACCGCCACCAAGGAGGGCCGGTTCGACGCCGAACTGGCACCGATCGCCGGGCTGAGCACTGACGAGATCATCCGGCCGGGCACCACCGTGGAGACACTTGCCGGCCTCAAGCCCGCGTTCTACAACCCGGCGTACGAGGCCCGCTTCCCGCAGATCGGGTGGTCGATCACGCCGGGCAACTCCTCGCCGCTGTCCGACGGCAGCGCCGCGGTGCTGATCACCACCACCGAGGCGGCCAACCGGCTGGGCCTGCGGCCGCTGGCCCGCATCCACTCGATGACGGTGGTGGGTTCCGACCCGCTGTACATGCTCACCGGTGTCATCCCGGCCACCGAGAAGGTGTTGACCCGCGCCGGCCTGACGCTCGCCGACATCGACCTGTTCGAGGTGAACGAGGCGTTCGCGCCGGTGGTTCTGGCCTGGGCCCGCGACACCGGCGCCGACCTGTCGAAGACGAACGTCAACGGCGGCGCCATCGCGATCGGGCATCCGCTCGGGGCCAGCGGCGCCCGGATCATGACCACGATGGTCAACGCGCTCGAGCAGCGCGGCGGCCGCTACGCCCTGCAGACGATGTGTGAGGGCGGCGGCATGGCCAACGCGACGATCATCGAACGGTTGTAGCGATTCCGGCGCGGTTTCGTTTCCCGAGCGAACGAAACCGCGCCCGAATCACGCCCGGACGAGCTCGAAGAGCGGGATGATCCGGTCGGTCTTGGCCTGATACTCGCCGAACTGCGGAGCCAGCTCGACGACGCGGGGGTACAGCGCGTTGCGCTCGTCCAGCGGCAGCTCGTGGGCGTCGGCGTCGAAGGCCTCGGTGCCGATCTCCACGTGCACCCGCGGATTCGCCCGCAGGTTGTGCACCCACGCGGGAGCCTTCGGTGCGCCGCCGAAGGAGCCGGCGATCAGGATCCGGCCGTCGACGTCGAAGTACACCAGCGGCGACACCCGCGGCTTCCCCGACTTGGCGCCGACATTGGTCATCAGCACGATGTCGGAACCCTCGAACGGCCCGCCGACCTTGCCGCCGTTGGCGCGGAACTCCTCGACCACCTTGCGGTTGACGTCGTCGAGCACGTCGCGGTCGGTTGCCATGTTCTCTGTGTTGATCTCAGTCACGACACAAGTCGACCGCGGCGACGGAAGATCTATTCCCGGCGGGTCAGCTCGAACAGCGGGATGACCCGGTCGGTCTTGGCCTGATAGTCGGCGAACACCGGTGCCAGCTCGACGATCTTCGGGTAGGCCGCGTCGCGTTCGCCTGCGGGCAACTCGCGCACGTCGACGTCATAGGCCTCGGTGCCCACCTCGATGTGCGCCTGCGGATGGGCGCGAAGGTTGTGCACCCACGCCGGGTCCTTCGGCGCACCGGCGTAGGAGCCGATGATCAGCATCCTGCCGTCGACCGTCAGGTAGGCCAGCGGCGAGAGCCGGGGCTTTCCGCTCTTGGCGCCGGTGGTGTGCAGCAACAGCAGGGTGGCGCCCTGGAAGGGGCCGCCGACCTTGCCGCCGTTGGCACGGAACTCTTCGACGATGGCCTTGTTGAAGTCGTCGAGCGCCGCGGTGTCCGCGACGAGCTTGTTCTTGTCGATGTCGCTCATGGTTGATCAGACTTCTTCGGCTTGGCGTCTATTCCCGACTCCCGACGCTGCTGGGCGGTGATCGGCGCGGGGGCACCGGTCAGCGGGTCGGCCCCGCCGCCGGACTTCGGGAACGCGATCACCTCACGGATCGAGTCCGTGCCCGCCAGCAGTGCGACGATGCGGTCCCAGCCGAACGCGATGCCACCGTGCGGCGGGGCGCCGAAGGTGAACGCCTCCAGGAGGAATCCGAACTTCTCCTGCGCCTCGTCGTGGTCGATGCCCATCATCGCGAACACCCGCTCCTGGACGTCGCGGCGGTGGATACGGATCGACCCGCCGCCGATCTCGTTGCCGTTGCAGACGATGTCGTAAGCGTTGGCCTTGGCGGCGCCGGGATCGGTGTCGAAGGTGGCCTCGGACTCCGGCTTGGGCGCCGTGAAGGCATGGTGCACGGCGGTCCACGCCCCTGAGCCGACTGCGACATCGCCTGCCGCCGTTGCCTCTTCGGCCATCTCGAACAACGGCCAGTCCACCACCCAGGTGAACGCCCAGGCGGTCGGGTCGATCATGTCGAGGCGCTTGGCGATCTCGATGCGCGCCGCACCGAGCAGGGCGCGCGCCGAGCGGGCGGTTCCGGCGGCGAAGAACACGCAGTCCCCCGGCGCCGCGCCGACGTGCGCGGCCAGGCCGTCGCGCTCGGCGTCGGTGAGGTTCTTGGCGACCGGACCGCCGAGGGTGCCGTCCTCGGCGACCAGCACGTAGGCCAGCCCCTTGGCGCCGCGCTGCTTGGCCCACTCCTGCCAGCCGTCGAGCGTCCGCCGAGGCTGCGAGGCGCCGCCCGGCATCACCACCGCACCGACGTAGGGCGACTGGAAGACCCGGAACGGCGTGTCGGCGAAGTACTCGGTGCACTCGACCAGTTCCAGGTCGAACCGCAGATCGGGCTTGTCGGAGCCGAAGCGGCGCATCGCGTCGTCGTAGGTGATGCGCGGCAGCGGCAGCGGCAGGTCATAGCCGATCAACGCCCACAGCGCGCGGAGCACCTGCTCGGAGATCGCGATGACGTCCTCGGCGTCGACGAAACTCATCTCCATGTCGAGCTGGGTGAACTCCGGCTGCCGGTCCGCCCGGAAGTCCTCGTCGCGGTAGCAGCGGGCGATCTGGTAGTAGCGCTCCATGCCCGCCACCATCAGCAGCTGCTTGAACAGCTGCGGGCTCTGCGGCAGCGCGTAGAACGAGCCGGGCTGCAGCCGGGCAGGCACCAGGAAGTCGCGCGCGCCCTCCGGGGTCGACCGCGTCATCGTCGGCGTCTCGATCTCGACGAAGTCGTGCTCGGCGAGCACCCCGCGCGCGGCGGCGTTGACCCGCGACCGCAGCCGGATCGCCTGGCCCGGCCCCTCGCGGCGCAGGTCGAGATACCGGTACCGCAGCCGGGCCTCTTCGCCTGCGACCTCGTCGAGCTGGAACGGCAGCGGTGCGCTCTCGCTGAGCACGGTCAGCGAGGTGGCGTTCACCTCGATCTCACCGGTCGCGATCTCGGCGTTCGCGTTTCCCTCGGGCCGGGTCTCCACCACGCCCTCGACCGCGACGCAGAACTCGGCCCGCAGCCGGTGCGCCGCCTCGAGCACCCCCGCCTCGCGGAACACCACCTGGGTCACCCCGGACGCGTCGCGCAGATCGATGAAGATGACGCCGCCGTGGTCGCGCCGGCGCGCCACCCAGCCGGCCAGCGTCACCGTCTGACCGGTGTCGGCGGGCCGCAACGAACCGGCGGCATGACTGCGCAGCACGAAATCTCCTGGGGGTTGCCTGACAAGACGACCGCCACAGTCTAGTGGTGGCGTTCGCGTCGGTAGCTTGGCGCGTATGGGCACACGCGTCGCGGTCATCGGTCCCGGGGCCATCGGCGCCACCGTCGCCTCCTACCTGCACGCCGCCGGCCAGCCGGTGCTGCTGTGCGGCCGCAGCGCCCGTGACGGCGTCGAGGTGCGCCGCGACGACCGGGACCCGATCGTCGTGCCGGGGCCGGTGCACACCGATCCCACTGCCGTCGAGGGGGCGGTCGACGTCGTGCTGCTGGCCGTCAAGGACACCCAGAACGAACAGGCCGGCCACTGGCTGGCCCGGCTGGCCGACGAGAACACCGTGGTCTGCGCGCTGCAGAACGGGGTCGAGCAGACCGAGCGGGTGGGCCGGTACTGCCCGGCGGCGACGGTGGTGCCCGCCGCGGTGTGGATCTCGGCCGAGGTGCAGCCGCAGGGCTGGGTTCGACTGCGCACCGACGCGCGGCTGGTGCTGCCCGACACCCAGGCGGCGGGGACGCTGGCCGACCTGCTGCGGCCCACCGGGATGACCGTCGAGCTCGATCCGGACTTCATCTCCGCCGCCTGGCACAAGCTGCTGGTCAACGCCGTCATCGGGTTGATGGTGCTCACCGGCCGGCGGACCGGGATGTTCCGCCGCGACGACGTCGACGCGCTGGCGCGGCGCTACCTCGACGAGTGCCTCGCGGTGGCACGCGCGGACGGCGCGACCCTCGGCGACGGCGTTGCCGACGAGATCCTCGGGATGCTGCGGCAGTCGCCTCCGGACATCACCACCTCGATGCTGACCGACCGCGAGGCACACCGGCCGCTGGAGTGGGACATCCGCAACGGCGTGATCGCCCGCAAGGCGCTGGGCTACGGGGTGGCGACGCCGGTCAGCGACGTGCTGGTGCCCCTGCTGGCCGCGGCCAGCGACGGCCCCGGCTAGACACCGTGCCCTAGGGTGTATGCCCATGTTCCCCTGCGAGCGCGTACCCCTGACGTTCATCGACACGGCGCCGTACCGCTTCGTCAGCACCGTCGACCTCGCGATCACCCCGGAGCAGGTGTTCGAGGTGCTCGCCGACGAGACGTCCTGGCCGCAGTGGGCGACCGTGATCACCAACGTGACGTGGACCAGCCCCGAACCCCGCGCCGTGGGCACCACCCGCCGGGTCGAGATGCGCGGCGGCATCGTCGGCGACGAGGAGTTCCTGGCCTGGACGCCGTTCAGCCACCTGGCCTTCCGCTTCAACGAGGCTTCGACCCGCAGCATCGCCGCGTTCGCCGAGGAGTACCGGGTGTCCAGACGCCCGGCGGCAGCCACCTCACCTGGGTGATGGCGATGAAACCGAACGGCGTCGCCGCGCGGCTCGGCATGACGCTCGGCGGCCCCGTCATGGGTTGGCTGTTCCAGCGCTTCCTGCACAACCTGCGCCGCTACACCGACGAGCGGTATCCGGCGGCCGGCTAGTACATCCCCGCCCACGCGCTGCGCCGGACCTCGTCCGGGTCGTCGACCGAGACGTCTCGGGTGGACCGGATCACCCGCGTACGGCGCTGCTCGCCGTCGTAGCGCGGCCAGTCCTCGCGCCACACCTGCCCCGGCGCCCAGCCGCGGGTGGCGAAGTCCAGCCAGGTGCGCTGCATCCGCCGCCCCACCGCCGGCTGCACCCGCCTGCCCAGCGGATGGATCTTGCGACCCAGGTACGACGCGTAGCTGTGCTGGATGTGCACGATCTCGCTGCCGTGGGTGGCGCCGAGCCGCAGTGCCCGCAGCGTCCAGGTGGTGTGGTCGAAGCGGTAGACGTAGGTCGGCGCGTGCGCACTGTAGGCGTCGGCGAACGCCCACGTCGGCGCGCCGAACATGACGTCGGAGCCGAAGGCGATGAGCGCGCGGCGGCGGGGGAACTCCGGGTAGGCGGCCAGCAGCCGGTCCCGCACGTCCGGCGGCCTGCGACGCAGGTAGGCCTCGACGCCGGCCACCGTCGTCGGCAGCATCGGCGGCTTGCCCCAGGCGAACATCGACGCCTCGTGGCTGTTGGTGCCGATGATCAGCGGCACCGGGGCGACGGCGCCGGCCCGTGCCGCGTCGATCGGGTGCTGCGGCAGCAGGTCGACACCGTGGGTGAGCCCGTAGGCGAGCGTCGGACTCTCGGCGGCGCTCTCCAGCTGCAGCTGTCCCGCGGCGCGGCGTAACTGCCGCTGCGGCAACGCTTTCAGTGAATCCGGAGCGACGCCAGCCAGCTGCAGGAACCGCTCGGACCGGCGGGCCCTGATCTCCCGGTCGGCGATGAGTGGCAGTGCGGGGCTCTGGGCGATCGCGCGATGGAACAACCCGCCGGCGGCCGGGCTGGCCAGCAGCGCGAGCACCGAGGTGGCGCCCGCGGATTCGCCGAACACCGTCACATGGTCGGGGTCGCCGCCGAACGCGGCGATGTTCTCGCGGACCCAGCGCAGCGCGGCGATCTGGTCGCGCAGACACAGGTTGTCGTCGAAGCCGTGCCCCAGGTCGCCCAGTTCGAAGCCGCCGAAGACGCCGAGCCGGTAGGTCACGTTGACCACGACGACGTTGCCGTTGGCGGCCAGCCGCGACCCGTTGTAGAGCTGCAGCTGGCCGGCGCCGTAGACGAACGCGCCGCCCGGGATCCACACCATCACCGGCAGCCGGCCACCGGTGGCCGGCGACCACACCGTCAGCGTCAGGCAGGCCTCGTCGCGGATCTTCGGGTCGTCGCGGCCGCCGCCGACGAAGGACCTGCCCTGCGGCGGCAGCGGTCCGTGCTCGACGGCGTCGCGCACCCCCGTCCACGGCTGCGGCGGCAGCGGTGCGGTGAATCTGCGCTCACCGACCGGCTGGCGGGCGTACTCGATCCCGCGCCAGACGGCGACGCCGCCCTCGGTGGTGCCGCGCAGCCTGCCGAGCGTCGTGTGCGCGACGGTGGGCACTTCGGCGACGACGGACACGCCTGAATCGTAGTGTGGCAAGCTGAACGCGGCGTATCGCCGAGCATTTCGGCCAGTACAGATGAGGTGTGCGATGACCTTCAACGAAGGTATGCAGATCGACACGAGCACCACATCCACCGGCGGAGGGGGTCGCGGCCCGGGCCGCGGCATCGCGGTCGGTGGCGGTGGGCTGGGCTTGATCGTGCTCGTCGTCGCGCTGTTCCTCGGCGTCGACCCGAGCACGGTGATGCCGCAGCAGGGCGCACCCGGCGCCGAAGCGGAGGGCTTCGACACGAGCCAGTGCCGCACCGGGGCCGACGCCAACCGCATCGCCGAGTGCCGGGTGATCGCGACGGCGAACTCCCTCGACGGCATCTGGCCGCAGCTGCTGCCGGACTACACCCGGCCGCGGGTCAAGCTGTTCACCGGCCAGGTCAACACCGCCTGCGGAGCGGCATCGAGCGAGGTCGGACCGTTCTACTGCCCCGGCGACCAGACGGCGTACTTCGACGTCGGGTTCTTCGACGTGCTGAAGGACCAGTTCGGTTCCAGCGGTGGGCCGTTGGCGCAGGAGTATGTCGTCGCCCACGAGTTCGGCCACCACGTCCAGCAGCTGCAGGGCTCGCTGGTGCGGGCCCAGGAGGATCCCGAGGGTGCGACCGGCGGCGGTGTGCGCACGGAACTGCAGGCCGACTGCTATGCCGGCGTGTGGGCGCACTACGCCGCCATCACCAAGCAGCCGGGCACCGATGTGACGTACCTGGAACCCCTCACCGACAAGGACATCGCCGACGCCCTGTCGGCGGCGTCGGCCGTCGGCGACGACCGCATCCAGGAGGCCGCCACCGGCCGGGTGAACCCCGAGGCGTGGACGCACGGCTCGTCCGAGCAGCGGCAGAAGTGGTTCACCGAGGGCTACCGGACCGGCGATCCGGCGTCCTGCGACACCTTCGCCGCAACCGACCTTGGGTAGGGCGGCCACGGCCGTCGACGCCGTCGCGGAACGCTACCTCGACACCGTTGCAGCCCTGGATCCCTGCGCCGCAACAGAAATGGGCATCGTCGGCCACGACGACGACATCACCGACTACTCCCCCGACGGGGTGAGCGCCCGCGCCGAGGCCGCCCGCGCCGCGCTGCGCGAGCTCGACCGGGTGAGGCCGGTCGACGAGGCCGACCGGGTGACCATTGCCGCCATGCGGGAGCGCCTCGGCGTGCTGATCGACCTGAACGACGCCGGCCTCGACCTCGGCGAGCTCAACGTGATCGCGTCGCCGCTGCAGTCCATGCGCGACGTGTTCGACCTGATGGCCACCGACACCGAGGACGACTGGGTGCTGATAGCCCGGCGCCTCGCCCGGCTTCCCGACCGGGTGGCCGGTTACGCGCAGGCCCTGCGCACCGCTGCCGAGAGCGGTCACGCGCCCGCGGTGCGCCAGGTCGCGCGCGGCATCGAACAGGCCGCGGGGATCCAGCACCTGCTGGTCGACATGGTCGCGGGCGCGGCGCCGCAGAGCGCCGCGCTGTACGAGGATCTGCAGCAGGCGGCCGCCAACGCCGCGAACGCCTACCACGAGCTGGCCCGGGTGCTCGGCGACGACATCGCCCCGCAGGCCGAGCCGGACGACGCGGTCGGCCGCGACCGATACCGGCTGTGGTCGCGGAGCTTCCTCGGCGCAGCGGTCGACTTCGACGAGACCTACGAGTGGGGACTCAAGCTGCTCGACAGCATTGTGGCCGAACAGAAGTCGATCGCCGACCGGCTCTATCCCGGGTCGTCGGTGGCCGGCGCACTGAGGCAGCTCGAACACGAGCCGCGGTACGTGGTGCACGGCACCGACGCGCTGCAGGCGTGGATGCAGGACCTCTCGGACCGGGCGGTCGAGTCGCTGGCGGGCGCCCACTTCGAGATCGACCCGGCGCTGCGCAACCTGGAGTGCCGGATCGCACCGACGCACACCGGCGGCATCTACTACACCGGGCCCTCGGAGGATCTGAGCAGGCCGGGCCGGATGTGGTGGTCCGTCCCGCAGGGGGTGGACGTCTTCCACACCTGGCAGGAGACGACGACCGTCTTCCACGAGGGTGTTCCCGGGCACCACCTGCAGATCGGACGCGCGGTGGTGTTGGCCGACAGGCTCAACCGCTGGCGCAGGCTGGGCTGCTTCGTCTCGGGCCACGGCGAGGGCTGGGCGCTCTACGCCGAGCGGTTGATGGCCGAACTCGGCTGGCTCGACGACGACGGCAACCGGATGGGCATGCTCGACGCGCAACGGTTCCGTGCCGCCCGCGTCGTCATCGACATCGGCGTGCACTGCGGGATGACCGCTCCCGACGGCGGCACCTGGGACGCCGAACGGGCATGGAACTTCCTGCAGTCCCACAGCGCGATGGCCGAGGAGAACCTGCGCTTCGAACTCGACCGCTACCTTGGCTGGCCCGGGCAGGCGCCGTCGTACGCGATCGGTCAGCGGATCTGGCAACGACTGCGCGACACCACGCTGGAGCGCGGAGTCGACCTCAAGGAATTCCATCGTCGCGCACTGGATCTCGGCGGCCTGCCGCTGGACGTGCTGAGCGCAGCGGTGTCAGGCGATTTCGCCGATGGCTGACGGCGCGCTCGAACCCGACACCAAGGACTGGACCTGGGTGCTGTCGCGGCCCTGCCCGGAATGCGGATTCGACGCCGGTGCCGTATCGCATCTCGACGTCGCCGATCGCATCCGCTCGGATGCCGACGAGTGGCTGCGCCGGCTGGGGGCGGCCGACGCGGCGATCCGGCGCAGGACGGCGGTGTGGTCCACCCTCGAGTACGGCTGTCACGTGCGCGACGTCCACCGGATCTTTCACACCCGCGTGCAGTCGATGCTGACCCAGACCGAGCCACTGTTCCCCAACTGGGACCAGGACCAGACCGCACGCGACGACGACTACGCCGCGCAGAGCCCGGCCGTGGTGGCGGGCGAACTCTTCGACGCCGCGGTCATTGTCGCCGACACCTACGCCGCGGTCCCGCCGGACGGCTGGTCGCGCCGCGGTCTGCGCAGCAACGGAAGCGAATTCACCGTCGCCTCGATCGCCGTGTACCACCTGCACGACGTCGTGCACCACGCGTACGACGTCGACGTCGCAGGACGCTGAGGCCGGCCGCCTCAGCGGTAGCGCAGGCCGTGCCCGAACCGGAACACCGGGTCGGCCGTGTCGAAGGCGACGTCCGTCCGGCTCGCCGCCACCGCGGCGTCCGAACGCGGCAGGTCGAACGGCAGCGATCCGCGGGGCGCCGACTCCCCGAACAGCACCTCGATCAGGGCGTCGGCGGCGACGCCGAAGTTCGCGATGATCGCACCCGCCGAATCGACGATCGGCGTGAGCACGGCGGGCCGCTCCAGGTAGACGTCGACGACGGTGGGAACGACGGCGCACACGTCGTCGACCTGCTGCAGCACATCGGCGGCGAACTCCAGTGAGCCGTGGTGGAACATCGCCGCGATGCCGTCGCCGGCCGGCTCGTAGGGCGTGGCCAGCCGCAGCAGCGCGACGTCGGCCTGCTCCGGGTCGGCGACCAGGGTGGCGCGGCCCCCGACGTCGTCGGGCGACAGCTCCGGGGCGTAGAGCCGGATGCCGGGTGTCAACGGCAGCAACGGTTTTCCCGCCGCGCCGTTGGTCAGCAGGGTCAGCGCGTCCTGCTGCGCACGGCGCCCGGCGGCGACGAAGTCGGCACGCCCGACCGTGACGGCGGCGTGTTCGGTGTCGGCGAACGGCTCGTCGAAGAGTCCGAGCGCGACCTTCACCCGCAGCAGCCGGCGCGCCGACCGGTCGATGCGTGCTTCGCTGACACGGCCGTCGGCGACGAGGTCCAGCAGGACGTCGGTGCAGTGCTCCCCGCCGAACTGGTCGACGCCGGCATCGAGCACCGTGAGCATCCGCTCGTGCCGGTCGAGGTGCTCGACGCCCCAGGCCCGCGCCGTGCCGAGGTCGCCGAGTCGGGGGTTGTCGGTGATCAGACCCCAGTCGGTGCACACCACGCCGTCGAACCCGAGCTCGTCGCGCAGCACACCGGTGATCACCGACCGGTTGAAGCCGAAACCCACTTCGTCCCAGTCGGTTCCGACCGGCATGCCGTAGTACGGCATCACCTCGGCCGCGCCGGCCGCCAGCGCGGACCGGAACGGCCGCAGGTGGTACTCCCGCGCCCCGCCGGGGTAGACCTGTTCCCGGCCCCATGCGAAGTGCGGGTCCTTGCCGTCGCGTTGCGGCCCGCCGCCGGGAAAGTGCTTGACCATCGCGGCCACCGACGTGGTGTTCAGCGAATCCCCCTGCAGTCCGGCGACATAGGCTGCGGCCAGAAGTGACGTCAGGTCGGCGTCCTCGCCGAACGTCGCGTTGATGCGCGGCCAGCGGGCCTCGGTGGCCAGGTCGATCTGCGGGTGCAGCGCGACGCGCAGCCCGACCGCCAGGTACTCCTGCCGGGCGATGTCGGCGAACTCGCGCACCCGCTCCGCCGACCCGATCGCCGCCAGCCCCAGCGGTTCCGGCCACCGGGAGTACGCCCCGGCCATCATCTGTGCCAGCGGGTTGTCCGTGAAGTGGTGCCGTGGATCGGTCGAGAAGGTCACCGGGATCCGGTGCGGCCGCTGCAGAGCGCGGCGTTGCACACCGTTGGCCCAGTCGGCGAACTCGCGACCGTCCGGGCTGGGGCCCAGCAGGTTGAAGTGCGTCAGCCCCAGGTCGAGCAGCGTCTGCACGGACGGCAGCGGCATCCCCTCGAAGCCGTCGCCCGGATCACTGATCACGGCCATGGTGTGGAACATCAGCGCGACCTTCTCGCCGATCGGCAGCCGGGCGAGCAGGTCGTCGACGCGCTGTTCGAGGTCTGCTCCGTCGGTCACCGAATCCAGCGTGCCGGAAGTCCGGCAGCGGTGCCAGCGGCTACAGCCTGGAGTGCTCGGCGATGCCGGTGTCGGTGGTCCGCAGCGGTCGGATCAACGCGTCCTGGCTGAAGGAGGCCAGCAATTCGCCCGCCTCGGTGTGCACGGCCCCGCGGACATAGGACATGCCCGCGCCCACCTGGGTGCTCTCGTGGGAGTAGAGCAGCCACCCGTCCCAGCGCACCGGCTCGTGGAAGCTGACGGTGGCGGTCATCGGCGCGGTGGACACCGTCAGGTGCGCCTGCGCGGTACCGATACCCTCGTGGGCCCGCATGGTCGTCGAAATGCCCAGGTGGCCCGTGAAATACGCGATGAGCGCCTTGGCCAGCTCGTCGCGGGCGGGGATCGGGTCGTAATGCAGCCAGGCGTAGAGCTCCGGCGGGCCGACCTCGTCGGGGCTGTTCACGTCCAGCACGTCGACCAGCCGCACCTGGCGGCCGGTCATCGGCATCGAGGCCTCGTTGGCGTCGTCGGGGCCTGCCACCTCGGGACGCGGCAGATGGTGGCGGATGACGTCACCTGACGGCACGTCGGTGAACACCGTCACCGTGATGGCGCGCTTGCCGTTCTGCGACGCCGACACCACGGCGGTGGCCGTCGACCGGCCTTCGGCCACCACGTCGATCTCGAGTTCCACCGGCGGGCCGACGAGCACCGCGCGGGCGAAAACCGCGTGCACCGAACGCACCGACTTCTCCGGGAAGCGTTTGGCCGCAGCGACGATCGCGGCGCCGAGGATCTGCGTGCCCTCCACGACCTGGCGTTCGTCGACTCCGGCGATACCGGTCTGCACGGTGAACCGGTTGTCTCCGGCCGGTTCGGCGTCGAACAGGTCGAGCAGCATCCCGATCGTCCACTGCGCCTGCGCGGACTCCGTCGATTCCGTCGTCATAGGTCTTGACCCCTCGTTCCGTGATGTCGCGTCGGTGCGCCGTCGGCCTCGTGCGAGGAACACAGTAACCGGAAGGCGCACGAGCCTCTACAAAAGCGGTAACGTCATTCTCGCAGCTGCAGCCGGACGGGAAGGGTGCTCCCATGGCGAACGCGAACGGCCGGGCGGCGACCCCGGGCCGGGTCGACTCCGAAGCGCGCGCCGCGCGGTTCATGAAGTCGGCGCTGACCATCCTCGGCGAGACGGGCCGCACCGACTTCACCGTGCTGGAGGTGGTGGAGCGGTCCAAGACCTCGCTGCGGTCGTTCTACCAGCACTTCTCCACCAAGGACGAGCTCCTGCTGGCGCTCATCGAGCGGATCATGGCCGAGTCGACCCAGCACTGGCGGGCCCAGACCGACGGCCTGGACGGTGTCGAGGCGCTGCGCGTGCTGATCGACCGGATCTGCACGCCGGCCGAGAGCAGCACACAAGACCGGGTGAACCGCGGCCTGACCTTCTACAACGACCATCTCTCCGAGAGCCTGCCGCAGGACTACGCCCGCGTGCTGTCGCCCCTGCACCGGCTGATCGGCGACATCATCGGCCGCGGGATCGCCGAAGGCGCGTTCCGCGACGACGTCGACGTCGACAGCACCGCGGCGCTGATCATGCAGAACGTGCTGGGTGCCATGCGCTTGCGGGTGCTGGGCGCCGAACTGAACGGCGTGCCGATCGAAGGGGGGCACATCTTCGACTTCTGCTCGCGCAGCCTGCTCGCACAGTCAGGTCGAGCCACCTGACGGCGTTACACCTGAGGCCGGTTTCGTCACCCGCCCGAAAGTGGTAACTTCATTACCACTTGCAGCCAACAAGACTTCCAGGAGGCGGACATGCCCTCACGCGATCTGTCATATCCCGTGTTCGACGCTGACAACCACTTCTACGAGCCGCAGGAAGCGCTGACGCAGTTCCTGCCGGACAAGCGCAAGGGCATCATCGACTACATCGACGTCAAGGGCCGCACCAAGATCGTCGTGCGCAACCACATCAGCGACTACATCCCGAACCCCACGTTCGAAGTGGTCGCCAAGCCCGGAGCCCAGGAGGAGTACTTCCGGCACGGCAGCGGCGGCAAGAGCTTCCGCGAGATCATGGGCAAGCCGATGAAGGCCATCCCGGCGTTCCGCAACCCCGAGGCCCGCCTCGAGGTGCTCGACGGCCTCGGCCTGGACTACACGATCATGTTCCCGACCCTGGCCAGCCTGGTCGAGGAGCGGCTCAAGGACGACCCCGACGCGATCCTCGACATCATCCACGCGCTCAACCAGTGGATGTACGAGACGTGGCAATTCAACTACGAGGACCGGATCTTCTCCACGCCGGTCATCAACCTGAGCGTCGTCGACCGGGCACTCGAAGAACTCGAGTGGTGTCTGGAGCGCGGCGCCAAGACCGTGCTGGTGCGCCCGGCGCCGGTGCCCGGCTACCGCGGCACCCGCTCGATGGGGCTGCCCGAGTTCGACCCGTTCTGGGACGCCTGCGTCAAGGCCGGCATCCCGGTGTGCATGCACGCCTCCGACAGCGGCTACGCGGAGTACCTGAACGACTGGGAGCCCGCCGACGAGTACCTGCCGTTCAAGCCGACCGCGTTCCGCATGGTCTCGATGGGCAAGCGGCCCATCGAGGACACCATGGCGGCGCTGGTCTGCCACGGCGCACTGACCCGCAACCCTGATCTGCGCATCCTCTCCGTGGAGAACGGCGCGTCCTGGGTGCCGTACCTGTTCTACCAGTTCAAGGACGTCTACTCGAAGATGCCGCAGGAGTTCCCCGAGGACCCGATCCAGGCGTTCCGGCGCGGCGTGTACGTGGCGCCGTTCTGGGAGGACGACTTCAAGAAGATGGGCGAACTCTGCGGAATCGACCGCGTCATCTTCGGCTCCGACTGGCCGCACCCCGAGGGCCTTGCCGACCCGATCAATCTGGTCGGCGACCTGGAGGCGCAGGGCCTCGACGAAGAGGGCATCCGAAAGGTGATGGGCGGCAACCTGGTCGACCTGTTCAAGGTGCCGAACAAGAAGGTGTTCAAGCCCGACGTGCCCGCGCTCGTCATCGCCTGACCCGTGCGCTGAGCACCCCACCCATCCCCACGAAGGCTGAACGGATCTCATGACCGAAGTGGCAAGTCCAGAACAGATGCTGTTCGCCTCCACCGCGCAGGCCTTCCTGGAGAAGGAGGCGTCGCTGACCCGGGTGCGGGAACTGCACGCCGAGGGCGCCTCCTTCGACCCGGGGTGGTGGCGTCGCGCCGCCGAGCTCGGTTGGACCAGCCTGCTGGTTCCCGAGGAACTCGGCGGCGGGAGCGTGTCGGGCGACGGCGTCGCGGACCTCGCACTGGTCGCCGAACAGATCGGCCGCACCGTCGCGCCGGGGCCGCTGCATCCGGTCAGCACGGTGCTCGCCGGGCTCGTCGACGCATCCGACTCCGAACGCCACGCCGAGTTGATCGAAGCGCTGGTCGCCGGTGAGACGGTGGCGTCGTGGGCGGTCTGTGAGCCCGGTACATCCTGGAATCCGTTGCACGCCAAGGTGACGGCGATGCTGACCGATGGCGGCTACCGCATCGACGGCGTCAAGGACCGGGTGGAGGCGGGCGCCCAGAGCGCCGTGCTGCTGGTCACCGCGCGCGTCGGCGACGATCTGCGGCAATTCCTGGTACCGACCGACGCGGCCGGTGTCTCGATCACCGAGCAACGTTCGGTCGACCTGGTGAAGCGCTACGCACGGGTCGAGTTCGACGGCGTCACCGTCGACGAGTCGGCGACCGTGGGGACGGCGGCCGACACCGCTGCGCTGATCGACCGGCAGACTCAGGTCGCGCAGATCCTGCAGTGCGCCGAGGTGGTCGGGATCCTGGACACCGTGGTGGGTTTCACCATCCAGTGGGCCTTCGACCGGCACTCCTTCGGCCGGCCGCTGGCGTCCTACCAGGCGCTCAAGCACCGCTTCGCGGACCTGAAGATCTGGCTGGAGGCCTGCCGGGCCGCCACCCGCGCCGCCGTCGCGGCGGTGGCCGGCCGCTCCCCCGACGCGGCGTTCGCCGTCAGCGTGGCGAAATCCTATGTCGGAGAACACGCCGCACCGATGATCCAGCACGCCGTACAGCTGCACGGCGGCATCGGCGTCACCTGGGAACACGACCTGCACCTGTATCTGCGCCGCGCCACGCTCTACCGGTCGATGCTCGGCACGCCCGAAGACCACAACCTGCGCGTGTATGCGCTGTCCGAGGAACTGGAGTCCGCGTCATGACCGAGACCGCATCGCAGGATCAGGCGACTCCGGCGGTCGGCGAGTCCGTCGAGGAGTTCAAGGCGAGGGCCAAGGCCTGGCTGGCCGACAACATGCCCCGTATCGACCCGGCGAACCCGCCGGACTCCGACCGCGGCGAGGAGGCCCCGTGGCTGCGGGCCCGGGAACTCCAGAAGAAGTTGCACGCAGGCGGATTCGCCGGAATCTGCTTCCCGCGCGAGTACGGCGGCCTGGGTTACCCGATCGCCTACCAGCGGGCGTTCGACGCGGTGTCCAAGGACTACGAGCTGCCGATCATCCTCAACACCCCGACGTTCACGATCTGCGCGGCGACGATCCTCGACACCGGTACCGAGGAGCAGAAGCGTGCGCACATCGCCGGGGTGATCCGTGGCGACGAGATCCTGGTGCAGCTGCTGTCCGAACCCAGCGGCGGATCCGACCTCGCCGGGGTGATCACCCGGGCCGACCGCAAGGGCGACACGTGGGTGATCAACGGCGCCAAGACGTGGAGCACCAGTGCCTTCGCCGCGGACTACGGCCTGCTGCTGGCCCGCACCGACTGGAACGTGCCCAAGCACGAAGGGCTGACGATGTTCATGGTGCCGCTCGACGCACCGGGCATCACGATGCGGCGCATCAAGCAGGTCGACGGCGGCGACGAGTTCTGCGAGGAGTTCTTCGACAACCTCGAGCTCGGTGACGACGCGGTGGTCGGCGAGGTGAACAAGGGCTGGGAGGTCGCCTCCCGGCAGCTCTACCACGAGCGGCGCGCGGTGGGCGGTGGCTCGGAGTTCGCCAGCGGCATCGGCCCGGAGGGTGTGACCGATCAGCCGGTCGACTACCGGGCGCTGCTGGCCGAGACCGGCCAGGCCGACAGCGAACGCGCTCGCGAGATGGCCGGGCGGGCGCTGGTGCGGCGCGCGGTGCAGGAGCAGCTGATCGACCACGTCTACCACGGAGTGCTGGACGGATCGCTGCCACCGGCAGCCGGATCGATCATCCGGATCACCCACGCCGAGTCGATCCAGTTCGAGATCGACACGGCCGTGGCGCTGTCCGGCGCGGCCGGCGTGGTCGACGCGGGCGACCGGCTGATCCGCTACGGCGACCGCTACCTGTCGCGGCAGACCGCGTCGCTGGGCGGCGGTACCACCGAGATCGCCCGCAACATCATCGGCGAACGGGTGCTCGGCTTCCCCCGCGAACAGGCCGCCGACCGCGGCGTACCGTTCAAGGACGTCAAGCGCAACAAGGCCTGACCCCTAGAACAGGGTCGGCTGTACCGGCACCGCCGCGGCGGCCACGGGGACGATGTCCGGCGTCGTGATCCGCCGGTCCCTCGCCAGACCGTGCCGGGCGATCAGCGGCGCCGCCCGCTCGTGCAGCGACCGGCGGTAGTCCTCGGGCAGATACGCACCGCGGCGGTACAACTCGCGATAGCGCCCGACCAGATGCGGGTGTGAGCGCGCCAGCCACGACATGAACCACCCGCGCGTGGAGCCACGCAGGTGCAGCCCGAACACCGTGACACTGTCGGCGCCTGCGGCCGCAATCTGTCCGAGCAGGCCGTCGAGGTGCTCGGTGGAGTCGGTCAGATGCGGCAGCACCGGCGCCACCATCACATGGCACGGCAGGCCGGCGTCCCGGATCGCGGCGATGAGACCGAGCCGGGCCTGCGGCGACGGTGTCCCCGGTTCGACGTCGCGGTGCAGGTCCGGGTCGCCGACCGCGAGCGACACCGCGACGCTCACCGGCACCCGCCGCGCCGCCTCGGCCAGCTGCGGCAGGTCGCGCCGGAGCAGTGTCCCCTTGGTGAGGATGGACATCGGTGTCCCCGAATCCGCCAGCGCGGCAATGATTCCCGGCATGAGCTCATAGCGGCCCTCGGCTCGCTGGTAGGGGTCGGTGTTGGTGCCGAGCGCCACCGTGTCCCTGGTCCACGACGGCCTGCGCAGTTCGCGCCGCAGCACGTCGACGACGTTGGTCTTGACCACCACCTGGGAGTCGAAGTCGACGCCGTTGTCGAAGTCGAGGTATTCGTGGGTGGGGCGGGCGAAACAGTACCGGCAGGCGTGCGAACACCCGCGGTAGCCGTTGACCGTGTACTGGAACGGCAGCATCGAAGAGTTCGGCACCTTGTTCAGCGCCGACTTGCACAGCACCTCATGGAACGTGATGCCGTCGAACTGCGGCGTGCGGACACTGCGGACGAAGCCGATGCGCTGCAGGCCCGGCAGCGCTCCGTCATCGACGCCGACACCCTGCCCGTCCCACCGCACCCCTTCATTCGAACTTGTGTTCGAT
The DNA here is from genome assembly GCF_040674075.1 of Mycobacterium sp. NPDC050551. Taxonomy (NCBI): domain Bacteria; kingdom Bacillati; phylum Actinomycetota; class Actinomycetes; order Mycobacteriales; family Mycobacteriaceae; genus Mycobacterium; species Mycobacterium sp. NPDC050551. The sequence continues at coordinate 336,661 of NZ_JBFARC010000004.1, read as the reverse complement.
CAGATGTCAAGTAGCGCGTCGCACATCACCGGCAGGTCGCGGACCCGGACACCGGTGGCGTGGTGGACGGCGTTGACGACGGCGGCGGCCGCGCCGACGATGCCGATCTCCCCCGCACCCCGCGAGCCCATCGGATTCGCGTGCTCGTCGACCTCGTCGAGCCACCGCGCCTCGATCGCCTGAACGTCGGCGTGCGCGCTGATGTGGTAGGTCGCCAGATCCTGGGTGACCACATGACCGAAGCGGTGATCGCGCACGCTCTCCTCGTGCAGCGCCATCGACAGCCCCATCGTCATGCCGCCGATCAGCTGGGAGCGCAACGTCGCCGGGTTGATCGCCCGCCCGATCGAGAACACCCCGAGCATCCTCGACACCCGGATCTCGCCGGTGAACCGGTTGACCCGGGCCTCGACGAAGTGCGCCCCGAAGGAGTACATGCTGTACTCCTCGGATTCCGGGTTGTCCGGCGCCTCGGCGGTGACTTCTGCGCCGGCCGCAGGCGCGTCGCCGTGCTGCTCACGGAACGCGCGCACGGCGTGGACGATCGCACGTCCCCAGGAGTTGATGCCCGACGAACCGCCGGCCACCGACGCCTCGGGGAGGTCGGTGTCGCCGATCTGCAACTCGACGGAGGTCATCGGGCAACCGAGAGCGTCCGCGGCGATCTGGGTCAGGGTGGTCCAGGTGCCCGTGCCGATGTCGGCGGCGCCGATCGCCACGACGTAGCGGTCCGGCCCGGTGCAGGAGATCCGGGCGGAGTTGCCGGGCATCATCATCGCCGGGTACACCGCCGCGGCCACCCCGGTGCCCACCCACCACTCCCCCGACTGGGTCGTCCGTGGAGCCGGATCGCGCTGCGCCCAGCCGAATTCGTCGGCGCCGCGCCGCAGGCACTCGACCAGGTGGCGGCCCGACCACGGTTTACCCTCCTCCGGGTCGACGTCGGGTTCGTTGCGGACACGCAGTTCGATGGGATCCATGCCGACGGCCGCGGCCAGCTCGTCGATGGCGACCTCCGCCGCGAACATGCCCGGGCACTCACCCGGTGCCCTCATCCAGAACGGCACCGGAACGTCGAGCGCGGCCAGCCGGTGCGACGTGCTGCGACTCGGCGAGGCGTACATCATCCGCGAGACGATCGCGGTCTGCTCGGCGTACTCCTTGACCGCCGAGGTCAGCTCGACCGCATCGTGGGAGACGGCGGTGAGCCGGCCGTCCCGGTCGGCGCCGAGGCGGATCCGCTGGTGCGTCGGTGTGCGGTACCCGACGAGGGAGAACATCTGCTGGCGGGTGAGCGCCAGCTTCACGGGGCGGCCCTCGGTGCGCTGGGCGGCCAGCAGCGCCAGCACCTCGTGCGCATGCGGCGACCCCTTGGAGCCGAAGCCGCCGCCCACGTGCGGTGAGATCACCCGCAGCTGTTCGGGTTCCAGCCCGAAGATCGGCGCAAGGCTCTTTCGGGCGGCGTGCGTGCCCTGGATCGAGTCGTAGAGCGTCACCCGCGGGCCGATCTCCCAGACCGCGATGCAGGCGTGCGGTTCCATCGGGTTGTTGTGCTCGATCGGCGTCGAGTACCACTGGTCGACCACATGGTCGGCCGCTGCCAGCGCGGCCGCCACGTCGCCCTCCGCGGTGTCCGGCGGGTGGGACGGATTGACCTTCTCGGGCGTGTACAGCTTCGGGTCGTCGACGCGCAGTTCGGTGTCGTGACCGTCGACGTCGTACTCGACGCCGATCAGGCCGGCGGCCTGACGTGCCGTCTCGGCCGTCTCCGCGACGACCCCGCCGATCAGCTGCCCGCGAAAATGCACCTCGGCGTCCTGCAGTATCGACAGCTCCCCGTCGGAGTCGTCCGCCAGCGCGGGCGCGTCGAACACGGTCAGCACGTCCACCACACCGGGCAGGTCGCGGGCCGCGGCGACGTCCATGGCGGTCACCCGGCCACGGGCCACCGTCGCCTGCACCGGATGCACGTACAGCGGCTGCGTCACCGGATGTTCGAACGCATAGGGCGCGGTGCCGCTGACCTTTGCACGCCCGTCGAGCCGGCGCACCGGTGTGCCGATCTCGTTGATCTGCACGGCGGTCATGCGCCGTCACCCCCTAGCCCCAGCAGTGTCGCGGTGATCGCCCCGCGCGTGAGTCCGATCTTGAACTCGTTGCCCTGCAGAGGATGTGCCTGCTCCATCTCGGCTGCTGCTGCGCGGGCGTAGTTCGCCTCGGTGGCCGCCGTGCCGATCAGGGAGCGTTCGGCGACCCTGGCGCGCCACGGGCCGTGCGCCACTCCGCCCAGCGCGATCCGCGCCGAGCTGACGACTCCGTCGTCGACCACCAGCTCGGCGGCCACCGACGTCAACGCGAACGCGTAGGACGCCCGGTCACGCACCTTGCGGTACTCCGACCGCGCTCCCACGGGCGGCGGCGGCAGTTCCACAGCGGTGATCAGCGCTCCGTCGGGCAGTACGGTGTCGCGCTCGGGGTGGTCGCCGGGCATCCGGTAGAAGTCGGTGACCGGGATGCGGTGCTCACCGTCACCGTCGAGCGCCACCACCACGGCGTCCAGCGCTGCCAGCGCCACCGCCATGTCGGACGGGTGCACCGCCACACAGTGTTCGGATGCGCCGAGGATCGCGTGATAGCGCACGTAACCGCCGATTGCGGAGCAGCCGGTGCCCGGCTCCCTCTTGTTGCACGGCGTCGTGACGTCCTGGAAGTACACACACCGGGTGCGCTGCAACAGATTTCCACCGGTGGTGGCGAGGTTGCGCAACTGTCCGGACGCACCGGACAGCGTCGCGCGGGCCAGCGCCGGGTACCGGCTGCGGACGACGGGGTCCACGGCCACCTCGGTGTTGCGCTCGTTCGCGCCGATGCGCAGCCCGCCGTCTTCTGTCGGGGTGATGCCGGTCAGCGGAAGGCGGCTGATGTCGACCACCAGCTTCGGCTCCACCACACCGAGTTTCATGTGGTCGACGAGATTGGTTCCGCCGCCGAGGAAGACCGCGTCGCTGCGCCCGGCGAGCGTCCGCACGGCGTCTTCGGCGGTGTCGGCGAGCTGGTAGGTGAACGGGATCACGGGTTCGCCGCCTGACGGATCGCGGCGACGATGTTCGGATACGCCGCGCAGCGGCACAGGTTCCCGCTCATCCGCTCACGGATCTCGTCGTCGGTGAGTTCGGGGTCGGCCTCCAGGTCCTCGGTGACGAAACTGGGTTGGCCGGCCTTCACCTCGTCGAGCATGGCCACCGCCGAACAGATCTGACCCGGGGTGCAGTACCCGCACTGGAACGCGTCCTGTTCGACGAACGCCTCCTGCATCTCGTGCAGGGCGTCCCCCTCCGGCAGCCCCGCGGCGGTGGTCACCCGCGCGCCATTCTGCGCGACGGCGAACGTCAGGCAGCTGATCGCCCGCCTGCCGTCGAGCAGCACGGTGCACGATCCGCACTGCCCGTGGTCGCACCCCTTCTTCGGCGACGTGATGTGCAGGTGCTCGCGCAGCAGGTCGAGAAGCGTGACTCGATTGTCGACGTGCACCGTGTGGTGACGACCGTCGACCTCGATCGTGACGTCGGTGGTGGAGACGGGAACGGTCATCGGGGCGGGGTACCCGGGGCCCGGTGTCCGAAACGGTGACCGCCGGCCCGACCCGGCCTCATGTCGTCGCGGGCTGAGCCGCTACCGCGCTACCACTGCGACCCGAAGCACTGCGGGCTGTAGGGATGGTCCTGCGCGACGATGACCTGGCCGCCGGCGGTGACCTCGCAGTGCGCGTTGGGCGCCGCCACACCGCCGCGGGTGGCGCTGCTCACCTGGAGGAACGCCCACTGCGGATCCTCGAGCGACGTCTCGAACACCCACGGCGCGCCCGGCGTGATGGTCAGCTTGTCGCGCTTGATGTAGGCGTACGCGTCGGCGTTGTAGGCGTCCATGCTCGGCGGCTGAGCGGTCAGGTAGGTCAACGTGAAGTCCGCGGGCCCGGCCACCGCGAGGGTGTAGGTGACCTTCTGCCCGGCCGGCTGGGCGACCGACGTCGCCTGACTCACCGCACATCCCGCGGCCGCCACCACGAGTGCCGCCCCGATCCGCGTCGTCGCTGTTCGCATGTCCGTCACATCGACCCAAGCTACCCGAGCGTTACAGCCGCGCGCGGTACCCGGTGTCGGACAGGACAACACACGCTGACCAACAGGTTAACCGGTTCGTCACACGGTGACATTTCGCAGAAACACCAGCGCTCTAACGTGCCGATTCGACACCGCCACGGTGCCCCACCTGCGTGTTCCCCGGCAGAGATATTTCGGAGAGACCGCAGTTGACATGACGAAAGGCTGTTCATGCGACTACCTCGACGTGCTGCGTTCACCCGGTCCGCCTTGGCGACGGGAAGCATCGCGCTGGCCACCGCGATGGTGCTTGCGGGCTGCGGCACCCGTGCCGGCGACACCGAGGCCGCCGGCGCCGAATCATGCGCGGACACCTCGGGTCCCACCATCAAGGTGGGGTCGCTGAACTCGCTGTCCGGCACGATGGCCATCTCCGAGGTCACCGTCCGCGACGCCATCAAACTCGCGGTAGACGAGATCAACGCCGCCGGTGGCGTGTCCGGCAAGCAGATCCAGCTCATCGGCGAGGACGGCGCGTCGGAACCGACCGTCTTCGCCGAGAAGGCCGAGAAGCTCATCAGCAGTGACTGTGTGGCCGCGGTCTTCGGCGGTTGGACGTCGTCGAGCCGCAAGGCGATGCTGCCGGTCTTCGAGAGCGCCAACTCGCTGCTGTACTACCCGGTGCAGTACGAGGGCCTCGAGTCGAGCAAGAACATCTTCTACACCGGAGCCACCACCAATCAACAGATCGTGCCCGCGCTGGACTACCTCAAGCAGCGCGGCGTCAAGTCGCTCTACCTCGTCGGCAGCGATTACGTGTTCCCGCAGACCGCCAACCGGATCATCAAGGCATACGCCGCCGCCAACGGCATCGAGATCAAGGGCGAGGACTACACCCCGCTCGGCTCGACGGACTTCTCGACGATCGTCAACAAGGTGCGCACCGCCGACGCGGACGCCGTCTTCAACACCCTCAACGGCGATTCCAACGTGGCGTTCTTCCGGGAGTACAAGAACGTCGGGCTCACCCCGCAGGCAATGCCGGTGGTGTCGGTGTCGATCGCCGAGGAGGAGGTCGGCGGCATCGGTGTGCAGAACGTCACCGGCCAGCTCACCGCGTGGAACTACTACCAGACCATCGACACCCCGGTGAACAAGGCGTTCGTGGCGGCCTACAAGAAGGCCTACGGCGCGAACAAGCCCACCTCGGACCCGATGGAGGCCGCCTACGTGTCGGTCTACCTGTGGAAGAACACCGTCGAGAAGGCGAAGTCGTTCGACGTCAAGGCCATTCAGGACAACGCAGGCGGTGTCTCGTTCGACGCACCGGAGGGCAAGGTCACCATCGACGGGGAGAACCACCACATCACCAAGACCGCCCGCATCGGCGAGATCCGGCCCGACGGGCTGATCTACACGATCTGGGAGTCGCCCGGCCCGATCGAGCCGGATCCGTATCTGAAGTCCTACCCGTGGGCCGCCGGCCTGTCCAGCTGATCCCATGGATGTCCTGATCGGGCAGCTGGCAACGGGATTGAGCCTCGGCTCGATCCTGTTGCTGGCCGCACTCGGACTCTCGCTGACCTTCGGTCAGATGGGGGTCATCAACATGGCCCACGGCGAGTTCATCATGGCCGGCTGCTACACCGCGTACGTGGTGCAGCAGCTCGTCACCAGTGCCGGTGCGTCGCTGCTGATCTCGCTGGCGGTCGGATTCGTCGTGGGTGGCGCGATGGGCGCCCTGCTCGAGGTGACGCTGATCCAGCGGATGTACCACCGGCCGCTGGACACCCTGCTGGTCACGTTCGGCGTGGGGCTGGTCCTGCAGCAGGTGGCCCGCGACATCTTCGGCGCCCCCGCGGTCAACGTGGTGGCTCCGGCGTGGCTGTCGGGGGGCGTCGAGATCTTCGGCGCGGTGGTGCCGAGAACCCGGATCTTCATCCTGGTGCTCGCGGTCGCCTGCGTGGCCGTGCTCGCGACCCTGCTCAAGGCCAGCCCGATGGGCAGGCGCATCCGCGCGGTGGTCGCCAACCGTGACCTCGCGGAGACGAGCGGGATCTCCTCCCGCAAGACCGACATCACCACCTTCTTCATCGGTTCGGGCCTCGCGTCGGTGGCCGGTGTCGCGCTGACGCTGATCGGCTCCACCAGCCCCACCATCGGACAGAGCTTCCTGATCGACGCCTTCCTGGTGGTGGTGGTCGGCGGGCTCGGCCAGATCAAGGGCACGGTGATCGCGGCGCTGGCGCTGGGCTTCTTGAACTCGTTCATCGAGTACAACACCACCGCGTCGCTGGCCAAGGTGATCGTGTTCGTGATCATCGTGATCTTCCTGCAGGTCCGCCCGCAGGGCCTGTTCACCGTCCGGACCAGGAGTCTCGTATGAGGACCATCATCGGACGGTGGCAGACGTGGGCGGCCTTCGGGGTCGCGGCGCTCGTGTTGTTCGTCGCGGCGCCCGCCGTGCTGTCGGACTTCCGGCTCGGCCTGCTCGCGAAGTTCCTGTGCTTCGCGATCGTGGCCGTCGGCATCGGATTGGCGTGGGGCCGCGGCGGAATGCTCGTGCTGGGTCAGGGCGTCTTCTTCGGCCTCGGCGGCTACATGATGGGCATGCACCTCAAGATCGCCGACGCGCAGATCCGCGGTGACGACGTGCCGGACTTCATGCAGATCGCCGGCGTGCGCGAACTGCCGGCCTACTGGGCGCCGTTCGCCTCGCCTGCGTTCACCCTGCTGGCGATCGTGGTGGTGCCCACGGGCATCGCCGCCGTTCTCGGTCTCGGCGTGTTCAAGCGCCGCGTCAAGGGCGCGTACTTCGCGATCCTGTCGCAGGCCCTGGCGGCGGCACTGGCGATCCTGCTGGTCGGCCAGACGGGTCTCGGTGGCAGCAACGGGCTCAGCGGCTTCCGCACCTTCTTCGGGTTCACCCTCAACGACCCGGTGAACCGGCGAATGCTGTTCTTCATCGCCGCGGCCACACTGCTGGTCGTGGTGGCGGTGGTCCGGCAGTTGATGCAGAGCCGATACGGCGAACTGCTGGTGGCCGTGCGTGACGGTGAGGAGCGGGTACGTTTCCTCGGCTACGACCCGGCCAACATCAAGGTGGTGGCGTACACCGTGGCGGCGCTGTTCGCGAGCGTCGCGGGCGCGCTGTTCACCCCGATCGTGGGCTTCATCGCGCCGTCGCAGGTGGGTATCCTGCCGTCGATCGCGTTCCTGATCGGCGTGGCGATCGGTGGCCGCACCACACTGCTGGGCCCGGTGCTCGGCGCGATCGGGGTGGCCTGGGCGCAGACGCTGTTCTCCGAACGCTTCCCGTCGGAGTGGATCTACGCCCAGGGCCTGCTGTTCATCGTCGTGGTGGGCTTCTTCCCGGCCGGTTTCGCCGGGCTGAGCGTGCTGGCCCGCCGCTACCGGCGGCGCAAACCCAATGCGCCGCAAACGAATCCGACGTCGTCGGAACAGGTCGGCGAGCCAGAACCCGACACCAGAGTGGGAGCCGCGACATGACCACCGCGCAGGCGCAGCCGCAGCCGGTGGCAGGCGGAAACATCGGCATGGGCACCGAGTACCTCGAAGTACGCGGGCTGACGGTCGATTTCGACGGGTTCAAGGCGGTCAGCGACGTCGACCTGACGCTGTTCCAGGGCGACCTGAGGTTCCTGATCGGACCCAACGGGGCCGGCAAGACCACGGTGATCGACGCCATCACCGGCCTGGTTGCCGCCTCGGGTTCGGTGAACAAGTCGGGGGTCGAACTGCTCGGTAAGAAGGTGCATCGGATCGCCAGGCAGGGCGTCGGTCGCACCTTCCAGACGGCCAGCGTGTTCGAACAGCTCACGGTGCTGCAGAACCTGGACATCGCGGCGGGCGCGGGCCGCTCACCGTGGACGCTGCTGCGCCGGCGTTCCGGAGTGCTGCCCGCCATCGAGGAGGCCCTGGAGACCATCGGCCTGACCGACCTCTCGGGCAAACCGGCTGGAGTGCTCGCCCACGGGCAGAAGCAGTGGCTGGAGATCGGCATGCTGCTGGTGCAGAACGCCGACGTGCTGCTGCTCGACGAGCCGGTAGCCGGGATGAGCACCGAGGAACGCGAGGAAACCGGGAACCTGTTGCGGCGCATCGGTGGTGAGCGCACCGTCGTGGTCGTCGAGCACGACATGGATTTCATGCGCGCCTTCGCCACCTCGGTGACGGTGCTCGCGCGCGGCCAGGTGATCGCCGAGGGTTCGGTGGCCGAGGTCCAGGCCAATCCCAAGGTGCAGGAGGTGTACCTCGGCACCGCCGCGGCGGGCGCCGAAGGCATACCGGACGAACTGATCGAGGAAGTTGGCGACTGATGCTCGAACTCATCGACGTCCGCACCGGCTACGGCCGGTCGGAGGTCATCCACGGTGTCAGCCTCGAGGTGCCGTCCGACGGGGTCGCCGCGGTGATGGGCCACAACGGCGCGGGCAAGACGACGTTGTTGCGCGCCGCGGTGGGGCTGCTGAAATGCACTGCGGGCACGGTGCTCTTCGACGGTGAGGACATCACCAGGCTGCGACCCAGCGCCCGGGTCGCGCGCGGCCTGGCGTACGTACCGCAGGGCCAGCAGTCGTTCGGGCAGTTGACGACGGCGGAGAACCTGCAGGTCGTCGCCGACGGGCGCAAGAACGGCAGGAAACTGATCGACGAGCAGCTCGACCTGTTCCCCGCCTTGAAGGAACTGCTGACCCGGCGAGCGGGCCTGCTCTCTGGCGGTCAGCGTCAGCAGCTGGCGATCGCCCGTGCGCTGATCACGTCGCCGACGTGCCTCATCCTCGACGAGCCGACCGAGGGCATCCAGCCGTCGGTGGTCGCCGAGATCGAGGCGGCGATCACCGCGCTGACCGGGCGGGGCGATCTCGGCGTGCTGCTCGTCGAGCAGCACATCGGTTTCGCGCTCGAATCGTCGCAGCGCTACTACATCCTGGAGGCCGGCCGGGTCACCTCGAGCGGCGCCGGCGGATCGGCGTCGGAGGCCGACGTGCGCGCCGCGATGGCCATCTGACCTGCAGGTGCCACCCGCGAGCGTGCCGGGTGCGCCCCCGCTTGCGTGGCGTGTGTTGGACGACACGCGGCTGAATCCGGGCATCCGCGCACGATCACGCCCGTCGAGCGGGCACACTCTCCGCGTGACCGAACCATCAGTGTTTGCGGACTCCGGCAGATTCGTGGTCGCCGAGGACGGCCCGAAGGTGCTGGTCATCGACCGTGGCCGTACGGCGCCGGAGGTGATGGTGCTGGTGTTGACGATCTTCAGCCTGGTCTTCGGCGGGTTCGGCGTCGTCTCGCTGTTCTCGGCCTTCACCGGCACGCTCTCGCTCCGGTCGTTGGTGATCGGCGGCTTCTTCTTCGCCATCGGGGTGGTGTCGCTGCTGGTGATGAATCGGATCAACGAGTCCATCGAGCGGGCGCGGTCGATGCCGCTGAGCACCATGCGCCCGGTGGCCGTGTTCGACCGCAGACACCGGGTGTACCTCGACGCGGACGGCGAAGTCGTCGCGCCGCTGGATCAGGTCCGTTTCGAGCGCAGGATGCAGATGACGTCGAGCGCGTCCAAACTGGTGGCGGTCACTCCCCGCGGCGCGCGGGACCTGCTGCGCGGCACGCCGTTCAACGGCGTCGGCAAGCTCGACGGGGTGCTGACGGATCTCGTGCACGCCGGTCGATAGCGGTTTATTGACGGCCGAGACTGTCCACGTTCGGGTCACGGCGGCGTCGCGGTGACCTAGCATCACGCTCATGGCCGATGCGGACGGTTGCGGGTGCTCACAGCCGTTGTCCGCGTTGTCACGCCGGGCCATGATCACGGCGTCGGTGTCGGCGGTGGTCGGGGGCGCCGCCGTCGGCTCGGCGGGCTTCGGTTCGGCGGCACCGCCCCTGGCGCAGACGCTGCCCGAGAACGCGCTGGTCACCCTCGGAGTACAGGCGGGGCCACCACCCGTTCCGCACAGGACCGGCGTCTCGTCGGCACTGAAGATCGGCGCCGCCGTCTATCAGATCGATTGCGGGCTGGGCTCGTTGAACGCGTTCACCGACGCGGGCTTCCGGTTCGACGATCTACAGAGCATGTTCATCACCCACCTGCACACCGACCACATCGTCGACTACTACAGCTTCTTCCTCTCCGGTGGCTACACCGCGGCCAAAGGCAAGGCGGCGGTGCGGGTTTACGGTCCAGGGCCTGCGGGCGGCCTGCCGCCGAGCGAGGTCGGTGACCCGCAGCCGGCCACGGTCAACCCCGCTGAACCCGCTCCGGGACTGGCCGCGACCAGCCGGGCGCTCCTGCAGGCCTACGCCTACACCAGCAACATCTTCATCCGCGACATGGGCACCGTCGACATCGAGGATCTGATCGATGTGCACGAGATCGCGGTGCCGCCGGGCTCCAGTCATGTCGACAGATCACCGAGAACCGCGCCCTTCCCCGTGATGTCCGACGACAACGTGACCGTCACCGCGACGCTGGTCTCGCACTACGACGTGTACCCGGCGTTCGGCTTTCGCTTCGACATGAGGAAGTCGCCGGTCTCCGTGACGTTCTCGGGTGACACCACCAAGTCCGACAATCTGGTGGAACTGGCCCGCGACACCGACATCCTGGTGCACGAGGCGCAATTCAGCCTCGACGACGCCTACTACAACGACAGGTTCCCGCCCGACTACCTCGTGCGGTCACACACCTCGGCCGAGCAGGTCGGTGAGGTCGCGGCGGCGGCGAACGCCGGACACCTCGTGCTGAGCCACTACTCCCCCACCGACCTACCCGATTCGCAGTGGCTCGCCGCGATCGGGAAGCACTACACGGGCCCGGTGACCGTGGCCAGGGACGGCCAGGTGTTCGCGCTCTGATCAGCCCAGCCGTGCGGGCAGGCGAGCACCGAACAGCCGCACCGCGTTACCGGAGCCGACCATCCGCCGAGTGGCGTCGTCCATCGGGAATGCGGCAAGGAAGTCGGCTCCGGCCTGGTTGTCGTCCATCGGGTAGTCGACCGAGAACATCACCCGGTCGGCGCCCATCACCTCCAGCGTGCACGCGAATGCCGACGGACAGAAGTTCCCGCTGGTGGTGACGAAGACGTTGCGGCGCAGATACTCCGACGGCAGGTGCTGCAGCCGGTTCGCCGAACCCGAGCCGCCGAGCCCGTAGTAGCGGTCGGTGCGGTACGCGGCGAACGGCAGCATCTCCCCGAGGTGGCCGATGATCATCTGCAGTCTCGGGAACTTGTCGAACAGGCCCGAATAGATGAGCCGCAGCAGGTGCGTGCCGGTCTCGACGGCGAAGCCCCACGACGCCAGGTGCAGGCCGGCATCGACGTAGGGTGCGAACCAGGCGTCCATCACCGCGGGGTGCGGCGTGGTGGGGTGCAGGTAGATCGGAACCCCGAGCGCCTCGGCCTGTCCGAAGAGATCCTCGTAGGCCGGATCGTCGAGATACCGGCCGCGACTGTGCCCGTTGACCAGTGCGCCGACCAGTCCGAGTTCTGTGACCGATCGGCGGAGTTCGTCCGCCGCCGCACCGGGGTCCTGAGTCGCGAGGGTGGCGAAACCACCGAAGCGATCCGGGTGTGCGCGCACGGTCTCGGCCAGGTCGTCGTTCGCCAGGCGTGCCAACTCGACGGAGCGCGCGACGTCGTCCTCCTGCTGGACGCCCGGATCGAACAGAGACAGGATCTGGAAATCGATGCCTGCGGCGTCCATCTGCTCCAGCCGCAGCGGGCCGCGGTCGTAGAGCCTGTCGTAGGCCACGGTGTCGTGGGATTGCAGCCAGGTGCCCACCACGTTCCCGACGCTGGCCGGGTCCCACGCGTAGTGCTCCTCGAGCGCGATCAGCGACATCGGCACCTCCGGCGGGTCGGTGACCGGACCCTACCGCGACGCCCCGCGCGGGTGGAGGGTTCGCGCGGATGCGGGTGTCAGCGCAGGTGATGGCGTAGCGGCGCCAGAATGCCCCGACTGAATCCGGTTCCGCGCGGGCGAGTGTGCGACGTGTCGTCGTCCAGCTGCCGATCAAGCGGCAACACGCCGCGCGGTCGATGAGAGAGTCAGCCCAGACGGGTCAGCACGTCGGCGACCACGCCGTCGATCGGCACGTCGACCTGCGCACCGGTGGCGAGGTCCTTCACGCCGACGGTGCCCGCGTCGATGTCCCGGTCACCGGCGACCAGCGCGAGCACCGCACCCGACCGGTCGGCGGCGCGCAGCGCGCCCTTGAGCCCGCGGTCGCCGTACGCCAGGTCGACGCTCACCCCGGCGCCGCGCAGTTCGGCGGCCAGCACCGCGAGCCGGAGCTTGGCCCGCTCCCCGAGCGGCACCCCGAACACGTCGACCGCCCGGGCCCGTCCGACCTGCTTGCCCTCGGCCTGCAGCGCCAGCAGCGTGCGGTCCACCCCCAGCCCGAAGCCGATCCCGGACACGTCCTGCCCGCCGAGGCGGCGCATCAGGCCGTCGTAGCGCCCGCCGCCGCCGATCCCGGACTGAGCGCCCAGCCCGTCGTGGACGAACTCGAAGGTGGTTTTCGTGTAGTAGTCCAGACCACGCACCATCCGCGGGTTGATCACATACGGCACGCCGAGTGCCTGCAGGTGGGCCTGCACGGTCTCGAAATGCTGCCCGGCGCTGTCGGAGAGGTGGTCGAGCATCACCGGTGCGTCGGCCGTCATCTCCCGGACGTGCGGCCGCTTGTCGTCGAGCACCCGTAGCGGGTTGATCTCCGCGCGGCGCCGGGTCTCCTCGTCGAGGTCGAGCTCGAACAGGAACTCCTGCAGCAGCCGGCGGTACTGCGGTCGGCAGGTGTCGTCGCCGAGGGAGGTGAGCTCGAGCCGGAAGCCGTCGAGTCCCAGCGACCGGAAGCCGCTGTCGGCGACCGCGATGACCTCGGCGTCCAGCGCGGGATCGTCCACGCCGATGGCCTCCACGCCGACCTGTTGCAGCTGCCGGTACCGGCCCGCCTGCGGTCGCTCGTACCGGAAGAACGGCCCCGAGTAGCAGAGTTTGACCGGCAACGCGCCGCGGTCGAGCCGGTGCTGGATGACCGCGCGGATGACGCCCGCGGTGCCTTCGGGCCGCAGCGTCACCGACCGGTCGCCGCGGTCGGCGAAGGTGTACATCTCCTTGGACACCACGTCGGTCGACTCGCCGACGCCGCGGGCGAACAGCGCGGTGTCCTCGAAGATCGGCAGCTCCACGTCGCCGTATCCGGCGCGCCGCGCCGTGGCCAGCAGGCCGTCGCGCACGGCGACGAATCCCGCCGACTCGGGCGGCAGGTAGTCCGGGACACCCTTGGGCGCCTGGAAGGAAGACGGATCCGTCACGTTGTCAGCCTCTGAGGAACGGGTTGGTGCGGCGCTCGTCGCCGATCGTGGACTTCTCGCCGTGGCCCGGCAGTACCACGGTGGCGTCGTCGAGCACCAACAGTTTGGTCAGGATCGAGCCCAGCAGGTCGCGGCCGCTGCCGCCGGGCAGGTCGGTGCGTCCCACCGACCGGCGGAACAGGGTGTCGCCGGTCAGCGCCACCTCGGTGGCGTCGCCCTCGAGCCGGAACACCACCGAACCCCGGGTGTGGCCCGGGGTGTGGTCCACGGTCACCACCATGTCGCCGAGGTCGAGCTTCTCGCCGTCGGCGTCGAGTTCGATCACCTGCCGCGGTTCGCGGAACACCGCGCCGAAGGCCATCCGGCCCAGGCCGCCGAGGAAACCCGAGGTGAAGTCCTTGACGGGATCGGTCAGCATGTACCGGTCGTCGGGGTGGATGAACGCCGGGCAGCCGTACATGTCCGCGACCTTCTGCGCCGACCAGATGTGGTCGATGTGGCCGTGGGTGAGCAGCACCGCCGCCGGGGTGAGGCGCTGTTCGTCGAGGATGCGGCGCAGCGGGCCGAACGCCCGCTGGCCGGGGTCGACGATCACGGCGTCCGATCCCGGCCGCGGGGCCAGCACGTAGCAGTTGCACTGCAACATGCCCGCGGGGAAACCGGTGATCAACACGTCCACGAGTTTCCCATGCCGGATCTCCCGCGCCGATCCCGTGGGTCGTTCACCGTCCACTCAGCAACCTTTGGCACACTCGGTGCCGACCGGACGCGACGAGCGGCGGAAACGAGAAGGGACTACCGGCGGTGCCCACCAACGAACAACGACGTGCAGCGGCCAAGCGCAAGCTCGAGCGACAGCTGGAGCGGCGGGCACAACAGGAACGCAGGCGGCGCCAGCTCACGATCATCGGATCGGTGGTCGGCGTGCTCGTGGTCGTCGGCGCCGCCGTCTTCGGCTTCCTCTTCCTGAAGGACGACTCGAACTCCGACACCGCCTCGGCCGCACCGAGCAGCTCGACCACCCCGGCCGCACCGACGCCGTCGGCAGACGGTCTGCTTCAGCTGCCGGCGTTCGCCGCACCCGCCGGTCTGGGCTCGAAGTGTGAATACCCGGCCGGCCAGGAGCCCGCGAGCAAGAAGGTCAACCCGCCCCGCGCCGGTGCGGTGCCCACCGACCCGGCAGAGGTCAGCGTCAGCATGACCACCAATCAGGGCAACCTCGGCCTGGTGCTCGACAACGCCAAGGCGCCGTGCACCGTCAACAGCTTCGCCAGTCTGGCGCAGCAGGGTTACTTCAACGACACGGTGTGCCACCGGCTGACCGCGTCCACCGGCCTCAAGGTGCTGCAGTGCGGGGATCCGACCGGCAAGGGCACCGGCGGACCGGGTTACGGCTTCGACAACGAGTATCCGACCAACCAGTTCCAGCCCGACGATCCGGCGCTGCAGAGCCCGGTGGTCTACCCGCGCGGCACCCTGGCGATGGCCAACACCGGCGCCCCCGGCTCCAACGGCAGCCAGTTCTTCCTGGTCTACGGCGACTCGCAGCTGCCGCCGAACTACACGGTGTTCGGCAAGATCGACGAAACCGGGCTGGCCACCCTCGACAAGATCGCCGCGGCGGGCGTCGTCCCCGGCGAACGTGGGGCCGACGACGGCGCACCGACCAACGAGGTGAAGGTCACCTCGGTTCTGCTCGACTGAGTCCGGCACACCCGACGTGACCGCGCCGCCGCCCTACGGCGGGTACCCGCCCTATCCCGGACCGCCGCCCCGGTCGACGAACGCGATGGCGATCGCCGCGCTGGTGTGCGCGTTCCTGTTCGCGCCGCTGGGCATCATCTTCGGCCACATCTCGCTGGCGCAGATCAAGCGCACCGGAGAGGACGGCCGCGCGCTCGCCTTGACCGGGCTGATCGTCGGCTACGTCGCGACCGTGCTGAGCATCGTCTTCGTCGTGCTGATGGTGCTCTTCCTCGTCGCGGTGTCACATGAGATCGACAACCGGCCGAGTGGCCCGGTCTACACCGCCGCTCCGCCGCCATCCGGGTCGGCGTTGCCGGCGTTCGACCCTCCGCAGCCGCCGGGCACCAACTGCCAGTACCCCGCCACGCCTGCCGCGGCGAGCAAGCGGGTCACCGCGCCACGAACCGGCAGGGTGCCCACCGAGCCGGCGACGGTCGATGCCGGCATCGAGACCAGCCGCGGCAACATCGGCCTGACGCTGGAGAACGCCAAGGCGCCGTGCACCGTGAACAACTTCGCCAGCCTGGCCCAGCAGGGCTTCTTCGACGGCACCACCTGTCACCGGCTGACGACCTCACCGGTGCTGAAGGTGCTGCAGTGCGGCGATCCGTCGGGCACCGGCGCCGGCGGGCCGGGTTACCGCTTCCCGAACGAGTACCCGACCAATCAGTACCGGCTGTCCGATACGGCGCTGAAGCAGGCGGTGACCTATCCGCGCGGGACGGTGGCCATGGCGAATTCGGGTGTGGGCACGAACGGCAGCCAGTTCTTCCTGATGTACGCGGACTCCCAGCTGCCGCCGACCTACACGGTGTTCGGCACCGTCGACGAGACCGGGCTGGCGACGCTCGACGCGATCGCGGCCGGCGGTGTCGCCGACGGCGGCGACGACGGCCCGCCGGCACGCGCCGTCACGATCACGCAGGCGCGGCTGGACTGACACCCGCCGGTGGTGGTGGAATTCGCCGCCGCGCGTCCGCCGCCGGCCGGGGTGTAATGGTGTGACCCCGTTCGCGGGTCGGTGAGGGGGACGGTCCGATGAGCATGGCGCCACCACCCGGCGGCCCGTGGCCGCCTACCGGCACCGCTCACGGTCCGTGGCAGCCGGCGCCACCGCCCGCTCCGAAGCGTGCGTTGCGCTGGCTCGTGATCGCCATGCTGGCCGTCATCGTCTGCGGGTATGCGTTCGCGCTGGTGCTGACCCGGGACCGGTGGGCGCCGGGCGCCACCTCCGGGGACCGCACCGAGCTGACGCTGCGGCCTGCGCCGGGATCGTCGGCCTCCGCGGATTCCCTCGAACGCGCCCGCGGCGTCCTCGAGGCGCGCGCCGCCGCCCGGGGCGGGCGCGGCGCGCGGGCGACGGTGAGCGACGACGCGATCATCCTGTCGGTGCCCGGGACCGACGACGAGTGGGGCGACATCGGTGCGGCCGGGCGACTCGATCTGCGTCCGGTCATCCACGCGACCGAGGCACAGTCGGCAGGCGGACCGACGGACAGGCCGAAGACGCCGAGCCCGCAGGCGGTGGCCGACGAGAAACAACTGCGGCAGAGCGCCGACCCGTCGATCCAGCTGCTGGCGTTGCAGTTCCAGGCGACCCGCTGCGGCGACAACGACGCGCTGGCGGGCCGCGACGACCCGGACCAGCCGTTGGTCACCTGCTCCCAGGACGGCAAGACGGTTTACCTGCTCGGCAAGACGATCATCGATGGCGAAAGCATCCAGAGCGCGGGCCGCGAATACGACGAAGGAAGCCGCCGATGGGTGGTGGACCTCGAATTCGACAGTGCGGGCGCCGGCCGCTGGGCACAGTTCACCGCTTCCAACATCGGCACGCAGGTGGCCTTCACACTCGACACCGCCGTCCTCAGCGCACCCGAGATCATGGAGGCCATGCCCGGCGGACGCACGCAGATCGCCGGGAACTTCACCGAGGACGACGCCCGCGACCTCGCCGCTGCGCTGCAGGGCGGGGCGCTGCCCTTCCCGCTGACCCTCGAGTCGTCGACCACTGAAACCGTTCCGCTGCAGGACAACTCAACGGCTTGGCGGATCGGGCTGCTCGCCGCAGGGGCCGTCGTCGTGGCACTGGTGATCGGCGGCGTGCTGCTGGTGGTCGGTGCCGGCCGCGGCCGGGGCGCGGCGCCCGGCTACGCCGCCGACGTGACGCGGTACACGTCGTAGACGCCCTCCACGTTGCGCACCACGCCGAGCAGGTGGCCCAGGTGTTTCGGGTCGCCCATCTCGAAGGTGAACCGGCTGATCGCCACCCGATCGTTGGACGTGGTCACGGACGCCGACAGGATGTTGACCTTCTCGTCGGCCAGCACCCGGGTGACGTCGGACAGCAACCGGTGCCGATCGAGCGCCTCGACCTGGATCGCCACCAGGAACACCGACGACGGCGATGGCGCCCACTCGACGTCGATCAGTCGTTCTGCTTGCAGCCGAAGGGAATCGGCGTTGGTGCAGTCGGTGCGGTGCACACTCACCCCGCCACCGCGGGTGACGAAGCCCATGATGTTGTCGCCGGGCACCGGGGTGCAGCACTTGGCCAGTTTCGTCAGAACCCCGGGCGCGCCGGGCACTGCGACACCGGTGTCGTCGGTGCTGCGCTGACGCATCGGCATGGTGGCCGGTGTCGACCGCTCGGCGAGTTCGTCCTCGGCCGCCTCGTCGCCGCCGAACTGGGCGAGCAGACGCTGCACCACGTGGCGGGCCGACACGTGGCCCTCCCCCACCGCGGTGTAGAGCGCCGACACGTCGACGTAGCGCAACTCGCGCGCCAGCGCCGCCGTCGACTCCGCATTCATCAACCGCTGCAACGGAAGTCCACCGCGACGCACTTCGCGGGCGATGGCGTCCTTACCGGCCTCGAGCGCCTCCTCACGGCGCTCCTTGGCGAACCACTGCCGGATCTTGGCCTTCGCCCGCGGTGACACCACGAAGCTCTGCCAGTCACGTGACGGTCCCGCGTTGGGCGCCTTGGACGTGAAGATCTCGACCACTTCGCCGTTCTCGAGCTTGCGCTCCAACGCCACCAACCGGCCGTTCACGCGCGCACCGATGCACCGGTGACCGACCTCGGTGTGGACCGCGTACGCGAAGTCCACCGGCGTGGAACCGGTGGGCAGTGTGACCACGTCACCCTTCGGGGTGAACACGAAGATCTCCTGCACCGCGAGGTCGTAGCGCAGCGACTCCAGGAACTCGCCGGGGTCGGCGGCCTCCCGCTGCCAGTCGAGCAGTTGGCGCATCCAGGCCATGTCGTCGATCTCGGCGGCGGCGTGCCCGGCGGGAACCGCGTTGCGGCCCTTGGACTCCTTGTACCGCCAGTGCGCGGCGATGCCGTACTCGGCGGTGTGGTGCATGTCGCGGGTGCGGATCTGCACCTCGAGCGGCTTGCCCTCGGGTCCGACGACGGTGGTGTGCAGCGACTGGTACACGCCGTACCGGGGTTGGGCGATGTAGTCCTTGAACCGGCCCGCCATCGGCTGCCACAGCGAGTGCACCACGCCGACCGCGGCGTAGCAGTCCCGGATCTCGTCGCACAGGATCCGCACGGCCACCAGGTCGTGGATGTCGTCGAAGTCGCGGCCCTTCACGATCATCTTCTGATAGATCGACCAGTAGTGCTTGGGCCTGCCCTCGACCACGGCGTTGATCTTGGACTTGCTCAGCGTGGCGTTGATCTCGGCGCGGACCTTCGCCAGATAGGTGTCGCGCGACGGCGCCCGGTCGGCGACCAGCCGAACGATCTCCTCGTACTTCTTCGGGTGCAGGATCGCGAACGACAGGTCCTCGAGCTCCCACTTGACGGTCGCCATGCCGAGGCGGTGTGCCAGCGGCGCGATGACCTCGAGCGTCTCGCGGGCCTTGCGCGCCTGCTTCTCCGGCGGCAGGAAGCGCATGGTGCGCATGTTGTGCAGCCGGTCGGCGACCTTGATCACCAGCACCCTGGGGTCGCGGGCCATCGCGATGATCATCTTGCGGATGGTCTCGCCCTCGGCGGCGGTGCCCAGCGCCACCTTGTCCAGCTTGGTCACACCGTCGACGAGATGGCCGACCTCGCTGCCGAACTCGGCGGTCAGCGCGTCCAGTGTGTAACCGGTGTCCTCGACGGTGTCGTGCAGCAGGGCGGCCACCAGCGTGGTGGTGTCCATGCCCAGCTCGGCCAGGATGTTGGCCACCGCGAGCGGATGGGTGATGTACGGGTCGCCCGAGCGCCGCAACTGGGTGGCGTGCCGCTCCTCGGCCACCTCGTAGGCCCGCTGCAGCAGCTGCAGGTTCGCCTTCGGATGGATCTCCCGGTGCACCGCGACGAGCGGCTCGAGCACCGGGTTGAGCGTGCCGCGCTGGGCGGTCATCCGGCGCGCCAGCCGGGCGCGGACACGCCGCGACGCGCTGGAAGTCGTCTTGGGGGCCTCCGGCGGCGCGGCCTGCTCGGCCTCCGGTGACACCACCGGCATCGGCTGGGTCTGCGTCAGGGACCCGTCATCAGCCACTGTCACACCTCCTGCCCACGTCGCCGTCCGTGTCGAGGATATCCCTCACACCGTGTGCAAGCTGGTGACCGGGAGCGGGGCCACCACCTCGCGGCCACCGAGTGCGGTCAGTTCGAGCACCACGGCGGCGCCCAGCACGGTCGCGCCGCCGCTGATGAGCAGCTTGTTCGCGGCCGCAACCGTTCCCCCGGTGGCCAGCACGTCGTCGATGATCAAGATGGTGCGCCCCGTCAGGTCGAGGCCGTCCGCCGGGATCTCCAGCGTGGCGGTGCCGTACTCGAGCTGATAGGTCTCCGTGTGCACCGGTGGCGGGAGCTTGCCGCCCTTGCGCACCGCCAGCACCCCGGTGCCCAGCCTGATGGCGACCGCGGCGCCGAGCAGGAACCCGCGGGCGTCGATGCCCGCGATCAGGTCGGCGCCGTCGGCGGTGGCGGCCAGGGCGTCGGTGACCGCGGACAGCCCGCCCGCGTCGGCGAGCAGCGGCGTCAGGTCCTTGAACTGGATGCCCGGCTCGGGGAAGTCGGGAACCTCGCGCATCATCGTCGCGACGAGCCGGGAGATCTCGCTCCGCTCCTGCCCGCCGGTGCCAATCCCCGAGTCGCTTCGCTCCTGCCCGCCGGTCACTGCGACAGCCGCCAGCGGTCCATGTTCCAGCCCGCGCCCCAGCGCGTCGGATTACTGCTCACCGCATACATCTTGTCCGAAGTCAGCAGCGTGCGCTGCTGGCGGTACAGCGGCAGCGTCGGCACGTCCGCCCACAGCACCGGCGCGCCCTCGCCGATCAGCCGGGCGAGCTCCTTGGGGTCGGACGTCACCGCCAGCGAGCCGGTCACCCCGTCGATGCGCGGATTGGAGTAGCGCGGCAGGTTGTTGCCGTTGCCGGTGTGCAGCGCATAGGCGTCCATCGCCGACGAGCCCGTCGAACCGCTGCCCGCCGCGCCGCCGGTGCTCGCCAACAGGACGTCGATGTCGTTGTTGCGCAGGGACAGCGGGCCGATCCCCGCCCCGGCGGAGTCCTGAACGGTGATGCCTGCCGGTGCGCACGCCTTGGCGATCGCGCCGACGGTGGCCGCCAGTCGCGCGTTGGGTGTCTGGTAGCCGATCCGCACCGTGAGCGGCCGATTGTTCAGCGCGGCCCGCGCGGCGACCGGATTGGCCGCCGTGAACTGCGCCGCCTCCGGCACGTTCTCGGTGGCGCCGAATGCGTCCTCGTTGGCCGGGTTGAGCCGCGAATTGGCAATGGGGAGTTGGGCGTTACGGGCGATGACGTCGCGCGGCGTGCACAGCGCGACCGCACGACGAGCCGGCGGGGCGGCCAGCGGTCCCACGGGCGCGAAGATGAGCTGCTCGATGCCGGCCGACGGGCTGTCGCTGCGGACGTAGTCCTCGGGCAGATTGAGCGTGCCTGACGACCCGGCCGCGATGTCGACCACGTCGAAGGCGCCCTCGTTCACCCGGTCCTGGATGTCGGCGCCGCGCGGCCACACCGTGATGCGTCCGGTGACCGGCTTGGCGCCCCACCACTTGTCGTTGGCCACCAGCACCACCGCGCCGTCGCCGGTCACCGACTCCAGCTTGTAGGGCCCCGACGACGGGAACTTCTTCAGGTCCACATCGGGCCGCAGATCCCAGGTGGTGTTCCACGCCTGCGCGATGCGGTCGATGGTGCCCAGATCACCGGACTGCAGCGCGGTGGTGACGTCGACGCCGAGTTCGTCGGCGAGGACGTGCGAGGGCATCAGTGCGGTGGCGGCGAACAACTGGCCGAAGTCCACGAATCCCCGGTCGGGCGCGAACGACACCCGGGCCCGTTTCTGGCCGGGAGCGCAGTCGACCGAGGCGATGTCGCTGTAGCCGGACCGGTTGGCGGCGTCGAAGCCCGGGAACCGGCCGGACTGGGCGACCCACGCCAGCACCAGGTCGTCACAGGTGATCGGCTTGCCGTCGGAGTACACCGCCTTGTCGCTGATCTGGTAGTCCAGCACCAGCGGCGTGCGGCCGAACACCGAGATGGTGCCGAAGTCGTGGTCGCCGACGATCTGGCCGTCGGGCCCGTGGTAGTTGAACCCGGTGAGGACACGGGCGAACGCCTGCGGTCCGCCCGACGCGGCGCCGGTCACCGTGTTGGTGTTGTACGTGCTCAGCGACCCGTCGACGGCGTAGTCGATGGAGTCGGCCGAGCTGCCCGAACACGCTGACGCGAGCAACGCGGTGATCGACAGCGCCGCCGCCAGCGCGACGGCGCGCCGCTTGAGGGCTGCCATCGGCGTCTACCGCCGGGGGCTCCGCTTGCCCGCAGGCCGCCCGGTCTTGCTGGCGGTCGGGCGCACCGGTCGCGCGCCCACAGCGGGTTTGGTGCCGGCCGATGCGGTGACCGTCTCGGTCTGCTCGGCCTTTCTGTCGTCGGCTTCTGTGGCGTCGTCGGCCTCGGTGTCGATGTCGTCCGCCGCGCCGGCGTCGGCGGCCGCCGCCGAACTCTTGGCTGCGGCACCCGTCCGGCGCCGCAGCACCCGGCGGTTGTGCGTGCGGACCTTGTCGGTGCGCTCCCGCAGCGTCACCAGCAGCGGGGTGGCGAAGAAGATCGACGAATAGGTGCCGACGATGACGCCGACCAGCTGGACCAGCGCGAGATCCATCAGGGTGCCGACGCCGAGCAGCCACACCGCGATGACCATCAGCGCGAGGATCGGCAGCACGGAGATCAGGCTGGTGTTGATCGACCGCATGAAGGTCTGGTTGATCGCCAGGTTGGCATGTTCGGCGAAAGTGCGCCGGGTGGTGTGCTCGAAGCCCTCGGTGTTCTCCTCCACCTTGTCGAACACGATCACCGTGTCGTACAGCGAGAAGCCGAGGATGGTCAGCAGGCCGATCACGGTCGCCGGGGTGACCTCGAAGCCGACCAGTGAGTACACACCCGCCGTGACGATCAGGTCGAAGAACAGCGTGACGATCGCGGCGACCGCCATCCACAGTTCGTAGCGCACACCGATGTAGAGGGCCGCCAGCACCAGGAACACCAGCAGGGCGATCAGCGCCTTCTGGGTGATCTGGCCGCCCCACGTCTCGGACACCGCGGAGTCGCTGATCACCTGTTCGCTGGGCTGCCCGTCCGCGCCCTTCGGCTGGAACTCGTCGAACAGCGCGCTGCGCAGATTCGCGGCCTCGTCGTTGCTCAGCGTCTCGGAACGGATCTGCACCGTCGCCGAGTCACCGCTGCCCACCACGACCACCGATTCCGGCGGCCTGCCGACGGCGTCGGTGAACACGGTCTCGACCTGGGTGGTGGTCGCCGTGCCGTTGACGCCGTTGACCGGCATCGACACCTTGGTGCCGCCCTCGAAGTCGATGCCGAAGGTGAAACCGCGGATGACGATGCTGAGGAGGCAGACCGCCACGATGCCGCCGCTGATCAGGTACCACAGCTTGCGGCGCCCGATCACCTCGAAGGCGCCGGTGCCGGTGTAGAGCCGGACGAAGAAACCGTGTTTCGGCGCGGTCGAGCCCGCTTCGGCGGGCGCCGCCTCGACGGCGGTCGACGACTTCTTGGTGTTGCGGTTGATGGCCGCCATCTACTGTCCCCGTCCCGTGGTCGCATGCGACGCGGCGCGTCGTTCCCGGGCGATCTGCTGCACCGCGCCGAGCCCGTTGAACTTGGGCTTGGCCAGCGTCGGAGACGTGGACGCCAGGTACACCAGCGGCCACGTCACCAGGAACACCACGACGACGTCGAGGATGGTGGTCAGCCCGAGCGTGAACGCGAAGCCCTTGACCTGCCCGACGGCCAGGAAATACAGCACCGCGGCGGCCAGGAAGCTGACCGCGTTGCCCGACAGAATCGTCTTGCGCGCCCGCGCCCAACCGCGTGGCACCGCCGAGCGGAACGACCTGCCCTCGCGGATCTCGTCCTTGATGCGTTCGAAGAACACCACGAACGAGTCGGCCGTGGTGCCGATACCGATGATCAGACCGGCGATACCGGCCAGGTCGAGCGTGTAGTTGATGTATCTGCCCAGCAGCACCAGGATCGCGAAGACCATCGCGCCCGCGGCCACCAGCGACAGGGCGATGAGCAGACCGAGCACGCGGTAGTAGAGCAGCGAGTAGAGCAGCACCGCGGCGAGGCCGACGGCGCCGGCGATCAGGCCGGCGCGCAGTGACTGCAGCCCCAGCGAGGCCGACACCGTCTCGGCCTCCGACGACTCGAACGACAGCGGCAGCGACCCGTACTTGAGCACGTTCGCGAGTTCGCGCGCGGTGTCGTTGGTGAACGACCCGGTGATCTGGGTGCGGCCGCCGGGGATCGCCTCGCGGATCTCGGGTGCGCTGACCACCTGCGAGTCGAGGGTGAACGCGGTCTGGGTGCCGACGTTGGCCGCGGTGAAGTCGGCCCAGATCTTGGCGCCCTCGTCCTTGAACTGGACGTCGACGACGTACTGGCCCTGCTGCTGGTCCAGCCCGGACGTGGCGTCCTGGATCTGCTCACCGCTCATGATCGACTTGTTGAGCAGGTAGACCGTCTGGCCGTCGGTGGAGCAGGTGATCAACGGCAGGTTCGGGTCGTCGTTGCCGGCCAGCACGTCCTCGTCGCCGCAGCGGGTGGCCTGGAACTGCAGGGCCAGCAGCTGGATCGACGGGTCGGCGCTCTGCCGCAGTTGCTTCTCGTCGGAGATCCGCTGCGCGAGGTCTTTCCGCTCGTCACCCTGACCGGGCGGGTTCTGACCCGGCGGCGCCTGGCCCGGAGGGGCCTGACCCGGAGGGGCGTTCTGTGCGGGCGGCGCCTGCTGGCGCGGGGTGGCGGGCGCGGGTTCGGTGGTGGGGTCTCCCGGCGCCGGCTGCTGCGGGTAGGGCCGCGGCTGTGGTGCGGGCTGCTCACCGGCTGGCGGCGCCGGCGCGACGACGCCGGGCGGCAGGCCTTCGGGCCCACCGGGCAGGATGCCGGGCGGCAGGCCGCCCGGTCCGCCGGGCAGGCCGGGTGCGCCCCCGGGTCCGCCGGGCAGTCCGGGTGCGCCCTCGGACGGCGGTTGTCCCTCGGCGTTGCCTTCACCGGGCGCCTGGGCCTGGATCGCGTGGATGACCGGGCGGATGTAGAGGCGCGCCGTCTGACCCAGGTTGCGGGCCTCGTTGCCGTCGTTGCCCGGCACCGTGATCACCAGGTTCTCCCCGTCGACCACGACCTCGGATCCGGAGACACCGAGGCCGTCGACGCGGGAACTGATGATCTGCTGGGCCTGGGCCAGGGCGTCACGGGTAGGCGGCGAGCCGTCCGGGGTGCGCGCGGTCAGGGTGACCCTGGTGCCGCCCTGCAGGTCGATTCCGAGCTTCGGGTCGGGCTTCTTGTCTCCGGTCAGGAACACCAGGAGGTAGACGCCGACGAGCAGCACCAGAAAGAGCGTCAGGTAGCGGGCAGGATGCACCGGCGCCGAAGACGATGCCACGTTGGTTGGGTCTCCTCGAGATCGAGATCAGTTGCTCAGCACGGCAAAGAGTACGTGCTCGGGCTGAGTGCTCTGCTGTCAGTCTTTCTTCAGCCGGTCCGAATCGGCGGTGGAGTCGACGACGGGAGCGCTCTCGGTCACCTCGGTGGCCGACGAGGTGAGCTCGGTGGGCGCGTCGATGTCATCGTCGTCGTCGTAGTCCTCGGCGTCGGAGGTGATGCGGTCCCGCACGGCCAGCTTCATCCAGGTGGTGACCACGCCGGGGGCGATCTCGAGGTCGATGTTGTCGTCGGTGATGCCGGTGACGGTGCCCTGCAGGCCGGACGTGGTGTGGATCCGGTCGCCGATCTGCAGCGACTCGTGCAGATCGATGGTGGCCTGCATCGCCTTCTTCTGGCGGCGCGAGGCGAAGAACATGAATGCGCCCAGGATGATGAGCAGGGGCAGGAAAACGACCAGGTCCATAACGGCAACAGTCTTTCGTGTCGGCTTGTGCGGCGACGGCGCCCCGGTTCAGTCAGGTCGCGATGCCTCGTAGTTGTCCAGTGTGCCATTCCGGCAGCTGGCAGCAGACTGCCCCGTGCCTTCGCTTCAGCACGGCGACGGCCTGCGCCCCCTGAGATGGAAGCGATCGGACCGATCCTGCGCAGGACGACGCCGGGGCCACACCGTCCGGTCTGGCTCGGTTCCCGGCGTTCGGCTATTCCGTCACACAATGCCGGCGTTCACCACCGATATCGCAATTTTTCGCCCATTCTGATACGAATTCCCTAGCGCGTTGGGTCGGCGGGCGCCGTTTCCAGTCGCGTCGGGCCCGTCGCCGACTAGGCTCGGTGCCGAAGCCGAACCCCCTCGCCGTGCCTTCAGAAACGCCCCGTGATCGCAGGAGTCGTGCCGTGACCAATCTCGAGCAGAGCCGCCACCTCGTCACCACAGTTCCCGGTCCGAAGTCGCAGGCGCTCATCGACCGCAAGGCAGCAGCCGTGTCGCGCGGCGTGGGCACCACCATGCCGGTGTACGCGGCGCGGGCCGGCGGCGGAATCCTCGAGGACGTCGACGGCAACCGGTTCATCGACCTGGGCTCGGGCATCGCCGTCACCACCATCGGGAACGCGTCGCCACGGGTGGTCGACGCGGTGCGCACGCAGGTGGCCGAGTTCACCCACACCTGCTTCATGGTCACGCCCTACGAGGGCTACATCGCGGTCGCCGAGGCGCTCAACCGGCTCACCCCGGGCGACGAGGACAAGCGCTCGGCACTGTTCAACTCGGGCTCGGAGGCCGTCGAGAACGCGATCAAGATCGCCCGGGTCTACACCGGCAGGTCGGCCGTGGTGTCGTTCGACCACGCCTACCACGGCCGCACCAACCTGACGATGGCGCTGACCGCGAAGGTGATGCCCTACAAGCAGGGCTTCGGCCCGTTCGCCCCCGAGGTCTACCGCGCGCCGCTGTCCTACCCGTTCCGCGACGCGGAGTTCGGCAAGGAGCTGGCCACCGACGGCGAGCTGGCCGCCCGGCGCGCCATCGACGTGATCGACAAGCAGGTCGGCGCACCGAACCTGGCCGCGGTGATCATCGAACCGATCCAGGGCGAGGGCGGCTTCATCGTGCCCGCCGAGGGTTTCCTGCCCACCCTGCTCGACTGGTGCCGCCACAACGGGGTCGTGTTCATCGCCGACGAGGTGCAGACCGGCTTCGCGCGCACCGGGGCGATGTTCGCCTGCGAGCACGAAGGCATCGCGCCCGACCTCATCGTCACGGCCAAGGGCATCGCCGACGGCCTGCCGCTGTCGGCGGTCACCGGCCGCGCCGAGATCATGGACGCACCGCACGTCTCCGGGCTGGGCGGCACCTACGGCGGCAACCCGCTGGCCTGCGCCGCCGCCCTGGCCACCATCGAGACCATCGAGTCCGACGGGCTGGTCGCGCGCGCCCGCGAGATCGAGACGCTGATGAAGGACCGGCTGCACCGGCTACAGGCCGAGGACGAACGCATCGGCGACGTGCGCGGCCGCGGCGCCATGATCGCCGTGGAGCTCGTCAAGCCCGGCACCACCGAACCGGACGCCGAGCTCGCGAAGAAACTCGCCGCCGCCGCCCACGCCGCCGGGGTCATCGTGCTGACCTGTGGCACCTACGGCAACGTGCTGCGGTTCCTGCCGCCGCTCGCCATCTCCGACGACCTGCTCGTCGAGGGACTCGACGTGCTCGCCCTCATCCTCGCCGACCTGTAAAGGAGCCCCTATGACCACGGTGCAGAACTTCATCAACGGCGAACTCGTCGACTCGGTGTCCGGCGCCACGATGCCGCTCGTCGACCCGTCCACCGGCGAGGAGTACGGCTCCGCCCCGGTGTCCAACGAGCAGGACATCGACAACGCCTACGCGGCGGCGTCGACGGCCTTCAAGACGTGGAAGAAGTCCACTCCCTCCGACCGGCAGAAGGCGCTGCTCGGCCTGGCCGACGAGGTGGAGAAGGCCGCCGCCGATCTGATCAGGGCCGAGGGCCGCAACACCGGCAAACCCGACCATGTGACGGCGGCCGAGGAGATCCCGCCGATGGTCGACCAGATCCGGTTCTTCGCCGGCGCCGCGCGCGTCCTCGAGGGCAGGTCGGCCGGCGAGTACATGGCCGATCACACGTCGTGGATCCGCCGGGAGCCGATCGGCGTGATCGGCCAGGTCGCGCCGTGGAACTACCCGATGATGATGGCGATCTGGAAGATCTGCCCGGCGATCGCGGCGGGCAACACCGTGGTGATCAAGCCGAGCGACACCACGCCGGTCACCACCGTGATGCTGGCCGAACTCGCGGCCAGGCACCTGCCGCCCGGTGTGCTCAACGTCGTCACCGGCGACCGCGTCACCGGCGCCAACCTCGTCTCCCACCCGACGCCGGAGATGGTCGCGATCACCGGGTCGGTGGCGGCCGGCCGGGCCGTGGCGGTCAGTGCCGGCGGCAACCTCAAGCGCACCCACCTCGAACTCGGCGGCAAGGCGCCGGTGATCGTGTTCGACGACGCCGACATCGCGGCCGCGGCCGAGGGCATCGCGACCGCCGGCTATTTCAACGCCGGCCAGGACTGCACCGCGGCCACCCGCGTGCTCGCGCCCGCCTCGATCGCCGGCGACCTGACCGAGGCACTCGCCGAGCAGGCGAAGGCGGCGACGACGACGTTCGGCAGGGCCGCCGACGACGAGGACGCCTGGGTGCCGCCGGTGAACAACGTCAACCAGATGCAGCGCGTGCTGAGCTTCTTCGAGGACGTGCCCGGCCACGCGAAGGTGGCCGCCGGCGGAAACCGGCAGGGCGACAAGGGTTTCTACGTGGAACCGACCGTGGTGGGTGGCCTGCTGCAGGACGACCGGATGATCCAGAACGAGATCTTCGGCCCCGTCATCACGGTGCAGAGCTTCTCCGACGAGGACGAGGCGCTCGGCTGGGCCAACGGCGTGGAGTACGGGCTGGCGTCGTCGGTGTGGACCAGGGACGTGTCCCGTGCGATCCGCATGTCGAACGCGCTGGACTTCGGCTGCGTGTGGATCAACACCCACATCCCGCTCGTCGCCGAGATGCCGCACGGCGGGTTCAAGTCATCGGGCCACGGCAAGGATCTGTCGATGTACGGCCTGGAGGACTACACGCGCATCAAGCACGTGATGGTCTACACCGGCTGACGCGCGACTAGGTGGTCAGTAGCGCGACGACGATGGCGCGCAGTTCGTCGGCGGTGAACCCGTCGCCGTCGACCTCGGCGGCGATCAGGTCGGACAGCAGATCGTCGGCCGGCCCCGCGCAGCGCGCCGCGACCATCACGTCGATGTAGGAGCCGAGCGCCTCGAGAGCGAACTCGTCGGCCTCGTCGGCCCAGCAGGCGACCTGCACCCAGTCGCGGCTCGGCAACCCGAGGGCACTGAACAGCACGCAGGACCACCGGCCCAGTGCGATCTCGGCGATCTCGTCATGGCTCTGCTGTGCCGCCGACGGGTTCAGGCGTTCGGACAGCGCCCGGTGCACCTGCTCGGAGAGACCGTGCAGACGAAGTGGCGTGGTCATCGAAAGCCTCCTGTTCTCGGGACGGCACTGCGGTACGTCACCACCGTCAGGTAACCACTTCGTCGGGCTAACCACCATCAAAGGTGTTGTGGAACACAAAGTTCCAACCTTCGTTCGGTCTGCTGGTGTGGGAAGTATCACAGAACGGCCGCCGAGCGCAATGCTCGGCGGCCGTGACTGCACAGCGGTTCAGCGGTGAGCCAGCGTGTTCCCACTACCCCGGTTGCGGAGCCGGCTGAGCAGACCGCGACGCCGCGGGGCGGCTTCCACGGGCTGACCGGTCGGCCCGTAACCGGTCGGCTGGCCGACGGGCTGCTGCCCGATCGGCTGCTGGCCGATCGGTTGCTGGCCGACGGGGCCTTGCCCGACCATCGGCTCGTGCGTGCCGTGCTGGTCGACGACGGGCTGTGAACCCGTGTTGGTGGTGAGCGGCGCATCGACCGGCCGCTGCGCATAGGCGATGTCACGCGCGCTGCGGACGGACAACCGGCCGATCGCGAGCGCGCCGAGGAACACGATGAGTGCACCGAGGCCGTAGAAGTAGGTCAGTTCCAGCCAGACCCGCTTGGTGTCGTTGGTGGCCACCGGCGCGCCGGCGTTGCCGAGGCCGAGCGGACCGGCCAGTGCGCGCCCGACGACGAACCATGCGCCGGCCGCCACGCTCAGCCAGCCACCGAGCATCGCCGTCGCGCGATTGCGTGAGGTCAACATCAGGAAGCCGCCGACCACGGTCACCACGCCGGGCAGGACTTCGAGCCACCCGCGGGCCGTCGTCCACGCCCAGACCTGGTCCGGGGTGAAGGCGAAGTCGAAATAGGGGCCGATGAAGGGGACGAGCGCACCCCAGAGACCGAGCAGGATCAACAGGAATCCACTGGTCGCACCTCGGCTGCGCGGAATGCGCATCCGTCCTCCCCGAACGCGCGCCGGGGTGTCCGTGCTGTCGTAGTCCTTCATGGTGCCTCCTTTGTTGAGGCGGGAGTACCCGTCCGGTGCCCTGCTGTAACGCCGCCGCGCGACCCGCGCCACCTGTTGTTACGCCGGTTTCGGCCGCTGGCGCGACGCCGCGACCGGGTGCGCGATCCGACGACCCACGAGAGCGACATCACAATACATTGACAGCCTATGTACAGCTGATCTGGGAATAACCTTAGTTTTACTAACGTAGTTCTGATCAGGCGCAGCGTCGCGTCACAATCTGCACCGATTGCACTGGAGATCGCGCATGTCCACTGAGACCCCCGACGAGCGGCTCGCTCGTCGTATCGCCCAATTGACCGCCACCGACCCGCAATTCGCCGCCACCACCCCGCTCGCGGACGTCAGCGCCGCAGCCGCGGCGCCCGGCCTCCGGCTGCCCGAGGTCATCGAAACGGTGATGACCGGCTACGCCGACCGGCCCGCACTCGCCCAGCGCACAGTGCGCCTCGTCGAGGACCCGTCCACAGGCGACACCATCGCCGAGCTGCTGCCGTCGTTCGACACCGTCACCTACGGCGACCTCTGGGCGCGCGTGCAGAACCTGGCCGCGGTCTGGCAGGACAACCCCGTTCACTCCGGTGACCGCGTCGCCATCCTCGGCTTCACCAGCGTCGACTACACCGTCGTCGACACCGCCACCATGCTGCTCGGCGCGGTATCGGTGCCGCTGCAGACTAGCGCCCCGGTCGAGCAGCTGCGGCCGATCGTCGCCGAGACCGAACCCACCCTGATCGCCGCAGGCATCGACATGCTCGACGACGCCGTCGAGCTGGTCCTCACCGGACACCAGCCCGCCCGCCTGGTGGTCTTCGACTACCGGCCCGAGGTGACCGCACAGCGCCAGGCCTTCGAGGCCGCTCAGCGCAGGCTGGCCGACGGCGATCGGGATGTGCCTGTCGAGACGCTCGTCCACGAGCTCGCCCGGGGCGCCGGATCGCCGACCGCGACGACGGCGCCCGCGGCCGACGCCGACCCGCTGAGCCTGCTCATCTACACCTCGGGCAGCACCGGCGCCCCCAAGGGTGCGATGTACCCCGAGCGCAAGGTCGCCGACATGTGGAAGGCCGCCAACAACAACGGCTTTCACGAGCAGAACCCCGTGGTCCCGTCGATCACGCTGAGCTTCATGCCCATGAGCCATGTGATGGGCCGTGGCATCCTCGTCGGCACGCTCGCCGCAGGCGGCACCGTCTATTTCGCCGCCAGGAGCGACCTGTCCACCCTGTTGGAGGACCTCGCGCTGAGCCGGCCGACGCAGCTCAGCTTCGTCCCGCGGATCTGGGACATGATCTTCCAGGAGGTCACCAGCGAGGTCGACCGGCGCACCGCGGACGGCGCCGACCGGTCCACCGCCGAGGACGAGGTGCTGGCCGAGACGCGCCGGAACCTGTTGGGCGGGCGCTTCGTCGGGGCCATGACGGGTTCGGCGCCGCTGTCCGCCGACATGAAGACCTGGGTGGAACGGTTGCTCGACATGCACCTCGTCGACGGCTACGGCTCGACCGAAGCCGGCGCCGTGTTCGTCGACGGCGTGGTCCGTCGGCCACCGGTGATCGACTACAAGCTCGTCGACGTCCCCGATCTCGGGTACTTCCACACCGACCGGCCGCATCCGCGCGGCGAGCTGCTGGTCAAGTCGGAGCAGCTGTTCCCCGGCTACTACCGTCGGCCCGAGCTGTCCGCCGAGATGTTCGACACCGAGGGCTATTACCGCACCGGCGACATCGTCGCCGAGCTCGGACCCGACCGGTTGCAGTACGTCGACCGCCGCAACAACGTGCTCAAGCTCTCGCAGGGCGAATTCGTGACGATCGCCAAGGTGGAGTCGGTGTTCGCGACCAGCGCACCGGTGCGCCAGATCTACATCTACGGCAACAGCGCGCGGTCCTACCTGCTCGCCGTCGTCGTGCCGACCGAGGACGTGCTCGCCGAGCACGAGCCGGCCGAGCTCAAGGCGCTGCTCACCACCGCCCTCCAGGACGCCGCGAAGGCGGCCGGGCTGCAGTCCTACGAGATCCCCAGGGACTTCATCGTCGAACCGCAGCCGTTCACCCTGGAGAACGGGCTGCTCACCGGCATCCGCAAGCTGGCCCGCCCGAAGTTGAAGCAGCACTACGGCGAACGGCTCGAGCAGCTCTACGTCGACCTCGCAGAAGGACAGGCCGACGAGTTGCGTGCGCTGCGCCGCGACGGTGCCGGCCGGCCGGCTCTGGAGACCATCGGCCGGGCGGCGGGCGCTCTGCTCGGCGCGGCGGCATCCGACGTGCGGCCCGACTCGCACTTCACCGACCTCGGCGGCGACTCGCTGTCCGCGCTCACCTTCGCCAACCTGCTCAACGAGATCTACGGCATCGACGTGCCGGTCGGCGTCATCGTCAGCCCGGCCAACGACCTGCAGGCGCTGGCCGGCTACATCGAAGCGGAGCGCACCTCGGGCACCAGGCGGCCCAGCTTCGCCGCGGTACACGGCCCCGACACGGCCGAGGCGCATGCCCGCGACCTCACCCTCGACCAATTCATCGACGCCCGTACGCTCGCCGACGCCGCGTCCCTGCCCGCACCCCGCGGCGAGGTGCGCACAGTCCTGCTCACGGGTGCGACCGGATTCCTCGGCCGCTACCTGGCGCTGGACTGGCTCGAGCGGATGTCACTCGTCGGCGGCACTGTGATCTGCCTGGTGCGCGCCAAGGACGACGACGCCGCACGGCAGCGCCTGGATCAGACGTTCGACAGCGGCGATCCCGAGCTGCTGCGGCACTACCGCCACCTCGCCGCCGATCACCTCGAGGTGATCGCCGGTGACAAGGGCGAGGCGAATCTCGGCCTGTCCGAACAGACCTGGCGCCGACTCGCCGACACCGTGGATCTGATCGTCGATCCCGCCGCCCTGGTCAACCACGTGTTGCCGTACAGCCAGCTGTTCGGGCCCAACGTGGTGGGCACCGCCGAACTGATCCGTCTCGCGCTCACCGCCAGGCTCAAGCCGTTCACCTACGTGTCCACCATCGGTGTCGGCGCAGGCATCGAACCCGGCAACTTCACCGAGGACGGCGACATCCGCGTCATCAGCCCGGTGCGCCGGATCGACGACAGCTATGCCAACGGCTACGGCAACAGCAAGTGGGCAGGCGAGGTGCTGCTCCGGGAGGCGCACGACCTGTGCGGCCTGCCGGTCGCGGTGTTCCGCTGCGACATGATCCTGGCCGACACCACCTACGCCGGGCAGCTCAACCTCCCCGACATGTTCACCCGCACCATCCTGAGTCTGGTGGCGACCGGCATCGCGCCGGCGTCGTTCTACGAACGCGACGCCGACGGCGGGCGCAGCCGCGCCCATTACGACGGCCTGCCGGTCGAATTCATCGCCGAGGCCATCGACACCCTCGGCGCCCAGGCGGTGGCCGAGCGCGGGGCGGGCTTCGAGACCTACCACGTGATGAACCCCTACGACGACGGCCTCGGGCTCGACGAGTTCGTCGACTGGCTGGTCGAGGCCGGCTACCCGATCAGCCGCATCGACGACTACCGCGCCTGGCTCGACCGGTTTGAAACGGCCATGCGCGGGCTGCCACAGCAACAACGTCAGTATTCGCTCCTGCCGCTGCTGCACAACTATCAGCAGCCGGAGAAGCCGATGCGTGGCTCGCTCGCACCGACGGATCGATTCCGCACGGCGGTGCAGGAGGCCAAAATCGGGGCCGACAAGGACATTCCGCATGTCACGCCGTCGGTCATCGTCAAGTACGCCACCGATCTGCAGCTGCTCGGATTGTTGTGACGTCACCGGCAGATGCCGGATGCTGACACATTGCTGATGTTCAGCAAACCGGTCGTTGAATAGGTAACATCCCGTACCAACGCCGACGCGAGGGCAGTTGCGCGGCGAACCGTACGGGGGCGCGAGTAGTGGGACGGATCCGCCAGTGGTGGGGGCAACCCGACAACTTCCACTGGCTCTCCGAATATCTCGGCGCGCGTCAATTGCAGCGCTTCACCCGGTTCATGATGGGCACCATCGTGGCCGCGCTCGGCGCGGTGCCGGTGCTGATGCTGTGGAGTCCGTCCGGCCCGCACTCCCCCGTCGGCCGCGCCGTGGCGGTGCTCGTGGCGGTGTGCTGTGCCGCGATGGCGACGATGTGGTTCACCCGGTGGCCGACGCATCAGCAGTCCGCCACGTTCGCGGTCCTGTCCAACGGGTGCATCGCCGCGTCCTGCCTGATGGAGGTCAATCCCGAGACGGCGCTGCTGGGTTCGATGGCGTTCGCCGCCCTGGCCGGATACGTCGCGTTCTTCCATTCCGTGCGGTACCTGACGCTGACGCTGTTCACGGCCGCGGGCACGGCACTGTTCGCCGCCTGGGAGATCGCCGCAGCCGGTGACGTGGCCATGGCGGCGGCCAAGCTGCTGGTGGTCTTCGTCGGCGTGCTCGCCGTGCCGTTCTCGGGTCAGGTGCTCGTCCACCTGCTCAGCGCCGACGCACTGAACGCGAACACCGACCCGTTGACCGGACTGCGGAACCGGCGCGGTTTCAACCGGGGCGCGCGGGAACTCATCGCCGCCTCGACCGGGGATCCGCCGCCGTGCTTCACCGTAGTGATGCTCGACCTGGATGGGTTCAAGAAGGTCAACGACACCCAGGGCCACGCGATCGGCGACCGGATATTGATCGCCGTCGGTGACAGCCTGCGGCGGGCCAGTCCCGCCGGGTCGGTGGTCGCCCGCGTCGGCGGCGAGGAGTTCCTCGTGGCCGAGACGACGCCCGCGAGCGAGGCCCAGGTGACCGCCGAGCGACTGCGCCGGGCGGTCGCGGCCAACCCGTGGGGCGTCACCGCGAGCCTCGGCGTTGCCAGCGTGACCTTGCTCAGCATCGACGGCGACACCACCCGGCGCATGGTCGGCCATCTCGTCGACTCCGCCGACGCTGCCATGTACGAGGCGAAACGGGCGGGCGGCAACCGGATCCGGCACAGCGGGGCGGCCGTCTTCCGCACCTGAGATCGCCTGCGCCGCCGCCTATCTCGTGCTTCTGCTACTCGAACAGGTCGGGCTGACCCAGTGCGGTGGCCCGACTCGGCGGTGACATGCCGAGGTGGGTCCAGGCCTGCGCGGTGGCCACCCGGCCGCGCGGGGTGCGCGCCACCATGCCGGCCCGCACCAGGAACGGCTCGCACACCTCCTCGACGGTGGTGGCCTCCTCCCCCACTGCGACCGCCAGCGTCGACACTCCGACCGGTCCGCCGCCGAAGCTGCGGGTCAACGCCGACAGCACCGCCCGGTCCAGCCGGTCGAGGCCTAGTTCGTCGACGTCGTAGACCGCGAGCGCGGCCTTGGCGATGTCGCGGGTGATCACGCCGTCGGCCCGCACCTCGGCGTAGTCGCGGACCCGGCGCAGCAGCCGGTTGGCGATCCGCGGCGTGCCGCGCGAGCGCCGCGCGATCTCGGCGCCCGCATCGCCGCCCAGGGTGATGCCGAGGATGCCGGCCGACCGGGCCAGCACGCGTTCGAGTTCGGCCGGTTCGTAGAAGTCCATGTGCGCGGTGAACCCGAACCGGTCGCGCAGCGGGCCGGTCAGCGCGCCCGACCGGGTGGTGGCGCCGACGAGGGTGAACGGTGCCACCTCGAGCGGAATCGACGTTGCGCCGGGACCCTTGCCGACGACCACGTCGACGCGGAAGTCCTCCATCGCCAGGTACAGCATCTCCTCGGCCGGCCGGGCGATGCGGTGGATCTCGTCGATGAACAGCACGTCACCCTCGACGAGGTTGGACAGCATCGCTGCGAGATCGCCGGCACGCTCCAGCGCAGGACCCGACGTCAGCCGCAGCGACGATCCCAGTTCGGCGGCGATGATCATCGCCAGCGACGTCTTGCCCAGCCCCGGCGGGCCGGACAGCAGGATGTGATCCGGTGTGCCGCCCCGATTCTTGGCGCCCTCGAGCACCAGTTGCAGCTGTTCGCGCACCCGGGGCTGGCCGATGAACTCGCGCAGCGAGCGCGGCCGCAGGCTGGCGTCGACGTCGCCCTCGCCGACGGTCAGCGCCGCGGAGACCTCGCGCTCGTCGGGTGCCTCGGCGGAATCGGAGTCCTCCGGGCTGTTCGCGAAGCGGCCCATCGCTACTTCTTACCCAGCATCGACAGCGCGGCGCGCAGGGCGGCCGCCGTGCTCGCGCCCGGATCGTCGGCGAGCACCTTGTCGGTGGCCTCCTCGGCCTGCTTGGCGGCGAAGCCGAGGCCGACGAGGGCCTCCACGACCGGTGCCCGGACCGCGTGACCGCCGACCGCCGAACCGCCCGCGGCCGGGCTGACCGGTCCGATCTTGTCGCGCAGTTCGAGCACCAACCGCTCGGCGCCGCGCTTACCGATGCCCGGCACGCGGGTGAGCGCGGTGACGTCGCCGTCGGCCAGCGCCTGGCGCAGCGCCTGCGCATCGTGCACCGCGAGGGTCGCGAGCGCGATCTTCGGACCGACACCCGACACGCCGAGCAGGGTGAGGAACAGGTCGCGGGCCTCGGAGTCGGCGAAGCCGTACAGCGTCATGGAGTCCTCGCGCACGATCATCGCCGTGATGAGGCGGGTCTCGGCGCCGCGCCGCAGTGTGGACAGCGTCGACGGGGTGGCCATCACCTTGTAGCCGACGCCCGCGGCCTCGACGACCACATGGTCGAGCGCGATGTCGATCACCTCGCCGCGCACCGACGCGATCACGTCGTGCTCCGCGACGGCGCCGGGGACGAACCCTTCTTCGTCTTCGCCTTGAGCGTGGCCCGGTATCGGCGCTGCTGTTCGGCCGCCAGCGCCTCGGCGGCGGCCATCCGCGCGATCATCGGCGCGCGCCAGCAGTGACAGATCGCCAGTGCCAGGGCGTCGGCGGCGTCCGCCGGCGTTGGCTTCGCTTGTAACGCAAGGATTCTGGTGACCATCTCGGTGACCTGCGCCTTGTCGGCCCGGCCGTTGCCGGTGACGGCGGCCTTGACCTCACTGGGAGTGTGGAAGTGCACGTCGATGTCACGCCGGGCCGCGGCAAGCGCGATCACGCCGCCGGCCTGCGCCGTGCCCATCGCGGTGGACGCGTTCTGGTGGGCGAACACCCGCTCGATCGCGATGACATCGGGCCGGTGGGTGTCCATCCAGTGCTCGACGGCGTCGCTGATCGCCATCAGCCGGCGCGCCAGCGGCTCGTCGGCGGCGGTGCGGACCACGTCGACGTCGAGCGCGACCACCTGGCGGCCCTTGCCGCTCTCGATCACCGACAGCCCACAACGGGTCAACCCGGGGTCGACTCCCATCACGCGCACGCCAGCCCCTTCCCGAACAGCTGTTCGACACCCTAGCGCGCCCGCGCTGCCGGGCCGGGTGGCGACACGCGGGCATCGCGGCGTCCGGGTCAGAGCGTGAAGTGCCCGGACCGGCTGCCCTGGCCGATCTCCAGGGCCAGGTCGTTCAGCCTGCGACCCGAGGCCGACCAGCCGCGCACCAATTCGTCGCCGACCTGGGCGTGGGCCCGCTCGATGATGATCCGCCACCGCTGCAGGCCGAGGAATTTCGTCGCCAGCCAGAACGGCCACACCAGCAGGAAGGGTGCGGCGATCAGCAGTGCGAACCAGCCGAAGAAGTCGATGTCGGCCCAGTCGCCGATGTCGCCGAACGGCCACCATTTGCGCTTGAGGTTCCACTGGACACCGTTCGGATCCGTCACGACTACCGCCACGCGGCAATTGTGCTGCCAGTGAGCGAATTCCGGGTGATATCCGGGCAGCCGCCCGTTGCGCGATGTGACGTCGCGGGCAACCGCCGCTACCGTCGCGGGGGACCTGACCTCGATCCGTGGAGCTGATTTCACCCCGATGCCAGACGAGAACGAATTCGAGTCCGCCACCAATCTCGCCGTCACCCTGGCCTGGGCCTGTGGGGCCGTGGTCGCCGCGTACCTGGTGGGAATCGTCCTCACCTGGGGGGTGCGGCGGATCGGCCGCCGCAGTGCAGTGCTCTGCGACGTCGCGACGCTCACCCGCAGGCCGCTGCGGGCGACGCTGATCGTCTTCGCGGCGTCAGTCGCCGTGCAACGCACCTCCGACGACGCCGACCCGTGGCGCGGCTGGGTCGACCACACGATGCTGATCGTGAACATCGCCACCGTCACCTGGCTGTTGACCAGCCTGGTGATGGTCGTCGAACGCCGGATGATCGCCCGCTACGGCGGCGGCGCGGAGGACGAGGTGACCGACGCCGACCGCGTGTGGCGCCGGATCCGCACCCAGGTGACGGTGTTGCGCAGGCTCGCCATCGCCGTCGTCGTCATTCTCGGCATGGCGGCGATCCTGATGACGTTCCCGTCGTTCTCCGACATCGGGACCACACTGTTCGCCTCCGCCGGTGTGCTGTCGGTGGTCGCGGGCCTGGCCGCGCAGACGTCGCTGGGCGCGGTGTTCGCCGGCATGCAGATCGCCTTCTCCGGCGCGATCCGGGTGGGCGACGTGGTGGAACTCGAACAGGGCCAGTGGTGGGGCCGCATCGAGGAGATCACGCTGACCTATGTCGTGGTGCGACTGTTCGACGAGCGCCGGCTTGTGCTGCCGTGCACCTACTTCACCACCACCCCGTTCGAGAACTGGACGCGCAACGCCACCGAGATCATGGGCACCGTCGAGTTCGACGTCGACTTCTCCGTCCCGTTCGACGAGATGCGCGCCGAACTGGACCGCCTGCTGGCCGCCAGCGACCAGTGGGACGGCCGCCGCGGCGTGCTGCAGGTGACCGACGCCGTCGGCGGGGTGGTGCGGGTGCGCATGATGGTCAGCGCCCCCAACGCCGGGGCCCTGTTCGACCTGCGGTGCGCGGTGCGCGAGGGAATGGTCTCGTGGGTGCAGCGCACCCCGCACGCCGTGGTGCCCGCCCAGCGCATCAAACCGGCGCCTGCCGAGGCCGAACGGCCGGCTCGCCGCGGCCGGGACACCGAGACCGCCCGCGTGGCGGCCGGCCTGTTCACCGGGAGCCCGGAGGCCGAGGAGCGCGGCCGGGCGTTCGACGACACTGTCGACTACGCGGACGAGCTGGTCACGCCGAACGGACGCGCCTGACGCACTCGCCCTCGTGCGCGTGGGCACCGATCTACCATGCGCTCATGGCATTCACCGGCCCGGCCGCCGACCGGCAATCCGTGCGCGAGCGGCTCGAGCTCTACAGCGACGCCGTGGTCCGGCAGGACCTCGAGGCC
Organism: Mycobacterium sp. NPDC050551; assembly: GCF_040674075.1. Taxonomy (NCBI): domain Bacteria; kingdom Bacillati; phylum Actinomycetota; class Actinomycetes; order Mycobacteriales; family Mycobacteriaceae; genus Mycobacterium; species Mycobacterium sp. NPDC050551. Next base: position 297,282 of record NZ_JBFARC010000004.1, on the reverse strand, counting down.
TATTTGGGGTGCTGGGCCGAGGACGGCCGTCGAACCGGCGCCGGCGGTGAGTGCCAGGGCATCGATGAGCTGCGCACCCACTGGAGCGAGGTGTTCGGCGCCGTCGAGAAGATGGCGTTCTTCGTCCAGGTCGCGGCCATCGAGATCGACGGCGACCGGGCCCGGGCGCGGTCGAGCAATCTCGAGATCATGCAGTTCCGCGATGGCCAAGCGATGCGACTGGTCGGCGAGTACATCGACGAACTGCGCCGCGATGCCGGCGAGTGGGTGTTCACCCACCGCGACTACCAGGTGCAGCTGACGTTCTAACTACTCCTCGATCTGGGCGAGGATCTCGTCGGGGATGTCGGCGTTGGTGTAGACGTCCTGCACGTCGTCGCTGTCCTCGAGCGCGTCGACGAGCTTCATGATCTTGCGCGCGCCCTCGGCGTCCAGCGGCACCGTCACCGACGGCTGGAATCCCGCCTCGGCGGAGTCGTAGTCGATACCGGCTTCCTGAAGGGCGGAGCGGACCGCGACGAGATCGGTCGGCTCGGAGAGGATCTCGAAGCTGTCGCCCAGATCCGTGACATCCTCGGCGCCGGCGTCGAGCACCGCGGCGAGCACGTCGTCCTCGGCCAGGCCGTTCTTCTCCAGCGTGATGACGCCCTTGCGGGAGAACAGGTAGGACACCGAACCGGGGTCGGCCATGTTGCCGCCGTTGCGGGTCATCGCGACGCGCACCTCGCCCGCGGCCCGGTTGCGGTTGTCGGTGAGGCACTCGACGAGCACCGCGACCCCGTTGGGGCCGTAGCCCTCATAGGTGATGGTCTGCCAGTCGGCGCCGCCGGCCTCTTCACCTGCGCCGCGCTTGCGCGCGCGCTCGATGTTGTCGTTGGGCACCGAGTTCTTCTTCGCCTTCTGAATGGCGTCGTAGAGCGTCGGGTTACCGGCCGGATCGCCACCGCCGACGCGCGCGGCCACCTCCACGTTCTTGATCAGCTTGGCGAAGTTCTTGCCACGCCGGGCATCGATGATCGCCTTCTTGTGCTTCGTGGTGGCCCACTTGGAATGGCCGCTCATCGGGGACTACCTCGCTCTGGTCGGTGCTCTGCTCGATCGGTGGCAACCCGACGATTCTACGTGCCGCGATGCCGGCCGTGAGTGGGCAACGCGCGACGCGGGCCGCGCAGCCTCAGCGGACCGCCTCGAGCGGGGTCAGCGCGACGACGCGGTAGCCGACACCGGCCGGCCAGCCGATGTGCGCCTGCAGCCAGACGTGGATCCACGTCGGCGCCCCGGACGGGTCGTCGACGAAGGTCGCCGAGGTGTTGATCACCGCACCGGTGTCGCCGGTCGCCTGCAGTGTCATCGACAGCGTCAGCGTCGCGTCGCCGAGCGCCGCGCGTTCGTAGGCAAGGCTGTCGGGCAGGAAGAAGCCTGCCTCGAAGGTCGCGTTGCGCAGTCCGCGCGGCGCACTGCGGGAGCGTTGCATCGCCGGTCCCGAGACGTACGGCTTACCGTCGAACCAGGCCGTTCCGGTGTATTCGGTGCGGCGTGCCTCGCCGCCGCCGGGCATCCGCACCACGGTGTCGATCCTCGGCTGGGGTTCCACCTCGACCAACGTCATCGGCCCACCTCACCTCTGTTACATGCGCCACAGCACTACTGCGGTGAACTTACTCCGGAGTAAGATCGGCCCATGTCGTTCTCCCTAGAACTGTCCCCCGACCTCATCCACGTCCGGGACTGGGTCCACGATTTCGCCGCCGACGTCATCCGCCCGGCCGCCGCAGAGTGGGACGAGCGCGAGGAAACGCCCTGGCCGATCATCCAGGAGGCCGCCAAGGTCGGGCTGTACTCGATGGAGTTGTTCGCCGAGCAGGCGGGCGAACCCACCGGCCTCGGCCTGCTCGTGGTGTTCGAGGAGATGTTCTGGGGCGACGCCGGCATCGCGCTGTCGATCCTGGGCACCGGGCTGGCCGCCGCGTCACTGGCGGCCAACGGCACGCCCGAGCAGCTCGGCGAGTGGCTGCCGCAGATGTTCGGCACCGTCGACGACCCGAAGGTCGCCTCGTTCTGCTCGTCGGAGCCCGGCGCCGGCTCCGACGTCGGCGCCATCCTGACCAAGGCCCGCTACGACGAGGCCACCGACGAGTGGGTGCTCAACGGAACCAAGACGTGGGCCACCAACGGCGGCATCGCCAACGTCCACATCGTCGTGGCCTCGGTGCACCCGGATTTGGGCACCCGCGGCCAGGCGACGTTCATCATCCCGCCGGACACACCGGGTTTCACGCAGGGCCAGAAGTTCCTCAAGCACGGCATCCGGGCGTCGCACACCGCCGAGGTGGTGCTCGACGACGTCCGCATCCCGGGCCGGCTCATCGTCGGCGGCAAGGAGAAGTTCGACGAGCGCATCGCCAGGGCGCGCGAGGGCAAGAGCTCCAAGGGCCAGGCGGCGATGGCCACGTTCGAACGCACCCGGCCCACCGTCGGCGCGATGGCCGTCGGGGTGGCACAGGCCGCCTACGAGTACGCACTCGACTACGCCAGGCAGCGGGAACAGTTCGGCCGCAAGATCGGTGAGTTCCAGGCGATCGCCTTCAAGCTCGCCGACATGAAGGCCCGCATCGACGCGGCGCGCCTGTTGGTCTACCGCGCCGGCTGGATGGCCCGCAACGGCAAGACGTTCGACAACGCCGAAGGGTCGATGGCCAAGCTGGTCGCCAGCGAGACCGCGGTCTACGTCACCGACGAGGCGATCCAGATCCTCGGCGGCAACGGCTACACCCGCGACTACCCGGTGGAGCGCATGCACCGCGACGCCAAGATCTTCACCATCTTCGAGGGCACCAGCGAGATCCAGCGGCTGGTGATCGGGCGAGCGGTCACCGGTCTGCCGATCCGCTGACCTGGGCCGGCGACACCGGCGACACGGATTGCTGCAGACGGAACATCGCCGTCACAGACCCGAAACAAAGTCGCCCTAATTTTGCCGAATGACTCAAGAGCTCAGCGACGAGGTGCGGCGCAACGAGGCGGTCGAGGCCGACCTCGACACCATGACCGCCACCAAGGAGACGCTGGAGGACTACACGCTGCGCTTCGCGCCGCGCAGCTACCGCAAGTGGTCCACCCGGGTGGTGGGCATCTCGGCCCTCGGCGGCATCGCCTATCTTGCGGACTTCGCGATCGGCGCCAACATCGGCATCGCCTACGGAACCACCAATGCGCTCTGGGGAATCCTGATCTTCGCGGTCGTCGTGATGGTGACCGGATTCCCGGTGGCGTACTACGCGGCGCGTTACAACATCGACCTCGACCTGATCACCCGCGGCAGCGGATTCGGCTACTACGGCTCGGTGGTCACCAACGTCATCTTCGCGACGTTCACGTTCATCTTCTTCGCCCTCGAGGGCTCGATCATGGCCCAGGGTCTCGAACTCGGTCTCGGCATCCCGCTGTGGGCCGGCTACGCGCTGTCCACCATCATCATCTTCCCGCTGGTGATCTACGGCATGAAAGTGCTGTCCACGCTTCAGGTCTGGACCACCCCGCTGTGGCTGGTACTCATGGTCGCGCCGTTCGTCTACCTGGTGGTCAGTCATCCGGAATCGGTCGGCGACTTCTTCGCCTACCAGGGTGAGAGCGGAACCGGCGGCTTCGACCTCGGCATGACGCTGCTGGCGGCGGGCGTGTGTCTGTCGCTGATCGTCCAGATCGCCGAGCAGATCGACTACCTGCGGTTCATGCCTCCCCGCACGCCGGAGAACAGCCGCAGCTGGTGGACCTGGATGTTCCTCGCCGGACCCGGCTGGGTGATCTTCGGCGCCATCAAGCAGGTCGTCGGCCTGTTCCTGGCGGTGTACCTGATCGCCAACGTCTTCGACGGCGCCGTGGCGAACGCCAACGAGCCGGTGCACCAGTTCCTGGAGATATACCGGAACTTCCTGCCGCCATGGCTGGCGATGACCCTCGCGGTGATCCTCGTGGTGATCAGCCAGGTGAAGATCAACGTCACCAACGCCTACTCCGGGTCGCTGGCGTGGACCAATTCGTTCACCCGGGTCACCAAGCACTACCCGGGCCGGCTGGTGTTCCTCGCGTTCAACCTGGTGATCGCGCTGATCCTGATGGAAGCCAACATGTTCGCGTTCCTGAACTCGATCCTGGGTTTCTACGCCAACTGCGGTATCGCCTGGGTCGTCGTGGTGGCGTCGGACATCGTGTTCAACAAGTACCTGCTGAAGATCTCGCCGCTGCAACCCGAGTTCCGCCGCGGCATGCTCTACGCGGTCAACCCGGTCGGCTTCGTGTCGCTGTTCGTCGCCGCGGGGGTGTCGCTGCTGACGTTCTTCGGAGTGCTCGGCGAGGCGATCCGGCCGTACTCACCGCTGGTCGCCATGGTGCTCGGACTGGTGCTGCCGCCGATCCTCGCCGTCGCGACCAAGGGCAAGTACTACCTGCGGCGCACCGACGACGGCATCGACCTGCCGATGTACGACGAGCGGGGCAACCCGTCCGGCGAGCACCTCAAATGCCATGTCTGTTATCACGATTTCGAGCGGCCGGACATGATGAAGTGCGCGACGCACGACGCGTTCGTCTGCTCGCTGTGCCTGTCCACCGACAAGGTCGCCGACCACGTCCTACCCGCCTCCTGAGTGATTTCGGCGCGCTTTCGATCGGTCAGCGATCGTGAGCGCGCCGAAATCGCCAGATCTAGAGGGAGTCGACGAAGAGCTTGTGCACGCGGCGGTCGCCGGTGATCTCCGGATGGAACGCCGTCGCCAGCACCGGGCCCTGCCGCACCGCCACCGGATGGCCCGCGGCCGTGGCCAGGACCTCGACGTCGGGCCCGACCCGTTCCACCCACGGTGCCCGGATGAACACCGCGTGCACCGAACCGTCGAGGCCGGTGAAGTCGATGTCCCCCTCGAACGAGTCGACCTGACGGCCGAAGGCGTTGCGCCGCACCGTGATGTCGATCGCCTTGAGCGGGTCGGCCTGCCTGCCCGCCGCGCCCGCGTCGAGGATCTCGGTGGCCAGCAGGATCATCCCCGCGCACGACCCGTAGGCCGGCATGCCGTCGGCGAGGCGGGCGCGCAGCGGGTCGAGCAGGTCGAGCTCACGCAGCAGCAGGCTCATCGTGGTCGATTCCCCGCCGGGGATCACCAGCGCGTCGACCGCCTCGAGTTCACCGCGCCGCCGCACTGTCACCGCGTCGGCGCCTGCCTCCTGCAGCGCCGCCAGATGCTCGCGGGTGTCGCCCTGCAGTGCGAGCACCCCGATCCGGGGGCTCACTCCCCCGCCGGCGAATAGTCGCGCTTGAAGCGGGTCAACCCCTCCTGCATCACCGCCGCGACCATCTCGCCGTAGCGATTGAAGAGCTTGCCCTGCGTCAGCGCACGACCACCGCACGCCGACGGCGACGACTGGTCATAGAGCAGCCACTCGTCGGCGCGGAACGGCCGCATGAACCACATCGCGTGATCCAGCGAGGCGATCATCAGATGCTTGCGCTCGTCGGGATGGTTCACCTGCGCCGAGCCGAGCAGCGTGAGATCGCTCAGGTAGGCCAGGGCGCAGATGTGCAGCACCGGATCGTCGGGCAGCGGGTCGGTGTGACGGAACCACACCTGCTGCTGAGAAGCCTTGCCGGGCAACCGGTGTACCTGCTCGCGCGGCACGATGCGGACGTCCCACTCGGCGAACTGGGCGAATCCGGCGTCGTCGAACGCCCCACCGGAACGGAAGCTGGGCAGGTCGTCGGGCGGTGGCGCGCTGGGCATCACGTCCTGGTGTTCGATGCCGCTCTGGTCGGCCTGGAACGACGCCGACATCGAGAAGATCGTCTCGCCGTGCTGGATCGCGCTGACCCGCCGGGTGCAGAACGAGCCGCCGTCGCGGAGCCGCTCGACGATGTACACCGACGGCGCCTTGGCGTCACCGGGCCGCAGGAAATACCCGTGCAGCGAGTGCACCTGGAACAGCGGGTCGACGGTCCGCACCGCGGACACCAGCGACTGGCCGGCCACATGCCCACCGAAAGTGCGCTGCAGGAAACCGGATTCGGGACTGAACACACCGCCGCGGTAGATGTTGACCTCGAGCTGCTCCAGGTCGAGGATCTGTTCGATCAAGGCTTACCAGCCGCGTTCGGCCAGCCGGTGCGGCTGCGCGATGTCCTCGACGTTGATGCCGACCATGGCCTCGCCCAGCCCGCGCGACACCTTCGCCAGCACGTCGGGGTCGTCGTAGAAAGTGGTGGCCTTGACGATCGCGGCCGCGCGCTCGGCGGGATTGCCCGACTTGAAGATGCCCGAGCCGACGAACACGCCCTCGGCACCGAGCTGCATCATCATCGCCGCGTCCGCCGGCGTCGCGATGCCGCCCGCGGTGAACAGCGTGACGGGCAGCTTGCCCGCCCGCGCCACCTCGGCGACCAGTTCGTAGGGCGCCTGCAGCTCCTTGGCCGCTACGAACAGCTCGTCCTCCGACAGCGACGTCAGCCGGCGGATCTCGCCGCCGATCTTGCGCATGTGGGTGGTGGCGTTGGACACGTCGCCGGTACCGGCCTCACCCTTGGAGCGGATCATCGCCGCGCCCTCGGTCAGCCGCCGCAGCGCCTCGCCGAGGTTGGTGGCGCCGCACACGAACGGCACGGTGAACTTCCACTTGTCGATGTGGTTGGTGTAGTCCGCCGGGGTCAGCACCTCGGACTCGTCGATGTAGTCGACGCCGAGGCTCTGCAGGATCTGCGCCTCGACGAAGTGGCCGATGCGGGCCTTGGCCATCACCGGGATGGTGACGGCGTCGATGATGCCCTCGATCATGTCGGGGTCGCTCATCCGCGAGACGCCGCCCTGGGCCCGGATGTCTGCGGGCACCCGCTCGAGCGCCATCACCGCCACCGCGCCTGCGGCCTCGGCGATGCGTGCCTGCTCGGGGGTGACCACGTCCATGATGACGCCGCCCTTGAGCATCTCGGCCATGCCGCGTTTGACCCGGGCGGTACCCGTCTGCGCGGACCCGTTGGTCGACCCGTTCGATGCGGTTTCCACTACTATCTCCTCCGAAGCGCTACTGATCCAGTCTAAACGAGCTGCCAAATCGATTAGATCCGCAGTTCAGCGGATCGACAGCAACTCGCGGTGGACGGACCCGTCCGCCAGTTCGTTCGCCTCCGCCAGCAGCTCAGCGAGCTGCCGGGGATACACCGCCTCGCCGGCGGCCACCAGTTCTCCGATCATTGTCGCATCGCACCAGCGGTGGCCGTGAATGTAGCGGCGCTCGAGGTCCGTGCGGTGGACCGCCGACACCTCGAACCGCCGGGTCCGGTACACGAAGAACAACTCCACGCTGCGCATCACCGAACCGTTGAAGTCGATGGTCGCCTCCCGATGCCACACCGGCCCGATCAACTGCGACCGGTCGATGCGCAGGCCCGTCTCCTCGAACACTTCGCGCACCGCGGTGTCGGGCAGCTCCTCACCGGGAGCCACCGCGCCCCCGATCGTGAACCACCACCGTGGCGGGTCGGCGTCGACCGACGCCGGGTCGGAGCCGCAGAACAGCAGCACCGCGCCCGAATCGTCGAGCAGCACCACGCGCGCCGACGTGCGACGGCTGACCGGACCGGCGTCGTCGGCCGACACCTCCGCGCGTTCGGCGATCTCGAAGTACGTCGGCAGCGCCGCCGTGCCGCCGAGCCGCAGCAGGCGCACCGCGAAACGCTCCCGCAGCGCCAGGGTGTCGCGCACCGCGTCGTTGTGGAACCGCCGCGCCAGCAGCACCCGCGCCTCGGCATCGGCCAGTTCAGCGAGCAATGGCACCGGAACGGCCGCCGGGTCGACCATCGTCAGCGCCGAGGACAGGTCGTTCTCTGAGGCCTCCCGAGCCGACCGCGGCGCCCGCTCGGCGGCGTCGGCCAGCGCAGCCAGCCGCTTGCCCTGCGGTGCGCCGGCATAGGCGTCCACAGCCACCGCGCGGGCCACCACCGCCCGGCGAGCCAGCGCCGCGTCCAGCGCCTGCCAGCTCAGGTCGTAACGGACGTGCAGTCGGTTCAGCCGGTTGGCGGTCTGGAACGCCCAGCCGCCGACCAGCAGCAGCGTCACCAGGAGTATCGCGACGAGGACGATCACGAGCCATCCGGTCACGTCGCTTCACCGGCTGCCCTGCTCCTGGCCGCCGCACTCGCGGCCCGGGGCGATTCCCCCTCGCCCGCCACTCGCACCTTGCGCCCCGACCCGGCCACCGTCTCGTAGACCCGCAGGATCTGCCGCGCCACCACCGACCAGTCGTAGCGGCGGACGGCGTCGGAGGCGGCATCGATGTAACGGCGCCGGACGGCGTCGTCGTCGAGCACCTCGACCAGCCCGGCCGCCAGCGCGTCCGCGTCGTCGACCGTCACCAGCCGCCCGGCCGCCCCGTCGAGCAGCACCCGGCGGAACGCATCGAGGTCGCTGGCGACCACCGCCGTGCCCGCGGCCATCGCCTCCACCAGCACGATGCCGAAGCTCTCCCCGCCGGTGTTGGGCGCGCAGTACACGTCGGCGCTGCGCATCGCCGACGCCTTGGTCGCGTCGTCGACCTGCCCGAGGAACCGCAGGTGCCCGGCGAGATCCTTGGCGTCTTCCCGCAACTCGTCCTCGTCGCCGCGCCCGACGACCAGGATCTCGATGTCGGGGAAGCGCTCGACCAGCGCGGGCAACGCCCGCAGCAGCAGCGCCATCCCCTTACGGGGTTCGTCGAAGCGGCCGAGGAACAGCACCGACCGCCCCGGCCTGGGGTAGCCGTCCAGCAGCGGCGCCTCTGCGAACGACGCCACGTCGACGCCGTTGGGGATCTCGACCGCGTCGGACCCGAGCGCCTCCATCTGCCAGCGCCGCGCGAGATCCGACACGGCAATGCGGCCGACGATCTTCTCGTGGTACGGCCGCAGCAGGCCCTGGAACACCGACAGCGTCAGCGATTTCGTGGTCGAGGTGTGGAACGTCGCGACGATCGGCCCCTCGGCCGCCTGCAGCGCCAGCATCGACAGGCTCGGGGCGTTGGGCTCGTGCAGGTGCAGCACGTCGAATTCGCCCTGCTGCAACCACTTCTTGACCTTGCGGTGGGTGGCGGGGCCGAAGCGCAGCCGCGCCACCGAACCGTTGTACGGGATCGGCACCGCCTTGCCGCCGGACACCACGTAGTCGGGCAGTTCCACGTGCGGCGACGACGGCGCCAGCACGCCGACCGTGTGGCCGCCGGCGCGCATCACCTCGGCCAGTTGGAGCACGTGCGACTGCACCCCGCCCGGCACGTCGAACGAATACGGGCACACCATGCCGATTCTCATCAGCGCACCCTGTTCTTCGCGCAAGCGCTCATCACTGCGCCTCCCGCAGGCGTGCCTGACGTGCCTCCGACAGGTCCGCCAGCCACTGCGGCTGCATCATGTGCCAGTCGGCCGGGTGCGCGGCGATGTTGTCGGCGAACCGGTCGGCGAGTGCCTGGGTGACGACGGTGACGTCGGCCGACGACACGTCCAGCGGCGGGAACACCCGCATCCCCCACCCGTCATCGGTGAACCAGCAGTGCACCGGCAGCAGCGCCGCCCCGGTCGCGATCGCCAGTTTCGCCGGCCCGGCGGGCAGCCGGGTCGCCTCCCCGAACAGGTCGACCTCGACGCCCGTGCGGGTCAGGTCCCGCTCAGCCATCAGGCACACCACGCCGTTGTCAGAAAGCCGTTCCCGCAGTACGTCGTACGGCGGTCGCTCACCGCCGGTGTGGGTGATCACCTCGAATCCCAGGCTCTCCCGGTACGCGATGAACCGGTTGGCCAGCGACTCGGGCTTCAGACGCTCGGCCACGGTGGTGAAGGGCCCGTGATTCTGCACCAGCCACACACCGGCCATGTCCCAATTCCCGCTGTGCGGCAACGCCAGCACCACGCCGCGACCGGCCTCGAGTGCCTGCCACACGTAGTCGATGTCCTGCACCTCAAGCTGGCGGCCGATTTTCTCGTGATCCATCGTCGGCAGCCGGAACGCCTCGCGCCAGTAGCGGGCGTAGGACGACAGCGAGGCCTCGACGAGCGCCGCCGGAACGTCCTCGGCGGACGTGCCGATCACCCGTGCCAGATTCTTGCGCAGCTGCTCGGGCCCACCGTCGCGGGCGGCGTACCACGCCCCGAGATCGAAGGCGTTGCGCGCCACCAGCTCCGGCATGGCGCGCACGAGCCGCCAGCCGCTGGCATAGCCGAGATCCGTCAGCCGGCCGCCGAGACTCACCGCTCGCTCGTCTCCGGTTCCCCGCCCCGGTCGGTGTCGTCGGCGCCCTCGTCCGCGGCGCCTGCTTCGTCCTTCGCGGGTATCGGATCCATCGCACCCGCCGAGAGCCGCACCGAGTGCAGCCGCTGCAGCACGGTCACCACGCTGGCGACCGCCAGCACCCACATCGCCACCTGCACCAGCCACGGCACGTGCAGGAACGGCACGCCCGAGAGCCCGGTGCCGATCAGCACGATGACCAGCCGTTCCGGCCGCTCGATGAGGCCGCCGTCGCCCTTGAGGCCGCTGGCCTCGGCCCGCGCCTTGATGTAGGAGATCACCTGGGAGGTGACCAGGCAGATCAGGGTGGCGACCACCAGTGCCGGGTTGTCCATCCCGAACGCCGCCCACCAGGCCAGACCACAGAAGATCGCACCGTCGGCGATGCGATCGCAGATCGCGTCGAGTGCGGCGCCGAAACGGGTGCCGCCGCCGCGCTCGCGGGCCATCGCGCCGTCGAGCATGTCGGCGAGCACGAAGAACGCCACCGCGAAGGCGCCCCACCACAGCTGTCCCATCGGGAACAGCGTCAACGCCGCGATCACGGTGCCCGCCGTGCCCAGGATGGTGATGCTGTCGGGGGTGAGCCCGACGCGCAACGCGCCCTTGGCGATCGGGCGCGACAGTTTTGTGTACGCCGCGCGCGTCATCAGATAGAAGTTGCTCAGTTCCCCGACCCCCCATCGCTGCGCTCACCCAGCGTCGCAGCCCCGGTGCGCTCCGACTGGCCCGCCGCCCACTCGGTGGCCAGCAGCTCGCGGGTCTCCCGCAACAGCTGCGGGATGATCTTCGATCCGCCGATGATCGTGATGAAGTTGGCGTCGCCGCCCCACCGCGGCACCACGTGCATGTGCAGGTGCTCGGCCAGCGATCCGCCCGCCGAGTGGCCCAGGTTGAGCCCGACGTTGAAACCGTGCGGGCTGGACACCGCCTTGATCACCCGAATCGCCTGCTGCGTGAACGACATCAGCTCGGCGCTCTCCGCGTCGTTGAGGTCCTCGAGCTCGGAGACCCGCCGGTACGGCACCACCATCAGGTGGCCGGGGTTGTACGGGTAGAGGTTGAGCACCGCGTAAACCTGGGCGCCGCGCGCCACCACCAGGCCGTCCTCGTCGGGCATGGTGGGGATGTCGGTGAAGGGCTGCGACGACATCGACGAGTCGGACCCCTTCTTCATGGGGGCCTCGGCGATGTAGCTCATCCGGTGCGGCGTCCACAGCCGTTGCAGATGGTCGGGGTCGCCGACGCCGTGGTCGACGATCGAGCGGTTGTCCGCGTGGCTCGCGTCACCTGTCACGTCTGCGCGCCCACCTTCACCAGATCCGCTGTCGGGGCGGCATTCTCGCGATCGGCGATCCACTTCACGATGGTCGCCACCGCCTCGTCGCGCGGCACCCCGTTGATCTGCGTGCGGTCGCCGAACCGGAAGCTCACCGCACCGGCGTCGACGTCCTTGTCGCCGGCCAGCAGCATGAACGGCACCTTCTGATTCGTGTGATTGACGATCTTCTTGGCCATCCGGTCGTCACTGGAATCCACCTCGACGCGCACTCCGCGCGCCCGCAGCGCGGCGGCCACCTCGTCGAGGTAGGCCACGTGCGCGTCGGCGACCGGCACGCCCACCACCTGCACCGGCGCCAGCCACGCCGGGAAGGCGCCGGCGTAGTGCTCGGTGAGGATGCCGAAGAACCGCTCGATGGAGCCGAACAACGCACGGTGGATCATCACCGGGCGCTGCCTGCTGCCGTCGGCGGCGGTGTACTCGAGTTCGAAGCGTTCGGGGAAGTTGAAGTCCAGCTGGATCGTCGACATCTGCCAGCTGCGGCCCAGCGCGTCGCGGGCCTGCACCGAGATCTTCGGGCCGTAGAACGCCGCACCGCCCGGATCGGGCACCAGCTCCAGGCCCGACTCGGCGGCCACCTCGGCGAGGGTGGAGGTGGCCTCCTCCCAGATCTCGTCGGACCCGACGAACTTCTTCGGGTCCTTGGTGGACAGCTCGAGGTAGAAGTCGGCGAGGCCGTAGTCGCCGAGCAGGTCGAGGATGAACTGCAGCAGCGACGCCAGCTCGCCGCGCATCTGGTCGCGGGTGCAGAAGATGTGGGCGTCGTCCATGGTCAGGCCGCGCACCCGGGTCAGGCCGTGCACCACGCCGGACTTCTCGTACCGGTACACCGCGCCGAACTCGAACGCGCGCAACGGGAGTTCGCGGTAGGACCGCCCCCGCGCCCGGTAGATCAGGCAGTGCATCGGGCAGTTCATCGGCTTGAGGTAGTAGTCCTGGCCGGGCTTGCGTACCGTGCCGTCCTCGTTGAACTCGGCGTCGATGTGCATCGGCGGGAACATCCCGTCGGCGTACCAGTCGAGGTGTCCGGAGGTGTGGAACAGCTGCGCCTTGGTGATGTGCGGGGTGTTGACGAACTCGTAGCCCGCCTCGATGTGCTTGCGACGGGAGTAATCCTCGAGCTCGCGCCGGACGATGCCACCTTTTGGGTGGAAAACCGGTAGGCCCGAACCGATTTCGTCAGGGAAGCTGAAGAGGTCGAGTTCGGATCCGAGCCTGCGGTGGTCGCGGCGCTGTGCCTCCTCGAGGAGTTCGAGGTGCCGGTCTAGCGCCTCCTGCGACTCCCACGCCGTGCCGTAGATGCGTTGCAGGCTGGCGTTCTCCTGGTCGCCTCGCCAGTACGCCGCCGAACTGCGGGTCAGCTTGAACGCCGGGATGTACCTGGTGGTCGGGATGTGCGGGCCCCGGCACAGGTCGCCCCAGATACGTTCCTGGGTGCGAGGATTGAGGTTGTCGTAGGCGGTGAGCTCGTCGCCACCGACCTCCATCACCTCGGGATCGCCGGACTTGTCGTCGACGAGTTCGAGCTTGAAGGGTTCGGCGGCCAGTTCAGCGCGCGCCTCGTCCTTGGACGCGTAGACGCGCCGGGAGAACAGCTGGCCGTCCTTGACGATCTTGCGCATGCGCTTCTCCAGCGCCTCCAGATCGTCCGGAGTGAATGCGCGCGGCACGTCGAAGTCGTAGTAGAAGCCGTCGGTGATCGGCGGGCCGATGCCCAGCTTGGCTTCGGGGAACATCTGCTGAACGGCCTGGGCGAGCACGTGGGCGGCCGAGTGCCGGATGACGCTGCGGCCGTCCTCGGTGTCGGCCGTCACCGGCGTGACATCGGCGTCGGCTTCGGGCGTCCAGGCCAGGTCGCGCAGCCGGCCCTCGCCGTCGCGGACCACGACGACGGCGTCCGGTGCGCCCCGGCCGGGTAGCCCCGCCTCCCGGACCGCCGCCCCGGCGGTGGTCCCGGCAGGCACCCGGATCGGGGCTGCTGGGGCGGGACTGGCGGCGGCGCTCATCGCGGACTCTCCGTTGTGTCGAGGGTGGTCGGAAAACTCAGGTCGCGACCATGCTATCGGGGTGCCATCGTGGTCACACGGCACGCCCTGAACCCACTCGAAGCGCCCGCCTGCCCCTAGGAGCCCAACCCGATCGGGCTGTTCAGCCAGGGATGGTCGATGCCGAACAGTTCTCCGGTCCAGTCGACGGCGCCGAGCAACCACAGCGTCGCGAACACCACCAGCGCCGTGAGCAGCCCACCCAGGATCTGGACGACGGCGCCCTGGCGGTGGAACCAGTCCATCACCTTGTCGTAGCGCTCCTTGGCGTAGGCCAGCAGTCGCCGCGCCCAGTCGAACTCGGTGGCCAGGATGCCCAGGCCGATGAAGACGATGGCCCAGCCGGGTCCGGGGTACGGGATGGCGAGGATGCCGAGGCCGAACACGGCCAACCCGATCACCCCGACGGCGATGCGATAGAAGAACTCGACCCGAGGACGCTCGTGCAGCCGGTCCCGCCACCGCGCCCAGCGGCGTTTGACCGCCGAGAACCGCGACTCGTCGTCGGTGTCCGTCTCCGCGGTGTCCCTCTCCGGGGCCGTCTCGTCGCGCTCTGGCGTGGTGCTCACGGCTGTCCCGGGTTGAGCTTGACGAACAGGGCCTCGGCCTCGGCCAGCACGTGCTCGCCGTCGAGCAGTCGGCCCGTGACGAAGATCTTGCGGCCCTCGATGCGGTCGATGCCGGCGTCGACCTGCAACTTGCGCTCCACCGGAGCGATCTTGCGGTAGTTGACGTGCAGGAACGCCGTGCGCTGGTAGCGGCTGCGGGTGAGTTTGTAGGCGGCGTAGCCGAGCACCGAGTCGAACAGCAGCGCCACCGCTCCCCCGTGTGCGGCGCCGTTGCGGCCCAGGTAGAAGCGGCGGAACTCGGCCTCTCCGGTGATCCGGTCGTCGTCGGTGCGGCGCAGCAGCATCGGCACCTGCAGGATGTTCCCGCGGTTGGGCAGATCCATCCGGCGGCCCGACGGGGCGTGCCACTCGTCGGCGCGGTGCGGCGCCAGCAGTGCCGAAACCCGCTCGATCAGGTCGGCGGCCTCGCTGATCACCTCGTCGGGCGCGTCGACGCACCGGGCGTCGTCCTGCAGGGTGCGCACGGCGTCGACGAATCTGCCGTAGTCGGGGCCGCCCCGGGTGGTGGGGACCGGCGGGTTGAAACCGCCGCCGGTCGCCGGTGTCGACGTCTGCGTGGAGTCGGTGCTCACCCCGTCACCGTATGGGTCGCGGGGTCAGCCGGCTTCGCCGGCACGGCTGAGCGTCTCGAACTCGTCGTCGGACAGCGTGATCTGTGCGGCGGCGACGTTCTCCTCGAGGTGGGCGACGCTCGACGTGCCGGGAATCGGCAGCACCACCGGCGAGCGCTTGAGCAACCACGCCAGGGCGAGCTGCGACGGCGTGGCGCCGTGGTCGTCGGCGATGCGCTGCAGCGGCCCGCCCGGAGCGGCCAGAGGGCCCGCGGCGAGGGGGAACCACGGGATGAAGCCGATGCCCTCGTCGGTCACCTTGTCCAGCAGTGGTTCGGCAGTGCGGGTGCTGACGTTGTACATGTTCTGCACCGAGACGATGGTGGCGACCTTCTGAGCAGCCGCGAGCTGGTCGACGTCCACCTCGGACAGGCCGATGTGGCGGATCTTGCCCTCCTGCTGCAGCTTGCGGAGTTCGCCGACCTGGTCCTCGGCGGGGAACTTGCTGTCGATGCGGTGCAGCTGGAACAGGTCGATGGTGTCGACGCCGAGGCGGCGCAGGCTGGTCTCGCACTGCTGACGCAGGTACGCCGGGAAGCCGAGCGGCGTCCACTCGTCGGGTCCGGTGCGCAGCAGGCCGGCCTTGGTCGCGATGACCAGCCCGTCGGTATAGGGGTGCAGCGCCCGGCGGATGAGGTCCTCGGAGACGTAGGGCCCGTAGGAGTCGGCGGTGTCGATGAAGTCGACGCCGAGTTCGACGGCGCGGCGCAGCACCCGGATGCACTCGTCGGGGTCGGCGGGTGGGCCCCACACGCCCTTGCCCGCCAATCGCATCGCGCCGAATCCGAGCCGGTTGACGGTCAGATCGCCGCCGAGGGAGAACGTTCCGGATGCGCTTACGACGGTTTCGTTGGCCACGACAACGACCGTACGCCGCGGGTGAGAAGGTGGCGGGGTGAAGCTCAGCGACCTCGCCGGACTGCAGTTGACCTACGACGAGGTGGGCGCGACGGCCGGCCCGTTGCCCGCGGGTTACCACCACGTGGTCGAGTCGGCGGTGATCGGGCATGGCAGGCAGCGCTTCGACGAGGCCGGCGCGGCGGTGATGCGGTGGGGCATGCTGCGCGGGGCCGGGGTGCGGGTCGACGCGAGCTCGGAGGTCGCCGCGGTGGGGTCCGAGGTGGTGGTCGGAGTCGGGCCGGTGCGGGCGCCGTGCCGGGTGGTGTACGTGGTCGACGAGCCCGACCGGCGCGGGTTCGCCTACGGCACGCTGCCCGGCCATGCCGAGTCGGGTGAGGAGTTGTTCTCAGTGCGCTTCGACCCGGCCACCGAGCAGGTGTACGCCGAGGTGCGGGCGTTCTCCCGGCACGGCACCTGGTGGAGCAGGCTGGCGGCGCCGGTGACGTCGCTGATGCAGCGCATCATCACCCGGCGCTATCTCACGGCGCTGTAGAGAGCGGGACGCCCGGCCCGGCGGCGGGGAGTTCGGCGCGCGCCGCGACATCGAGGTGGTAGGTCAGCACCGCCAGGGTGAATACCCCGATCGCGAGTCCGATCAGCGCCGCGAAACCGACGGTCGCGAAGTCGACGAGCGCGTTGAGGAAGGTGAACAGCAGGGCGGCGTTGCGCAGCCACCGCAGCGGCCACACCTCGGCGGTGCGCCTGCGCGCGACCATCGCGGGCACCGCCATCGCGGCGGTCAGTGCCGCGCTGACGACCAGCAGGATCGACGCGACGCCCGCCCCGTCGAGATGCAGCGTCAGGTCGTCGTCCTGGTAGTCCCAGCCACCGAGCGCGATGCCGAGCAGGCCGAGCACCAGGCTGCCGAGTGCGCCCACGACCAACAGCCAGCCGACCACCGTTATCCATCGGGGACTGCGCAGGAAGCCCGGAA
The DNA here is from genome assembly GCF_040674075.1 of Mycobacterium sp. NPDC050551. Taxonomy (NCBI): domain Bacteria; kingdom Bacillati; phylum Actinomycetota; class Actinomycetes; order Mycobacteriales; family Mycobacteriaceae; genus Mycobacterium; species Mycobacterium sp. NPDC050551. The sequence continues at coordinate 280,523 of NZ_JBFARC010000004.1, read as the reverse complement.
CCACCCGGGGTGCCCACTGCTGCAGGCGGTGCACCCGGTCGCCCGCCGGGTCGGCCGACCGCAGCAGCGACCGGACGTGATCGACGTCGGCGGGGTCTGCTCCCTCCTGCTGCGCACGTTCCACCAGCACCAGCCCGACGGTGCGGCGGTGGTCGGCCAGGCCGCGGGCCAGCCCGTCGGCGGCGATGGCGGCGGCCGAGGCTAGGCACTCGCGACCCGACAGTGGCCGGAAATCCCGGAAGATCCGCGCGCCGACGAGGATGAGCACCACCAGCACGTACATGATCTCGGCGGCCGGGCCGTAGAAGTAGTCGTTGTCCTTGGTGACGAACTTGCCGACCTCGTCGAGGAACAGCCCGAACCCGATTCCGCCCATGACGACGGCGACGATGCGGGTGCCCGCCCCCAGCGTCAGCCAGCCCAGCAGCAGCGCCAGCATCATCAGCGCACCGCCCCACAGTGCGTGCGCGATGTGCAGGTCACCGCCCCCGACCTGGGGGTAACCGGTCAGCTGGAGGTACAGCCGGGTCAGCAGAATCGTGGCGATCGCGATGAGCACGAACGCCTCGGCAGCGCCCGGGCCGGTGGCGTGGCGGGTGATCGCGCCGCGGGGGGTGTGACCTGGGTTCTTCATGCATCCTCCCCGTGGTGCAACGCGTATTGTTGAGCAACCTATCGGAGGAGACGCTTTCAGGATGGTGCTGGTGAACGAGCCAACGGGGGCAGAGGGCACCCACCTCCGCATCGCCGAGATCGTGCAGGAACTGCACGGCCGTTCGGACACGGATTCGGAGACCGTGCTCGCCGAGCTCGTCGAACACGCCGCCGTGGAGATCCCCGGCGCGCAGTACGCCGGCATCACCGTCACCCGCGACGCCCGCCACATCGACACCCCCGCGGCCAGTCACAAGTGGCCGATGATGCTCGACGAGATCCAGCAGCGTCACGGCGAGGGGCCGTGCCTGACCTCGGCGTGGGACGAGAAGACGGTTCTGGTCGACGATCTCGAGCATGACGACCGCTTCCCGATGTACCGCCGGGATGCGTTGGAGCAGACGCCGATTCGTACGATCATGTCGTTTCAGTTGTTCATCGCCGGCGAGACGATGGGAGCACTCAACGTCTACGCCGAGGAACCCGGCGTCTTCGGCGAACAGACCCGCGACATCGGCCTGGCCTTCGCCGCGCACTCGTCGGTGGCGTGGAATTCCGCGCGGCGCGAAGAGCAGTTCAAGCGAGCGCTGGCCAGTCGAGACATCATCGGCCAGGCCAAAGGCATGGTGATGGAGCGCTACGGGGTCGACGCCGTGCAGGCGTTCGCACTGCTGCGGAAGCTGTCGCAGGATGCGAACGTGCCGCTGGCCAAGATCGCCGAGGACCTGATCGAGACGGCCCGCTCGGCGCACTAGCCGACGCTGCGTCCAACAGACACGCGATCAGCGGGCGACCGGGGGTTTGTACGGCGTCCGGCGGGGGCATGCCACGTCCAGCAGGCTAAACGGAGGTTGGGTGTGCCATGAGTGTGGAATCGAAGCCGGGCGCAGACGCGTCGGTCGGCGAATTGATGAGCCAGCTGTCGGCACAGACGTCGCGGTTGGTGCGCGACGAGTTGAAGCTGGCGCAGAAGGAGTTTCAGGAATCGGCCAAACACGCCGGCATCGGCGCGGGGCTGATCAGCGTCGCCGGATTGTTCGCTGTCCTGGGGCTGATGACCGTGATCGCAGCCGCGGTGGCGGCGTTGTCACTGGTGCTCGACGTCTGGGCGGCCGCGCTGATCGTCGCGCTGGTGCTGTTCGTCGTCGCGGGCATCGCCGCATTGATGAGCAAGAAACAGGCCGAGCAGGTCACGCCCGCGGCGCCGCGGACCGCGGAGACCGTCAAGGCCGACATCCAGGAAGTGAAGGACGCGCGCAAATGACCGCACCTGAGCCCAATCGCCCCGAGCCCGGCCCCGACGCCGGCGTCGAGGACATCGAGAAGGACATCGAGGCCACCCGCCAAGAGCTCGGCGAGACGGTCGAGGCACTGTCGGCGAAGCTCGACGTCAAGCAGCAGGCGAAGGACAAGGTCGAGGACACCAAGGCGCAGGCAAAGGCCAAGGTCGATTCGGCCAAGCACGCCGCGGTCGACAAGGCACACACCGCTCAGCATGCGGTGGCCGACAACCCGCAGAAGGCGGTGCCGGTGGCGGCCATCGTGGTAGCGGTCGCGGTGGCGGCAGGCATCGTCATCTGGCGACGACGCCACTGAGCTAGCCTGCCGCAGCGCAGTTTTCGCTGTTTTGGTCACGCCGGATCAGGCACGCCGCGATCACGGCGCCCACCATCAGGGCGAGACCGGTGATGACCTGCGCATTGCCGACGACCTGGCGAATCACGGCCTCTGCGCCCGTGGTGTCGGCGCGCGGCAGCGCGAAGTACGGGCCGACCGCGAACACGACACCCGCCGCTGCCAGCCACGGTCGCCAGCTTCGGTGCTCTCGGGTGAAGACCAGCGGGACGAAGATGACGACGTAGGCCCAGTGGTGGGTGACTGCCATCGGCGCGGCGAGCAGGGCGGCCAGTGCCACGACGGCGACAGCGGCTACGTGCATTCCGGCCTGAGTGAAGCGGTGACCAGCGAACACAGCCGCCGCGACGATCATCGCGACACCGAGCAACCAGAGGACGGTGCCTGCGAGTCCGGTGGCACCCAGTCGGGTGATCAGACCGGTGAGCGCCTGGTTGCGGTCGAAGTCGTGATTGCCGGCGCGATCTGTGCGGAAGAACTCCGTCGCCCAGAAGTAGAGCGATGCCTGAGGACGAACCAGGAATCCGATCGCCACAGTCGCAGCGAAGGCGGCCAGCGCCCTTGCCGCGCCGGCGAAGTCACGCCGGAGCAGCAGCACCAGGCCGAATGCCGCCGGGGTGATCTTCACGCCGGCGGCGATGCCGATGCCTATGCCGCGGAATCTGCGCGGGAGCACACCGAAGCAGTCGGCCACCACCAACGCCATCAGCACGATGTTGATCTGCCCGAACTCGAAGTTCGACCTGATCGGCTCCAGCACCAGCGCCGGTCCGAGCGCGGCCACGGCGGCCCAGTTGGTTGACGGCACGCGCAGTCGGGCCAGAACCGTGCGCAGAATCCACCACAGCAGGAACAGGTTGAGGGCGCTCCACCCGATCTGCAGCACCGCGAACGGCACGGCCACCATCGGAGCGAACAGGATCGCCGCGAACGGCGGGTAGATGAACCGGAATCCCGACGCGCTCGGGAACTGCTCGGAATACAACGGCAGGTTGCGAACGATGGCGTAGCCGGCGTCACGGAACACCGACAGGTCCAGATACGGGTGAGTGACGGCCTGCTCCATGTAGCCCACGCACATCGTCAGGCCCAGGAGTGCGCCGACCACCCATAGGGGCCGTTGCCAGGGATGCCTCTGCGAACGTCCGTTCTCCTGGATGTGCCGATCGACTTCAGCGTCGACCAGGTCACCTGGCGGGCTTTCCACGATGCGAGCGTTACCCCCGAATGCTTGTCGGAAAACCGGGTATCGAGCGGCCTCGCCCGGCTACTGGTTCTGGGGGGCTTGATGGTGGTCCCGGCTGGTTTCGAACCAGCGACCTTCCGCGTGTGAGGCGGACGCTCTCCCACTGAGCTACGGGACCTGGTGGGCCGGCCAGAAGTGCGCGGCCGAACGGTGTGGAAGATTATCACGCGCGGACTTTTCATCTGGAATCCGCTGGTCACCAGGTCGGCGAAGCTACAGTCGCCCCCGGGCGCGGCGGTGCGTGCCGGCGAGGGGGTTCTGCCGCGATTCGGAGACCGGCCACGGCTTCTCGCTGTCGCGGGGAGGCGTACCGGCTGTTCCGAACCCCCGGGTCGAGGGGATTTGTATAGCCAGGCTCGGGTGGACTATCGTCGTGCTTCGCGACGGGCGACGATCTCGCCCGTGGCGTGCGGATGTAGCGCAGTTGGTAGCGCATCACCTTGCCAAGGTGAGGGTCGCGGGTTCGAATCCCGTCATCCGCTCGAAGGTGCAGAAAGCATCAACCCCAGCGGTGGAGTGGCCGAGTGGTGAGGCAACGGCCTGCAAAGCCGTGCACACGGGTTCGATTCCCGTCTCCACCTCCAGCAGGAACCCGGCGCGATTAGCTCAGCGGGAGAGCGCTTCCCTGACACGGAAGAGGTCACTGGTTCAATCCCAGTATCGCGCACCACGCGTTATCGCAGTTCAAGGGTAGATGTGAAGACCTAATCGGCCCTCATGGTCGCTGCCTCAGCGGCAACCAAAGTGCTGGCGGTCAATCACTGCCTGATCGATGAAGCTCTGCGCTTCTGCCTCTGCTTCCGCGTCCCCGTCCTGCTGCGCCTGGAGGGATTGATCTGTTGCGGCTTCGATGATCAGACTGAGCATTTCGCACAGAATGGCTTTGCCGGAGCCCTTCTTGGGTTTCTTGGGTTTGTATACGACCGGCCCGACGCTGACTTGCCACTCCGACAAGTTCTCCCCAACCCACACCAACTCAACCTTCCGAGCACGATCCACAGGATCGTTCCTGCCGTGCTCCTCTTTCGGATTTTTGACCGGCGTGTTCTGCTTCATGATCTTCACCTCTACAACTCGGGTGTCGCCGATACGGCGCCACTACTAGGTAGTGTCTGCTCGCCGGCGCCGATGGGAGCGGGTAGTTCAGTACGTGCATTCGGCAACATCTGCACAGCAGATACCTGCACGCAGGCGGCACCGAGGAGACCGGTCGGGTGTGGTCCATCCTCGACATCACGCCGCTCGGCTGGTGGGAAGACTGGCAGGACGTGCCTTCCGGGCGGCCGCAAGGCACTCCCCGCAAGTGGTTCTGCCTTCGGAGCGGCTGTCGATCAGTCACCGACCCGGTTGCCGGTCCCGGTGACCGGGCCGACGACCGCACACACCGCGGGGTTCGCGAAAGTCCCGACGAGGGTGAAACTCTGGACGATGCCGTCGACGTCCGCGACCGGCGTGTAGACGGTGGTCTGAGGTCCGCAGCCCGCGACGGTGGTGAAGTGCCAACCGGCACCGATCCACGTGAGCTGTTGCGTGACACCGTCCGCGGTCACCGTCCCACCGCAGCGCCCACAATCGGACGCGAACTTCGCCACCGTGGTGGGCGTGGCAGTCCCGTAATGCGTGGTGACCGCATAAGTCCCGCTCAATATCGGTCCGTCGGCGTTGGCCGTCGCGGGCGACACCACTCCGGCGACCCCGGCGAGCAGCACGCCGCCGACGACGGCAGCCCCCAACGTGCGGGCAATCCTGATCATGTGCGCTCCCCCAGCCGCTCGCCCGACCCGATCGCCCATTCAGACCATGCCGAGAAGTGTCGCATCGGCAGGTCGCGGAGTCACTCGCTCAGCGAAATTCCCGGACCGGCTTGACCTGGGACCTTTCCTGATCAAGCAACGACGCAGGAGCTCAGGGCAGCCGGATGATGTTGAACGCCGCGGGCCGCATCGGCAGCACGCCCCGCCCGCAGTCCGCGGAGGCGACGTTCTGTCCCGCCGTGAACTCCGGGTTGATGAACGTCGTCTGCTCCGCACCGACCACCTGGCCATTGTCACAGGTCACGGCATCGTCCTTGTAGCGGGTGAACTTCCACGCATTGTTGACGAAGCGGTACTCGACGATGTTGTCCGGGCCGAAATCCATTGTCAGACAATCATTGCCGCATGAGGTGATGGTCACGTTCTCCTTGAACGGCGAACCCGTGTACCAGTCGAAGACGTACCTGCCGTTGACGGCCGGATTGGCCGAGGCCGGGCCCGCCAGCGCCGTGCCCGCCGCCGCCATGCCGGCGACAGCCGCGGCCACCGCAATCGAATTGACGGTCCCGGCAAATCGCCGCGCCTCGTGTCCGCCCATGTTGTCTGCCTTCCCGCCGCACCCGGTGGCCACCGGTTCGGCAGCCTCGACCGTACGAACCTATCCCGCCGCCGCGGCTCGCGCAGCAACTTCTGCGCGGCCTGTGGACAAACGTTCTCAGGCGGGCGGCGCCGCCGCGATCAGCCGCACCTCGGAGATCTCCGTCCGGCTCTTGCCGTCCATCGTGCCGAGCGTGGAGATCCAGACCACGACGTTCGACGTCGCCGCCCCGGCAGGCACCGGGATCCGGTTGCTGCCCGGCTGCACGGGAACCGGCGGGGTCAATTCGGTGGTGTCGGCCAGTGCACCGGGCGCACCTGTTGTCGCCGAGCGGATCTGGATCACCGTGCCGCTGCTCGCCAAATCAACGGTGACCGCGCTGAGGGTCGCGGGCTGACGAAGCTTGATCGACAGGCCGAGGCCCTCTTTGAACGTCGGGAACGGCACGGCGTCCCGGTAGGTGTCGGTGGTCCACGCCGTCGCCGGGTCACGGTCGACGGCCTTGCCCGCGTCGCCGGGGTTGTCGGGCGAGCCGCCGGGCGCGAACACCACGGCCTCGGCGACGTCGATCGGCGCGTCGGCTGCGGCCGCCCTCATCGTCTGACTGGTCGGCGGGGCGGCAGTGGTCGGGTTGAGCCCGAGCCGCTCGGCGTCCAGCGCGGAGTCCGAGTCGGTGTCGAGCACGTTGGTCAGCGATGACACGACCGCCACCACCGCGATGATGACGGTCACCGCCGCCGCGGCCAGCGTCACCCGCGTCAGTTGTCGTTTCGCGGTATCGGCCTGCTGCTCGGGTCCGACGTTGCCGAACCCCGCATAGCCGCCCGGAACCGAGGGAGGCGGCGGAGCGCCACCCGAGTCGTCCCCACCTCCGGCGTCGTCGGCCCGTGCCTGCCGCAACAACGTCATCAGCGTTGCGGCGCTGGTGATCCCGCCCTCGCGGACCAGTCCGGCCGCGGCGGCGGAGACCAGGAACGGTATGGCGGGGTCGATGGCGGCGGGCTCCTGAGGGCGACCGGTGGCGTCGGCGTCGACGGCCGTCCAGCCCGCCGGCATCGGGTCCTGAGCCGGCCAGCGGTCGACGAGCAGGGCGTAGAACGCGCCGCCTATCCCCCGCAGGTCCCCGCGCGGTGTCGCCTCGGGCGTGGTGCCCGGGAACGCCAGCACCGCATTGCCGTCGGTGCTGAGGCGCACCCGCGCCGGATGGTCGATGCTCAGCACCAGCCCGGCGCGGTGTGCGGCTTCGGCCGCGACGGCCAGCGACTGCATCGCACCGGCGACGCCGAGCGGCGACGGGTTGGTGTCGGCGACCTGGCGCAGCGTGCCGCCCGGCACCCAGTCGGACACCACCACGCCGAACGTGCCGGTGTGGAAGACCTCGCGCACCGCGGCGATCCCCGGCATGTCCAGGCCGCGTTGGCGCACGGTCAGCGAGAGCACCTCGTTCACCCGGTCGACCGTCAGCGACTCGTGCGGGTCCACCAGCGTCAGCGCCACCATGCGCCCGGCCGCGAAGTCGAAGGCCTGCCAGAACTGCAGATGACCGTGCCCGCCCTGCAGCGCCACCAACCGGAACCGGCCGTCGGCGATCAGCGCGCCCGCGGTGAACGGCCCCTCGTTGTCCACGACGGTGTCCACCGGGCCGAGGGCCGGGATGGCGGCGGTGGCATCATCGGCGTCGACGGACTGGTCATCGGGCATGTCATCGGTCTCCACCGCGCCGTCTCACCTCATCCCCTCACACAGGACCCTCGAGCTACTGCCGCAACGGATTACCCACGGATCGGCACTTCACGCGGCCGACCTCAGCGTCGGCCGGCGGAAGGCGACCGCATCACCCGAGCGGGCCGCCGCCAGTCACTACGCAGCGTAGCGCTCGGCGGCGTGCCGAACATCTCGCGGTAGGCCACGCTGAACCGCCCGGCATGGGCGAAACCCCAACGACCGGCGATGGCGGTCACCGTGTCGACCGAGGGGTCGGCCGCGAGGAGGTCGCGGTGCGCGCGGTCCAGACGGACGCTGCGCAGATACTCCAGCGGGGTGACACCGAGGTGGCGGCGGAACAGGTACTGCACCGATCTTGGGGTGAGTTGCGCAGCCGCGGCGATGTCATGCAGACCGATATCGGTGTCCGCGTTCTCGTGGATGAAGGCGACAATCCGGCGCAGTGCCGGTGGACGGGAAGCGCCGGAGGTGAGATCGAAGTGCCTGGACATCTCGGAAGCGGTTACCCGATAGCAAACTCGACAAAACACTGACACGATCGCTGTATGACCGACCGCTTCGAAGTCCAGCGCACCATTGCGGCGCCGCCGTCCGATGTCTTCACCGTTCTCTGCGACCCCCAGGGTCACGTCGCCATCGACGCCGCGGGCATGCTGCAGGATGCCGACGGCGAGCCGGTGCGCGCTGTCGGGGACAGCTTCGTGGTGCACATGGACCGCGAGGCGCTCAACGACTTCCCGCTCGGAAAGTACGACGTCACCATCAAAATCACGGACTTCGAGGCGGACCGGCTCGTGGCGTGGACGATCCTGGGCGATCTGAAGCCGCCGATCGGGCATGTCTACGGGTACCGGCTCGAACCGGTCGACGAGGGCACCCTGGTGACCTCGTTCTACGACTGGTCCGACATCGACCCGGTGTGGCGGGAGCGCGACATCTTCCCGATCCTCCCCGAGAGTGCGCTGCGCGCGACGCTCGGCATCCTCGACCGGACCGTGCGGCGCGGCTACCCCCGCGGCTGAGTGCCAGTCGTCAACCACGGGTTGACGACCACTTGCCGTCAACCTAGAGTTGACGGCATGAGCGAGTCCACCAAAATCACGAACCCCGTCCGCCTCGACGACCTCATCGACGCCATCAAGAAAGCCCACGACGAACCCCTCGAACAACTGACCGACGCGATGATCGCCGCGGACGCGCTCGGCGACATCGCCGACCACCTCATCGGGCATTTCGTCGACCAGGCCCGCCGCTCGGGCGCCTCGTGGACCGACATCGGGGCCTGCATGGGCGTGAGCAAGCAGGCGGCGCAGAAGCGGTTCGTCCCCAAACCGGAGTCGAACCCGCTCGACCCCAACGCCGGCTTCGGCCGCTTCACCCCCAGGGCCCGCAACGTCGTGGTCGGCGCCCAGAACCGTGCCCATGCGGCCGGCAACACCGCCATCGAACCCGCTCACCTCCTGCTTGCTCTCTTCGACGACCCCGACGGCCTGGCCGCCAGACTGCTCATCGGACAAGGCGTGGACGGCGCGAAGGTCTCGGAAGCCATCGACCTGCCGCCGCGCTCCGAAGGCGAGGTCCCGGCGCTCATCCCGTTCGACGCACCGGCCAAGAAGGTGCTGGAACTGACGTTCCGGCAGGCGCTGCGCCTGGGCCACAACTACGTCGGCACCGAACACATCCTGCTCGCGCTGTACGAAGCCGAGGACCAGGACGGGCACCTGCACCGACTCGGAGTCGACCGGGAGCGCTTCGAACGTGAACTCGTCACCGCGCTCGAATCGATCGTGAAGGGCTGATCTCACCGACAGCGTCGCCCCGGCGTCTACATGATGTGACAGTGCGACCGTTCGAGGACGTGGTAGCCGAGCACGGGGCGACCGTGCTGCGGGTCTGCCGCGCCGTCGTGGGGCCCGTCGACGCCGAGGACGCCTGGTCGGAGACCTTCCTCTCGGCGCTGCGGGCCTACCCTCGCCTGCCGGCCGACGCGAACGTGGAGGCCTGGCTGGTGACCATCGCCCATCGCCGGGCACTCGACGTCGGCCGGGCCACCTCGCGCCGGGCCGTGCCCACCGACCGCGTCCCCGAACGCCAGGCCGCCCACGCCGATCCCGCCGCGCGCGACCCCGACCTGTGGGCCGCACTGCAACGGCTGCCCACCAAACAACGCCAGGCGCTGGCCTACCACCATCTCGCCGGCCTCCCCTACGCCGAGATCGCCGGCCTGCTGGGGAACTCGCCCGACGCCGCGCGGCGGGCCGCGGCCGACGGACTCAAGACACTGCGCAAGATCTATCTGGAGGACGAAACCGCATGAGCCTCAACCTGTTCGACATCGCGCCCGACGACGACACCGCACTGCCGAGGCTGCATACCCGCCTCGAACGGGCCGCCGCCGACGCCGGCCTGCTCGACGTCGCCTACCGCACGATCGACAGTCCCGTCGGCCCCCTGCTGCTCGCGGCCACACCGGTCGGGCTGGTCCGCGTCGCCTTCGACATCGAGGACCACACCGCCGTGCTGGCCGCCCTCGCCGGCGCCGTCAGCCCCCGGGTGCTGCGCGCCCCGGACCGCCTCGACCCCGTCGCCCGCCAACTCGACGAGTACTTCGCCAAGCGCCGCACCGCCTTCGACGTCCCCGTCGACCTGCGACTCGCGGCCGGCTTCCGCCGCAGCGTCATCGAGCACCTACGGAGCATCGGCTACGGCCACCGCGCGAGCTACGCCGCCGTCGCCGCCGCCGTCGGTAATCCCCGCGCGGTGCGCGCGGTCGGCAGCGCCTGCGCCCACAACCCACTGCCGGTGGTGATCCCGTGCCACCGCGTGGTGCGCTCGGACGGCAGCACCGGGCAGTACGTCGGCGGCCAGGCCGCCAAGTCCGCGCTGCTCACCCTCGAGGCCGCGTGAGGGAATGAATCGACGCCCGCCGCCGTAGAACCCGACATGAACCTGCCCGACTCCGCCCGCGACCTCATCGATCGCGGCGCCGACGCCACCATGGTCACCATCAACCCCGACGGCAGCCCGCAGGCATCGCTGGTGTGGGTGGCGCTGCAGTCCACCCCCGACGGCGACGAGCTCGTCTCGGCGCACCTGTCGGAGAAGTATCAGAAGGTGCGCAACATCCGGCGCGATCCGCGGGTGACGCTGACGATCCTGCCGCGCAGCCACCCGGGCGGCCAGACGCCGTACCTGTCGATCACCGGCACCGCACGCATCGTCGAGGGCGGCGCCCCCGAACTGCTGACCGACCTCGCCGCGGTGATGCTCGGCCCCGACTCGGGTTTCCCGCCCGCGGGATCGCCGCCGGGCTTCCTCACCCGCATCCGCATCGACAAGGTCGGCGGGCTGGGGCCCTGGGTGGCCCAGTGACCCTCCAAAGGACCTGAAACACGTTTCAGTTTGTGGGATCATGCGTCCATGCGTCGCTGGCTCGTGCACCTCATCGCCGCGCTGACGGTCGTCGCGGGTCTCGCCGCCCCGACCGCCGCGGCCGCCCCGGCGCCGATCGGCCGCCTCGGCGAGCCGCTGCGGGTCTCGTTCGAAGGCCTGATCGCCGACGTCACCGTCCACAGCATCGACCCGTCGCCGGTGCCGCCGGGGTTCGGCTACCCGCCCCGGGCGCCGCGCTACCAGGTGTACCGCGCCCAGGTCAGCGTCCACGCGGTCCAGCTGCCGACGCCGTACGCAATGGCGATCACCTTCCAGTTCCGTGGCGTCACCCCCACCGGTGACGCGTACGAACCGCGCAACAGCGATGCGCCCGACGCCCTGGCGGCCGCGCTGACCAACGCGCCCGCCGGATCCACCGTCACCGGCGGTGTGTGGTGGGACTGCTACCGCGACCTGGTCTCCAACGTCGTGCTGATCGACAAGCTCACCGGCCAGCACCTCGCCCAGTGGAACGTCTAGACCCGCCCCTGCACGTTCGCACGCCCACGGCGACCGACCTCGCCGAACTCGCCGGCGTCGCGGCCCGCACCTTTCCGCTGGCTTGCCCGCCGGGCGCCACCGCCGAGAACATCGCCGCGTTCGTCGACGAACACCTCAGCGTCGAGCGCTTCGGCGACTACCTCGCCGATCCGGCCCGCGACGTGATCGTCGCGGAGCGCGACGGCCGGATCATCGGCTACGCCATGCTGATTCGCGGCGTCCCGGACGATGCCGACGTGCAGCGAGCCGTCACACTGCGGCCCGCCGTCGAACTGTCGAAGATCTACGTGGTGCCCGACGATCACGGCGCCGGCGTGGCGGCCGCACTGATGACCGAGGCGATCGACCGCGCCGACCGGTCCGGCAGCGCCTGCCTGTGGCTCGGCGTGAACCAGGAAAACCAACGCGCACAACGGTTCTACGCCAAGCACGGGTTCACCGTGACGGGCACCAAGACGTTCCGGCTCGGCGCCGGCGTCGAGCAGGACTACGTGCTGGTGCGTCCACTTTCCTCGGCCTGACCCGCCGCGGTCAGCGCCAGCAGCCGCGACGTCGCGCGCAGGTACTTCTTGCGGAAGCCGCCGGCCAGCATCTCCGCGCTGAAGATGGTGTCGAGCTTGGCGCCCGACGCCACCACCGGGATCCCGGCGTCGTAGAGCCGGTCGGTCAGCGACACCAGCCGAAGCGCCACACTCTGGTCGACGAGCGGATGCACCCCGGTGATGTACACGCCGGTCACGCCGTCGATCAGGGCCTGGTACCGCGACGGATGCATGGTCGCCAGGTGCCCGCACAGCGCGTCGAAGCCGTCGAGCACCGCGCCGTCCGGTGCGGCGCCGGCGCGCGCGGCGACCTCTTCGTCGGTCAGCGGCTCCGGCGCGGGCGGCAGGTCGCGGTGCCGGTAGTCCGGACCCTCGATCCGCACGGTGGTGAAAATCGCTGCCAGCGTGTTGATCTCGCGCAGGAAGTCCTGCGCGGCAAAGCGGCCCTCGCCGAGCTGCTCGGGCAGCGTGTTCGACGTGGCCGCGATCGACACACCGCGCTCCACCAGCGCCGAGAGCAGCCGGGAGATGAGCGTGGTGTTGCCGGGGTCGTCGAGCTCGAACTCGTCGATGCACACCAGCACGTAACCGGCCAGCAGGTCGATGCACTCGACGAAGCCGAACACCCCGGCCAGCTGGGTCAGCTCGCCGAACGTCGCGAACGCCGTCGGCGCCTCGCTGCGCGCGTCCACCCGGTAGTACGACGAGGCCAGCAGGTGGGTCTTGCCGACGCCGAAGCCGCCGTCGAGGTAGAGCCCCACACCGGGCAACACCTCGCGCTTGCCGAACAGCTTCTTCTTGCCTGCGCGCCGCGTGACGGCCTCGTCGCAGAACCGGATGCACGACTGGACGGCGGCGGCCTGCGACGGCTCGGCCGGGTCGGGACGATAGGTGTCGAAAGCGACGTGGGTGAAGGTCGGCGGCGGGACCAGGCTCGCCACCAGCCGTTCGGGGGTGACGGTGGGCTTGCGGTCGACGAGATGGCCCACCCGATTCGGCACATCACTGGACCCGTGCATGCAGGCAGCGTAGCGACGTGCTGCAATCGTGCGTATGCCCGAGACCGCTGCTGGGACACAGTTCACAGTGCTCGACGCGGTCGAGGTGGTGGACGACGAGCGCGTCGCGGACTTCTACCGCTACCCCGGCGACCTCACCCGCTGCTGGGTCCGCGGCAACATGATCACCAGCGTGGACGGCGGTGCGACGGCCGACGGCAAATCCGGCGCGCTCGGCGGCGACGGTGACCGGGCGCTGTTCGGGATGATGCGGGAGGCCGCCGACGTGATCCTCGTCGGCGCGTCGACGGTGCGGGTGGAGAACTACTCGGGGGCGCAGCTCGGGCCCGCCGCCCGTTCGGCCCGTCAGCAGCGCGGCCAGGCGGAGGTGCCGCCCATCGCCGTGCTGACCCGCGGCGGCCGACTCGACCACGACGCCAAGCTGTTCCATCGCACCGAGGTTCCGCCGCTGATTCTGACCAGCGCCGACGCCGCCCGCAGCACCCGGGACCGGCTCGGCGGGCTGGCCGAGGTCATCGACGCCTCGGGCGCCGACCCGGACTCCGTCGACGCCGCACGCGCGCTGACCGTGCTGGCCGAGCGCGGGCTGCTGCGCGTCCTCACCGAGGGCGGCCCCGGCATCCTCGGCATGTTCACCGGCGCCGACCTGCTCGACGAGCTGTGCCTGACGCTCGCCCCGGTGCTCGTCGGCGGCGACGCCAAGCGCATCGTCACCGGACCCGGGCAGGTCCACACGGCCATGTCCCGCAGCCACGTACTCGCCGATGCGCAGGGCTACCTGTACACGCGGTACGTGCGGGCCGACTGAGCACGCGGCGGGCATCGCTACTGTGGTCACCATGCGTCGGCACCCTGCGCTGCTCACGGCCTTGAGCATGTCGACCGTCACCGTGACGGTGCTGCTCGCCGGCTGCTCCCCCGGACTGGGCGCCAACCCCCGATTCGCCACCGACGCCGGCGCAGGCCCGCAGGGTGAGGCGCCGCCCACCCAGCAGGCCGAAGGGCCGCCGGCGATCGAGGTCCCCAAGAACGACCTGTCGTGGCGGGACTGCACGTCCCGGGTGTTCCGCGACGCCGGCGTCGACCAGGTGCCCGGCGTGACACTCGACTGCGCCGACTACGACTCCGACCTCGACTCGATCGACGGGGCCACCGGCTCGGTGACGATCGGCGTGGTCCGCGCCAAGACTGCACAGACACCTTCGGACGCCGGCCCACTCGTGATCACCACCGGAACCGACGTGCCGTCGTCGGCCCAGCTGCCTGCATGGTTGTCGCGCACCGGCGCCGACGTGCTGAAGGGCCGGCCCATCGTGGCCGTCGACCGGCGCGGCATCGGGATGTCCGGCGCGCTGGACTGCCGCGACACCTACGACCGCCAGGAGATGCGCGAGCAGGCCCAGTTCCAGTACGGCGACGACCCCGTCGCCAACCTGAGCGCGATCACCGTGACGGCCACCACCAGCTGCACCGACACCATCGCCCCCGGCGACTCCGCGTACGACAACGCCCACGCCGCCGAGGATCTCGAACGGCTGCGCAGCACCTGGGACGTCCCGGCACTGGCGATCCTCGGCATCGGCAACGGTGCCCAGGTGGCGCTGGCGTACGCCGGTTCCCACCCGAACAAGGTGGCCCGGCTGCTGCTCGACTCCCCGCTGCCGCTGGCGGTGGGCGCCGAGGCCGCGGCCGAACAGCGCATCAAGGGCGCACAGGCCGCGCTCGACGCATTCGCCGCCCAGTGCGCCGCGACCGCCTGCCCGCTGGGACCGGATCCCAAGGCCGCGGTCGACGGCCTGCTGGCCGACGCGCGGGCAGGTGACGGCCCCGGCGGTGCGTCGGTGTCCGCTGTCGCCGAGGCCATCTCCACCGCGCTGGCCTTCCCCCGCGGCGATCGCGTGGCCAGCACCAACGAGCTGGCGGCCACGCTGGCCGCAGCCCGCGGCGGCGACGACAGCGGTCTGCGCGAGCTGGTCACCCGGGCCGAGGATCTGCGCCAGAGCGACGGCCAGTTCGTCAACGCCTGCAGCGACGCCCTCAACCGGCCGACGCCCGACCGGGTCCGCGAACTCGTGGTGGCGTGGGGCAAGCTCTACCCGCAGTTCGGCGCCGTCGGCGCGCTCGACCTCGTCACCTGCCTCAACTGGCCGAGCGGTTCGGCGCCCGAGGAGCCTAAAGACCTCAAGGTGCCGGTGCTGCTGCTCGGCGTGCAGAACGACCCGATCGTGGGCAACGAGGGCGTGGCCGCGGTCGCCGCCACGGTCATCAACGCCGGCACCAACAGCAAGCGGGTGATGTGGCAGGGCATCGGCCACGGCGCCTCGATCTACTCACCATGCGCGCTGGCGCCCGTTGTCGGCTACCTCGACAAGGGCGCGCCACCGGAGACCGACACGTACTGCCCGGCCTGATCCGCCGGCCCCTGGCACCGGAGCGCCGGTGTAAGTTTCGCTCGTGCCGTTCACCGATTCGATCCTGAACGCCTTCCGGCCCCGCACCACGCCACCGAGCACCGCGACCGTCCTGCGGTCGGTGTTGTGGCCGGTCGCGATCCTGTCGATCATCCACCGCAGCTATGTGCTGGCCACCAACGGCTACATCACCGACGACTTCGCGCCGGTCTACCGCGCCGTCGTCAACTTCAAGCTCGGCATCGACATCTACAACGAGCACTTCGACCACGTCGACCCGCACTACCTGTATCCGCCCGGCGGCACCCTGCTGCTCGCGCCGTTCGGCTACCTGCCGGTCGACGCGTCGCGGTATTGGTTCGTCGCCTTCAACACCCTGGCCATCGTGCTCGCCGCCTACGTGCTGCTGCGGCTGTTCCGGTACTCGCTGGCCTCGGTCGCCGCGCCGGCGCTGCTGCTGGCGATGTTCTGCACCGAGTCGGTGACCAACACGCTGGTGTTCACCAACATCAACGGCTGCATCCTGCTGGCCGAGGCGCTCTTCTTCCTGTGGCTGCTCGACGGCAGACGCGGGCACGAGTGGCTGGCAGGCATTGCCATCGGGCTGACCCTGGTGGTCAAACCGTCGCTGCTGCCGCTGATGCTGCTGCCGCTGCTCAACCGGCAGTGGCGGCCGTTCGTCGGCGCGATCGGGGTGCCGCTGCTGTTCAACGCCGCGGGCTGGTTCCTGGTCAGTGACCCGATGAACTTCGTCTCACGCACCGTGCCCTACATCTTCGGCACCCGCGACTACTTCAACAGCTCGATTCTGGGCAACGGCATCTATTACGGCCTGCCGACCTGGCTGATCCTCGCGCTGCGGCTCGGGTTCGCGCTGCTGGCGGCCGCGTCGCTGGTGCTGTTGTACCGGCACTACCGCACCCGCGACCCGCGGTTCTGGATGCTCACCTCGTCGGGCGTGCTGCTGATCGCGTCGTTCCTGGTGCTGTCGCTGGGCCAGGGCTACTACTCGATGATGCTGTTCCCGTTCCTGATGACAGTGGTGCTGCCGAACTCGGTGATCCGCAACTGGCCTGCCTGGCTGGCGATCTACGGCTTCATGACGATGGACCGCTGGCTGCTCGGCCACTGGCCGACGACCGGGCGGTTCCTGGAGTACGCGAAGAT
The DNA here is from genome assembly GCF_040674075.1 of Mycobacterium sp. NPDC050551. NCBI lineage: Bacteria > Bacillati > Actinomycetota > Actinomycetes > Mycobacteriales > Mycobacteriaceae > Mycobacterium > Mycobacterium sp. NPDC050551. The sequence goes on along the minus strand of NZ_JBFARC010000004.1, from coordinate 263,839 downwards.
CACCTACGGCTGGTCGCTGATGCTCGTCGTGGTGTTCGCCGTGCTGTACTTCCGCTACCTCGACGCCAAGGACGACGGCCGCCTCTACGAAGGCATCGACCCGCCGTGGCTGAAGAAGGTCGTGCCCAGCACCCCGTCGAAGCCCGAGGCGCCCGCGATCAGCTGACGATCCGCACCGGCTCGTGCGGCCGCATCACCGGGTCGCCAGAAAGCGCATGGCCTGACCGCGATAGCGCGGTTCGACGTCCACCGACAGCCCCTCGGCCCTGCAGGCGTCGCCGAGTTCGGGCGGCGTCAACAGCCGGAAGGGTGACCTGTCGAGGCGGTGCAGCCACGTTGCGGCCGGGGTGCGCACCAGGTCGTACCCCACGAACACCCCGCCCGGGCGCAGCACGCGGGCGATCTCCCCGACCGCGGTCTCCCAGTCGATGACGTGGTGCAGCATCAGGCAACTGACCACCGAGTCGAACGCCTCGTCGGCGAACGGCAGGGCGGTGGCATCGGCCGGCACCGCGCGTGCCGCCGGGTAGGGCCGCAGGCGGCGATCGGCCGTGGCCACCATGACCGGGTCGAGATCGGTGGCCGTCACCGAGGCACCGGGCAGCGCGTCTTGCAGCGCCGCTGCGACCGCGCCACTGCCAGAACCGATCTCGAGGACATCGCGGCCCAGTCGGTCGACCTGCAGCGTGCCCACGACGGCGTCGGTGCTGCGGCGCCACAGCGCCCCACAGCAGAATGCCCGCTCGATCCTCGACATCACCGGCATGACATCAGTGTCCGTGCGACGGGGTCACGCGCGCTTGAACGGATCCGTCCTGTTCTCCGCCAGAAGCTGCGCGACCTGGCTCGGCGCGATGCCGGCGAGCTCCCGGCACACCCGGTGGGCGTGGGCGCCGTCGGCGAAGCCAGCCAGGTGGGCCGCATCGGTGACCGACGCGCCGCGGTCGAGATGCGGCAGCGCGCTGAGCAGTCGCGACCACCGGGCGGTCGCCGAGAAGGACACACCTGTCTGCCTGCGGAACAGCCGACCGAGGTAATCCGGTGACACCGCGACCGCGCGGGCGACCGCGACGAGGTCGGCCCGCTTGGGCATGCTCGACGACACCACCTCGACGGCTCGGCGCAGCGCAGGGTGCACCGGCGGGCCGTCGGCCGGGTCGACACACGCAGTGCGCAGCACCTCCCGCACGGCGACGTCCGCCGCGCCCTGGAGATCGCCCGACCGGCAGCAGTCGGCGATCAGTTCCGCGGTGTCGTCGGCCAGCGGTGCGGTCCACACGCCTGCATCGTCGTCGCGGCGGCAGAGGCCGTTGAGCACCGCCCCGGTGCGGCCCACCGGGTTCACGTACGCCGACAACGCGATGCGCGCCCCGCCCGGCCGCAGCGCGTGCCGTGTCCCGCTCGCGATGACCGCAACCCGGCACAGCACGGTTCGACCGTCGTCGAGCACCACCGCCAGCGCACCGTCGAGCCCGACCGTCACCTGAACCGCGGGGTGGTGATGCAGGTCGATGTCGACGCCGTCGGTACCGGCCAGATCGCCCGCAAGCACCAGACGACCGGGCCGTGCACTCCACCGCCCTCGCATGCCCCACGGTATCCCGCCCCGGGTCCGCGGAGGCGTCGCTGCGCTAACTTGGAACCATGAGTACGCCCAAGGTGCAACTGACCGACGACCAGTGGCGCGACAAGCTCTCCGCAGAGGAGTTCGCGGTGCTACGCCGGGCCGGTACCGAGCGCCCCTTCACCGGCGAGTACACCGACACCAAGACCGATGGTGTGTACGAGTGCCGCGCCTGCGGAGCCGAATTGTTCCGCAGCAGCGAGAAGTTCGAGTCCCACTGCGGCTGGCCGTCGTTCTTCGACCCGGCCGACTCCGACGCGGTGATCCTGCGCCCCGACGACTCGATGGGCATGCCGCGCGTCGAGGTGGTGTGCGCGAACTGCCACAGCCATCTCGGGCACGTCTTCGAGGGTGAGGGCTATCCGACGCCGACCGATCAGCGGTACTGCATCAACTCCATCTCGCTGCGCCTGGTGCCGAAAGCACCGTGAACGCGTCGAGTGTGAACGTCACGACGAAAATCGCGCTCAAACGTCGTCAGGTTCACACTCGCGGCCGATGAAGGCCGGCGCTACCCGGGGTAGACCGCGAACTCGGCGTGGTCCTCGGTGTCGGCGACGCACTGGAACAGCAGCGGCGCCGTCATCGCCGTGCCGGACGAACAGGTGAACGGCGCGATGACCTGATACTTGTCGCCGTTGGGGTTGTACTGCGCCGCATAGTCCGACGCCGTGACGCAGTCGATGTCGCCGGCGGTGATGACGATGCTCTGGCCGTTGCGCGGCGGGCACTGTTCGCCACTGGGTTCCTGTGCGAGCGCGTCGGGTGCGGTGGCCATTGCGGAGACGAACAAGGTGGCGCCGACCCATGCCCAGGTGCTCATCCATTCATGATGCCGTTGCCTGCGCCGTCATCAGGGCATTTGCGGCGAATTGCTCGGTGTCAGCTCGTCGCCGCGGCCGGCACCGGCACCGGTGGGGTGATACCGCAGGCCAGCAGATCCAGCATCGTCGCGGGGTCGACCGGCGGGCTGAAGTAGAAGCCCTGCGCCACCCCGCAGCCGAACTCGCGTAACCGGTCGGCGGTCTTGGCGTCCTCGACGCCCTCGGCCACGGTGACCATGCCGAGCACCTTCGTCAGGTCCACCACCGCACGCACCACCGCCGCCGCACGAGGGTCGGAGACCACCGGCGCGATGAGCCGCCGATCGAGCTTGACCTCGTCGATGGGCAGTTCGCGCAGATAGCTCAGCGCCGAGTAGCCGCTGCCGAAATCGTCGATGGCCACCCGTATCCCGCGCTCGCGCAGGTCGTTGAGCACCGAGCGGGTGCGGCTGATGTTGTCCAGCAGCAGGTCTTCGGTGATCTCCACGGTGAGTGCGTCCGCGGGCAGGTGGCGGTGTTCGAGTGCCTCGGCGATCCGTGCGGGGAGCTTGACGTCGGCGACCGCGGGCGCGAACAGGTTGATCGCCACGGGCACGCCGAGGCCGGCGCGATACCAGCGGGCCACGTCGTCGAGGGCCATGTTCAGCACGAGCCGGGTGATGGGCGCCATCAGACCGTGCCTGCGGACCAGCGGCAGGAATTCGTCGGGCGCCAGCATCCCGCGCTCCGGGTGCGGCCACCGCAGCAGCGCCTCCGCCCCGACCACCTCGCCGGTCTGCAGATCGATCTTCGGCTGGTAGACCAGCGTCAGCCCGTAGTGGTCAATGGCGTGGCGGAGCTCACCGAGCAGCCGCACCGCGTCGGCTCCCCCGCCACGCTTGCCGCTCTGCCCGGCGGACCACCCGGCGTCCTCGGGATACAGCAGCGCCATTTCGCTGCTGAAGACGTGAACGCCGCCGGTGCGCGAGCGTTTGGCGGCGTACATCGCCAGATCGGCCTGCTTGAACAGACTCTCGGCGGTCAGGTCCGGCTCGTCGGCCTGATTCTCGAAGCTCGCCACGGCGAGCCCGACGCTGGGCCGCATCAGCAGCTGATGGCCGTCGATCACGAACGGCTCGTCGAACACCTCGACCACCCGGTGCGCGACGCGGTGCGAGTGGTCGACCCGGCCCTCGAGCAGAACCGCGAACTCGTCGCCACCCAGCCGGGCCACGGTGTCACCGGTGCGCACGCAGCCCACCAGCCGCTCGGCGACCCGGATCAGCAGCGCATCACCGGCGGGGTGGCCGAGGCTGTCGTTGACCAGTTTGAAGTCGTTGAGGTCGAGCGACAGCAGGGCCACCGCCCGGTCGTCGCGCTGCCGCAACTGCATCGCGTGGGTCAGCCGGTCGTTGAAGAGGGCGTAATTGGCCAACCCGGTCAGCGGGTCGCGCAGCGCCTGGTCGGCGACGACGTTCAGCAGCCGCCGGTTCTCGGTGACCACGACGAACTGCCGCAGCAACACCGCCAAGACCAGGCCGAGCGCCACGGGTACGACCGGACCGGTGGTCATGTGGGGCAGGAATTCGATGGTGCCCACCACACCCGCCAGCAGCAGGGGCACGTAGGGCAGCAGTGCCGACGCCTGCGACGGGATCTGCGGCACGTCGTTGTCCTCGTCCGCAGCGTCCCGGCCGACGAGTGCGGCGACGCCCGTCATCAGCAGACCGGCCAGCCAGCCCAGGTCGAAGATGCCCGCGTAGTAGCTGTCCTCGGCGACCTGGTAGGCGAATCCGCTGTCGGAGACCGCCATGAACGCGACGCCGACGGCCACGAGCACCAGCGGCAGCCGTTGCCCCGCCCGGGTTCGGCCCAGCACCAGCACCGCCACCGTGAGCACGACGAGGTCCGACACCGGGTATGCCAACGACAGCGAGAGCGAGAACAGGCTCTCCCCGCCCGCCTCGTAGACCCGCCGCAGCACCGTCACCCACGACACCACGAACAGCGACCCGGCGACGATGAGTCCGTCCAAAACGAACCGGGTCCGGGACTGGCCGGTGTGACCCGCCGGGAACAGCAGCAATGCCAGACCGGCGCCGACGGGGAAGACCAGGTAGGCCGCGTCGGCCGGCGACGGGAACGGCGAGCGGCCGAGGATGAGCTCGTAGTAGGCCCACAAGATCTCGCCGACCGTCCAGCCGATCAGGCCCACGGTCAGCGACAGCCACGCCGCTCGCTGGCGGCCGCGCGTCGCACGGACGGCCAGGACGGCACAGCCGGTGGAGAACATGCCGAGGAACACGAAGGCGAGGTCGCTCATCACCAGGACGGTGCGCGGCCCGCCCCACCCGGCCACCGTCCACACCGCGACGACGGCGGTCAGGGCGGTGGCGACGGCGATGGTCCGCACCGACCTGAGTCGCATGGAATTCTCCTCGCCGTGTGCGCACCCGAAGTGCCGATCTTAGCAAAGCCGATCACGTCGCCATCGAACGATGGCAATTCTTTGCCGAACGGCAGCGCTGCGTGCTTATTGCGTGCTCTACACGCCAGGGCGGAGACTAGCCGATTTCCCACAGTCGCGCGCGTCGGCAAGACGGAACCTAGCGCGCAGCATGAGCAAATTCAGCGAGCGGCAGTCAGGGCAACCGGGCGATGAGTTCCTCGACCCCGACCCGCGGACCCGTGAAGAACGGGGTCTCCTCGCGAACGTGGCGGCGCGCGTCGGTGGCGCGCAGATCGCGCATCAGATCGACGATGCGGTGCAGCTCCGGCGCCTCGAACGCCAGGATCCACTCGTAGTCCCCGAGCGCGAACGCGGGGACGGTGTTGGCACGCACGTCCTTGTAGCCGCGGGCGGCCATGCCGTGCTCGGCAAGCATGCGGCGGCGTTCCTCGTCGGGCAGCACGTACCAGTCCAGCGACCGCACGAACGGGTAGACGCAGATGTAGTCGCCCGCGGGCTCGCCGGCCACGAACGCTGGCACATGGCCCTTGTTGAACTCGGCGGGACGGTGCAGCGCCACGGTGCTCCATACGGGCGTGCTCGCGCGGCCCAGCGTGGTGCTGCGCCGGAAGTCCGAGTAGGTGGCCTGCAGCGCCTCGACGTTGTCGGCGTGCGTCCAGACCATGAAGTCGGCGTCGGCTCGCAGTCCCGCCACGTCGTAGACACCGCGGACCACCACGCCGTCGTCCTCGCGCTGCTTGAGGAACGTCGCGGTCTCGTCGACGACCGCCCCGCGGTCCTCGCCGAGCGCGCCGGGCGTCGCCGCGTACACCGAGATCATCGAGTACCGGATCATGGCGTTGAGGGCGTCGTAATCGAGCTTGGCCATGGACCTATCGTGCCACGCCCGACGGCGCCAGCAGCGTGGCCGCCGCCCGGGTGGCCGACGCCACACAGGCCGGGACGCCGATGCCGTCGAGGTACCCGCCCGCCACCGCGAGCCCGCGCGGCAGGCCGGCGCGCAACTCGGCCACAAGGGCGGCGTGGCCGGGCCCGTACTGCGGCATCGCGTCGATCCACCGGTGCACGTGGCTGTCCTCCGGCTCGGCGCGGATGCCGAAGACGTCCTCGAGATCCCGCGCGGCCCAGGACAGCAGGTCCTCGTCGCCGGCGCTGCGGGCCAGATCGTCGCCGAAGCGGCCGTAGGACAGCCGGACCAGCTCGACGTTCCCTCGCCGGCCCCACTTGCGCGACGACAGCGTGATCGCCTTGGCATGCAGGCGCTCGCCCCCGGCGACCAGCACCCCCGACTGCTGTGGCAGCGGGGTGCCGCCCGGCAGGGCCAACGCCACCAGTGCCGCAGAGGCCACCGGGATACGGCGGGCAGCAGCCGCGGTCCGCGGCGCCACCGCCTCGATCACCCGCGGCAGGCCCGGCGCGGGCAGCGCCAGCACGACGGCGTCCGCGGGCCACGCGGTGCCCTCGTCGTCGACCACCGACCAGCCCTGCCCGGAGCGGTCGACGCGCTCGACGGCGACCTGCGCCCAGCGCACGTCCGCCTGCCGGACGAGGTGGTCCAGTAGCACCGCGTAACCACCCTCGACGGCGCCGAACACCGAACCCGTCACCGGCCCCGCGCCGGCCAGTGCCTGGCGCACCGCGTCGGTCAGCGACGGCGCGCCGCGATCGAGCGCCGACGCCAGCGTCGGCACCGCCGACCGCAGGCCGATGGTGGCCGCCGATCCGGCGTACACCCCGGCGAGCAGCGGGTCGACCGAACGGGTGACCACCTGGTCGCCGAACCGCTCGCCCACCACGGCGCCGACCGCGGGATCAGCGCTGGGGTCCCATGCCAGCGGGCGGGCGCCCTCGTCGGCGACACGGGCCAGGGTGGCGTCGTCCACCAGGCCGGCCAGCGCAGACGCCTGCGCCGGGATGCCCTGCAGGGTGCCCTGCGGCATCGGGTGTAGCCGGCCCCGGCTGTAGATCAGCGGCCGGACACCCGTGGTGCCGATCTGCCTGTTCGACAGGCCCAGTTCGGCCAGCAGTGCCGGCACCTCGGGCCTGCGGGCGATGAAGGCCTCCGCCCCCACATCGAGCGGCTGCCCGCCGACCCGTTCGGTGCGCAGCACCCCGCCGAGCCGGTCGGCGGGGTCGAACAGCGTGATGTCGGCCTCCGGGCCGCTCGCCACCCGCAACCGGTAGGCGGCGACGAGACCGGAAATGCCGCCTCCGACAACGCAGTAGCGGGCCGTCACAACGAGTGCACCAGTTCGACAGCCTGGGTGATGATGCCGGGATCGGTGGCGGGCAGCACGCCATGGCCGAGGTTGAACACGTGCCCCGCGGCGCCGGCGTCCACCGCACGCCTGCCGTCCTCGACCACCGCGCGCACCGCGCGCTCCACCACCGGCCATCCCGCGAGCAGCACGACGGGATCGAGGTTGCCCTGCAACGCGATCCCGGGGTCGACGCGGGCGGCGGCGTCGGCCAGCGATGTGCGCCAATCCACCCCGACCACACCGGGTGCTCCTCGTCCCGCGACCGCCTCGCTCATCGCGCCGAGAAGTTCGGCGGTGCCCACCCCGAAGTGCGTCATCGGCACGCCCGCGGGCGCAAGAGCGGCGAACACCCGTGCCGTGTGCGGGAGCACATAGCCGCGGTAGTCGGCGAGCGACAGCGTGCCCGCCCAGGAATCGAACACCTGGATCGCGTCCACCCCGGCATCGACCTGCGCCTGCAGGAAGCCGATGGTGACGTCGGTGAGCGCGGTCATCAACGCATGCCAGGTGTCGGGCTCGCCGAGCATCATCGCCTTGGTGCGCTCGTGGTGTTTGCTCGGACCGCCCTCGACCAGATAGGACGCCAGCGTGAACGGCGCGCCGGTGAAGCCGATCAGCGGCACGTCCCCGAGCGCGCGCACCAGCATCCCGATCGCGTCGGCCACCGGCGCAACCTGTTCGCGCTCGAGCGGTCTCAGTGCCGCCACGTCGTCGGCGGTGCGGATCGGGTGCTCGATCACCGGGCCGACGTCGGGCACGATGTCCAACGCGATGCCCGAGGCCCGCAGCGGAACGACGATGTCGGAGAACAGGATTGCGGCATCGACGCCGTGCCTGCGCACCGGCTGCAAGGTGATCTCGGTGATCAGCTCGGCGTCGAAGCACGCCTGCATCATGGTGTTCTTCGCCCGCAGCTCGCGGTACTCCGGCAGCGACCGGCCGGCCTGCCGCATGAACCACACGGGCACCCGGTGGGGCTTGCGGCCGGCCGCGGCGGCCAGGTAGGGCGACTCGGGCAGCTCACGACGCATATTCATCGCGTCCAATGCTGCCACGCGGCACGACACCGGGCGTCGGGCGGATCAGCCGAGGGCGGCCTCTATGCTCTTGCGGACACCCTTCTTCTCCACCAGCTGGTCCTCGGACAGTGTGGGCGGCCACGGCCGCGGGCCGATGCACCGCGGGATGGTCTGCGGGCTGCCGCCCGGCGTCTCGGGCTTCTCCCAGTCGAACGTGACGGCGCGCCACGTCACCGGCGCGTCGAACGCCGCGTGCAGGCACTTGAACTTCGCGCGCGCGAAGGACGTGCTGTCCCCCGCGAAGGCCACCTCGCGGAAGGAGACGTCCTCGCCGTTGAAGCGGATGTCCTCGAACGAGACGTCCGCGCCGTCGAACACCGCCCGGTCGAACGAGACCTGCCCGGCCCGCAACCGTGCGCTGGCGAAGGTGGTGACCGGCGTGACGAACCGCGCCCCGTCGAACGACACCCGGTCGGCGTCGAATGCGGCGCCCTCGAACGACGTGGCGTCGCCGCTGAAGGTCGCCCCGTCGAAGCGCACCCGGCGGCCGCGGAACACCGCCCCGGCGAACGACGCGTCCTCGAACAGCACGCCGGTGAAGTCGAAGTCGTTTCCGGCCCACGACGCGTCGGCGTCGCGCTGCAACCGGCCGGCGATCACCCGCACGACGGTCTGGCGGACCGCCCCGTCGTTCTGCCGGATGGCCTGCCTGCGGCTCTCCTCGATGTTCGTCGCAGGCGCGGTGGCGGTCCAGGTGGTGGTGGAGACCAGCTCGGCGAGGTGGTTGGCGCCGAACTCGGGGTCATACGGCAGCCGCAGATAGCCGCACAGCACGTCGATGCACTGCTGCCTACGGGCGAACGTCGAGCTCTCGTCGGCCGCTGCGGCCAGCGCGAACACCCCGGCGATCCGGGTCGCCGCCTCGGCGTCACCCAGCTGCGCCGAAGCCGCGCCGAAGCGTTCGGCGAAGCGGCCCCGCTCGGCGTCGAGCTGCCGCCGGAACACCAGCACGACCAGCACCGCCACGGCGGCGCCGATCAGCAGCGGCAGCGCGGCGCGCAGCGTCGAGGAGGAGGTGTCGGTGGCGCCCGCCGGAAACACCTCACCGGTGAGTTTCCAGGTGAGTACCGCGGCCACCCCGGCGCCCAGGACGGCTGCCAGCACCACGGCGCCGAACAGCGGGATTCGGGTGGCGCGCCTGCGAGAGGCGGTCAGGCTGCTGCGCAATTCGCGCCGCAGTGTCTGCGCCGGGTGACAGATCCGGGCGACGGCCGCCCCCACCAGCAGGGCGGCCACCACCGCGCACGCCAGGCGCAGCGCCCCGAACGGCAGCCCCGCGTCATGCGCCCGCGACGAGACCGCGGGCAGCCCGAGCGCCCAGTACACCGCCCAGCCCGCGGCCACCGCCGCGGCGGCGACCAGAACCGCGAGTACCGGCGCGGGGGTGTAGCGAACGAGCCGACGGCGCCGACGCGGAGCGTCCGGTGGGCTCTGTTCTTCGGGTTCGGCGTCGGACCGGTTCGGTTTCGAGAGTTCTTCGATGGCGTCAGCAAGCCGTTCAGGCATGGTGATCATCGTCTCATCAGCCCGCGGATCCACGGTGCACCAGTTGACGGGATCCGGCGTAGCGGGGTTCATGATCGAATTCGGCGCGCCTGACGACACGCCCGGCCGGATGGGTCTAGCGTCAAACGGCGTGACCGCAGGCGAACCGGCTCAGTTCCGTACGGCGGTGGCGGCGATGAACGCCACCACCGTGCGGTCGGAGATCGAGCTCGGTCCGATCCGGCCGCCGCAGCGGCTGGCGCCCTACAGCTACGCACTGGGCGCCGAGGTCCGCCACCCCGACACCACGATCGTCCCCGAACGTTCGGAGGGCGACGCGTTCGGCCGGCTCATCCTGCTGCACGACCCGGAGGGCGCCGAGGCGTGGGACGGCACGATGCGGCTGGTCGCCTACATCCAGGCCGACCTCGACTCCAGCGAGGCGGTGGACCCGCTGCTGCCGGAAGTGGCGTGGAGCTGGCTGGTGGAGGCGCTGGATTCGCGGGCCGAGCACGTGACCGCACTGGGCGGCACCGTCACCGCCACCACGTCGGTGCGCTACGGCGACATCTCGGGTCCGCCGCGCGCCCACCAACTCGAACTGCGGGCGTCGTGGACCGCGACGAACCTCGAACTCGGACCCCACGTCGAGGCGTTCTGCGAAGTCCTCGAGCATGCCGCCGGACTTCCGCCGACCGGGGTGACCGACCTGAGCTCACGCACCCGCGCTTGACATGACCGAGGCGCTTCCCCCCGATCCGGACGACACCGACGCGGATCCCGACACCACACCGGTTGAGCCCGAGGCCATTCCGCTGCTGGCCCCGGCCGACGGGGTGCCGAATCTGTCCGTCAGCCGTTCCGAGATCGCGGCCGCGGCCGAACTGCTGGCCTCCGGGCACGGACCGTTCGCCGTCGACGCCGAACGCGCGTCCGGCTTCCGCTACTCCAACCGGGCCTACCTCGTGCAGATCCGGCGCGCCGGGGCGGGCACCGTGCTGATCGACCCGGTGAACCACGGCGATTCACCGATCGACGTGGTGGCGCCGGTGGCCGCGGTGATGGCCGAGGACGAATGGGTGCTGCACGCCGCAGACCAGGATCTGCCGTGCCTGGCCGAGATCGGAATGCGCCCGGCGCGGCTCTACGACACCGAACTGGCCGGCCGGCTCGCCGGCTTCGAACGGGTGAACCTCGCGGCGATGGTGCAACGACTCCTCGGGCTGCAGCTGATGAAGGGCCACGGCGCGGCGGACTGGTCGAAGCGGCCGCTGCCCGCGGACTGGCTCAACTACGCCGCGCTGGACGTGGAGGTGCTGCTCGAGCTGCGCGACGCGATCGCCGCGGTGCTCGAGGAGCAGGGCAAGACCGATTGGGCCGCACAGGAATTCGAGCACCTGCGGACGTTCGAGGCGTCCCCCACCCGGCGTGACCGGTGGCGGCGGACGTCGGGGATCCACAAGGTGCGCAATCCGCGGGCGCTGGCCGCCGTGCGCGAGCTGTGGACCACCCGTGACCACATCGCCCGACGCCGCGACATCGCGCCGGGGCGGATCCTGCCCGACGCGGCGATCGTCAACGCCGCCACCACCGACCCCGACACCGTGGAGAAGCTCACTGCGCTGCCGATATTCGGCGGCTCGAAGCAGCGCCGCAGCGCGCAGGTGTGGCTCGACGCCTTGATCCGGGCGCGGGAGAACAACGACCCGCCGGACTCCGCCGAAACGTCGAACGGACCGCCGCCGCCGTCGCGCTGGGCCCGGCGCAAACCCGAGGCCGCGGCCCGGCTCGAGGCCGCCCGCGCCGCACTGTCCGCAGTGTCCGAGCGCGTCACGGTGCCTGCGGAGAACCTGATCACCCCGGAGGTGGTGCGCCGGCTGTGCTGGGACTGGCAGCCCCCGGAGTCCGGGGACGCCACCGCCGCAATCGAGGAGTTCCTCATCGAGGCGCGGGTGCGCCCGTGGCAGCGCGAACTCGTGGTGCCCGTGCTGGCCGACGCGCTGAGTAGCGCAGCGCCCCAGGACTAGTCGAGGCGCTCGCTGACCTCGGACTCCGAGACCGCGGTGCCCAGCGCCGCCACCCATCCGGTGATCTGGCGCGCGATGTTCCGGTCGGTGATGCCGACATCGGCAAGCACCTCGCTGCGGGAGGCGTGCGCGAAGAACTGCTGAGGCAGCCCCACGTCGCGGCACGGTACGTCGATCTCGCTGCGGCGCAACGTGGCCGACACCGCCGACCCGATGCCGCCCGCGACGCCGTTGTCCTCGAGGGTGACCACCAGCTTGTGCGCGCGGGCCAGCTCGGCGATGGCCTCGGGCACCGGCAGCACCCAGCGCGGATCCACGACGGTGACGCCGATGCCCTGGTTGCGCAGCCGCTCGGCCACCTCCAGCGCCATCGCCGCGAACGGCCCGACGGCGACCAGAAGCACGTCGTCACCCATACCGGCGGCGGGCACCGCGAGCACGTCGACCACACCCCGTCGTTCGACTGCCGGGATGTCCTCGCCCACATCGGCTTTCGGGAACCGGATGGCGGTAGGACCGTCGTTGACGTCAAGCGCCTCGCCCAGTTCCTCGCGCAGCCGGGTGGCATCGCGCGGCGCGGCGACCCGCATGCCCGGGACCACGCCCAGCAGCGACAGGTCCCACATGCCGTTGTGGCTGGCGCCGTCGCTGCCGGTGACCCCGGAGCGGTCGAGCACCATGGTGACCGGCAGCTTGTGCAGCGCGACGTCCATCATGATCTGGTCGAACGCCCGGTTCAGGAACGTCGAATAAATGGCGACCACCGGGTGCAGCCCGCCCATCGCCAGCCCGGCGGCCGACGTCATCGCATGCTGCTCGGCGATGCCCACGTCGAAGAAGCGGTCCGGGAAGCGGTCGCGGAACACCGACAAACCGGTCGGACCCGGCATGGCGGCGGTGATCGCCACGATGTCGCGGCGCTTGGCGCCGTAGTTGACCAGCGCCTCGGCGAACGCCGACGTCCAGCCCGGTCCGGCGACCTTGGTGGCCTGGCCGGTCGCGACGTCGATGACGCCACAGGCATGCATCTGGTCGGCCTCGTCGTTCTCGGCCGGCGCGTACCCCATGCCCTTGCGGGTGACGACATGCACGACGACCGGGGCGTTGAACCCGCGGGCGTGCCGCAGGGCGGACTCGACCGCGTGCTCGTCATGGCCGTCGATGGGGCCGACGTACTTCAGGCCGAGGTCGGTGAACATCACCTGCGGGGCCAGCGCATCCTTGATGCCCGCCTTGATGCTGTGCATGCACTGGTAGCAGACCTCGCCGATGACGGGCACGCCGCGCATCGCCTTGCGTCCGCTCTCCAGGATCCGCTCGTAGCCCGGCTGCAGGCGCAGCGCAGCGAGGTGGTCGGCGAAGCCGCCGATGGTCGGCGCGTAGCTGCGGCCGTTGTCGTTGACGACCATCACCACCGGCCGGCGCGCGGCGGCGATGTTGTTCAACGCCTCCCAGCACATACCGCCGGTGAGCGCGCCGTCGCCGACGACGGCGACCACGTGCCGGTTGCGGTGTCCGGTGAGCTCGAAGGCCTTGGCCAGCCCGTCGGCGTAGGACAGCGCCGAACTGGCATGGCTGGACTCCACCCAGTCGTGCTCGCTCTCGCTGCGCGACGGATAGCCCGACAGCCCGTCCTTCTTGCGCAGGGTCTCGAACTCGTGGCTGCGGCCCGTCAGCATCTTGTGCACGTAGGCCTGGTGGCCGGTGTCGAAGATGATCGGGTCGTGCGGCGAGTCGAAGACCCGGTGCAGGGCCAACGTCAGTTCGACGACACCGAGGTTGGGGCCGAGGTGTCCACCGGTTGCAGCGACCTTGTGGATCAGGAACTGGCGAATCTCGCCCGCCAGAGCGCTGAGCTGGGACTGAGTCAGGTGCTGCAGATCAGCGGGACCGCGGATCTGTTCAAGCATTCGACCAGTTTACGCACGGCGACCGGTACGGGTCCTGTCGAGCCGGGACCTTCACAATCACGTCACAGTGCGCGTCACGCGCCTCGGTACACTTCCTCCTCGGTGCGCCGGGAAGTCTGGTCGGCACCGCGGATGCCCGTCCCGGGCCCGCGGTTCGGTGGATGTCGATGAGACGAGGTGTCGGCTGTGTCACAGAACCCGCAGACGGAATCGGGCGGGTCCGGCCCGCTGCCGCGCCGCCTGCTGTCCCGTGGGTCGTGGGCCGAGGCGTCGCGCGTCGCCGATGTCCTGCGCCAGGAGACCGTCGGCGGGGCCGTCCTGCTCGTGGCGTCGGTGGTGGCGATCGGCTGGGCCAATTCGCCGTGGTCGGCGTCCTACACGGCGCTGCGTGACCTGTCCGTCGGCACCGACCGCTTCGGACTGCACCTCGACCTGACACTGGGCACCTGGGCCGCCGACGGTCTGCTGGCGATCTTCTTCTTCGTCGTCGGGCTCGAGCTCAAGCGCGAGTTCGTCGCCGGCGATCTTCGCGACCCGCGCCGCGCTGCGCTGCCCATCGCGGCCGCCGTCGGCGGGATGGTGGTGCCGGCCTTGATCTTCGTGGCGATGACCTACCCGGTCGGTGACGGCGCCACCCGCGGCTGGGCGATCCCGACGGCCACCGACATCGCCTTCGCGGTCGCGGTGCTGGCCGTCATCTCGACGCATCTTCCTGCGGCGCTGCGCATGTTCCTGCTCACCCTGGCCGTGGTCGACGACCTGCTGGCGATCACGGTGATCGCGGTGTTCTACACCGAGGAGATCAAGCTGTGGGCGCTCGCCGCGGCCGCCGTGCCACTGGCGCTGTTCGCGGTGCTGGTGCAGCGCCGGGTCCGGTCGTGGTGGCTGCTGGTGCCGCTCGCCCTCGCGACGTGGGTGCTGATGCACGAATCCGGCGTGCACGCGACGGTGGCCGGAGTGCTGCTGGGCTTCACCGTTCCCGTGGTGCGCAGCCGGGCCGCGGGCGGACCCGACGCCGGGCCGGGTCTCGCCGAGCACTTCGAGCACCGGATCAGGCCGCTGTCGGCGGGCGTGGCGATCCCGGTGTTCGCGTTCTTCGCCGCCGGTGTGACGGTCGGCGGCCTGACGGGACTGACCGACGCGCTGACCGACCCCATCGCCATGGGCATCGTGCTCGGCCTGGTGGTCGGCAAGACCGTCGGCGTCTTCGGCACCGCGCGGTTGCTGGCCGCAGTGACCAGGGCGTCGCTGGACAGTGCGCTGCGCTGGGTCGACGTGTTCGGCATGGCGATGCTGGCGGGCATCGGCTTCACGGTGTCATTGCTCATCGGCGACCTCGCCTACGGCGACGACAGCGGCCGCGAGGACCACGTGAAGATCGGCGTGCTCGTCGGGTCGCTGACGGCGGCCGTGCTCGCGACGGTGGTGCTGCGGCTGCGCAACCGTCAGTACCGCGCCGTGCACGAAGAGGAGACCCGGGACGCGGACCACGACGGCGTCCCCGACGTCTACCAGCGGCCCGACAGCTAGGCCGCCAGCACCGCGATGCACTCGACGTGATGAGTGAGCGGGAACGCGTCGAACACCCGCAGCTCCTCGACGCGGTACCCGTGTCCGCGGTAGAGCCCGACGTCGCGCGCGAACGCCGCCGCCTCACAACCCACGTGGATCACCCGGGGCACACCCGCGGCCGCCAGCTGGTCGATCACCTCGCGGCCTGCGCCGGTGCGCGGCGGGTCGAGCACCGCCACGTCGGCCGGCCGCCGCTCCGCCGCCAGCGCCCGCCGCACCGAATCGGTGACCACCGACACCTGGCCGAGGTCGGCCAGCGCCGCACGCCCCGATCGGGACGCGCCACGTGAGGTGTCGACGCTGAGCACCCGGCCGCTCGCCCCCACTTCTTCGGCGAGCACCGCGGCGAACACGCCCGCGCCGCCGTAGAGATCCCATGCCGTCATGCCCGGCTGCAGGCGGGCCCACTCGCCGATCAGCGCGCTGTAGTGCCGCGCGGCGTCGCGGTGGGACTGCCAGAACGCGGTGACAGGTACCCGCCACACCCGCTCCCCGACGCGCTGCACCGCCTCGTAGCCGCCCTCCACGACCTCGGTGGCCGACCGTCCGCCGGTCCGTGGCCCGGACTGCACGACGTGGCGGGTGCCGTCGTCGTCGACCGCGACGTGCACGTGCGCCCCCGGCGGCCAGCTGCGCTCGGCGAGACCGTCGAGCATGCCGGGCGGCAGTTGCGCGCAGTCGAGGTCCTCGACCAGCACCGGGCTGTGATAGCGGTGGAAGCCGGCCCGGCCCTCCGGCGAGGTGTCCAGCCTGACCCGGGTGCGCCACCCGGTGGCGGCAGGCGTGCCGACCGGCTCGGCGACCGGTTCACCGCTCGTGCCGCCCTCGCCCCACTCGTAGCCACCCAACCGGGCCAGCTGGTTGGCGACGACGGCGCCCTTCAACCGGCGGGCGGCGTCCGGTTCGGCGAACGCCAAATCGCAGCACCCGGCGCCGTCGACACCCGCGATCGGGCACAGCGAATCGATCCTGTCGGCGGACGGCTCGATCACCTCGAGAACATCTGCGTGCCAATAGGATTCGCGACTGCTGACCACCCGCACCCGGACCGTCTCCCCCGGCAGTGCGTAGCGCACGAACACCACGCGGCCGTCGTGGCGCGCGACGCAGCTGCCGCCGTTGGCGGCGGGCCCGGTGGTGACGACGAGTTCGCCGGGGTCGGCCGGCGCGGCAGCGCTCACTCCAGGAAGCCCCTCCGGGCGTCACCGGGGGCCGACTGCGGCGCCAGCGTCTTCAGCCGCTCCGAGGAGCTCAACTGCCACGGCACCGACGTCACCATCACGTTGGGCTCGAAGAGCAGCCTGCCCTTCAGCCGCAGGGCACTCTGGTTGTGCAGCACCTGCTCCCACCAGTGCCCGACGACGTACTCGGGGATGAAGACCGTGACCACCGTGCGGGGCGACTCCTTGGTGACCCGTTTGACGTAGTCGAGCACCGGTCGGGTGATCTCCCGGTAGGGCGAGGCGATCACCTTGAGGGGGACGTTGATGTCGCTGTCCTCCCACTTGTGCACCAGCGCACGGGTTTCGCCGTCGTCGACGCTGACGGTGATGGCCTCCAGCTGGTCGGGGCGGGTGGCGCGCGCGTAGGCCAGCGCCCGCAGCGTCGGCAGATGCATCTTCGACACCAGCACGATCGCGTGGTTGCGGCTCGGCAGCACGATGTCGCCCTCTTCGGCCTCCTGCTCCTCGAGTTCGCGCGCCACCGTGTCGTAGTGCTTGCGGATCAGCTTCATCACCACGAACAAGATGACCATCGCCAGGATCGCGATCCACGCACCGACCAGGAACTTCGTCACCACCACGATGACCAGCACGGTGCCCGTCGCCGTCAGCCCGATGCCGTTGATCACCCGGCTGCGCATCATCTTGCGCCGCAACACCGGATCGGTCTCGGTGCGCAGCAGCCGGGTCCAGTGCCTGACCATGCCGATCTGGCTGAGCGTGAACGACACGAAGACACCGACGATGTAGAGCTGGATCAGCGCGGTCACCTGGGCCTGGAACGCCACCACGAACGCGATCGCCGCGAACGCCAGGAACAGGATGCCGTTGGAGAACGCGAGCCGGTCGCCACGGGTGTGCAGCTGGCGCGGCAGGAAACGGTCCTGGGCCAGTATCGATCCGAGGACCGGGAAGCCGTTGAACGCGGTGTTGGCGGCCAGCACCAGGATGAGCGCGGTGACCAGGGCGATCAGGAACAGCCCGATCGGGAAGTCGTGGAACACCGCGTCGGCGAGCTGGGCGATCAGCGTCTTCTGCTGGTAGTTCGCCGGGGCGCCGCCCAGCTGTTCCAGCGGCCGCTCGGCCATCTGCACGCCGGTCTCCTTGGCCAGCATGATGATGCCCATGAACAGCGTGACGGAGACGACGCCCAGCAGCAGCAGCGTCGTCGCGGCGTTGCGGGACTTGGGTTTCCGGAACGCCGGAACACCGTTGCTGATGGCCTCGACGCCGGTCAGCGCCGCCGACCCGGAGGAGAAGGCGCGCGCGACCAGGAACACCAGTGCGAAGCCGAGGATGTCACCGTGTTCGGAGTGCATCTCGAAGCCCGCCGACTCGGCGCGCAACGGTTCGCCGAACAGGTGGATCTGCACGAAACCCCAGATCAGCATGATGGCCATGCCGATCATGAAGGCGTAGGTGGGAATCGCGAAGGCCGTGCCGGATTCCCGGATGCCACGCAGGTTCAGCGACGCCAGGATGAGGATCGCCGCGACCGCGAACCACACCTTGTGCTGACCGATGAACGGCACGGCCGACCCGATGTTGCTCATCGCCGACGACATCGACACCGCGACGGTCAGCACGTAGTCGACGAGCAGGGCGCTGGCGACGGTCAGGCCTGCGGTCGGGCCGAGGTTGGTGGTCACCACCTCGTAGTCGCCGCCGCCCGACGGGTAGGCGTGCACGTTCTGCCGGTAGCTGGCGATCACGATCAGCATCACGCCCGCGACGGCGAGGCCGATCCACGGCGCCATCGAGTAGGCGGTCAGACCCGCGACCGACAGCACCAGGAAGATCTCCTCCGGCGCGTACGCCGTGGAGGACAGCGCGTCGGAGGCGAAGACCGGCAGCGCGATCCGCTTCGGCAGCAGCGTGTGCGACAGCCGGTCACTGCGGAACGGCCGGCCCAGCACGAGCCGACGCGCTGCGGTCGAAAGCTTGGACACGAGGTCCAAGGGTAAGCGCAGTCGGGTTTGGCGGTAGCGTTCGACGTGCGCGGAGTCGAAGTCCATTTCTCCGCCGGCGTGCTGTCTGAAAGGGACCGTCAGGTGCGTGTAGTGGTGATGGGTTGCGGCCGGGTCGGCGCGTCGTTGTCGGACAGCCTGTCGCGGATCGGCCATGACGTCGCCGTCATCGACCGCGACAGCACCGCCTTCCACCGGCTGAGCCCCGAGTTCCCCGGCGAGCGGGTGCTGGGCATGGGGTTCGACCGCGAGGTGCTGCTGCGCGCGGGCATCGAGGGCGCCGGCGCGTTCGCGGCGGTGTCGTCGGGCGACAACTCGAACATCATCTCGGCGCGGGTGGCCCGCGAGACCTTCGGCGTGGAACGGGTGGTCGCGCGCATCTACGACGCCAAGCGCGCCGCGGTCTACGAACGCCTCGGCATCCCGACGGTGGCCACCGTGCCCTGGACCACCGACCGGTTGCTCAACGTGCTCACCCGGGAGACCGAGACCACCAAGTGGCGTGACCCGTCGGGCAACGTCGGGGTCGCCGAACTGCCGTTGCACGAGGACTGGGTGGGCCGCCGGGTCACCGACCTGGAGGCCGCCACCGCCGGTCGGGTGGCGTTCCTGATCCGGTTCGGCAGCGGACTGCTGCCCGACCCCAAGACCGTGATCCAGGCCGGCGACCAGGTGTACATCGCCGCGGTGGCCGGTCACATCGCCGAGGCGCTGGCCATCTCGGCGCTGCCGCCGAGCGAGGACAGCGAGGCCCGATGAAGGTCGCGATTGCCGGCGCCGGCGCCGTCGGCCGCTCGATCGCCCGCGAGCTGCTCGAGAGCAATCACGAGGTGACGCTGCTCGAACGCAACCCCGACCATGTCGACGTCGACGCCATCCCCGCCGCGCACTGGCGTCTCGGCGACGCCTGCGAGCTCAGCGAGCTCGAATCGGTGCGCCTCGAGGAGTTCGACGTGGTGATCGCGGCGACGGGCGACGACAAGGTCAACGTCGTGGTCAGCCTGCTCGCCAAGACCGAGTTCGCCGTGCAGCGGGTGGTCGCCCGGGTCAACGATCCCCGCAACGAGTGGCTGTTCGACGAGAACTGGGGCGTCGACGTCGCGGTGTCGACACCCCGCATGCTGGCCTCGCTGGTCGAGGAGGCCGTCGCGGTCGGTGACCTGGTGCGGTTGATGGAGTTCCGCAAGGGCCAGGCCAACCTGGTGGAGATCACGCTGCCCGACGACACCCCGTGGGGCGGCAAACCGGTCAAGCGGCTGGAACTGCCCCGCAACGCCACCCTGGTGACGATTCTGCGCGGGGCCCGGGTGATCGTGCCCGAGGCCGACGAACCGCTCGAGGGTGGTGACGAACTGCTTTTCGTCGCGGTCGCCGAGGTCGAGGACGAGCTGCGCGACGTGCTGCTGAACCGCCCGAAGTGAGCGCCGCTCAGCGGTAGGCGGGTGGCGGCGTCACGCGGTCGTGGCAGATCGCCGCGACGTCCGGGGTGATCCGGTCGAGGTCGACGCGATCGTTGCGGATCCCCACCGCCGACACCGCGCCGGCCACCACGAACAGCCCCGCGACCACCAGTACGCCCTGCCGGAAACCGTCGAAATCCATTGTCCCGCCGATGATCACACCGGTGAACGCGATGGCGATCAGACCGGCCACCCGCGACACCGCGTTGTTGACCGCCGAACCGACACCACTCTGGGCGGGGTCGACCGCGGCCAGCACGGCAGACGTCAGCGGAGACACCGTGATCGACAGTCCGAGGCCGAAGGCCACCAGGCCGGGCAGCATCTGTGTCCAGAAGTCGAAGGGCTCGTGGGCGGTGGCCATCAGCACGGCGCCGGCGGCGGCCACCAGCGGACCGATCGCCATGTACAGCCGCGGGCCGTGCCGCCCGGCCAGCGCGCCGAACCGGCGGGCCAGTAGGAACGACAGCAGCGGCATCGGCAGCGTGGCCAGCCCGGCCGCGGTGGCCGACAGCCCGGCCGCCTCCTGCAGGAACAGCGCGACGATGAGCGTGGTGAGCGACACGGCCGCGTAGAGGAAGACCGTCGCGAGGTTGCCGACCGCGAAGTTGCGCGCGGAGAAGATCCCCAGCGGCATCATCGGATGCGGCGTGCGGCGCTCCCACCACGGGAAGGCCAGCAGGCAGACCACGCCCACCGCCAGACTCCCCCACACCGCCGGATCGGACAGGCCGAGGCGCTGCTGCTCGATAAGGGCGAAGACGGTGCCGGTGAGCCCCACCGCCGCCAGCACCGCGCCCACCACGTCGAGGGGGGGGGGCCGGGGGGGGGGCGGCCCCCCCGGGGGGGGGGGGGCGGGGGGGGGGGGGGGGGGCGGGCGGGGGGGGGGGGGGGGGGGGCGGCCGGGGGT
>NZ_JBFARC010000004.1:0-243040 GCF_040674075.1 Mycobacterium sp. NPDC050551 | reverse complement strand
CCGTCACAACCTACATATAATTTTTTATAAAATCAACCCCCCACTAGCGGCGGCCCCCTCCTCAGCCGGCCCCCCCCCGCGCCCCCCCCGCCGCCGGTCGCCGCCGGCCCGCCCCCCGACACCTCGGCGGGCAGCCGGACGGTGAGGTAGAGCGTGACCGCCAGCGGTATCACGTTGACCCCGAAGATCCACCGCCAGCTCAGCGCGTCGACCAGCACCCCGCCCAGCAGCGGACCGGCGATGAAGGCGGTGCCGGTCCACGCCGTCCAGGTGCCGATGGCGCGGGCCTGCGCGGCGCCGGTGAACCGGGCGTTGATCAGCGCCAGCGAGCTGGGGACGAGGAAGGCCGCCCCGACGCCCTGCAGGCACCGGGCGGCCACCAGCAGCCATCCGCTGGCCGCCAGCGCGCACAGCAGCGACGCGGCCGCGAAGACGACCAGGCCCCACCGCAGCACGGCGAGCCGGCCGAACTGGTCGGACACGGCGCCCGCCACCAGGATGAGCGCACCCAGGGCGAGCAGGTACCCGTCCACCACCCACTGCTCCAGCGCGAGCCCGCCCGTCGAACCGGGTGCGAGGTCGGCGCTGATCGCCGGGAGGGCGAGGTTGACCACCGAACCGTCGAGGAACGCCACGAACGAGGCCAGCACCGCCACCGCGATCAGCGACCGGTCGGACCCCGTCGTCGTGGCCATGGCGTGCCCGCCGGCCGGTCAGTCGGTCCGGGCGTCTGCGGTCTCGGCGTCGTCGACGGACCCGCCGGGGTCCGGGGCGTCCAGGTCGGCGTGCCCGTCGCGCTCGGCGTGCAGCGCGCGCTGAGCCGCCCGGATGGCGAAGTAGGTGACCAGCGCGGCGACGGCGGTCAGCGGCCAGCCCATGGCGATGCGGGCGAAGCCCAGCCAGCCGGTCTCGTCGGATTCGTACAGGTGCTCCTGCACCACGAAGCGCGAGGCGAACACCAGCACCCAGAACAGGGTGGCGATGTCGAAGGCCCGCACCGCCTTGCGTGCATCACGCCAGCTGCGGTCGTGGCCGTTGACCCAGCCCCAGATGTAGCCGACGACGGGCCTGCGGATGACCACCGACAGGCCGAACACCGCGGCCCAGAACAGCGACATCCAGATGCCCAGCAGGAAGTAGCCCTTGGATTCGCCCATCAGGTACGCGATCAGCGCGCAGAACGCGACGCCGAAGAACCCGGAGATCGCGGGCTGGGTGGTCTCGCGCCGGATCAGGCGCCAGATGAGAATCAGGGTGGCCACGCCGAGCGCCGCGCAGATCGCGGGAACCAGGCCGGCGGCCGAGGACACCGGCACGAACACCACGACCGGCAGCGAGGAATAGATCAGACCGCTGACGCCGCCCATCTGGGCGAGCAGGGCCTGCGCGCTCGTGGGCTTGCCCGGCTGGTCTCCGGGCGAAGTCAACTCCGGATCTCCCTGCTCACTTCTGAATTTCGTAGTGCGGGTTGTACAGCGCCTTGACGCCGTTCTCGAGCTTGCCGATCCGGCCGTGCACCCGCAGGGTGCGCCCGGACTCGATGCCGGGGATGCGGCGCTGGCCGAGCCACACCAGCATCACCGAGTCGGTGCCGTCGAACAGTTCCGCGCGGACGCCGCCTGCGCAGTTCTTCGAGTTGGCCTCGACGCTGCGCAGCGTGCCGACCATCGTGACTTCCTGCCCGCGCTGACAGTCGATCACCTTCTGTGCGCCGGTGCCCGCGGCCTCATCGGAGAGTTCCTCGACATCGAGTTGCTCGGGGTCCTCCGTCAGGCGTCGGGTGAGCCGGCGCAGATACCCTTCGGCCGTGGCCATGGTCTCTCCTGACTAATGCAGATCCACTCTGGGTCTACCCAATCCAACGCCACGGTAGACCTCTGCGTTCCCTTTTGCCACGCGGGGTGCGCCGCGCCACGCCGACGTTGCGGCGGGCCCCCATGAGCCGGTGCGCGACGTGCTTGACGCACCCGGCACGATCGTGGAATGGCGGTCGATCTGCGCGGGGTGACGACGGTGCTGCTGGCCGGAACCGGGTCCGACGACGACTACGTCTACCGGGCGTTCTCCGCGGCCCTGCACGATGTCGGGGCGGTCGTGATGACACCCCCGCCCCGGCCGGACCGGCTCGTCGACGGCTACCGGGAGGCGCTGGACGAGGCGGCCCGCGAGGGCCCGATCGCCGTCGGCGGGGTGTCCATCGGTGCGGCGGTGGCCGCAGCGTGGGCGCTCGACAATCCCGGCCTCGCGGTGGCCGTCCTGGCCGCGCTGCCGCCGTGGACCGGTTCCCCCGAGACGGCGCCCGCCGCGGCCACGGCCCGGTACTCGGCGGAGGTGCTGCGCCGCGACGGACTGGCCGCGGCCACCGCCCAGATGCGCGCCTCGAGCCCGGCATGGTTGGCCGACGAGCTGACCCGGTCGTGGGTGGGCCAGTGGCCCGGTCTGCCCGAGGCGATGGACGAGGCGGCCTGCTACGTCGCGCCGACGTGTCCACAACTCGAGCGGCTGGCGGCGCCGATGGGCGTGGCCGCGGCGACCGACGACCCGGTGCATCCGGTCGAGGTCGGCTTCGAGTGGGTGTCGGCGGCGCCGCGCGCGGCGCTGCGCACGGTCACCCTCGACGAGATGGGCGCCGACCCGGCGGTGCTGGGCGCGGCGTGCCTGGCCGCCCTGCAAGAAGCGTGATTTCGGCGCGGACACGTTCGCCGGGCGAACGTCAGCGCGCCGAAATCACGGGAGAACCTAGCCGCCGGTGATGGTGCGCAGCTGCTGCATCGCCGAGCCCTGGGCGCTGCGCCTGGCGGTCGGCTCGGGCGGCGGCTGCTGCTCCTCGGCCTCCGGGGCCTGCGGCTGCTGTTCGCCCGACTGTGCGGCGGCCGCAGCACGCAGCTGTGCGGCCATCGGCTCGGGCAGCTGGATCGGTAGCGGCGTGCGCACCGGCAGCGGCGTGTCACCACGCCGCACCACGGTGTCGCGCAGAGCGGTGCGTGCCTCCTCGGCCAGCGCGTCCACCGATTCGGCGACCCCGTTGACGACGCAGCGGATCATCCAGCGGTAGCCGTCGACCCCGATGAACCGCACCACACCGCTGGCGGTGCCGACCACCTCGCGGCCCCACGGACCGTCCTGGATGCGCACCTCGGCGGAGTCCTTGCGCAGCGAGTCGGCCAGCTCGCCGGCGACCTCACGCCACAGTCCGGTGGACTTCGGGGCGGCATACGCGGCGACGGTGAACCGGCCGTTGGGCGTCACCACCCACACCGCGCTCGGCACGCCGCCCTCGTTGAGTTCCACCTGCACCTGGCCGGCGGCGGGCATCGGGATCAGCACCGACCCAAGATCGAGCCTGCCCTGTTCCGCGACGGCCGGATCGTCGAAGTCGTCGATGTCGAACGGGCCCTCGAGTTCCGCTTCGGCGGCTTCGGCGGCCGCCGCGGCCTCCGAGGATTCTGCCTCGATGTCGTCCCTGCTCTTACGTTTCCCGAATGCCATCACAAACTCGCATGTCCGCCGGAGGAACCGTGGCCGCCTTCGCCACGGGTGGTGCCTGCCAGACCGGCCTCGTCGAACGAGGCCACCTCGACCAGATCGGGTAGTTCCACCCGCTGCACCAGCAGCTGGGCGATCCGGTCGCCGCGGCGCACGACGATGGGGGTCTGCAGGTCGGTGTTGATCAGTGCCACCTTGATCTCGCCGCGATAGCCGGCATCAACTGTGCCGGGGCTGTTGACGATCGAAAGTCCCACGCGCGCAGCCAGACCCGAGCGCGGGTGCACCAGCCCCACCATCCCGTGCGGGATGGCGACGGCGACGCCGGTGGGCACGAGTGCGCGCTGGCCGGGAGCCAGTTCGACGTCCTGGGCGCTGAACAGGTCGACACCCGCATCGCCGTCATGGGCTCGGCTGGGCATCGGCAGGTCGGGGTCCAGGCGCACAACCGCCAGAGAGGTGGACACGACGTCACAGATTACTCTGGCCCGCGTGTCAGACACGCGCGCGACCACACAAACGGTGCGCTACCGCGAGCGGTTGTGGGTGCCGTGGTGGTGGTGGCTGCCCGGGCTGGGGCTCGGCGCGCTGATCGCGTACGAGGTGACCCTGGGCGTACGGAGTGCGCCCGGTTGGCTTCCGTTCGCGGTGCTGTTGCCGGTCGCCGCCGCGGTCCTGGTGTGGTTCAGCAGGACCGAGGTGCGGGTGGTGCTGCCCGGCCCCGAGACGAGCCCCGACTCCGGTCCGGAACTGTGGGTGAACGAGGCGCACCTGCCGGTCGACGTCGTCGCCCGGTCCGCGGAGGTCCCGCGGTCGGCGAAGACGGCGGCACTGGGCCGACAGCTCGACCCGGCGGCCTACGTCGTGCACCGGGCGTGGGTCGGCCCGATGATCCTGCTGGTGCTCGACGACCCGGACGACCCGACGCCGTACTGGTTGATCAGCACGCGGCACCCGGACCGGGTGCTCGCCGCGCTGCGCAAGGATTGAGCCGACGTCAGGCAGCGCAGTCGCTGCAGATCATCATGCCGTTCTTCTCACTGGCGAGCCGGCTGCGGTGGTGCACGAGGAAACAACTCGAACAGGTGAACTCGTCGGCCTGCTTCGGGATGACCCGAACCGACAGCTCCTCTCCCGAGAGGTCGGCGCCGGGCAGCTCGAACGACTCGGCCGATTCGGACTCGTCGACGTCGACGACGGCCGACTGGGCTTCGTTGCGCCGCGCCTTCAGCTCCTCGAGCGAATCCTCGGAGACGTCGTCGGTCTCCGTGCGGCGTGGAGCGTCATAGTCGGTAGCCATCGTCCTCGTCCCCTCCATCAAATCTTGCAGCAGTGCTTTGTACCAGCGTCGAACGCATTCCCCAAACGATTCGTGCCCGTACTGCCACACGTTCCATTGTGATTTACATCACAGTGCTGCTCCGGGTGGCCTCCCACCGCAGACAACCTTCGTCTCACCAGGCCTTAGAGTGCTAGACGTGGTTTCCCACATCACCGAGGGCACGGCCTTCGACAAGCACGGTCGGCCGTTCCGTCGCCGCAACTACCTGCCCGCGCTGATCACGCTGGCAGCGCTCGCGGTGGTGACCATGCTGGTGTGGTCGATGGCGCTGAACCAGGCCCCCGATGTCGTCCAGGCGGCGGTGTGCAACCGGCCGCCCGCGCCTGCGCCCGGTGAACCCACGCCGCCGCCCCTGGGCACCCAGGTGTCGGGCGCGGACATGGTCGAGGTCGAGCCGGCCAAGCTCGCCGACACGCGGATCCGCGTGCTCAACGCCAGCGGGCAGGGCGGGCAGGCCGCCGAGGTGGCCGGCGCGCTGCGCGACCTCGGCTTCGCACAGCCCGAGGCGGCCAACGACGCCGTGTACGCGAGTACCCGGCTCGAATGCCACG
The DNA here is from genome assembly GCF_040674075.1 of Mycobacterium sp. NPDC050551. Lineage (NCBI taxonomy): Bacteria > Bacillati > Actinomycetota > Actinomycetes > Mycobacteriales > Mycobacteriaceae > Mycobacterium > Mycobacterium sp. NPDC050551. The sequence continues at coordinate 237,661 of NZ_JBFARC010000004.1, read as the reverse complement.
GCCAGATCCGGTTCGGGCCCTCCGGCCGGGCCGCCGCGGCGGCGCTCTGGCTGGTGGCGCCCTGCGCCGAGTTGTTCGAGGACGAGCGCCCCGACCCGGTCGTGGATCTGGCGATCGGCACCGAGTTCAGCGAACTGAACGCCAGCGACGACATCGAGGCGGTGCTGGCCAGCCTGCGCCCGGACGCGACCGCGGCCGCCGATCCCACGCTGGTCGAGAAGATCCACGGCACGGGCTGCTGACGGGCGGCCTCAGCCCAGCCCCGCCCCGCGGAGCACGTCGGTCAATTCGGCGGCCACACCGGGCGCGGCGGCGACGACCAGGCCTGCGCCGCCCACCCCGCCGTCGGGCGGCGGCAGCGACAGCCTGGCACCGGCCTCCGCGGCGATCAGTGCACCCGCCGCCCAGTCCCACACGTTGACGCCGTCCTCGTAGTAGGCGTCGAGCCGGCCGGCGGCGACCATGCACAGGTCGAGGGCACACGAGCCGATGCGCCGCATGTCACGCACCAGCGGCAGCACGCGGGTCAGGATCTCGGCCTGCTCCCGGCGCCGCTGCGGCGCGTAGCCGAAACCGGTGCCCAGCAGCGCCAGCGCCAGCTCGTCGGCGTCGCTGCACCGCAGCGGGCGGGTACCGACGCCGTCCCGCGCCTGCGCCCCATGGCCGCGCGCTGCGGAGTACACCACCCCCGCCGCCACGTCGGCGACGGCGCCCGCCACCGATTCGCCGTCGAGCTGGGCGGCCACCGACACCGCGTACGCCGGGATGCCGTAGACGAAGTTCACCGTGCCGTCGATCGGGTCGAGCACCCAGGTGATCCGTCCGGCGCGCACCCCGGCCGCGCCGCCCTCCTCCTCGCCCAGCACGTGCTCGCCGGGGCGTAACACGGCGAGCCGCTCCCGCAACAACCGTTCGGTCTCGGTGTCGACGATCGTCACGGGATCGGTGCGGCTGCTCTTCGACCGCACCGCACCCCCGTCCGACGGGCCCGCCGCGCCGAACACCTCGGCGCGCCTGCGCCGGACGAATGCCGCGGCCTCGTCGGCCAACTGGTCGGCCACCTCGCGCAGCGTCACCGGGTCACTGTGGATTTCGGTCACTGCGCCATCGCACCACTTTCGGCGCGGAATGTCGCCGACCGGTTGCCCGACAGTCACGCGGGAGCATGGTCGAGCCGATAGTGTGTGGAACGCGAGACGCTTGCCGGGTACCCGCCGGCCGTGTGCTGAAGGAGCGCCTATGACCGCCACTGAGTCCCCCGTCGCAGACCCGGACGCCGGCGGTGACTCGCAGCGGCGCGGATTCGGCATCGACGTCGGCGGCAGCGGGGTCAAGGGCGGCGTGGTCGACCTCGACACCGGGGCACTGATCGGCGAACGCTTCAAGCTGGCCACCCCGCAACCCGCCACGCCCGACGCGGTGGCCAAGACCATCGCCGCCGTGGTCCGCGAGTTCGGCTGGACCGAGCACCTGGGCGTCACCTACCCCGGCGTGGTGACCGGAGGGGTCGTGCGCACCGCGGCCAATGTCGACAAGGCGTGGATCGGCACGAACGCCGCCGAGGCGATCGCCGCCGAACTCGGCGGTCAGAGGGTCACGGTGCTCAACGACGCCGACGCGGCCGGGCTGGCCGAAGAGCGGTTCGGCGCGGGGCGTGACAACACCGGCGTCATCGTCCTACTGACCTTCGGCACCGGCATCGGGTCCGCGGTGATCCACAACGGCGCCCTGCTGCCCAACACCGAGTTCGGCCACCTCGAGGTGGGCGGCAAGGAAGCCGAGCACCGGGCCGCGTCGTCGGTGAAGGAACGCAAGGACTGGAGTTACGAGCGGTGGTCCGAGGAGGTCACCAAGGTGCTCGTGGCGATCGAGAATGCGATCTGGCCCGACCTCTTCATCGCCGGCGGCGGCATCAGCCGCAAGGCGGACAAGTGGATCCCGCTGCTGAAGAACCGCACCCCTGTGGTGGCGGCCACTCTGCAGAACACCGCGGGCATCGTCGGCGCCGCGATGGCGGCAGCGGTCGACGTCACCTCTACTGCCAAGTAACTTTTCGCCGGACACGCGCGGGGCGGGCCGGATTTGCCGCTCGAGGCGGCGTTACCACACACTGTCGTTACAATGGTCGAGGCGGCCGCCTACCGAATAGCGGCGGGTAATCCCCAGTAGATACAACGCCGCATTCGACATAGCAGACGCTTTCGGTGGCGCACGCCTGCGCAGACCGGAGTACGCACGACCGAAAGGGTGTACGTGGCAGCGACCAAGGCAAGCCCGGCAACCGACGAGCCGGTGAAGCGCACCGCCACCAAGACTCCCGCCAAGAGAGCCGCCCCGGCGAAGACCGCCAACGGATCGGCGCCCGCCAAGCGCGCCGCCAAGGCTCCCGCCCGCGCGGCCAAGGCCGAGAACGGTGCGGCGCCCAAGGCCCGCGCAGGCGCCAAGCCTGCCAAGGCCGCCGCCAAGGGACCCGCCAAGACCCGCGCGAAGAAGTCGACCGCACCCGAGGCCGGTGCCGGCGAGGAGAGCCTCGTCGAGGACACCGACATCGAGACGACCGACGACGTCGAGGCAGAACCCGGCGAGGACCTCGAGGCGATCGACGAGCCCGAGATCGACCTCGACGATCTGGACACCGACGACGAGGAACCCGCCGCAGGGGCCGACGCGGCGAAGACCCCCGCCGTGGCCGCCAAGGTGGAGACGGCCGCCCCGGTCGAAGAGGAAGAGATCGCCGAGCCGTCCGAGAAGGACAAGGCGTCCGGCGACTTCGTCTGGGACGAAGAGGAATCCGAGGCGCTGCGGCAGGCCCGCAAGGACGCCGAGCTCACCGCCTCCGCCGACTCGGTACGCGCGTACCTGAAGCAGATCGGCAAGGTCGCGCTGCTCAACGCGGAGGAGGAGGTCGAGCTCGCCAAGCGCATCGAGGCCGGTCTGTTCGCCACGCAGAAGCTGACCGAGCTCGCCGACAAGGGCGAGAAGCTGCCGGTGCAGCAGCGCCGCGACATGCAGTGGATCTGCCGGGACGGCGACCGCGCCAAGAACCACCTGCTCGAGGCGAACCTCCGCCTGGTGGTCTCGCTGGCCAAGCGCTACACCGGCCGCGGGATGGCGTTCCTGGACCTCATCCAGGAGGGCAACCTCGGCCTGATCCGCGCGGTGGAGAAGTTCGACTACACCAAGGGCTACAAGTTCTCGACCTACGCGACGTGGTGGATCCGGCAGGCCATCACCAGGGCGATGGCCGATCAGGCCCGCACCATCCGCATCCCGGTGCACATGGTGGAGGTCATCAACAAGCTCGGCCGCATCCAGCGCGAGCTCCTTCAGGACCTGGGCCGCGAGCCCACGCCCGAAGAGCTGGCCAAGGAAATGGACATCACGCCGGAGAAGGTGCTGGAGATCCAGCAGTACGCGCGTGAGCCGATCTCGCTGGACCAGACCATCGGCGACGAGGGCGACTCGCAGCTCGGCGACTTCATCGAGGACTCCGAGGCCGTCGTCGCCGTCGACGCGGTGAGCTTCACCCTGCTGCAGGATCAGCTGCAGTCGGTGCTGGAGACGCTCTCCGAGCGCGAGGCGGGCGTCGTCCGGCTGCGCTTCGGGCTCACCGACGGCCAGCCGCGCACCCTTGACGAGATCGGCCAGGTGTACGGCGTGACCCGCGAGCGGATCCGCCAGATCGAGAGCAAGACGATGTCGAAGTTGCGTCACCCGAGCCGTTCTCAGGTGTTGCGCGACTACCTCGACTAGTCGACCGTCCCGCCGGCGGGTACCGGCGGGCCGGGATTCCCGGGCACGCCGTTCTCGACCAGCACCTGATCCGGGATGACGATCCCGCCGGGCCTGCGGATCGGCGAGGCCGCGGCCGGCGGAGCGACGCACGTGCTGGTCGCCGCGTTCCAGTCACCGCCGGACCTGAAGCAGCACCACTGCACGTGCTCGATGTACTCCTCGACGCTGTTGCTCGGCGGCTGATTTCGTTCGCAGCTGTCGAAGTCCCCGATGTCCCACTCGCGGGGTTCGGCGCCCGCGGTCGGGATGACCGCCAGTAGCGCGATCGCCGCTGCGCCGATGACCGGCGAAACCCAGCGATGTGCTCTACGACCTGTGACGCTCATGTCGGCTCCTGAGATGTTCGGTTGTGTTGTACCCCTGTCGTTCACCCATGGTTGCGATGTCCGGACGTATCCGGAATCGACGACGAGCCACATTCCGCTCGCCATCGGTAAGGTTTTGCTGTCCGCGGGGTGAGGGTGGTGTGTTGAGCGGCCCGCCCGCGGCGTTGAGCCGTTGTTGAGGCCCGTGCGGATACTTCCTCCCATACGACCGACCGGGAGGAAGTCCGCAATGTCGCGACCAGTGAGCACCTACGTGTACGCCGATGATCCGATTCTCGAGGCCGGCGTCGTCAGCCAACTGCGCCCCAGGGCCGAGGTCGAGGTGGTCGGCTCCGCCGGCCTGCACGGCGCCGACGTCGCGATCGCCGTGGCCGACGTGCTGGACGACGCAACGGTGCGGATTCTTCGCTCACTGCGTAAAGCCGGTGTGCGCCATACTCTTCTGCTGTTGGGCGCCGTCGACCACGAGACCCTGACGACGGCGGCCGAGGCCGGCGTCAGCGGCGTGCTGCGACGCACACAAGCGACATCCGACGTCCTCGTGCGCACCGTGGGCGACGTCGCCGCGGGCCGTCGCGTCCTGCCCCGCGACCTGCTCGACCGGACGGGCGGGACCCCGCGGCGGACGGGCACGCCGCACCTCGACAAGCTGTCGCAGCGCGAGGCCGACGTGCTGCGCCTGGTCGCCGAGGGCCTCGACACCGACGAGATCGCCCGCACGCTGTGCTACAGCCAGCGCACGGTGAAGAACGTGCTGCACGGCGTCACCACCCGGCTGCAGCTACGCAACCGCTCGCACGCCGTCGCCTACGCGGTGCGCGAGGGCCTCATCTGACCCGCCGCCCGGCTCCGGCGCACGAGCGTCGGCACCCCGAGTTCGGCGCGGATCCGGGCGTGTTCGCGGCGCACGCACTCGGCCGACCCCTCGTCCCCGAGCTGGGCGTGCAGGTCGGCCAGCACCAGCCATGCGGTGTCCTGCTCGGCTTCGAGCTGCAACGAACGCTCGGCGGCGGCCAGCGCCTGGTCGTGCTTGCCGAGCGCCAGGTGGTCGGCCGCCAGCGCCGCGGCCACCGCGGCCGCCCTGTGCCGCAATCGATCCCGCTCGACCTCGATGTGCGACATGCCGGTCAACTCGGGTAGCAGGTCGCCGGTGTACTGGTCGAGGGCCGCCCGGCGGGCCGCCATGCGGCCGGCGACGTCACCACGCGCCGCCAGCATGCCCGCCCGTGCGACGGCGTCGGCGAACGCCCCGACGTCGACCGCCGCGGACGCAGGCAGGCACAGCCGGTAGGACTCACCACGCCTGTCGATTCCCACGCCATGGTCGACGAGTACGCGGCGCGCGCTGGACACCGCCACCTGCAGCCGGTGCGTGGCGACCGGATGCGACACCCCGGGCCACAGCAGGTCCTCGAGGTACTCGCAGTGGTGGTCGCGGCCGGGCGCCATCGCCAGTATCTGCAGCACACGGCGCGCCTGCGGCCGCAGGGCGCCCAGTGCGACGGCCCGCCCGCCCGCCTCGATCCCGAACTCGCCGAAGCACCGGATCAGCACGGCCGGCGTTGCCGCCCCGCCCAATTCGCCCGACTCGACGGTTCTCGTCAATCGTGACACCTGCACGCCTTCGCCGGCCTTGGCATAGGCCGCCATCGCGGAACGCGGTTCGGCGAACCGCTCCAGCACCTGCGCGCAGCGCCGGTACCACTGCCGCGCCTCGGTCACGCCGTACTCCTCGACGAGGGCCAGTTCGAGATGGGTGCGCAACACCTCGTGATAGCGGAAGTGCCTGCCGCCGTCGTCAGTCGAGGTGAACAGTTGCGCCGCCTCGAGCTCGGCAAGGATGCGGTGACTGCCGGTCACGCCGAGCAGTGCGTCGCAGACCTCACCTGACATTCGCTCCAACGGCGCTGTGCGGAGCAGGAATTCGCGACGGTCCGCGGACAGCTGACCGATGACGTCGCGATCCAGGTAGGACCGGACGAATCGGCACCGACCACCGAGATGCGCGACGGCACGGTGCCGGTCGGCGGCGCTGCGCTGCGCGGTGGCCAGTTGGAACAGCCACAGCGCGGCCGCCCATCCGCCGGTGCAGCGCGCCAGTGCGATGGCGGCGTCGTGCGGAAGTGGGGCGCCGTAGACCGCGGCGAACAACTCCTCGATCTCCGGCGTGCGGAATCGCAGGTCGTCGCAGCCGATCTCGCCGAGCGACCCGGATACCCGCAGCCGCGGGACGTTGACACCGGGTGTGCGCCGCGACGCGCAGACGACCCGCAGCCGGGGGGGCCGCAACGCCAGGAACCGCTCGAGTGCCCGTTCGGCCGCCGTACCGGCGATCGTGTGCACGTCGTCGAGGAACAGCACCGCACCAGGACCGGTCCACCGGTCGAGAGCCGCGAGCAGTCCGGCCACCGAGGTCACGTCAACGACCGCCACCAACCGGCCGAGCGCACCGGCGAGATGCGCGACGAACCGGTCCTCGTAGGTGTCGTCCTCGGTGATGCCGTACCACCCCACGGGCACCTGCGCCGTGGCGGCCAGATGTGACAGCAGGGTCGTCTTCCCGCAGCCGGCAGGCGCCACCACCATCGTGGTCGCGGCCGGTGCCGTCAGCCGGTCGCGGACAAGGCCTGCCGGCTCGGGTGTGCGCAACTTCTCCCGCAACACCGTGCATGTCGTCGTATCCGTCGGGCACCCCACGGGCGCAGCGTATGACCGCCTCACCGGGGGGGTTCGAGTAGTCGACTACTCGACTTGCGCACTCGCCGGTAAAGTTCGGCCACGTGCCCGAGAAGTCTTTCAAAGCCCCGCCGGCACGACTGATCGCCGCAGTCGACAAGGTCCGCGCCGGCCTGCAGAAGCTGCACCGGTCCACCGTGCCGGGCAACATCGCGATGCTCGAACTCGCCACCGGGGCGTGGACGACGGCGGCCCTCTACACGGCGGCGAAACTCGGCATCCCCGATCAGCTGGCGAGTGGACCCGCGCACGCGAACGACGTCGCCAAGAGGATCGGCGCCCACCCCGAGTCCGTGTACCGGCTGATGCGGGCGCTCGCAGGCAAGGGTGTGCTGACACAGCGCCGCGACGGCCGGTTCGCACTGACCCGCGTCGGGGACGCCCTGCGCTCGGACTCCGACGGCACGCTGCGCGACATGGTGCTGTTCATCGGGCACCCGCTGCGCTGGGAGGATTGGGGCAACCTGGAGCACTCCGTGCGCACCGGACAGACGGCCACCGAGATGCTGCGCGGCATGCCCGTGTGGGACTTCCTCGCCGCGAACCCGGAGTTCGCCGAGGTGTTCAACCGGGCGATGACGGCCACCAGCGGGCTGACCGACGAGGCCGCGCTGAGTTGCTACGACTTCGCCGGCTCGAAGCTGGTGGTCGACGTGGGCGGCGGGCACGGCGCACTGCTGTCGACCATCCTGCGCAGTGCGCCCGACGCGAGGGGCGTGCTGTTCGACCAGCCCTCCGTGGTGGAGAACGCAGCCCCGACACTCGCGGCGGCCGGCGTCGCCGACCGCACCACGACGGCCGGCGGTTCGTTCATGGAGTCGGTGCCCGACGGCGGCGACGTCTACGTGATGAAGAACATCATCCACGACTGGTACGACGACGACGCGGTGCACATCCTGCGCACCATCCGCACCTCGATCGCCGACGGCGGCAAGCTGCTCCTGCTGGAGATGGTGCTGCCGGAACGGCCGTCGTCGTTCATCGGCCTGATGCTCGACCTCGAGATGCTCGTCACCGCCGGCGGCAAGGAACGCACCAGGGCCGAGTACGCGAACCTGCTCGCCCGCTCGGGCTTCCGCCTGCAGCGGGTGATCGACACCGTGACCCCGCTGTCGATCATCGAAGCGGTACCGGTGTGACATCCGACCGCATCGCGGTCGGTTCGGGTTCGGAGTACGAGTATGCGGTCGGCTACTCGCGGGCCGTGCGGGTCGGCCCGATGGTCGTGGTGGCGGGCACCACCGGCGCCGGCGCCGGCGCCGCGGCACAGACAAGGGACGCGCTGCGGCGGATCGCCGCTGCCCTGGCCGAGGTGGACGCGACGCTGTCCGACGTGGTGCGCACCCGGATGTACGTCACCGACATCTCGTGCTGGCGCGAGGTCGGCGCCGTGCACGCCGAGGTGTTCGGTGACATCCGCCCGGTCACCACGATGATCGAGGTGTCGGCGCTCATCGCGCCGGAACTCCTCGTCGAGGTGGAGGCCGACGCCTACGTCGGCTCCCCGGCCGGCGGGAACACCCCGTCGTCGCCAGGCAGATAGGGCGTGACCTGCAGCACCGCCGCCACCGGCAGCGGTCCGTACAGGTGCGGGAACAGCATGCCGCCGGGATCGGTGGGCACACCCGGCTCCCATCGCACCTCCGCCGACAGCCTCGCGGGGTCGATGTGCAGCAGCACCAGGTCGGTGCGCCCGGCGTAAAGCCGGTTGGCCGGCAGGTGCACCTGGCCCGGCGCGGACAGGTGCACGAAGCCCACCGCGTCGAGCGACGCGGGGCGGTGTTCGCCGCGATCCTGCGCGACCTGCCACTCCACGGCCGCGCAGAGGTGCACCAGCAAAGGCGTCCTCGCGGGTGGTTTCGGCGCTGAATCTGGGTACATACGACTAGCCTGCCCTCCTGGCAACACGGGGTGACGTGAGACACGACACACCGGTGAACCCCCGGGGAACAAGGCCGGAACCGAATACGTCTGACACAGTAGAGATACGCGGTAGGGCATGATCCCGCACCGCGCCGGCTAGAAACGGAGGAGCCATGACCGCAACTCTGACCAGTCCCGAACTCACCCGGGCTGATCGCTGCGATCGCTGCGGTGCCGCCGCCCGGGTGCGCGCGAAGCTGCCTTCGGGTTCCGAGCTGCTGTTCTGTCAGCACCATGCCAACGAGCACGAGGCCAAGCTGGTCGAGCTCGCCGCGATCATCGAAGTGAGCCCGTCGGACTCGTAGGGCCACTTCGGCGAGCACCGCTTATGGGCAGTAGCGCATTTCTTCGGTAATGCTGGTCTGGTCATGACTGACCAGCCGGCTCCGATCCCCCCGTCGCGTCATCACATCTGGCGAACCACTCGACGCACTCTGTCGAAGAGTTGGGACGACTCGATCTTCTCGGAGTCGGCCCAGGCGGCGTTCTGGTGCGCGCTGTCCTTGCCGCCGCTGCTGCTCGGGATGCTCGGCAGCCTGGCCTACATCGCGCCGCTGTTCGGCGCGGAGACGCTGCCCGCCATCCAGGACCAGATCATCAGCACGGCGAACAGCTTCTTCTCGCGGAACGTCGTCAACGAGATCATCGAGCCGACGGTGCGCGACATCGTCCAGGGCGCCCGCGGCGAGGTGGTCTCGGTGGGGTTCGTCATCTCGCTGTGGGCCGGCTCGTCGGCGGTGTCGGCGTTCGTCGACTCGATCGTGGAGGCACACGACCAGACGCCGCTGCGACACCCGGTGCGTCAACGGTTCTACGCGTTGGGCCTTTACGTGGTGGCGCTGGTGCTGGCGATCGCGACCGCACCGCTGCTCGCGCTCGGCCCGCAGAAGATCGCGCAGTTCATCCCCGACAGCTGGGACCACGTGCTGCGCTACGGGTATTGGCCGCTGTTGTTCCTGAGCCTGATGATCGCGGTGAACCTGCTCTACCGGGTGGCGCTGCCGAAACCGCTGCCGTCGCACCGCCTGCTGCTCGGGGCGGCGCTGGCCACGGTGGTGTTCCTGATCGCGACGCTGGGCCTGCGGGTGTACCTGACGTACATCACCAGCACCGGATACACCTACGGTGCGCTTGCCACCCCGATCGCGTTCCTGTTGTTCGCGTTCTTCCTCGGCTTCGCGATCATGATCGGCGCCGAACTCAACGCCGCCATCCAGGAGGAGTGGCCGGCGCCGGTGACTCATGCGCACCGGCTCCGCGGCTGGCTCGGAGAGAAGGCCGAGTCGATGAACTCCACGGCGACGGTCGCCGTGTCGAAGCCCGCGAGCACTCCGGCGGCCGCCGATCCGAGCGTGGCCGCACCGCGACCCGCGGACTAGGTCTTGAGCTGCTCGAAGATTCGCTTGCAGTCCGGGCAGACCGGGGAACCGGGCTTGGCGCTGCGGGTGACCGGGAACACCTCGCCGCACAGCGCGACGACATGGGTGCCCATGACGGCGCTTTCGGCGATCCTGTCCTTCTTCACGTAGTGGAAGAACTTCGGCCGGTCACTGTCGGTGCCGTCGTCGACCTGTTCGTCGGTCTCGGTGCGCTCGATGGTGTCGGTCTGCATGTGACCATTGTGCCTGGCAATGGATCGGTAAGAAATCCCACGAGCGCAGCGGGACCCGGCTGTGCCAGAGTGGAAGTATGAAACACGGCCAGGAGCTGGGTTTCGACGACGAGGGTCGGCCCGTGCTGATCACCCGCGCCGCACCGGCCTACGAAGACCAACACCGCGCCCGCGTGCGCAAGTACCTCTCGCTGATGGCGTTCCGGATCCCGGCGCTTATCCTCGCGGCGGTCGCCTACGACATCTGGGAGAACGGCCTGGTGTCGCTGGCCATCATCCTGGTGTCGGTGCCGCTGCCGTGGATGGCCGTCCTAATCGCCAACGACCGCCCACCGCGCCGCGCGGAGGAACCCCGCCGCTACGCGCACGGGCGGCGCATCCCGCTCTTCCCGACGGCCGAACGACCCGCGCTCGAATACCGGCCGTCCTCGGCGCCGCAACCGGATTCCTCGGAGTCCGAATACGACGTCCCGGGCTGAGCTCCCGACGCTCGTTTTCCTCAGGACATTCTCAGGTCGTCACCGAAAAACCCCTGATCAAAACGTGTGAAGCGGCGGCGGGGCGGGAACTACTAGCGGCACTTGGGCGTTAAAGCTCATGACAGTTCTAGCCGAGCAGGAGGCCGTCATGGCAAATGCCACCTTTAGCCGCATCGAGAGCGATCTGGACGCTCAGAGCCCAGCCGCCGACCTCGTGCGCGTGTATCTCAACGGCATCGGCAAGACTGCGCTGCTGAATGCCGCGGACGAGGTGGAGTTGGCCAAGCGCATCGAGGCCGGCCTGTACGCACGGCATCTGCTCGACACCAGGAAGCGGCTCGGCGAGGCGCGCAAGCGCGACCTGGCCGCGGTGGTCCGCGACGGCGAGGCGGCCCGCAGGCACCTGCTGGAGGCCAACCTGCGACTGGTGGTGTCGCTGGCCAAGCGCTACACCGGGCGCGGCATGCCGCTGCTGGACCTGATCCAGGAGGGCAACCTCGGTCTGATCCGCGCGATGGAGAAGTTCGACTACGCCAAGGGATTCAAGTTCTCGACATACGCCACCTGGTGGATCCGGCAGGCGATCACCCGCGGCATGGCCGACCAGAGCCGCACCATCCGGCTGCCCGTCCACCTCGTCGAGCAGGTCAACAAGCTGGCTCGAATCAAGCGTGAGATGCACCAGAACCTCGGACGCGAGGCCACCGACGAGGAGCTGGCCGAGGAGTCGGGCATCCCCGCCGAGAAGATCGCCGACCTGCTCGAGCACAGCCGCGATCCGGTGAGCCTGGACATGCCCGTCGGCAGCGACGAGGAGGCGCCGCTCGGCGACTTCATCGAGGACGCCGAGGCGATGTCGGCGGAGAACGCGGTGATCTCCGAACTCCTGCACACCGACATCCGGCACGTGCTCGCCACGCTCGACGAGCGTGAGCAGCAGGTGATCCGGCTGCGGTTCGGGCTCGACGACGGCCAGCCCCGCACGCTCGACCAGATCGGCAAGCTGTTCGGTCTGTCGCGCGAGCGGGTTCGCCAGATCGAGCGCGAAGTGATGTCCAAGCTGCGCAACGGCGAGCGCGCAGACCGGCTGCGCTCCTACGCCAGCTAGCTCGCCGGCCGGTGCCACCGGCCGAGATTTCGACATACAGCGACGGGTCCGCCGGCAATAGGCGGACCCGTCGCTGCCGCCTGCGGCGCGTGTCGGCGCGATGATGCACCGCTGCGCAGGCCCTGGGAACGGTAGACTTTCGCAGGACGGAGGGCTGCGCGCAATGAATGATCTGGTCGACACCACCGAGATGTATCTGCGGACGATCTACGACCTCGAGGAAGAGGGCGTGGTGCCCCTGCGCGCCCGTATCGCCGAGCGGCTCGATCAGAGCGGACCGACGGTCAGCCAGACCGTCTCGCGGATGGAGCGTGACGGCCTGCTCCAGGTGGCCGGTGACCGCCATCTCGAGCTCACCGACAAGGGCCGCCAGTTGGCTGTCGCCGTGATGCGCAAGCACCGGCTCGCCGAGCGGCTCCTGGTCGACGTCATCGGCCTGCCGTGGGAGGAAGTGCACGCCGAGGCCTGTCGCTGGGAACACGTGATGAGCGAGGACGTCGAACGCCGGCTCATCCAGGTGCTCGACAACCCGACCACCTCGCCGTTCGGTAACCCGATCCCCGGCCTCTCGGAACTCGGTCTGGCCGGCTTCCCCGGCGCCGAACAGGTGAGCCTGGTCCGGCTGACCGAACTGCCGGCCGGCATGCCGGTCGCGGTCGTTGTGCGCCAGCTCACCGAGCACGTCCAGGGCGACGCCGACCTGATCGCCCGCCTCAAGGACGCCGGCGTGGTGCCCAACGCCCGCGTCACCGTCGAGGCCACCGACCACGGCGGCGTCAACATCGTGATCCCGGGCCACGAGCAGGTCGAGCTGCCCCACCACATGGCGCACGCCGTCAAGGTCGAGAAGGTCTGACGCTCAACCGCTGCGGCGGCGTACCCCGGTGCGCGGCGGCAGCCGCACTCCCAGCCGGTCGGCCATCCGGTACCCGGTGAGCGCGAGTTCACGGATCTGATCGGGCCGCATCCCCGATCGCAGCGCCTGGTCGAGCATGCCGGCCATCCGGTGCCGGGGGTCGAGGCGCAGCGCGGCCTCCAGCGCCACACCGGCCAGCGGACCGTCTCCCCTGGCGTAGGCGGAGAAGGCCAGCAGCACCAGGGCCTCGTTCCGCCACGGCGGCGGCAGCATGCGCGACAGCAGTACCCACAGCGCCTCCGCCAGATCCGCGTCCTGTCCGATCGCCAACGCGTACAACGTGTCCCGCACCGACGGGTCGGTCAGGGCGCAGGCCATCGCGGCCATCTGCGTGTCGTCGGGCCGCCGGCCGTCGCCCAGCCCTCGCGCGGCGGCGATCGTGTCCTCGATCTCGCTGCGCAACACCGCATCCGGACGGGGCGCGCGGCGGTCCTGCGCGCGGCGGCGGATCATCTCGATCAGCTCCTCGCTGCGGGCCGGCTCCGGGTCGAGCACCGCCTCGAGTTCGGCACGGCTGCGGTACAGCCGCCGGCCGTCCAGCACCGCGGCGGCCGCCAGCGGTGACGCGGACGGGTCGTCGACCGGCCCGCCGGCGCAACCGCCCACCGAGTGCCAGCGTCCGCCCGCGGCGACCCGGTCCACCACGTGGGCGTCGAGCAGGTCGATGCCGTACTCGGCCAGGGCCGCGTCGAGACGGTCGACGAGCTCGCGATGGGCGTCGTTGCACGGCTCGCAGTCGGCGCCGCATTCGTCGACGATCACGGCGACCACCGCGTCCGGCGCCGCCGCGGCCGCGACCCTCGCCAGGTCGTCGATCGAGGCGGCGAGTCCGTCTGACAGGTCGACCCGCAGTACCCCGCCGAGGTCGCCGTGGTGCACGGTGACGAGGACCAGGGACTGCTCGGGCACGAAGCCCAGGACGGCGGGTACGGCGGCGATCAGCCTGCCGGGATGGTTGAGCCGGTAACCGAACTGCTGCGATGAGGTCATGGCCGCAACGCTCGTCGGCGGCACCGTCGAAAGCGGCCGCGCACCGGCCCGTTCGGGGCGACCTGGGGATGAACCGGCGACTGTGGACAGACCCGGCCCGCTGGGTGTTCACGAAGTCTTCGGTGTCGTCGGCATGCGAGATCGTCACAACCGGCGTACACCTTTTGCCATGGGTTCGATGCTGGAGTACGACCTCGTCGTCATCGGTTCAGGTCCGGGCGGGCAGAAGGCCGCCATCGCGGCCGCCAAGCTCGGCAAGTCGGTCGCCGTCGTCGAACGTGGCCGGATGCTGGGCGGGGTGTGCGTCAACACCGGCACCATCCCGTCGAAGACGCTGCGCGAGGCCGTTGTGTACCTCACCGGGATGAGCCAGCGCGAACTGTACGGGGCGAGCTACCGGGTGAAGGAGAAGATCACCCCGGCGGACCTGCTGGCGCGTACCAGCCACGTCATCGGCAAGGAGCAGGACGTGGTGCGCAGCCAGCTGATGCGCAACCGGATCGACCTGATCGAGGGGCACGGCCGGTTCATCGACCCGCACACCCTGCTGGTCGAGGAACCGACGCGCGGCGAGAACACCAGGGTCAGCGGTGAGTACATCGTGATCGCGACCGGCACCAAGCCGGCCCGGCCCGCCGGCGTCGAGTTCGACGAACACCGGGTGCTCGACTCCGACGGCATCCTGGACTTGAAGTCCCTGCCCACCTCGATGGTGGTGGTCGGCGCGGGCGTCATCGGCATCGAATACGCGTCGATGTTCGCCGCGCTCGGCACCAAGGTCACCGTGGTGGAGAAGCGCGACTCGATGCTGGACTTCTGCGACCCGGAGATCGTCGAGGCGCTGAAGTTCCACCTGCGCGATCTGGCCGTCACCTTCCGCTTCGGCGAGGAGGTGACCGCCGTCGACGTCGGCTCCGCAGGCACGGTGACGACGCTGGCCAGCGGCAAGCAGATCCCGGCCGAGACGGTCATGTACTCGGCGGGCAGGCAGGGCCAGACCGAACACCTCGACACGGCGATGGCAGGCATCGAGGCCGACAACCGCGGCCGCATCTTCGTCGACAGCAATTTCCAGACCGTGGTGGACCACATCTACGCGGTCGGCGACGTGATCGGCTTCCCGGCGCTGGCCGCCACGTCGATGGACCAGGGCCGGCTGGCCGCTTACCACGCCTTCGGCGAACCGGCCAAGGGGATGACCGACCTGCAGCCGATCGGCATCTACTCCATCCCAGAGGTCTCCTATGTGGGCGCCACCGAGGTGGAGCTCACCAAGAAATCGATTCCGTACGAGGTCGGGGTGTCCCGGTATCGCGAGTTGGCCCGCGGCCAGATCGCAGGCGACTCCTACGGCATGCTCAAGCTGCTGGTGTCGACCGACGACCTGAAGATCCTGGGCGCGCACATCTTCGGCACCAGTGCCACCGAGATGGTGCACATCGGACAGGCCGTGATGGGATGCGGCGGCACAGTCGAATACCTCGTCGACGCCGTCTTCAACTATCCGACCTTCTCCGAGGCCTACAAGGTGGCCGCGCTCGACGTGATGAACAAGCTGCGGGCGCTCAATCAGTTCCGGCGCTGAGCGCTCAGCAGCCGTCGTCGTCGGCTGCCGGCGCCGCGTCGGCGGGTCCGCCGGCCTCCGCGCGGGCCAGCAGCCGTTCGATGTGGCCGTCGAACGGCGGCGAATACGACAGGTCCTCGTCGCAGCCGCCGCCGTCGAGACCGCCGACCAGTCCGGTGACCTCCGCGCCGGCGACCCACGGCGCGCCGCTCACCCCGGCCACCAGGCCCTCGCACGGCACGGCAGGGAACCCGTGCGCCGCGACCGCCGTCGATGCCCGGCAGCCGATCGGGCCGCCCCCGATGCCCATCTGATAGCCGGTCACCGTCACCGGCGTGCCCGGCCGCGGAGCGACGCCCAGCGCCAGTCCCCCGCCGGCCTGCTGCGCGGGAGTGTCGCCGGCGTCCCGGCTGACCCGCGCGATCGCGTAGTCGGCCAGCGGATCCTGCCCGTCGATCCAGCGCGGATCGAGGTAAACCGCGTCGAGGTGCCACGGCTCCTGGCCCTGCGCGGCGGCGTCGAAGCCGGGGACGAACGTCGCGTCGAGGCCGTCGACCAGGCAGTGCGCGGCGGTCAGGATCAGGTCGCCGCGCGCCGAATCCAGCACCGAGGCGGTGCAGGTGTGGACGGGACCGTCGCCGACGAACACGGCGCCGACCCGGGGATCGGCCGACACCGGCCGGGCGACCGCGGCGGGCGCGCCCTGCGCCTCGGCGTGCTGCGGCACGGCCGGGGACGGACTGGTACAGCCGACAAGGACGACGGCGGGCAGCGCCGCCAGGACTGCGGTCTTCCGCAGGGCGGCCGCGACCGTGGACCCACGCATGGACCGATGGTGCCCGACGACGCTGGCAATCCGCCGCGTGCCGGTGATTCGGCGTGACCCGATGGGGGCATCCCCAGCGGAATGCGGCCCCGGGGGGCCGTGTTCGAACCATGTGCGGGTCCGAACGACACGCAGGCCCGCACGCAGCGCAGGTTCGGGCCACGAACGGGTCCACCACGGCGTACCGGCCGCGATGGGCGACACTAGTGGTCCCGGCACGAGGAGGATGTTGAGATGGCTGACGAGACGGGTGGCGTTGCCGACACCCCAGAGCAGTACTACCAGCCCGAGTCCACCGGCATGTACGAGCTGGAGTTCCCGGCGCCGCAGCTGTCGTCGGCCGACGGCCGCGGGCCGGTGCTGATCCACGCGCTGGAGGGTTTCTCCGACGCCGGTCACGCGATCAAGCTGGCCGCTCAGCACCTGAAGAACACCCTCGACACCGAGCTGGTGGCGTCGTTCGCCATCGACGAGCTGCTCGACTACCGCTCGCGGCGGCCGCTGATGACGTTCAAGACCGACCACTTCACCCACTACGAGGAGCCGGAGCTCAACCTCTACGCGCTGCACGACACGGCGGGTACGCCGTTCCTGCTGCTCGCCGGGATGGAGCCCGACCTGCGGTGGGAGCGCTTCATCACCGCGGTGCGGCTACTGGCCGAACACCTCGGCGTGCGGCGCGTCATCGGGCTGGGCACCATTCCGATGGCGGTGCCGCACACCCGGCCGGTCAGCCTCACCGCGCACGCCACCGACAAGGAGCTGATCGCCGACCACACGCCGTGGGTGGGCGAGGTGCAGGTGCCGGGCAGCGTGTCCAACCTGCTGGAGTTCCGGATGGCCCAGCACGGTCACGAAGCGGTGGGATACACCGTGCACGTGCCGCACTACCTGGCGCAGACCGCCTACCCGCAGGCCGCCGAGGCACTGCTGGCCGAGGTCGCCAGGAGCGCGTCGCTGCAGATCCCGCTGGCCGCACTGGGCGAGGCGGGCGCCGAGGTGTTCGAGAAGATCAACGAGCAGGTCGAGGCCAGCGCGGAGGTCGCTCAGGTGGTGACGGCGCTGGAGCG
Source organism: Mycobacterium sp. NPDC050551 (assembly GCF_040674075.1). Taxonomy (NCBI): domain Bacteria; kingdom Bacillati; phylum Actinomycetota; class Actinomycetes; order Mycobacteriales; family Mycobacteriaceae; genus Mycobacterium; species Mycobacterium sp. NPDC050551. The sequence continues at coordinate 220,316 of NZ_JBFARC010000004.1, read as the reverse complement.
ACAGTACGATGCGTTCGTCACGGCACAGGAGAACCGGTCGCTGCTGGCGCACGACGAAGAACTGCCCAGCGGTGACGAGCTCGGCGCGGAGTTCGAGCGGTTCCTCGCCCAGCAGTCCGGCGAGAAGTTCAAGGAAGACAAGTACAAAGACGGCTACGGTGACGGTTTCGGCGAGGGCGAGGACCGGCAGTAGCCCCGCACCGGAGGCCGCATGTCACCACGCAAGCCCGATCTTCGCCCGGTGCGCCAGCTGACGCCGTCGCTGGAGTACCGCACCATCCACGGCTACCGGCGGGCGTTCCGCATCGCCGGGTCCGGCCCGGCGATCCTGCTGATCCACGGCATCGGTGACAACTCCACCACCTGGAGCACGGTGCAGACCGCGTTGGCGCAGCGGTTCACCGTCATCGCCCCCGACCTGCTCGGGCACGGGAAGTCCGACAAGCCCCGCGCGGACTACTCGGTGGCCGCGTATGCCAACGGCATGCGCGACCTGCTGAGCGTGCTCGACATCGACCAGGTGACCGTCGTCGGCCACTCGCTGGGCGGTGGCGTCGCGATGCAGTTCGCCTATCAATTCCCGCAGCTGGTGGAGCGTCTCATCCTGGTCGGCGCAGGCGGGGTGACCGGTGACGTGAACGTGGCGCTGCGGATCGCGTCGCTGCCGCTGGCCAGCGAGGCGCTGGCACTGCTCCGGCTGCCGCTGGTGCTGCCCGCACTGCAGGCCGCGGGCCGCATCGCCGGAACCGCACTCGGTTCCACCCGCGTCGGCCGCGATCTGCCGGAGATGCTGCGGATCCTGGCCGACCTGCCCGAGCCGACGGCGTCCTCGGCGTTCGCCCGGACGCTGCGCGCCGTCGTCGACTGGCGCGGCCAGGTGGTCACCATGCTGGATCGTTGTTACCTCACTGAATCTGTGCCGGTGCAACTGATCTGGGGCTCGCACGACTCGGTCATCCCGGTCGGCCATGCCGCGATGGCGCACGCCGCGATGCCGGGTTCGCGCCTCGAGGTGTTCGACAAGGCCGGCCACTTCCCGTTCCACGACGAGCCGGAGCGGTTCGTCGAGGTGGTCGAGCAGTTCATCGACGCCACCGAGCCCGCCGTCTACGACCAGGACCTGCTGCGCACACTGCTGCGCAACGGGCTGCGCGAGGGCGCGCTGACCGGATCGGTCGGCACCCAGGTGGCGGTGCTCGACGCGATGGGCGCCGACGAGCGCAGCGCCACCTGACAACCGGCCAACCCGGCGGGGCGAGCACGTAGCATCGGCGCATGGCTTCCGACGTGACAGTGCTGCGCGTGTTCACCGACGCCGACGGCCAGCTCGGCAACCCCCTCGGCGTGGTGGACGCGGGCACCGTGGACCCCGCCGACCGGCAGCGGATAGCGACCGAACTCGGTTACAGCGAAACGATTTTCGTCGACGTTCCCGAGCCGGGCGCGACCACGGCGCACCTCCGCATCTTCACCCCCGCCACTGAACTCCCGTTCGCCGGCCACCCCACGGTCGGGGCGGCCTGGTGGCTGCGCGAGAACGGGTCCGCGCTGCGCACTCTGCAGGTCCCCGCGGGCATCGTGCAGGTCGCCTACGACGGCGACCTGACCGCCGTCAGCGCACGCTCGGACTGGGCGCCGGAATTCGCGATCCACGAGGTGTCCTCGCTCGACGAACTCGCCGCAGCCGACCCGTCGGACTTTCCCGACGACACCCAGCACTACGTGTGGACGTGGACCGACCGCGACAAGGGCGAAGTGCGCGCGCGAATGTTCGCGGCCATCCTGGGAGTACCCGAAGACGAGGCGACCGGCGCCGCCGCCGTGCGCCTCACCGACTACCTCAGCCGGGACCTGACGATCGTGCAGGGGCGGGGTTCGGTGATCCACACCCGGTGGAGCCCGGAGGGTTGGGTGCGCGTCGCCGGCCGTGTCGTCAGCGACGGCGCCCGGCAGTTGCTCTGACCGGTCAGCCCGACGTCCGCACCCGGCGGTGCTCGCGCAGCGCCTCGATCTCACGCTCGAAGTCGTCGGCCGACGAGAACGACCGGTACACCGAGGCGAACCGCAGGTACGCCACCTCGTCGAGTTCACGCAGCGGGCCGAGGATCGCCAAGCCCACCTCGTTGCTCGGGATCTCCGGTGAGCCCGCCGCCCGCACGGCGTCCTCGACCTGCTGGGCCAGTAGGTTCAGCGCATCGTCGTCGACCTGACGCCCCTGGCAGGCGCGCCGTACACCCTTGATGACCTTCTCGCGGCTGAACGGCTCGGTGACGCCGCTGCGCTTCACCACCGCCAGCACGGCCGTCTCCACCGTGGTGAAGCGGCGGCCACACTCGGGACAGGACCGCCGCCGGCGAATGGCCTGGCCCTCGTCGGTTTCGCGGGAATCGACCACCCGCGAGTCGGGATGCCGGCAGAAGGGGCAATGCATCGTCGCTCCTTCGCCTCGTCGACCGGTACGCACGTCGAACCACTCTGAGCGTACCTGCGCGGCGCCGGGACGACCCATCGGCGTCGCGGTCGGCGCGCCTCGACGAGGCGCTGCCACTCCCCTTGCGCAGTACGGCGATTCACCGTGCACGACGCGGTCAGCCCACCGGGGCGATCAACGTCTGGCCGGCGTCGACCGCCGCCGAGTCCAGCGCGTTGAGTTCCCGGATGCGATCGACGACCGCCGCCACCGGCGCCTCGGGCGCCACCCGCTGCGCCACCTGATGCAGTGACTCGCCGGTCTGCACCTGTACCACCGCCAGTTCCGCAGGCACCTGCGCCGGCGTCCCGACCACCCCGCCGAGCTGCGCCACCACGCCCAGCCACACCGTGATCGCCGCGGCCACCAGGGCCAGGCCCACCGTCGCCAACGGGGTGATCGGCCTGCGCCGGTGCGACGCCCGCGACACCAGCACGCCCGTGCCGCGGTACTGGACGGGGCGCCCGCCGGGGCGGGTGGACTGCGGCCGCCTGCGCACCTGCGGCGGCCGGCACACAGCCCGGTCGACCGGTCGCATCTCACTCTGCCGGGGTTCCACGATTGTCATCTGCCTGCCCTCTCCGCCGGTGGTCGTTCGCTACTGTGTTCGAAACATACTCGCTCAGGTGTTCGATGGATAGAACATGTGATCGAACTGTTGCGAAACGATAGAGCAGGCCACCGACAAGTCCCCGGACGCGATCCAGGGCGGCCCCCGGCGACGCCCATTCCCCGCGACACACCTCGAACACATGTTTGATCAACGGGCGTCGGGCGACTACATTCGGCTGCATGAGCGACGACAGCAGGGACATCGGCGAAGGCGGCAGCGCACCGGCGAGCACCGGCGGGCGGCGCACCCTCGACACCCTCACCGAACGACAGAGCACCATTCTCGACGTGATCCGGGCGTCGGTCACCAGCCGCGGATACCCGCCGAGCATCCGCGAGATCGGCGACGCCGTCGGCCTGACGTCGACGTCCTCGGTGGCCCACCAGCTCCGCACACTGGAGCGCAAGGGCTACCTGCGCCGCGACCCGAACCGGCCGCGCGCGGTCGACGTCCGCGCCTCCGACGATCCCGCCACCGCGGTCGTCACCACCGACGTCGCCGGTTCGGACTCACTGCCGGAGCCGACGTACGTGCCGGTGCTCGGCCGCATCGCCGCGGGCGGCCCGATCCTGGCCGAGGAAGCCGTCGAGGACGTGTTCCCGCTGCCCCGCGAGCTCGTCGGCGAGGGTTCACTTTTCCTGCTCAAGGTGGTCGGCGAGTCGATGGTAGACGCGGCGATCTGCGACGGAGACTGGGTGGTCGTGCGTCAGCAGAACGTCGCCGACAACGGCGACATCGTCGCGGCCATGATCGACGGCGAGGCGACGGTCAAGACGTTCAAGCGCACCCGCGGGCAGGTGTGGCTGATGCCCCACAATCCGGCGTTCGACCCGATCCCCGGCAACGACGCGGCGGTGCTCGGCAAGGTCGTCACCGTGATCCGCAAGATCTGACTGCTCAGTCCGCTCTGACGAATCCGTTCGTACGGGCGAATTCCTCGCTGGCGAACCATAGTTCGGCCACCGTGTCCTGATACCCGGGGCTCTCCGGCGACCAGTACAGACCCGATCGGGTGTCGGCCTTGATCGGGTATCCCTCCGGTGGCTCGTTCGAGCCGTCCACCGGTAGATGGATCGCGGTGCGGCCCGGCGTCGGCTCGTCGATGTCGATCGCCGCATGCCTGCCGCTGGGCGTCTCGTCCACCACCTCCACCCGGGTGGGCGTGGTGTCGACGTCATCGGAGTTCTCCTGCAGCGCGGCCTCGAACGCCGGTGCCGTCGTCGCGAGCCCGGCCGACGCAACCAAGGGCGAAGCGGCACCGCCGGCTTCGGTCGCCCGCGGATCCCATGGACTGGCCGAGCCGGCCGGTTCCGGCACCGCGGCGCCGTCATCGCCGTTGTCCTCGCGCCCCGCATACGGCCGATCGCCGTACAGCGCATCGTCGTCGTGGTGCGGATCGTGGTGTGGCTCGTCGTGATGTGGCTCGTCGTGGGGTGCGTGTTCGTGATTCAGGTCGTCGTACCAGCCGTCACCGGCCGCGCCGAACGGCCCGTCGTCGCCGCGCCCGTCTTCGCGATGCCCGCGCCTGCGGCTGAGCACCACCGCGCCGACGACGAGGCCGATGAGTGCGAGGACCGGGATGAGCGCCAGTAGCCACCAGAGATTCCACTGGTCCCACGGCCGCTCGAACCACCGCTTGGAGTCGGTGTCGGCGGACTGCCCACCGGCCGGTGCCTGCGACTGCTGCTGGCCGGGCACCTCGAGGCCCGCCAACTGAGAGGCCAGGCCGGCTGGTTCGGTGGTGAACTTGCCCGTGCTGCGGTCCCACGACACTGCGCCGCCGCTGAACCGCTGCGTGACCACCTCGCCGTTCTCGCTCTGGTCGGCCATCGGAGCGCCGAGTTCACCCGTCGCGCCGCCGAGCTTCGACCATGCGGCGTTCATCGCTCCGCGCACGATGACCGGCCCGTAGTCCGGAGTCCAGTAGATGACCGGCTTGTCCTCGGCGGCGAAGGTGCTGACCCGGCTGTTGACGCCCAGGCCGCCGTCGGCCTCGTTGCTCGTCGGGAAGCCGAGATCGCCCTCCGGCCCGCCGACGCTCTCGTACTTGTCGAGCACCTGGCCGGACACGACGTTGGCGCCGGTGGCCGGGGTGTAGAAGATCTTTCCGCCGGCGAAGTCCTGCCCGACGCCGTCGGCGCCGATCGTGTACTGCTCGCCCTCCTTGGCGCCGAGCGGACCCAGCGCGCCGCCCGCGGCGCGGCGTGCGGCATTGATGGCCGACGTCGCGTCCTCGGGCACCTGGAGACCGGCCAACTGCCCGGCCAGCTCGGGCGGCACCGTGGTGTAGGCCTTGCTCTTGCGGTTCCACGTCAGTTCCCCGCCGGTGAACTTCTGCGACACCTGGTCGCCGCGGTAGACCTCGTCCTCGGCGGGCACCCCGAGCGGCCCCGCGGATCCACCGAGCTTGTCCCACGCCGCGTTGACGGCGCCGCGAACCACGCGCGCGCCGGTGGCCGGGGTCCAGAAGATCACCGGGTTGTCGGCGGCGCTGAAGGTGGTGTTGCGGCTCTCCGGGCTCACCCGGCCCGGCTGCTCGTCGATGGTCGGGAAGCCCAGATCGCCGTCGGCGGGCCCGCCGAGCGACTCGTACTTCTCCAGGATCGCGCCCTGGGTGAAGTGTGCCCCCGTCTGCGGGGTGAAGAACATCTTGCCCGCGGCGAAGTTCTGCGCGAATCCCGCGCCGACCGGGTAGACGCCGCCGTCGCGGGGGCCGAGCGGGCCGGTCGGTCCACCACTGGCGTCCCACGCCGCGGTGATCGCGCCGTCGGCGTCGGTCTCCGGAGTCGCCCATGCGAGCGGTGCAGGCGCCAGCGCGACGGCCAGCACCGTCAGCCCCACCGCTGCGCGCCCCAACGTCGCCTTCAGCAGGGTCCGCCGCCAGCTCATCCAACCTCCCCTGGTCCGGCAACTTGCCCGAACGTAGCGCTTTCGCCGACGAGGCGTCTGATGACGTCGGACGAGAAAGCATGAGACCGATCTGGAGGAAAATACCCCGCAAACCGTGCCACCGGCGGCTGGTTGGCCTCCCGCGCGCCGCGTGACGGCCATCGGGATGTCAAAACCGCAGGTGGCTACACCCCCAGGCTGCGTCCGATGATCTCCTTCATGATCTCGGTGGTGCCGCCGTAAATGGTCTGGACGCGCGAATCGAGGTACGCGCGTGCGATCGGGTACTCCCGCATGTACCCGTAGCCGCCGTGCAGCTGCAGGCATCGGTCGATCAGGTGGACCTGCTTCTCGGTGGTGTACCACTTGGCCATCGCGGCCTGTTCGACGGTGAGCTTCTCCTCCAGGTGCAACCGGATGAACTCGTCGACCATCATCCGCACCAGGGTGGCCTCGGTGGCCAGTTCCGCCAGCAGGAACCTGCTGTTCTGGAAGCTGCCGATCGGCTTGCCGAACGCCTTGCGCTCTTTGGCGTACTGCAGCGTCTGATCGAGGACGGCCTCCATCGCGGCAGCGGCCATGATGGCGATCGAGATGCGTTCCTGAGGCAGGTTCTGCATCAGGTAGATGAAGCCCTGGCCCTCCTCGCCGAGCAGGTTCTCCGCGGGCACCCGCACGTCGGTGAAGGAGAGTTCGGCGGTGTCCTGCGCGTCCAGCCCGATCTTGTCGAGGTGGCGGCCGCGCTCGAAGCCCTCCATGCCGCGCTCGACGACCAGCAGCGAGAAGCCCAGCGCGCCCTTGTCGGGATCGGTCTGGGCCACCACGATCACCAGGTCGGCGTGGATTCCGTTGGTGATGAACGTCTTGGCGCCGTTGAGCACGTAGTGGTCGCCGTCCTTGACGGCGCGGGTCTTGATCCCCTGCAGGTCGCTGCCGGTGCCCGGTTCGCTCATGGCGATGGCCGAGATCAGCTCGCCGGTGCAGAAACTCGGCAGCCAGCGCTGCTTCTGCTCCTCGGTGGTCAGCCGCAGCAGGTAGGGCGCGACGACGTCGTTGTGCAGGCTGAAGCCGATGCCGCTGTAGCGGCCCGCGGAGGTCTCCTCGGTGATGATGGTGTTGTAGCGGAAGTCCGCGTTGCCCCCGCCGCCGTACTCCTCGGGCACCGCCATCCCGAGGAAGCCCTGCTTGCCCGCCTCCAGCCAGATGCCCCGATCGACGATCTTGTCCTTCTCCCACTGGTCGTGGTGCGGCGCCACGTGGCGCTCCAGGAAGCTGCGGTAGGACTCGCGGAACAGGTCGTGTTCGGCCTCGAAGAGGGTGCGCTCGTACTTGATGGCCGCGGATGTGGGCAAGCCCATGTGGTACCTCCGGTACTGGGTTTCGGACGTGCGGCCAACATATACCAACCGGATGGTTGGTCGCCTGCGGCCCGCCGGTCACCTCGGTCCTCCGGCCGTAGACTCGCGACCGTGCGCACCCGCCCCACCAGCCTCACCCACTGGGGCGGCTTCACCGCGGACGTGCACGCCGGCGACATCGCCGCGGTGACACCCCTGCCCGGCGATGCGGACCCGTCACCGCTGCTGGGCAATCTGCCCGGGTCGATCCGGCACCGATCGCGGATCGCCGCGCCGGCCGTGCGCCGCGGATGGCTGCGCGACGGCCCGGGACCGACGGCGCGGCGCGGCGCCGACGAGTTCGTCGCCGTCGGCTGGGACGAACTGACCGAGTTGCTCGCCGCCGAGCTGCGCAGGGTCGTCGACACCCACGGCAACGAGGCGATCTACGGCGGCTCCTACGGCTGGGCCAGTGCAGGCCGGTTCCACCACGCTCAGAGCCAGGTGCACCGCTTCCTCAAACTGCTCGGCGGCTACACGTTCTCGCGGCACTCCTACAGCCTGGGCGCCACCGGGGTGATCATGCCGCGGGTGGTCGGCACCCACGACGACCTGTTCAAGCGGTCGACCGACTGGGAGGTCATGGTCGCCTACACCGACCTGATGGTGTGCTTCGGCGGCGTGGCACTGAAGAACACCGCGATCAACCACGGCGGCACCACTGCCCACCCTGCGCGGGATGCGTTGCGCCGCATGCGCGAACGCGGCGCGCAGATCGTGTCGTTCTCGCCCCTGCGCGACGACGTCGACGGCGAGTGCGAATGGCACGCGCCGGTGCCCGGCACCGACGTGGCGATCATGCTGGCCCTGGCCTACGTGCTGGCGACGGAGAAACTGGCCGACCGCGACTTCCTGCGCCGGTACTGCACCGGTTACGAACACTTCGAACGCTATCTGCTCGGTGCCGACGATGCGACGCCCAAGACCCCGCGGTGGGCGTCGGCGATCTGCGGTCTGCCCGCCGCCGATCTCACCGCACTGGCCCGCCGGATGGCGGCGGGCCGCACGATGGTCACCGTCAGCTGGTCACTGCAGCGGATCCGGCACGGCGAACAGGCGCCGTGGATGGGACTGACGCTGGCCGCCATGCTCGGCCAGATCGGGCTGCCCGGAGGCGGATTCGGCCACGGCTACGGGTCGATGAACGAACCGGGCCTGCCGCCGCTGCGGTGCGGCCTGCCGAAGTTGCCGCAGGCCCTCAACCCGGTGCGCACGTTCATCCCGGTCGCCGCCGTCAGCGACATGCTGCTGCATCCCGGCCGCGAATTCGACTACAACGGGCTGCGGCTCACCTATCCCGACATCAGGCTGGTGTACTGGGCCGGCGGCAATCCGTTCCACCACCACCAGGACATCCCCCGGTTGCGCCGTGCACTGGGCCGGCCCGACACCGTGGTGGTGCACGAGCCGTACTGGACGGCGATGGCCCGGCACGCCGACATCGTCATCCCGTCGACCACCGCGTTCGAACGCGACGACTACTCGGGATCGCGCAACGACCCGATGCTGATGGCGATGCCGAAACTGGCCGAGCCCTTCGCACAGTCCCGCGACGACTACACGACGTTCGCCGCACTCGCCGACCGCCTCGGATTCGGCGAGCAGTTCACCGAGGGCCGCACCGCCCGTCAGTGGCTGGCGCATCTCTACGAGAAGTGGTCGGCCGGGCTGGATTTCGATGTGCCGACGTTCGAGGAGTTCTGGCGGGCGGGGCGGCTGCGGCTGCCGACCGACGATGGGCTGACACTGCTCTCGGACTTCCGTGCCGATCCGCGGGCACACCGGCTGGGCACCCCGAGCGGACTCATCGAGATCTTCTCCGCCGACATCGACGGGTTCGGCTACGCCGACTGCGCGGGCCATCCGCGGTGGTACGAGCCCACCGAATGGCTCGGCGGTGACCGCGCGCGGCGCTACCCGCTGCACCTGCTGGCCAACCAGCCGGCGTCGCGGCTGCACGGGCAGCTCGACGGCGGCGCCACCAGTCAGGCCGCGAAAGTGGCTGAGCGCGAGGCGATCCGGATGCATCCGACCGACGCAGCAGCTCGCGGGCTGGCAGGCGGCGACGTCGCACGGGTGTTCAACGACCGCGGCGCGTGCCTGGCCGGCGTCGTCGTCGACGACCGGCTGCGCCCGCAGGTGGTGCAGTTGCCGACCGGCGCGTGGTACGACCCGGCCGATCCCAGCGACCCGGATTCCCTGTGCGTGCACGGCAATCCGAACGTGCTCACCGAGGACGTCGGGACGTCGTCGCTGGCGCAGGGCTGTACCGGGGCGCACGTGCTGGTCGAGGTCGAGAAGTTCTGCGGCACCCCGCCGCCCGTGCGGGCCCACGAGCCGCCGGTGCTTCACGACCGCCGAGACGACGGTTGTTGACGAGAAAGCCGAGAAGAGGTGTCAACAACCGTAGTGTCGGCGCGATGAACAGCTAGAAGGTGGCGAAGTCCCGAAGGCCGGCGGACAGCGCGACCGGAACCCGGGCCTTGATGCGGGTGCCCTGCTCGGTGTGTTCGGTGGCGTCCACCCTGCCGTCGGCGTGGATGCGAGCGACGAGATCGCCGCGGTCGTAGGGCACCGTGACATCGATGACGACGTCGGTGGGCTCCACCAGTTCGGCCATCCGCGTGCGCAGCCGGTCGAGCCCCTCGCCGGTGCGCGCCGAGACGAACACCGCACCGGGCAGCGCGCTGCGCAGCTGGGCCAGCGTCAGCCCGCTCGCGGCGTCGACCTTGTTGACCACCACGAGTTCGGGCGGCGGCGCCATGTCGTAGTCGGCCGCGACGTCGTTGATCACCTGCCGCACGGCGTTGACCTGTGCCAGCGGGTTGACGTCGGACCCGTCGATGACGTGGACCAGCAGGTCGGCGTCGACGACCTCCTCCAGTGTGGAGCGGAACGCCTCCACCAGCTGGGTGGGCAGATGCCGGACGAAGCCGACGGTGTCGGTCAGCACGAACGGCCGCCCGTCGTCGAATTCGCCTCGGCGCGTAGTCGGTTCGAGGGTGGCGAACAATGCGTTCTCGACCAGCACGCCGGCCCCGGTGAGCGCGTTGAGCAGGCTCGACTTGCCGGCGTTGGTGTAGCCCACGATCGCCAGGGCGGCGACGTCGCTTCGACGCCTGACACTGCGCTGGGTGTCGCGGATCTTCTTCATGTCCTTGATCTCGCGGCGCAGTTTCGACATGCGCTCGCGGATCCGGCGCCGATCGGTCTCGATCTTGGTCTCGCCGGGACCGCGGGTGCCGACGCCGCCGCCGCTACCGCCCGCGCCGCCACCCTGACGGGACATCGACTCACCCCAGCCGCGAAGCCGGGGCAGCATGTACTCCATCTGGGCCAGCGACACCTGCGACTTGCCCTCGCGGCTGGTGGCGTGCTGGGCGAAGATGTCGAGGATCAGCGCCGTGCGGTCGATCACCTTCACCTTGACCGCCTTCTCCAGCGCGTTGAGCTGAGCGGGACTCAGCTCGCCGTCGCAGATGACGGTGTCGGCGCCGGTGGCCAGGACGATCTCGCGGAGCTCCTGGGCCTTGCCGGAACCGATGTAGGTCGAGGCGTCGGGTTTGTCGCGGCGCTGGATCAGTCCTTCGAGCACCTCCGAACCGGCGGTCTCGGCCAACGCGGCGAGTTCGGCGAGGCTGGCGTCCGCGTCGGCGGCGCTGCCCTCGGTCCAGACGCCCACCAGCACGACGCGTTCGAGACGCAGCTGGCGGTATTCGACCTCGGAGACGTCGGCGAGTTCGGTGGACAGTCCGGCGACGCGGCGAAGCGACGCGCGGTCTTCGAGCGCGAGCTCACCGGTGCTCGGGATGTTGCGGTTGTATTCGGGATGAGTCATAGGCGAATCAAGGTTCGCACGGAGTCCATGTGTCATGCACCTCGATTAACGCAGATGGGAGCGCCACCATTCTTCGGCGAGCTCCCCGTCCGCCAGCAGCACCGACGGTCCGCGCAGGTAGCTGGTCGCCTCGGTGACCGTGACGACGACGCTGCCACCGGGGACGACGACCGTCAGCTGCCCGGTCTGGGCGCTGTCGTGCGCGAGTGCGGCCACCGCGGCGGCGACCGTGCCCGTTCCGCATGAGCGGGTCTCCCCCACTCCGCGTTCGTGCACCCGCATCGACACCGCACCATCCACCGGCGCGGTGAGCACCTCGACGTTGACACCCTGCGGGAACTGGGCGGTGTCGAAGTGCACCGGCGCGGCGACGTCGAGTGCGGCAAGGTCCGCGGCGGTCAGAGAGGCGTCGACGCAGGCCAGGTGCGGGTTGCCGACGTCCACCGCCAGGCCGGCGAAGACCCGGCCGCCGACGGTGGCAGAGCCCGGTCCGAGCTGGTTGGCCTTGCCCATCTCGACGGTGACGTCGGCCGACAGTCGATCGACCTGGTGCAGCACCACCGGCCGCGGACCGGCCAGCGAGCCGACGACGAATTCGTCCCGCGACTCCAGACCGCTGGCGCGCAGGTAGTGCGCGAACACCCGGACGCCGTTGCCGCACATCTGGGCGATCGAGCCGTCGGCGTTGCGGTAGTCCATGTACCAGTCGCCGTCGGCCACCCCGTCGGGAAGCCGGTCGAACACGCCTGTGGCCAGCGCGGCGCCTGCCGTGGTCACCCGGAGCACGCCGTCGGCGCCGAGGCCGCGGCGGCGGTCGCAGAGTGCGGCCACCGCAGCGGGCGCAAGGTCCACCCGCGCGTCGAGGTCCGGCAGCACGACGAAGTCGTTCTGCGTGCCGTGCCCCTTGGCGAACTTCACCTGGTCAGGATACGTGTCACGTCCTTCCTGCCCGCCGCCACACGGCCAGCGCCCGGTCCACAGTGTCGGCCGCAGCCCCGTCGAGCCAGGTGGTGCGGTGATCGCGGCGGAACCAGGACCGCTGCCTGCGGACGTAGCGGCGGGTGCCGACGAAGGTCGGTTCGCGGGCCGCCATGCCGTCGCCGCCACCGTCCAGGTCGGCGATCACCTGCGCGTAGCCCAGCGCGCGGGCCGCGGTGACGCCGTCGCGCAGTCCGCGGCCCAGCAGCGCGGTGACCTCACCGACCAGGCCGTCCGCGAACATGGTGTCGGTGCGCTGCGCCAGCCGCTCGTCGAGAATTGTTGTCGGCCAATCTAACCCGACGATGGCGGTGTCCCAGCGCGGCGGCGCGCCGATGGCGGGCGCCGAGGCCGCAAACGGTCGGCCGGTCAGCTCCACCACCTCCAGCGCGCGCACGATGCGTCGCCCGTCGGTGGGCAGGATGGCTGCGGCGGCGTCGGCGTCGACGGCGGCCAGCTCGCGGTGCAGCGCGGCCACCCCGGCCTCTGCGAGCCGCTGCTCGTAGCGGGCGCGCACCGCGGGGTCGGTGGCCGGGAACGACCACTCGTCGAGCAGCGACTGGACGTAGAGCATCGACCCGCCGACGATCACCGGCACCGCGCCACGCGCCGCGATCGCCTCGACATCGGCGGCCGCGGCGGCCTGGTACCGCGCGACGGTCGCGGTCTCGGTCACGTCGAGCACGTCGAGTTGGTGGTGCGGCACGCCCCGTCGCTCGGCCACCGGTGTCTTCGCCGTGCCGATGTCCATGCCGCGGTAGAGCTGCATGGCGTCGGCGTTGACGATCTCACCGCCGATCCGCTCCGCGACGGCGAGAGCCAGCGCCGACTTGCCGGTGCCGGTGGGCCCGATGACGGCCAGCGGCCGAACGCTCACGGCGTCCACAGGCCGGCGAAGTAGCCCACCCCGTAGGGCGCGCCGCGGTAGAACTCCTCGGCCGATCGCGGCCCGGGTCCGGCCAGGCCGGCGAGCACCTGGTAGGCGACCCGGCCGACGACCGCATCCGGCAGCTCGCCCAGCGCGGCGACGTCCCCGCAGGCCAGTGCGTCGTCGAGCGCCTCCTGCAGAGGGACAGAGTCGGGGTCGTACCCACCTGGGGCGGGCGGGGTCAGCGTGTTCGCGCCGTCGGCGACGACGAGCAGCCCGACCGGGTCGTCACGGGCGTCGAGTTCGGCGCGCAGCCGTCGGCCCCGCTCGATCGCCTCGCCGGCGTCGAGCCCGGCCGGATACACCCGCACCTGCGCCGTGGCGGCGGGCTGGGCCTGCCCGCGGATCCAGCCGGCGATCAGGGCGCACAGCGGAAGGTCGTCGGGCGGGGTGCCGTCGCCCGGCGAGAGCGTCACGCGCTCGTCGACGCCGTAGCCGGCGAACGTGCCCGTCCGGGATTCGTCGATGACCGCGTCGTGCATGCCCGCGCCGACTGCCACCCAGCGGGCGGGCAGGGCCGCGGCGGCGGTCAGCACCGCGTCGCGCAGGCCGGTCAGCTCGACTGCCGCGGCGCCCGCCAGCCGGGGCACCATGACCGGCGCCGAGGGCACGATCGCGATGGCGGTGAGCACGCCACCAAACTAGTGGCCGGCGGGTGTGTCGGCGCCGGCCGCCTCGCCGCGCGCCAGCGCCGCCGTGGCCACCACCATCGCCGCGGCCGCGGCGATCAGGGTGAACCAGCCGGCCTCGCCGGGACGCAGCGCCTCGCCGAGGACGACGACGCCGAGCACCGACGCCACCACCGGTTCGGTCACCGTCATGGTGGGCAGCGACGCGGTCAGCGCGCCCGCCCGGAAGGACGCCTGCTGCCACGCGGTGCCTGCCACGGCCACCAGCGCCCACGCGTAGAGCTCGGGCATCCGCAGCACCGCGAGCAGACCGTCGTCGAGGCGGTCGACCACGCCCTTGGTCAGCACCGCGAACAGGCCCCAGAGCGCTCCGGACACCACCGCCAGCAGGACGGCGGAGGCCGGTCCCGACCAGATCCTGGCGCCGATCACGCACAGCACCAGCGCAGGCCCGAGCACCACGGCGACCGACGTCCAGACCTCCAGCGAGGCCCGGGCCTGACCGGCGGTGGGGTTGCCGACGGTGACGATCACCGCGACCGCGCCGGCCAGCAGCGCCGCCCACAGCCACTCCCACCGGGTCACCCTCCGGTGGGTGAGCCGGGCATTGATCGGCAGGGCGAACAGCAGCGAGGTGACCAGGATCGCCTGCACCAGCAGCACCGAGCCCAGGCCGAGCGCGGCGGCCTGCAGGGCGAAACCCACCGCCGAGACCCCGCTGCCCAGCCACCACTGGCGGTCGCGCAGCAGCCGCAGGAACAGCCCGGTGTGGCTGACCGGCTCGTCGGTCACCTCGTGGGCGGACCGCTGGTGGACGACGTCGCCGATCGCGATGAACAGCGCGGCGCCGAGTGCCAGCAGCGCGGCGATATCCGCCTTGGCCATCGCGGTGGTGCCTTCCTGCCGGGTGGGCGTGTGGCGTCGAGCCTGCCCAGGAAGGCTCGCCGGTTGCAAACCGGGACGGCGAAGGCGTGCGCATCGCGGGCGGCGACCTGTTTCAATTACGTCGGTACATGCGAGGCGCCGCGTCGCGCGGCAGTGCGCGGAACTTCCGCGCGGAGGTGCGAGGAACCGATATGACGACCAGTGAGCCCGGTACGGCATCCGACGACGATCGACCGGCGGACAGTGAGGTGACCACACCGGCCGACACCGGTGCGGACGCGGCGCCGCCCGCGGCCCCGGCGCCGACTCCCCGGCCCGGTCCGAAACCGGCACCCCGGCCGGGTGCGGCACGGCCGGTGCCCAGGCCCGGACGCCCCGCGGCAGCCGTCGCCGCGCCGCCGGCCAGCGATCCGCACCGCTTCGGGCGGGTGGATCCCGACGGCACCGTCTGGCTGATCACCGCCTCGGGTGAACGCACCATCGGCTCCTGGCAGGCCGGCGACACCGAGGCGGCGTACGCGCACTTCGGCAGGCGCTTCGACGACCTGCACACCGAGGTGGCGCTGCTGGAGACCCGGCTGGCGTCCGGCACCGGCGACGCCCGCAAGATCAAGTCGGCGGCCGCCGCACTGGCGGAGACCCTTCCGGAGGCGCACGTGCTGGGCGACGTAGACGCGCTGGCCGCCCGCCTGGCGGCGATCGCCGAACACGCCGACGAGGCGTCCGCGGCCGAGAAGGCCCGCCGTGAGGAGCACCGGGCGGCCCAACTCGCCCGCAAGGAGGCGCTCGCCGCGGAGGCCGAGGAGTTGGGCGCCAATGCCACCCAGTGGAAGTCCGCGGGTGACCGGCTCCGCGAGATCCTCGACGAGTGGCGCACCATCAGCGGACTCGACCGCAAGACCGACGACGCGCTGTGGAAGCGGTATTCGGCGGCCCGTGAGACGTTCAACCGGCGGCGGGGTTCGCACTTCGCCGAACTGGACCGCGGCCGCGCCGGCGCCCGCCAGGCGAAGGAGGCGCTGTGCGAACGCGCCGAGGCGCTCGCCGGGTCCACCGACTGGGGACCGACGAGTGGGGCGTTCCGCGATCTGCTCGCCGAGTGGAAGGCCGCAGGGCGGGCGGCCAAGGACGTCGACGACGCGCTGTGGCAGCGGTTCAAGGGTGCGCAGGACCGGTTCTTCTCCGCCCGCAACGCGGCCACGTCCGAGCGGGACAACGAGTTCAAGGCCAACGCCGCGGCCAAGGAGGCGCTGCTGGCCGAGGCCGAGCGGATCGACGTGACCGACGTCGATGCCGCGCGCGCGGCGATGCGCACCATCGGCGACAAGTGGGATGCGATCGGGAAGGTCCCGCGTGAGCGGAGCGCCGACCTGGAGCGGCGGATGCGCGCGGTCGAGAAGAAGGTCCGTGACGCGGCGTCCACCGGCTGGTCGGACCCCGAGGCGCAGGCGCGCGCAGATCAGTTCCGCACGCGCGCAGAGCAGTACGAGCGGCAGGCGGAGAAGGCCGCCGCGGCGGGGCGCACCAAGGACGCGGAGCAGGCGCGGGCGAACGCCGAGCAGTGGCGGCAGTGGGCCGAGGCCGCGGTCGAGGCGCTCGGTAAGCGGCGTTAGGTCGCCGGGGCGTCCGGATCGTCGCCGAAGCCGTCGAGCAGCCCCTTGCGCTGACCCTCGGCGGCCCGCCGACGGCGCTCCTCCTCGGCGGCCAGTTGCACCGCGGTGCGCGACCACACCACCCGTGCCCAGTGGAACGTCAGCACGATGACCGCGATCCAGCCGACGATCAGGCCGATCCCGGGGCCGGGGTACTGCTCGGGTGCGGTCTGCCGTGACCACACGGCGAGCATCCCGATCGGGCAGGCCACCGCCGAACCCGCGAGCGCGATCCATGCGAGTGCCCACCGCCGGGTCAGCAGCGCGAGGATGGAGAAGCCGACCGAGAACACCAGCGCCAGCCACGTGAAGACCCGCGACGGCAGCGAGATGCCTTCGCCGACAGCGGCTTCGGCTCCCACCAGCACGTCGAAGCCCTTGGCGCCACCGGTGTGCGGGAGGATCAGCGACAGCAGCACCACGAACACCAGCACGGCGACCACCATCGCCCTGGAGCCGGGTTCGAACTCGCGCGCCATCCGCCGTTCGACGTCTTCGATGTCGCCCTTGAACTGTTCGAAGCCCCCGTTGCCGGGATCCCCCGCGGCGCTCATCGGCCGCATCCGTCCGACGGCGCCGCGGCGGGCGGGGCGCCGATGCCCGGGATACCGAGGCCGACTCCGGTCCGCGGTCGCCGACCCTCGGCGTGCGCGTCGCCTGCGCGGGTGCGGCGGTGCGCGAGCAGCCCGGCGTCGGCGATCAGGTGATGGGGCGCGGCGCCGGTCACGGTCGTGGTGACGACGTCGCCGGGCCGGATGTCCGCGCCGCCGGGCGCGAAGTGGACCAGCCGGCCGTCGCGGGCACGGCCCGACATGCGGGCGGTGCTGGCGTCTTTGCGTCCCTCGCCGGTGGCGACCAGCAGCTCGACGGTGGTGCCGACCTGTGCGGCGTTCTCCTCCATCGAGATTCGCTCCTGCAGCTCGATCAGCCGCTGATAGCGTTCCGACACCACGTCTTTGGGCAGCTGGCCGGGCATCTCCGCGGCGGGGGTGCCCGGCCGCTTGGAGTACTGGAAGGTGAATGCCCCGGCGAACCGCGCCCGGGCCACCACGTCGAGGGTCGCCGCGAAGTCCTCTTCTGTCTCCCCCGGGAATCCGACGATCAGGTCCGTGGTGATCGCCGCGTGCGGGATCGCGTCGCGTACGCGGTCGATGATCCCGAGGAAGCGGTCGGCGCGGTAGGACCGGCGCATCGCACGCAGCACCCGGTCCGACCCGGACTGCAGCGGCATGTGCAGTGTGGGACACACATTGGGCGTCTCGGCCATCGCCTCGATCACGTCGTCGGTGAACTCGGCCGGATGCGGAGAGGTGAACCGCACCCGCTCCAGCCCGTCGATGTGACCGCACTCGCGCAACAATTTCGCGAAGGCGCCGCGGTCGCGGGCAAGCCCGGGGTCGGCGAACGAGACGCCGTAGGCATTGACGTTCTGGCCGAGCAGGGTGACCTCGAGCACGCCCTGGTCCACCAGCGAGCGCACCTCGGCCAGGATGTCGCCCGGACTGCGATCCACCTCTTTGCCGCGCAGCGCAGGCACGATGCAGAACGTGCAGGTGTTGTTGCAGCCCACCGACACCGAAACCCATGCCGCATAGGCGGATTCGCGGGCCGCAGGAAGCGTCGACGGGAACTCCCGCAGCGACTCCTCGATCTCGACCTGGGCGACCCGGTTGTGGCGCGCGCGCTCGAGCAGCGCAGGCAGCGACCCGATGTTGTGGGTGCCGAAGACCACGTCGACCCACGGGGCCTTGCGCAGCACCGCATCGCGGTCCTTCTGCGCCAGGCAGCCGCCGACGGCGATCTGCATGTCGGGGTCGGCCTGCTTGCGGGGCGCCAGGTGACTGATGTTGCCGTAGAGCTTGTTGTCGGCGTTCTCGCGCACCGCGCAGGTGTTGAACACCACCACGTCGGCGTCGGCGCCGTCGGCCGCGCGCCGGTACCCGGCCGCCTCCAGCAGACCGGCCAGTCGTTCGGAGTCGTGCACGTTCATCTGGCAGCCGTAGGTGCGGACCTGGTAGGTGCGCGCAACCGGGCCTGCGGCGCTGTGCGCCGCCGCCTCCCGCGTCACCATCGAAGTCACGCGCCCATGGTACGGGGACCGCATCGACGCCCGATCGCGCGGATTGATCAGTTCTCGGCATGCTGAGCATTACCTGGGTAAGGTCTGCAGCCATGGACAGCTCCGGCCGGGAAGCGCAGGTCGCCGATCCACCGCCGCAGACCGTGCCGATGATCGCGATGGAGCAGGTCAACAAGCATTTCGGCAGCCTCCATGTCCTCAAGGACATCGACCTGCGCGTCGAACGGGGCCAGGTGGTCGTGGTGATCGGTCCGTCGGGTTCGGGGAAGTCGACGCTGTGCCGCACCATCAACCGGCTGGAGACCATCGACTCGGGCTCGATCGCGGTCGACGGCCAGCAGCTCCCCGCCGAGGGACGCCGGCTGGCGCAGCTGCGGTCCGACGTCGGCATGGTGTTCCAGTCGTTCAACCTGTTCGCGCACAAGACGATCCTGGAGAACGTCACGCTCGCACCGACGAAGGTGCGGCGGCTGTCCAAGGACAAGGCCCGCACCGAGGCGATGGCGCTTCTCGAGCGGGTCGGTGTGGCCAACCAGGCCGACAAGTACCCCGCCCAGCTGTCGGGCGGACAGCAGCAGCGGGTGGCGATCGCGCGGTCACTGGCGATGACGCCCAAGGTGATGCTCTTCGACGAGCCCACCAGCGCGCTGGACCCCGAGATGATCAACGAGGTGCTCGCCGTCATGGCATCGCTGGCGTCCGAGGGCATGACGATGCTCGTGGTGACCCACGAGATGGGATTCGCCCGGCGGGCGTCGGACCGCGTGGTCTTCATGTCCGACGGTGCGATCGTCGAGGACGCCGAACCCGCGGAGTTCTTCGACAACCCGCAGTCCGACCGCGCCAAGGACTTCCTCGGCAAGATCCTCCACCACTGAATTCCCGGCGAAAGGAAACCCAAGACCCATGCCGTCCCTCTCCGTGCCCTCCCGGTGGCGCGCCGCCGGTGTCGTCGCACTCGCCCTGGCCCTCCCCTTCGCGGCGACCGCGTGCGGCGGCGGTGGCGGCAGCGGCGACAGCGACAAGATCGTGATCGGCACCAAGTTCGACCAGCCGGGCCTCGGTCTGCGCACGCCGGACGGCAAGCTGACCGGCTTCGACGTCGACGTCGCCACCTATGTCGCCGGTGAACTCGGCTACACCCCGGACAAGATCGAGTGGAAGGAGGCGCCGTCGGGCCAGCGCGAGACACTCATCCAGAACGACCAGGTCGAGTACATCGCCGCCACCTACTCGATCACCGACGCGCGCAAGGAGAAGGTCGACTTCGCCGGGCCGTACCTGCAGACCGGACAGAGCCTGCTGGTGCGGGAGAACAACACCGACATCACCGGGGCGGCGTCGCTGCAGAACAACAAGAAGCTGTGCTCGGTCACGGGATCCACACCGGCGCAGAAGATCAAGGACGAGTACACCGGCGTGCAACTGCAGCAGTACGACACGTACTCGGCGTGCATTGAGGCGCTGAAGAACGGCGCCATCGACGCGGTGACCACCGACGAGGTGATCCTCGCCGGCTACGCCGCGCAGCAGCCCGGCCAGTTCAAGATCGTCGGCGACACCTTCTCCGAGGAGCGTTACGGCATCGGGCTCAAGAAGGACGACGCCGAGCTGCGCACCAAGATCAACGACGCGCTCGAGAAGATGGAGTCCAGCGGCGCCTGGAAAGAGGCGTTCGACAAGAATCTCGGTCCGGCGGGGATCACGGCGCCCGCACCGCCGAAGATCGACCGGTACTGAGCCGGAGGTCTGGCCCGGGCCGTGGACGTCTTCACCGAGTACCAGGACCAGATCTTCGCGGCGTTCTGGATCACCATCAAGCTGACGCTGTACTCGGCGGTCGGCGCGCTGATCCTCGGCACCGTGCTGGCCGCGATGCGGCTGGCGCCGGTGCCGGTGCTCAATTGGCTGGGCACCTCCTACGTCAACGTGGTGCGTAACACGCCGCTGACGCTGATCATCCTGTTCTGCTCCTTCGGCTTGGGCAACACGCTGCACATCACCCTGGTCGATGCCAACTCCACGACGTCCATCGCCGACAGCGGATTCCGGCTCGCGGTGGTCGGATTGACCGTCTACACCGCGTCGTTCGTGTGCGAGACCGTGCGATCCGGGGTCAACACGGTGCCGCTCGGGCAGGCCGAGGCCGCGCGGTCGCTGGGCTTCTCGTTCGGCCAGAACCTCCGGTTCATCCTGCTGCCGCAGGCGTTCCGGTCGGTCATCCTGCCGCTCGGATCGGTGCTCATCGCGCTGACCAAGAACACCACGATCGCCTCGGCGATCGGGGTGGCCGAGGCGGCGACGCTGATGAAGGTGATGACGGAGAACACCGCGGCGCTGCTCCTGGTGGGATTCATCTTCGCCGTCGGATTCGTCATCCTGACGTTGCCGATGGGCCTGGTGTTCGGTTGGCTCGGTAAGCGATTGGCGGTGCGACGCTGATGAGCACCGCCTCGGTGTTGTTCGACGCCCCCGGACCCCGCGCCCGGATCCGCAACCTGATCGCCACGCTGGTCGCCGCTCTGATCGCGGCTGCCGTGATCGTCTTCGTGCTGTGGCAGTTCTGGAAGCAGGGCCAGTTCACCGCCGCGAAGTGGGAACCGTTCCTGACGCCGAACCTGTGGAAGACCTACCTGCTCCCGGGCATTCAGGGCACGCTGACCGCCGCTGCGCTGTCGATCGTGCTCGCCCTGATCCTCGGATTCGTGCTCGGGGTGGGCCGGCTGTCACTGCATCCGCTGATCAGCTGGCCCTGTGCGGTGTTCGTCGAGATCTTCCGCGCCATCCCGGTGCTGATCATGATGATCTTCAGCTTCGCCGCCTACGGCATCTACGACGTGGTGCCGTCGAAGTACCAGGCACTGGCCGGGGTGGTCACCGGGCTCACCCTCTACAACGGCGCGGTGATCGCCGAGATCGTCCGCGCCGGGGTGAACGCGCTGCCCAGCGGGCAGGCGGAGGCGGCGTCGGCGCTCGGCCTGCGGTGGGGCCAGACGATGCGCGCGATCCTGCTGCCGCAGGCCGTGACGTCGATGCTGCCGGTGCTGGTGTCGCAGATGGTGGTGGTGCTCAAGGACACCGCGATCGGCTACCAGATCCTGTTCCTCGAGGTCGTCCGCCAGGGCACCAATATCGGGTCGGCGTACAGCAACTACATCCCGGCGCTGATGGTCGTCGCGGTGATCCTGATCGCCATCAACTTCACGCTGTCGGCGTTCGCGACCCGGCTGGAACGCCGCATGCGCCGGTCTCATCGCGGGCCCGCGCCGCTGCACGCCGGCGACGTCGAGCAGGAGGGCGCGCCCGGCGCCAGGGCGGTCTAACCCGCGCGATCGTGAAGCTGTACTGAACGATTCCCGTAGCGCGAGTGTGGCGATCTTTGCCTGCGCGGTCGATACGTTCCCTCTCGATGACAACGACGATTGCGCAGCCTTCAAGCCACGAATACCTCTGGTACATCCCGAACACCGTGACGCCCGGGCACCGCGGGGACGACACCGCAGCGGGCTGGGGCAGCCTGGACTACTCGGTCGACCTGGCCCAGCGCGCCGAGCTGCACGGCTGGGCAGGCGCCCTGATCGGCACCGGCTGGGGCAGGCCGGACACCTTCACCGTGGCGACGGCGATCTCGGCGCGCGCCACGAACTTCACCCCACTGGTGGCGATCCGGCCGGGCTACTGGCAACCCGCTCACTTCGCCGCCGCCGCAGCCACTCTGGCCGCACTCAACGGCGGCAGGCTCTTCGTCAACATCGTCAGCGGCACCGACGACCTGGCCGCTTACGGCGACGGCGAATTCGACAAGTCCCGCCGCTACGACCGCACACTCGAGTTCCTGCGGGTCGTGCGCCGGTTGTGGCGCGAGGAGGACGTCACCTTCCGCGGCGAGTTCTACCGGCTGGAGAACTCGACGGCGCAGCCGCGACCGTTCGCCGCCGGATTGCCCACGCCCAGGCTGTACTTCGGCGGGGCGTCGCCGGCGGCGGAGCAGGTCGCGGCCGCCGAAGCCGACGTGCAGTTGTTCTGGGGCGAACCGCTCGACGGCATCGCCGAACGGATCGACCGGCTCCGTTCGCTGTCCGACCGGCTCGGCCGCGAGCACCCACCACTCGAATTCGGCCTGCGTGTCACCACTCTGGTGCGGGAGACGTCGGAGCAGGCGTGGCGGGACGCTGAGGCGAAGCTCGCCGCATTCGCCGCCGCACCGGGCGAACTGCACCGCCGCGACCCAGGAGGCGCGGTGGGACAGCGCCGCCTCCTCGAGCTGACCGAGCGCGGCGAGGTGCTCGACTCGTGCCTCTACACCGCACC
This sequence comes from Mycobacterium sp. NPDC050551, assembly GCF_040674075.1. Taxonomy (NCBI): domain Bacteria; kingdom Bacillati; phylum Actinomycetota; class Actinomycetes; order Mycobacteriales; family Mycobacteriaceae; genus Mycobacterium; species Mycobacterium sp. NPDC050551. Next base: position 197,646 of record NZ_JBFARC010000004.1, on the reverse strand, counting down.
GGGTAGACATGGTGGGGGCGGTGCGGGGACGACGTGGCTCGTCGGGTCGGCCGCCGAGGTGGCTGCGGCGCTGCAGAAGTACGCCGACCTCGGCGTCACCCACTTCGTGCTGTCCGACACCCCGTACGTGTCCGAGGTCGAGAGGATCGGCCGGCAGGTTCTGCCGCTGCTGAAGCTGCCGGTCGGTCGGTGAGGGAGCGCCGTGGCGCAGGAGCGTGACCGGGTCCGTCGCGGCGGCGAGCCGCGCTCACTCGACGCGCGACAGGCGCTGGCCACACTCCCGGCGACGGTAGCGCACTAGGCGTTCGCCGGGTGGAAGCGCACTTCGTCGCCGCTCGGCGAGAGATATCCGAATGAACGCCGTTCCGGCACAACATCATTAGCGGCGATCTCGGCATCGTCGGTTTCGAAGCCGATGATGGCCCGACGGAAGTCGACCTCCCGGTAGACCTGTGCGCCGACGCCCGCGAGCCACGCGTCCAGTGGGAGCCGCCACACCAGCGACGACGGGCCGCCGTCGTCGCCGAACGGGAAACCGCCGATGCGTGGGTCGGTCCGTGTCAACGCACCCAGCGGGAGATACAGGTTCAGCCAGTCGATCCCGTCACTCAGTCGGATCGCCAGCCCGCCACACACCGACACCGCACCGCCGGGCAGGGTGAGCCGGCCGTAGAGGTGACCGAACGTCGACAACGACCCGACCGTCAGCGGCACCGCGTCCTGGTCGCGCGGTTCGCGGCTCCTGTCGGCGTAGCAGCCGTGGATATCCGCAGCGCGCCACAGGGCGTTGAGCGCGCGGCCGAGCCGCCCGTCGTCGCGAGGACCGACCTCGATGGACAGTTCGTAGAACCCGCCCGCCCAGTTGCCGGGATCGGTGAACGCGTCCGGACCGGGCTCGGCGGTGCGACCGGTCAGACCCGCCGCCGTTCCCGTTCGCCGGCCACCGCGACCTTGACCACGTCGAGCGCCATGGACTGGCCGTACCCGCGGCGGGCCAGCATCCCGACCAGCCGCCGCACCGCCTTGGCTTCCGCATCGTCGTCGTCGAGCCGCTCGCGGCGCAGCCGGTCGCGGACCAGTTGCTCGGCCCGCTGCCGTTCGGCGCCCGCATCGACGTCGGCCAGCACCTCGTCGATCACCTCGCGATCGACGCCCTTGGTGCGCAGCTCGGCGGCCAACGCGCGCTTGCCCTTTCCGGCATGCGTGTGTCGGGAACGCACCCACTGCTCGGCGAAGTCACGGTCGTCGATCAAGCCGACCTGGGCCAGTCGGTCGAGCACCTGCGTGCTCACCTCGTCGGGATAACCCTTGCCGGCCAGCTTCGTCTCGAGCTCGGCCCTGGTCCTCGCCCGCGCGGTGAGCAGGCGCAGGCACAGCGCTCGCGCCTGCTCTTCACGCTTGGCCGGCGCGACGTCGGTGGACTCAGAAGTCAACGGGAGCCGGCAGGACGTCTTCGGCGTTCACCACGGCCCCGATGCCGAGCTTCTCCTTGATCTTCTTCTCTACCTCGTTGGCGATATCGGGGTTCTCCATCAGGAAGTTGCGGGCGTTCTCCTTGCCCTGGCCGAGCTGCTCACCCTCGTAGGTGAACCAGGAGCCGGACTTGCGGATGAAGCCGTGCTCGACACCCATGTCGATGAGCGAGCCCTCGCGGCTGATGCCCTTGCCGTAGAGGATGTCGAACTCGGCCTGCTTGAACGGCGGCGACACCTTGTTCTTGACGACCTTGACCCGGGTGCGGTTGCCCACCGCGTCGGTGCCGTCCTTGAGGGTCTCGATCCGCCGGACGTCCAACCGCACGGAGGCGTAGAACTTCAACGCCTTTCCACCCGTGGTGGTCTCGGGCGAACCGAACATCACGCCGATCTTCTCGCGCAGCTGGTTGATGAAGATCGCGGTGGTTCCCGAGTTGCTCAGCGCGCCGGTGATCTTCCGCAGCGCCTGGCTCATCAGGCGGGCCTGCAGGCCGACGTGGCTGTCGCCCATCTCGCCCTCGATCTCGGCGCGCGGCACCAGGGCGGCCACCGAGTCGATGACCAGGATGTCCAGCGCGCCGGAGCGGATCAGCATGTCGGCGATCTCGAGCGCCTGCTCACCGGTGTCGGGCTGGGACACCAGCAGTGAGTCGGTGTCGACGCCGAGCTTCTTGGCGTAGTCGGGATCCAGTGCGTGCTCGGCGTCGATGAACGCCGCGATGCCGCCCGCGGCCTGCGCGTTGGCCACCGCGTGCAGCGCGACGGTGGTCTTACCCGAGGACTCCGGGCCGTAGATCTCGACGACGCGGCCGCGGGGCAGGCCGCCGATGCCGAGCGCCACGTCCAGGGCGATCGAGCCGGTCGGGATGACCGAGATCGGCTGGCGCACCTCGTCGCCGAGTCGCATCACCGACCCCTTGCCGTGACTCTTCTCGATCTGGGCGAGGGCCAGCTCGAGGGCCTTCTCGCGATCCGGGGCTTGCGCCATGGTCTTCTCCGTCCTGTGATGTTCGGTGATCGGTGTCGATCAGTTGGCCGTGACGCTAGAGGTAGCCACCGACAAGTCGGCTTGACCAGCATCTAGCCGTCGAACACCGTCCAGAGTAGACGAACACCTGTTCGACTCAAGCGGACACGCCGGTCACCGGCGGGCAGACATGAAATCGCACTCCGGGCGGCCCGTCGATGCGATTGTGCGTCTGCTCACCAAAACGGGTGACCGGGCCTATCGTGGGCGGACCGGCCCGGAACGGGGCACCTGATGCACGAGATGGCGATCACCCAGAGTGTTGTCGACGCGGTGTGCGAGCACGCCGCAGGCCGCCGTGTGCACAGCGTCCGGCTCGAGGTCGGCGCACTGTGCGCCGTCGTTCCACACGCCATGGAGTTCTGCTTCGAACTCGCCACCCAGGGCACGGTGGCCGACGGCGCCCGGCTCGACGTCGACCTGCGGCCCGGTGCCGCACGCTGCCGGACCTGCGGCTCGGAATTCGAACTCGGCGACCTGATCCTGCTGTGCCCCTGCGGCAGTGCCGACGTCGAGGTCCTCGCCGGCAGGGATCTGCGAATACTCTCGATGGAGGTGAGCTGACATGTGCGCGACCTGCGGCTGCGGTGAGGACGGGGCGGTGATCACGATGGCCGGCCAGGCCCCGGCGCATCACCACCCCCACACCCATGACGACCACGACCACACCCACGACCACCCCCATGACGACCACACCCATGTCCACACCGAGACGGTGTCCCTCGAACAGAAGGTGCTCGCCAAGAACGACCTGGTGGCCGCCGAGAACCGGCGCCTGCTCGCCGAGCTCGACATCCTGGCGTTCAACGTCACCAGTTCGCCCGGCGCGGGCAAGACCACCCTGCTCGAACGCACGATCCGGGACCTCGGCCGGGACCGGCCGATCGCCGTGATCGAGGGCGATCAGGAAACCCTCCTGGACGCCGAGCGCATCCGGCGGGCAGGCGCCCGCGCCGTTCAGGTCAACACCGGCGCCGGCTGCCACCTCGACGCCGAGATGGTCCGCCGCGCACTCGAGGCGCTCGACCCCGACCGCGGCACGTTGCTGTTCATCGAGAACGTCGGCAATCTGGTGTGCCCCGCCATGTTCGACCTTGGCGAGCACAGCAAAGTCCTGGTGATCTCGGTGACGGAAGGGGCCGACAAGCCCCTGAAGTACCCGCACATGTTCGCCGCCGCGGGGGTGGTGATCGTGAACAAGACCGACCTGTTGCCCTATGTCGACTTCGATGTCGACGCCTGCGCGCGGCACGCCCGCTCGGTCAACCCCGGCCTGGACATCCTGGCGCTGTCGGCGACGACCGGCGATGGTACCGCGGACTGGTATGCCTGGATCGCAGATCTGGCAAACGGGCCCAAGTTGGATATGTCACAAGAACTCGTTGACAAGACAATGTCGGCCGGAGTAGACCGAGAGACTAGCGCCGCGCAAGTGGGCCGAAGGTCGACTCCGGCGGTGTAGGGATCCCCAGCCCGGATCCCGGAGAGCTGTGGCGATGCCCAGTGAGGCTGCAGTCAAAGCAGAAGAGGCCTTGATCCACGTTCTGTGGATCAACGCCGGATTGAGTTGTGACGGTGACTCTGTGGCGCTGACTGCCGCCACGCAACCCAGTATCGAGGAGATCGCCCTCGGCGCTCTCCCCGGCCTGCCGAAAGTCGCCGTGCACTGGCCGCTCATCGATTTCGAATGCGGGCCCAACGGCGGCGCCGACGACTTCCTCGAGTGGTTCTTCAAGGCCGACCGCGGTGAGTTGGAACCGTTCGTGCTGGTGGTCGAGGGTTCGATTCCCAACGAGCAGCTCAAAACCGAAGGTTACTGGTGCGGATTCGGCAACGACCCGGCGACGGGCCAGCCGATGACCACGAGCGAATGGCTCGACAGGCTCACACCGAAGGCGACCGCTGTCGTCGCGGTGGGTACCTGCGCCACCTACGGCGGAATCCACGCGATGGCGGGCAATCCGACCGGCGCGATGGGTGTGCCGGACTATCTCGGGTGGGACTGGAAGAGCAAGGCGGGAATCCCGATCGTCTGCGTGCCCGGATGTCCGATACACCCGGACAATCTCTCCGAGACGCTGACGTATCTGCTCTACATGGCGACCGACCAGGCGCCGATGATCCCGCTCGACGACGCGCTGCGGCCGCAGTGGCTGTTCGGTCAGACTGTGCACGAGGGGTGTGACCGGGCCGGCTACTACGAGCAGGGCGACTTCGCCGACGAGTACGGCTCGCCGAAATGCATTGTGAAGCTTGGCTGCTGGGGTCCGGTCGTCAAGTGCAACGTGCCCAAGCGCGGGTGGATCAACGGTATCGGCGGGTGCCCGAACGTCGGCGGCATCTGCATCGGCTGCACCATGCCCGGGTTCCCGGACAAGTTCATGCCGTTCATGGACGAGCCGCCCGGCGGCAAGGTGTCCACGACGGCGTCGGGCCTCTACGGCTCGGTGATCCGCAGTCTGCGCCACGTGACGGGCAAGACCGTCGACAAAGAACCGAAGTGGCGCCATCCCGGCCTGAAACTCGAGACCGGAGCGACTCGTACCTGGTAGTGCCGCCGTAAAAGACCGCACTCAAGCAGGCGAGGCCATCGTGGGCACGATGCTGCCCGCGCATTGATATTCGAGGAAAGCAGTGCAGTCCGATGACAACGACAGTTCCCGAGCCCTCCCTTGTGAAGCGCGATCCCGGCCAACTGGTCGAGATGGCGTGGGACCCCATCACCCGCATCGTCGGCAGCCTCGGCATCTACACCAAGATCGACTTCGAGAACCGGGAGGTCGTCGAGTGCCACAGCACGTCGTCGATCTTCCGCGGCTACTCGATCTTCATGAAGGGCAAGGACCCCCGCGACGCGCACTTCATCACCAGCCGCATTTGCGGGATCTGCGGCGACAACCACGCCACCTGTTCGTGTTACGCACAGAACATGGCCTACGGGGTGCAGCCGCCGCACGTCGCGGAGTGGATCGTCAACCTCGGTGAGGCCGCGGAATACATGTTCGACCACAACATCTTCCAGGAGAACCTGGTCGGGGTCGACTACTGCGAGAAGATGGTCTCCGAGACCAATCCGAGCGTGCTGGCCAAGGCCGAGAACACCCAGGCGCCGCACGCCGACATGCACGGGCATCGCACCATCGCCGACATCATGCGGGCGCTCAACCCGTTCACCGGCGAGTTCTACCGCGAGGCTCTTCAGGTCAGCCGGTGGACGCGGGAGATGTTCTGCCTGATGGAGGGTCGCCACGTTCATCCCTCCACGCTCTACCCCGGCGGTGTCGGCACGGTCGCCACCATCCAGTTGATGACCGACTACATGACCCGGCTGATGCGCTACGTGGAGTTCATGAAGAAGGTCGTGCCGATGCACGACGACCTCTTCGACTTCTTCTACGAGGCGCTGCCCGGATACGAACAGGTGGGCCTGCGGCGCACGCTGCTGGGTTGCTGGGGCTCGTTCCAGGACCCCGAGCACTGCAACTTCGCCTACAAGGACATGGAGAACTGGGGCCGCAAGATGTTCGTCACGCCGGGGGTGGTGGTGGACGGAAAGCTGGTCACCACCTCCCTGGTGGACATCAACCTCGGCATCCGGATCCTGCTCGGCAGTTCGTATTACGACGACTGGGAAGACCAGGAGATGTTCGTCAAGAACGATCCGCTGGGCAACCCCGTCGACCGGCGGCACCCGTGGAACCAGCACACCAACCCCAAGCCGCAGAAGCGCGACTTCGACGAGAACTACAGCTGGGTGATGTCGCCGCGCTGGTGGGACGGCAAGGACCACCTGGCGCTCGACACCGGTGGCGGTCCGCTGGCCCGGTTGTGGTCCACCGCGCTGGCCGGCCTCGTCGACATCGGCTATGTGAAGTCGACCGGTCACAGCGTGCAGATCAATCTGCCCAAGACCGCCCTGAAGGGTCCGGTCGAGTTCGAGTGGAAGATCCCGCAGCACGGCAGCAACACGATCGAACGCAACCGCGCCAGAACGTATTTCCAGGCCTACGCCGCGGCGTCGGCACTGCACTTCGCGGAGAAGGCGCTCACGGAGATCCGGGCCGGGCGGACCAAGACCTGGGAGAAGTTCGACGTCCCCGACGAGGGCATCGGCTGCGGGTTCACCGAGGCGGTGCGCGGTGTGCTCAGCCACCACATGGTGATCCGGGACGGCAAGATCGCCAACTACCATCCGTACCCACCGACCCCGTGGAACGCCAATCCACGGGACAGCTACGGCACGCCGGGGCCGTACGAGGATGCGGTGCAGGGACAGCCGATCTTCGAGGAGAACGATCGGGAACACTTCAAGGGCATCGACATCATGCGCACCGTGCGCAGTTTCGATCCGTGCCTGCCATGCGGGGTGCACATGTACCTGGGTGAAGGAAAGAGCCTCGACCTGCTCCACTCCCCCACCCAGTCGGTCACCGGGGAATAGGCGATGCGCCCACCGGAATCGCCGCCCGTGGGCGACACCGAGGCCGACGCGCGCTGGCGTACCGCAGGCGACCGGATCCAGATCCTGTTGGACGCCAGCGCAATCGGTGGGGTGAGCTCGAGGGAGCGCGCCGAGCAACTGGTGCGGGAGGTCACCGACCTCTACGGGGCCGGCCTCGAGCGGATGATGCTGCTGGCGGTACGCGCGAAACCGGAACTCGCCGACGAGTTCGTCGGCGACGACCTGGTGGCCAGCCTGCTGCTGGTGCACGGCCTCCATCCGCACACCGTCGAGCGCCGCATCGCCGACGCTCTGGACACCGTCCGGCCCTACCTGGGCTCTCACGGCGGCGACGTGCACCTGCTCGACGTCGACGGCGACGTGGTCCGGCTCCAGTTCTCCGGGAGCTGCAAGAGCTGTCCGTCGTCGGCGGTCACGCTGGAACTGGCCGTGGAGGACGCGGTGCGGGCCGCGGCGCCGGAGATCGCTTCCATCGAGGTCGTCGCAGCGGAGAAGGACCCGGTTTCGGCCGTCATCCCCGCGGAGTCGCTGCTGAACCGCGTCCGTGCCGAGCGGCATCCACCGGCGGACTGGCATCCGGTCCCCGACCTCGAGGCGCTGGCCGCCGGCGAGGTGGGCGGGTTCATGGTGGCGGGCACCACGGTGCTGGCGTGCCGGGTCGGCGACGACCTGTTCGCCTACCGGGACGGGTGCGGCGGATGCGGCGAATCCCTGGCGGGCGCGGTGCTGCACCGGCGGATGGGTTCGGCGGACGTGGTGCTGCGATGCCCGCACTGCCGCGCACATTTCGACGTCGCGCACGGCGGGCGATCCGTCGACGACGACCGGCCGGCCGCCCACCTCGACCCGGTGCCGATGCTGGTGCGCGACGGGGTACTGGCGATGGCGCTGCCCGCCGCGGCGGCCGAGAGTGTCGCCTGATGACGGCCTACGACGTGCTGGCGCGGATCCGGGCCAACCGGACGACGCCACAGGCTGCAGGCGAACGCTGCGAGATGTGCGCCGAGCAGATCGCCGATGCGCACCAGCACGTGGTGAACGTCGCGGGCAGACAACTGCTGTGCGTGTGCCGCGGGTGCTATCTGTTGTTCACCGACACCCACGCCGAACTGCGCTTCCGTGCCGTGCCCGACCGCTACCTGGAGTTCCCGGACTTCGCCTTGGACCGCCGGTCGTGGGAGGCACTGCAGATCCCGGTGGGCCTGGCCTTCTTCTTCCGCAACTCCGACCTCGGGCGCACGGTGGCCTTCTATCCCGGACCGGCCGGGGCCACGGAATCCGAGCTGGACCTGCTGGCGTGGAACGACATTCGTGCCGCCGACCCGCGGGTGGACACCATGGCCGACGACACCGAGGCGCTGCTGGTCCGGGTCCCCTTCCACGAGGACGACGAAAACGACGAGAGCCGACCGCCGATCTGTCATCTGCTGCCGATCGACGCCTGTTACGAATTCGTCGGCAGGCTGCGGATGGTGTGGCGGGGCTTCGACGGCGGCCGGGAGGCGCGCGACTACATGGCCGACTTCTTCGGTGCCGTCGCCGACCGCAGCAAGGTGGTGGTCCGGTGACCACTCCGACCACCGAGGTGACGTTCGAGGTGCTGGACGTGGCGCCAGAACCGTACGCGGTGACGCCCGTGCTGAGCGCGCGCATCGGTGTGTCCGCATCCGGTGACGAACCCGTGCACGCCATCGCGCTGCGCTGCCAGGTCAGGATCGACCCGCTGCGCCGCGGATACGACGACGCCGAGGCGGTCGGCCTGACCGACCTGTTCGGGCCCCGGGAGCGTTGGGGCAGGACACAGCACACCTTCCTGTGGCAGCACACCGCCGCGATGATCCCCGGTTTCACCGGGTCCACCCGGGTCGACCTGCCACTGGAGTGCACCTACGACTTCGAGGTGGTCGCCGCGAAGTACCTGCACGCACTGCGCGGCGGTGCGGTACCGCTGCAGTTCCTGTTCAGCGGAACGGTGTTCGTCCAGGGGTCACGCGGCTTCGGCGTGTTGCAGGTGCCGTGGGACCGCGAGGACCGACACGACATGCCGGTGTCGGTGTGGCGCGACCTGGTCCACCTGCACTACCCGAACACCGGTTGGGTGCGGCTGGACCACGACACCGTCGAAGCGCTGGCCGGTTACCGCTCGGCCCACGGTCTGCTCTCGCTGGACGAGGCCGTCACCACCCTGCTGTCCAGGACGCCGGTCCCGTGAGCGCCGACTGGAACCGGGCCCGCGCCGTCGCCGACGCGGTGCTCTACGAGGGCTACCTGCTGTACCCCTACCGGGCGACGTCCCAGAAGAACCAGTCCCGCTGGCAGTTCGGCGTCCTCGGCCCGCCCGGCGCCGAAGCCGCAGGCATCGGCGAGGACGACCGGCTCTGCGCGCAGCTCCTGGTCCAGCCGGGGGAATCGGCGACGTTGACCGTCGTCGTGCGATTCCTGCAGTTGCAGCACCGCGCCGCGATGCGCGACACCGGCGACGGCCGCGTCGAGGCCGTCGACGAGTTGGTCACCCCGGGCGGTTCGTGGATCACGTGGGACGAGGCGGTGGAATGCGAGGCCGGCTTCGGCCCGGTCGGCATCGACGACCTGCGCGCCGGGCAGACGTATCCGATCGTGGTGCCGGCGGGCACCGACGTCGAGATCCTCACCGGCGGACGGCTGGTGCGCACCCGTCGGGCACTGAGCGCCGAACTGACCCTGACGGCCGAACCCGACGGCGACCTGTTCCGGGTGAGCGTGACGGTGCGCAACACCGCTGCGCCCGCCGAAGACAAGGCGGCGGCGATCGCCACGTCGTTGATCGGCACCCACCTCATCGGCGAGGTCAGCGGCGGCGAGTTCGTCTCGCTGCTCGAGCCGCCACAGGCCGCCGCCGAGGCCGTCGCGCGCTGCGTCAGGCACCGGTGCTTCCCGGTGCTCGCCGGTCCGTCGGGGGAACGCGATCTCGTACTGGTGTCGCCGATCATCCTCTACGACCACCCCGAGATCGCCGAGCAGAGCGACGGCGCCCTGTACGACTCCTGCGAGATCGACGAGATCCTCACGCTGCGGATCATGACGATGACCGACGAGGAGAAGGCCCAGGCCCGCGCCACCGACCCGCTCGCCGCGGCGATCATCGACCGCTGCGACACCATGTCGCCCGAGGCGATGATGAACCTCCATGGCGTGCTGCGGGATCCGCATGCGGTGGTCGGCGCCCCCGCGCTTGTCCCGGAGGTGCCCGACGGAGTCGACTGGTGGGATCCGGTCGCGGACAACGCCGTCGACCCGGGCATCGACGCGGTGCTGGTGAACGGTGTGCCGGTCAGCCGCGGCAGCCGGGTCCGGCTGCACCCGTCGCGCCGCGCCGACGCGCAGGACCTGTTCTACACCGACAAGGTCGCCCGGGTCACCTCGGTGCACGAGACCGTCGACGGCGAGACCCACATCGGGGTGGTGATCGAGGACGATCCCGCCGCCGACCTGCACGAGTGGTACGGCCGCTACCTGTACTTCGCACCCGACGAAGTCCAGCCGCTTCCCGAGAGGAGTTCGACATGCAGACAGTAGGGGTGACGGCGACGGTCGTCGTGGGTCTGGTGGTGGTCGCCGGCCTGGTGCTCGGCGTGCGGTCGATACCCGACGTCAAGCGGTACCTGAAGATCCGCCGGATGTGACGGGGGCGTAGGCATCACGTCCAGAATCCTGATTGCCGGCATCGGCAACATCTTCCTCGGTGACGACGGTTTCGGCCCCGAGGTGGTGCGCCGTGTGCCGCAGGAGCTCGCCGGAACCGACGTGACGGTCACCGACTACGGCATCCGCGGCATGCACCTCGCCTACGATCTGCTCGACGGCTACGACGCCCTGGTGCTCGTCGACGCACTGCCCGACCGCGGCACGCCCGGCACCCTGCACGTCATCGAGTCCGACCACGAAAGCCTCTCGGACACAGCGCGTCTGGATGCGCACGCCATGGACCCCGCGGCGGTGTTCGCGAGCGTGTACGCGCTCGGCAGCACCCCGCCGCGCACCGTGGTGATCGGCTGCGAGGTCGCCGACGTCGAGGACGGCATCGGCCTGAGCGCCCCCGTCGCCGCGGCCGTACCCGGGGCGGTGCGGGCGGTCGAGGACGTGGTCACCCTGCTGCTGACCAGCGCACCCGTGGAGGGCTGAGCGATGTGCCTCGGTATTCCCGGTCAGGTGGTGCGGATGCTCGACGGCTACGGCGACCAACTCGCACTCGTCGACGTCGTCGGTGAGCATCGCAAGGTCAACATCGGCATGCTGCCCGACGACGTGTTCGAGCCCGGTGACTGGGTGATCATCCACATGGGGTTCGTCGTGGAGCGGACCGACCGCGCGGGGGCGGCCGAGGCGCTGGCCGGTCTGCAGATGATGGGCCGCGGGGTCCCGCCGGGGGATGCGCCGCCATGACCCGGCAGCGGCTGCGGATCTGTGCGCACGGCGTCGTCCAGGGCGTGGGCTTCCGCCCGTTCGTGTACACCACCGCGGCCACCCTCGGCCTGTCCGGATCGGTGCGCAACGACAGCGCGGGCGCCGTGATCGAGATCGAGGGCGACCCGGGCGCCGTCCGCACGTTCCTGACCCGGCTGCGTGACCATCCCCCGCCACTGGCCGTCATCGAAGACCTCGAGGTCCGCGACCTGCCGTGCGCCGGCGGCACCGGGTTCGAGATCGCCGACACGTCCCGCTCCACCGGTGGCCGCACGCTCACCTCTCCCGACGTCGCCGTGTGCGCCGAATGCATTGCCGAGCAACGCGACCCGGCCGATCGGCGGCACCGGCACCCGTTCATCAACTGCACCAACTGCGGGCCGCGGTTCACCATCATCGGCGCGTTGCCGTACGACCGGGCGAACACCACGATGGCGCACTTCGCGATGTGCGCCGCGTGTGCCCGCGAATACGCCGATCCGGCCGACCGCCGATTCCACGCACAGCCCGTGTGCTGCCCGGCTTGCGGTCCGACGCTGAGTTTCCGCACGGGCACCGGCCTGCAGAACGGCGGCGAAGACGGCCTCCGGCAGGCCCGTCGCCTGCTGCGTGCGGGAGGTGTGCTCGCGGTCAAGGGCATCGGCGGCTATCACCTGGCGTGCGACGCCGCGAACACGCATGCGGTCGCGGAACTGCGCAGGCGCAAGCGGCGCGGCGACAAGCCGTTCGCGGTCATGGTGCCGGACCTGGCGGGGGCACGCCAGCTCGTCGACGTCGACGAGTGCACCGCCGCGGTGCTGTCCGGCGCGGCGCGACCCATCGTGTTGCGGCCCCGGCACTCCGACGGCCTGGTCGCCGACGCGGTGGCCCCCCACAACCCCGATCTCGGCGTGATGCTGGCCTACACGCCGCTGCACCTGCTGCTGTTCGGGCTGCCCGGCGACGAACCCGGCCCGCAGGCGCTGGTGATGACGTCGGGCAATCTCGGTGGCGAGCCGATCTGCTTCGGCGACGACGACGCGTTCGAGCGGCTCGCCGCCCTGGCCGACGGATGGCTGACGCACGACCGGGAGATCCTGGTGCCGTGCGACGACTCGGTGGTGCGCGTCCTCGACGGTGCCGAGGTGCCGATCCGCCGTTCCCGTGGCCATGCCCCGCTTCCGGTGGCACTGCCCGTGGCCGTGCCGCCTGCGATCGCCATGGGCGGCGACCTGAAGAACGCCCTGGCGGTCGCCGAGGGCCGCTATGCGTGGCTGAGCCAGCACATCGGCGACATGGACGACCTTGCGACGCTGTCCGCATTCGACGCCGCCGAGCGGCATCTGCGCGCACTGACCGGCGTCTCCCCCGGCGTGCTGATCGCCGATGCCCACCCGGGATACCGATCCACCGGCTGGGCACACCGCAACGCCGCGGGCAGGCCTGTGCGGAAAGTGCAACACCACCACGCGCACATCGCCGCGGTGATGGCCGAGCACGGCCTCGACGGTAGCGAGCAGGTACTCGGATTCGCCTTCGACGGAACGGGTTACGGAGACGACGGAGCGGTCTGGGGCGGCGAGGTGCTGCTGGCCGACTACAAGGGTTACCGCAGGCTCGCGGCGCTGCGCTACGTTCCGCTGGCCGGCGGTGACGTCACCGTCCGGCGGCCCTACCGGATGGCCCTGGCGCACCTCTGGGCGGCCGGGCTGCCGTGGGATGCGGACCTGCCGCCCGTGCAGGCCTGCCCGCCGGACGAACGACGGGTCCTGCGCCACCAGCTGGAGACGGGGCTGGGGTGCGTGCCCACCTCGAGCATGGGCCGGCTGTTCGACGGGGTCGCGGCCATGGTGGGTGTCCGGCAGACCGTCGCCTACGAGGCACAGGCCGCCATCGAATTCGAAGGGCTGGCCCGCGGCGCCGAACCTGACTGCGGCGCCTATCGATTCGATACCGACGGACCCACCGTGGATCCGGCCCCCGTCCTGTCGGCGGTGATCGCCGACGTGCGCGCGGGGGTTCCCACCCGGGTCGTCGCCGCACGGTTCCACCACGCGGTGACCGACCTTGTGGTCCACCTGGCCGGTGTGTGCGGCGGACCGGAGCGGACGGTCGCGCTGTCGGGCGGCGTGTTCTGCAACGCCCTGTTGCTGCACACCACGGTGACCGCATTGCGGACGGCGGGTTTCACCGTGCTGACCCACCGGCATGTGCCCCCCAACGACGGGGGAATCGCGCTGGGGCAGTTGATGATCGGGACGTCGGGATGACGACGCCCCAGGAGTGGCCGAGAGAGAGGATGCGCCCATGTGTCTAGCGGTGCCGGGCAGGATACTGCGCGTCGAGGACCGGGACGGCGCGCTGATGTCGATGGTGGACTTCGGCGGGATCCAGAAGGACGTCTGCCTGGAATACATCCCCGACGCCCGGGTCGGTGAGTACGTGATGGTCCACGTCGGCTTCGCCATCCAGCGACTCGACGAGGAATCGGCCATACGCACGCTCGCCGAATTCGAGCACCTCGGCGTGCTCGACGAGGAATTCGGCGACGGCTTCGAACTGGCGGCCAGACAGGCCGGGCTGCAGAACCCCCAACACACGGACAACGGGCAGAGGTGACGTCGTGAAGTACCTGGACGAGTTCAGCGATCCACAACTGGCGGGCAAACTGATCGAGGAGATCAAGGCGGTCACCACCAGGCGCTGGTCGATCATGGAAGTCTGCGGCGGGCAGACACATTCGATCATCCGCCACGGCATCGACCAGCTGCTGCCCGACGAGATCGAGATGATCCACGGCCCCGGCTGCCCGGTGTGCGTCACCCCGCTGGAGATCATCGACAAGGCCATGGAGATCGCGTCACGGCCCGGGGTGATCTTCTGCTCCTTCGGCGACATGCTCAGGGTGCCGGGCAGCGACAAGGACCTGTTCCGCGTCAAGAGCGAGGGCGGCGACGTGCGGGTGGTGTACTCCCCGCTGGACGCGCTGACCATCGCCCGCGACAACCCGGACCGGCAGGTGGTGTTCTTCGGCATCGGATTCGAGACGACGGCGCCCGCCAACGCGATGACCGTGTACCAAGCCAAGCGCCTCGGCGTCGAGAACTTCTCGCTGCTCGTCTCGCACGTGTTGGTGCCGCCGGCGATCGCGGCGATCATGGAGTCCCCCACCTGCCGGGTGCAGGCGTTCCTGGCCGCGGGTCATGTGTGCAGCGTGATGGGCACCGAGGAATACCCCGCGCTGTGTGAGAAATACGAGATCCCGATCGTGGTCACGGGATTCGAGCCACTGGACATCCTCGAAGGTATCCGGAGGACGGTGCTGCAGCTGGAGTCCGGGCGCCACGAGCTGGAGAACGCCTACCCCCGCGCCGTGCGGGCCGAGGGCAACGCCGCGGCGCGGCGCATGCTCACCGACGTCTTCGAGGTGACCGACCGGGGTTGGCGCGGCATCGGGACGATCCCGGACAGCGGGTGGCAGCTGTCGCCCGGTTACCGCGACTACGACGCCGAACACCGCTTCGCCGTCACCGGGATCCACACCGCCGAATCCGCGGAGTGCCGGTCCGGCGAGGTGCTGCAGGGGCTGATCAAACCGCACGAGTGCGCGGCCTTCGGCACCCTGTGCACGCCGCGGAATCCGCTCGGCGCCACCATGGTGTCGTCGGAGGGCGCCTGCGCGGCGTACTACCTGTACCGGCGGCTCGAGGTGAGCCATGCCTGACAGGCCCGCCGTCGACACCCCGAGCATCGACATGGAGGAGTGGGTGTGCCCGGCCCCGCTGCGCGACGCGCCCAACATCGTGATGGGCCACGGTGGCGGCGGGGCGATGTCGGCCGAACTGATCGAGCACCTCTTCCTGCCGGCATTCGGTTCGGCCGCCGACGCGGGAATGGGCGATTCGGCCATCGTCGAGGTCGGCGACGTCCGGCTGGCCTTCTCCACCGACTCGTTCGTGGTGAAGCCGTTGATCTTTCCCGGCGGCACGATCGGTGACCTGGCGGTCAACGGCACGGTCAACGACCTGGCGATGGCGGGCGCGACGCCGATGGTGCTGTCGACGGCGTTCATCCTCGAGGAGGGCACCGCGCTGGACGACATCGCCCGCGTCGCCCACGCGGTGGGAACGGCGGCGCTGGCCGCCGGGGTGAAGCTGGTCACCGGTGACACCAAGGTCGTCGACACCGGCCACGGCGACGGGATCTACGTCAACACCTCGGGAATCGGGCTCGTGGACCCGCGCGTCGACATCCGCCCGCAGCGCGCCACTTGCGGTGACGTGGTGATCGTCAGCGGTGAGATCGGTGTGCACGGGGTGGCGGTGATGAGCTGCCGCGAAGGCCTCGAATTCGCCACCTCGATCGCCAGCGACACGGCGCCGCTCAACGGCCTGGTGGCCGCGATGATCGGCACGGGCGCCGACCTGCACGCCCTGCGCGACCCGACGCGCGGCGGAATGTCGGCCACGCTCAACGAGATCGCCAAGGCCGCAGGCGTCGGCGTCACCCTGGACGAGACGGCACTGCCCATCCCACAGGGCGTGCGGGACGCGTGCGGGCTGCTGGGCCTCGATCCGCTGTTCGTCGCCAACGAGGGCAAGCTGGTCGCATTCGTCGCGCCCGAGGACGCCGACCGGGTCCTTGCGGCGATGCGCGCCCACCCGCTCGGCGCGAAGGCGGCGGTCATCGGCCGGTGCGTCGCGGAGCACCCGGGCATGGTGGTCGCACGCACTGCGCTCGGCGGCACCAGGGTCGTCGATCTGCCGATCGGCGAACAACTTCCGCGGATCTGCTGATGACCGGCGCCGTCGATCAGCAGATCGCGCCGGGACATGTGACGTTCGGCCGGTTCGCGTATCCGCCGAACGAACTCGGCTACTGCGGACCGGCAGGCGTCGCGGCACCCGATCTGGCCGCCCATGCCCGCGAGTTCGACGGCGCCTGGCCCTACCTGACGGCGATCGCCGATGCCGCGGGCATCGCCGATCCGCTCGACGAGGAGGTGGTGACCGCCTACTGGATCGGCGGGCCGCTGCTCGACGAGGTCGATCCGGGCGTCCTGCTCGCGGGCCTGCGCCATGCCTTCCGCGGACAGGTCAGCGGGCTGCTCACGGCATTGGCCGACAACGCAGGGGTGCTGGCGCACCACAGCCTGCACGTGTTCGCGGTGTACCCGTGGGTGCGATTCCTCGACCGCGACGCCGCGACACCGGTACGGGTGATGGAGAGCTGCCGCATCCGGTGGGGCACGGTCGAATCGGTGACCGGCACGGACGCGGTCATCACGTCGGCACCGCTGACGTTCGCGGCCGGGCGGCTGCGACTCGGCGATCCACGGGCCGAGCGGGTGCGGTGGCACCGGGACGGCACCTCCCTGACCGAAGCACCGGTGCCCGGCGACACGGTGGCCGCGCACTGGGACTGGATCTGCGGAATTCTCACCGCTGGCCAGACCGCGGCCCTCGATGCGGCGACGCGTTCCACCCTCGACGTCGTCAACACCACAAGAAGTTCCCTGCCGCGACAGCGCGGCGATCGTGAGGAGATGTCATGAACACACCGGGAAGCCACCTGACCCCCGAACCCCAGGAGGAGCGCGGCGCGCCCGGCTCCCGCGACACCGGATCGGACCAGCCGTCGGGCGGTCCCGCGGACCGGCCGTCGGGCAAGCTGGAGGGCGACGAATCCGTGCCCGCCCACGACGAGGCGGGTGAGCCGCAGCAGACCGGCGGCGCCAAGACCGAGGCGCCGCCCTCGGACGCCGAGCCGGCGGTGCCGCCGTACGAGGGACGACAGACCGAGGCGAAGCCGGAGGGCGGCGGTGGCGGCGACAGTCCGGAACGGACCGGCGGCGCCGTCAAGCCGGTCACCGAAGGGCAGTAGACAGTCCCGTCACCACTGATCGCGCGGCACGTCGAAGTCCGCGCACAGCGCCCGCCACACGTCGCGGGGTTCGGTGCCGTCCTCGATGGCCTGCGCCGCGGTCCGCCCGCCGAGCGCCGTCAGCACGTGGTCGACGAGCAGCGACTGCCCGCGGACGGAACCGAACTGTCCCTGGACCAGTTCCCGGAATTCCGTCAGGCGCACGCGACCAATTTACGCCCGGGCGGCGAGCGCCTCGTGGCACACCCGTACCGGATCAGCGACGGTGGTGACCGACGCGCCCGCCGCGCGGGCGGCCTCCGAGTAGCGCGGCGACGACAGCACCTGCCGGACCGCGGCAGTCAGCCGGTCGGCGTCCAGCGGCCGCACCAGCTCCGCACTTCCCTGGCGCACAACACGATTGGCGATCTCCCACTGATCGCCACCACCGGGCACCACCACCATCGGGACCCCGGCCAGCAGCGTCTTGGACACCATCCCGTGCCCGCCGCCGCAGATCGCCAGGTCGGCGTGCCGCAGCAGCTCGTCCTGGCGGCCCAGCCCGACCACCGCCCACGGCGGCACCTCGCCGTCCGGTCCGGCCAGCCGCGACACCACCACCCGCGACCCGTCGGGCAGCACGTCGCCAGGTGTCAGATGCGCCAGCGCCAGCTCGGCAAGGCCCTGGGTGCCGGTCGTCGCCGTCGAGGGCGCCACCACCACCAGCGGTCCGGTCCCGGCCGGCACGTCGAGCACCCGATCGGTCGGCTCGAAGTGCAACGGTCCCACCACGACGGCTTCCTGCGGCCAGTCCGGCCGGGGCACCTCGAGCGCGGGCAACGTTGCGATCAGCCGGCGCAGCGGACCGGGGTCGTCGGCGGGCAACCCGATGTCGACCCGCACCGCCGACCGCTGCTGCAAACCCGCTCGCCACGACCGGGCGGTCAGCGCGCGCATCACCGTATCGCGCAGTCGCCCGCGGATCCCGAGTCCCGGCGCCAAGCCGCTGCCCAGCGGCGGCAGACCCTTCGACGGCCGGTAGAGCGGATGCGGATTCAGTTCGATCCAGGGCAGGCCGAGCAGTTCGGCGGCCAGTCCCCCGCACGCCGTGATCACGTCGGAGACGATCAGTTCGGGCGACAGGTCCCGCAGGCGCGGCGCGTTGATGACCGCCATCCGCGCCGCCCGCTGGTGGATCTTCGCCCCGGCGTCGGTGTCGTCGTCGACGTCGATGGGGTCCAGGCCGGCCAGTTCCACCGCCTCGACGCCGGCCGCCCTGGCGGTCTCCAGCCATTCGACGCCGGTGAGCAGCACTGGACTGTCGCCCGCCGCGGCGAACCGCAGGCACAGCGCCAGCGCGGGGAAGGCGTGCCCGGGGTCGGGTCCGGCAACCACGGCGACGCGCACCGCCCCACCCTGCCACAGCCGGTGACTAGGCTGACCACATGACGCAGACCACACCGGCGCTGGACAGCACCGCCAATGCACGCACGGTCGAGACGTTCCTGTACGCCCTGCAGGACGAGGACTTCGACGCCGCCGAGGCGGCACTGGCCGAGGGCATCGTGTGGCAGAACGTGGGCTACCCGACCATCCGCGGCCGCGACCGCATCGTGAGCCTGTTCCGCCGCGGCCAGGGACGGATGCGCTTCGAAGTCAAGTTCCACCGCAACGTCGCCGAGGGTGACACGGTGCTCAACGAGCGGACCGACGTGCTGGTGTTCGGCCCGGTGCGTGTGCAGTTCTGGGTGTGCGGGGTGTTCGAGGTGCACGCCGGGCAGATCACGCTGTGGCGGGACTACTTCGACAACGTGGCCTTCTTCAAGGGTGTGGCGCGTGGTCTGCTGGGCGCTGTGATCCCGGCGCTGCGTCCGACGCTGTAGGACCCCCGATGGGCAATCCCGCCACCGGTCCCCGGCCCAGCCTGCTGCAGTACATCCCGTACTGCTACGGGCGGCGACTGCCCGATTCCATGCGGATGTGGGTGGCCGAGGACCTGGCGGGTGAGGGCGCTGCCCGGCGGATGATGTTCCGGGTGTTCCTGCCGGCGCTGGTGGTCCTGGCGCCGTTCTGGCTCATCCCGACGACGCTCGACGTCCACCTGAGCATGACGCTGCCGATCCTCATCCCGTTCGTGTACTTCTCCCACGCGCTGAACAAGGTGTGGCGCAGGCACATGCTGCGCAAGCACGGGCTGGATCCCGGTCTGGTCGACGTGATCGCCCGCCGCAAGAAGGCGCACGTACACCAGGCCTACATCGACAAGTACGGGCCGCGAACCGGCCCGCATTCGAGCCACGACATCTAGCGGCTCACGCCCGGCGCAGCCGCCCCAGCTCGTCGAACGCCTGCGCCCAGCCGTTGAGCCGATCGGTCGCGTTCACCAGCTCGTCGCGCTGACGCCGGGCCGACAACGGCGAACTCGACATCGGACCACTGTTGGCTGCTGACACCAGTTGCGCAGCAGCCGTGACCATTTCGTGGTACTGGCGGACACCCTGATCCATCTGACCGGTGAAGGCGGTGATGGTGGGCGCCAGGTGGGCGCGGGCCTGCGGTGCGGAACCGAGCGCCCGTTCCATCGACACCACCTCGGCCGCGGTGGCCGCCATGGTCTCCGCCGAGTGCTCGGCCGCCGCCCGGAGTTCACGCAGCTCGTCGGCCGGCAGCATCCGCCCCCGCTCGAGCACCCCGAGCAGTGACAGCAGTCCCCGTTCGGCGTCGACCAGCGCGGCCATCGGCCTGCGCGCCGCGGACGTCCACGGCGGCAGCCGCCTGCTTCCGCGCGCCCGCTCCGGGGGCAGCGGCGTGGACCGCAGCCACCGGTAGCGCAGCAGGCACAGCGTCGCGAGGAAGGCGGCGCCCGCCGCGATGGGCGTCGGGATCAGCAGCGCCCAGGCCGGGGTGCTCCAGGAGGCCAGCACGACGGTCACCAGCACCCAGAACACCGCCGAGACGACGAAGAACAGGCCCAGCCGCAGCGCCCAGCGGCGCTTGCGCAGCGCCTTGGCGCGGGGATCGGCGGCGGCGTGCAGCTTCTCGGCGAGCACGTCGGAGAACTCGGCAGCGGTGTCGATGCCACGCTGCACGCTCGAGCGCAGGACCGGGTTCCGACGCAACCTGGTTGTCGTCCGGGATGTCATGCGCTGATCCCTTCCAGAGCTATTGACTGAGCGGATTCTCGGGGGAGGCCTGGTTCGGGTTGGCCGCAGGGGCGGCGGGCGTGGCGCCTGCCGCCGGGCTGCCGCCGGCAGGAAGGGCGTCGCCCCGCATCGAGGCACGGATCTGCTCCAGCCGGGAGTGCCCGGCCATCTGCACGCTGGCCTGCTGCACTTCCATCATCCGGCCCTGCACGGAGTTCTGCGCGAGCTCGGCCTCACCCATCGCGGTCGCGTAGCGGCGCTCGATCTTGTCGCGCACCTCGTCCAGGCTGGGCGTGTTGCCCGGTGCGGCCAGCTCGCTCATCGACCGCAGCGAGGTGCTGACCTGCTCCTGCATCTTGGCCTGCTCCAGCTGCGACAGCAGCTTGGTGCGCTCGGAGATCTTCTGCTGCAGCATCATCGCGTTCTGCTCGACGGCCTTCTTCGCCTGGCCGGCCGCCTGCAGCGCCTGATCGTGCAGCGTCTTGAGATCCTCGACGCTCTGCTCGCCGGTGACCAGCTGCGCGGCGAACGCCTCGGCGGCGTTGTTGTACTCGGTGGCCTTGGCGGCGTCACCGTTGGCGACGGCCTGATCGGCCAGCGTCAATGCCTGACGGACGTTGACCTGCAGCTTCTCGATGTCGGCGAGCTGCCGGTTGAGCCGCATCTCCAGCTGGCGCTGGTTGCCGATCACCTGGGCGGCCTGCTGGGTCAGCGCCTGGTGCTGGCGCTGCGCGTCCTCGATCGCCTGCTGGATCTGCACCTTCGGATCGGCGTACTCGTCGACTTTCGAGTTGAAGAGCGCCATGAGGTACTTCCACGCCTTGACGAACGGATTGGCCATGAGTTCGCTCCGCCTTAAGAGTCGTTGTTCGTGTCTTCGGTCCGGGTCGCCGTCGAGATCATCATTGCCGCGACGGGGCGCCCCTAGTTCTCCTGTGCCAACTTATCGGTTCCACGCACGTCACCACACCCCTGCGGGAGTTTTGCGCGGTCCCGGGCCGGTCAGGGACTCAGGCGACCGCCATGGAGACGACCTGCGGGATGACCACCTTGGTGCTGACGTCGATGTTGGTCGCGCCGACCGGCGGACGGCTCGCGGCGGCGTGTTCCTGACCCGCCATCTCGTGGCCGGCATCGGAGAGCACCCGCGACAGCGGCACGTCGAGCGCTCCGCAGATGGCGCCGAGCAGCTCACTGGAGGCCTCCTTGCGGCCGCGTTCCACCTCGGACAGATAGCCCAGGCTGACCCGGGCGGAGTCCGACACCTCCCGCAGGGTGCGGCCCTGCGATGTCCGGGCACGGCGCAACACCTCACCGATCACCTCGCGCAGCAATGCCGCCATGTGCCCTCCTCTTTCGCCGGAAGCGTCCTCGTCCGTTTCGACGTCGTCGTTTCAGACGTCATCAAGTAGAACGCCGTGGTTCGCCGGGCGGTTCCCGCATCGTCATGACCATTTGCCGCGAGCGCCGCGATCACTGCGCTTCGACGATCTCCCGCAACCGGCCGATCGCCTCGTTGACCGCCGCCACCCTGATGTCCCACCGCGAGCCGGACAGGCTCAACTGCACCACGTCGGTGTCCACCGGCCCGGCCAGGCCGAGGAAGACGGTGCCGACCGGATGGCCGCCGTGCGGTTCCGGGCCCGCCACACCCGTGAGGCCGACACCCCAGGTGGCCCCGCAGCGCTGGCGGGCCCCGACGGCCAATGCCCGCGCCGTCGGCGCCGCGACCGGGCCGACCGCCTCCAGCACCTGGGGCGGCACCCCGGCCAGCGAGATCTTGGTGTCCTCGACGTAGGTGACCAGCCCGCCGCGCAACACCACGCTCGCTCCCGGCACCCCGGCGAGTGTGGCCGCGAGCAGTCCGGCGGTCAGCGACTCGGCGGTGGCGATGCTCTGCCCGCGGACGGTGAGGTCGGCGACCAACGCCCGGGCGTCGTCAGTGAGCAGCGGGTCGTCCACGGGAATCCCTGATCGCCGACACGACGTAGTCCACACCGGTGAGCACCGTGAGCACGATCGCGGCCCACATGATCACCCACGCCGTGGTCAGCCACGGCCCGGGCCAGGCGTGCAGCGGCAGCACGAACAGCCCGATCGCCACACCCTGGACCAGGGTCTTGAGCTTCCCGCCCCGGCTGGCCGGGATCACGCCGTGACGCAGCACGGCGAAGCGCAGCACGGTGACGCCGATCTCACGGGCCAGGATCACCGCCGTCACCCACCACGGCAGGTCGCCGAGCATCGACAGCCCGACCAGCGCCGCGCCGATGAGCGCCTTGTCGGCGATGGGATCGGCCAGGGTGCCGAACTCGGTCACCATGCCGTAGCTGCGCGCCAGCGCGCCGTCGAACCGGTCGGTGATCACCGCGACCGTGAAAACGGCGAAAGCCGTTAGCCGCCAGACTGTCTCGTGACCGTCGCCGACGAACAGCGCGACCAGGAACACCGGGACAAGGGCCATCCGCACACCGGTGAGGACATTGGCGAGGTTCGCGACACGGGCGCGCGGCACCACCGGATCGGTATGGGGTTGGCCCGGCACCGCAACAGAATATCGGTAGCCGATGCGGATACTCTCGCAGCTGTGAGCGGAGCGGACGCCCAGCAGCCCGGCGGGGTCGTGGTGCGCCGTGCCCGGACCTCCGACGTGCCCGCCATCAAGGAGCTGGTCGACGTCTACGCGGGCCGCATCCTGCTCGAGAAGAATCTCGTGACGCTCTACGAGGCGGTCCAGGAGTTCTGGGTGGCCGAGGTGGACGGTGAGCTGCTCGGCTGCGGCGCCCTGCACGTGCTCTGGGCGGACCTCGGCGAGGTGCGCACCGTGGCGGTGCACCCCAAGGTGCGCGGACGCGGCGTGGGACATCTGGTCGTGGACCGGTTGCTCGACGTCGCCCGCGAGCTCCGGCTGCAGCGCATCTTCGTGCTCACCTTCGAGGTCGAGTTCTTCAGCAGGCACGGCTTCGCCGAGATCGAGGGCACTCCGGTGACCGCTGAGGTCTACGAGGAGATGTGCCGTTCCTATGACACCGGCGTCGCGGAGTTCCTCGACCTGTCCTACGTGAAGCCGAACATCTTGGGCAACACCCGAATGCTGTTGACCCTCTGACGATGCGCCCTGTCGTCGCGATACCGGCGGTTCTGCTCGTCGTGTGCGCCGCGGGCTGTGTGACCAACCGTGAGGACGACGCGCAGGATCTCGACGGTCATGTCCAGGGGATGCCCGGGGTGGCCGACACCGAGGTGCGCTATCACAACGACTTCACCAACGGGGAGAACTTCGACCTGACGGTGACACTGCGTCCGGACATCACCGAACCGCAGGTACGCCAGGTCGGCGGGTACTTCGTCGAGCACGCCACCGGCACCGGCCTGGCCGAGGACTCCGCCGAACTGTCGCTGCGCCTGCCCGTCGTCCCGCCGCCGCCGAAGAACTCCGGCATCCTCGAATACTCGGAGGCGTCGTTCTCCTTCGGGCGTTCGACCACCATCAGCAACGCCGGTGCCGACGCCGTCGCGGACAGTGCCGCGGTGTGGCTGCGGACGGTTCGGTCGCCGGTGGCCGCCAGAGTCGCGCTGACGCAGCCCCGGTGGAACGGGTCCGGCGACAGCCGAGGCATCACCGTGACGCTGCGCCCGGACGCCACCTCGGCGGAGGCGCTCGCCGCCCAGGCCGCCGATCCGGCACTGGCCGACGCATCCTGGGGCATCTCGCTGCCGGCCGACCCCTACCGGCATCCGCACACGTACTACTCGACGCCCCGGCCCCCGACCGACGCCGACCTGCAGACCTGGCGCGAGATCAGCACGGTCGTAGGCGGTTCGGAGGAGGCCCGGGGAACCACGACGGTGCCGGCCGAGCGCGGTCGCCAGGCCGAGACCGAGGTCGAGATCGGCCTGCCGGACGGATACGGCAGCGAAGCCGACGCC
This sequence comes from Mycobacterium sp. NPDC050551, assembly GCF_040674075.1. Taxonomy (NCBI): domain Bacteria; kingdom Bacillati; phylum Actinomycetota; class Actinomycetes; order Mycobacteriales; family Mycobacteriaceae; genus Mycobacterium; species Mycobacterium sp. NPDC050551. The sequence goes on along the minus strand of NZ_JBFARC010000004.1, from coordinate 173,325 downwards.
CGCCGGATCGCCTTCGCCGTGGCCGGCCTGCTGACCCGGTTCGGCCGGCCGGTCGAGATGACGGCGCAGACCGGTGAGGGTGCCGCCGAACTCATCATCGGCGGGTGTTACCGGCACGACGCCGACCATGTACCGCTGCCACTCGAACGCGAGCTGTCCCAGCGGTACGAGACCTGCTGAGGGGTCAGTCCTCGCCGTCGCCACCTGTCGCGTCGCTGCCGCCGCGGATCAGCGCCAGCGTTCCGGCCAGCTCGTCGGGTTTGACCAGGACGTCGCGCGCCTTGGAACCCTCGCTGGGCCCGACGATGCCGCGGGTCTCCATCAGGTCCATCAGCCGGCCGGCTTTGGCGAACCCGACCCGCAGCTTGCGCTGCAGCATCGAGGTCGAGCCGAACTGCGAGGACACCACCAGCTCCACGGCCTGCAGGAGGACGTCCATGTCGTCGCCGATGTCGGGGTCGACGTCCTTGCGCTCGCCGGCCTTCACCGCGGTGACACCCTCGGTGTACTCCGGTTCGGCCTGCTCCTTCGTCGCGGCGACGACGGCCTGGATCTCCTCGTCGGTGATGAACGCACCCTGCAGCCGGATCGGCTTGTTGGCGCCCATCGGCAGGAACAGCCCGTCGCCCATGCCGATGAGCTTCTCGGCGCCCTGCTGGTCGAGGATCACCCGGCTGTCGGTCAGCGACGAGGTGGCGAAGGCCAGCCGGGACGGCACGTTGGTCTTGATCAGACCGGTGACGACGTCGACCGACGGCCGCTGGGTGGCGAGCACCAGGTGGATACCGGCCGCGCGGGCCTTCTGGGTGATCCGCACGATCGCGTCCTCGACGTCGCGCGGCGCGGTCATCATCAGGTCGGCCAGCTCGTCGACGATGGCCAGGATGTACGGGTACGGCTTGTAGACGCGCTCGCTGCCCAGCGGCGTGCTGATCTCCCCGGTGCGCACCTTCTCGTTGAAGACGTCGATGTGCCGCACCCGGGAGGCCTGCATGTCCTGGTAGCGCTGCTCCATCTCCTCGACCAGCCACGCCAGCGCCGCGGCGGCCTTCTTGGGCTCGGTGATGATCGGCGTGATGAGGTGCGGGATGCCCTCGTACGGGGTCAGCTCGACCATCTTCGGGTCGATCAGGATCATCCTGACCTCTTCGGGCGTGGCGCGCGCCAACAGCGACACCAGCATCGAGTTGACGAAGCTCGACTTGCCCGACCCGGTGGAACCGGCCACCAGCAGGTGGGGCATCTTGGCCAGGTTCGCCGAGATCATCTCGCCCTCGATGTCCTTGCCGAGGCCGATCACCAGCGGGTGGTGGTCGCGGCGGGTCTTCGGGTCGGTGAGTACGTCGGCGAGCCGGACCATCTCGCGGTCGGTGTTGGGCACCTCGATGCCCACCGCGGACTTGCCCGGGATGGGCGCCAGCATCCGGACGCTCTCGGTGGCCACCGCGTAGGCGATGTTGCGGTGCAGCGCCGTGATCTTCTCGACCTTCACGCCGGGGCCGAGTTCCACCTCGTAGCGGGTGACGGTCGGTCCGCGGGTGCACCCGGTGACGGCCGCGTCGACCTTGAACTGGTCGAGCACCGAGCTGATCGAGTCGATCATCTGGTCGTTCGCCGAACTGCGGCGCTTGGGCGGGTCACCGGCGATGAGCAGGTCCAGCGGCGGCAGCACGTAGGGGCCCTCGACCACCCGGTCGAGCGTCAGTGTGTCGGTGTCGGGCTTGGCCGCCTTCCTGTCGGCGGCAGGCTTCTTGCGCTTCGCCTTGGCGGCGGCCGGTTCGGGCACGGTCGGCGCATCGCCGACGTCCTCGGGGTCGAGCGGGTAGTTCTCCATCGGGGTGCCCGTCGGCGACGGCCACGCCTGCGGCTCGTCGCCGAGATAGCCGGCCGGGTCGTCGTAGTAGCCGTCGGAGAAGTCCTCGGCAGCAGCGTCGTGCGGCTCGTCGTCGTAGTCGTCGTCGTATTCGTCGTACTCGTCGTCGCTGAACTGCCGGGCGCCGAACATCTCGCGCACGGTGGCGGGCACCTCGCGGATCGTGGTGCCGGTGATCAGCAGCACCCCGAACAGCGCGCCGATGAAGAGCAGCGGTGCGGCGATCCAGGCGGTCAGTCCGTCGGACAGCGGCCCGCCGATCGCGAACCCGGTGAAGCCGCCGGCGTGCCGGCGGTCGGTCGGCGCCTGGGGCGAACCGGACCACAGGTGCCACAGCCCCAGGGCGGGCAGGGCGATCATCGTGGCGCCGAGGATCAGTCGCGGCCGGGCCTCCGGATCGGGTTCGCTGCGCATGAGTGTCACCGCGACGGCGACGAGCAGCACCGGCACCAGCACCACCGCGGAGCCGACGAGTGTCCGCAGCACGGTGTCGATCCAGGCGCCGACAGGGCGGGCGGCGTCGAACCACGAGCCCGCGGCGATCACCACGGCCACACCGAGCAGCGCCAGGGCGATGCCGTCGCGGCGGTGGCCCGGCTCGATCTCGCGGGCCCGGCCGACCGAACGCGCCGTCGACCCGGCGCCCCGGGCGAGCATCAGCCATCCGGCGCGCGCGCCACGGCCCACGGCGGCCCCGGCGGTGGCCAGTGGGGAGGCGTGTCCGCGTGAAGCGGGCTTGCGGCGGGCGGGCGCCGACTTGCGTGGTCGCGCCGTGCTCCGCGTACCCGCCTTTGACCTGCCGGAACGCGCTCCGGACCGGGCAACGGTCTTACTTGCCATGGCGCTCAGCCTAGTCGCATGAACCCCACTATCACCATCTGCCACACGGGTCACAGATTGGTTGCAAAGACCCCGGGTTGCCTCACATCGCTGCCTGGCCCGCTGTTTAAGGTGGACACCTGTCCGGTCAACGCGCCGGACGGCCACCCGCCGCCCCCACGAGGAGTCATCTGCCCATGCCCGTCACCGTCGTCGCCACCATGCAGGTCAAGCCGGAATCCGTGGACACCGTGCGGGAGATCATGAAGCGCACCGTCGCCGAGGTTCATCAGGAGCCGGGCTGCGACCTGTACTCGCTGCACGAGACGAACGGCACCTTCATCTTCGTCGAGCAGTGGGCCGACGGCGACGCGCTGGCGGCCCACGGCCAGGCACCCGCGGTGACGCAGATGTTCGCCGAGGTCGGTGAGCACCTCGCGGGCGCTCCCGACATCAAGGTGGCGCAGGCCGTGGTGGCGGGCGACCCGGCCAAGGGCTCGCTGCGGCCCTGATGAGCGCTTGCGCGAAGAAGCGAGGGGCCTGATGGCTGTCGACAAACCGCTCGCGGGCAGGGTCGCGTTCATCACCGGAGCCGCCCGCGGCCAGGGTCGCGCGCACGCCGTCCGGCTGGCGTCCGAGGGCGCCGACGTGATCGCCGTCGACATCTGTGACCAGATCGCGTCGGTCCCCTACCCGCTGGCGACCGCCGACGACCTGGCCGCCACGGTCAAGCTGGTCGAGGACACCGGCGCGCGGATCGTCGCGTCGCAGGCCGACGTCCGGGACCGTGCGGCGCTCAAGGCCGCGCTGACCGACGGCGTCGAGGCGCTGGGCGGACGGCTCGACATCGTGGTGGCGAACGCCGGTATCGCGCCGATGGCCGGCGAGGACGCCTGGCAGGACGTCATCGACGTCAACCTGACCGGCGTCTTCCACACCGTGGAGCTCGCGGCGCGCCCGATGGTCAAGGCGGGCAACGGCGGGGCGATGGTGCTGACCAGCTCCGTGGCGGGCCTGGTCGGTCTGGCCTCGCCGATGGCGGGCTCCGTCGGTTATGCCGCCGCCAAGCACGGCATCGTGGGCATCATGCGTGTCTACGCCAATCTGCTTGCCTCACACAGCATCCGGGTCAACTCGGTGCACCCTGCCGGCGTCGACACGCCGATGATCGACAACGAGTTCACCCGCAGCTGGCTCGAGGGCCTGGCCCAGGAGCACAAGGGCGGCCCGGACATGGGTAATGCCCTGCCCGTGCAGACACTGCAGGCCGAGGACATCGCCGCGGCGGTGGCCTGGCTGGTGTCCGACGAGGCGCGCTACATCACCGGCGTCACGCTGCCGGTCGACGCGGGGTTCGTCAACAAACGTTGACGCGCCGCAGATGAGAGCACTCTCATCTCGGTCTCACCGGCGGCCCGTCCGCCGCGATTTTCTTGCTGTCCCCGAAATCTGTTCCTGCAGCACAGCGGCCATCCCCGACCGACATGAACCTTCACTGGTGAAGGAATTTCCTACATTCATGCAGAAATTTCCTTCACAGATGTAGCTTCCGCTGGTACGTTGCGTTCATGGCCACCGCCGTGAAGTCGCGTCGACGCAGCCGGGCCGCCCACCTGGGCCCGGAGCGCCGCCGACCGCAGGTCCTCGACGCCGCCCTGGCCATCACCTTCGAGCAGGGCGTCAGCGAGGTCACCATCGGCGCTGTCGCGCAACGCCTCAACGTCACCCGCCCGGTGGTCTATGCGTGCTTCGCCGACCGGATCCAGATCATCTCGGCACTACTGGAGCGTGAGACCGCCGTTCTGCGCGATGCACTGGTCGAGGCGCTGCACTCTGCCCGCGGCGACACCCCTGAGGACGCGTTCACCACCGGCTTCCAGTCGCTGCTGCGGGTCGTGCAGGCCCGGCCACAGTCGTGGCGCTTCGTCTTCTTCGCCACCCCGGATCCCGCCGTGGCAAGCCGGTTCGCCCGCGTGCGTGCCCAACTCGGCGATGCGATGTCGGCCTGGCTGGCGCCTGTGCTGGAGAAATGGTGGTCGATGGCCGACGCCGAGGCCAAACTGCCCGTCCTGGTCGAGCTGCTGATGTCCTCCTCCGAGGCAGCCGTCCGGTCACTCCTCGATGACGCAAACCCCTGGACCGCAGACGATCTCGGCGAGCTCTACGGCCGGATGATGTGCCAGGCCTTCGCCGCCGCATAGCACTTTTCGGCAGCTCCACCCACCACTGAAGGGAAGTCGCATGTCCACAACGAGTCTCGAGCGCGTGACCGCTCACGAGGACTACGGGTTCTTCGGGCCTGACTCGGTGACCTGGAAGGTGTGGGGGTATCCGACATCGCTCACGGTCGGATTCCAGCGCGCCGTCGTCGTCGAAGAACTCGACCCGAACCTCGTCGCCGCGGTCGACACGACCCACGACATCTACAAGCGCCCGCGCACCCGGTACGACCGCACGCTGCACTATTTCGCGCTGGTCGCCTTCGGCGGAACACGCGAAACCGCCACCGCCTCGGATGTTCTGGTGAAGATCCACTCGAAGGCGATCGGCACCGAACCCTACGGCGGCGGGCGGTACGACGCGAACGACCCTGCCTCGCAGCTGTGGATCCACCTGACCGCGTGGCACTCGATCCTCTACGCCTACGAGAAGTACGGTCCCGGCCCGTTGCCTGCCGACGAGGAAGCCCGCTACTGGGAGGAATGCGCGGTCGCCGCCGAACTGCAGACCTGCTCGCCCGAGGACGTGCCACGGACCCGCGATGGGGTGCGGCGCTATTTCGAGCAGATGCGGCCGCAGCTGGCGGGCAGCGAGATCGCCGTACAGGCGATGGACCACCTGCTCGACGCCAAGGTGATGCTGCCACCGATGCCCAGGGCCGCGCGCCCGGTGGCGCGGGTGGTCGCCGAGGTGTTGCGGGCCGGCACCATCGCCACCATGCCGCACTGGATGCGCGAGATGAGCGGTATCCGCCAGCCCAGGATCGTTGACGTCGCGGTCCGGCCCGTGCTGTGGACGGCCTTCCGGGCGATGACCGTGAGCCCGCGGGCCGAACTCGCCATGCTGAAGGTGCTGTCGCCGATGACACATCCCGTCGTGGCGCCCGTCAAACTCGGTGTGCCCCCGGCCCGCCGAGAGACGCTCACCCCCGCCGAGGCGCGGACGCGCTACGGCTTCGAACCACCCGCCGTCGCGCACCGCGAATTGCGGGACCGCCAGGCCAAGCGCGTGTTCGGACAGCACATCGCGCCCAGCGACGAAGGCCTCATCGAGTCCGAGCCCATCCTGGGTTCCCTGGCCTGAGGATGCGACTGAAAAGGGCGATGCGCGACCGGGTCACGCTGGCTCTCGTCGCAGCGGCGATGATCGGCGTGGGATTCCTGGGGCTGTACTGGTCGACGTCGCTCGACGACTTCGACCAGTGGGGATTCCGCATCACGTGCGGTAGCGGCTTCGCGGCCGACTACAGCCAGGCCGCTACCGCGGACGCCGAAGCGGCAGCAGCGGAAACCCAACCCTCACAGACGGATTACGTCGGACAATGCCGTTCGGCGATCTGGATCCGGCGCGGCTGGACCGCGTCGCTGATGTCGATCGGCGTCGCCCTGTCCGTCGCGCTGCTGCTCAGCAGCCGGGAACGCGTCGATGACAGGGCCCTCAGATCTCGATGACCGTCGGAACGATCATCGGCTGACGGCGGTAGGTCTCCCCCACCCACTTGCCGACGGTGCGGCGCACCGCCTGGGCGATCCGCCCGGGGTCGGTGACCGTGTCCGCGGCCAGCGACTCCAACTCGGCCTCCACCTTGCGCGCAACCGGTTCGAGCGCCTTGGGATCTTCGGAGAAGCCGCGGGAGAACAGGTGCGCCGGACCGGCGGGGCGGCCGGTGCCGCGGTGCACCACCACGGTCACCGCGATGAAACCCGATGACAGGATGAGCCGTTCGCCGAGCGTGGCATCACCGACGTCACCGGTGATCAACCCGTCGACGAACATCTTGCCGACCGGGACCGCTCCGGCGATGCTCGCCTTGCCTGCCACCAGGTCGACGCTGACACCGTTCTCGGCGATCACCACGTTGTCCTCCGGCACGCCGCTCGTCGTCGCCAGCTTCGCATTGGCCCGCAGGTGCCGCCAGGTGCCGTGCACCGGCATCACGTTGCGCGGTCGCACGCCGTTGTAGAGGAACATGAGCTCGCCGGCGTAGGCGTGACCCGTGACGTGCACGCGCGCCTGGGCATTGGTGACCACCCGGGCGCCGATCTTCGCCAGCGCGTCGATGACCCCGTAGACGGCTTCCTCGTTGCCGGGGATGAGCGACGACGACAGGATGATCAGGTCACCGTCTGTGAGGGTGATGCTGCGATGCTCGCCGCGTGACATCCGGGACAGCGCGGCCATCGGTTCGCCCTGGGTACCGGTGGTGATCAGCACCACCCGGTCCGGCGGCATCATCTCGGCGGCGCCGATGTCGAGCACGTCGTCGGTGCCGACGTTCAGGTATCCGAGTTCCCGCGCGATGCCCATGTTGCGCACCATCGACCGGCCGACGAACGACACCCGACGGCCCAGTGCCACCGCGGCGTCGATGATCTGCTGCACGCGGTCGACGTTCGAGGCGAAGCACGCGACGATCACCCGCCCCTCGGCACCGCGGATCAGCCGGTGCATCGTGGGGCCGATCTCGCTCTCCGACGGGCTGACGCCCGGGTGTTCGGCGTTGGTCGAATCGCACAGGAACAGGTCGACACCGGCGTCGCCCAGCCGCGACATCCCCGGCAGGTCGGTCGGCACGCCGTCGAGCGGCATCTGGTCCAGCTTGATGTCACCGGTGTGCAGGACGGTTCCGGCGCCGGTGTGCAGCGCCACCGCCAGGCACCCGGGGATGGAGTGGTTGACGGTGAAGTACTGGCATTCGAAGACGCCGTGGGTGCTGCGCCCGCCCGCCTGGACCTCCACGAACTTCGGCTTGAGGCGGTGTTCGCGGCACTTCTCCGCCACCAGCGCCAGCGTGAACTTCGAACCCACCACCGGGATGTCCGGACGCAGCTTGAGCAGGAACGGGATGGCGCCGATGTGATCCTCGTGCGCGTGGGTGAGCACCAGGGCCTCGACGTCGTCGAGCCGTCCCTCGACGTGCCGCAGGTCCGGCAGGATGAGATCGACGCCGGGCTCGTCGTGGGTGGGGAAGAGCACCCCGCAGTCGATGATCAGCAGCCGGCCGAGGTGCTCGAAGACCGTCATGTTGCGGCCGATCTCGCTGATGCCGCCGAGTGCGGTGACCCGCAGGCCACCCGGTGCCAGTGGACGCGGTGGCGTCAGCTCGGGAGTCTCCATCACCGTGCCGTCCGGGCGGTGGTCATTTCAGTACCGCCGCAGCGCGCATGTCCCGGGCCAGTTCCTCGACCTCGGCGGGGGTCGCCGCGAGCTGCGGCAGCCGCGGATCACCGGTCTCGAAGCCCTGCAGGCGCAGCCCCTCCTTCGACATGGTGACCCCTCCCAGGCGGGCCTGGGCGTCCGCCAGCGGCGCCAGGGTGCCGTTGATCTTGCGTGCGGTCGCGACGTCACCGGAGTGGAACGCGGACAGCATGTCGCGGATCTGCCCGGCGGCCAGGTGGCCCCATACGCTGACGACCCCGACGGCACCCACGGCCAGCCACGGCAGGTTCAGCGCATCGTCGCCCGAGTAGTAGGCCAGGCCGGTCTCGGCGATGATCCGCCCGCCGCCGTGCAGATCACCCTTGGCGTCCTTGATCGCTACGACGTTCGGGTGTTCGGCCAGCGTGCGCATGGTCGGCCATTCGATGGGGATGACCGAGCGCGGTGGGATGTCGTAGAGGATCAGCGGCAGCGGGGTCGCGTCGGCGATCGCGGTGAAGTGCGCGAGCAGGCCGGACTGCGAGGGCCGCGAGTAGTACGGCGTCACCACCAGCAGCCCGTGGGCGCCCTCCGCATGGCAGGCCCTGGCCAGGTTCATGCTGTGGGCGGTGTCGTACGTGCCCGCGCCGGCGATCACCCGGGCCCGGTCTCCGACGGCTTCGAGCACGGCGCTCAGGAGCGTCAGCTTCTCGCCGTCGGTGGTGGTGGGCGACTCGCCGGTGGTCCCGGAGAGCACCAGCCCGTCGCAGCCCGCGTCGACCAGGTGGGTGGCCAACCGGGCGGCGGTGGCGGTGTCCAGGGAGCCGTCCGGCTTGAACGGGGTGACCATCGCGGTCAGCACGGTGCCCAGTCGGGCCGTCACGTCGAATCCGCCGGTGCTCACGGACACCAAGATTACCCGCTGGTGTTCACGCTTCCGTAGCCAGCGGCGAGGTGGCCACCTCGGTGCCGTCGGCGAGCGTCGCGATGTCGAAGTCGCCGAACACCGCGGGGGCGACGTCGACGAGCTGGCGCAGGCACGCGATGGCGAGCCTGCGGATCTCGACGTCGGCGTGCTCGCTGGCCCGCATCGCGATGAAGTGCCGCCAGGCGCGGTAGTTGCCGGTGACGACGATGCGGGTCTCGGTCGCGTTGGGCAGCACCGCACGGGCGGCCTGGCGGGCCTGCTTGCGGCGCAGCACGGCCGACCGGTCACCGGACTGGTCGCCGATGAGCTTGCCTTCCAGCCGGGCCAGCAACTCGGTGTAGGTGGCCCGGTTGGCGTCGGCGGCCTCGGTGAAGATCCGGACCAGCTCCGGGTCATCCTCCATGCCGGGCGGGATCACCACCTGCGAATCATGTTCGGGGACATACCGCTGTGACAGCTGCGAATAGGAGAAATGGCGGTGCCGGATCAGCTCGTGGGTGCACGACCGGGAGATGCCGCTGATGTAGAACGACACCGAGGCGTGCTCCAGCACCGAGAAGTGCCCGACGTCGATGATGTGCCGCAGGTAGGTGGCGTTGGTGGCGGTGCGGGGATTGGGCTTGGACCAGCTCTGGTAACACGCCCGGCCGGCGAACTCGACCAGCGCCTCGCCGCCGTCGGCGTCCGTGCTCCACGGGACGTCCGGCGGCGCCACGAAGTCGGTCTTCGCGATCAGTTGCACGCGCAGCGGCGCGGTCTCGGCCACGCGCTCACCTTAGTGCGACGGCCGCCGGATTCGTGACCGGTGGCCCGCCGGAGCCGCCTTACGCTGGACGGACCGATGACCGACTACGCCGAGCTGCCCGGATTGCGTGACCTCTACCTCGAGGACAGCTATGTGCTGGCCATCGTCGAAAGGGCCGGACGACTGACGTTCTCGATGTCGGCCGTTCTCACCCCCGAGCATCCCGCGTACCGCGATCCGCTTCCCGGGGAGCAGTACTGCTACGCCGACGGTGCGCTGGTGTTCTCGGACGTGGCGCACATCGATTGGCTGCAGCGCTCGACGCAGCGCTACGTCGACGCGACCGGTGAGATCGATCTGGGCAACATCGACAGCCTGACGTCGGCCGCCGGCGGGTACGAGGTCGCGGGTGACTGGGGACGGGTTCGGATCCGGTGCGCCGGCCCGCCGCGGTTCGTCATGCGGGACGCGCCGTGACGCCGAAGGAGTACGACGTCGTCCGGCTGCGCAGGGCGTTGCCGGAGCACGGTGTCGAGGCCGGCCGCGAGGGGACGGTGGTGATCGATCACGGTCGCGGTCCGTCCGGCGCGCCCGCCTTCGAGGTGGAGTTCTGCGACGGGCTCGAGAGCGTCGTGGTGACGCTCGTCGCCGACGACGTGGACGTCGTGTGGCGGCAGATGTCCGATGACGAGATGGCGGTGATGACGGCCGTCGTCGCGGCCCAGCCCTCGTTCTCCGGGTTGCTCGACGGGCTCGCCGGGGCGTTCGTCCGCCATTCGACCGACTGGATACTCGACATCCGTACCCCGGGTGACTCGCCGAGTGCCGACGTACCGGACGGTCCCCTGCCGGTGCGGGCATTCGTGCCGAATGCGGATGAGTACCGGGGTGAGATCCTCATCTGGGTCCAGGGTGGGCGGCTGTCCGGGCTCGAATACGCCTGGGTGACCGACGAAGTGCCCAGTCGGTGGCCGCGCCCGGACGAGATCGAGGTCATCAGCTGTTGAACGGCGAATTCGAGTTCCTCACCCGCGATCAGGCCGGGTTGCTCGTCGAGATCTTGGCCCGTCGCGCACCCGAACTGGCCGACCGGATCCGCACGGCGCCTACGCTGTCGCGACCGGATGCCGTGGAGTTCGTGAACACCCTCGGCGAGGAGTTGGTCGATCATCTCGACCGGGACTGGGAGCCGACGGAATACGGGCGAACGGTCAGCGAGATCCTCTCTCGCGTCAACGCGGAACAGATCGCGGAATGGCCGCAGTAATGCGATATCCCGAGATGAGACGCGAGGTCGTCAACGCGTTGACGTCATTATCAGATCCACACGACGGACATTCACAATGACGACGGATCTCCGATTGTGCGGCAGAACGGTCACGTCCGTTCACGTCGAGTACACCCTGCAGGTGCGGCTGTCGGACACGTACAACGTGACGGTGGAATCGCCGTTCCGCTTTCACTTGTCGGACCGCAGCGTCGAACTGTCGCCGGAGGCCGACCCGGACAAGGTACGTGCGCGGCTGAGTCGTCTCGTCGGGCACCGCATCGTCGATGCCCGGGTGTCCGAAGCAGGGGCGCTGACGATCGGTTTCGACGACTCGACCCGGCTGACTGTCGAGCCGGACCCAAACTATGAAGCGTGGAACGTCAGCGGTCCGGCCGGCTTTCTAGTTGTGTGTGTGCCCGGCGGCGAACTCGCGATCTGGACCGGCTCCTGACTCATCCCGATACCGGTGCGCGGACAGCGGCGCGTAACGCGCCGGCCAGGTCCCCGCGCTCCCCGATCACCACGTCGGCCAGTCCCAGCCAGTCCGCCATCCGGCGCAGCTCGACGGACAGCGCGGCGGCCACTTCCGCGGGCCGCTCCCCTGGCTCGGTGAACGCCCCTAGCACGTGCAGCGCATCGGCCGCTCGTTCGGCCTTCAGGTCCACCCGGCCCACCAGGCGGCCGTCGAGCAGGAACGGCCACACGTAGTAGCCGAACTGTCTTTTGGGTTGTGGCACATAGATTTCGATGCGGTAGTGGAACCCGAACAGGCGCTCCACCCGCGGCCTGAAGAAGATCAGCGGATCGAACGGGCACAGCAGCGCAGTGCCCCGGTCCCGGCGCGGCACGGTCTGGCCGGATCGCAGATACGCCGGAGCGGCCCACCCGTCGACCTCGACGGCCTCCAGCAGTCCCGCGTCGAGGAGATCGGCGAGCGCCGGCTTGATCTGTCTGGCCGACAGCCGGAAGTAGTCGCGGATGTCGGCCTCGGTGGCCACCCCTAGCGCCGTCGCCGCACGCAGCGCCAGTTCGCGGATCGCCTCGTCGTCGTCGACCTGCCGCGCCAGCACCTCCGGCGGCAGCACCCGCTCGGCCAGGTCGTAGTGCCGGGCGAAGCCCACCCGGGTGGCCGTGGTCAGCACGCCGGAGGACCACAGCGCCTCGGCCACCCACTTGGTCTCGCTGCGGTCCCACCACGGACCCTTGCGGCCCCGCGGCTCCGCCTCCAGGTGGGCCTCGATCTGACCTGCCGTGGACGGACCGAGTTCGGCCACCGCCGCCACGACGTCCTCGGCGAGCTTCGGGTTGTTCCGGACGATCTCGGTGCCCCAGCGGCCGTGGACGTACTCCCGCATCCGCCACCGCATCAGCGGCCAGTCGTCGACGGCCATCAGCGCCGCCTCGTGCGCCCAGTACTCGACCAGCAGCCTGGGCGAGCGCGCACTGTGCCGCCAGGCCGCCGCGTCGAGCACGTCCCGGTCGTACCCGCCGAGACGGCTGAACACAGGCGCGTAGTGCGCGCGCACCGTCACCGATACCGAGTCGAGCTGCAGCACCTGTATCCGGCCGATCAGCCGCCGCAGGTGCGCGCGGGTGACGGGACCCGAGGGTCTCACCTCCGCGAAACCCTGGGCGGACACAGCAACGCGGCGGGCCGCATCGGCCGTCAGCCTCGACACCATCCGGTCATCGTGCCCGACGCCACCGACAGCCCGTCTACGGCACCGGCACTCCCCTGTCGGCGGCCGCCAGGAACGCCGTCGCCTGCGCCCAGGACAGGTGGTCGAGGAACGGGTCGTAGACCGCTCCGTCGACGCCATGCGCGGCGATGTCGGACATGGCGAACGCGTGGTAACCCTGGCCGTACACGGTCATCTGCCAGTCCACGTCGGCGTCGGCCATCTCCCGCTGGAACACCGCCACGTCCTCTGCCGGAACGAAGGGGTCCTTGGCACCGCTGATACTGAGCACTTTCGCGGTGACCTCGCCCGGGCACGCCGGGTTCGCCGTCCGGAGCAGTCCGTGGAAACTGACCGCCGCACGTATCGCGGCGCCGCTGCGGGCCAGCTCGAGCGCGCACTGCCCGCCGAAGCAGAATCCGAGCGCAGACACCCGCGCCGGGTCGACCCCGGCGACGGCGCGTACTACGTCGAAGGCCGCCACCACCCGTGCGCGCAGCAGCTCGGGGTCGGTCTGCAGTTCGACGAAGGACCGGCCCATCTGTTCGCGGTCGAGATCGCGCCCCTTGCCGTACATGTCCGCGGCCAGTGCGACATATCCCAGGGCCGCGAGATCAGCGGCGCGCCGGCAGGCGTCGTCGTCGATCCCGAGGGCGGAGTGCAGGACGAGGACGGCCGGGTGCGGTCCGGGCCCATCCGGAGATGCGAGGTGCCCGTTCAGGCGTAACCCGTCGTGGTCGTATCCGAAATCGTGCAACCGCACCATGCCGCACCCCCGCGTCGAGGGTACGACTCGAGATCGGCGGTAGCCGAAGAATCGGCACCTCGCCCTAACGCACCGACAGGATGCGATCGAAGATCAGCGCGGTCACGTTGTCGACCGGTGTGCTCTCGCCGGAGCTCTTCGCCCGCAGCGCCGCGCCCTCCCACGCGTCGACGATCAGCTCAGCCGCAGCACCGGCGTCGATGTCCGGAGCGAATTCCCCGGACTGCTGCCCGTCGCGGATCGCGGCGGCCAGCACGCTGCGCCATCTCCCCAGCGCAGCGACCGCGGCGGCGGTGACCGCAGGCGCGTCCGCGGGCGCCTCGGCGGCGAAGTTCCCGTACATGCAGCCGCGCCGGTAGCCGTACGCGGCGAGGTCGTCCCTCAGGTGTTCGAGGTGGTTGCGGACGCGTTGCGCTGCAGGCACCCCGAGCTGCTCGAGCAGTGAGAGCCGACGCTGTTCGCCGTACCGGGCGAGCACCTCGAGGGCGAGCGCTTCCTTGCTCGGGAAGTGGTTGTAGAACGATCCTTTCGGCGCGTGTGCGGCTGCCGCGATCGTCGCCACGCCGGTGGCGGTGTACCCACCGGCGTGCAACGCCGCGAAGCCGGCGTCCAGGAGAGCCTCGCGAAGACTGGGCTTGGGCACGGCCTACCTCCAGACGGTCCGCACATCGTCGATGTCGATGGACACCGTGACGGTGTCCTCGACCGGCCTGCCGTCGTCGCCGCGCGGGTGGACGATGCGCGTGACCGGCAGCACGATGCCGTCGAATTCGCGGTAGTCGTCCATGTAGTGCGCCGCGGGGGATCCGCCGGCGATGTCGACCTGGTAGTCGCGCCGGCGCAACAGTCCGTCGGCGTCGACATAGAGAACCTGATCGGAGCTGTGGGTGGCGATGTCGTCGGGATACCGGACGGCCAAACGTCGCCAGGTCTCACCGCGCTCCTGCCAGGTGCCGAGCTCCTCGGTCTGCACGCCGGGAAGGGTCAGGTGATAGGGCTCGGTCAGATATGTCCACATGGCGTATCCCGAGAAGTACGCGAGTTGCGCTGGTGACCAGGGCGTCTCGAGAGTGTGACCCGTGAAGGACGAGCGAGGGTCGCGCAGCACCTCAACCTGCTGGTGCTCCTCGTCATCGTGCTCGATCACCACCTGGCCCGGGGTGAAGTGCGACCGAAATCCCGGCGCCGGCAGCGGTCGGTGCCAGGTGTGCTGCTCCTGCACACGGATGTCGACCGTCGAGTCGTCGAGGATGCCGCCGACGCCCTTCAGCGGCCACAGCACGCCGCCGACGATCTGGTGGATCCCAAGTGTGTCGAGCTGCTGCCACCGGTCGATTCCGCCGTGAGCGGCGAGGACCTCGTCGAGAAGCTTCATTGCAGTCTCCCTTCATCGCTGTGACCGCCAATACGACCGGTCGTCTTACCCAACGCGACGGTGTGGCGCGGCATTCCTACCGTGAGATGCGCTCAGTGCGCGGCCGGGACGGTACGACTCAGGATCGGCGGTAGCTGAAGAACCGGTACCTCAGGCCGGCGGCACTGGTCAGCCACTCCCCCTCGGTCCCCACCCAGTCGCCGTTGAGGACCGGTGCCACCGCGTCGGCGTCCTCCCGCGGCAGGTCGATCTCCACCTCGGTGACCTCGCACCGCGTCGCCAACGGCATCGCGAGCGTGTAGATCTGGGCGCCGCCGATCACCCAGGTGTCGTCGTCTCCGGAGATCGCCTCGTCGAGCTCGCCGACCACGGTGGCGCCGTCGGCGGAGTAGTCCGCCTGCCTGGTGATGACGACGTTCCCGCGTCCCGGCAGTGGACGCACCTTGGCGGGCAGCGACTCCCAGGTCAGCCTGCCCATCACCACGGTGTGACCCATGGTGAGTTCCTTGAATCGGGCCTGGTCCTCGGGCAGCCGCCACGGGATGCCGCCGTCACGGCCGATGATCCCCGAGGTGGACTGCGCCCAGATGAGGCCCAGGGTCATACCGCGACCGGGGCCTTGATGCCCGGGTGCGGGTCGTAGTTCAGGATCGAGATGTCGTCGTAGGTGTAGTCGAAGATCGAGTCGCGGTGCGCCAGCTGTAGCTGCGGGTACGGCCGGGGTTCGCGGCTCAGCTGCAGCGTCACCTGCTCGACGTGGTTGTCGTAGATGTGGCAGTCACCGCCGGTCCAGACGAACTCTCCGACGCCGAGCCCGGCCTGGGCCGCCATCATGTGCGTCAGCAGCGCGTAGCTCGCGATGTTGAACGGCACGCCGAGGAACAGGTCGGCGCTGCGCTGGTAGAGCTGGCACGACAGCCGCCCGTCGGCGACGTAGAACTGGAAGAACGCGTGGCACGGCGGCAGCGCCATCTGCGGGATCTCCCCGACGTTCCAGGCCGAGACGATGATGCGCCGCGAATCCGGGTCGGAACGCAGCAGGTCGAGCGCCGCGGTGATCTGGTCGATGTGCTCACCCGACGGCGTCGGCCACGACCGCCACTGGACACCGTAGACCGGGCCCAGATCGCCTGTCGGCGAAGCCCATTCGTCCCAGATCGTGACGCCGCGCTCCTGCAGCCATCTCACGTTGGAGTCGCCGCGCAGGAACCACAGCAACTCGTAGACGATCGACTTGGTGTGCACCTTCTTGGTGGTGATCAGGGGGAATCCGGCAGTCAGGTCGTAGCGCAGCTGATGGCCGAACAGGCTGCGGGTGCCGGTGCCGGTGCGGTCGGATTTCGGCGTCCCCTCCGAGAGCACCAGACGCAGCAGATCCTCGTACGGCGTCTCGATCGGCACGCCGCCCAGCTTACGTCCACCCCCGGCGAGTAGAAACGAAGCCATGCCGAGTATCAACGCCACGATCGACACACCCGACGGCGCCTGCCCCGTCACGCTGCACACTCCGAACGGCACCGGCCCATGGTCGGGTGTGGTGATGTTCCCCGACGCAGGCGGCGTGCGCCCGACGTTCCAGGAGATGGCCGCCAGGCTGGCCGGCTTCGGCCACGCCGTGCTGCTGCCCGACGTCTACTACCGCGACGGCGACTGGGCTCCGTTCGACATGGGCACGGTGTTCACCGACGAGGCGGAACGCAAGCGGCTCTTCGGCATGATCAGTTCCTTGACGCCTGAGCGGGTCGCCGGCGACGCCAACGCCTTCTTCGACTTCCTCGCCGCTCGCCCCGAGGTGCGCGGCGACCGGTTCGGCGTCTGCGGCTACTGCATGGGCGGGCGCATCTCGGTGACGCTGGCCGGGCTGCTGCCCGACCGCGTCGGCGCGGCCGGTTCCTTCCACGGCGGCGGCCTGGTGGTCGACGGCGACGACGCCAGCCCGCACCTGCTCGCCGACCGGATGACCGCGACGATCTACGTCGCGGGCGCCGAGAACGACAGGTCCTTCACCACCGAGGACGCCGAGACGCTGGAGAAGGCGCTCACCGCGGCCGGCGTCACGCACACCGTGGAGATCTATCCCGCCGGGCACGGATTCGCCGTTCCGGACAACGTGCCCTACGACGAGGAAGCCGCCGAGCGGCACTGGATCGCCCTGCAGGAGCTGTTCGAGAGCGCACTGCCCAGTTGACCCCGCTGTCGGACCGGGCGCTGAACCGGGCCACCCTGGCCCGCCAGCTGCTTCTGCAGCGCTCGTCGATGAGCGCTCTCGACGCCCTCGAACATCTCGTCGGCATGCAGGCCCAGGCCCCGTTCCCGCCCTACTACGGACTCTGGAGTCGGCTCGAGCACTTCACCGCCGACGAGCTGTCCGGGCTGCTGCTCGACCGCCGGGCTGTGCGAATCGTGCTGATGCGCGGCACGATTCACCTCGTGAGTGCGGCCGACGCCCACCGGTTGCGTCCGCTGGTACAGCCTCTGCTGGACCGGATGTTGCGCGCGATGCACGGTGCCGCCCTCGGCGACGTCGACGTGGACGCCGTCGCCGCCACGGCCGCCGAGATCCTGGACATCGAGGCGCTCACACCGGCCGAGTTGGGTGCCCGGCTGGCCGAGCGGTGGCCGGACTGCCCTCTGCGGGCGCTCACCGAGATCGGTCGCAGCCTGGTGCCGCTGGTTCAGGTGCCGCCGCGGGCGCTGTGGCAGCGCAGCGGGCAGGTTCGGTTGACCACTGCGGCGGGCTGGCTCGGCCCGTCGACCGAGACGCTGTCGGTGGACGACCTCGTTCTGCGCTACCTCGGCGCCTTCGGGCCGGCCTCGGTGGCCGACATGCAGACGTGGAGCGGTCTCACCCGGCTCGGCGAGGTGTTCGACCGGCTCTCCGACCGGCTGATCCGGCTGCAGACCGACAGCGGCCGGCGGGTCTACGATCTGCCCGACGCACCACGGCCGGATCCCGACCACCCTGCGCCGGTGCGCCTCGTCGCAGCGTTCGACAACCTGGTGCTCTCGCATGCCGACCGCACGCGGGTGCTCAGCGACGCGCACCGCAAGCGGCTGTTCGCCGGCGGCAACGGCGTGTTCCCCGGCACCGTGCTGGTCGACGGATTCGTTGCGGGCACCTGGGAACTCGAGGGTCGCGCGGCCGCCACCGTGCTGCGAGTGACGCCCTACACCGAGCTCGCGGACGCCGCGTCAGCCGAGATCGAGGCCGAGGGAATTCGGTTGCTGCGCAGCGCTTTCGACGTCGAGGATCCCGTGGTCAGCTTTTCCCTTGACGACGACGCCTGAACACCGCACGCAGCAGGCCGCGCGCGGCGTAGATGCCGGCGGCGATGGACAGGATGATCATCGCGACGAACATCACCAGCCAGTTCGGACGGTCGTGCTTGACGTTCCACCAGATGATCGTGAACAGGACTGCGCAGATGAAGACGAAGATGTCACGCCAGTCGCCCTGATACGACATCGCCGCCGTTCGCATCTCCCGGCTGCGGTCGTTCGCGGCGACCAAGTCCGCGATGCGCTGGTCGATGCTGCGCTTGAGTCCGGCTCGAAGTTCAGGCTGGTCGTCCGGGATCCGCTCGAGCAGGTCGAAGTCCTTGATGATCAGGCCCCGAACGTCGGGTCCCTTGATGTTGCCCGCTACCACGCCGAGCAGGGCGCCTCCCGCCAGCGGCGCCGCACCGAGCGCGAGTTCGGCGATTCCCGGCATGGGTCCTCCTCGTCGTGGGGTGAACGTCAGTTCATCAGGGTGGCTGCCAATGTGCCACCGAGTTCGTACGCGCGTTCGCGAACGCGGGAATCGACCGGCCCGGTGACCTCGAGCACGTCGGCGACCTTGGCCAGCGCCAGACCCGTCGCCAGTTTCTCCACCGCGGCGGCGGCGCCGACGGTGTCGTTGTTGCCGTGCACCCACAACCCGTATGGGCGGCCTGCGACGTGGTCGAGGCTCGGGTAGTACACCGTGTCGAAGAAGTGTTTGAGCGCCCCGGACATGTAGCCGAAGTTGGCGGTGGTGCCGAACAGGTAGCCGTCGGCGTCCAGCATGTCGGGAAGGGTGGCGGCGAGCGCCGGCCGGAGCTCGACGTCGACACCCTCGACGTCCGGGTCGCGTGTGCCCTCGAGCACCGCCTCCAGCAGCTCCCGGGTCGCCGGTGACGGGGTGTGGTGCACGACGAGCAGCGTCCTGCTCACGTCCGCTCCTCCAGTTCGACGGCCTTGCGCATGGTTTCGCGGGCCCGGCTGCGGTCGCCGGCATAGTCGTAGGCCCGGGCCAGTCGGTACCAGCGCACCCAATTGTCCGGCTCGGCTTCCACTTCCGCGCGCACGGTCTGGAACAGCGCGTCGGCCGCGTCACGTTCGATGCGTCCAGACGCCATCCGCGGCAGTGCGTCGACGTCGAGTTCCATCCCGCGCTCGCGTGCCGTCCGGGCCAGCCGCTGGTGCGCCAGGCCGGCACGCAGCGTGCTCACCATGACCCAGATGCCGATCAGCGGCAACGCCAGCAGCGCCACCCCGAGGCCGATGGCCGCCGCCTCGCCAGAAGTGATGAAGGCCATGGCGATGCGGCCGAGCAGGATGAAGTAGACGACGAGCGCCACGCACATGAAGCCGATGAGCACCTGGATGCGCAGCGCGCGCCCGCCTTCGGTCATAGGTCGAGCAGTGGTTCGATGCCGATGGTCAGCCCCGGCCGCTCCGACACCTTCCGCACCGCGAGCAGCACTCCCGGCACGAACGACGTGCGGTCGATGCTGTCGTGACGGATGGTGAGCGTCTCACCCTCGGTGCCGAAGAGCACCTCCTGGTGCGCGACGAGGCCGGCCAGCCGGATCGAGTGCACCGGGACGCCGTCGACGTCGGCGCCGCGGGCACCGTCCAGGCCGGTACTGGTGGCATCGGGGTTGGGCGGCAGGTCTTTTCGCGCTTCGGCGATGAGCCTCGCGGTGCGCGTCGCCGTTCCCGACGGCGCGTCGGCCTTGTGCGGGTGATGCAGTTCGATGACCTCGACGGAGTCGAAGAACCGCGCCGCCTGCTGTGCGAAGTGCATGGACAGCACGGCGCCGATCGCGAAGTTCGGGGCGATGAGCACCGCGGTGTCAGGCTTCGCCGACAGCCAGTCCCGCACCTGGGCCAGCCGCTGGTCAGTGAAGCCCGTGGTCCCCACGACGGCGTGGATGCCGTTGTCGATGAGGAACTTCAGGTTGTCCATCACCACATCGGGGTGGGTGAAGTCGATGACCACGGCGGTGTCGTTGTCGACGAAGAGGCTCAGCGGGTCGCCGGCGTCGACGGCCGCCGAGAGGGTCAGATCGTCGGCCGCCTCGACACCCGACACCATCGCCGCGCCGACCTTGCCCTTCGCACCCAGCACCCCTACTCGCATGCCTGGGAGCCTAGTCGGCGCCTTCATCTGCGCGAGAGTGCCGGGGGCACCGCCCGCTTGCGGGGGCACCTCCCGCGAGCGTTCCGAGGGCACGTTCCGCGAGGGTGCGTGTCTGCTCGTCGACACGCCGTCGCGGGCGGCGTTTCGCGCACGCACGCAAGGTGTCCAAATCCCTTCTGTCACTTCTGCTCCGCCGGCCACATCGCGGCCATTCTTGTCGGATGTTCGAACTAGTGTTCGATACATGGAGAGCTTGTCGGTGCGGATCAAGGCGATGGCCGCCGAGTTCGACGCTCTGCGCGACGAACTGGCCGCAGGCAACGCCTCACCCCGCGAGCTGATCGCCGCTGCCGAAGACTGGGAGGTGTTGCAGCGGCGCCATGCCACGTTCAGCCACGAGCTCCTCACCATCCTCGCGCGTGACGCCGACGCGGCCGACCTGGGTGGCTCCTCCCTCAAAGACCTGCTGGTGCACCGGTTGAGGATCAGCAGCACCGAAGCCGGCCGGCGCATCACCGACGCCGAGCAACTGGGGCCGCGACGGACGCTCACCGGCCAGCCACTGCCACCGCTGTTGGCCAACACCGCCGCCGCCCAGGCCGAGGGCCGCATCGGCGACGAACACATCCAGATCATCTACAGGACGCTGAACAAGAAGCTGCCTTCCTGGGTCGACGGCATCACCCGCGATCAGGCCGAACAGACCCTGGCCTCCATCGCCGCCACCCTGGATCCCGAACAACTCCAGGCCGCCGCCGACCGGCTCGTCATGCTGCTCGACCCCGACGGCCCCGAACCCACCGAACGCCAGGCCCGAAAACGGCACCTCACCCTGGGCCGCCAAGACGCGGATGGCATGAGCCGCCTCACCGGAGTCATCGACCCGCAATGCCGCGCCACCCTGGAACCGCTACTGGCGAAGCTGGCCGCGCCGGGCATGTGCAACCCCGACGACGACACCCCGACCGTCGACGGCGCACCCGATTCCGACGCCGCCCGCCGGGATCTGCGCTCCCCCGGCCAGCGCCGCCACGACGCACTCACCGCGATCGGTCGCACGGTGCTGGCCTCCGGGAAGCTCGGACAACACCACGGGTTGCCGGTCAGCGTCATCGCCTCCACCACAGTGCAGGAATTGCAGCGCGGCGCCGGGGTCGCGGTCACCGGAGGCGGGTCACTGCTGCCGATGGCCGACCTGATCCGGATGGCATCGCACGCCTACCACTACCTGGCAGTGTTCGACGAACACACCCAACTGCCCCTCTACCTCGGCCGCGCCCGGCGCATCGCCTCCGCCGCTCAACGGATCGTGCCGCACGCCATGGATCGCGGGTGCACCCGGCCCGGTTGCACCGTCCCGGGCTACTGGTGCCAGGTCGACCACCTGAACCGGTGGGCCGACGGCGGAGCCACCGACATCACCGACCTCGGCCTGGCATGCGGACCCGACAACCGGATGAAGGAGAAAGGCTGGACCACCCGCCGCATCAACGGACGCGTGCACTGGATTCCACCCGAACATCTCGACACCGGCCAACCCCGGACCAACCGCTACCACCATCCTCAGGAATACCTCGCCGAGCCAACAGCCGACGATGAGGGCGAAAGACCCGGCGCCGCATGACCTGCGGCGTGGTCCGGGTCAGGCCGAGCGCTCTGCGCGGCGACGTGCTTTGCGCTTGATGTCCTCCGGCAGCGCGTCGATGTGCTGCAACCCGTCGAGCAGCGACGGGTCGCTCAACAGCGCGCGGAAGACGGTCTGCACGGTGACGCCGTGGTCGGGCCGGTCAGTCACGGTGATCGAGTCGCCGGCCCGGACATGCCCGGGAGAAATCACCCGAAAGTACGCACCCGGAAGGGCAGCCGCAGTGAACGTCTTGATCAGGCCGGGGATCTCGAGCCACGCGGCGAACGTCTTGCACGGCGTGCGGGGCGACGTGACCTCCAGCACGAGTCCATCCGAACCGACCGTCCAGCGTTCACCGATGACTGCGCTGGTGACGTCGATACCCGAAGTCGTGAGGTTCTCGCCGAACATGCCGCTGCTGATCTGCCGGTCCAGCCGGCCGGACCACTGGTCGAGGTCCTCCTGGGCGTACGCGTACACCGCCTGGTCGTCTCCACCGTGCAGCTTGGAGTTGCCGATGGTGTCGTGGGCCAGGCCGGGACCTTTGGGTCCCGGTGCCCGCACCAGAACCGCGTCGTCGGTGGGCGCCTTGTCGATGCCGGTGGTCGTGGACGGCTTCGCGGGATTCGCCCGTGGACGAGCGACATTGACCGACAGCACCTGTGACATGTCGCCCACATTAAGTGGGAGCCGGCGCGACGGCGCGGCGAGGTCACACCGGCGACGCGCCGCGGAGATGTTCGAAGATCAGCGACGTCTGCGTCCCGGCGACGTCGGCGTCGGCGTTGAGGTTCTCCACCACGAACGAGCGCAGGTCGTCGGTGTCGCGGGCGGCGACGTGCAGGATGAAGTCGTCGCCGCCGGCGAGGAAGTACACATCCATCACCTGCGGGCGCCGCCGGATCTGCTGGATGAAGCTGCGGATCTTGCCTCGGGCGTGCGACTGCAGCGTCACCGCGATCATCGCCTGCAGGGACAGTCCGATGGCGACCGGATCGATGTCGGCGTAGAAGCCGCGGATGACACCGGCCTCCTGCAGCCGTCGCACCCGGCCGTGGCACGTCGACGCGGCGATGCCGACGAGGTCGGCGAGTGCGCTGTTCGACATCCGCGCATCGGCGTGCAACGCGGCCAGGATGCGGCGATCCGTCTCATCGAGCGGCACGGCTCGAACATCCTTCGGCTCGACCGGCTTCGGATACGCACCGATCGTCGGATCGTCGTTCATAGGGCCACTCTAGCGAATCTTTCGCAGACATATTGCGGCCACGTCGAATGTTCTTCACAATTGATGCAGCCCACAACCACCGAGGAGCGATCATGCGTGTCGGAATCCCGACCGAGATCAAGAACAACGAATACCGTGTCGCCATCACCCCCGCCGGGGTGGCGGAACTGACCCGTCGCGGTCACGAGGTGCTGGTCCAGGCCGGCGCCGGCGAGGGCTCGGCGATCGCCGACAACGACTACAAGGCCGTCGGCGCGCAGATCATCGACACCGCCGACGCGGTGTGGGCGGAGGCCGACCTCCTGCTGAAGGTCAAGGAGCCGATCGAGGCGGAGTACGGCCGCATGCGCACGGGCCAGACGCTCTTCACCTATCTGCACCTCGCGGCGTCCAGGCCGTGCACCGACGCGCTGATGGCGTCCGGCACGACGTCCATCGCGTACGAGACCGTGCAGACCGCCGACGGCGCACTCCCACTGTTGGCGCCGATGAGCGAGGTGGCGGGTCGCCTCGCCGCGCAGGTCGGGGCCTACCACCTGATGCGCACCCACGGCGGTCGCGGCGTCCTCATGGGCGGCGTTCCCGGCGTCGCGCCCGCCAATGTCGTGGTGATCGGCGGCGGTATGGCCGGCGACAACGCCGCCGCCGTCGCCAAGGGGATGGGCGCACGCGTCACCGTCTTCGACCTGAACATCAACACGCTGCGCAAGATCGACGCCGAGTACGGCGGCGGTATCGAGACCCGATACTCGTCGAGCCTCGATCTCGAGGACGCGGTCAAGCAGGCCGACCTGGTGATCGGTGCGGTGCTCGTCCCCGGCGCCAGGGCACCCAAGCTCGTCACCAACTCGACTGTGGCGCACATGAAGTCGGGCGCCGTGCTCGTCGACATCGCGATCGACCAGGGCGGCTGCTTCGAGGATTCCCGGCCCACCACCCACGACGACCCGACCTTCGCGGTGCACGACACCGTCTTCTACTGCGTGGCGAACATGCCGGGCGCCGTGCCACGCACCTCGACGTACGCGCTGACCAACGCGACCATGCCCTACGTGCTCAAGCTCGCCGACAAGGGTTGGCAGGCCGCATGTTCCGCCGACGCCGCACTGGCCAAGGGCTTGTCGACGCACGAGGGCGCGCTGCTCAACGAGCACGTCGCCGCAGACCTGGACCTGCCCTTCACCGACCCGGCAAGCATCCTGGCCTGACCTACTCGAACAACGCCCCGTCGACGTAGAACCACCGGCGGGCTCTGACCGCGAAGCGGGACCGCTCATGAAGCGTCCCGCTTCGTCGGTTCTGCACGTAGTGCGCGCGGAACTCCACCTCGCCGTGGTCGTCGTCGGCACCACCGGCGACCACGTCGAGGATGTCGAGGGCGGTCCACTCCAGTGCGGCGTCCGGCGTCAGCGTGTCAGGCCGGGTGCGGGGATGCCATGTCCGCCATATGTAATCGAGGTCGCCGACGGCGTATGCGCTGAACCGCGACCGCATCAGGTACTCCGCCGTCTCGGCGGACCGCTCACCGTGGTGGAGCGGACCACAGCAGCCGCCGTAGGGGGCACCGCTGCCGCACGGACAGGCATCGGTCGGGCGCACGGTCCCCAGTGTGCCGTCCCGGCCCGTCGTTGACACCTGTCAAGTATTGTGGGGCCCATGCAGCTCGCCGACGTCCTGCCCCATCCTCCGACCACTACCGCCGATGCCCTCGCGCTGTACGACGGCTGCCCCGCCGTGCCGACGGAGTCGATGATCGGCACCTGGCATGGCGCCGAACTGCCCACCGGCCACCCGCTCGACGGGATGCTGGCCGCCAGCGGCTGGTGGGGCAAGCAGTTCGTCGACGGCGAGACCGTGCACCCGCTGCTGTTCCCGACGGCCGGCGGCGACGCGCTGTGGCCGCTCAACCCCGTGCTGGCGTTCGGCGGCCTCGGGCTGGCCACCAGAATCCCCGCACTCAAGCGCCAGAACTTCACCAGACCGATCGCGGCGCTCAAGCCCGCGCTGCGTGCGCGCGGACCGAAGGCCCGGCTGCGCACCACCCGCTACCGCGACGTGGACACCGCCACGATGGTCTACGACCAGTTGCCCATCAACGACGTGTTCCGCCGGCTCGACGACGACACCGTGCTCGGCGCGATGGATCTGCGCGGCATCAGGACGCCGTACTTCTTCGTGTTGCGCCGCGACCACTCACTGCAGGTGCGGTAGCGGCCCGACGAATCAGCCGGCCAGCACCCGCAACCGCTCGGGCAGCGTCTTCTCCACATGCGGCCCGAGCACCGCTGCGCCGTACGACCGCTTCAGCAGTTGCGTGGCGACCGCGTTGACCTCGTCGAGCGTCACCGCGTCGATCAGGTCCAGCGTCGCCTCGATGCTGCGGTGCTCGCCGTAGTTCAGCTCGCTGCGCCCGATGCGGTGCATCCGCGACCCGGAGTCCTCCAGACCCAGCACCAGACCGCCGCGCAGCGATCCCTTGGCTATCCGGCACTCCGCCTCGGTGATCCCGTCGCGCGCCACCCCGTCGAGCACGTCGGTGGTCACCCGGACCACCTCGTCGAACCGCTCGGGCAGACAGGCTGCGTACACCGAGAGGGCTCCGCTGTCGGAGAAGGTGTCCACGGTCGAGTACACCGAGTAGGCCAGGCCGCGGGTCTCGCGCACCTGTTGGAACAACCGGGAGCTCAGCCCGCCACCCAGCGCGCTGTTCAGCACGGTCAGTGCCCAGCGGTGATCCCAATGCCTGCCGGGCGTGCGCACTCCCAGCGACAGGTGGGTCTGCTCACCGTCGCGGTCGACGATCTGCAGTGACGGGCGTCCGCCGATCCGGCCGGTGCCCTTACGCGGCGGAATCGCATTGCGGCCGCGCACGAGTCGCTCGCCGAAGTGCTCCCGCGCCAGGCGGACGACCTCGTCGTGGTCGACGTTTCCCGCGACCGCCAGCACCATGCGCTCCGGCACGTAGCGGCGGACGTGAAACGAGTGCAGCTGCGCCCGGGTCATACCCTCGATCGACTCGACGCTGCCGATCACCGGACGGCCCACCGGATGCGAGCCGAACATGGCGGTGAGGAACACGTCGCCGAGGGTGTCCTCCGGATCGTCGTCGCGCATGGCGATCTCTTCGAGCACCACGTCACGCTCGACGTCGACGTCACCGGTCGCACACCGGCCGCGCAGCACCACGTCGGCCACCAGGTCGACGGCCAGGTCCAGATCCGTGTGCAGCACGTGCGCGTAGTAGCAGGTGTGCTCGCGCGCGGTGAACGCGTTCAGCTCACCGCCGACGGCGTCGACGGCCTGGGCGATCTCGACCGCGGACCGCGTCGGCGTCGACTTGAACAGCAGGTGCTCGAGGAAGTGCGCGGCCCCGGCCACGCTGTGGCCCTCGTCGCGGGAGCCGACACCGACCCACAGCCCGACCGACGCCGAATGCACCGACGGGATGAACTCGGTGACCACCCGCAGACCGCCGGGCAGCGTGCTGCGGCGGAACCGCGACTCCGAGGTGGAGTCGCGGTGACCGCGCCGCAGCGCCGCTGCTCCGGACCTAGCTGCTGCTGGTCGCGGCATCGACAGGCGTTGCGCCCGAATCGGCGGTGGCAGTGCCGTTGCCGCCCTCGGCGGCCTCTTCGGCCACCAGGACCAACGAGATCTTGCCGCGGTTGTCGATGTCGGCGATCTCCACGCGGAGCTTGTCACCGACCTTCGCCACGTCCTCGACCTTGTTGATGCGCTTGCCGCGGCCCAGCTTGGAGATGTGGACCAGACCGTCACGACCCGGCAGCAGCGAGACGAACGCGCCGAAATCGGTGGTCTTGACCACGGTTCCGAGGAACCGCTCACCGATCTTGGGCAGCTGCGGGTTGGCGATGGCGTTGATCTTGTCGATCGCGGCCTGCGCGGCCTCGCCGTTGGAGGCGCCGACGAACACGGTGCCGTCGTCCTCGATGGAGATCGACGCGCCGGTCTCCTCGGTGATCGAGTTGATCATCTTGCCCTTGGGCCCGATGACCTCGCCGATCTTGTCGATCGGCACCTTGATCGTGGTGATGCGCGGCGCGTACGGGCTCATCTCGTCGGGCTCGTCGATGGCCTCGGCCATCACCTCGAGGATGGTGATGCGCGCGTCCTTGGCCTGAGCCAGCGCCCCGGCCAGCACCTGCGAGGGGATGCCGTCGAGCTTGGTGTCGAGCTGCAGCGCGGTGACGAAGTCCTTGGTGCCTGCGCACTTGAAGTCCATGTCACCGAACGCGTCCTCGGCGCCCAGGATGTCGGTCAGCGTCACGAAGCGGCGCTCGGTCTTGCCGTCGACCTCCACGTCGTCGGAGACCAGGCCCATCGCGATACCCGCGACCGGGGCCTTCAGCGGCACACCGGCGTTGAGCAGCGACAGGGTGGACGCACACACCGAACCCATCGACGTCGAGCCGTTGGAGCTCAACGCCTCCGACACCTGACGGATCGCGTACGGGAACTCCTCGATGCTCGGCAGTACCGGCATCAGGGCCCGCTCGGCCAGCGCACCGTGGCCGATCTCGCGACGCTTCGGCGAACCGACGCGGCCGGTCTCACCGGTCGAGTACGGCGGGAAGTTGTAGTGGTGCATGTAGCGCTTGGACGTCTCCGGCCCCAGCGAGTCGATCTGCTGGGCCATCTTGACCATGTCCAGCGTGGTGACGCCCAGGATCTGGGTCTCGCCGCGCTCGAACAACGCGCTGCCGTGTGCCCGCGGCACGATGGCCACCTCGGCACTCAGCGCCCGGATGTCGGTGACGCCACGGCCGTCGATGCGGAAGTGGTCGGTCAGGATGCGCTGCCGGACGAGCTTCTTGGTCAGCGACCGGAACGCGGCGCCGATCTCCTTCTCGCGGCCGGCGAACTGGTCGGCGAGCCGGCCGAGCACCTCGACCTTGATCTCGTCGGTGCGGTCGTTGCGCTCTTCCTTGCCGGCGATCGTCAGCGCCTTGGACAGCTCGTCGGTGGCCACCGCGGCCACCGCGTCGAACACATCGTCCTGGTACTCCGGGAACAGCGGGTATTCCGCCGTCTCCTTGCCCGCACTCCCGGCCAGCTCCTGCTGGGCGGTGCACAGTGCCGCGATGAACGGCTTGGCGGCCTCGAGGCCCTCGGCCACGACACTCTCGGTCGGCGCACCCGCTCCGCCGGCGACCAGGTCGATCACGTTGTCGGTGGCCTCGGCCTCGACCATCATGATCGCGACATCATCGTCGGTCTTACGGCCGGCGACGACCATGTCGAACACCGCCCGCTCGAGCTGCTCGACGGTCGGGAACGCGACCCACTGGCCGTCGATCAGAGCGACGCGCACGCCGCCGACGGGGCCGGCGAAGGGCAGTCCGGAGATCTGCGTGGACGCCGAGGCGGCGTTGATCGCCAGCACGTCGTACAGGTCCTTGGGATCGAGGCTCATCACGGTGACGACGACCTGGATCTCGTTGCGCAGGCCGGAGACGAACGTCGGCCGCAGCGGGCGGTCGATCAGCCGGCAGGTGAGGATCGCGTCGGTGGACGGGCGGCCCTCACGGCGGAAGAACGACCCCGGGATGCGGCCCGCGGCGTACATCCGCTCCTCGACGTCGATCGTCAAGGGGAAGAAGTCGAAGTGGTCCTTGGGGTTCTTGCTGGCTGTCGTGGCCGACAGCAGCATGGTCTCGTCGTCGAGGTAGGCGACGACGGAACCCGCGGCCTGCTGGGCCAGCCGGCCCGCCTCGAAGCGGATGGTGCGGGTGCCGAAGCTCCCGTTGTCGATCACGGCGGTGGACTCGAACACGCCGTCTTCAATTTCAACTACAGACATAGGCGTCCGTATGGCCTCTCTGAACATCATTCAGCTGTTTCGCGTGGTCACCGTCGGACATGCCGGGCAGCCGTGACGGCGCCGGAGAACCACCAGCCTTGATGCGGCTACGGCCGTCGATCGAAGCTGCCGGATTCCTATCCGGCAGCCACTACCGAAGACCGTGCCATCAGGCGGGTCCCGATATGACACGCGGGGACGGCTTTCGCGGAACTGCGAAACCGCACCCGTTGTCCGCGGGTGAACGAAATCCGCGCGAACAGATCCATGGTACAACCCGGCAGGTCCGGACCCTAAAAAGCGGGTGGATCAGGACACGTCCTCGACGCACACGGTGAACCGGCGCTCGTCATAGGCGTAGCCGACGCCGGTGGTGCACTGGTCGACGTTGGCGACCTCGTCGAGGATCTGGGTGGCCCGCTGCCGGTGCGGCATCGTGCCGTCGTAGCAGTCCACCCGCACCGGGTCCCGCGAGTTCTCCGGGTCGATGCTCATGCAGTCGCCGACCACCCAGTCGATGTCCATGCACACCGTCTGGCCGCCGTCGCGGAACGCGCCGCGCATCGAGTAATACGAGTCGACGTCGGTGGGGCACTGCTCGCTGTCACCGGCCTCGCCGGAAAGCACAGCGACCACCTTGAAGTTCGACTCCGGGGTGCCGCACTCGACCTTCGTCGCCTCCGGACGGTCGAGGGTGCCGCCCATCCTCAGGCAGTCTCCCACCCCCATGTCGGCCGCGGCGGCCGACGAGCAGCCCGTCAGCCCCGCGGTCGCGAACAGCGCGGCCATGACGACCGCGCGCAGGGTCCGCACGTGAGCGGCGTCAGCGACGCAGGCCCAGCCGGTCGATCAGCGCGCGGTAGCGCTGCACGTCGATCTGCGCCACGTACTTCAGCAGCCGGCGACGACGGCCGACCAGCAGCAGCAGACCGCGCCGCGAGTGGTGGTCGTGCTTGTGCTGCTTGAGGTGCTCGGTCAGGTCGGCGATGCGCTTGGTCAGCAGTGCCACCTGCGCCTCGGGCGAACCGGTGTCGGTCGCGTGCAGGCCGTAGGAGCCCAGGATCTCTTTTTTCTGATCGGCGGTGAGCGCCACGAATTCACTCCATCTATTTCAGTCCGCGAACTGCGGGAGCCGGTCGGCTCCGAAAGGCACGGCCACCGCGAACTGCAGCAACGTGCCGGGTCGGCGCGAAGTCTAACAGCGCCGGGGCGTTCAGAAGGAATCGCGCAGGATGCTGCGGGCCCGTTCGGTGTCCCCGCCCATCGCGACGATCAGGTCGTCGACCGATGCGAACTTCTCCTGGCCGCGGATCCGGGCGACGAAGTCGACCGCGACGTGCTGGCCGTACAGGTCGGCGGTGTTGTCCAGGACGAACGCCTCGACCGTGCGGGTGCGCCCGGAGAACGTCGGGTTGGTGCCGACCGACACGGCGGCCTGGTACCGCTCGCCGGGCACGACGGTGCCCATCACCGGTCCGCGACCCAGCACGGTGAACCAGGCGGCGTAGACGCCGTCGGCCGGTATCGCCGAGTACATCGGCGGTGCGACGTTCGCCGTCGGATAGCCGAGGTCCTTGCCCCGGCCGTCGCCGCGCACCACCACACCCTCGACACGGTGCGGGCGTCCCAGTGCCTCGGCGGCGGCGACCACGTCGCCGGCGTCGACGCAGGACCGGATGTAGGTCGAGGAGAACGTCACCGACTGCTCGCGGTGGTGTTCGGCGACCAGCGACAGGCTCTCGACGGCGAACCCGAACCGTTCGCCTGCCCTGCGCAGCAGCTCGACGTTGCCCGCGGCCTTCTTGCCGAAGGTGAAGTTCTCCCCCACCACCACCTCGACGACGTGCAGGTTCTCCACCAGCAGCTCGTGGATGTAGCGCTCCGGGGTGAGTTTCATGAAGTCGGAGGTGAACGGCATGACCAGGAAGACGTCGATGCCCATCTCCTCGACCAGTTCGGCGCGCCGGGTCAGCGTGGTGAGTTGCGCGGGGTGGCTGCCCGGGAAGACGACCTCCATCGGGTGCGGGTCGAACGTCATCAGCACCGTGGGCACACCACGCGAGCGGCCGGCCTTCACGGCGTGGTTGATCAGTTCGGCATGCCCGCGGTGCACGCCGTCGAACACTCCGATGGTGACGACACATCGGCCCCAGTCGGTCGGGATTTCGTCCTGACCACGCCAGCGCAGCACACCGCCAGCCTACGGCCCGGGCCGCGCCGTGGGCGCGCTGGATGCCCGGATCAGGTGACGATTGCCTAAACTTGCTAGTTGTGAGTCCGGACAGCAACCCACCTGAGCTGACGATGGTTGCCCAGGACTATCTCAAGGTCATCTGGACGGCCCAGGAATGGTCGCTGGAGAAGGTGAGCACCAAGATGCTCGCCGAGCGGCTCGGTGTTTCGGCGAGCACCGCGTCGGAGTCCATCCGCAAGCTGGCCGACCAGGGGTTCGTCCACCACGAGAAGTACGGCGCGGTGACGCTCACCGACGCAGGCCGCCGCGCCGCGCTGGCGATGGTGCGCCGCCACCGGCTGATGGAGACCTTCCTGGTCCGCGAACTGGGGTACGGCTGGGACGAGGTGCACGACGAGGCCGAGATCCTCGAGCACGCGGTCTCAGACCGGATGCTCGACCGGATCGACGCCAAGCTCGGCCATCCCACCCGCGATCCGCACGGCGACCCGATTCCGGCCGCAGACGGTCAGGTGCCCACGCCCCCGGCCCGGCAGCTCTCGGTGTGCCAGGACGGCGACGCAGGCACCGTGGCCCGTATCTCCGACGCCGACCCGGAGATGCTGCGGTACTTCGACACCGTGGGTATCACCCTCGATTCGCGGGTGCGGGTACTCGCGCGCCGCGACTTCGCCGGGATGATCTCGGTGGCCGTGGAAAGCCCTGCGACGCCGGATGATTCGGAGACCACCAGTACCACCGTGGACCTCGGAAGCCCGGCCGCCGAAGCGATCTGGGTCGTGGCGTAGACACGGCAACGGCCGTGCGAAGCCCCATTGTTACGTCGGGGGCGCCACCGAAGTGACGCCCCCGACGCTCAGGCGGCTCCTCCCCCTGACGCCGCCGTGAATAAAGATACATTCCATTCGGAATGCAAACAACTCGGGGCGGCTCAGGCCGGTGGCTGCGCCTCGTCGAGTGCGGATCCGATGTCGCGGCGCAGCCGCGTCGCCGCCCGGTCCCAGCGCCGCCGCAGCCTGGCCGGGTCGCTGTCGGCGAAGCTGCCGACGAAGATCCCCCGCAGCGCGTCCATCGCGGTGTAGACGGCGTCCCGCAGTTCCTTCTGCGCGGCGGCCCGCTCCGGCAGCACCTGGGCGATCGCCGCCAGCACCGCACCGTTGACCACGGGCTCGACCCGCTGCACCTGCTCGGCCAGCACCGGGTCGGTCCGCGACGCGATCCACAGCTCGAACGTCGCGACGGTCAACGGCCCCTGGTGGATGTCCCACAGGAACTCGAGGATCGCGGTGGGCAGGTCGTCACTGCGCTCGATGCGGCCGAGCTCGCGGATGGCGGCCTCGGCGCGCTGGTGCGCCAGGTGTTCGATCGCCGCGATGACCAGGTCCTCCTTGGACCGGAAGTGGTGGATCTGAGCTCCGCGCGTCACCCCGGCGACCTCCGCGACGCGGTGGGTGGTGGTGCCGGCGTATCCGTGATCGACCAGGCAGTCGACGGTCGCGTCGAGCAGCCGGAGCCGCATCGCTGCGCTGCGCTCGGCCTGGGTGCGGCGCACCCGGCTGGCTGCGCCGTCGGCCACCGTCACGAGCGCAGCCTACCGACCGCAGCCCGCGCCGGCCGGGGTCTCATTCCTGCGGGTGGCTCAGCCGGTCGGTCACAGCGTCGCGGGCCGCACCACCACAACGCTTCTCGTGCGTTGCCCGTCGTCGGAGAGCAAGGCGATCACCCGGCCGTCGGGCGCCGTCGCGGCGTACACCCCGGCGATCCCCGCAGGTCGCAGTGCACGGCCGTGACGCGCCGACTCGGCCTCCTCGTCGGTCAGGTCGCGGCGCGGGAAGCCCTGCAGGCAGGCCTCGTCGAGCGAGTAGCTCAGCGACGGCTCCTCGGTCAGCGCGTCGAGCGTGCGCGCCTCGTCGAGGCCGAACCGGCCGACGCGGGTGCGTCGCAGCGCCGTGAGGTGGCCGCCCACCCGCAGCGCCGCGCCGACGTCGCGGGCCAGCGCTCGGATGTAGGTGCCGCTGGAACAGTCCACCACCACGTCGACGTCGACGAGGCCGGTGGCGTCGCGCCGGACGGCGATCACGTCGAACCGCGAGACGTGTACCGGGCGGGCCGGTAGTTCGACGGTGCGGCCCTCCCGCACCAGTTTGTAGGCGCGCTCCCCGCCGATCTTGACGGCGCTCACGGACGACGGCACCTGCTCGATGTCGCCGCGCAGCGCGGCCACCGCCGCGCCGATCTGGCCGTCCTCCACCCCCGCCGCCGAGACCGTCTGCAGCAGTTCGCCTTCGGCGTCCTCGGTGGTGGTGGTCTGTCCCAGCCGGATGGTCGCGGCATACGACTTGTCGGCGGCGGTCAGCAGACCCAGGATCTTCGTCGCCCGTTCGATGCCCACCACCAGCACGCCGGTCGCCATCGGGTCGAGGGTTCCTGCGTGGCCGACCTTGCGGGTGCCGAACGCGCGTCGGCAGCGCCCCACCACGTCATGGCTGGTCATTCCCGCCGGCTTGTCCACGACGACGATGCCGGCCGGGGGCGCCGGCCTGCTCACAGGGCGATCGCCGTCAGCGCGATCCCGTCGGCCACCGACCAGCGTCCGGCGAGCGTGCTCAGCGGCGGCCCGAACTCCGCGGCCGGGTCGATCAGGATGCGCGACTGGAATGTGCCCGCGGTGCCGGTGCCGTCGGCCGTGAAGGTGATGTGGGCGTCCTCGAAGCCCAGCCAGCGGTGCGTCAGCGGGTACCACGCCTTGTAGGTTGCCTCCTTGGCGCAGAACAGGATCCGGTCCCAGTGCAACTCGGCAGGCAACGCCGCCAACTCGTGCCGCTCCACCGGCAGGCTGATCGCGTCGAGCACGCCGTCCGGCAGCACGTCGTGCGGTTCGGCGTCGATGCCGAGGGACCGCACCTCCGAGCGCCGACCCACCACGGCGCCGCGGAACCCCTTGCAGTGCGTCAGGCTGCCCACGACCCCCTCGGGCCAGCACGGTTCGCCCTTGTCGCCCTTGAGGATCGGCACCGGCGGCAGGCCGAGCTGCGACATCGCCTGGCGCGCGCAGTACCGCACGGTGACGAACTCGTTGCGGCGCTTGGCCACCGCACGCGCGACCAGCGGCTCCTCCTCCGGCAGCGGCGAGAGCCCGGCGGGGTCGTCGTACAGTTCGGCCGTCGCCACCGCCGCAGGCATGACCGCGGGCAGCAGGCTCACCGGGACCGCCTCGCCTGCACCCGCTCCTGCATCTTGCGTGCGCCGTCCCGCATCTCGGTGGTGATCTCGAAGTGACCGCCGAACTCGTTGAGGTAACCGGGCGCGTACTTCGGGTCGGGCAGGATCTGCCGTAACCAGCGGTAGGGCTTGCGCCGCCGCCACTCCCGCGGATATCCCACCGACACCTCCTCGAACCGGACGTCGTCGTACCAGGTGGTGCGTGGGATGTGCAGGTGCCCGTACACCGAGCACACCGCGTTGTAGCGGGTGTGCCAGTCGGCCGTCGCGGTGGTGCCGCACCACAGCGAGAACTCGGGATAGAACATCGCGTCGCACGGTTCTCGCACCATCGGGAAGTGGTTGACCTGGACGGTCGGCATCATCCAGTCCAGCTCCTCGAGCCGCTTGCGGGTGGCGGTCACCCGCTCCCGGCACCAGGCGTCGCGGGTGGCGTACGGCTCACAGGACAGCAGGAATTCGTCGGTGCCCACGACGTTGCGTTCACGCGCGATGGCCAGTCCCTCGGCCTTCGTGGCGGCCCCCTCGGGCAGGAAGCTGTAGTCGTAGAGCAGGAACATCGGGACGATGGTCGCCGGGCCGCCCTCGGCGGTCCACACCGGATAGGGATGTTCCGGGGTGACGATGCCCATCTCGTCGCACATGGTGACCAGGTAGTCGTAGCGGGCCCGGCCGAAGATCTGCATCGGATCCTTGGTCGTGGTCCACAATTCGTGGTTCCCGGGGACCCAGATGACCTTGGCGAAGCGCTTGCGAAGCAGGTCGAGCGCCCACCGGATCTCGTCGGTGCGTTCGCCGACGTCGCCGGCGACGATCAGCCAGTCGTCCGGCGACGAGGGATACAGCGACTCGGTGATGGGCTTGTTGCCGTTGTGCCCGGTGTGCAGGTCGCTGATCGCCCACAACACCGGCCGCCGGTCTCGCGGCTGCTGGGGAGTGACCACAACCGATCAGCCTACTTGCGCGCCCGCGGTGACCCCCGCCACGGACTAGAACATGTTCTCGTTTACGGTGGCCGTTACGAGCCGTCGAGCCGCCGCGGACCGATACACTCCCGGCAGGGTCGGACCTGAGAGGGGGTGTGATGGTCGCCAGGATGCGCCTGCTCTCGGCGCTCGGTGCGCTGTTCGCGGCGGTGATCGTGGTGTGGCAGACGGCACCGTCGGCCGGCACCGGGGGTGGCGGCGTGGAGCTGCGATCCACCTTCCTGCCGCTGACCGCCTCGACGACGATCAAGTGGCCGGTGGTCGACATCGTCGATCCCAGCCCGTTCGCCCCGTGCACCGACATCCCGCTCGACGTCGTCCAGCGCATCGGGCTGGCCTTCACGCCGCCGCAGCCGGAGGAGGGCCTGCGGTGCAAGTTCGACGCGGGCAACTACCAGATGGCGATCGAACCGCTCGTGTGGCGCACCTACGAGGAGACCATCCCGCCGGATGCCGTCGAACTCGACATCGCCGGTCACCGCGCCGCCCAGTACTGGATCATGAAGCCGACCGACTGGAACAACCGGTGGTGGATCACCTGCATGATCGCGCTCGACACCAGTTACGGCGTGATCCAGCAGTCGGTGTTCTACTCGCCGATCTACTCCGAGCCGGATCCGGACTGCATGCAGACCAACCTGCAGCGCGCCCACGAGCTGGTGCCGTCGTACACGTTCTGAGAGACGGATCGCCCGCGACCTGCGGACCTTCCAGGCTTCTCTAACCTGGCCGCATGACCACCACCGACCAACGGCCCGGCACCTCGACCGGCCCGCTGCGCAGATTCGCCGGCCGTGCCGTCAGCCGGCTGCTGCGACTGCCGCCGCACACCAGCGACTTCCGGGTCGAGCGGGGACTGCGGGTCCCGATGCGCGACGGCGTCGACCTGATCGCCGACCACTACGTGCCCGACACCGATCGGCCCGCGGGCACCCTGCTGGTGCGCGGACCCTATGGCCGCGGCTTCCCGTTCTCGCTGCTGTTCGCGGCCGTGTACGCCGCACGCGGCTACCACGTGCTGGTGCAGAGCGTGCGGGGGACGTTCGGCTCCGGCGGGGACTTCACGCCGATGGTGCACGAGAAGGCCGACGGCGCCGACACCGCCGCCTGGCTGCGCGACCAGCCGTGGTTCACCGGGTCGTTCGCCACCGTCGGCCTGTCCTACCTCGGGTTCACGCAGTGGGCGATGCTCGAGGACCCGCCGCCCGAACTCGCCGCGGCCGTGATCGCCGTCGGGCCGCACGACTTCCGCGCATCGTCGTGGGGCACCGGGTCCTTCTCGCTCAACGACTTCCTCGGCTGGAGTCACATGGTGGCCCACCAGGAGGACCCGGGGCGGGTTGCGGCGCTGATCCGCCAGGTGCGCTCCCGCCGGGAGGTGGCCCGCGCCACCGCGGGGCTGCCGCTGGGCGAGTCGGCGCGCGACCTGCTGGGCAGCGGCGCGCCGTGGTTCGAGTCGTGGCTCGAGCACGAGGATGCCGACGACCCGTTCTGGGCGGCGCTGCGCGCCACCGACGCGCTGGACCGGGTCCAGGTCCCGGTGCTCGTGGTGAGCGGCTGGCAGGACCTGTTCCTCGATCAGTCCCTCGCCCAGTACCGGCATCTGCGCGACCGCGGGGTGCCGTGCGCGCTGACGGTCGGGCCGTGGACCCACTCGCAGCTGATGACCAAGGGCGCCGCCACGGTCGTCGGCGAGACGCTGGACTGGCTCGCAACCCATCTCGGTGGCGCACCGGCGGAGCGGCGCAGCCCGGTGCGGGCCTTCGTCAACGGTCACGGCTGGCTCGACCTCCCCGACTGGCCGCAGGCCATGCCCGAGCACGAGGTGTTCCTGCACCCCGGCCACCGGCTGGCCGGCGCCGCCCCGGATCCGGCCGCCCCGTCGTCGTCGTTCACCTACGACCCCACCGACGCGACGCCGACCGTCGGCGGTCGGCTGCTGTCCCCCGAGGCCGGCTACCGGGACGACTCGGGGCTCGCCCGCCGCGCGGACGTGCTGACCTTCACCGGTGAGCCGCTCGCCGAGGACCTCTACGTCGTCGGCACGCCGGTGATCGAACTGGCGCACTCCTGCGACAACCCGCACAACGACGTGTTCGTCCGCCTCGGCCACGTCGACGAGCGCGGCCGCTCCCGCAACGTCTCGGACGGTTATCTGCGGCCCGGCGGCGTCAGCGGGACGGTGCGCATCGAACTCGACGCGGTGGCGCACCGCTTCCCGGCCGGATCACGGCTGCGGGTGCTCGTCGCGGGTGGCTCGCATCCGCGGTTCGACCGCAACCTGGGCACCGGCGACGCACCGCTGCTCGGGAGCACGGTGGTGCCTGCGACCCACACCGTCCACCACGGCGCAGGTGGCGTGTCGCGACTGGTGCTGCCCGCCGGGCCCCGTCCGCCGTCAACCGACTAGCGCACGCACCCGCCCGGCCAGCTCTGCCAACACGGCCTCGTCAGAGACCGGCGCGCCCCACTGCGGGTCGACCGGCAGCTGCACCCAGCTGGTGCAGCCGCCGTACTCCGGGGCGCGGGTCAGCCGGACCGGCTCGAGGAGCGGACTGACCGCGACCACCAACACGGTCAGCCGGTGCTTCGGCCGGAAGTCCAGGCGATCCGAGCGGATCGAATCGGCGGTCCAGATGTGCAGCGGCGCAAGCTCGTCGATCGCCTCGGGCCTGCTCACCTCGATCGCCTCGACGACGCGGGCGCCGGCCCGCAGCACGACGGCGTCCTCGGTGCTGTCGGCCGCCGCCGGTGCGAGCAGGTCGTGGTGTTCGGGGCGCACCCGTTCGGCGTGGCTGTGCGCGACGGTGGGGAACAGCAGGAAGCGCGACGCGTCCACCCGGAAGCGCTTCTCACCAATCCCGCCCTTGCGCAACAGGATCGACTGCCTACCCGCGAGCATCGCGTGCACCGCGGCGCTCCACTCCTTGAGCGCCGGGCCGGTGGGCGCCTGCGTCACGCCGAGGTCTGTGCGGCCCTGGCGGCGATGCGGGCCCGCACCTCGGGGCGGCGCAGCGGCGGCACGGTCTTCGGCGGCTGCCGCCGCTCCGGCAGCGTCGACAGCAGCCGGGTGGTGGTGGCGGTGACCTCGGCGACCGCCAGTTCGAACGCCTCCTCGTTGGCCGTCGACGGCCGGGTGATGCCGCTGACCTTCCGGACGTACTGGCGCGCCGCGGCCTCGATCTCCTCGTCCGTCGCCCGCGGTTCCAGCCCACGCAGTTCAGTGATGTTTCGGCACATGACAACCACGATAGGCGCGGTCGCTAGCGTCTACCCCATGACCGACGCCGACGACATCCTGCTGATCGACACCACCGACCGGGTGCGCACCCTGACGCTGAACCGGCCGAAGGCCCGCAATGCGCTCTCGACGGCGCTGCGCGGCAAGCTGTTCGGCGCGCTGCGGGACGCCGAGACCGACGACGACGTCGACGTGCTGATCTTCACCGGCGCCGACCCCGTGTTCTGCGCAGGCCTGGATCTCAAGGAGCTCGGCGACCAGACCGAACTGCCCGACATCTCGCCGAAGTGGCCGCACCTGACCAAGCCGGTGATCGGCGCGATCAACGGCGCCGCCGTCACCGGCGGGCTGGAGATGGCGCTGTACTGCGACATCCTGATCGCCTCGGAGCAGGCCCGGTTCGCCGACACCCACGCCCGGGTCGGGCTGATGCCCACCTGGGGGCTGTCGGTCCGGCTGCCGCAGAAGGTCGGCGTGGGGCTGGCCCGCCGGATGAGCCTGACCGGCGACTACCTGTCGGCAGCCGACGCGCTGCGGGCCGGACTGGTCACCCAGGTCGTCGCGCACGACGACCTGCTGCCCACTGCGCGACAGGTGGCGGCCTCGATCGTCGGCAACAACCAGCGCGCGGTGCGGGCGCTGCTGGACTCCTACCACCGCATCGACGAGTCGCAGACCAATGCCGCCCTGTGGATCGAGGCGGACTCGGCGCGCCGCTGGATGGCGACCGCCACCGGCGACGACATCGCCGCCAACCGGGCCGCGGTGTTCGAGCGGGGCCGCGCCCAGGTGCGCTGACCGCCGACGTCAGCGCGTACCCGGCACCAGCCAGCGGCCGGACAGGGCGCGCCACCCGACGAACACCAGTCGCAGCACCATGAACGTGCTCAGCCCCGCCCAGATGCCGAGCAGTCCCCAGCCGAAGGCCAGCGACAGCCAGATCAGCGGCAGGAAGCCCAGCAGCGCCGCGGCAAGCGTGGCGTTGCGCATGAACGTGGCGTCGCCCGCACCGAGCAGCACCCCGTCGATCGCGAACACGATGCCCGCGATCGGCAGCTGCGCGACCAGGAACCACCACGGCACCGCGATCTCGTCGAGCACCGACCGGTCGCCGGTGAACACGCCCGGTAGCACCGACGCGCCCGCGGCGAACACCCCCGCCAGCGCCGCGGCGGCCGCCGTCGAGAACACCGTCACCCGCCATGCCACCGACTTGGCGTGCGCCAGGTGGCCGGCTCCGAGGGCGGCGCCGACCAGCGACTGCGCCGCGATGGCCAGCGAATCCAGCACCAGCGCAAGGAAACTCCACAGCTGCAGTACCACCTGGTGAGCGGCCACCGCGGCGGCACCGAACCGGGCGGCCACCGCGCCTGCGGACACGAAGCACGCCTGGAACGCCAGCGTGCGCAGCACCAGGTCCCGGCCCATCACCACCTGCGCGCGCAGCACCGCCGGCGCGGGCCGCAGCGCGACGCGCTCCACCAGCAGCGCCCACATGAACAGCAGGGCGGCGATCCACTGGCCGACCAGGTTGGCGATCGCCGAGCCCGGCAGGCCCAGTCGCGGCGCGCCGAGCAGGCCGTAGACCAGCACCGGGCACAGCACCGCCGAGACCGCGAAGCCGAACACCACGTAGCGCAGTGGCCGCATGGTGTCCTGCACGCCGCGCATCCAGCCGTTGCCCGCGGCGGCCACCAGGATGGCGGGCACCGCGAGGCTCGCGATCCGCACCCATGGCAGGGCGGCCTCGGCGACCTCGCCGCCACCGGACAGTGCGGACACCAGCGGCACCGCCGCGATCTGCACCGCCGCCACGATCGCCGTGCCGATGGCGAGCGCCAGCCAGGTGGCCTGCACCCCCTCACCGACCGCCGCGGTGCGGTCCCCGGCCCCGAAGAAGCGGGCCGACCGGGCCGTCGTGCCGTAGGACAGGAACGTCAGCTGGGAGCTGAGCACGCCCATGATCAGCGCGCCGATGGCCAGACCGGCGAGGCTGACGGCGCCCAGGCGGCCGATGACGGCCAGGTCGAACAGCAGGTAGACGGGCTCGGCGGCCAACACACCCAGCGCCGGGAACGCCAGTGCCGCGATGCGCCGGGAGGTGACCGGTTCCGGCCGTGCCGCGATCGGCTCGGGCAGTGCGCCGTCGGCTTGCTCAGCCAAGGGCGGAATGCAGCGCCGCGACGACGTCGTCGGCCGATCCGCTGGCGGAGTACCCGGCCGCCAGCCGGTGCCCGCCGCCGCCGAACGAACTGGCCACCGTGGCGAGGTCGAAGGACTTGGCGCGCATCGACACCGACCAGTGCAGCGGTTCGATCTCCTTGAACACCGCCGCCACCTCCGCCTGCGCGGTGGTGCGCACGATGTCGACGATGCTCTCCACCTCTTCGGGCCGCGCGGTGGACCATTCGTCGTGTGCCACAACGGCATACACCAGTCCGCGGCCGCCCGCGGCGTCGGGCACCAGGCGCGCCGACGCCAGCACCCGCGACAGCATCGGCAGCCACGCGAACGGATGGGTGTCCAGTAGCGTGCGGCTGATCGCGGCGTTGTCGACGCCGAGCTCGACCAGCCGGGCCGCCAGCCGGTGCGCGCGGGCACTGGCCCACCGGAACGACCCGGTGTCGGTGGTCAGCCCCGCGTACAGGCAGTGCGCCACCCCGGCGTCGATCGGCTTGCCCCAGGCGTCGAGCAGTTCGGCGACCAGCATGGTGGTCGAGTCCGCGGACGGATCCACGTAATTCGCACTGCCGAACAGCTGATTGGACGCGTGGTGGTCGATCACCAGCACGTCGCGGTCGGGGTCGACGTCGAAGTCGGCCAGGTCGCGCAACGCACCGAGGCGGTTCACGCTCGGGATGTCGACGGTGACCACCAGGTCAGCGTCGCGACGGATCGCGTCCGGCTGGACGAGCAGGTGCCCACCGGGCAGTGACTGCAGCGACTCCGGCAGGTCCTCTGGTGCGGCGAAGCTGACCTGCACGGCCTTGCCCGCCTGTTCGAGGATCAGGGCCAGAGCCAGCCCCGCGCCGATCGTGTCGGCGTCGGGATAGACGTGGCAGACGACGCTGACGCTTCCTGCCGCGGACAGCAGCCCTGCGGCCGTGTGCGCGTCGACGCGCGTGCCCGGCAGCGCGACGTCAGTCGCCTTGTCTGTCGTTGTCACCGGTGTCCTCAACATCGAGTCCGTTGCCTTGCCCGTACTCCGAGTCCCCGCCGGTTTCCTCCGCCCCCGTCACACGGTACGGGTCGGCGTCGCCGGCATGCCTGGCACCCTGCCGAACTCTCGCCAAATCCTCATCTGCGGCGCGCGCCCGCGCCAGCAGCGCCTCCATGTGCGCCGAGGTCTCGGGGACCTTGTCCAGCTCGAAAGCCAGTGTCGGGGTGAAGCGCACCCCGGTGGCAGCGCCGACCTTGCTGCGCAACGTGCCCTTGGCCCGCTCGAGCGCCGCTGCCGCCGCGGCGTAATCCGGTTCGTCCTGCAGCGTCTCGCCGCGCACCGTGTAGAACACGGTGGCGTCGTGCAGGTCACCCGTGACCTTCGTGTCCGTGACGGTCACGAAGGCCAACGGGGGATCCTTGATCTCGAACTCGATCGCCGACGCGACGACGGTGCCGATGCGCTTGGCCAGCCGGCGTGCCCGTGCCGGATCGGCCACTACGTCCTCGCTTTTTCGACGAGTTCGTACGCCTCGATGATGTCGCCTTCCTTGATGTCGGAGTACGTCAGCGTGAGACCGCATTCGTAACCCTCGCGCACCTCGGTGGCGTCGTCCTTCTCGCGCTTGAGCGACGAGATGGTGACGGTCTCGGCGACCACGACGTTGTCGCGCAGCAGGCGGGCCTTGGCGTTGCGCCGCATGACGCCCGACTGGACGAGGCAACCCGCGATGTTGCCGACCTTCGACGACCGGAAGATCGCGCGGATCTCGGCGCGGCCGAGCTCCTTCTCCTCGTAGACCGGCTTGAGCATGCCCTTGAGCGCGGCCTGGATCTCGTCGATGGCCTGGTAGATCACCGAGTAGTAGCGGATCTCGACGCCCTCGCGGT
The DNA here is from genome assembly GCF_040674075.1 of Mycobacterium sp. NPDC050551. Lineage (NCBI taxonomy): Bacteria > Bacillati > Actinomycetota > Actinomycetes > Mycobacteriales > Mycobacteriaceae > Mycobacterium > Mycobacterium sp. NPDC050551. The sequence continues at coordinate 130,757 of NZ_JBFARC010000004.1, read as the reverse complement.
TGGCCAGCTCGGTGGCCTTGCCCTCCGCGCGGACGTTGAAGCCGATGATGATCGCATCCGAGGCCGACGCCAGGTTGACGTTGGTCTCGGTGACGCCACCGACACCGCGGTCGATGACGCGCAGTTCCACCTCGTCGTCGATCTCGATGCCCAGCAGGGCCTCCTCCAGCGCCTCGACGGTGCCGGAGTTGTCGCCCTTGAGGATCAGGTTCAGCTGGCTGGTCTCCTTCAGCGCCGAATCCAGGTCCTCCAGGCTGATCCGCTTGCGCGAGCGTGCCGCCAGCGCGTTGCGCTTGCGGGCGCTGCGCCGGTCGGCGATCTGCCGGGCGATGCGATCCTCGTCGACCACCAGCAGGTTGTCACCGGCACCTGGCACCGACGTGAAGCCGATGACCTGCACCGGCCGCGACGGCAGGGCGTCGTGGATGTCCTCGCCGTGTTCGTCGACCATGCGCCGCACGCGGCCGTAGGCGTCGCCCGCGACGATCGAGTCGCCGACCCGCAGCGTGCCGCGCTGGATCAGCACGGTCGCGACGGGGCCACGGCCACGGTCCAGGTGCGCCTCGATCGCCACTCCCTGGGCTTCCATGTCCGGGTTGGCCCGCAGGTCCAGCGCCGCGTCCGCGGTCAGCAGGACCGCTTCGAGCAGCGCGTCGATGTTGGTGCCCTGCTTGGCCGAGATGTCGACGAACATGGTCTCGCCACCGAAGTCCTCGGCGACCAGGCCGTACTCGGTGAGCTGACCGCGGATCTTGGCCGGGTCGGCGCCCTCCTTGTCGATCTTGTTGACCGCCACCACGATCGGCACGTCGGCCGCTTGCGCGTGATTGATCGCCTCGACTGTCTGCGGCATGACGCCGTCGTCGGCCGCGACCACCAGGATCGCGATGTCGGTGGCCTTCGCACCGCGGGCACGCATGGCGGTGAACGCCTCGTGACCGGGGGTGTCGATGAAGGTGATCGGCCGCTCGGTGCCGTCGTGCTCGACCGTGACCTGGTAGGCGCCGATGTGCTGGGTGATGCCGCCGGCCTCGCCCTCGCGGACCGTGGCGTTGCGGATCGTGTCCAGCAGCCGGGTCTTGCCGTGGTCGACGTGACCCATGACCGTGACCACCGGGGGCCGCTGCTCGAGGTCCTCTTCGCCGCCCTCGTCCTCGCCGTAGGTGAGGTCGAAGGATTCGAGCAGTTCGCGGTCCTCGTCCTCCGGGGACACGACCTGCACGACGTAGTTCATCTCGTTGCCGAGCAGCTCGAGGGTCTCGTCGCCCACCGACTGCGTGGCGGTGACCATCTCACCGAGGTTGAACAGCGCCTGCACCAGCGATGCCGGGTTGGCGTTGATCTTGTCGGCGAAATCGCTCAGCGACGCGCCGCGGGCCAGCCGGATGGTCTCGCCGTTGCCGTGCGGCAACCGCACGCCACCGACGACCGGCGCCTGCATGTTCTCGTATTCGGCGCGTTTCGCCCGCTTCGACTTACGGCCGCGCTTCGGCGCACCGCCGGGACGCCCGAAGGCACCGGCGGCTCCGCCGCGCTGACCTGGACGACCACCGCCGCCACCACCGGGGCGACCGCGGAAACCGCCGCCGGCACCGGCGGGTGCACCGCCGCCACCACCGGCGCCACCGCCGCGGTAGTTACCACCGCCACCGGGAGGGCCACCGGGACGACCGCCGCCGCCGCCGGGGCCACGGCCGCCGGGACCGGGGCGCGCACCGCCCGGACGGGCCGCGCCGGGGCGCGGCGCCGCGGGACGGGGCGGCATGTTGTTGGGCGACATGCCGGGACGCGGCGTGCCGGGCCGGGGGGCACCGGGACGCGGCTGCGGCGGCCGCGGGGCCGGCCGCTCCACCGGCTGCGCCGAGGAGAACGGGTTGTTGCCCACCCGCGGCGTGCGGGGGGCCGGCTTGGGAGCCGGGCCGGGCCGGGGGCCGGGCGTGGCGCCGGGCGCGGGGGCCGGACGCGCGGGTGCGGCGGGGGGTGCCGCGGACGCGGCAGCCGCGGGCGGCGCCACCGGAGCGGCGGGCGCGGGGGGCGGCGGCGGAGCCGGAGCCGGCGCAGGCAGCGGGGTCGGCGCGGCGGGCCTGGGGCCCGGCTTCACCGAAGAGCCTGCCGACGCGGAGGCCGGGCTGGCCACCTTGGCCGGAGCGCCGTTGCCGGCTGCCTTCTGCGGCGCGGACTGGGCGCCGAACGATTCGCGCAGGCGGCGCGCGACGGGTGCTTCGACGGTCGACGACGCCGACTTGACGAACTCGCCCTGGTCTTTCAGTTTTGCGAGGAGTTCCTTGCTGGTGACACCGAGTTCCTTCGCCAACTCGTGTACGCGGGCCTTACCTGCCACTACATCTCCATCTCTAGAGGCGATGGCGGTGGTAGGCGCCGCGCCTCGGGTTAGCTATGACGCATGGTCATCGGGACTTCACGGTGTGCTCATTTTTCTCGCTACCTGTTCTGTCGACCGGGCGTCCGAGTTCCTCGAGATGTCCTCGACGTACTCGGTCACCGCGGTGAGGTCCGGTGAACCGGTGATCCGCAACGCTCGCACGAACGCTCGCCGCCGGATTGCTGCGTGTAGGCATTGCGGGTCGGGATGCAGCCATGCACCCCGCCCAGGCAGATTACCCGCCGTATCGACGATCGCGGCGCACGCGCCGTTCGCGTCGACCGCGACCACTCGGAGCAGTTCGACAGCCAGCTCTCGCTTCCGGCACCCCACACAGGTCCGCACCGGCCCGACCGGTAGGTCGGCGGCGCGCCCCCGTTGGGACACCGGAGTCTCGCGCTGGATCACGGCTGAGTCTACCGCCACGGACCCGTTGCGCCGAAACCGTGGTCCAGGTGTGGGATTCTGCGACCGGTCAGGCGTCGCGCGCCGCGCCGTGTGGCGCATCGCGCCCGGACGGTGCAGGGCCGGTCGGCGCGGCGTCGCTGCGGATGTCGATACGCCAGCCGGTCAGGCGCGCCGCCAGGCGGGCGTTCTGGCCCTCCTTGCCGATCGCCAGCGACAGCTGGTAGTCGGGCACCACCACCCGCGCGGCTCGGGCGCCCTCGTCGATCACCGAGACCGACACCACCTTGGCGGGCGACAGCGCGTTCGCCACGAACCGGGCCGGGTCGTCGTCGTGATCGATGATGTCGATCTTCTCCCCCGACAGTTCGCTCATCACGTTGCGCACCCGCTGGCCCATCGGCCCGATGCACGCGCCCTTGGCGTTGAGGCCCGGTACCCGCGAGGCGACGGCGATCTTCGAGCGGTGGCCGGCCTCGCGGGCCACCGCGACGATCTCCACCGATCCGTCGTTGATCTCCGGCACCTCGAGGGAGAACAGCTTGCGCACCAGGTTCGGGTGGGTGCGCGACAGCGTGATCAGCGGCTCGCGGGCACCGCGCGAGACGCCCACGACGTAGCAGCGCAGCCGGTCGCCGTGTTCGTAGCTCTCGCCGGGCACCTGTTCGGCGGCCGGGATCACCCCTTCTGAGCCCTTGGTCTCGCTGCCCATCCGGACGACGACCAGCCCGCGTGCGTTGGCGCGGGCATCGCGCTGGATCACCCCGCCGACGATGTCGCCCTCGCGGGCGGAGAACTCGCCGTAGTTCTTCTCGTTCTCGGCGTCGCGGAGTCGCTGCAGGATCACCTGCCGTGCGGTCGTCGCGGCGATGCGGCCGAAACCCTCAGGGGTGTCGTCCCATTCGTGCACGACGTTGCCGTCGGCATCGGTCTGGCGGGCGATCACCTTGACCACACCGGTCTTGCGGTCGATGTCGATGTGGGCGTCGGGCTCATGCCCTTCGGTGTGCCGGTAGGCGGTGAGCAACGCCGACTTGATGGTGTCGACCACGACGTCGACCGTGATGCCCTTGTCCGCCTCGATGGCATGCAGGGCCGCCATGTCGATGTTCATTCCACACCCTCCTTCCGTGGTCGTCCTGCCAGCTCCAGCTCACGCGAATTGGGAGGCGAGAACTCTACTTGGACAACAGCTTTCGTGATTCCGTCAAGCGGCAGCTCACGGACCGACAGGGTGTGGCGCCCGCCTTCGCGGACGATCAGGCGGACCAGGCCGTCCGCACTCTCGCCGAGCCGGCCGGTCACCTGTGACCCGTCGGCCAGCGTGACCTCGACCTTGCGGCCCTGCGCGCGGCGGAAGTGCTTCTCGGTGACCAGGGGACGGTCCACCCCGCGCGAGGTGACCTCGAGCACGTAGCCGGCGTCGGCGCCCGGGCCGGTTCCCGGATCGAGACGGTCGAGCAGCTCGGAGGCGGTGCGCGACAGCTCGGCGATCGCGTCGAGGCTCACACCGCCGTCGGCGTCGGCGATCACGGTGATCCGCGGCGGCCGCGTCGCACCGTCGATCACCACGTCCTCGATCTCGTAACCGGCGCGCGCGAACTCGCCGTCGAGAACGGCGATCACCTGCTCCTGCGTCGGTAACCCGGACGATCGTGGGTCGGGCGCCACGGCGAGCTCCTCATCTTGAGTTGTCCGGACACGACTCCCTGGGTTCGGCCCCTTCGAGGCGTCGCCTCGAACCCCCGGAATCGACTATCCACGATACGCCAGGCCGCAGGGCGCACATCGGAAACGGCAGCGCACACGCCCCGCGGAGCTGCCGTCGACCGTCGGGCGCCCGGCTCGTCGGCGTCATCCGCCGGGCAACGGCAATGGCAGGATGTTGCTCGTGCCGAGCGTCAATCCCGTCGTCAGCAGGCGACGCGTGCTGGTGGCCGCGGCCACCCTCGCCCTGCTGGGCGCCGCCTCCTCCGCCTGCGGGACGCCGCCTCCGCCACCCGAGGTCGACGAGTTGATCGCGCAGATCGAGCGGGCGCGCAATGACGGCTCACTGGCCACCAGGGCGGCAGCGGCCGCCCGGCCGCCGGTGGCGCAGGCCCTGACCGAGGTGGCCGCCGAACGCGCCGAGCACGTCCGCGCACTCGAGGACGAGCTGACCCGCATCATCGCGGCCGCGGACGCGCCGACCACCACCACCACCTCGTCGTCGACCCCCGCGGAGCCGGTGAAACCGCCCACCGCCGCCGAGGTGGCCGGTGCGCTGCGGCAGTCCGCCGAGAGTGCGGCAGGCCTGGCGGCCGAGCTGTCCGGCTATCGCGCAGGTCTGCTCGGCTCGATCGCCGCGGCGTGCACGGCCGCCTCGCTGGTGGCCCTCGCGCCCGAGGAGTCGTCGTGACCTCACCCGAGCCGACCATGCCGACGCGGCCGCCGGGACCCGACGCCGGCGCCCTCTACGACGCCGTCGCCACCGAGCACGCCGTCATCTACGGCTACGGCCTGGTGTCCGCGCACTCGACGCCGGAACTCAACGCGTTGGTGTCGGGGTCGATGGCCGAGCATCGCGAACGGCGCGAGGCCGCGATCGCGATGCTCGACGGCCGGTCGGTGGCGGCGCCGCTGCCCGAACCCGGCTACCGGTTGCCGTCGCCGGTGAACAGCCCGACCGACGCCGCCGAGCTGGCTGCGCAGATGGAACGCGACGCCGCGACGGCGTGGCGGGCGGTGCTCGAGCAGGCCACCACCGCCGAGGACCGCACGTTCGCCGTGACGGCGTTGACGCAGTGCGCGGTCAGGATCGCCCGCTGGAACCGGGTGCTCGGTGTCTCGCCGGTGACCGTCGCGTTCCCCGGCGGCAACGAGTAGCGGGCGTCAGCCGGCGATCGCGCCGGATATCTCGGTGGCCGCCGCATCGACGGCGATCTCGCGCGCCTCACCGGTGAACCGGTTGCGCAGCTCGACCGTGCCGTCGGCCCAGCCGCGGCCCACCACCACGATCCACGGCACCCCGAGCAGCTCGGCGTCCTTGAACTTCACCCCGGGCGAGGCCTTCCGGTCGTCGAGCAGCACGTCGACACCCAGGCGGTCGAGGTCGGCGGCCAGCTCGGTCGCGCCGGCGCGGGCGGCCTCGTCCTTGTTCGCGATCACCAGGTGGGCGTCGAACGGCGACACCGACGAGGGCCAGCGCAGACCGATCTCGTCGTGCTGCTGCTCGGCGATCACGGCGACCAGCCGGGACACGCCGATGCCGTAGGAGCCCATCGTCAACCGCACCGGCTTGCCGTCCTCGCCGAGCACGTCGACGGTGAAGGCCTCGGTGTACTTGCGGCCGAGCTGGAAGATGTGGCCGATCTCGATGCCGCGCGCGCTCACCAGCGGACCCGCGCCGTCGGGCGACGGATCGCCGTCGCGGACGTCGGCGGCCTCGATGGTGCCGTCGGCGGTGAAGTCGCGTCCCGCCACCATGCCGACCACGTGCTTGTTCGGTGCGTCGGCGCCGGTGATCCAGGCCGTCCCATCGACGATCCGCGGATCGACCAGGAATCGGACACCGTTGTCCCCCAACGCCTTCGGACCGACATAGCCCTTGACCAGGAACGGGTACCGCGCGAAGTCGGCGTCGTCGAGCAGTGCGTACTCGGCGGGTTCCAGCGCGGCGCCGAGGCGCTTCTCGTCGACCTCGCGATCGCCGGGCACACCGATCGCCAGCAGTTCCCATTCCCCGCCGGGTTCGCGGACCTTGAGCAGCACGTTCTTCAGCGTGTCCGCGGCGGTGACGGTGCGGCCGGCGAAGCCGGGCAGGTCGGCGCTGTTGGCCCAGTCGACGAGCGTGGCGATGGTCGGGGCGTCGGGGGTGTCGTACACCGTCGCCTCGGGCAGTCCGTCGATCGGCAGCGACTCCGGCACCCGGGTGATCACCGCCTCCACGTTGGCGGCGTATCCCGACTCCAGGCAGCGGACGAAGGTGTCCTCGCCGATCTCACTCTCGGCCAGGAACTCCTCGGAGGCGCTGCCGCCCATCGCACCCGAGACCGCCGACACGATGACGTACTGGACGCCGAGGCGGGCGAAGATCCGTTGGTAGGCCTCGCGGTGCGCGTGATACGCCTTCTTCAGTCCGTCGTCGTCGACGTCGAAGCTGTAGGAGTCCTTCATCACGAACTCGCGTCCGCGCAGGATGCCCGCCCGCGGCCTTGCCTCGTCGCGGTACTTGTTCTGGATCTGGTAGAGCCGCAGCGGGAAGTCCTTGTAGGAGCTGTACTCCCCCTTCACGGTCAGCGCGAAGAGTTCCTCGTGGGTGGGGCCGAGCATGTAGTCGTTGCGGCGGCGGTCCTTGAGCCGGAACACGCTGTCGCCGTACTCGGTCCACCGATTCGTCGTCTCGTACGGTGCGCGGGGCACCAGCGCGGGCAGCAGGATCTCCTGACCGCCGATGTGCGCCATCTCGTCGCGGATGATGCCCTCGATCTTGCGCAGCACCCGCAGCCCGAGGGGCAGCCAGCTGTAGAGCCCCGGGCCCACCGGCCGGACGTAGCCGGCGCGGATGAGCAGCTTGTGGCTGGGCACCTCCGCGTCGGCCGGGTCGTCGCGGAGGGTGCGCAGGAACAGCTCGGACATACGGGTGATCACGAGCGACCACCTTAGCTTGACGCCTCAGAGCTCCCCGGCGTCGAACGCCTCGCGGGTGTGCTGGGCCACCGCGATCTGACGTGCCGAGAAGCCGATGAACAGAGCCGCCGCCCCGACCAGGATCGCGATGGCCGCCACCCACAGCAGGGCATATGTGTAGCCCTGGCCGAGCGCGTCGAGTTGCCCGTCCGTCATGTCCTTCACCGAGCCGGTGGTGCCGCCCAGGTACAGCGTGCGCGAGGTCTGCACCGCCTGGATCGCCACCAGCATCAGCGGACCGCCGAGATTGAACACCATCAGCGTGATCGACGAGACCGGACCGATCTCGCGCGGGCCGACCTCGGCGATGGCGCACAGCGGCAGCACCACCGAGATCACCCCGATGCCGAAGCCCGCGAACAGGATCGGCGCGAACAGGTCCGGGAAGTAGGCCACGGTCCGGGTCAGGGTGGAGCCGAACAGCATGGCGCCCAGCACGAAGACACCGGCGCCGATGACCACCCAGCGTGGCGCGATCCTCGGCGCCAGCCGGGCGGCGACCACGTTGCCGACCCCGAAGCCGACGGCGAACGGCAGGAACCCGATGCCCGCCTGCAGCGCCGAGTAGCCCATCACGTCCTGGATGTAGAGGCCCATCATCACCGAGATGGTCAGCATCACGCCGCCGGCGAGGAAGTACGCGGCGAGCGTCGCCACCCGGTTGCGGTTGTCGAACACCGAGAACGGGACGATCGGGTGCGCGGCCTTGCGCTCGACGAGCAGGAACGAGATGAAGAAGACGACCGCGGCGGCGCCCGCGGCGATGACGAACGGGTCGATCCAGCCGCGCGGCGGGCCCTGTGTGAAGACCAGCACCGCTGCCGTGCAGCCGAGCGTGGCCAGCAGCGCCCCCACCACGTCGAGCTTGAGCCGCTCGTGGTGGGTCTCGGTGATCCGGTAGACGGCCACGGCGATCACCGCGATGCCGATCGGCACGTTGATCAGGAACGCCAGCCGCCACGACACGACGGTGAAGGCGCCGCCGAGGATCAGGCCCAGCACCGATCCGGCGGCCTGCATCGCCGCCGACACCGCGAGCGCCCGGTTGCGGGGAGCGCCGATCGCGTAGGTGGTCGCGATCAGCGCCAGCCCCGTCGGCGCCGCCACCGCCGCCCCGGTGCCCTGCACCGCGCGGGCGATCACCAGCGTGAGGCCGTCGGTGGCCAGGCCGCAGACCAGCGACGCGAGGGTGAACACCCCGACGCCCGACAGGAACGCCCGCTTGTGCCCGACCGCGTCGCCGATCCGCCCGCCGAGCAGCAGCAGCCCGCCGAAGGCCAGCACATAGGCGGTGACGACCCAGCTCTTGGCGGCGTCGGACATGTCGAGGTCGGACTGGATGCGCGGCAGCGCGACGATCACGATGGTGCCGTCGAGCGTCGACATCAGCTGCATGCCGGTGATCGCCACGATCGCGACACCGAGCACCGACCTGGTCAGCGGCTGCGACCCGGAGGACCCCTGCGCCGACATGGCTCACGACCCTACCGTGGCGATTTCGGCGCGCCGCCGATGCTCGTGCGACGGTTTCCGCGCCGAAATCGCTCAGAAGTCGGCGGTCGCGGCGTTCTCGCGCTGGGCGGTGACGTCGTCCAGCCGGGCCCGCAACGCCCCGGTGATCAGCGTCCAGGCATCGGAGCCGAGCACCAGGCGGCGCGGCGGGTCGCCGGAGTCGGCGGCACGGATGATGGCCGCGACCGTGCGCTCGGGGTCATCGGTCATCTCCTCGACGGTGGTGGCGGGCGCGTCGGCGGGCCCGCCGCGGTAGGGCTCGCTGAGCGGAACCCGCGCGGCCGCCTCGAAGAAGCCGGTGCGCACCACACCCGGTGCGATCAGCGTGGTGCGGATGCCGAACGGTTCGACCTCGGCGGCGAGGGCGTCGTAGAACCCCTCGATGCCCCACTTGGTGACGTGGTAGAGCGAGAAGGCCGGGAACGTCATGTGCCCGCCCATGCTCGACATCTGCATCAGCAGGCCGCCGCCCTGGGCGCGAAGGTGCGGCAGCACCGCACGGGCGAGCTGGATGGACGCCGTGAGGTTGGTGGCGATCGTCTGGTCGATCTGCTCGTCGGTGAGGTCCTCCGCGACGCCGAACACCCCGTATCCCGCGTTGGAGACGACGACGTCGATGCGGCCGTGCGCGGCGAACGCCTCGGCGACGACCGCACGGACGGCGTCGGTGTCGGTGACGTCGAGCGCCGCCCGCCACAGCCGGTCACCGTGCCGCGCCGCCAGATCGTCGAGCTGTTCGGGTCGCCGCAGCGTCGCCGCGACGGTGTCACCGCGCGCCAATAGCTGCTCGACGAGTTCGCGGCCCATGCCGCGGGACGCGCCCGTGACGAACCAGGTCCTGGTCATGTCGAACTTCCTTCCTTCGGCTTCGCCATGACTCAACCGCGCGGACGCGGCCGATGTATCCATGCGGGCGATCAGCGATCCGACAAGGACCCATACGCTCTGCGCATGCCTAGGGTGGACAAGTGACCGAGATGACGCTCGAGGGGCTGCGGGTGTGTCGCGAGATCGCCCTACTGGGATCGTTCACCGCCGCCGCCCACTCCCTGGGGTACTCGCAGCCCGCGATCTCGCGGCAGGTCGCCGCGATGGAGGACGTGGCGGGCTACCGGTTGTTCTCCCGCGAGGTCCGCGGGGTGAGCCTCACCCCGGCGGGGGCGGTGGTGGTGGAACACGCCGCCCATGTCCTGGGCGCCGCGGCCGCACTGCGCCACGAACTCGACGGCCTCGGCGACCGGTTGGCGGGACGGGTGGCGGTGGGCGCCTTCCCCGCGGCCATGGCCGTGCTGGTGCCGCGGGCCGTTGCGCGGCTGGCGGTCGACCACCCGGGCCTGAGGGTGAGCCTGCGCGAGGCGGCCACTCCGGCGCTGCTGCGCGAGCTGCGCGCGGGCCGGCTGGGTGTCGCCGTCGTCGGCACGGGCGCGGGCCTGCCCGACTACGACGTCGACGGCCTCGCCGCGCGCCGCATCTACGCGGGCGACCTGTGTATCGCGGTGCCCGCCGGGCACCGGCTGGCGTCCGTAGGCCGGGTGGCGGTCCGCGAACTCGCCGACGAGGCGTGGATCGCCGGCACGGGTTCGGCGGGCGATCCGCAGTTCATGGCGTGGCCGACGCTGTCCGATCCGGTGATCCGGCACCGGGTGAGCGGATGGCCGGCGCGACTCGGGCTGGTGGCCGCAGGTCTGGGGATCTGCCTGATGCCGGAGCTGGCGGCGAGGTCGGTGCCCGACGGTGTCACCACCGTGGGCGTCGACGACCCGAACTGGCTGGGCCGCAGCACGGTGGCGCTCACCGCGGTGGACGCCGGTGACGAGGTCGGCGCGGTGGTGGCCGCGCTGCGCTCGGTCGCCGGGGAGATCTCGGGTTAGAGCTCGCCGGCGTCGATCGCGTCCTTGACCTCTTGCGCATGCGCGACCTGCTGGCTGGTGTAGCCGATGAGCAGTGCGGCGCCACCGACCAGGACTGCGACGGCGGCGACCCAGAGCAGGCCGTAGGTGTATCCGGCGTCGAGGGCGGCGAGCTGGGTGGTGTCCATGTTCTTCACCGGGCCGGTGGTGCCACCCAGGTACAGCGTCCGGGAGGTGATGACGGCCTGGATGATCGCGAGCACGATCGGCCCGCCGAGGTTCTGCATCATCAGGGTGATCGCCGAGACCGGACCGATCTGGTCGAACCCGACACCGGCGATGGCCGACAGCATCAGCGCGACGAAGATGATCCCGATGCCGATGCCGCCCACCACGAGCGGGATCACCAGGTTCGGGAAGTACGGGATGCCGCTGTTGAGCGTCGAGCCGTAGACCATCGCGCCGAGCACGAGCACCCCGCCGGCGATCACCAGGACCCGCGGCGGGAAGATCGACACCAGCTGCGAGGAGAGCGCCAGCCCGATGCCCATCGCGATGGCGAACGGGATGAAGCCGATCCCCGCCCGCAGCGGGCTGTAGCCGAGGATGTCCTGGACGTAGAGACCGATCAGCACCGACAGGGTGAACATCACGCCGCCTGCCAGGAAGACCGCCCCGAACGTGGCCAACCGGTTGCGGTCCTTGAAGAGGTCGAACGGGACCACCGGGTTCTCGGCGGTGCGCTCGACGATGATGAACGCGACGAGGCAGATCAGTGCGGCGATGCCCGAGCCGATGGTGATCGGTGAGATCCAGCCCTGTTCGGGACCCATGGAGAAGGCGAGCACCGCGGCCGTGCAGCCCAGCGTCGCCAGGAGCGCGCCGGTGGCGTCGAGCTTGAGCCGCTCCTTGTGGGTCTCCCGCAGCGCCGTGTGGGCCAGGTAGACGATCAGCAGCCCGATCGGGACGTTGACCAGGAACGCCAGCCGCCATGACACCTCGGTCAGCGCGCCGCCGACGACCAGTCCCATGACGGAACCGACACCGGTCATCGCGGCGAACACCGCGGTGGCGGCGTTGCGGGCCGGACCCTTCGCGAACGTCGTCGCGACGAGGGCCAGCGCGGTGGGCGAGGCGATCGCCGCGCCGACGCCCTGCAGCAGTCGCGCGATCACCAGCGTGGCCTCGTCCCAGGCGATCCCGCACAGGACCGAGGCGATGGTGAACAGCGCGACGCCGACGATGAACGTCCGCTTGCGGCCGATGGAGTCGCCGAGGCGCCCACCCAGCAGCATCAGCCCGCCGAACGTGAGCACATAGGCCGTGATGACCCAGCTGCGCCCGGCGTCGGAGAGATTGAGTGAGTCCTGGATCTTGGGGAGCGCGACGATGGCGATGGTGCCGTCCATCGTGGCCATCAGCTGCATGCCGGCGATGGCGATCACCGCGGCGAAGAACCGCCGCGACGGAACCCAGGCCGGAGCCTTGGCGGTACGTGCCTTGGCCGACTTGTCGCCCGACGGCACAGCCCGCCCGGTACCCCCGGCGGCATCGCTGAACATGGCTGCGCGCTCTGCGTCATTGAGAGCCGTCATAACGGGTTACCTTACAGTAATCTTAAGAACCCTTTAACCGCCGAAGGCCGCGACCGGCCCGATCACGATGATCGCGGGAGGTCGGATGCCCTCTTCGCGGATCCGCTGCGGCGCGTCGGCGAGGGTCGCCCGCAAACTCCGTTGCGCCGACGTGGTGCCGTGCTGAACCACCAGGACCGGGGTCTCCGCAGGTCGCCCGCCGTCCAGCAGCGCCTTGGCGAACAGTTCGATGCGTTCCACCGCCATCAGCAACACGATGGTGCCCGAGAGCGCGGCCAGTGCATCCCAATTCACTAACGATTCGGGATGGTCGGGTGCAACATGCCCGCTGACCACCACGAATTCATGCGTGACGTGGCGATGGGTGACCGGGACGCCGGCCAGCGCGGGCACCCCTATGGCACTGGTCACACCGGGCACCACGGTCACCGGAATCCCGGCCTCGGCGCACGCGATCACCTCTTCGTAGCCGCGTGCGAACACGAACGGGTCGCCGCCCTTGAGCCGCACCACGAACTTGCCCGCCCGCGCCCGGTCGACGAGCACCTCGTTGATCGCGTCCTGCGCCATCGCCCGGCCGTAGGGGATCTTGGCGGCGTCGATCACCTCGACGTGCGGGGCCAGCTCGGCGAGCAGCTCCGGCGGCGCCAGCCGGTCGGCGACCACCACGTCGGCCTGGGACAGCAGCCGCCGCCCGCGCACCGTGATCAGCTCGGGGTCGCCGGGCCCGCCGCCGACCAGCGCGACGCCGGCCTGCATCGTCTCGGAGCTGTCCGCGGCGATGAGACCCTGCTGCAGCGCCTCGTGGATCGCCGACCGGATCGCCGCCGATCGGCGGTGCTCGCCGGCGGCCAGCACCCCGACCGCCAGCCCCTCGTACTCGAACGACGCCGGGGTCACCGCCGTCCCGTCCCGGGCCACGTCGGCACGCACGCAGAAGATGCGCCTGCGCTCGGCCTCGGCGACGACGGCGGCGTTGACGCCGGGATCGTCGGTCGCGGCGATCGCGTACCAGGCGCCGTCGAGGTCGCCGTCGCGGAAGTCGCGCAGTTCCAGTGTGATCCCCGTCATGGCCTCCACGGCGGGCGTGGCGGCCCGCGCGATGACGTGCACGTCGGCCTCGTTGGCGATGAGCAGCGGCAGCCGGCGCTGCGCGACGCTCCCGCCCCCGACGACGACGACCTTCTTGCCGGCCAGCCGCAGTCCTACGAGGTAGGCGTTCTCGGTCACCCGCCGAGCTTAGAGCCGCGCCGCGGCGGCCACGAAACGGGTGACCGCCGCCGGCGCCGCGGCCGGATGGGTGTGCAGGTACGACGCGTGCACGTTGCGGTCGAGGGCGCCCTCCTGCGAGGACTGTGCACGGTCGCCGGAGAACCTCCACGCCGGGCTGTAGTCGCCGGTGAACTTCGTTGCGGTGCGGTGGAATTCGTGACCCGTGACGGCATCGCCCACCTGGTACATCACCGACTCACTGGTCGCGAGCGCGCTGCGGTAGCCCAGTGTGAGCCGCGGGGTGAACTCCGCCGAACCCGACAGCACGCCGCACATCGGGTGGCCGTCGAGTTCGTCGACCAGGTAGGTCAGGCCACCGCATTCGGCGTGCACCGGCGCACCGTCGGCCGCCAGCGTCCTGATCTGTTGACGCAGAATGTCATTGGCGGACAGTTCGGCTGCGTGCTGCTCGGGGAAGCCGCCCGGCAGCACCAGCGCGGCGGTCCGCGACGGCAGCGGATCGGTCAGCGGATCGAACTCGACCACCTCCGCCCCCGCGGCCCGCAGCATCTCGGCGTGCTCGGTGTAGCGGAAGTTGAAGGCGTTGCCCGCCGCGACGGCCACCGTGACACCGTTGGCCGCCGGTTCTCCGGTGCCGGGATCCCACGGGGCATCGGTGACACGACTGGTCGCGATCTCGCTGATCCCCATCAGATCCAGATGGCGGCCCACCACCTCGGTCATCGCCTCCACCGCGTCGCGGGCCTGCGCGCCGTGCTCGCCCGCGGTCACCAACCCGAGGTGACGTGACGGCACGGCCAGTGCCTCCGTGCGCGGGATCGCCCCGAACACCGGCAGCCCGACGTACTCGCAGGCCTGCCGCAGCACCTGCTCGTGTCGCGGTGAGCCGACGCGGTTGAGGATCACCCCGGCGATCCGCACGCCCGGGTCGAAGCTGACGAAGCCGTGCAGCAGGGCGGCGACGCTGTGGCTCTGGCCGCGGGCATCGATCACCAGCACCACCGGTGCACCCAGCAGCGCCGCCACCTGTGCGGTGGAGCCGCGGGCGGGCCCGGTGATCGGCTCGTCGCCGATGCGGCCGTCGAACAGACCCATCACACCTTCGACGACGGCGACGTCCGCGCCTGCGCTGCCGTGCCGGTAGAGCGGCCCGATCAGTGACTCGCCGACGAGCACGGGGTCGAGGTTGCGGCCCGGCCTGCGTGCCGCCAGCGCGTGGTAGCCCGGGTCGATGAAGTCCGGCCCCACCTTGAACGGCGCGACGGTGCGGCCCGCCCGGCGCAGCGCACCCATCAAACCCGTTGCGACGGTGGTCTTCCCGCTGCCCGAGGCGGGAGCGGCGATCACCACGGCCGGCACGCTCACGCGCTCACCACTCGCAGGCCCGTCTGTCGCGCCTCGCTGCGCTCACCACTCGCAGGCCCGTCGGTCGCGCCTCGCTGCGCTCACCACTCGCAGGCCCGTCGGTCGCGCCTCGCTGCGCTCACCACTCGATACCCTTCTGGCCCTTGCGGCCCACATCCATCGGGTGCTTGACCTTCGTCATCTCGGTGACCAGGTCGGCGGCGTCGAGCAGCGCCTGCGGCGCGTCGCGGCCGGTGATCACCACGTGCTGATTCCCGGGCCGGTCGGCCAGCGTGGCGACGACCTCGTCGACGTCGACCCACCCCCACTTGAGCGGATAGGTGAACTCGTCGAGCACGTAGAAGTCGTGCCGCTGCTCGGCCAGCCGGCGGGTGATCTCCGCCCACCCGTCAGCTGCGGCCGCCGCGTGGTCGTCGGCACTGCCCGCCTTGCGCGACCACGACCACCCGGAGCCCATCTTGTGCCATTCGACGGGCCCGCCGACGCCGTCGCGGTCGTGCAGGCGGCCCAGTTCGCGGAACGCCGCCTCCTCGCCCACCTTCCACTTCGCGCTCTTGACGAACTGGAACACCGCGATGTCGAAGCCCTGGTTCCACGCCCGCAGCGCCATCCCGAACGCCGCGGTCGACTTGCCCTTGCCCGGACCGGTGTGCACGGCGAGCAGCGGCGCGTTGCGGCGGGCGCGGGTGCTCAGCCCGTCGGCGGGGACGGTCAGCGGGCGGCCCTGGGGCATGGCGGTCCTCCTCGGTGGTTCAGGCCGCGGTGCGGTCGGCCCGGCTGACCACCCGGGTCAGCTCGTCGGCGTGCAGGTGCGCCAGCCGCACCGACGGCGCGCCGAGATGCGCGGCGAGGTCGTCGGCCAGACCCAGTCGCACGAACGACGTCTCACAGTCCACCACGACCGCCGCGGCGCCCTCGGCGACCAGCCGCGCGGCGGCCGCCCGCGCCCTGCCCACGGGGTCCGGGCCGCCGGTCGCCCGGCCGTCGGTGAGGACCACCACGAGCGCGCGGCGGGCCCGGTCGCGGGCCTTCTCCCGAACCACCACGTCGCGGGCGGTCAGCAGTCCCTGCGCGAGCGGGGTCCGGCCGCCGGTGTCGAAGCGGGCCAGCCGCCTGCTGGCGATGTACACCGACGACGTCGGGGGCAGCAGCACCCGCGCCCCGTCGCCGCGGAACGTGATCACCGCGACCTTGTCGCGCCGCTGGTAGGCGTCGCGCAGCAGTGACAGCGTCGCGCCGCCGACCGCGGCCATCCGGTCGCGGGCGGCCATCGACCCCGACGCGTCCACCACGAAGATCACCAGATTGCCCTCGCGGCCCACCCGCACCGCACGCCGCACGTCCTCGGGCCCGGGGCGCGGACGTCCCGCCGTGCGTTGCGAATTCGCGGCGGCCAGCAGGGTGCCGAAGATGTGCACACCGTGGCCCGCGCCGGGTTCGGCGGTCGCCGACACCACGGTGCCGGTCCGGTTCCTGGCCCTCGAACGGCGGCCGGGGGCGCCCTCCCCCACGCCGGGCACGGTCAGTGCCTTGGTGCGGAACACCCCCGACGGCGCCGCATTGGATCGCGTCGGGGGCGACGACTCTCGTTGTGCGCCGGTCAATTCCGCGGATCCGTCGGCCGACGCCCCGCCACCGGGCGGGTCGGGATCGGGCTCGTCGGGTCCGGAGTCGGCGTCGGTGCTCTGCGCACCGGCCTCCTCCATCGCCTCGTCGAGACGCTGCGGATCCAGGCCGGGGTCGTCGAACGGGTCGCGGCGGCGACGGTGCGGCAGCGCCAGTTCGGCGGCCACCCGGATGTCCTCTTCGGCGACCGTTTCGGCGCCCCGCCAGGCGGCGTGCGCGACCGCAGTGCGTGCCACCACCAGGTCGGCGCGCATGCCGTCGACGTCGAACGCCGCACACAGCGCGGCGATGCGGCGTAACTCGCTGTCGGGCAAGACCACCCGGGCGACGAGAGCCCGGGCGCCGGCGATGCGGCGGGCCAGCTCGGCGTCCGCTTCGGCGTGTTCGGCGGAGAAGCCGGCCGGATCGGCCTCATACGCCAGGCGGGCCCGGATGACGTCGGCGCGGACGTCGACGTCGCGGGAGGCGACCACGTCGACGGTGAGCCCGAAACGGTCGAGCAGCTGCGGCCGCAGCTCCCCCTCTTCGGGATTCATCGTGCCGATCAGGACGAACCGGGCGTCGTGCGAGTGCGAGATGCCGTCGCGCTCGACGTGCACCCGGCCCATCGCCGCGGCGTCGAGCAGCACGTCGACCAGATGGTCGTGCAGCAGGTTGACCTCGTCGACGTAGAGCACGCCGCCGTGCGCGCGGGCCAGCAGACCCGGCGAGAACGCATGCTCGCCGTCGCGCAGCACCTTCTGCAGGTCCAGCGATCCGACCACGCGGTCCTCGGTGGCCCCGATCGGCAGCTCGACGAGCCGCGCGCCTGCGTCGACATCCGTGAGGACCCGGGCCAGGGCGCGCACCGCCGTCGACTTGGCGGTGCCCTTCTCCCCGCGGATCAGCACCCCGCCGATCTCCGGGCGCACCGCGCACAGCAGCAGCGCCAGGCGCAGCCGGTCGTGCCCGACGAGTGCGCTGAACGGGTAGCCGGGTTCGGCGCTCACTGCGCCGCCCCGGACGCGGCCCGCAGCATGGGCACGTGCGGGATCCCGTCGTCGAGGAACTCGGCGCCGTCGCGGACGAACCCGTGGCCCCTGTACATCTCCTCGAGGTAGGTCTGCGCGTCGATGCGGCAGGGGTGGTCGCCGACGTCGGCCAGGGCGGCCTGCATCAGCCGGTGGGTGTGGCCGTGGCCGCGGGCGTCGCGCTTGGTGCACACCCGGCCGATGCGGAAGCCCTTCTGCCCGCCGGGATGCTCCTCCATCAACCGCAGCGTCGAGATGACTTCTCCCTCAACGCCTTCGAGCCAGAAGTGCCGGGTCTCGGCGAGCAGGTCGCGGCCGTCCAGCTCCGGGTACGGGCATGCCTGTTCGACGACGAACACCTCGACGCGCAACTTCAGCAGCTCGTAGAGCGTTGCCGCGCTGAGGTCCTTGGCCCAGCTGCGCCGCAGCGCGACAGTCATCCGCGGACCACGTCAGGCAGTGGCCGCGGTGGGTGAATGCTCGGTGCCTGCAGTGTTCTCGTGACCGACGGTGGCCGGTACCCCGCTGGCCGGCCGGTCCAGCTTGAGGACCTTGGTGCCGTGCGCCCACACCTCGTCGAACAGCTTCGGCTCGTTGGACAACTGGACGCCCAGCGACGGTACGATCTCCTGCAGCTTGGGCAACCAGGACGTGTAGCGGTCGCCGAAGCAGCGCTCCATCACGTCGAACATCGCGGGCACCGCCGTCGACGCACCGGGCGAGGCGCCAAGCAGCCCGGCGATGCTGCCGTCGGCCGCCGCGAGAACGGTGGTTCCGAACTCCAGCACGCCGCCGCGGCCCTTGCGGCGGACCACCTGCACGCGCTGACCGGCGATGTCCAGTTCCCAGTCGGAATCGTTTGCGCTGGGCGCGAATTCACGCAGCACCTCGACGCGGTCGGCCTCGCTGAGCCGCAGCTGACCGATCAGGTACTTGACCAGGCCCAACTCGGTCACACCGACGCCCAGCATGGACGCCAGGTTGTTCGGCCGCACCGAGAACGGCAGATCGGTGACCTTGCCCTGCTTGAGGAACTTCGGGGACCAGCCGGCGAACGGACCGAACAGCAGATAGGACTTGCCGTTGATCACGCGGGTGTCCAGGTGCGGCACGGACATCGGCGGGGCGCCCAGCGGCGGCTGGCCGTAGACCTTGGCCTGATGACCGGCGGTCAGGCGCTGGTTGTCGGTACGGAGCCACTGGCCTCCGACGGGGAACCCCCCGAAGCCCTTGGCCTCGGCGATGCCGGCCCGCTGCAGCAGCGGCAGTGCACCACCGCCGGCGCCGACGAAGACGAACTTGGCGTTCAGCTTGCGCTTGGCGCCGGTGCGCCGGTTGGCCACCTTGAGTGTCCAGCTGCCGTCGGACTGCTTGTCGAGGTCGCGGACCTCGTGGCCGAAGTAGGTGGTCATGCCCTGCTTGGCGGCGAAGCCGATGAGCTGGCGCGACAGCGAACCGAAGTCCACGTCGGTGCCGTCCTGCGTCCAGTTCAGCGCGACGGGGTCGGAGAAGTCGCGCTTCTCGGCCATCAGCGGGAGCCGGCGGGTGAACTCGTCGCGGTCGTCGATGAACTCCATCGTGGCGAACAGCGGGTTGGTGACCAGCGCGTCGTACCGCTTGCGCAGGTACTGCACGTTCTTGGCGCCGCTGACGAAGCTGACGTGCGGGATGGGGTTGAGGAAGCTGCGGACGTCGGGCAGCACACCGTTCTCCACGGCGTAGGACCAGAACTGGCGCGACACCTGGAACTGCTCGTTGACGTGCACGGCCTTGGAGATGTCGATTTCGCCGTCGGGCAGTTCGGGGGTGTAGTTCAGCTCGCACAGCGCCGAGTGGCCGGTGCCCGCGTTGTTCCACGGGTCGCTGCTCTCGGCGGCGGCGCCGTCGAGCCGCTCGATCAGGGTGATCGACCAGTCGGGCTCCACCAGCCGGATCAGGGCGGCCAGTGTCGCGCTCATGATGCCCGCGCCGACCAGCACGACGTCGGTCTGGGTGGCTGCCTCTGACTTCGACACTCGGCCCTCACATGCTCACGCGGTCCGTTCGACACGGCTCAGCTGTCAGGTTATCCCGACACCGATGCCCCAAACCGGGCCAGGGCTGTGCAACTCCTCACCCCGGCGCCGGCGCGCGGGCTCTAAGGTGGCTGAGGTGACCGGCTGGGAGCCCGACGTTCTGCCCGGCTACTGGCAGCACACCGTGGCGCTGGGCACCGACCCCGACAGGGAGGGCGAGCTCGTCGCGACCGTGGTCCGCCGCGGCGAGGCCCAGCAGGCCGGACACGCGGTGCTGCTGGTGCACGGGTTCACCGACTACTTCTTCCACACCGAGCTGGCCGACTGGCTGGCTGCCCGCGGCTTCGCGGTCTATGCGCTGGACCTGCACAAATGTGGGCGATCGCGGCAGCAGGGGCAGACCCCGCACTTCACCACCGACCTGAGCCGGTACGACGCCGAACTGGAGCGGGCGTGCGAGATCGTCGCGGCCGAGAGCGGCGGCGCCGACGTCCTGGTGATGGCGCACTCCGCGGGCGGGCTGATCGTCTCGCTGTGGCTGGACCGGCTGCGGCGACGCGGCCGCACCGCGCAGTGCCAGGTGACCGGTCTGGTGCTCAACAGCCCGTGGCTCGATCTGCAGGGCCCGGCGATCCTGCGGTTCGCAGGCACCTCGGCGGCGATGTCGGCGGCGTCGCGGCTGCGCAAGCGCCAGGTGGTGCGCACCCCGGTGCCCGAGGGCGGCTACGGCGCGTCACTGCACCGCGACTACGCCGGCGAATTCGACTACAACCTGGACTGGAAGCCGGTCGGCGGCTTCCCCGTGACCGTCGGCTGGATCCACGCCATCCGCCGCGGGCATGCCCGGCTGCACCGCGGTCTGGACGTCGGGGTGCCCAATCTGATCCTGCGGTCCGACCACAGCGTTCGCGAGGTGCATGACCCGGCGGGCATCGACGCCATCCAGCGCGGCGACGCGGTGCTCGACGTGGGGCAGATCGCGCGATGGGCGGGCTGCATCGGCAACCGGTCGACGGTGGTGCCGGTGGTCGACGCCAAGCACGACGTGTTCCTCTCCCTGGCCGGGCCACGGGCGGTGGCTTACCGTGAACTGGACCGCTGGCTGGACGGTTACCTGACGGACACACGCTCCGACACTCCGTCGACACGAACCCGACAGGAGTGATGGCTGTGGCCGACTTCGACATCGCGATCATCGGCACCGGATCGGGCAACTCCGTGCTCGACGAGCGCTACGTCGGCAAGCGGGTGGCCATCGCGGAGAAGGGGCTGTTCGGCGGCACCTGCCTCAACGTCGGGTGCATCCCCACCAAGATGTTCGTCTACGCCGCGGGCGTCGCCCAGCAGGTGCACGACTCGGCCCGGTTCGGCGTCGACGCCCACGTCGACGCGGTCCGCTGGACCGACATCGTCTCGCGGGTGTTCGGCCGCATCGACCCGCTCGCCAGCGGCGGGGAGCACTATCGCCGGTCGTCGCCCGACGTGGAGGTGTTCGCCAGCCACACCCGCTTCGCCGCAGCCGATCCCGGTGCCGACGGCTACCGGCTGCGCACCGACGACGGCGACGAGTTCACCGCCGACCAGGTGGTGCTCGCCGCGGGCTCGCGGGCGACCGTGCCGCCGGCGATCCTGGACTGCGGCGTGGCCCACCACACCAGCGACAGCATCATGCGCATCTCGGAGCTGCCGGAGCACATCGTCATCGTGGGCGGTGGTTTCGTGGCCGCCGAATTCGCGCACGTCTTCTCGTCGCTGGGCTCGAAGGTGACGATCGTGCTGCGCGGCACGACGATGCTCACCCACTGCGACGACACCGTCTGCGAACGGTTCACCGACATCGCGGGCAAGAAGTGGGAGATCCGCAGCCGCCGCAACATCGTCAGCGGCAGCTCCGACGACTCCGGGGTCACGCTGCACCTCGACGACGGGTCGAACCTGCACGCCGACACCCTGCTCGTCGCCACCGGGCGCATCCCCAACGGCGATCAGCTCGACGCCCACCACGCCGGGGTCAAGGTCGAGGACGGGCTGGTGGTCGTCGACGACTTCCAGCGCACCACGGCGCGCAACGTCTACGCACTCGGTGACATCAGTTCGCCGTATCAGCTCAAGCACGTCGCCAACCACGAGGCCCGGGTGGTCAAGCACAACCTGCTGCAGGACTGGGACGACACCGACAACCTGATGCCCGCCAACCACCGCAACGTGCCGTCGGCGGTGTTCACCGAGCCGCAGATCGCGTCGGTCGGGTTGACCGAGAACGAGGCCCGCGCAGCGGGTCACCGCATCCGATCGAAAGTGCAGGACTACGGCGACGTCGCCTACGGCTGGGCGATGGAGGACTCGACCGGCTTCGCGAAGCTGATCGTCGACGACGACACCGGGTTGCTGCTCGGCGCGCACATCATGGGGCACCAGGCGTCGTCGATCATCCAGCCGCTCATCCAGGCCATGGCGTTCGACCTGCCGGCTCAGGACATGGCCCGCGGCCAGTACTGGATCCACCCCGCGCTGCCGGAGGTCGTCGAGAACGCCCTGCTGGCGCTGTGCGGCGAGCCACCGTGGCCGCCGGCCCGACGGCACTGAGGCGCTTCAGGAACCGCGAGACTGCTGTCAGATCGTGATCGGCTCACCCAGGACAATCTGACCGCAGTCTCGGCGTGACTCGTTTTCAGCGCGTCGGCACCACGAAGCCCCATGGCAGTTCCAGCCGGTGGGCGGCCAGCAGGGCGCTGTCGGCGAGCACCGTGCCGATCGGCCCGTCGGCGACCACGACGCCGCCGTCCATCACCACCGCCCGTTCGCACAGCTGCGCGGCGTAGGGCAGGTCGTGAGTGACGACGAGCATCGTGGAGCCGAGCGTCAGCAGCGTCTCGGCGAGTTCGCGGCGCGCCACCGGGTCGAGGTTGGCCGACGGCTCGTCGAGCACCAGGATCTCGGGCCTGCAGGCCAGCACGGTGGCCAGTGCCGCGCGCCTGCGCTGCCCGGCCGACAGGTGCGACGGGTTGCGGTCGGCGAGCCCGGTCGCCGACACCGTGGCCAGCGCCTCGCGCACCCGGCTGTCCAGCTCGTCGCCGCGGACACCGAAGTTGGCCGGGCCGAACGCCACATCCTGTGCGACCGTCGGCATGAACAGTTGGTCGTCGGGGTCCTGGAAGACCAGACCCACCCGGCGCCGGATGTCGCGGACGGTCTTGCGGCCGACGGTGACCCCGCCGATCGCGACGGAACCGGCCGTGGCCGTCAGCACGCCGTTGAGGTGCAGCATCAAGGTGGTCTTGCCCGCCCCGTTCGGGCCGAGCACCGCGACGCGCTCGCCGGCGGCGACGGTCAGGTCGAGGCCGTTGAGTGCGGCCCTGCCGTCGGGATACACATGGCGCAGACCCTCGATCCGCACTGCCGGCGCGCTCATGTGCTCACCCACGCCGCCGCGCAGACCACCACGGCCGTCACCGCAGGCGCCATCGCGGTGGCCCACAGCGCCGGCCTGGCGCGGGCGGGAGCGCCCACAGCCGCGAGATCGGGTGCCGTGCCGTCGAATCCACGAGACAGCATGGCGACATACACGCGTTCGCCGCGTTCGAAGGACCGCAGGAACAGGGTCCCCACGCCGCGGGCGATGGCACCGGCCTGATGCAGCGTCCGCGGCGAGTCGCCGCGCGAGATCCGCGCCATCCGCATGCGGCCCGCCTCCGCGGTGAGCAGGTCCACGTAACGGATCATCAGCACCAGCACGGAGGTCAGCACGGCCGGAACCCGCAGCCGGCTCAGCGCGGCGGGGAGTTCGGTGGCCTGTGTGGTGGCGGCGAACGTCAGCGCGGCCGCCACGCCGAGCGTGCCCTTGACGACGATGCCCCACGCCGCATAGAGGCCGACGACCGAGAGGTCCATCCCCGCAACGGTGACGCGCGGACCTCCTTCGGTGAACGGCAGCAGGGCCGCGAGGACGACGAAGGGCGCCTCGATCAGCATCCGCGGGAGTATCCAGCGCGCCGGGATGCGGGCGACCGACCAGCACGCCACCACGACAGCGGCATACGCCGCGTACGGCCAGAACATCTCCCGGGGCGTCGCGACCACAGCGAGGACGAACACGACCAGGCAGACGATCTTGACCTCTGCCGGCGTCCGGTGCACGACCGAGTCGCCGTGGCGGTAGAGCGGGTGCGCGCCTGCGCCCATGGGTTAGCGCTTGCTCCTGGCGATGCCCCAGAACGCCACACCCGCCACCGCGAGCGTGACGAGTGCGCCGACGATCCCGGCGATGCCGCCCGTCGCGGAGTGCCCTCCGATCGCGTAATCGGCCAGTGGCGACGACGCCAGCGGATGCTCGGTGGCGTGCTGTGCGATGCAGGCGCCGCTGAGTTCCTCGCCCTCGGCGGTCTGCACCACGTCGCAGCCCTGCAGCGTCGCCGAGTCGAGACCGTCGGGGCTGCCGCTGGCGAAGTAGGACAACCCGCCGGCGATCACCAGCACGGCCGCGGCGAAGACGAACCAGAACACCGGCCGCCGCGTCATGCCGACACCCGCGTGCGGTGGCGCAGCAGATGCACCAGGTCGGGCCGGGCGCCCGCCACGGCCACCACGGTGAGGGCGGTGATCACTCCCTCGCCGATCCCGATCAGCACGTGGGTGGTGAACATGTAGCCGGCGACCGTGCCCAGCGACGCGCCTGCCGCCCCGCCGATCGCGAACTCGATGACGAATCCCATTGCCGCGCATACTGTCCCGATGAGCGCGGCGACGAAGGCGATGCCGCCCAGCGTCCTGGTGGACACCTCGCCGCGGCGACGGGCCAGCGCGTACCCCGCCGCCGCCGTGCCGTAGCCGGCCAGCACACCGATCACCGCCATGTTGGTGATGTTGGTGCCCAGCGCGCTCACCCCGCCGTCGGCGAACAGCAGCGACTGCACCACCAGCACGATCGCGATGCACAGCGCCCCGGTGTACGGGCCGACGAGGATCGCGGCGAGCGCGCCGCCGAGCAGGTGCCCGCTGACACCGGGCAGGATCGGGAAGTTCACCATCTGCACCGCGAAGACGAACGCGGCGACCAGTCCGGCCAGTGGCACGGTGCGCTCGTCGAGTTCGGTGCGGGCCCGCACGACGCAGAATCCGACTGCCGCGAGGGCGATCACGCCGAACAGCAGCGACACCGGCGCACTGACGATGCCGTCGCTCATGTGCATGGCGACGGCGCTGGTGGCGGCCATCCGCTGAGCCTATGACCGCGCACGACATCTGTCCAGATGAACAGATGGACACGTGTCAGCGCTTCGTCGCCGTCGCGATCAGGTACTCGGCCTCCCAGACCGCCCGGTCCCCGTCGCCGCGGTTGGCGCCGACGAGGAACCGCAGGAAGTCCCGGTCCAGCGCATCCACCCGGTCCGGTGCGCCGGCGTTGTACGCATAGGTCGCGATCGTCGGCCCGTAGTGGCGCTTCCAGTACTCGCGGAACTGCGCGGGAGACGTGCAGTGGTCGAGTACGACCGTGGCGCGCTCGAACGTCCACCCGGTGACCCGGTCCCCGAACAGGTTCCGGACGTGGGCCTCGTCGCCCCACATCGGCGGCGAACCGGCACCGGGAGGCGGTGGCGCGGCGTAGGGCTTCATGGTGGCGAACAGCTGCCCGACGAAGCCCGAGGGCGTCCAGTTGATCATGCCGATCCTGCCGCCGGGCCGGAGCACCCTGACGAGTTCACCGGCGGTGGTCTCGTGGTGCGGTGCGAACATCGCCCCGACACAGGACATCACGACGTCGAACGCGCCGTCGGCGAACGGCAGCGCCTCCGCGTCGGCCTCCACCCATTCCAGCTCGACTCCGCGCTCCGCGGCGATCCGCCTGCCCGCGTCGAACAGTTCCGGCGCCAGATCGCCTGCCGTGACCGTCGCTCCCGCGGCCGCCGCGGGGATCGCGGCGTTGCCGGATCCCGCCGCCACGTCGAGCACCCGCTCACCCGGCCGCACCGCGCACGCCCGCACCAGTGCGGGCCCGAGGGACGGGATCAGTTCGGCGGCGACGGCCGGGTAGTCACCCGACGCCCACAGCGCGCGGTGCTTCGCCTTGAGCGCCCGGTCGGCCTCGTCGATCGTCGTGTGTTCAGTGGTCATCGGTCCTCCAGTCCTCGGTGGTGGCTCCACGATCGGCGGCCACGGTTCGGCGGACCTTCGGCGTTCGTTGAATGCGCAGGTCATGGCGTGAGGAGGCGCTGCAGACCGGACCGGGCGAGCGTCATGGTCTCCAGTCCGCCAGGGGCGCCGGGCCGGCCGCCGAACCGGTCGTCACCGGGCCGCGCGCGTCGCAACGCCGCGGTGTCGGCGCCGGCCCGCTCCAGCAGCAGGATGACGTAGCGCAGGCAATACCAGTGCTGCGCCCCGGCGCCGGGTCCGGCCTGGCTCCAGTGGTCGAGCACCTCGAGCAGCTGCCCGGCCGCGGCCGCCGGGTCACCGTGCGCGGCGGTCACGGCCGCGGACTCCATCCGGGCGATGCCCGTCAGCCAGTTGTTCTGCACCGGCGCGGCCAACGCGAACGCCTCGTCCAGCGCCGCCACCGCACCTTCGGGATCCGAGGACTTCAGGCAGCGGCCCAGTGCGCAGTGAGCCATCGCCATGGTGCTGGGGTTCCCTGTGGTCCGAGCGAGGCGGACGGCCTCCTGCGCGGCGGCCAGCCCCGCCTCCGGGACACCGAGGACATCGTGGGCAACCGTGCTGTTGTAGAGGTTCCAGACCATCCTCGGCGCGTCGACGGCGTCGCGCGCAACTGCGCACTCCTCGAGGTAATACGCAAGCGCCGCAGCGGGATCGCCGCAGATCACCGCCACGTCGGCGGGGATGTCACCCGGGTACCCGAGGTAGGAGTGCCCGCGATCGGGCACGTGGCCGTCGGCCAGGGCGGCGAGCGCCAGGGCGTGGGAGAACCGGCCGAGCACCCACGCGCCGCGCGCGGACACCCCGACCGCCGCCGCGAACAGCGGATGGGCGGGGTCGGCGGACTCGATCGCCCGGTCCACCCAGTCCATCGAGGTGTAGCCGACCCGCATGTGCATCAGCTCGGGCAGTGACGCGACGAGGCGCAGCGCTAGGCCGGTGTCACCGTCGGCCATCGCGCGCTCGAACGCCGTGCGCAGGTTGTCGTGGTCGGGAGACGTGAAGGTGGTTCCCGCGGTCGGCGCCATCCGCTCGATCCACGCCTGCTCGTCGGGACCGTGCATCGCCGTCGCGCCGCGCTCGGCCAGCTCGGTGAAGTAGGTCGCATGCCGCGCGGCGTACCGGTCACCGGCGTCGTTCTCGTGAGTAGCATTGCCGCGCAACCGATCCCGCCCGTAGGCCCGCAGCGTCTCCAGCACCGAGTAGCGGGTCCCGGCACCACCGTGGGCGGCGACCACCATCGACTTGTCCACCAGGCCGGTCAGCAGTTCGAGCGTGTCGTCCTCGTCGTCGGCGGGCTCGGCGCAGACCCCGTGCACCGCCTCCAGGTCGAAGCTGCCCGCGAACACCGACAACCGGTCGAACAGGGTCTGCTCCCGCTCGGCGAGCAGACGGTAGGACCAGTCGATGGTCGCCGCGACGCTCTGCTGGCGCGGATGCGCGCCGCGCGCGCCGCCGCTGAGCAGCCGCAGCCGGTCCAGTCGTCGCGCCACGTCCAGGCTGCTCATCGCCCGCAGACGCGCGGCGGCGAGTTCGATGGCCAGCGGCACACCGTCGAGCCGGCGGCAGATCTCGGCCACCGCGCCGATCGGTTCGGTGTCCAGGTCGAAGTCCGGCCGGATCGCCCTGGCCCGGTCCGCGAACAGGGCGGTGGCGTCGCCCTCGGGCAGCGGTTCGACGGGCAGCAGCCGCTCGCCCTCGATGCCGAGGGACTCCCTGCTCGTGGCGAGCACCGCGATCCCGGCACACTCCCGGGTGATGCGGTCGACCAGCTCCGCCGCGGCGGCAAGCACGTGCTCGCAGTTGTCCACGACCAGCAGCAGCCGGCGGGGCCGCAGGTGGTCGACCACGGTCGCGACGGCGGTACCGCTGCCCTGCGGCAGGCCGAGTGCGGCCGCGACGGCCCGGCCCACCGCGGACCCGTCGTCGAGTGGGGCGAGCTCGCAGGTCCGCACGCCGTCGGGGAAGCCGTCGGCGCGGTCGGCGGCCTCCAGCGCCAGCCGGGTCTTGCCCACTCCCCCCACGCCGGTCAGCGTCAACGCGGCCCCGGCCTGCAGCGCGCCGGTGATCGCGGCCAGCTCCCTCGTCCGGCCGATGAACCGGGTCGCCCGGCGGGCGGTGGGGCGGGCGGGCTCCGGCCTGGGGGCGGACGCGGCCTGCGGGGCGGGTGCCGTTGTGCCGGCGAGGATCTCACGGTGCACAGCCTCCAGCGCCGGTCCTGGTTCGACGCCCAGCTCGGCGACCAGCCGCGCCCGCATCCGCCGGTAGGTCTGCAGCGCGGCGGCCTGTCGGCCGCTGCGGGACTGCGCCAGCATCAGCTGTCCGGCGATGCGCTCGTCGAGTGGATGAGCCGTTGCCGCAGCGCTCAATTCGGCGAGCAGCGCGGTGTGGCGGCCGGCGCGCAGCGCGGCGTCGTTGCGGTCGAGCGTGGCCGAGAGCAACTCGGTCTCCAGCGCCGCGCGCACCTCGTTCACCCACGGCGTGTCGAGACCGGCGAACGGCTCACCCGTCCACAGCGCCATGGCGTCGTCGAACGCGGCGAGCGCGTCTCCCGGGTGTTCGGCGGCGCGGGCGGCCCCGACCAGGTTGCGGAACCGGTGCAGGTCGACCGACTCTGGCGCCGCGTTCAGCGTGTAGCCGGCCGTCCCGCGGGCGATGTGCACGGCGTCGGCTCCGGCCAGCGCGTGCCGGAGCCTGGACACATAGGCCGCCAGCGCATTACGGGCCCGGTGCGGCGGTTCGTCCGCCCACACCCGCTCGATGAGCTGGTCGGTCGACACCGGCCGGTTCAGGTCGACCAGCAGACAGGCGAGCACGCAGCGCTGTCGCGCATGACCGATGTCGAGGCCGTCGCCGTCCACGCGGGCCTCGACTTCACCGAGCAACCGGAAATGCACCCCCATCGGGGTACAGCGTCCACCACCGGAGCACCGCGTGCCGGTGGAACACGCGGAGCCGGTCAGTCGTGGCGGGCCCCGATCCAGTGCAGCAGGTCGTGCACCGTCTGGTCTTCGAGGCGGTAGCTGACCGACCGGCCCACCCGCGTCGAGCTGACCCAGCCCTGTTCCCGCAGCACCCGCAGCGCCTGCGACACCGCGTTCTCCGACCGGCCCAGGGCGGCCGCCAGGTCGCTGACGCAGATTCCGGGCGCCCGGTGCAGCCCGAGCAGGATGCCCAGCCGATTCGGATCGGACAGCAGGTCGAAACGCTGCGTCCAGCCCGCGGTGTCGACATCGGCCAGCGCCGAGGTCGCCCGCTCGACGTGCACGTGCTCGCCGGCTCGGATCACAGATCTCAATGTAGCGCCCGACGGGCCCCGGTGAGCGCCGCCTGCGTCAGTCGAGGAAGCCGTGCAGCAGCGTGGCCGAGCCGGCGACGTGGACGCACATGGCGTCGGCCGCGCCGTCGGCGTCCCCGGCCAGGATCGCGATCACGATGGCCTCGTGCTGTTCGTCGGAGTGGGCGATGTTGCGAGCCAGCAGCGGGATCCGGTCCAGCATCGCGTTGAGCCGCATCCTGTTCTCGGCCACCAGCGGCACCAGCGACGGCGAGCCGGCAGCCTCGGCGATCGCGAGGTGCAGCCGCGAGTCGAGCCGCCGGTAGTCATCGGGCGCCGCACCCCGCACGTCGGCCAGCCTCGACCACAGGCCCTCCCGCTCGGCGGCGGTCAGCGTGCGGTGCGCCGCCATCCGGGCGGCGCCCACCTCGAGGATCTCCCGCAGCCGCAGTGCATCGTCGATCTCCGCGCGGCTGGCACCGGCCTGTTCACCGGTGTGCCTGGGCAGTTCGTCGGCCAGGAAGGTACCGCCGTAGCGGCCGCGCCGCGCCACCAGATAGCCGGCGTCGGCCAGTGACCGGATCGCCTCGCGCACGGTGTCGCGGCTGACCCCGAGCCGCGCCGCCAGCTCACGCTCGGGCGGCAGCGACTCCCCCGGTGCGACCACCCCGAGCCGGATCATCTGCAGCAGCCGGCCGACGGTGTCCTCGAAGGCGTTTCCCAGCCGCACCGGCCGCAGCAGGGCATCGCCTGCCTCCGGGGGAACCGGCACGTCCGGGTCGGCCGTCATCGCGGGTGGCTTACAGCGGGGTGACGTAGTGGCCGCTGATGCCGCCGTCGACCAGGAAGCTCGACGCGGTGATGAACGAGGCGTCGTCGCTGGCGAGAAACGCCACCGCCGCGGCGAGTTCCTCCGGCTCGGCGAACCGGCCCACCGGCACGTGCACCAGCCGCCGCGCCGCCCGCTCGGGGTCCTTGGCGAAGAGTTCCTGCAGCAGCGGGGTGTTCACCGGCCCCGGGCACAGCGCGTTGACCCGGATGCCCTGCCGGGCGTACTGGACGCCGAGCTCCCGCGAGATGGCCAGCACGCCACCCTTGGAGGCGGTGTAGGAGATCTGCGACGTCGCCGACCCCATCACCGCCACGAACGACGCGGTGTTGATGATCGACCCCTTCTGCGCGGGGACCATGTGCCGCAGTGCTGCCTTGCAGCAGAAGAACACCGACTTGAGGTTGATGTCCTGCACCCGCTGCCACGCGTCGATGCCGGTGTTCTCGATCAGGTCGTCCTCGGGCGGGCTGATCCCGGCGTTGTTGAACGCGATGTCCACCGAGCCGTGGGTCTCGGCGGCGGTGTCGAACAGCGCGTCGACCGCGGCCTGGTCGGAGACGTCGACGGTGACGAAGGTGCCGTTCAGGTCGTCGGCGACGGACTTGCCCGCGGCCGGGTCGATGTCACCGATCACGATCGTGGCGCCCTCGGCCTTCATCCGCTTGGCGCTCGCCAGCCCGATGCCGCTGGCGCCGCCGGTGATCACGGCGACCTTGCCGGCCAGTCGCTGGGTCAGGTCCATTCGGCTCTCTCCTCTTCGGCTTCTCTTCACGCCTGGTCGACGGCGATGAAGACGTTCTTGGTCTCGGTGAACGACAGCGGCGCATCGGGTCCGAGCTCGCGGCCGAGTCCCGACTGCTTGAACCCGCCGAACGGGGTGGTGTAGCGCACCGAGGAGTGCGAGTTCACCGACAGGTTCCCCGATTCCACCGCGCGGGAGACCCGCAGCGCGCGGGACAGGTTGTCGGTCCAGATCGACCCCGACAGCCCGTAGGGCGTGTCGTTGGCCAGCGTGATCGCGTCGGCCTCGTCGTCGAACGGCAGCACGGTGACCACCGGCCCGAAGATCTCCTCGCGCACGGTGCGGTCCTCGCGCTGCGGGGTGAGCACTGTGGGCGGGAACCACCAGCCGGGCCCCGACGGTGCGGCCCCGCGGAATGCCACCGGTGCGTCGTCGGGCACGTAGGCGGCGACCGAATCCCGGTGTGCCCGCGAGACCAGCGGCCCCATCTCGGTGTCCTCGGCCCGGGGGTCGCCGACCACCAGGCCCTTGACGGCCGGCTCCAGCAGCTCCATGAACCGGTCGTACACGTTGCGCTGCACCAGGATCCGGCTGCGCGCACAGCAGTCCTGGCCGGCGTTGTCGAACACGCCGTACGGCGCGGTGGCCGCGGCCTTCTCCAGGTCGCAGTCGTCGAAGACGATGTTGGCGCTCTTGCCGCCCAGTTCCAGCGTGACGCGCTTGACCTGCGCGGCGGCCCCCGCCATCACACGGGTGCCGACCTCGGTGGACCCGGTGAACACGATCTTGCGCACGTCCGGGTGGGTGACGAACCGCTCGCCCACCACCGAGCCCTTGCCGGGCAGCACCTGGAACAGGCCGTCCGGCAGGCCCGCCTCCAGCGCGAGCTCACCGAGCCGGATGGAGGTGAGCGGCGTCCACTCGGCCGGCTTGAGCACCACGGCGTTCCCCGCCGCCAGCGCGGGTGCGAACCCCCACGCCGCGATGGTCATCGGGAAGTTCCACGGCGTGATCACCCCCACCACGCCGAGCGGCTCGTTGAATGTCACATCCAGTCCACCGGCGACGGGAATCTGCTTGCCGGACAGTCGTTCCGGCGATGCGGAGTAGAACTGCAGCACGTCCCTGACGTGGCCGGCCTCCCAGGTGGCATTGCCGATCGGGTGCCCGGAGTTGGCGACCTCGAGCGCGGCGAGCTCCGGCACGTGAGCGTCCACTGCGGCCGCGAAGGACCGCAGCGCCGCCGCCCGCTCGCCAGGCGCCTGCCGGGCCCACACCCGCTGCGCGGTGACCGCCCGCGCGACGGCCTCGTCCACACCGGCGACGTCGAGGAGTTCGACCGAGCGCAGCACCTCTTCGGTGGCCGGGTTGACGACGTCACTGGTGCTGGTGCTCAAAGGTGTTCCCTTCCTTCGCATGTGCGGCCGCGGCGGCCACCACACCGGCGAACAACCGCAGATCGTCGAGTCGTTCCTCGGGATGCCACTGCACGGCGACCACCCACGCGTCCGGGTGGGCGGTGCGATCCAGCTCCACCGCCTCGATCACCCCGTCGTCGTCGCGGGCGCTGACGATCAGGCCCTCGCCGAGGCGGTCGATGGCCTGGTGGTGGTAACACTGCGCGTCCGAGGTCTTCCCGATCAGGTCCGTCAGCCGGGTGCCCGGTTCGGTCCACACGGCCGATGTGCCGAACACCGCGTTGCCCTTCTGGTGATGGGTGTGGCCGATGACGTCGGGCAGGTGCTGGATCAGGCTTCCGCCGAGGGCCACGTTGAGCACCTGGGCGCCGCGACAGATGCCGAGCACGGGCATGCCCCGCCGCATCGCGCCGTCGACCAGGGCGAATTCCCAGGCGTCGCGGGCGCGGTCGGGCTCGTCGGTGAGCGGATGGGGCCGCTGCCCGTAGCGGGCGGGATCGACGTCCTTGCCGCCGGTCAGGATCAGCCCGTCCAGGCCGTCGAGCACCCGGTCGGCGGCGCCTGCGTCGGTGGGCTGCGGCGGCAGCAGGACGGCCACCCCGCCGGCGAGGTTGACGCCCTGGAAGTAGATGGCGGGCAGGAAGCTCGCCTGCACGTCCCACACCCCGGTCTGCGCCTGCTGCAGGTAGGTGGTCATGCCGAGGACGGGGGCCACAGTGCGTCCGGCGGGGTCAGAGCCGCTCAAAACCACGCACCCGCTCCCAGTCGGTGACCGCGGCGTCGAACGCGGCGAGTTCGACGCGGGCGTTGTTGAGGTAGTGGTCCACCACCTCGTCGCCGAACGCGTCACGCGCCACCTTCGACCCGTCGAACAGCGCCGCGGCCTCGGCCAGCGTGGTGGGCAGCCGCTCGGCCCCGCTGGTGTAGGCGTTGCCCTCCAACGGTTCCGGCAGTTCGAGCTCGTTCTCGATGCCGTAAAGGCCGCCGGCGATCAGCGCCGACACCGCGAGGTACTGGTTGACGTCGCCGCCCGGCGCCCGGCACTCCATCCGCATGCCTGCGCCGTGGCCGACCACCCGCAACGGGCAGGTGCGGTTGTCGATGCCCCACGCGATCGCGGTCGGGGCGAAGCTACCCTCGGCGAACCGCTTGTAGGAGTTGATGTTCGGTGCGTAGAACAGCGTCAGCTCACGCATCGTGGCCAACTGGCCAGCGATGAAGCTGCGGAACATCGGCGACATGCCGAGCGGGTCACCGTCGTCGGCGAACACCGACGCGCCGTCCTCGCCGCGCAGCGAGATGTGGATGTGACAGCTGTTGCCCTCGCGCTCGTCGAACTTCGCCATGAAGGTCAGGCTCTTGCCGTGCTGGTCGGCGATCTCCTTGGCGCCGTTCTTGTAGATCGTGTGGTTGTCACACGTGGTCCGGGCGTGGTCGTAGCGGAAGCCGATCTCCTGCTGGCCGAGGTTGCACTCGCCCTTGACGCCCTCGCAGTACATCCCGGCGCCCTCCATGCCGCGGCGGATGTCGCGCAGCAGCGGCTCCATCCGCGTCGAGGCGAGCATCGCGTAGTCGATGTTGTAGTCGGTGGCCGGCCGCAGGTTGCGGTAGCCCGCGCTCCACGCGTCGCGGAATCCGGTGTCGAACACCATGAACTCGAGTTCGGTCGCGGCGTAGGGCACCAGCCCCATGTCCGCGAGCCGGTCGATCTGGGCGTTGAGGATGCTGCGCGGCGCCTGGATCACCGGATTGCCGTCGGTCCACGAGAGGTCGGCCATCACCAGTGCGGTGCCAGGCAGCCAGGGCAGCAGCCGCAGTGTCGAAAAGTCCGGCGTCATCACCATGTCC
Organism: Mycobacterium sp. NPDC050551; assembly: GCF_040674075.1. NCBI lineage: Bacteria > Bacillati > Actinomycetota > Actinomycetes > Mycobacteriales > Mycobacteriaceae > Mycobacterium > Mycobacterium sp. NPDC050551. Next base: position 96,831 of record NZ_JBFARC010000004.1, on the reverse strand, counting down.
CCGTAGCCGGTCTCCCAGCTGGAGATCGCGTAGCCGTCGACGGTGTTGTTGTCGACGTCGACGGCGAGCAGGTAGTTGCAGCACTCGGCGCCGTGGGCGGCGGCGTCCTCGACGAACAGGCGCGCCGACAGCCGTTTGCCGGTGAGCCGGCCCTGCATGTCGCAGAACGCCACGATCACGGTGTCGATGTCGCCGTCGGCGACCGACTGCTCGAGTTCCGCCTGGGACAGCATGCCGGGGTTCGGGCTCATGGGGGACCTTCCTCGAGGACATCCGATCGGCTGACTCAGACCGCCAGATTCAACCATTGAAGCGCACAGCCACCGTTCACACGCCTGCATGTTTACAGGAACGTCACTCCCAAAGGTAGGACATCAGACCATTGCACACCTATTCTTTCGAGCGGCGAACGCCGTCACGCCGATGAAGGAGCGCATGCGCATGGCCGAACCGAAGAGGTCCGAGGACACCATGAAGTCCTCCGGGGTCACCTACAGCCAGGCCGGCGAGGGGTACTTCGAGAAGCGGCAACTCAAGCGGACCGCAGGCTTCTGGGGGATCTGGGGCATCGGCATCGCCGCGGTCATCTCCGGCGACTTCTCCGGCTGGAACTACGGCATCGGCGAGGCCGGCTGGGGCGGCCTGGCGATCGCCTCGGTCGTCATCGTCGTCATGTACTTCGGGATGTTGTTCTCCATCGGTGAGATGTCGGCGGCCATGCCGCACACCGGCGGCGCCTACTCCTTCGCCCGCGCGGCGATGGGGCCGTGGGGCGGCTTCGTCACCGGCTTCGCCGAGACGATCGAGTACGTGTTCACCACGGCTGTGGTGGTGTTCTTCTCCGCCAGCTACGCCAACGCGGTGACCGACGACCTGTTCGGGCTGTCCATGCCCGCCTGGGTGTGGTGGATCATCCTGTACGCGATCTTCATCGCGCTGAACTCCTGGGGCGCCGCACTGTCGTTCAAGTTCGCCCTCGTGGTCGCCGTCATCTCGATCGGCATCCTGGTGCTGTTCGGCGTCCTCGCGGTGATCAACGGCGCCGTGGACTTCGGCAAGCTGTTCGACATCGCGCCCACCGACGCCGCAGGCGCCAGCACCTTCCTGCCGATGGGCTGGATCGCCGTCCTCTACGCACTGCCGTTCGCGATGTGGTTCTTCCTCGGCATCGAGGAGTTGCCGCTGGCCGCCGAGGAGGCCCACGACCCCGCGCGCGACATCCCCAAGGCGGGGATCTGGGGCATGATCACCCTCGTCGGCTGCGGGGCCATCGTGTTTTTCCTCAACCCCGCCGTCACCGGCTCATCGGCGCTCGGCGCGTCCGATGAACCGCTGCTCGACGGCTTCCGGGCGTTCCTGCCCGCCAACCTGGCCGCGGTGCTATCGGCGTTCGCGCTGATCGGCCTGCTGGCCAGCCTGCAGGGCATCATGTACGCCTACGGCCGCAACATGTACTCGCTGAGCCGGGCCGGCTACTACCCGAAGACGTTGTCGCTCACCGGGTCCCGCCAGACGCCGTACGTCGCGCTGCTGGCGGGCGCCGTCATCGGCTACATCGCCCTCGTCGTGGTGAACCTGAACGAGGGCGCAGGCGACGTCGTGCTCAACATCGCGGTGTGGGGCGCGGTGCTGGCCTACGGCCTGCAGATGGTGTCCTTCCTGCTGCTGCGGCGCAAGTTCCCCAACGCGCGGCGGCCGTGGGTGAGCCCGACGGGCCGGGCGGGCGCGATCGTCGCACTGGTGATCGCCGCGGTCACGTTCGTCGGCGTGCTGGTCAACCCGACCTACCGGCCCGCGGTGATCGCGATCGTCGTCTTCTACGTCATCGGCCTGCTGGTGTTCGGCCTCTACGGCCGGCACCGCCTGGTGCTGTCCCCGGAGGAGGAGTACGCCGTGACGGGCGGCCTGCACGGCTTCGACCCGGAGGCCGAGGGCCTGGGCGGGACCATCGAGGACGAGATCCTCAAGGGCCACACCGACTGATGCGATCTGGGTCACGCCGGGTCGCTCACCCGTTAATTTTTCCGCCCTGCGGGTAATGTCACCTGCGTGTGTGGAGCCACCGGCGAGGTACGCCTCGACGGCCGAACCCCTGACTTGGCCGCCGTGTCGAAGATGGCCGAGGCGATGTCGCCGCGCGGCCCGGACGGCGCGGGCGCCTGGTCAGCGGGCAGGGTCGCATTGGGTCACCGTCGCCTGAAGATCATCGACCTCACCGAGGCCGGCGGACAGCCCATGGTCGACTCGGACCTCGGCCTGGCGATCGCCTGGAACGGCTGCATCTACAACTACCCCGAGCTGCGCCGCGAGCTGTCCGACCACGGCTACCGGTTCTTCTCCACCAGCGACACCGAGGTGATGCTGAAGGCCTACCACCGCTGGGGTGACCGGTTCGTCGACCACCTCAAGGGCATGTTCGCGTTCGCGATCGTCGAGCGCGAGTCCGGCCGGGTGCTGCTGGGCCGTGACCGGCTGGGCATCAAACCGCTCTACATCACCGAGGACGCACACCGCATCCGGTTCGCCTCGTCGCTGCCCGCCCTGGTGGCCGGCGGCGGCGTCGACACCCACATCGATCCGGTCGCGCTGCACCACTACCTCACGTTCCATTCGGTGGTGCCGCCGCCGCTGACCATCCTGCGGGGCGTCAAGAAGGTGCCGCCTGCCTCGCTGATCGCGATCGAGCCCGACGGCCGCCGGACCACCACCACGTACTGGTCCCCCGACTTCAGCCGCCAGGACGACCGTGCGGACTGGTCGGAGCAGGACTGGGAGGACGCCGTCCTCGCGTCGCTGCGGCTGGCCGTCGAGCGCAGGCTGGTGGCCGACGTGCCGGTCGGCTGCCTACTGTCCGGCGGTGTGGACTCCAGTTTGATCGTCGGGCTGCTCGCCGAGGCCGGCCAGCATGGGTTGCAGACGTTCTCGATCGGCTTCGAGTCGGTGGGCGGCGTGGCCGGCGACGAGTTCAAGTACTCCGACATCGTCGCCGAACGGTTCGCCACCGACCACCATCAGATCCGGATCGGCACCGAGCGCATGCTGCCTGCGCTCGACGGTGCGATCGGAGCGATGAGCGAGCCGATGGTCAGCCACGACTGCGTGGCGTTCTACCTGCTCAGCCAGGAAGTGGCCAAGCACGTCAAGGTGGTGCAGTCCGGCCAGGGCGCCGATGAGGTGTTCGCCGGTTACCACTGGTACCCGCCGATGGGTGAGCCCGCGGCGAGCGGCCTCGACGGTGCGGTGCAGACCTACCGCGGCGCCTTCTTCGACCGCGACACCGCCGGGGTCGGCGGCCTGGTCACCCCCGGCTTCTTCGCCGACGGCGACCCGAGCCTGCGGTTCGTCGCCGAACACTTCGGCATGCCGGGCGCGGAGTCCGGCGTCGACCGGGCGCTGCGCCTGGACACCACCGTCATGCTGGTCGACGACCCGGTCAAGCGGGTGGACAACATGACCATGGCGTGGGGTCTGGAGGGCCGCGTGCCGTTCCTGGATCACGAGCTCGTCGAGCTGGCGGCTACCTGTCCGCCGGAGTACAAGATCGCCCACGGCGGCAAGGGTGTGCTCAAGCAGGCGGCCCGCAGGGTGATCCCGGCCGACGTGATCGACCGACCCAAGGGCTACTTCCCGGTGCCGGCGCTGACCCACCTCGAGGGCCCCTACCTCGACCTGGTGCGCGACGCGCTCTACGCGCCGGAGGCCAAGGAGCGCGGCCTGTTCCGCCCGGAGGCCGTCGAACGGCTGCTGGCCGACCCCAACGGCAGGCTGACACCGCTGCGCGGCAACGAGCTGTGGCAGATCGGGCTGCTCGAACTGTGGCTGCAACGGCACGGCATCAACGGGGCCGCGGCGTGACCGACACAGATCCACATGTGGTGTCCGCCGGTGATCACACCGAGGCCATCACCATGGGTCTGCACGACGCGTCGCCGCAGCATCTCGTCGACGCGATGGCCGACGACGTCGTTCTCGAACTCGGCTGGGGCCGTTTGATCTTCGGACAGACCTTCGCCGACCCGGAACGGCTGGCGCAGGCCCTGCAGCAGGAGGGGCCGGGGCGTCGCGACATCTGCATCTACGCCAGGGAGTCACACGTCCTCGTCGCGCGGTCGCCCTCGGAGCTCTTCATCGACCCGAGTCACACCTACCGGTTGCGCTTCGCCGAGCGCGAGGTGCCCGACGCCGATCCCCTCGGGTTCACGGTGCGACCGCTCGCCGACGCCGCCGAGGCCGACGCGATGAACCGGGTGTACGTGCGCTGCGGCATGGTGCCCGCACCCGTCGACGTCATCTGGGCCAACCACCGCGACGTCGACGCTGTCGACTACCTGGTGGCGGTCCGCGACGACGACGGATCGGTGATCGGCACCGTCACCGGCGTCGACCACGAACTGCTTTTCGACGACCCCGAGGACGGGTCGAGCCTGTGGACGCTGGCGGTCGACCCCACCACCAGCCTTCCCGGCGTTGGCGCGGCGCTCACCCGGGTGCTGGCGGCGACGTACCGGGACCGCGGCCGCGCCTACATGGACCTGTCGGTGGCCCACGACAACGCCGCGGCGATCGCCCTGTACGAGAAGCTGGGCTTCCAGCGGGTGCCGGTGCTGGCGGTCAAGCGCAAGAACGCGATCAACGAACCGCTGTTCACCCACCCTCCGGAGACGGTCGACGACCTCAACCCCTACGCGCGGATCATCGCCGACGAGGCGATGCGGCGCGGCATCTGGGTGGAGGTGCTCGACGCAGGCGCCGGTGAGATGCGGCTCTCGCACGGCGGGCGCAGCGTGATCACCCGTGAGTCGCTCTCGGAGTTCACCTCCGCGGTGGCGATGAGCCGGTGCGACGACAAGCGCCAGACCCGGCGCATCGTGTCCGAGGCGGGCATCAAGGTGCCCAAGGGCCGGCTCGCCACCTTCGACGCCGAGGACCACGCGTTCCTCACCGAGGTCGGCGACGTCGTGGTCAAGCCCACCCGCGGCGAGCAGGGCAAGGGCATCACCGTCGGTGTCGACGGCCCCGAGGAACTCGACGCCGCCCTGGTGCGGGCCCGCGAGCAGCACCCCGAGGTGCTGATCGAACAGCGCGCCACCGGCGACGACCTGCGCCTGGTGGTGATCGACGGAAAGGTGGTCGCGGCCGCCCTGCGCAAGCCCGCGGAAGTCGTCGGCACGGGCAAGCACACCATCGGCGAACTGATCGAGACGCAGAGCAGGCGGCGGGCCGCCGCGACCGGGGGCGAGTCGCGCATCCCGATCGACGAGGTCACCGAGTCCACCGTCCGCGAGGCCGGCTGGACCTTCGACGACGTGCTGCCCGAGGGCGAGCGGCTGCGGGTGCGCCGTACCGCCAACCTCCATCAGGGCGGCACCATCCACGACGTCACCGCCGAGGTCAACCCCGAGCTGTGCCGGGTGGCGGTCACCGCCGCCGAAGCACTCGGCATCCCGGTGACCGGCATCGACCTCCTGGTGCCCGACGTCACCGACATGGAATACGTGTTCATCGAGGCCAACGAGCGGCCGGGGCTGGCGAATCACGAACCTCAGCCCACCGCAGCGGCTTTCATCGATTTCCTGTTCCCGAACCAGCCGGGACTGCCGCAGGCCTGGACTCCGGACGAGACAACGGCCTAGCAGGTCACCAGGTGCTGGTGCGCAGCACGATCTCGGCGGCGACCTGCGCCGTGGCGTCCTGCGCGTTGCGCCGGCCGAGCAGCTCGACCAGCCGGAACTCGCCGTACACGTAGCGCTGGCTGGCATTCGCCACGGCTCGCGAGGCGGGGGTGCTCACCAGCGCCGTGGTGTTCATCTCGACCGGCGGGCAGTCCTCGTCGCGGACCACTCCGGACAGGTCGGCGACCCGGGGATGCCCCCGGTCGATGACGACCAGCCCGATGAACCGGTCGAGCCTGGTGGCCGCCAGCTCCCACGCCAGCTCGCCACCCACCTTGTCCCCCACCAGCAACGCCCAGCGCACGTCGAGTGCGTCGAGGATGCCGACCACCGCCTTGGGGGTCAGCCGCGGATCGGGGCCGATGATGACGGTGCGCAGCGACGCGGTGTGCAGGCGCGCGCAGACCGCGTCGTAGCTCGCGGGAGAATGATTGGCCGCCCCGAGGACCACCACGGTCGAGCCCTTCTCCGGGCCCGCCACGTCCACCGGGACGGAGAACCCGTCGACGGTGACCATGGATGAGAGCATCCGGCCACGCTACAGGGAGAAGCCGGGTCGCCCGGGCGGAATTACGTTCTTGACCCGACTTTCACTGTGCCGCAGCGCGTTGCGCCTGTCGATCCGCGGTGTCCAGAAACGTCTGCGGCAGCGTGCCTTTGACGGTGATGTCCGGATTTTGCGTCGGGAACGCGATGCCGAAGACGGCCATCGTGCCGACGTTCTCGAAGCTGAAATAGACACTGTTGTCAACGCCGGCGAGCGTCATCGTCTGTTGGTACACCAGCGCTTCGGAGCGAGGTGCAGGCAGCCGTGTGGTGGTCATCGGGATGCCGGGGGTGGCCGGGTCGAAGAACGTCTCGAATTTCGCGCACCGGTCGGCGGTCGCGGCGAGCTGCTCGACGTCCAGCGGCCACGTCAGCACGGTCATCACGATGCGCACGCCGTCCCAGGCGACCACGTACTCGGCCGCACTCCCGGGGCCGCGCTCACCCGATCCGGCGATCACCCTGGTGAGCCCGTCCGAGCAACCGGGCGGGTCGGACAGCATCGCCGGCGGGCCGCTGCGGGCACCGGGTTCGCCGGTCCCGTCGACGATCCGGTCGTACTGCACGCCGGCCGGGAAGTCCGCGGCGGTCAGCAGCGCCCGCTCCAGCCGGGCGCCCGGCCAGGTGGGTGTCCCGGTGACGGTGGTGGCGCATCCGGTGAGCGCGCACGCCGCCGCGAGCAGCGCCCCCCACCGGCCGACCATGAGGCCAGGGTAGGCGAGCTCAGGCGCGCGTGGTGACGAGCGTCGGGCGCGGCGGTGGGCCGTGCGCGACGAGGTCGCAGACGGCGTCCACGTCGAGGTGCGCGGCCAGCAGGTCGGCCATCACGTCGAGTTGGGCGTCGCGCCGCGCGGAGACGTCGGTGTCGTCGGCGACGACGAAGCCCGGCCGGCCCGCCGCTGCGGCCACCTCGGTGAGCCAGCGCCTGCGGAAGGCGTCGTTGTCGAGCAGTCCGTGCCAGTGGGTGCCGTAGACACCGTCGCGGCGCAGCCCGACCGCCTCGCCGGTGCCGGCGTCCGTCCACTCGTCGGCGGAGCTGTCGGCCACCTGGCCGTGGTGGATCTCGTAACCCCGCAGCGGGGCGTCGCGGTGGCGCAGCGTCTTGTCGGCCGCGAACACGATGTCGGCGTCGAGCAGGGCCAGGCCGTCGACCCGTCCGGCCCGCGACTCCACCGCGTCGTCGATGTGGCGGCACAGCATCTGGAAGCCGCCGCAGATCCCGAGCACCGGCCTGCCCGCGCGGGCATATCCGCCGATCGCCTCCGCCAGGCCCCGCTCGCGCAGCCATGTCAGGTCGGCGACCGTGGCCTTGCTGCCCGGCAGCACCACGACGTCCGCGTCGGCCAGGTCGGCGGGCTCGCTGACCCAGCGCACCAGCACCCCGGGCTCGCAGGCCAGCGCCTCGACGTCGGTGGAGTTCGAGATGCGCGGCAGCCGGACCGCGGCGACGGTCAGCGGCTGGGCGCCGCGCGGCGGCATCGGCCGCCCGACCACTCGCCCGGTCAGCACCGACACCGAATCCTCGGTGTCCAGCCAGATCTCGTCGCTGTAGGGCAGCACGCCGTAGGTGGGTCTGCCGGTCAGCTCGGTCAGCCGGTCCAGCCCGGGCGCCAGCAGTGCCGGGTCGCCGCGGAACTTGTTGACCACGAATCCGGCGATCAGCGCCTGATCCTGCGGGTCGAGCACCGCGACCGTGCCGTGGAAGTGGGCCAGCACCCCGCCCCGGTCGATGTCGCCGACCACGACGACGGGCAGCCGGCCGGCGCGGGCCAGCCCCATGTTGGACAGGTCGGTGGCGCGCAGGTTGATCTCGGCCGGGGAGCCGGCGCCCTCGCACAGCACGACGTCGAATTCCTCGCGCAGCGAGGCGAGTTCGTCGGCGATCAGCGCGGCGAGCCGGTCGCGGTGGGCGATGTAGTCCGCGGCGGCCACCGACCCGGCGACCCGGCCGCGCACCACCAGTTGCGACGTGCGGTCGCTGCCGGGCTTGAGGAGTACGGGGTTGAACCGGATGCTGGGCGCCAGTCCTGCGGCGCGGGCTTGCACCGCCTGCGCCCGGCCGATCTCGCCGCCCTCGATGGTGACCGCCGAGTTGTTGGACATGTTCTGCGCCTTGAACGGCGCCACTCGCACGCCCCGGCGGGCCAATAGCCGGCACAGCCCGGCGACGACCATCGACTTGCCTGCGTCGCTGGTGGTGCCGGCGACCAGCAGCGCACCCTTCAGCACGCCGAACGTGCGCTCAGTGCGATTCTCACAGCTGGGTGAGGATCTCGGCGCCGCCGTCGGTGACCACCAGGGTGTGCTCGAACTGCGCGGTCCACTTCTTGTCCCGGGTGGCGACGGTCCAGCCGTCGTCCCAGATCTCGTAGTCCAGGCCGCCGAGGTTGATCATCGGTTCGATGGTGAACGTCATCCCGGGCTCGAGCACGGTGTCCACCGACGGCTGGTCGTAGTGCAGCACCACCAGACCGTTGTGGAAGGTGGTGCCGATGCCGTGGCCGGTGAAGTCGCGAACCACGTTGTAGCCGAACCGGTTCGCGTACGACTCGATCACCCGGCCGACGACCGAGAGTTGACGGCCCGGCTTGACCGCCTTGATGGCCCGCATCGTCGCCTCGTGGGTGCGCTCGACGAGCAGGCGGTGCTCCTCGGCGACGTCGCCGGCCAGGAAGGTCGCATTGGTGTCGCCGTGCACGCCGTCGATGTAGGCGGTGACGTCGATGTTGACGATGTCCCCGTCCTGTACGACGGTCGAATCCGGGATGCCGTGGCAGATGATCTCGTTCAGCGAGGTGCAGCAGGACTTCGGAAATCCCTTGTAGCCCAAGGTGGACGGGTAGGCGCCCTGGTCGACCATGTACTCGTGGGCGATCCGGTCGAGCTCGTCGGTGGTGACGCCGGGTGCGACGGCCTTGCCCGCCTCGGCCAGCGCGCCCGCCGCGATCCGTCCGGCGACGCGCATCTTCTCGATCACCTCGGGGGTCTGCACCCAGGGCTCGCTGCCCTCGTTCACCGTCGGCCGCCAGGCGTACTCGGGGCGGGCGATCGATTTGGGCACCGGCAGCGTCGGAGACAGCTCACCGGGTCGAAGCGCGGTGCGGACAGGCATGACACCCAGGATAGCCAGGAGAACGTCGATCTCCGTTTTGGAGAGTGCTGCTATCTTGTCAGCCATGCTCGACGAGTCGAACCTCACGACGCGGCCGATGGTGACCACGCCCGACCACCTGCTCGGACAGCTGGGGCTGCGGGACGTCGTGGTGGCCGACGAGTTGCTCATCCTGGAGATGGACAACCGGCCCGACCTCGCCAACGTCCGCGGCGCGCTGCAGGGCGGGCTGGTGGCGACGCTGATCGACATCGCCGGGGGGCGGCTCGCCGGCAGGCAGGTCTCGGCCGATCAGGACGTCACCACCGCGGACATGACCGTGCACTTCCTGGCGCCCGTCGTGGCCGGCCCGGCGCGCGCCGAGGCGACCATCGTGCGGGCGGGCAGGCGGATGATCGTCACCGCCGTCGACGTCTCCGACGTCGGCCGTGACCGGCTGGCCGCGCGGGCCACGCTGAGCTTCGCGGTGCTCGACCGCAGATAGGTCAGCGCTCGCCGCGCCGCCACCGCCACCCGGTGCGCGGGCCGCGGATGTCCACCGAGCCGAACACCACCTTGCCGGTGAGCACGACGTGCGGCCTGCCCTCGGCCGGGGCGTCCTTGCGGTGGTCGGTGGCGCTGCCGACGATCACCTCGACGTCGTCGATCGAGGCGCTGGCGCCGTCGGGCAGGCGCAGTTCGAGCCCGCCGGCGCGCAGGTCGAGTTCGATGACCACCATCGGGCCGGCGAAGCGGGCCCGGGTCAGGTCGAGGTTGATCGAGCCCATCCGGCGGTGCAGCGCCAACCGGGTCGGGACGATCCACTCGCCCTGCCGTTTCAGGGATCCGAACACGCCACGCAGTTCGACCCGGTCGGTGGCCGAGGTGACGATGGCGCCCGGCCCGGGCAGGTCGTCGACGAGCGTGTCCAGGTCGGGCCGCAGCCGGGCCTGCGACACCCGCGCGGAGCGCTCCTCGAACTCGCCGATGTCGATCAGGCCCATCGCGACGGCGTTGTGCAGCCGGCGCAGGGTGCCGTTGCGGTCGGCGTCCGAGATGCGCAGTGCGATGGGTTCACCGTTGGGACTGGTCATGTCCTGTCCCAATTTACCGTCGCCGGGACGTCAGGCCAGATAGTCCGGCGGCAGACCGTCGAGCATGCCGCGCAGCATCCGCACCGCGTACTCCGAGCTGCCGCCGCCGACGATCAGCGCGGCGAACGCCATGTCACCGCGGTAGCCGGCGAACCACGAGTGCGAGCCGCCGGCGAACTCGGCCTCACCGGTCTTGCCGCGGACGTCGCCGACGCCCTGCAGGTCCTCGGCGGTGCCGTTGGTCACCACCAGCCGCATCATCGGGCGCAGGCCGTCGACCATCGCCGGCGAGATGGGCGTGCGTTCGCCGTTGATGACGGTCTCGCGGCCCTCGATGAGCCGGGGCACCGGCGTGCGTCCGGCCGCGACGGTGGCGGCGGCCATCGCCATGCCGAACGGGCTGACCAGCACCTTGCCCTGGCCGAAGCCGTCCTCTGTGCGTTCGGCCAGGTTGACCGTCGGCGGCACCGACCCGGACACCGTGGTGATGCCCTCGATTTCGTAGTCCGGCCCGATGCCGTACTGGGCGGCGGCGGTGGTCAGCCCGCGCGGCGGCATCCGGCTGGCCAGTTCGGCGAAGGTGGTGTTGCAGGAACTGGCGAAGGCCCGCGACATCGGGACGGTGCCCAGGTCGAAACCGCCGTAGTTGGGCACGGTGCGGTGGCCGATGTCCATCTTGCCGGGGCAGCCCAGCAGCGTGTTGGGGGTCGCCATGGCCCGGTCGATCGCCGCGCCCGCGGTGACGATCTTGAAGGTCGAGCCGGGCGGGTAGAGGCCCATGGTGGCGATCGGCCCGTCGGCGTCGGCGGCGGCGTTCTGTGCGACGGCCAGGATCTCGCCGGTGGACGGCTTGATGGCCACGATCATCGCCTTCTTGCCGGTGAACTCGACCGCGTTCTGCGCCGCGTTCTGCACGGCCCGGTCCAGGCTGATGGTCACCGACGGCGAGGGGTTGCCCGCCACTTCGTTGAGCACGTCGACGTCCACGCCGTTGTGGTTGACGCTGACCACGCGCCAGCCGGCCTGCCCGTCGAGTTCGTCGACGACGGCCTTGCGCACCTCCTCGACGATTGCGGGGGCGAAGCTGTCGTCGGTCGGCAGCATCGCGGCCTGCGGGGTGACGACGACGCCGGGCACTGCGCCGAGCGCCCCCGCCACCCGGTCGTGGTCGGACTGGCGCAGCGTGATCAGGCTCAGCGGCCCCGGCGACGAGCTGGCCACCTCGGCCAGCCGCTGGGCGTCCATCGTCGGGTCGAACTGCCGCAGCGCGTCGGCCGCGGCGCGCGCGGCGGGCATCAGCGCCCCGCCTGCGGCTCCCGCGTCGAGGGCATAGCTGTAGAGCTGGCCGGGCACCAGCACGTCGCTGCCGCCCCGTTCGTTGACTGCGGCCCGCGGCGGGGCGTCGGCGCGCAGCGCGAGCGTCTGGTTCTCGCCGAGCCGCGGATGCAGTCCGGTGGCGCTCCACCGCACCTGCCAGCGGCCCTCGTCGCGGACCATGTTCAGCCGGCCGTCGTAGGTCCAGGTGCGGTCCTTGGGCAGGTGCCAGGTGTAGCGGTAGGTCACGCTTCCGGTGTCCTCGGCGTAGCGGGCGCTGAGGATCTGGGCGTCCAGCGTGGTGGCCTGCAGACCGGCCCACGCCTCGTTCAGGTCGGCGCGCGCCTCGTCGGGCCGGTCGGCCAGTTCGGCGGCGGCACCGGTGTCGCCGCGGCCCAGCGCCGCGAAGAACTCCTCGGCCGTCGGTTCGGGACCGTTGGGGCGGGGGGTACAGGCGCTCAGCGACGCCGCCGCCGCAACCATCACCAGGGCGGCCAATGCGGACACCCGTGATACTGCTGAGGTTCGAGTTGCCATTGGGGCAGATGTTAAGAACTTTGGCACCGCATGTCGGGGAGGCGCACCGAGACCCGGCCGTGACAATCGCCCCGGCCCTCCGCCGGAGCCGATCCACCGCATTCCGGCGAAGCGCCCGGTGGTGACGGTAAGCGGTGCTGGGCATACCGTGATCGACGATGGCCGACACCGATCCGTCCCCGAATTTCGGCGACGTACAGCACCACTACGACCTGTCCGACGACTTCTTCCGGCTCTTCCTGGATCCCACGCAAACCTACAGCTGCGCGTACTTCGAGCCCCCGGACCTCACGCTGGAACAGGCGCAGCTGGCGAAGATCGACCTGTCGCTGGGCAAATGTGATCTGCGGCGCGGGATGACGCTGCTCGACATCGGTTGCGGGTGGGGCGCCACGATGCTGCGGGCGTTGGAGCGTTACGACGTCAATGTCATCGGGCTGACGCTGAGCGAAAACCAGTACCAGCATGTGCAGGGGCTGCTGGCTTCCCGGCCGAACACCGACTCAGGCAGACACGCCGAGGTGCGGTTGCAAGGATGGGAGGAGTTCCACGATCCGGTGGACCGCATCGTGTCGATCGGCGCGTTCGAACACTTCAAGTACGCCCGCTACCCGATGTTCTTCGAGCGGGCGTACGACGTCCTGCCCGGCGACGGCCGGATGATGCTGCACTCCATCGTCACCATGGGCCGCGACATCTTTCGGATGGGCCGCAAGATCACCCGTGAAGACGTCGACTTCTGGGCCTTCCTCGGCCGGGAGATCTTCCCCGGCGGTGAGCTGCCGCTACCGCAGAGCATCCCCTCCTACGCCGAGGCGGCCGGCTTCGCGGTGCGCAACGTCCAGTCGTTGCAGCCGCATTACGCCCGCACGCTGGACATCTGGGCGGAGACACTGACCGCCCGCCATGACGACGCGGTACGCATCGCCTCGGAGGACACCTACCAGACCTACATCCGGTATCTCACCGGCTGTGCCGACCGGTTTCGTTGGCGCCACGTCGACGTCCGCCAGTACACCCTGACCAAGGCCGCGACGGCCTGACTCACGACCCGGGGGCCGGGGTGCGCACCACCAGCGGGACCGCCGGGAAGAACGCCGCCATCTCCGACCGGGACTTGCGCAGTGCCGCGGTGCCGTAGCCGCGTTTGCGGAACTGCGGGTGGATCCAGACCCGCACGTTGACCTCGCCGCCGGCCAGCTCGCCGAACACCATCCCGACCTTGTCGGAGCCGTCGACCGCCACCAGCCACGCCGCCTCCTCGGCGGCGACCCGCGCCACGGCCGCGGAAATCTCGTCATCCAGATCGCCTGCGGGTCCCCCGGAACCGTCGCCCGCCGCACCGACGTCGGCGGTGCGGGCGGCGAAGATGTCGCCGTCGGCAGTCGCATCGAAGGCCCGCAGTGCCAGCGAGTCCGGCGACGAGGACGCGGACTCGCCCCTGGTGAAGCTCAGCTGGTTGTTGAGGTCCTCCAACTCGGCGGCGATGCGCCGCCGGGACACCTTGGTGAGCCGGTCGAAGGACAGTCCCAGCACTGCCTCGGCACTGGCGGCCGAAGTCTTCAGCAGCGATGCGACCGCCTCGATCGCGGCGTCATGGTCCTCGGAGTCGACGATCGCGTCGAGCACCTCGTGCCTGTGGTCGAGCGCCCGCACCAGGGTGTCGGCGATCTCGCGGCGGGCGACCTTGGGGTCGGATTCGGTCATGACGGCAGCCTAAGGGCTGCGGCCCGCTCCCGGGGAACCGGGCGGCGATCAGTCGAGCAGAACCGTCGCGAAGGTGCCGACCTGTTCAAATCCGATGCGCGCGTACGTCGCCCGCGCGACGGTGTTGAAGCTGTTGACGTAGAGGCTGGCAATCCGCCCGCTGCGCAGCACTGCCGCCGACAGTGCCGCGGTCCCGGTGGTACCCAGCCCACGGCCGCGCCATTCCGGGTGCACCCACACACCCTGGATCTGGCCGACAGTCGGTGACTGCGATCCGACCTCGGCCTTGAACACCACCTCGCCGCGCTCGAACCGCGCCCACGCACGGCCTGCGGCGATCAGACCGGCCACCCGGCGCCGGTAACCGCGGCCGTTGTCACCCATCCGCGGGTCGACGCCGACCTCGCCGATGAACATGTCGATGGCCGCGGCGAGGTACGCGTCGAGTTCCTCCATGCGGGCCGGCCGCACCGCCGAGTCGATCGAGCATTGCGGCGCGGAGTGCAACGCCATCAGCGGCTGGTGCTCGCGCACGTCACGCGCAGGCCCCCAGGCCGTCTCGAGGCGGCGCCACATCGGCAGCACCAGACCGGCCCGGCCCACCAGCGACGAACAGCGCCGAGCCGTGCTCATCGCCTGGTCGGCGAACGCGTTCAGGTCGTCGATCTCACCGCGCAGCGGGATCAGGTTCGGACCGGCGTAACAGAGCGACTCGGCGGCGCCCCGGCGGGTCCACAGCTCACCACCGATGGCACCGGGGTCGACGCCGTGGTCGGCCACCCGGGCCGCGACCATGCAGGACCCGATCGGATCACGGTCGAGCACCTCGAGGACCGTGGCGGCGTCCCGCACCACCGACACCCGTCGCTCGTCGACATGGCGGAACAGCGGCGGTGCCGACATCGCGCGTCTTTCTGTTCGTGCGGTCGTGACCCCGACCACAGGGCCGCCCTCAGCTTACGGTGACAACAGGTGAACCGCTGTCACTTGTCTCGCCGGAGTCCATCTCGGCGGCGATGCGCATCGCCTCTTCGATCAGGGTCTCGACGATCTGCGCCTCGGGCACGGTCTTGATGACCTCGCCGCGAACGAAGATCTGTCCCTTGCCGTTTCCGGATGCGACGCCGAGGTCCGCCTCGCGCGCCTCGCCCGGCCCGTTGACGACGCAGCCCATCACCGCGACCCGAAGCGGTATGTCCATGCCCTCGAGGCCGGCGCTGACCTCGTTGGCCAGCGTGTAGACGTCCACCTGGGCCCGGCCGCACGACGGGCACGACACGATCTCCAGGCCGCGCGGCCGCAGGTTCAGCGACTCGAGGATCTGGTTGCCGACCTTGATCTCCTCGACCGGGGGCGCGGACAGCGAGACGCGGATGGTGTCGCCGATGCCCTTGCTCAGCAGCGCGCCGAACGCGACGGCGGACTTGATGGTGCCCTGGAATGCGGGCCCCGCCTCGGTGACACCGAGGTGCAGCGGGTAGTCGCACTGCGCGGCGAGCTGTTCGTAGGCCGCGACCATGATCACCGGGTCGTTGTGCTTGACGCTGATCTTGATGTCGCCGAAGCCGTGCTCCTCGAACAGCGAGGCCTCCCACAGCGCCGACTCGACCAGCGCCTCGGGGGTGGCCTTGCCGTACTTCTTCATCAACCGCGGATCGAGCGAGCCGGCGTTGACGCCGATGCGGATCGGGATGCCCGCCGCGCCCGCCGCCTTGGCGACCTCCTTGACCCGGCCGTCGAACTCCTTGATGTTGCCCGGGTTGACGCGCACGGCGGCACAGCCGGCGTCGATCGCGGCGAAGATGTACTTGGGCTGGAAGTGGATGTCGGCGATCACCGGGATCTGCGACTTCTTGGCGATGGCGGGCAACGCGTCGGCGTCCTCCTGCCGCGGGCACGCCACCCGCACGATGTCGCAGCCCGACGCCGTCAGTTCGGCGATCTGCTGCAGCGTCGCGTTGATGTCGTGGGTCTTGGTCGTGCACATCGACTGCACGGCGATCGGGTGGTCGCTGCCGACACCGACGTCGCGCACCATCAGCTGACGCGTCTTGCGGCGCGGCGCGAGCACCGGCGCCGGCGGTGCCGGCATGCCCAGGCCTATCGAGGTCACAGCATCTCCGTAGGTTCAGGGCCGGCTACTGCAACCTGATCGGGTTGACGAAGTCGGCGGTCACGGTCAGCAGCATGTAGCCGACCAGCACCACCAAGACTACGTAAGTAGCGGGCATCAGCTTGAGATAGTTCACCGGCGCCGCGGCCACCTTGCCGCGCGCCGACCGGATCATGTTGCGGATCTTCTCGAACACCGCCACCGCGATGTGCCCGCCGTCGAAGGGCAGCAGCGGGATCAGGTTCACCGCGCCGAGGACGAAGTTGAGCTGAGCCAGGAAGAGCCAGAACAACTCCCACACGCCGGCGTCGACGGTGTCACCGCCGATGATGCTGGCGCCGACCACGCTGATCGGGGTTTCGGGGTCGCGTTCGCCACCGCCGATCGAGTCCACCAGCGCGCCGATCTTGGTGGGGATCTTCGCCAGCGACTGGCCGAGCTGGACGGCGAGGTCGCCGGTGAACGCGAAGGTGCCGGGCACCGCGGTCAGCGGGTTGTACTGCGCCCATTGCAGCGGGTCGGGTGCACCGATGCCGACAGCGCCGACTTCCGACGGGGTGTCACTGTCGGTGGTGGTGAAGCGCTCGATGCGGGTGACGTCCACCACGGTGGTGAATTCGCTGCCGTCGCGCTCCACCGTGAACGGCGTCGGCCCGTCGAGGGTCCGGACGGCGGTCACCATCTCCTTGAAGTTCGCCACCGGGGTCTCACCGACCTTGACGACGGTGTCGCCGGGCCGGATACCGGCCAGCGCGGCGGGCCCCGGGCCGGTGCACTCGCCCATCTCGGTCTTCGAGACCTGCGGCGCGACACACACGGTCTCGCCGACGACGGCGGTGGTGGGCGGGTTGAGGTCGGGCAGACCCCAGGTCAGCGCGATGCCGTAGATGATCACCATGCCGAGGACGAAGTTCATGCCGGGGCCGGCGAACAGCACCGCCACCCGCTTCCACACCTTCTGCCGGTACATCGCGTACGGGCGGTCGGCGGGGTCGAGTTCGTCGACCGGGGTCATGCCTGCGATGTCGCAGAAGCCGCCGAGCGGGATGGCCTTGACGCCGTACTCGGTCTCCCCCAGCTTGTTGGGCCTGCGGGTGGACCACAGCGTCGGTCCGAAGCCGACGAAGTACCGGCGCACCTTCATACCGGTGGCGCGCGCCACCCACATGTGGCCGCATTCGTGCAGGGCCACCGAGACCAGAATCGCGAGCGCGAACAGCGCGACGCCAACAACGAACATCATCGGGCGGGCAGTACCTCCTGGGTGAGCACGGAGCGGGCCTTCTCGCGGGCCCATCTCTGCGCCTCGAGTACCTCCTCCACGGTAGCCGGTTCGGCGGCCCACTCGTCGCCGGCGGCCAGCACCTCGCCGACCGTCCGGACGATGGCCGGGAAGGAGATGCGGCCGTCCAGGAACGCCGCGGCGGCCTCCTCGTTGGCCGCGTTGTAGACCGCGGTCAGGCAGCCGCCTGCGGTGCCCGCCGCGCGGGCCAGTCGCACCGCTGGGAACACGTCGTCGTCCAGCGGCAGGAACTCCCAGGTGGTGGCGGTGGAGAAGTCGCATGCGGCGGCGGCCCCGGGCACCCGGTCCGGCCAGCCCAGCGCCAGCGCGATCGGCAGCTTCATGTCGGGCGGGCTGGCCTGCGCCAGGGTCGACCCGTCGGTGAAGGTGGCCATCGAGTGCACGATCGACTGCGGGTGCACGACCACGTCGATGCGGTCGTACGGGATACCGAACAGCAGGTGGGTCTCGATCAGCTCGAGGCCCTTGTTGACCAGCGTCGCCGAGTTCAGAGTGTTCATCGGGCCCATGGACCAGGTGGGGTGCTTGCCGGCCTGTTCGGGGCTCACCGACTCGAGGTCGTCGGCCGACCAGCCGAGGAACGGGCCGCCGGACGCGGTGAGCACCAGCCGGGCGACCTCCCCGGCGGTGCCGCCGCGCAGGCACTGCGCCATCGCCGAGTGCTCGGAGTCGACCGGCACGATCTGGCCGGGCGCGGCCGCGCGCAGCACCAGCGGACCGCCGGCCACCAGCGACTCCTTGTTGGCCAGTGCGAGCCGCGCGCCGGTGGCGAGGGCGGCCAGGGTGGGCTCCAGGCCCAGCGCTCCGACCAGGGCGTTGAGCACCACATCGGCTTCGGTGTCCTGCACCAACCGGGTGACGGCGTCCGGGCCGCTGTGGGTGACGTCATCGATGCGCTCGGCGGCCGCGGGGTCGGTGACAGCGAGCCCGGTGGCGCCGGTCTCGGCCCGCTGGCGGGCCAGCAGGTCGGGGTTGTTGCCGCCGGCGGCCAGCCCGACCACCTCGAACCGGTCCGGATTGGCGGCGATCACCTCGAGCGCCTGGGTGCCGATCGACCCGGTGCTGCCGAGGATCAGCACCCGCTGCCGAGATCCGGATGAGCTCACCGGACTATTGTGCCGCCTCCGGGGAGCCGCCCGGTGCACACCGCGCCCCGATCTTGAATGTGACGCGTTTGTGACGACGGCTGCCGTGGCCCGTCCGTGACGCACACCACCCCGAATCCCCGGTGTCAGATCACCAGGACGGCGGCACCGCCGCGTCCGCGTACCGAGGAGTGGCAGTGGTTTCAACGAAGAGGTACACCGTCCACCGCAAGGCCGTTGCGGCAGCAGGCCTGAGCGCGTTGGCCGTGTTCGGCGCCGCGGCGTGTTCGAGCGAGGAGGCGTCGAGCACCGGCTCTTCGGCGACCAGCGCGGCATCGTCGGCCGCGGAGAGCGCCACGTCGTCCGCCCCGTCGAGCGCGGCGGCCGATCCGGCCGCGAACCTGGTCGGCTCGGGCTGCGCCACCTACGCCGAGCAGGTGCCGTCCGGCCCCGGTTCGGTGACCGGCATGGCCGCCGACCCGGTGACCGTCGCTGCGTCCAACAACCCGATGCTCAAGACGCTGACCCAGGCGCTCTCCGGGCAGCTCAACCCGAACGTGAATCTGGTCGACACGCTCAACGGCGGCGAGTTCACCGTCTTCGCACCGACCGACGACGCGTTCGCCAAGATCGACCCGGCGACCATCGATAAGCTCAAGACCGACTCGGACCTGCTGACCAGCATCCTGACCTACCACGTGGTGCCGGGTCCGGGCGCGGCTCCCGACAAGGTGGCCGGCACACACAAGACCGTGCAGGGCGCCGACGTCACCGTGACCGGTGAGGGCGAGGGCCTGAAGGTCAACGACGCGGGCCTGGTGTGCGGCGGGGTGCAGACCGCGAACGCGACCGTCTACATGATCGACACGGTGCTGATGCCTCCGGCGAACTGAGCGCCGTTCCGTCAGCGACCGTCCCCCGGGCATTCGACGTGCCCGGGGGACGTCGTGCGCCGATTCGACCTTCCGCTGCGCGAAATCTGTTGAGCCCGTTACCCATCCGTGAGCCAATCGGTGCCGAATAGCAGTCGAAGTGACGAGGACGGCGACACCTGTCGCCCCTGACGAAAAGGAGCGCGAGTCGATGAATCTCACGAAGAAGGTTGCCGGAGCAGGTTGTGCAGCGGTGGCCGCGGTCGGTCTGTCACTGAGCGGCGCCGCGGTCGCTACCGCCCAGCCGGCCACCGGCCTGGTGGGGCCGGGTTGCGCCGGCTACGCGCAGCAGGTGCCGACCGGTCCCGGCTCGGTGATGGGGATGGCCCAGGAGCCGGTCGCGACGGCCGCGTCGAACAACCCCATGCTCAAGACCCTGACCCAGGCGGTGTCCGGCCAGCTCAATCCTCAGGTGAATCTGGTCGACACCCTCAACGGCGGCGAGTTCACCGTGTTCGCCCCCACCGATGCGGCGTTCGCCAAGATCGACCCGGCGACCATCGAGAAGCTGAAGACCGACGGGCCGCTGCTCACCAACATCCTGACCTACCACGTCGTCCCGGGCCGGGCCGAGCCCGCGCAGGTGGTCGGCACGCACAAGACGGTGCAGGGCGCCGACGTGACGGTCACCGGTCAGGGCGGCGACCTCAAGGTCAACGACGCCTCGGTGGTGTGCGGCGGCGTGCAGACCGCCAACGCCACCGTCTACATGATCGACACGGTGCTGATGCCGCCGGCGAACTGACGCACCCGGCACTGATCCCGTCCCCCGCCACGTTCCCCCACGTGGCGGGGGGCTCCGTGTCGGTGGGCTCCATGTCGAGAGCTCCGTGTCGAGAGCTCCGATCACGGGGCGTTCAGCGCACCGCGCCGTCGAAGCGGCGCACCAGGATGTCACCGGATCCGGTCCGCGCGTGCACCTCCAGTGTCCGGTCTCCGTCCGAGGGGCCGTCCGACGGCTGCAGGGTGTTGCGGACCGTGCCGGACGCGGTGCTGACGTCGAGCCGGGCAGCGGTGCCGTGCGGCAGGCCGATCTCGACATCGCCGCTGGCGGTGCGTGCTCGCAGCGAGCCGGTCACGGCGGTGGTCACGGTCGTCGGGCCCGAGGCGGTCTGTGCCCGCGCGTTGCCGTGCAATTCCCCGACCGTCAGCCCGCCGCTGGCCGCCTGGAAATTCAGCTCACCGTGCAGGATCTCCACCACGGCGTCCCCCGAGGCGGTCGATATCGATACCGGGCCCGCCACGCTCTTGACGGCGACATCCCCGGAAGCGGTGTCCGCCTTGAGGTTTCCCTCGACGATGTCCAGAGCGACCCTGCCGCTCGCCGACGAGAAGCGGCAGTCGCCGAGCAGGCCGTCGGCGTACACGTCGGCCGATGCCGTCGACGCCTGGAGCCGTGAGCGCGACGGCAGCGCGATGTCGACGTCGACCGCTCCCCTGCCGCCGAGCGCCAGCATCTTGGGGCCGGCGGCGATCTTGAGCCGACCGTTGGCGAAGTCCACCCGCGCGTTCTCGGCGGCCCGTATGTCGGACGCGCGCGACGGATCGCGGGGCCGGATGTCGACAACGGTGTCGTCGCGGTCGCCGGCTGTGAGGCGCACCGACCCGGCGACCACCTCGACGTCGGCGACGATCGGTTCTGGCGTGGGGAACGTGGGCATCGGAATCTCCTCGGGTGGTGTCAGCGGACCCAGCCGCTGAAGGACTTGTCGGTAGACGTGCGGGGTCTGCCCCGCTGCGGGGCGAGCGCGGCGGCCACCGAGCGCACCAGCCAGGCGTTGACCGACACCCCGGTTTCACGGGCCGCCGCGTCCACCCCGGGCCGCATGTTCTCGGGCAGCCGCAGGGTGACGCGCCAGGTGCCGCCCTCGTCGTCCGGATCGGGGCCGGTGGGCGCCGGTGGGGGCTCGGGTGGCTCGGCAGGGGCGACGGTGAAGTCGGGGTCGCGGCCGCGCAGCCGGACGTCGACGGAGCCGGGGGCGAGCTCACGGGTGATCAGCTCGGCCGCCTCCGAGAGTGCCTCCAGCAGCGCCAGGCGCAGGGCCGATTCGAGTGGGGCGGTCAGCCTGTCCGCGAGTACGGCGGCATCCGGCCCGCCGGCGCGGGCGGCCAGGTCGAGCTCGTGGCGCACCGCGTCGACGTAGGGCTGCAGATCCATGACGTCATGGTGACACCATCATGGTGTCAGCGCAATGTCATGTCGGGAACCGGGCCGCCCAGTGCCGCGCGATGTCCACCCGCCGGGTGATCCACACCCGGTCGTGGGCCTGCACGTGATCGAGGAACCGCTCGAGCGCCGCGGTGCGGGCGGGCCTGCCGACCAGGCGACAGTGCAGCCCGATCGACAGCATCTTCGGTGCACCGGCCGCCCCCTCGGCGTAGAGCACGTCGAACGCGTCCCGCAGGTGCGTGAAGAACTCTGTGCCGCTGGGGAATCCGCCGGGCGTGGCGAAGCGCATGTCGTTGGTGTCGAGGGTGTAGGGCACCACGAGGTGCGACCGCCCGGCCACGGTGGTCCAGTACGGCAGGTCGTCGGCGTAGGAGTCGGAGTCGTACAGGAACCCGCCGTGCTCGACCACCAGCCGCCGGGTCTGCGGCGAGTCGCGGCCGGTGTACCAGCCGGCCGGCGGGGCGCCGGTGAGCTCGGTCAGCAGGCGGACCGCGCGGGCCATGTGGTCGCGCTCGACGTCGGGGTCGACGAGCTGATAGCTGATCCAGCGCAGCCCGTGGCAGGCGATCTCGTCGCCGCGGGCGAGGAACGCGGCGACGGCATCGGGATTGCGGGCCAGCGCGTCGGCGACCCCGAACACGGTGAGCGGCAACCCGCGCCGGTCGAACACCCGCAGCACCCGCCACAGCCCGGCCCGGGATCCGTACTCGTAGAGCGACTCCATGCTCATGTGCCGGTTCGGGAAGGGCTGGGCGCCGACGATCTCGGACAGGAACGTCTCCGACGCCGCGTCGCCGTGCAGCACATTGTTCTCGGCGCCCTCCTCGTAGTTGAGGACGAACTGCACGGCGATGTTCGCCCCGCCGGGCCACTGCGGATCGGGTGGGTGCGCGCCGTACCCGACCATGTCCCGCGGATAGCCGTCAGGCGTCATGCCCGGATTGTGGCAGCCGGCGGCGTCCGCGTCAGCGCACCTTGGCGATGATGTCCTCGGCGAACCGCTCGATCGGTCCGCGGAACCGGTCCTCTGGGTGGTCGCCCGCACCGGCGCCGCCGGGGCCGAGCCACGGCGCGCACATCACCGCGGTGATGCCGGCGTCGCGGGCACGGTTGTACAGATCGGCGGTGGGTTGCTCGCGCAACGCCAGCAGCACCTCGAACGGCTCGTCGGCGCGGCCGTACTCACGCCGC
Source organism: Mycobacterium sp. NPDC050551 (assembly GCF_040674075.1). Taxonomy (NCBI): domain Bacteria; kingdom Bacillati; phylum Actinomycetota; class Actinomycetes; order Mycobacteriales; family Mycobacteriaceae; genus Mycobacterium; species Mycobacterium sp. NPDC050551. The sequence continues at coordinate 74,076 of NZ_JBFARC010000004.1, read as the reverse complement.
AGCGCGGTCAGCCGGTCGACGTAGTGGACCGCGTCGTCCCAGGCGTAGGCGTAGCCGACCCAGCCGTCGCACAGCCGCGCCGCCCGGCGCAGCGCCGCCTCGGACTCACCGCCGCAGAGGATGGGCACCGGCGCGGGCGGGTGCGGTTCGAGCATCAGCTCGGGCACGTCGTAGTGCTCGCCCCGCCAGGACACCCAGCCGCCGCGCCACAGCGCCCGCAGCGCGGGGATCATCTCGTCGAGACGCCTGCCACGGGTCGCGAAATCCTGACCCATCAGCGTGTACTCCTCGCGCATCCAGCCGGCGCCGACGCCGAGCGACACCCGGCCCCGGGAGACCACCGCCGCGGTGGCGACCACCTTGGCGACCTCGATCAGCGGTCGGGCCGGCGCGATGTAGACGGCATTGCTGAACCGCAGATTCGTCGTGACGGCGGCCATCGCGCCGATGAGCACCCAGGAGTCCGGCCACGCGGTCTCGGGCGCCCACATCGGCTTGCCGGTCGGCGAGTCCGGGTACGGCGACGACAGCTCGCGCGGGTAGACCGTGTGGTCGGAGCACACCATCCCGTCGAACCCGGTCTCGTCGAGGATCCGCGCGACGGCGATGGCCTCCGTCGTCTCCAGGAACGTCGCTCCGCTCCAGAACTGCATACGTCATCCTTCCGTCAGTCCCACGGTGTTTCCTGCGCGCCGGTTGGGGGCAGCATCACAGACATGCCGACACTGCTGTGGTTCCGCCGCGACCTTCGGCTGCACGACCTGCCCCCGCTGATCGACGCCGCGCAGTCCGACGGCGAGGTGCTCGCGTGCTACGTGCTCGACCCGCGGCTGGCCCGTTCCTCCGGTCCGCGGCGGCTGCAGTACCTGCATGACGCGCTGCGCGACCTGCGCGACAACCTCGGCGGTCGGCTGCTGGTCACCGAGGGCCGCCCGGAGGAGCGGATTCCCGCGCTGGTCACGGCGATCGGCGCGACGTCGGTGCACGTCTCGGCGGACTTCACGCCGTTCGGCAGGCGCCGCGACGACGCCGTCCGGGAGGCTCTGAACGGCATCGGCGACGGTGTGCCGCTGGAGGCGTCGGGCTCGCCGTACCTCGTGGCGCCCGGCCGGGTCACCAAGGGCGACGGCGAACCGTACAAGGTGTTCACCCCGTTCTTCGCCGCATGGCGCAACCACGGCTGGCGGGCGCCGGCGCGGACCGGGCCGGAATCGGCGCGGTGGATCGATCCGGCCGACGCACCCGGCGGGGTCGACATCCCCGACGACGGGATCGCCCTCGACCTGCCCGCCGGCGAGCGCGCCGCACGCGCGCAGTGGCAGCAGTTCGTGGACACCGCGCTGCGCGGCTACGCCGACGACCGCAACCGGCCCGACCTCGACAACACCAGCCGGATGTCGGCGCACCTGAAGTTCGGCACCATCCATCCGCGTTCGATGGTCGGCGATCTCGGCAGCGGCAAGGGCGCTCAGGCCTACCTGCGCGAGCTCGCGTTCCGCGACTTCTACGCCTCGGTGCTGCACGAGTGGCCGCACAGCGTGTGGTGGAACTGGAACCGCGGATTCGACGCCATCAAGACCGACGAGGGCTCCGACGCCGACAAGGCCTTCGAGGCGTGGAAGAGCGGCCGCACCGGCTTCCCGATCGTCGACGCGGGGATGCGCCAGCTCGCCGAGATCGGCTGGATGCACAACCGGGTGCGGATGATCGTGGCGTCGTTCCTGGTCAAAGACTTGCATCTGCCGTGGCAGTGGGGTGCGCGGTGGTTCCTCGACCAGCTCGTCGACGGCGACATGGCCAACAACCAGCACGGCTGGCAGTGGACCGCGGGCAGCGGCACCGACGCCGCGCCGTACTTCCGGGTGTTCAACCCGACCACCCAGGGCAAGAAGTTCGATCCCGACGGCGTCTACATCCGGCGCTGGGTGCCCGAGCTCGCCGACCTGCCGGGCGACGCGGACGTACACCTCCCCGCCGACCGCAGGCCGGCCGGTTATCCCGAGCCCATCGTCGATCACGCCAGGGAACGCGCCGAGGCGTTGCGCCGGTACGCGGATCTCGGGTGACTCGCCCGCCCGCGGACCGGGCAGTACGACGCTCTGTCGTACGCCCGCGGTGATGTGCCAGAATCATGGGCAGTTGCCCAGCCCGACCGTGAGGAGCACTCCGTGGCCAGCACCGAAGTGGAACGACACACCGGCGTCGACGTCGAAGATGTGCCCTCCGCCGAGTGGGGCTGGAGCAAGGAGAACCACCGCATCATCCACATCGGGCTGCTGCTGGCGGCCGGGTTCCTGCTGACGATGCTGCGCGGCAACCACGTCGGACGCGTCGAGGACTGGTTCGTCATCGGCTTCGCCGCCGTCCTCATCGCCTGGGTGGTGCGGGACTGGTGGCTGCGCCGACGCGGCTGGATCCGCTGAGTCAATCGATCGGCACCAGGTCGGAGTCGATCGGGCGGTAGCCGCCCCGGTGCATCCTCTCGTCGGCCCCGACCGGGGTGTCGACACCCGCCGCCGCCATCGCGTGCGTCTTGAACACCCGCGCCGCGGCGCTCAACCGGTAGCTGACGGCGTCGGCGCCGCCGAAGCGGTCCGGCCAGCGCCCACCCCACATCGCCACCTCGGTTCTGCCGGTGGCCAGCAGGTCCCCCACCGCGCCATGGACGCGTCCGTCGGCCAGCGCCGCCGCCGAGACCGCCAGTCCGGCCGCGTGCTCCGGGTCGGCGACCACCGATTCCAGGGCGTCGCCCAGGTCGAGGACCGTCGCACCGAGGATCTGCATCGGCCGGGTGTCGCGAGCGTCGGCGACCAGGACGTTGACCTGCCAGCCCGCCATAGCGCGGTCGAACAGCCAGCCGCCCGCGAACCGGGCGGCGTCGGTCGCGTCGACCGCCAGCACGTCGAGCCGGTAGCGCAGCAGCCTGCTCGAGGCGCCGTTGTCGCGCACATCCGGGCGGAATCGGCGGAGGTCCCCGTCGGTGCGCGCGGACTGGGTGGTCATGGGCAGCTCCGTTCACTGGTCGACCGGCGCCCTCAGCGTGACATTCGAACGGCATTCTGTAAAGCGTCGTCACGGATCCAGTCAGCTGCCCGCGATGTCGTGACGGCCACCGGCAGGCACGCCCGCCCTGGGCGCTACCCCACAGCCGCGGCGAGCGGCAGCGTGTCCACGGTCGGAGTCAGTGGGCTGGATATGTCGGCGGCAGCGCGGATCTCGCAGAAGGCCCGGCGGATGGCGTCGGTGGCTTCGTGCGGATCGGCCAGGGTGCGGTCGTCGGTGAGCACCGACACGTTGAGCTGGTCGACGTAGCTCCACACGGTGACGTTCATGCCGCTGCCCGCGACCAGCGGACCGACCGAGTAGATCTCGGTGACCGCCGCGCCTTCCACCCGCCCGGGACGCGACGGTCCGCGGACGTTCGAGACGGTCAGGTTCATGATGGTGCTCGACTCCACCCGCCTGCCCTGAAAACGGAACAGCGGCGGAGTGACCTGTGGCGGCAGGTAGTTCAACCACGACGCGACGAGCGTCGGGCCGAGCAGCCGGTGGGTCTCCTTGGCGATCGACGTGGACAGCGCGGTCAGCCGGACCCGCTCGCCGACGTCCTCGACATGGGTCGGCAGCGACGGCGTCAGATAGCTGAACTCGTTGCCCACCAGCCGATCCGGCGACGGGTCGATGCTCACCGGCACACCCGCGATCAGGGGCTGGTCCGCCTTGCCGTCGTAGCGCAGCAACAACTCCCGCAGCGCCCCCGACACCGTCGCCAGCACCACGTCGTTGAGCGTGACGCCCAGCGCCGCCGCGGCCTCCTTCACGTCGGCCAGCGCCAGCGGCGTGGTGGCGAACCGGCGTACCGGCGAGACGACGTGATTGATGAATGTCGGCGGCGGCGCGAAGTTCCGCGCCAGGTCGGGATGGCGGCCGCGTTTCTTCACGTCCCTGCGCACCTCTGCCACCCCCGCCGCCGTCTCGCGCATCAGTCTCGGCAGCCGGCGCACCAGCCGGGCATGGTCGCGGCCTGCGGCGGCGAGCAGGCTGCCCGTCGTCCGCAACTCCGGCGCGCTGGCGGCCACCGTCGTCTCCGGCGGCGCCTCGGGCGCCAGCGCCCTGGCCATCTGGTTGGCCGATGCGGTGCCGTCGGCGAGCACGTGATGCACCTTGTGGATGATCGCGATGCGGTCGCCGGTCAGGCCCTCGGCGAGGTACATCTCCCACAGCGGACGGCTGCGGTCCAGTGGCGTGCTGGCGATCTCGCCGATCAGTTCGTCGAGTTCCCGGCGGCCGCCCGGCGCGCGGACCCGTACCGACCGGACGTGATAGTCGAGGTCTATCTCGGCGTTCTCGCACCACATCGGATGGTGCACCCGCAGCGGGATGTCGACGAGCTGAAGGCGCAGCGGTGTGAGCGCCTGCAGCCGCGGGCCCGCGATGCGGCGGAACATCTCCATGCTGAAGCCGCCGGGCACACCGGACACGTCGAGGATGCCGATCTTCATTGTGTGCATGTGGATTTCGGGCGTCTCGCTGTACAACATGAGCGCGTCAACGCCGTTCAGCCGTCTCACGGGTCCCCCATTCGTCGCCCCACTCCTCCTGTGCCCGCAAACGGCGCGGCCTACACCGCACGCACGTGCGCCCACGCGGCGGCGAGACAGTGCGCCTGCCATCTGTAACCTCGGCGCATGAGCCTCGTCACCGGTCGCGGCCCGCTCAGCGCCGATCCCGCAGGTTGGTTCCACCCGCCGGTCAGCCCCGGCACGGTGTTCGTCGAACCCCATCCTCGCCGCATCCAGGCGATGGCGCAGGGAAAAACCGTGATCGACACGGAGGAGGCCCTGCTGGTGCATCGCGGCGGCCTGCCACTCAGTTACGCCTTCCCCGAGGCGGTGGCGAAGGCGCTGCCACACCATCCGGTCGACGAGGCGCCGGGCTACGTCCATGTCCCGTGGGACGCGGTGGACCGGTGGGTCGAAGAGGGCCGCGAACTCGTGCACTACCCGCCCAATCCGTACCACCGCGTCGACTGCCGCCCCGGCCGGCGCGGTCTACGCGTCAGCGTGGCGGGCACGGTCCTGGTCGACAATGTCGACACGGTCGCCGTGTTCGAGACCGCGCTGGCGCCGGTGCTTTACGTGCACCCGGACCGGGTGCGGATGGACCTGCTGCGGCTCAGCGAGACGACGAGCTACTGCAACTACAAGGGTTGGGCCACCTACTGGTCGGCGGTCACGGCCGACGGAGACGTCGTCGCCGACGTCGCGTGGAGCTATCCCGATCCTCCGCCAGAGTGCCTGCCGATCACCGGCCACCTGAGCTTCGACGGCGCCCGCGCCGACATGCTCGCCGAGTTGCCCGCGACCGGCACCGGCTGCGGGTGTTAGACCCGGTCGATCACCTCGGCACCGAAGCGCTCGACGGCCTCGCAGGCGTGGATCAGGCTGTCGCCGGGGATGCTCACCTGGATCCAGGTGACGCCGGCCGCCGCGAGCTTCTCGACACCGGCGAGGTAGACGTCGGCGTCGAAGTCGGCTGACCCCGGGTCGCCGCCTTCGCGGTTGTTGAACGCCACGTCGAGCGTGGCAGGGTCGCGGTCGGCAGCTTCCGCCCGCCGGCGCAGGTCCTCGACGGCGGATTCCAGCGCGCCGACGGAGTCGAGTGCCGCGGTGCGCGCGGTCTGGGCCAGTTGGGCGGGCGCCGCGAACGGGCACCAGCCGTCGCCGTAGCGCACCACCCGGTCGCGCGCCGACGCGGTGTTCCCGCCGATCCAGATGGGCGGGTGTGGCCGCGTCACCGGCCGCGGGTGGGCGGTGATGCCCTTGGCGGTGAAGCCGCTGCCCTCGATGCTCAGGTCGTCCGACGTCCATGCCGCGCGGATGGTCGCCAGCGCCTCCTCGAACAGGGTGGTGCGATTGTCGTAGTCCACGCCGAGCGCGGCGAACTCGCGCTTGAGGTAGCCGACGCCGACCGCGAGCGTGAAGCGTCCGCCGGACAGCAGGTCGAGCGTCGCGCCGGCCTTGGCCACCACGAACGGATTCCGGTAGGGCAGCACGACGATGTTGGGTACCAGCCGCAGCGTGGTGGTGTGCGCCGCGGCGAAGCCCATCGCCACGAACGGGTCCAGCGCGTCGTGGCCGCCGGCCTCCAGCCAGCGCTGCGTCGGCGCGGGGTGGTCGGTGAAGCCGAACCCACTGAAGCCGGCCGCCTCGGCGGCCACCGCGACCTTCGCCACCCCGGCCCCGGTCACCAGCTCCGGGTTGTACGGGTGGGTGTGCATCGGGTGCGTGATCGCGAAGTGCATCGTCGGCCTTTCCGGACACGTCGAGTCGGCTGCGTTGTGGCGGGCGTCCTCAGGAGAATACGATTCTCGCTGATGAATAACGAGAGTTTCACTCCGGCCGGCCGGTCATGACCGACCTCGACATCGGGGTCTACGTGCCGCAGATCGGCTTCTCCTACGCCGACGTGCTGCACCGCGCGCAGCGCTGCGAGCAGGCGGGAATCGGCACGCTGTGGCTCTACGACCACCTATACGGGCCCGGCGCTCCGGACTACCCGTCGCTGGAGGCGTGGACACTGGCAACGGCGCTGCTCAGCCGCACCGAGCGGCTACGGGTCGGACACATGGTGCTGTGCAACCAGTTTCGTCACCCGGCGGTACTGGCCAAGATGGCCACCACGCTCGACCAGATCTCGGCCGGCCGGCTGCAGCTCGGCATCGGAAGCGGCTCCATCGCCGACGAGCACGAGCGCACCGGATTGCCGTGGGGCACGTTCGCGGAGCGCTCGCAACGCCTGGGCGAGACGCTCGAGATCCTGCATCAGGCCTTCGCCGACGAGCGCATCGACTTCAGCGGCGAGCACTACACCGTCCGGGACATGCCGGTGAAGCCAGGGCCGGTGCAGCGCCCGCGGCCGCCGATCGTGGTCGGCGGGGTGGGCGAGCGCTACACCCTGCCGCTGGTCGCCCGCTACGCCGACGTCTGGAACGTGCCGACGTACGCGCTCGGGGACCTCGAGCGCAAGGTCGAGGCGTTGCGGTCCGCCTGCGCCGACGTCGGCCGCGACCCGGCGTCGATCGTCATGTCGGTCGAGGCGGTGATGGCGCTCGCCCCCGATGACGCCGCCCTGCCCGAGGTTCGGGCGTTGGCCGAGAAACGGTTCGGCGGGCCAGGTTTCGGTCTGCACGACGGCGGTCTGGTGGGTACCGCACCCGCCATCGTCGACCGGCTGCACGCGTTGCGGGAGCTGGGCTTCACGCAGATCGTGCTGTTCACTCACGACCGTGCGTCCGACGCGACGCTGGACCTGCTGGCCGACTCGGTGATCGCCGCGCTATGACGTGCGGGCCGGCGAGTAGTTCGGCCGGCCGAGTCCGAGCGCCTGCTGCGCGATCATGTTGCGGAACACCTCGAGGGTGCCGCCGTAGATGCCGGTGGGGCCGGCCAGCCGGAAGATGTACTCCGCTCCCCCGTTCTCCGCGGTGTCCGCCGGTAGCGCGCCCGCCGCGCCCAGCACGTCCATCAGGTCGGGCGAGATGTCGCGCATGGTCTGTGCGATTGCCACCCGCCCGTACATCTGCGGCGTGCTCATCGCCGCCTCGAGCCGGGCGATCGCCCGCCCCAGCCGGTGGCACACCGAGCCGTCATCGGTGAGACGGCGCCCATCGGCGCCGGGTTCGGAGACCGCCGCGGCGACGGCGTCGACCGCCTCGGCCGTCACCAGCAGGTGTTCGGACATCGTCGCCAGCTTCGACAGCCCCTCGGCGTCACGTTCGACGGTGCCGTGTTCGGCGTGCAGGGCGTCGCGCAGCACCGTCCAGCCGCCGTTGACGTCGCCGACCCGATATCGGTCGGACACCCGGACGTCGCTGTAGAAGGTGATGTTGGTGCGGTCACCGTCGACGGTCCGCAGCGCCTGGATCTCCACGCCCGCCGAGTCCAGCGGCACCAGGAACATCGTCAGGCTCTTGTGCTTGGCCGCGCCGGGATCGGTGTTGGTGATCAGGAAGACGTAGTGCGCGTTATGCGCGTTGGACGTGAACATCTTCGCGCCGTTGATGATCCAGCCGTCACCGTCGCGGACCGCACGGGTCTTGCAGGTGGCCACGTCCGAACCGCCCTCGGGTTCGGTGTAGCCGAGGCACAGCCGCTGGTGGCCGGACAGCACCTTCGGCAGCACGTCGTCGCGTAACTCCGCCGATCCGAACCGGACGACGCTGTGGGCGACCATCGCCGTCGTGGGCCAGTGGAACCACGGGGTGTGGGCGCGGCCGATCTCGACTTCCCAGATCCGGCGCTGCACCGCGGTGAAACCGCCGTCGCTCGCCGCGTTGAAGTCGCGGGCGAGGTAGCCCGCGTCTCCGAGCGCGAGATGCACGGCCTCGTCGAAGTTCTCACCGGTCCGCCGGTCGCGGGCGATCACGTCGTCGGTCACCACGACGGCCAGGAACGCCCGCAGCTCGGCCTGGAACGCGGCATCGTCGTCGGACAGCTCCACCCGCGAGAAGTCCATGGTCAGCTCCCTCGGGCCGTGGCGTGACAAACCTAGGCGCAAGTGTAAGGGGTCGGTCCACGTCGCATCTCAACCCAGGTCGGTGTCGATGATGGCGTCGAACACCGCCTCGAGAAGGTCCTCGAGCCGATCGGCCTGTCGGCCGTTCAGCCCGCGGACGCCGATGACACGCCGCATCAGGAGCACTCCGCTGATCACGGACAGCACCACGTCGCTGCGCATGCGGCGCCCCGGCTCGGGCAGTTGTCCGGCGAGCCGTTTCCCCACATGGCGCTCGATGGCGTCGCGAACGATCTCGGCGCAGCGGGGATTCGAGGCCGACCGCAACAGGATGAAGAACGGTTCGAGGCCTTCGGCACCCGGCTCGGAATGAGCGACCAACGCCGTGGCGGTGCTTCGGGCCAGGTCGTCGGCATTGTCGGCGATGAACACCGGCGGTGCGAACGAGACGTCGACCGCCTCTGCGAACAACTGCTCCTTGGTGCCGAAGTACCTGTTCACCATCATCGCGGTGACCCCGGCATCACGGGCGATCTCGCGGACGCCGACACCGTCGTATCCCGCCTTCGCGAAATGCCGGATCGCCGAGAGCAGGATCGCCTCTCGGGTCGCGGCGGCGTCACGGGATCGGGTTGGACCAGTCGGCATCCCTCAACGTTAGGGAATTGAACCGGCCAAGTCTACGTATGTATACATACGAAGAAGTCTACGACTGTAGAGAAGGAGAATCGTCGTGGATATGGGATTGACGGGAAAGCGGGCCCTGATCACCGGCTCGAGTGCGGGCCTGGGCCGGGCCGCTGCCGAAATGCTGGCAGCAGAGGGCGCTTCGGTGATCGTGCACGGCCGTGACCCGGACCGCACACACGCGGTCGCCGAACGCATCCGCGCGGACGGAGGGGATGCCACCGCCGTCCTGGGTGACCTGGCGTCCGCCGCCGACGCGACGTCCGTGGCGGGGGCAGCGGGCGACGTCGACATCCTGGTCAACAACGCGGGCCGCTACGACGGACTCGCCTGGCGGGATCTCAGCGATGACCAGTGGGCGCACATCTATCAGGTCAACGTCGTCTCCGGGGTGCGAATGATCGGCCACCTCGTGCCGGGTATGCGCACGCGCGGATGGGGCCGCGTCATCCAGATCGGTGGCGGGTTGGCGATACAACCGGCCGCCACGCACCCCCACTACAGCGCCACCCTGGCCGCGCGACACAACCTCACGGTCTCGCTCGCCCGAGAACTCGCGGGAACCGGGGTCACCGCCAACATCGTGGCGCCGGGGGCGATCCTCACCGACCCGGCGCGAGAGCTGACACTCGAGGCGGCCGAGGAAGCCGGCTGGGGTCCCGACTGGGACGACGTGGAACGTGCGGCGTCGAAGTCCTGGTTTCCGAACGACATCGGACGATTCGGCCGGCCCGAGGAGGTCGCCGCGGCCGTCACCTTTCTCGCCAGTGAGCGCGCCGCCTACATCAGCGGTGCCGACATCCGCGTCGACGGCGGCACCGTCCGTGCCATCTCGTGATTCGACGCAATCGACAACAAAGGAAATCGACATGACCACATCACCGCTCGTCTTCCTCATCTCGGGTGCCTCCTGCGGACTGGGGCGTGCCATCACCCACGCCGCATTGGCTGCGGGACACCGCGTCGTCGCCGGTGTTCGCACCGCCTCGGCCCTCGACGACCTCGTGAACGAGTACCCCGACACCCTGGCCGTCGTCCGACTCGACGTCACCGACGACGATGACGTCCGCACGGCGACGACGACGGCCGTCGAGCGATTCGGCCGGCTCGACGTCCTGGTCAACAATGCCGGCTACGCCAACATGGGCGCGATCGAGGACGTCGACTTCGAGGACTTCCGAACCCAGATCGACACGAACTTCTTCGGGGTGGTGCGCCTGACTCGAGCTGCGTTGCCGATCATGCGCACTCAGCGCAGCGGCCACATCGTGCAGATCTCCTCGGTGGGCGGCCGACTCGTCCGCCCCGGCCTGGCCGCCTACCAGTCGGCCAAGTGGGCGGTCACCGGGTTCTCCGGCGTGCTCGCTCAGGAGGTGGCCCCGCTCGGCATCAAGGTCACGGTGCTGGAGCCCGGCGGCATGCGGACCGACTGGGCGGGCTCCTCCATGCATGTGGACACCATCCGCGACGAGTACGCGTCGACCGTCGGTGCCGCTGCCGCCGTGAGCAGTTCGACGCACCTCGGCGCCAGTGACCCGGTCAAGGTCGCCGCGCTGGTGTTGCAGATCGTCAACATGGCCCAACCGCCCGCCCGCCTTCTGGTGGGCCCGGACGCCTACCGATACGCCACCGCCGCCGGACGGGAACTCCTTGCGGCCGACGAGCACTCGAAGGCGCTCAGCATCTCCACCGCCGCCGACGACATCACGGCCGACCAGGCGGACCCCCTGGGCCACGACAACCGCCATGGGCGGGCGTGATGACCGAACTGCGCATCTACACCCTGGCCGACGCAGCCGCACTACACCGCTACACCACGATCTTCTGGCCCCGCCACATCCACACCCTGCGCAGACACGGCATCGTCGTTCACGGTGTCTGGATCGACACCGCCGCGGACCGTTACCGGGTCGTGGCGCTCGTCGGCTATCCGCCGGGCGAAGACCCGACCCGACGTGCAGAGGGTTACCGGGCCAGTCGAGACTTCGCCGAGGATCATGCCGACTTCGACGTCTCGTCGATCATCTCCGAGCAGACGGTGACACTCGAACCGATCACGGCGTCGCCACTGCGATGACTGTCGGACAACTTCTTTCGCATCGTCAACCCGGCTCACATCGACGCCTACCCCGCGGCCGTGGCGCGGGAGCTCGGCGGTTAGCCCGCGCGTAGGACGAGGTCGGGCGATCGGCCCCGGATCAGGTCGGCGGCCTTCTCGGCGATCATGATCGTCGCGGCGTTGGTGTTGACCGACGGGATCTTCGGCATCACCGAGGCGTCGGCCACCCGCAGCCCGGTCAGGCCGTGCACCCGCAGGTCCGGGTCCACCACCGCGTCGGGCCCGATGCCCATCGCGCAGCTGCCGACGGGGTGGTAGTAGGTGCTGGTGGCGTCAGACACGTAGGCGCGCAACGCCGTCGCATCGCAGACTCCCGGCCCTGGCAGCACCTCGCGGGCCCGCCACGGCGCGAACGCCGCGCCCGCGGCGATCTCGCGCGCCACCTCGACCCCGTGCATCAGCCGGCGCACGTCGGACTCCGCGGCGAGGTAGTTGGGGTCGATCAGCGGTGCAGCAGCCGGATCCGCACTCGCGAGCCGGATGGAGCCGCGGGCGTCGGGCACCGTGGCGACGGCGAAGGTGTAGCTGTTCGCCGGGGCGGCCAGGTGCGGCGGGTGGAACGGCACGTGGATGAACATCAGCTGCATGTCCGGTCCGCCGAGGGACGGGTCGCTGCGCCACAGCATCGACGTCTCGGCGTGATTGGTCCGGCCGGCGGGAATCGGCCGCGCCGCCTCGTACACGACCGGGCACAACGGGTGGTCGTGCAGATTGCGGCCGACCCCGGGCAGGTCGTGCACAACGCCGACGCCGACGGCCTCGAGTTCGGCCGCAGGGCCGACGCCGGACAGCAGCAGCAGCCGCGGAGTGTCCACCGCGCCGGAACTGATCACCACCTCGACGTCGGCGTGCGCGGTGAGCCGACGGCCGCGGCGCACGAAATCGACGCCGGTACAACGACGGCCGTCGAAGCGCAGTCCGAGCGCGCGTGACGCGGTGGCGACGGTCAGATTCGACCTGCTCCGCACCGGGTGCAGGTACGCCGCCGCGGTGCTCTGCCGGGCACCGCCGGTGATCGAGAGGTCGTGCCAGCCCGCACCTTCGGCGTCGGCCCCGTTCATGTCGTCGGTGAGTGGGAACCCCGCGGCCGCCGCACCGTCGACGAACACCTGTGACAGCGGGTTGGCGTCCGCGGCCGCGGCGGGCGCCGGCCACATCGGCCCGTCGGTCCCGCGGTGACGCGGATCCCGGCCGCCGACGGTCTCCATCCGCCGGAAGTAGGGCAGCACGGATGCGTGGTCCCAGCCCGCGCATCCGGCCGCCGCCCAGCTGTCGAACTCGCTCGGGTGTCCCCGCAGAAACACCATCGCGTTGATGCTGCCGCTGCCGCCGAGTGTGTGCCCGCGCGGCCAATTGTGTTCCCGCCCCGCGGTGCCCGCCTGCGCGACAGTGCGGTACGCGTAATCGACGTCGGTGCCCCACAACGTCGGCCACGCGGGCGGCGCGGCGATGTCGGGCCTGGTGTCGGCCGAACCGGATTCGAGCAGCAGCACCCGGGCGGCCGGGTCTTCGCAGAGCCGGGCGGCGATCACGCACCCGGCGGACCCGCCGCCGATCACCACGTAGTCGAAGTGCTCGTCGCCGTTACCGCGTGCGACGTCCATCGAATTCCTCTCGTCTGTGCTCGGCGGGCCGGTGTAGGCGATCAGCGGGTGGTCTCGTTCGCGGCCTGCTCGATCAGGTCGGCAACGGCGTCGGGTCGGGAGACGGTGACGGCGTGGGACGCCTCGATGTCCACGTTGTGCGCTTTCGCGCGCTCTCCCATGAACCGCATGGAGTCGGCGGGAATGGCGAGGTCCTTGGTGGTCACCATGTTCCAGGACGGGATCGTCTTCCACGCCGCCGCCGTGGCGGGCTCCTCCAGCGCGGCCGTGGTGATGGGCCGTTGGGTGGCCGCCATCCGGACGGCGACGTCCTGCGGGACGTCGGCGGCGAAGACCCGCTGGAATTCGTCCTGCTTGATGTAGCTGTCGACGCCGGTGCCGCCGCCGAGCCCGGGGACGGGCACGGTGTGCAGGGCGGGGCCGAGCTCACCGCCCGGGTACATCGCGGCCAGCTGGCCGGTGCTCTCCCCGGGTTCCAGCAGGAAGCTGGCGACGAACACCAGCGCCTTGACGTTCGGGCTGCCGTCGGCGGCCTCGCTCATCACCGAGCCGCCGTAGGAGTGGCCGGCCAGCACCACGGGTCCGGAGACGCTGTCCAGCACGCTGCGGACGTACTGCGCGTCGGAGCGCAGGCCACGTAACGGGTTGGCGGCGGCGATGACCGGATAGCCGGCGCCCTCGAGGATGTCGATCACACCATTCCAGCTCGACGAGTCGGCGAAGGCGCCGTGCACGAGCACCACCGTGGGCTTGTCCCCCGCCGGGGACTGCTCGGCCGCCGTGGTCTCGGCCGCGCGTCGCTCGTCTGATGGGCTGCCGCAACCCGCAGCCAGGGTCGCCAGCGCCACCGCTGCGGTCATCGTGGTGAAGAACGTCCGGATCATCAATCTCTCCTCACGTGACGACGCTCGGCCGCCGTCGGTTGATATGCAATATATTGCGTTTCGGAGGGCACTCTGTCAACCGTCGTGTCGTCGCGGTGCGGGACTTCCGAAGTCCGGCTCACGATCCGACCGGGAAATCAGCTCCGCGAGAGAGCGTTTCGAGTGCACGGATCTCGGCACTGGGCGAGTACGCGACCCGTCACGAGATCAGCGTCGAAGCTCCGCTGCGGGAGTACTACGAATGTTTTTCCTGGGACACCGCGGACTCCGCGCCGGGGTCGCCGGGCTGGGTGCCGTCCCGTCCGATCATCGCGCCGCACCGCCGAAGCGCCTAAGCGAGTTCCTGCCGGTCGATCAGGAGTGACAGCGTCTCCCAGTTGCGCTGCGTCGCCTCCGCCGCGGCATCGGCGTCGCCCTGGCGACAGAACTCGATGATCCGCTTGTGCTGTGAGATCGATTCCCTTCCGGACAGCGAGGAGAAGCGCAGGAATTCGAGTCGCCGCAGCACCGGGGTCACCTGTTCGAGGACCACCGGGATCGTCCGGTTCTGGCTGGCTTCCACGGCGATCGCGTGGAACTCGTCATCGGCGCGCATGGCGGACTCCGCTTCACCCGCCGAGAATGCGGCGGCGAACTCCTTGTTCGCCTTGACCATTGCGGTGATCTCCCGCTTCCCCATCAGCGGGACGGCGGTGCGCACCGCGAGCGCGTGCATCGTCGCGGCGACGGCCTGCGCATCGAGAAGCGCTTTGCGTTCGATGGAAGCCACGACCGTCGAACGGCCGGGCAAGGTGTGCACCAGCCCCGCCGTCTCCAGCCGGGCGATCGCCTCCCGGATGGGAGTGCGGCTGATCCCCAGCCATGCTTCGAGTTCGGGGTCGCGCAGCTTCTCGCCGGGAGCGAGCGTGCCGTTGACGATCGCGTCCCGCAGCGAAATGTAGGCGTTCTCCCGCAGCAGCGACCTCTTGTGCTTACCGACTTCGTCCGGGACCGGCATGCAATATATCGTATCTCAGGAACCGCGGACGGCGGAGCAGAGGCGTCGCCGGTCGCGACGCCACGTGTGAGGAGAGCGGATGCCCATCGAAGACTTCGAACGCCATCCCCTCACGTTCGGACCCAGTCCCGTTCACCCGATGCCGAGGCTGAGCAGCCACCTGGGCGGCGCACGGATCTGGGCCAAGCGCGAAGACGTCAACTCAGGCTTGGCGTACGGCGGGAACAAGACACGCAAGCTCGAGTACCTGATCCCCGACGCACTGAGGCAGGGAGCCGACACGCTGGTCTCCATCGGCGGCGTCCAGTCGAACCACACCCGCCAGGTGGCCGCGGTCGCGGCGAAGTTGGGACTGAAAGCCGTTCTGGTACAGGAGAGGTGGGTGGACTTGCCGGACGCGGTGGCCGACGAGGTCGGCAACATCCTGCTGTCCCGCATCATGGGCGCCGACGTCCGGCTCGACCCGGCGGGATTCGGGATCGAGTTCAAGGACAGCTGGCGCAGCGCGATCGACGACGTGGAACGTGCGGGCGGGACGCCGTACGCCATCCCGGCCGGCGCGTCCGACCACCCCCTGGGTGGCCTGGGATTCGCGAACTGGGCCTACGAGGTGCAACGGCAGGAAGAGCAGCTGGGGGTGTTCTTCGACACCGTCGTGGTCTGCAGCGTCACCGGTTCCACCCAGGCCGGGATGATCGCCGGCTTCGCGGGCCAGCAGCGGCCGCGCCGGGTGATCGGCATCGACGCGTCGGCGAAAGTGCAGCAGACGCGCGAACAGGTCGAGCGGATCGCGCACAGCACCGCCGAGCTGATCGGGCTGGGACGTGCCCTGCGCGACGACGAGACCACTGTGCTCGAAGGCTGGGCGGGCGACTACTACGGCATCCCGGTTGCCTCGACCGTCGACGCCATCAGGCTGACCGGCCGGCTGGAGGGCGTCATCCTCGATCCGGTGTACGAAGGCAAGTCGATGGCGGCGCTGATCGACCTCGTGACATCTGGTGACATCCCGCCGGAGTCCACGGTGTTGTACGCCCACCTGGGGGGACAGCCCGCGCTCAACGCCTACCGCGGCATCTTCTGACATTCGAACGCGCGCCTCAGCGCATCGCCCTGCAATGCGAACAATCCGGTACTGACCTCCCAGTCGGGAACCAGCGAGTCGAACCCGTGGCAGGTTCCCGGGTAGACGTGCAGCTCGGTCGCCACGCCCGCCCGCAGTAGCCGGGCGGCGTAGTCGATCGCCTCGTCGCGCAGCGGATCGAGTTCCGAGCAGGTGATCAGGGCGGGCGCGAGACCGCTCAGGCCTGCGGTGCGCGCGGGCACCGCGTCCTGCGGCACCGAATAGCCCGCCACGTACCGCCACATCAGGTCCACCGCCGCGCCGTCGAATCCGGGGGTGGTGGCGAACTCCCGCCGCGACGGCGTCATCCGGTCGTCGAGCACCGGCTGGTGCAACAGCTGGAACACCACGGTGGGCGCATCGCCGGCGGCGGCGCGCTGCGCCAGCCCCGCCGCGAGCGCACCGCCGGCACTACTGCCCGCGACCGCCACCCGGTCCGGGTCCAGTTGCAGCGCTGCGGCATTCGTGACGGCCCAGCGAAGTACCGCCAAGGCGTCGGAGTATGCGGCGGGATGCGGATGCTCGGGCGCGAGGCGGTAGTCCACCGACAGCACGGCGCAGCGCCCCCGGCGTGCGAGTTCGACGCACTGCCGGTGGTCGGTGTCGAGGTTGCCCAGCACGAACGCACCGGAGTGCAGGTAGACCACCGCGGGCGCCGGCGGGCCGCCACCCCGATACATGCGTAGCGGAATCGACCGGCCCGAAGCGGCGGGGACCGACTGCTCGCTGATGTCCACCCCGGCGGTGTCGACCGCGCCCGCCGACTCCCGGCGACGTTCGTCGAGCGACGCCCGCACCGATGCCAGCGCGCCGGGCGACAGGTCGGTCCTGACGCCGGCCAGATGCCTCAGCGCGGGGTGCAGGCGCCACGCGAGGCCGGCGTCGCCGTCGGGAGTCACGGCCGTCAGCCTGCGGCGGCAGGGTGCGCACGCACCTCGATGCGGGACTGACCTGCCGGCGCGTCGAAGGTGTAGTCGGAGGGCCTGAACCGGCGGGTCATCCGCCAGAACATCCCCGCGCTGCGCGGCCACTGCGTGACCACCCGGCCGTTGGCGGCGCGGAAGTAGTTGCTGCAGCGGGTGGTCCACACCGTCCCGGCCATCCACCCGTCGATCCGCGCGATGAAGTCGGCCATCGCCTGCGGCCGCACGGCGACGTAGGTCCTGCGGCGCCGGCGCAGGTGGCGCAGCACCCGCACGATGTAGCGGGCCTGAGCTTCCAGCATGAAGATGACGCTGTTGGAGCCCACGTTGGTGTTCGGCCCGTACAGCATGAAGAAGTTCGGGAACCCGGGCACCGCCATGCCCAGATACGCGTAGGCGCCGTCGCGCCACGTCTCGTGCAGCGAGACGCCGCGCTCCCCCACCACGTCGATCTGGCCGAGGTAGTCGGCGGCGGCGTACCCGGTGGCGCACACCACGACGTCGACGTCGAGTTCGGTGCCGTCGGCGGTGACCAGCGACCGCGACCGCAGCGCCCGTGCCGGGCTGGACACCACGCGGACGTGCGGCCGGGTCAGGGTCTGCAGGTAGTCGGTGGCGAACACCAACCGCTTGCAGCCGAACGGGTGCTGCGGTGTGAGCTGCTCGCGCAACCGGTCGTCGCCGACCGTCTTCTCGAGCACCGTCGTCGCGACGTCGCGGAACTCCCGGGTCTTGTCGCTGCCGTGCTCGATCACCGCGATGTTCGACTCGCTGCGAAGCCACAGCCGGGTGCGGTACAGCCGCTTCGCCAACGGGATGTGCGCGAACATCCACCGCTCACGCGGGGTGTAGGGCCGGTCGGGTTTGGGCAGTATCCAGGTCGCGGAGCGCTGCACGGAGTAGACCGACCGCGCCACCTTTGCGACCTCGGGAATCAATTGTGCCGCGGTGGATCCGGTGCCGAGCACGGCGACGTCGCGGCCGGTGAGGTCCACGGAGTGGTCCCACCGTGCCGTGTGCATGACGGTGCCGGCGAACGGTTCCTCCTCGACGAGGTCCGGCATCACCGGCTGGGTGAACAGTCCGATCGCCGAGACGACGACGTCGAAGTCGTGGTGTTCGCCGCTGCCGGTCGTCAGCCGCCACGATCGGCTGTCGGGATTCCAGCGCGCCGAGACGATCTCGGTCTGCAGCCGCAGGTGCGGCCCGAGGCTGTGGCGGCGCGCGCAGTCCTCGAAGTAGGCGAGGATCTCGGGCTGCCCCGACCAGAGCCTCGACCAGTGCGGGTTCAGGTCGAACGAGTAGGAGTACAGGTGCGATTTCACGTCGCAGGCCAGCCCCGGGTAGGTGTTGATGCGCCACGTGCCGCCGACGCCGTCCTCCCGATCGAAGATGGTGAAGTCGCGAAAGCCCGCTTTGCGCAGCAGTATCCCCAGCGCCAGGCCGCCGGGTCCGGCGCCGATGATGCCCACGGACATGCTCGACTTCATCCGATCTGCAGCGTCTGGCCGCCGTCGACGACGAGTTCGGACCCGGTGATGAACGAGGCCTGCTCGGACACCAGGAAGGCCACGGCGTCGGCGATCTCCGCGGGACGGCCCAGCCGGCCGCTGACCGCCCGCGCCACCAGCCGGGCCTGGGTCGCGTCGTCGAGCATCGGCGTCTGCACCGGGCCGGGGAACACCGCGTTCACCCGGATGCCCGCGGGCGCGAGTTCGGCGGCGGCGACCTGCGTCAGCCCGCGCAGCGCCCATTTCGACGAGCCGTAGGCGGCGTGGTTCGGGAAGGCGCGCACCGCCCCGGTGCTGCAGGTGTTGACCACGGCGGCGCCGTCGGCGGCGGTGAGGTGGTCGAGTGCGGCGCGGATGCCGAGGAACGGGCCGAGACAGTTGACCCGCCAACTGCTCTCGAAGCCGGCGGGCGTCTCGTCGGCGATGGCGGCGCGGTGCAGCACGCCGGCGTTGTTGACCAGCGTCGTCAACGCTCCGAACCGGCCGACCACTTCGGTGACCGCGGCATCCCACTCCTCGGCCGAGGTGACGTCGAGCGGTATCGCGAGCACGGTGCCTGCGTCGTACTGCGCGGCGGTGTCCCGGACGGCGTCGCCCAGCACGTCGCACGCCGCGACCAGGAAGCCGTCGGCGTGCAGGCGCCGCACGATCGCCGCACCCTGGCCTCGGGCGGCGCCCGTCACCAGCGCGACGCGCAATCCGCTCACCGGTACCCGCCCTCTGCGCGGCCGGGCTCGTCGGCTGTTCCGGTCGCCTCGGCGAGGTGCGCGACGGCGCCGCGGCGTAGCGCCTGCGATTCCGATGTCAGCGTGATCATCTCGAATCCCATCTGTGCGAACGTCTTTCCCGGTGCACCCGCGCCGGCGTGCACTCCGGAGATCAGGCCGGCTCGCGTGGCCGCCGCCTGGATGCCGGCCATCGCGTCGAGCAGCGCGGGGTGACGGTATGCCTCGGTGACGGGATGTCCGAGCGAGATCGCCAGGTCTGCGGGGCCGACGTAGATCCCGGTCAGGCCGGGCACCGCGCAGATCTCCTCGTGCGCGCCGAGACCGCGCGCCGTCTCGATCATCGCGAACACGCCCGCGCGCTCCTGCAGGGCGGCCGTGTCGACGCCGAGGCTCGCCCGCAACGGGCCGAAGCTGCGCACCCCGTCGGGCGCGTACCGCCTCGCGGCGACGGCGGCGGCCGCCTGCTCGGGCGTCTCGACCATCGCCACGATGACTGCGTCGGCGCCCGCGTCGAGCACGCGGCCGATCGGTGCGGGGTCGGTGGCGGGCACCCGGACCGCGGTGGCGACCGGGACGTGTTCGAGCCTGCGGAGCAGCAGCGCGACATCGGCGTCGTCGAGATAGCCGTGCTGGGTGTCGAATCCGACGTAGTCGTATCCGGCGGCGGCGAACTCCTCGGGTCCGATGATCGTCGGGCCGACCACCCAGCCGCCCCAGAGCTTCGGCCGGTCGGCCAGTGCCCGCCGGAACGCGTTCATCCGGCGATCGCGATCTTGACGCGCCCCGGTGTGGGCCGGCAGGCCAGGTCGAACGCCTCTGCGACGGCGTCCACGCCGAAGGTGTGCGTCAGGTATCCGGGCAGCAGGCCGGGATGATCGGCGGCGAATCGGCCCGCCTGCTCGAGCACACGGCGGCGGTCCTGTGTCACACCGGATTTCAGGGTGAGGTTGTTGCGCAGCATCGCCCGCATGTTGATCGGGTAGCTGTCGTCGTCGGGGACCCCGAAGTAGAAGACGGTGCCGCCGAACGCCGCGGCCTCGACCGCGTGGTTGAGGGTGGCCACCTGGTGGCCGACGGCCTCGATGACGATGTCCGGCCGGTCGGCGGGATCGAGGTGGCCGACCCACCGGTCGCTGGTGGCGCGCACCGGGGTGTCGACGCCGAACCGGGCGGCCAGCGCGGCCCGGTCGACCGGGTCGACACCGATGACCTGTGCGGCGCCCGCCGCCTTGGCGACGTAGGAGAACAGCAGCCCGATGGAGCCCTGGCCGATGACCGCGACCCGCCGCCCGGCCAGTGCAGGCAGCTGTTCGACGGCGTACAGCACGCATGCCAGCGGTTGCAGCCCGACGGCTTGCGCCGGGCTGAGCGCCTGGTCGAAGGGCGCCAGCCCGTCACCGTCGGCGACCACCCGCTCCTGCAGCCCGTCGAACCCGGATGCCCAGCCCACCACCCGGTCACCGTCGCGGTGGCGCGGATGACGGCTGGCGATCACCTCGCCGGCGATCTCGTGGATCGGGAAGCCGTCCATCTCCGCGGCGTGGGCGCCGGTGTCGCCGGGCAGTCTGCCGCGGGTGCCGCGAAATCCCGGCAGGTCGCTGCCGCAGATGCCTGCGGCCAGGAACCGCAGCAGCACCTGTCCGTCGGCCAGGCTCGCCGCGGAGGGCTCGGGCCGGTCGGTGCGTTCGAAGCTGTACGGCGCGACGAGCCGATAGGACCACATCGTCACACCTCCACCGGCACGTTGTTCCAGCCCCACTGGAAGCTCGACGGCGGCCGGAACGCCCGCGCGGCGTCGATGTGGAAGTCGGGCACCCGCCGCAGCCATTCCTGCACCAGGATGGTGATCTCCAGCCGGGCCAGGTGCACACCGAGGCAGAAGTGTTGTCCGCGGCCGAATGCCAGCAGTCGCTCGACGCGGCGGTCCCACACGAACGCTTCCGGGTCGGGGTACTCGCGTTCGTCGAACTTCGCCGAGGCGAGCAGCGTGATGACCCGCTGGCCGGGCTCGATGGTGGTGCCGTGCAGGGTGAACGGCTTGCGCAGGGTGCGGGCGAACCACTGCGCAGGGGCGCAGTACCGGATCATCTCCTCGCGTGCCGTCGGTACGTTCGCGTCGGGATCGGCGCGCACGGCCGCCATCTGCTCCGGTCGCGAGCCGAGCTCCCACAACCCGTGCGCGACGATCTTGGGGACGGTCTCCGTGCCACCGATGAAGACGCCGAGCATCTGCACCGCCGCCTCCATGTCGGTGAACCGCGAGCCATCGGGCAGGGTGTGGCCGAGCAGGTTGTCGACGATCGGCACCTCCTCGCCGAGATCCGCCCGCCGGCATTGCACCACCGGCGTGAGGTACTCCAGGTAGCCGGGCCGGGCGTTGGCCACCTCGACACCGCTGCCCGGCTGGGCCAGGCTGCCCGCGTTCACCGTGGCCAGCACGTCGGCGGCCTGCTCGACGGGCAGGCCGAGCACGTCGCACACGATCGACGCGGCGACCATGCCGCCGTAGTCCTGGGTGAGGTCGAACCGGCCGCGCGGCAGCAGTTCGTCGAGACGCTCGTTCGCCAGTTCCCGGATCCTGTCGGCGAACCGGGGCACCGAGCGCGGCCGGAACGGCGCCGAGGTGCATCGCCTCACGGTGTCGTACACCGGGGTGTCGAAATTGGCGTGGAACGGCATAGGGTGCAGCGGCGGGTCGGCCACCGGCCCGCTGTTGCGCCGCGCCAGCACCGCCGCGGCGGGCAGCGTGCCCTCGGACGCGACGAACGTACCGTCGTTGACGCCCAGCACCTCCCAGATGTCGGCGAACCGCGACACCGCGTAGGTGTCCAGGTCCGCCACGTAGTACAGCGGGTGCTCGTCGCGCAGCACCCGGTAGTACGGCGTCGGGTCCGCCATCACCGCCGGGTCGAACGGGTGGTACGAGAAGCCGGTCTCCTCTGGGGTTCTCATCGCGCTCACTGCAGCGGAGACGGCGGAAGGGCCTGCAGTATCGAATCCTCCCAGCCGTCGCGCAGCGCCGGCGCGACGCTCATCCAGGTGACGATCTCGGCGGGCGGGCTGTCCTTCCACGACGGGTAGTGCTCGGCGAAGCAGTCCCAGTCGCCGTCGAGCGCCCAGTAGTGGATGACCTCGTTGAAGCGGAAGGTGGTGATGAACGAGCCCAGCCACCGCTTGCCGGTGCGTTCGGACCACGGCACGTAGAGCCGTTCGAGTTCGCGGATGTAGTCGTCCTGGCGGCCGGGTTTGGTCTGCATGATCTCCTGGATCACCAGGCCCGCCCCGAAGCCGGCCGAGGTCAGCTCGGTGAGCGTGCGGTTGCTGCGGCCCGCGTACATGATCCGGCCCTCGCCGTGGGCGCCAGCGCCGGCCAGGAACGCCGCCCACTGGGCCGCCGGTGCCTCGTGGGTTCCGCCGCGCGACTGCGCCTTTCCGATGCGCGAGTAGTCGGCGAACGCGTCGATCTCCCAGATGACGGTGACCTGCGGCCAGTGCCCGTTGTAGGGCGTCGTCTCCCACATCGCGAACAGCCGGGCCCCGAGCTCGGCCATCATCGGATGATAGGTGGCGGTGAAGGCCTCGGTGAAGCGATCGCTGCACATCGACCCCAGTGCGATGGTCTCGTGCAGATAGAGCAGGGTGTGGCTGTGGTACTTCTTCATGACCTGTCGCCGGTGGTCATCGCGGGCGGGCGCGGGTGGTTGACAGTGGCACCCAGCGAGCGTGACACTTGTGCCGTGTTTTGTAAAGGTGTGCAGTGACGCCGCTGGCGTCCGGCTTCTGCTTCGGCGAGGGGCCGCGGTGGTTCGAGGGAATGTTGTGGTTCTCCGACATGCTCGGCGAGGCGGTCCACACCGTCGACATGACGGGTTCGATGACCACGCTGCCCGTGCCCGGGCACGCGCCGTCGGGTCTCGGCTTCCGGCCGGACGGGACGCTGCTCATCGCGTCCACCGAGCGGCGCGAGATCCTGGCCTACGACGGCGACACCGTGGTGACGGCCGCGAACCCGGCGGACCTGGCGCCGGCGGCGTTGGGCGACATGGTGATCGACGACGCGGGCCGGGCGTACATCGGGTCGCAGGCACGATCCGGCGGGGTGATCCTGCGACTCGATCCCGACGACACCGTCACGGTCGTCGCGGGCGGTCTCGACTTCCCCAACGGCATGGTGATCACACCGGACGGCTCCACGCTGATCGTGGCGGAGTCCACCGGCCGTCGCCTGACGGCGTTCCCGCTCCGCGGCGACGGCGCACTCGGGGAGCGGCGCCCGTTCGCCGAGCACCTGGCCGGCCCGCCGGACGGGCTCGCGATCGACGCCGAGGGCGGGGTGTGGACGTCGATGACACTGGCGCACGGATTCGTCCGGATCGTCGACGGCGGCGCCGTGACCGACCGGATCGACACCGGCGGGCGGACCGCGATCGCCTGTGCGCTCGGCGGCCCGGAGGACCGGGTGCTGTTCCTGCTCACCAGCACCGACGCCTACCCGGAACGGCTTGTCGGAACCAGGAACTCGCGGGTGGACACCGTGGTCGTCGACGTCGCCGGCGTGCACGGCGCGGGAGTGCACGGACATGTCTGACGCGTACTACGAACTCGTCGACGCCGACGACCCCGTCGGCGAACGGTTCTCGGCGACCGATCTGGTGCGCAGCACCTGGTCGGCGTCGATCCAGCACGCCGCACCCGTCTCGGCGCTGCTGGTGCGTGCCCTCGAGCAACGCGAACAACGCACCGACACCCGGCTGAGCCGGGTGCTGGTGGACCTGCTCGGCCCGGTGCCCGCCGACGGCGACCTGTGGCTGCGGTCCCGGATCGAGCGGCGTGGCAGGCAGATCGAACTCGTCGCCGCCGAGATGCTCGCGCCGGGGCCCGACGGTGCGCCGCGGCCCGTCGCCCGGGCGACCGGATGGCGTCTGCAGCGGCTCGACACCTCGGCACTGCAGCGCGCCGCGGCGCCGCCGCTGCGCCCGATCGACGAAGGCCGCAGCCGCGACCTCGCCAAGGACTGGGATCGCAACTACGTGCACAGCCTCGACTGGCGCTGGCTGACCGACCCGCTGAACGCCGGCCCGGGCGAATCGTGGCTGACGCCGACCGTCGACCTCGTCGCCGACGAGACGATGACGCCCCTGCAGCGGATGTTCTCGGTGGCCGACTGCGCGAACGGGATCGGCACCCGGCTCGACCCGCGCCAGTGGACGTTCCTCAACACCGACCTCGCGGTGCACGTGCATCGCGTCCCCGACGGCCGATGGATCGGCATCCGCGCCGAGACCGACTACGGACCAGACGGCATCGGCACCACGATCGGCACGCTGTTCGACCAGACCGGCCCCGTCGGCGCCATCGCCCAGTCGGTGCTGGTGCGCCCTCGGCCGCGCTGAACGCCCGGCCTAGGCTGACGCCGTGCGGTGGATCGTCGACGGCATGAACGTCATCGGCTCACGCCCGGACGGGTGGTGGCGCGACCGGCGGCGGGCGATGGCGGTTCTGGTCGCCGACCTCGAACGGTGGGCCGGTGCCGAGAACGTTGATGTGACCGTGGTTTTCGAGAAGCCGCTGTCGCCGCCGCTGGAGTCCGCCGTGATCACGATCGCCAACGCGCCCGCGGCAGCGCCGAACTCCGCAGACGACGAAATAGTCCGGCTGGTCGCGGCCGACGAGCGGCCCGCCGACATCATGGTGGCCACCTCCGACCGGGCACTCACCGACCGGGTACGCGCGGCGGGCGCCACCGTCGTCGCCGCGAAGGCCCTGCGCGACAGGATCGATCCGCGCTGAGCGCCGCGTTCAGCGGATCACGGCGGGCAGCCGCTTGATGCCGTGCACGAAGGTGCTGTGCAGCAGGTCGGGTTCGCCGAACTCGACATCCACACGCGTCAGCAACTCGCGGAACAGCACCCGCAGCTCGACCCTGGCGAGGTTGCTGCCGAGGCAGAAGTGCGGTCCGCCGCCGCCGAAGCCGAGGTGCGGGTTGGGTGAGCGGGCCAGGTCGAAGTCGTGCGGATCGCCGAAGACGGCCTCGTCGCGGTTGGCCGAACAGTAGAACAGGCCGACCTTGTCGCCCGCCGCCACCGGTGCGCCGTTGATCTCGGTGTCGGTCGTCGCGAACCGGGCGAACTGCATCACCGGGGAGGCCCACCGCACGAACTCCTCGACCGCGGGGCCGACGCGGTTCTCGAAATCGGCCAGCAGCCAATCGCGTTGGGCGGGACGGTGGTTCAGCGCCAGCATGGCGTGCGAAGTCGTCTGCTTGGTCGTGTCGTTGCCTGCCGAGGCGAGCAGGATGAGGAACGCCCCGACCTCCTCGTCGGTCAGCCGGTGACCGTCGACCTCGGCGTTGACGATGTCGGTCATCAGGTCGTCGCCGGGATTCTTGCGACGGAACTTCGCCAACTCGACCCCGGTGGCCGACAGCAGCATGATCTCGTTGATGGTGTCGGCGGCGCGCTCCTCCAGCGACGAGTACTCGTCGTCGCTCATGCTGAACAGCTTCTCCGCGGCCTTCGCCACCGCGGGCTGGTCGGCGCGCGGCACACCCAGCATGTCGGAGATCGTCAGCATCGGCAGCCGCGCCGAACAGGCCTCGACGAAGTCCACCTCGCCCGCGCCGACGAGATCGTCGACCACCGCGACCGCGTTGTCGTGGATCTGCTGTTCGATCCTGCGGACGTTGCGCGGGGTGAACGCCGCGCTGATCAGCCTGCGGTAGACGGTGTGCTCCGGCGGGTCCATGGTCAGGAAGAACGAGGCGATCCGCTGCACCTCGGCGGGCATCGGGTCGAGCGCCACGCCGCGCGCGGAGGTGAACAAGTCGGGATGCTGGCTGACGTACACGATGTCGGCGCGCCGGGTGAGAGCCCAGAAGCCGTCCTCCTCCATCGGGAAGAGCGACGGCAGCGGCCGGTGCCAGGTCAGTCCGTCGCCGGCGCGCAGGGTCGCGAACGACCGGTCGCGCTCGGCGAACGGCAGGCTCCAGAACTCCTGGGAGGTGATGTCGACCTGGCTGAATTCGCGGGTGGACACCGTTCCAGCAGCTGAATCACCGTTCGTCACACCGTTTCCCCTCGACTCCGCGACCGGCGGTCCGTCGCGCCCAGATGTGATCAGCGTGACATTGACCCGCGGTTTTGTAAAGCTCGCCCGGTCGGTGCCCGAGGTCTGGTGGGCGGGGTCAGCTCGCGCCCCGCGCCGTGCGCCCCGCCAGCTCGGCGAGTACCTCCTCGGTGTGTTCGCCGAGCATCGGTGCGACGCTTCGCTGTTCGCACGGCGTGCCGTGGAAGTCGGCCGGCGTGGCGACCATCGGGGCGGCGGACTCGCCGTCGGGCACGTAGACCACCCCGCCTGCCGCATGGAACTGCTCGTCGGCCACCACATCCTCCATGGTGTTGATCGGAGACCAGAAGAAGTCGGGATCGGCGGCGAAGACCTCTGCCCACTCGGACAGTGGCCGGGTCGCGAAGATCTCGTCGAGCTGGCCGATCAGTTCCGCGGAATTGCGCGCCCTGGCGCGGGGCGTGGCGAACCTCTCCTCGGTCAGCCACCCCAGCCGGCTCACCGCGCGGCACAGCGCAGGCCAGTGCCGCTCCCCCTGCAGACCGACGACCCAGAACCGCCGGCCGTCGGCCGCGGTGTAGTTGTTCATGCACGGGTTGGCCATCGTCTCGCGCTGCCCGATGGCGATCTGGTGCCCGGTCATCAGGAACGTGTTGAGGTCGAAGCTCACCGCGTAGGCGCCCTGCCGGTAGAGCGAGGTCGTCACCAGCTGGCCCGTGCCGCGCGCCGCCCGCGCCACCAGCGCGGCGCACAGGGCCCCGGCCATCGTCATCCCCGCCATGTGGTCGCCCAGTCCGCCGCGCTGGAACGGCGGGCTGTCGCCGGGGCGGGTCAGCAGATGCGCGAGCCCGGCGCGCGACCAGAACGCCGCGACGTCGTAGGCCGCCCTGTCGGCGTCGGGCCCGGCCTCGCCGTAACCGGTGATCAGCCCGTAGACCAGCCGGGCGTTGCGGGTCGCCACCGTCTCGAAGTCCAGACCGAGCCGGCGCAACGCACCCGGCCGCACGTTGGTGAGGAAAACGTCGGCGTCGCAGATCAACTCGAGTGCGGTGGCCCGCCCCTCGGCCGTCGTCATGTCCAGGACGACGCCGCGTTTGTTCCGGTTGTCCATCTCGAACGGCGGATTGACGTCTCCGTCGATGCCCAGCATGCGGCCGAACATCCGCGCGGGATCGCCCGCCGGGGGTTCGATCTTGACGACGTCGGCGCCCCACTCCGCGAGGACGGCGCCGGCGGCCGGACCCGCCACCCACACGCCGAGTTCGACGACGCGCACGCCTGTCAGCGGACCGGCCATGTGACCCCTTCCGAATCGCACGGATCGCGTCAGGCCATTCGGCCTTTACACTTCGGCGATAGTTTGTAAACTGTGCGGACCTACCGGCCAACCTAGGAGGTTATCGACCCGGTGACGATCGCCTCAGGGGTTTCGGCGCGACTCGCCGAACGGGTGGTTCCCGTCCTCGGTCTCGCCGCCCATCTGGGGCGCGGGGTGCAGCGGGTGGTGACCGATGCCGCGATCGGCGGTGCCCGTTCGCTGCCGCGCCGGCCGGCCGACCTCGGGCCCGAGGCGTTGTCGGCGATCATGGGTCGCACCGTGACGTCGGTGCGTCTGGTCGGCGGGGACGCGGGCACGTCCTCGCGTGCGCGTCTGGCGCTCACCGGAAACGGCGTCCCGACAACGGTGTTCGTCAAGATGCCCGCCGAGACGGCAGCCACCCGGCTGATGGGTGAACTGGGCCGGCTGGCCCACACCGAGGTGTGCTTCTACGACCGGCTGGCGCCAGGACTGCAGGGCGTGCCGACGTCCTACGGCTCGGCCTTCGACCCCCTCACCGGGCGCTTCGTCCTGGTGCTCGAGGATCTGCCCGCCGCCGAGTGCGACTTCCCCGACACCCTGCATCCGCTCGACCGCGACCGGGCGTCTCTTGTGGTCGAACGCCTCGCGGGGTTGCACGCGACGCACTGGGGGCGGCCGCCGGGCTGGGTCTACACCCCCTCGGGTGACCACACGTCGCTGCTGACCGGCGCGCTGTGCAGGGCGTCGGCGCGCCGGATCGCCGAGCGCACCGACATCCCGGTCGACCGCGGCCGCTTCATCGACGAGAACTACCGCGCGGTGGCGGCGCTGATCGACCGGCCGCCGCACACGGTGATGCACGGCGACGCCCACCCGGGCAACGTCTACTTCCGCAACGGTGCGGCCGGGCTGCTGGACTGGCAGGCCGTCCGCAGCGGCAACCCCGGCCGGGAGTTGGCCTACACCCTGGTGACATGTCTGACCACGGCCGACCGCCGGGACGCCGAGCGCGACCTGCTCGACGTGTACCGCCGGGCGCTGGCGGCCGGCGGCGGCGGCCCGGACTGGGACCGCGACGACCTCTGGCGCCGGTACCGCCAGGGTGCGCTGTATGCCTATGTCGCACCGTTGATCACCGCGGGCATGGGCGGCATGCAGGCCGAGGGCATCGCGATGGAGGGGCTGCGACGCGGCGTGGCCGCGCTCGACGACCTGGACACCGTCGCCGTGCTGCGGGCGGCACTATGACCGGACTCGTGCCGCGTCGCTGCCGTGACCGCGGGTTACACCATCTACGATTTGTGCAACACCACCACCTGAGGCGCCCACGTGAATGAACCCCTGACCGACCAGCAGGTCCTCGACGACACGTCGACGCGGCACCGGATCCTCGCCGCGACCGCCGAGGTGCTCGGCCGCAGCGGGCAGACCAAGCTCAGCCTGTCCGAGGTGGCGCTGCAGGCCGGCGTCTCGCGGCCCACGCTGTACCGCTGGTTCGCCTCGAAACAGGAGTTGCTCGACGCGTTCGGGCGGTTCGAGCGCGATCTGTTCGACAACGGGATCAGCAGGGCCACGGCGGGCTTGCGCGGCACCGAGAAGCTGGACGCGGCGCTGCGCTTCATCGTCGAGTACCAGCAGTCCTACTCCGGGGTGCGGCTGATCGACATCGAGCCCGAGGTCGTCATCGCGCAGCTGTCCCGGATCCTGCCTCTGATGCGGGCCCGGCTGGAGAAGCTGCTCGTGGGCACGAATGCCGGCGTCAAGGCCGCCACCGCCATCCGCGTCGCGGTGTCGCACTACATCGTGCGCAGCGACGACGGCGACCAGTTCCTCGCACAGCTACGCCATGCGGTCGGCATCCGGCCCGCCGACTGATCTGCGCCGACACGCCCGGCGCTGAGCGATCGCCCAAAAGGGCTGACACTCGGGCCGGGATTTGTAAGGCTAGGGCCATGACGAGCGTGCAGAGCGAGACCGGCGTGCTGGCCGGCGACGAGCGGATGCTGATCGACGGCGAGCTGCAACACACCAGCAGCGGCGCCACATTCGACGTGGTCCATCCGGCCAGCGAGGAGGTGGCCGGGCAGGCGACCGACGGCACCGTCGAGGACATGGGCCGCGCGGTGGCCGCGGCGCGGCGGGCGTTCGACGAGACCGACTGGTCGCGCGACGTCGAATTCCGCTACCACTGCCTGATGCAGCTGCACGCCGCGCTGGAGCGTGACGCCGAACGGCTGCGGCGCATCCTGATCACCGAGGTGGGTTGCCCGGTGACGGTGTCGGGCAGCCAGATCGAGAGCCCGATCGCCGAGGTCAAGCACTGGGCCGAACACGGCCGTGGCTTCGACTACCTCGTCGACACCGGCGTGCACGAGACGCAGATGGGGCCCGCCCGTCGCAAGATCCACTACGAGCCGGTCGGTGTGGTCGGGGCGATCACGCCGTGGAATGTGCCGTTCTACCTCAACATCGCCGAGACGGTGCCCGCGCTGATGGCCGGCAACACCGTGGTGCTCAAGCCCGCGCAGCTGACGCCGTGGTCGGGCAGCGAGTACGGCCGCATCGTCGCCGAGGAGACCGACATCCCGCCCGGCGTGTTCAACGTCGTGGTGTCCAATGCCAACGAGGTGGGGGCGGCGCTGTCGGCCGATCCGCGCGTCGACATGATCACCTTCACCGGCTCGACGGCCACCGGGCGGGCGATCCTCGCGGCGGGCGCGGCGACGGTGAAGAAGACGCTGCTCGAACTCGGCGGCAAGTCTGCCCACATCGTGCTCGACGACGCCGACTTCAACTCCGCGCTGCCGCTGGCGGCGATGATGGCGTGCGTGATGAGCGGCCAGAGCTGCATCCTGCCGTCGCGAATCCTGTTGCCGCGCAGCCGATATGACGAAGGACTCGAGATCCTCAAGTCGATGATGGAGGGCTTTCCGGTCGGTGACCCGTGGACGCCGGGCAACATGCAGGGCCCGCAGATCAGCGAGACCCAACGCCAGAAGGTACTGGGGCTCATCCGCTCCGGCGTGGATTCCGGCGCGCGCCTGGTGACCGGCGGCGGGGTGCCCGAGCACCTGCCGACGGGCTACTACACCCAGCCCACCCTGCTCGCCGACGTCGACCCGGACAGCCAGGTGGCCCAGGAGGAGATCTTCGGCCCGGTGCTGACCGTCACCCCCTACGACAGCGACGACGAGGCCGTCGCGATCGCCAACAACTCCATCTACGGGCTGTCGGGCGAGGTCAGCGGCGGCGACGTGGACCGGGCGTTCGCGGTCGCCACCCGGATGCGCACCGGAAACGTCACCATCAACGGCAAGAGCCACTTCGGCATCACCAGCCCGTTCGGCGGCACCAAGCAGAGTGGGCTGGGCCGGCGCAACGGCGACGAGGGCTTCAAGGAGTACTTCGAGTCCAAGACCATCGGCATGCCCGACCCGGCGGCGTGAACCACGCCACCGACCACCGGGAGATCGAGGCGCTGCTCTACCGGTACGCCCGCGCCGTCGACACCAAGGACTGGGAGCTCTACCGCTCGGTGTTCACCGAGGACGCCGTCATCGACTACTCGGCGATGGGCATCCCGGCGGGCCCGCGGGACCGGGTCGCCGACTTCCTCGCCCAGGGCTTCGCGGCGATCCCGTGGAGCATGCACTACATCACCAACATCGAGATCCTCGAGTCGGACGGCGACAGCGCGACGGTCCGGGCGATGTTCCACAACCCGATGCAGCTGCCGGGGATGACCGAGATGTCCTCGTGCGGTGGCTATTACCACCACCAGCTGGTCCGCACGCCCGACGGCTGGCGCAGCCGGTCCCTGCGGGAGGACAACGTGTGGTTCGTCAACCGCCCGGCGACTCAGCCCTCGGCGGCCAACTGACCGCAGGCGGCGGCGATCTCGCGGCCGCGGGTGTCGCGCACCGTGCAGGACACCCCGCGCTCGCGCACCCGGCGGACGAACTCGCGCTCCGCCGGTTTCGGGCTGGCATCCCACTTGCTGCCCGGCGTCGGGTTGAGCGGGATGAGGTTGACGTGGGCCAGCGGTCCCAGCGCGCCGTGCAGTCGCCTGCCGAGCAGGTCGGCGCGCCACGGCTGGTCGTTGACGTCGCGGATCAGTGCGTACTCGATCGACACCCGCCGGCCGGTGGTGTCCGCGTAGTACTTTGCCGCGTCCAGCACTTCGGTGACGTTCCAGCGGTTGTTGACCGGGACGAGGGTGTCGCGCAGCTCGTCGTCGGGCGCGTGCAGCGACAGCGCCAGCGTGACGTTGAGGCGCTCGTCGGCGAGCTTGCGGATCGCGGGCGCCAGTCCCACCGTCGACACCGTCACCGACCGCGCGGAGATGCCGAACCCGTTGGGCGGCGGCGCGATGATGCGTCGCACGGCGGCCAGCACGCGGTTGTAGTTGGCCAGCGGCTCGCCCATGCCCATGAACACGATGTTGGACAGCCGCCCACCACGTGCGGCGGGCGTGATCCCGTCGCCGTCGCGGTCCCGCAGTTCGGCGGCCGCGGCGCGCACCTGCTCGAGGATCTCGGCGGCCGACAGGTTGCGCGTGAGCCCGCCCTGGCCGGTGGCGCAGAACGGGCAGGCCATCCCGCAGCCGGCCTGTGACGAGATGCACACGGTGTTGCGGTCGGCGTAGCGCATCAGCACCGATTCGAAGGTGGTGCCGTCGACCGCCCGCCACAGCACCTTGCGGGTCTCCCCGGAGTCGCACTCGATCTCACGCACCGGGTCGATCAGGGCGGGGAACAGCGTCGCCGCAACGTCGTCGCGCACCGCGGCGGGCAGGTCCGTCATCTGGTGCGGGTCGGCGATCAGCCGGCCGTAGTACTGGTTGGCCAGCTGTTTTCCGCGGAAAGCCGGCAGCCCCAGTTCGGCGACGGCGGCGGCGCGGCCCGCTTCGTCGAGATCGGCGAGATGCCGCGGCGGCATGGCACGGCGCGGCGCATCGAAGACCAAAGGCAGGGATCCAGGCATGGGCAACTGTCAGTATCTCACCTGCGCGTGGCGGAAATTGAATGGCGAGCGCCGCCACCCGTCCCCCACGATGGGCTGATGGCCACCGCAACTCCAGCGCCCACGATGGGCGCCCGCTCGGCGACGGTGCTGACCTTCTTCTATGCGCTCGGCTATCCGATTGGCGCCCATGCTGTTTCGGTGATGTCGCCGATGGCGGTGCTGGTGCTGCGGTTCGGGCTGGCCGGCGGCATCATCGGCGGCTGGGCATGGGCCTCCAAAGTGACGTGGCCCACCGGCCGGGCGCTGGTGCACGTGCTGGTCAGCGGATTGCTCACCCAGGCCGTGCAGTTCATCTGCCTGTATCTGGCGCTGCTGCACGGCGCGCCCGCGGTGCTCGGCGCGGTGATCGTGTCGATGAACCCGGTGGTGACGGCGCTGCTCGCGGCCGCCGTGCTGCGTGAGCGGCTCACCTGGCGGCGGGTCGTGGCGCTCGCGCTCGGGATCGTCGCGGTGCTGGCGGCGTGCGCGGGCCGGCTCGTCGCGGTCGGCGGCGTCGACCCGGTGGTGCTGCTGCTGGTGGTGGCGCTGCTCGGACTGGCCGTCGGCGGGGTGTACCAGCAGCGGTTCTGCTCCGATGTCGACTTCCGGGCCACCGCGGCGCTGCAGAACGGCGTGTCGCTGCTGCCCGTCGCGGCGCTGGCGGCGGTGATGCCGTTGACGGTGACCGACCCGTGGCAGGCGGCAGGCGCGGTGGCGGCCGTGGTGCTGCTGAACGCGGTGCTGGGGATGACGCTGTTCGTCCGGGCGGTCAACAACTACGGGGCGGCGGCGGTGGCGATGCTGTTCGCGGTGATCCCCGCCGTGGCCGGACTGCTGTCGTGGCTGATGCTGGACCAGCGTCCCGACATCGGCATCGCGGTCGGGCTGGTGGTCGGCGCCGCGGCCTGCTGGCTGAACAGCTCGGCGTCACGCCATGCCGCGTCAGGGTCCGGCGGGCAGGAGCGAAGCGACAGGGGGTCAGGGTCCGGCGGGCAGGAGCGAAGCGACAGGGGGTCAGGGTCCGGCGGGCAGGAGCGAAGCGACAGGGGGTCAGGCCAGCAGCGTCAGCACGATCCAGCCGGCGACGGCGGACGGGAGCATCGCGTCGATGCGGTCCATGATCCCGCCGTGCCCCGGAAGTAGCGTGCCCATGTCCTTGATGCCGAGGTCGCGCTTGACCTGGGACTCGACGAGGTCGCCGAGCACTCCGGTGATCACCAGCATCAGACCCAGCGGCACCCCGACCCAGGCGGGTTTGTCCAGCACGAACGTCACCGCCAGCACGGCCGCGGTGATGCCGAAGACCAGCGAGCCACCCAGCCCCTCCCACGACTTCTTCGGGCTGATCGCAGGCGCCATCGTGTGCTTGCCGAACAGCACCCCGGCCGCGTAACCGCCGATGTCCGCGAGGACCACCGTGAGGATCACGGTGAACACCCGGCCGCCACCGTGGTCCTGGAAGATCAGCAGCGCACTGAAACTCGCGAAGAGCGGCACCCACGTCGCGATCAGCACCGCCGCGGACATGTCGCGCAGATAGTTGACCGGCTGCGTGCGCAGCCCGTGCCCGAGCAGGCGCCACACCATGCAGACCACGATCGTGCCGCCGAAGGCGCCGACCAGGCCGGTCGGGCCGAAGGGCCACGTCAGCCAGATCATCGCCTGGCCGCCGAGCAGCAGCGGGATCGCGGGGAGTTCGTAGCCGGCCTCACCCAGCCTGCGGATCACCTCGTGGGTGGCGACCGGGATGAAGACCGCCAGCACCGGCAGCCATCCGATCGGCGCGAACAGCAGGACGCCGATGGCCATCCCGCCGAGCAGCACGCCGACACCGATGGCTGCGGGCAGGTTTCGGCCCGCCCGCGACTTCTTCTTGGGCGGTTCGTCGACCGGCGTGTCTGTCACGGGACGTGTCTGCTGATCGGCCACTAGACCTCCAGCAACTCGCCCTCTTTGTGTTTGACCAAGTCGTCGATCTGGCTGGTGTAGGTGTGGGTGCTCTTGTCGAGATCCTTCTCGGCGCGGCTCACCTCGTCCTCACCCGCCTCGCCGTCCTTCTTGATCCGGCCGAGTTCCTCCATCGCCTTGCGGCGGATGTTGCGGATCGACACCCGGGCGTCCTCACCCTTCGACTTGGCCTGCTTGACCAGGTCGCGACGACGCTCCTCGGTCAGCTGCGGGATGGAGATGCGGATCACGTTGCCGTCGTTCGTCGGGTTCACCCCGAGGTCAGAGTTGCGGATCGCGTCCTCGATGTTGCGCAGCAGGTTCGTTTCGTAGGGCTTGATCACGACGAGCCGGGCCTCGGGGACGTTGATGCTCGACAGCTGCGTGATCGGCGTCATCGCGCCGTAGTAGTCGATGTTGACCCGCGAGAACATCCCCGGGTTGGCGCGACCGGTGCGAATCGACGCGAGGTCGTCGCGCGCCACCGAAACGGCCTTCTCCATCTTCTCCTCGGCATCGAAGAGAGTTTCGTCGATCACGTCACCTTCTCCCGTCGCTCGCCCATGGACGCTTCGTCCCGGTCACGTGGTGACCAGCGTCCCGATCTTCTCACCTGCCACCGCCCGGGCGATATTGCCGTCGGTGAGCAGGTTGAACACCAGGATCGGCATGCCGTTGTCCATGCACAGGCTGAACGCGGTGGCGTCGGCCACCCGCAGTCCGCGGTCGATGACCTCGCGATGCGTGATCGCAGTCAGCAGCTCGGCGTTGGGATCCTCGCGCGGGTCGGCAGTGAACACCCCATCGACGGCCTTGGCCATCAGCACCACCTCGGCGCCGATCTCGAGGGCGCGCTGAGCGGCGGTGGTGTCGGTGGAGAAGTACGGCAGACCCATACCGGCGCCGAAGATCACCACCCGCCCCTTCTCGAGGTGCCTGCGGGCCCGCAGCGGGATGTAGGGCTCGGCGACCTGACCCATGGTGATCGCGGTCTGCACCCGGGTGTCGATGCCCTCCTTCTGCAGGAAGTCCTGCAGCGCAAGGCTGTTCATCACTGTGCCGAGCATGCCCATGTAGTCGCTGCGGGTGCGCTCCATGCCGCGCTGCTGCAGCTGGGCGCCGCGGAAGAAGTTGCCGCCGCCGATCACCACGGCGACCTGCGCGCCGCTTCGCACCACCTCCGCGATCTGCCGGGCGACGAGGGCCACCACATCGGGGTCGAGGCCCACCTGCCCGCCGCCGAACATCTCACCGCCCAGCTTGAGCAGCACACGGGTGTACATCGGCCGGATCGGCGGTGTCGCGATGTCGCTGGTTGCCGCCATCCGACTCCTTCGGGGTGCTCGCGCGGGAAGACCATCCCGGCGCATGCGCGGGGGACGGCTCCCCTGATCCTGCCAAATCGTACGGGTTGGCTCGTCGACGGGCGGGCACGACATTGCAATCGGCGGCAATCCCCGCCCTGCTGCGGTTGGATGGCCCGGTGGCCTCCATATCCCGCAGCCGGACGATCGCTGCGCCTCCGCAGGTGATCTTCGACGTCCTCGCCGACTTCGGCGCCCTGAGCACCTGGGCCGACGACGTCACCGAATCCAGCGTGCTCGACCAAGGGTCCGACGGCCCGCTCGGCACCAGCCGCCGGGTGAAGGTCGGGCGCGACACCCTGGTGGAGACCATCACGGAGTTCGACGCGCCCAGGGCGCTGGCCTACGACATCGAGGGCCTGCCCAAGATCCTGCGGGACGTGTCGAACCGGTGGACGCTGCGGCCCGGCAACGGGTCGACCGACGTGACGGTGACCAGTTCCGTGCGGGTCAGCGCCGGGCCGGTGTCGAAGGTGGCCGAGTGGGTGGTCACCCGCGTGATGGCCCGCAAGTCCGACGGGATGCTCGCCGGGATGGCCCGTCGCACCGAAACCGGATAGACCGACCGGGCCTCAGCTCAGGTGGGCCGTCAGCAGCCAGGCGGGCATCGACTTCCGGCCGCCGGCCTCGTCGCGCAGATCCTTCATTCCGAAGACCTCGGCGACGGGCATCTCGGCGGGCAGGTTGGCGTGAATGCGGGCGGGCCGGATCTCGTCGATCTCCCAGTACCTGCCGACGACGTCGCGAAGCTCCTCGGCGGTGACGGCGTTGATCGGGCTCTCGTCAGGCATGCCCGAGGAGTCGAAGACCAGCACGAAGTACGACGCACCCGGCGCCGCGGCGCGCACGATCGACTGCTGGTAGCCCTCGCGCAGTTCGACCGGCATCGAGTGGAACAGGGTGGAGTCGACGATCGTGCCGAACCGGCCGTCGTAGCCGGTGAACGCGCTGATGTCGGCCACCTCGTAGGTGGCGTTGGCGAGCCCGCGCCTGGCGGCCTCGGCGCGGGCGAGCTCGATCGCCGTCGGCGACTGGTCGAGGCCCACCGTGGTGAAGCCGCGCTCGGCGAGATACAGCGACACGGCCGCCTCGCCACAGCCCGCGTCGAGCACGTCGCCGTGGACCTTGCCCGCCTCGATCAGCGCGGCGATCTCGGGCTGCGGTTCGTCGATGCTCCACGGCGGCCGGTTGCCCGCGCCCAGGTCGCCGGCGTCGCGGCGGTAGGCCGACTCGAACATCACGTTCAGCTCTTCAGGAGGGTTCGTCATACCCCCGGTATATCAATGTAGTTGATATATGTCAATATGCTTGATATGGATGCGCGTGAGGATCAGCCGCTCGGCTATCTGCTGCACCGGGTGGCCTACGCGCTGCGCACCGAGGTGACCGCGACGGTGCTCGACCCGCTCGGGCTGTCCTTCCCGCAGTACCTCTGCATGCGAGTGCTGTCGAAATCCCCCGGCCGGTCCAATGCCGAACTCGCCCGCGACATGTACGTCTCACCGCAGGCGATGAACACCGTCGTGCGCAGCCTGCAGGACCGCGGGCTGGTCACCCGCCCGGCGTCGGTGGCGTCGGGCCGCTCGCTGCCCGCGGAACTGACGAGCGGGGGCCGAGACACCCTGTCCCGCACCGACTCCGGGGTGCGCGCCGCCGAGCAGCGGCTGATGGCGAACCTGAGCGACGCGCAGCGCCGCGACTTCAAGCGCATCCTCGTCGCCCTCGGCGCCGACTGACGCGCCGACACGACGGTTGTTGCCCGGATCCTGCCGGAATCGGTCATCAACCGTAGGGTCGGCGGGGATGACCGGGCACGTCTACGTCTCCCGCCTGCTGACCGACCGGGCGATGGCCAGGCTACGCGCGCTGGGGCGGCCGGTCCGCGCCGGCAGTGACGACCCGCCCAGCCGGGCCGAGTTGACCGCCGGGATCGCCGGCGCCGCCGCGGCCGTCGTGACGCTGACCGAGCGCATCGACGCCGAGGTGCTCGCCGCCGCAGGCCCTGCGCTGCGGATCGTCGCGAACGTCGCCGTCGGCTACGACAACATCGACGTGCCCGCGGCCGCCGAGTCCGGCGTCGTCGTCACCAACACCCCCGGCGTGCTCGACCGCGCCACCGCGGACCACACCTTCGCCCTGATCCTGGCGGCCACCCGGCGGCTCCTCGACGGCGACCGGTTGATTCGCTCCCGGGAGCCGTGGGTCTGGGGGCCGCGGATGCTGATCGGTCTGGACGTCAGCGCGGGCGCGACGCTGGGCGTCCTCGGCTACGGCCGCATCGGGCGCGCCGTCGCCCGCCGCGCCAAGGCGTTCGACATGACGGTGCTGGCGGTCGCCAGGAGCCGCACGCCGGGCACCGAGGAGGACGGCGTCACGTTCGTCGACACCGCCACGCTGCTCGCCGAGAGCGACGT
Source organism: Mycobacterium sp. NPDC050551 (assembly GCF_040674075.1). Lineage (NCBI taxonomy): Bacteria > Bacillati > Actinomycetota > Actinomycetes > Mycobacteriales > Mycobacteriaceae > Mycobacterium > Mycobacterium sp. NPDC050551. The sequence goes on along the minus strand of NZ_JBFARC010000004.1, from coordinate 35,889 downwards.
GGTGACCGTGTTGACGCCGCTGACACCCGAGACCCGCCACCTGATCGACGCCACCGCCCTGACCGCGATGAAACCGACGGCCTACCTGGTCAACACCGCACGCGGCGGCATCGTCGACGAGCGCGCACTCGTCGACGCCCTGCACGCCGGCCGTCTGGGTGGCGCCGCGCTGGATGTGTTCGAGAATGAACCGCATGTCGATCCCGCACTGCTCGACGCGCCCAACCTGGTCCTCACCCCGCACATCGCCAGCGCGGGCGAGGCGACCCGCGACGCCATGGGCATCCTCGCCGCCGACAACGTCGACGCCGTGCTGTCCGGTCGCGAAGCGTTGACACCGGTCCGATGAAGATCGTCCTCGCACCGGACTCGTTCAAGGAGTCGATGACCGCCGCCGAGGCGATCGCCGCGATGCGCGACGGCGTTGCGGCCGCGCTGCCCGACGCCGAGTGTGTCGGCGTGCCGATGGCCGACGGCGGCGAGGGCACGGTCGACGCGGTGGTCGACGCCCTCGGCGGCAGCCACGTCACCGTCGAGGCCGCCGACGCACTGGGCCGCCCCGTCCCCGCCACGTACGGCTACGTCGCCGACCGTGGGCTGGCCGTCATCGAGATGGCCGCGGCGGCCGGACTGGAACGCATCGCAACCGCCGAGCGGGATGTGTTGCGGGCGAGCACGTTCGGCGTCGGCCAGCTGATCACCTCGGCGCTCGACCGCGGCGCCGCCGAGTTCCTCATCGGCCTGGGCGGGTCGGCCACCAACGACGCGGGCGCAGGCATGTTGACCGCACTCGGAGCGGTGCTGCTCGACGCCGACGGCGCTCCCCTACCGCCTGGCGGCGCCGCGCTCGAGCGCCTCGACCGGGTCGACCTCACTGGGCTGGACCCGCGCCTGGCCGCCGCGCGTTTCAGGCTGGCGTGCGACGTCACCGCACCGCTGCTGGGCCCCGGCGGTGCGAGTGCGGTGTTCGGGCCGCAGAAGGGCGCTGGGCCGGCCGACGTCGAGCGGCTGGAATCGGCGCTGGCCCGGTTCTCCGCGGTCGTCGGCGCAACCCACGTCGACACGCCCGGCGCCGGCGCGGCGGGCGGCTTGGGCTTCGCCCTGCTGCAGTTCCTCGACGCCGAGACCCGCCCCGGGGTGGAGGTGATCGCCGAGACCGTCGGCCTCGAGGCGGCGATTTCCGGTGCCGACTGGGTGTTCACCGGCGAGGGTGGGGTCGACGCGCAGACCATGCTCGGCAAGACGCCGTTCGGTGTCGCGCAGGTGGCCGCGCGCGCCGGGGCGCGGGTGGTGATCTTCGCCGGCCGGGTCGGCGACGACGCGGCGGTGCTGCTCGATCACGGGGTGGACGAGATCGTCGGGATCACTGCCCCGGGCACACCGCTGGCCGAGGCGCTGCGCACCGGCCCGCAGTCGTTGGCCCGGGCCTGCGCCGAGGTGTGCCGCCGGCTCTAGGCGTCCTGGATCCTCGCCCAGGGCCGGGCCTGTTCGAGTTCGTAGGCCAGCCCGAGCAGCCGGGCCTCGTGACCGAGGGTGGCCGACAGCATCATGCCGACGGGCAACCCGTCCGACGACTCGGCAAGCGGCAGCGAGATCGCCGGGTCACCGGTGACGTTCTGCAGCGGCGTGAACGCCACCCAGTCCATCAGCCGGTCGATGATCTGCTGATAGTCCGCGGTCGGGTCCAGATGCCCGACGCGGGGTGTCACCTGGGCCAGTGTCGGGGTGAGCAGGACGTCGTGATCGGCGGCGAGCCGGTTGGTGATGCGGCGCGCCTGCGACAGCCGCGCCATGGCCAGCGGCAGCCGGTGCAGGTTGCGTGCGGCATGCAGTTCCAGGCCGAGGGTGAGGTTGTCGAGCTTGTCGCGCTGGAAGCTCGGGCCGAACGTCCGGCGGCCGCCACGCACCAGCGCGAACGACATCAGCGCCCAGTACAGCAGGAAGTCGTCGCCGAACGTCTTGGGCACCGGTGGGTTCTCGATCTGTGTCACCCGGTGACCCAGTTCCTCGAGCAGCGCGGCGGTCTTCAGCGTGAGCTCACGCACCTCGGGGCTGGAGTCGCGCTCGATCGAGCGGGTGCACACCGCGATCCGCAGCCGCTGCCGGGCCGGGCCGGTGACGTCGCCGACCGGCAACAGCTTCGGATGCCGGTACACCCGTTCGGCTTCCCGGTAGAACGCCGCGGTGTCGCGCACCGACCGGGTGAGCACGCCGTTGGCGACGATGCGGATCGGCATCTGGCGCATCTGCCGGTCGAGCGGCAGCCTGCCGCGCGACGGCTTGAGTCCGACCAGCCCGTTGCAGGCGGCGGGGATCCGGATCGAGCCGCCGCCGTCGTTGGCGTGCGCGATCGGCACCACGCCGGCGGCCACGAACGCTGCGGATCCCGACGACGAGGCGCCCGCGGTGTGCTCGGGGTTCCACGGGTTGCGCACCGGGCCCAGCCGCGGGTGCTCTGCGGCGGCGCTGAAGCCGAACTCCGAGAGCTGTGTCTTGCCCAGCGGGATCAGGCCGGTGGCGAGGAAGGCGCGTGCGAAGTCGCCGTCGAGCCGCTGCGGGCGGGGATCCCACGCATCGGTGCCCTCCATCGTCGGCATGCCCGCGACGGCCACGTTGTCCTTCAGAAAGGACGGGACACCGTCGAAGAAGCCGCCGTACGGCGTTCGCGCCCCGGCCCTTTCGCGAGCGCGCTCGAAGGCGCGGTAGGCCAAGCCGTTCAGCCGGGGGTTGACCGCCTCGGTGCGCGCGATCGCCGCGTCGACGAGTTCGGCGGCCGACACCCGGCCCGCCCGCAGCGCGTCGACCAGGCCGACGGCGTCGCGGTCACCGAGGGCGTCGTCGCGGAAGGCCGTAATACGACTCATGCGCCGACGGTACCAAGTGGTACCGCCGGCGCATGAGAGTGAGTCGCGTCAGCTGTGCTGGGCCGTCAGGCCTGGCCGACCTCGAAGCGGACGAAGCGCGTCACGGTCACGCCCGCATCGTCCAGCAGCGCCTTGACGGTCTTCTTGCTGTCCGACACCGACGGCTGCTCGAGCAGCACGACGTCCTTGTAGTAGCCGTTCACCCGGCCGTCGACGATCTTGGTCAGCGCCTGCTCGGGCTTGCCCTCGTTGCGGGCGGTTTCCTCGGCGATACGACGCTCGTTGGCCACGAGGTCCTCCGGCACGTCCTCACGGGTGAGGTAGCGGGCCTTCAGCGCGGCGATCTGCAGCGCCACCGCATGCGCGGCCGCGGCGCCGTTCTCGCCGCCGCCCTCGTACTCCACCAGCACACCCACGGCCGGCGGTAGGTCCGCGGCGCGCTTGTGCAGGTAGGTCTCGACGTTGCCGCCGAAGTACGTGGCACGACGCAGTTCGAGCTTCTCGCCGATCTTGGCGCTCAGATCGGCGATGGTCTGCTCGACGGTCGTGTCACCGACCTTGGCCGCCTTGAGCGCGTCGACGTCTTCCGCCTTCGATTCCGCGGCGGCGGCGACGATCTGGTCGGCCACTGCTTGGAACTCGGCGTTCTTCGCGACGAAGTCGGTCTCGGAGTTGATCTCGATCAGCGCGCCGTTCTTGGCCGCGACAAGGCCCTCGGCGGTGGCCCGCTCGGCACGCTTGCCGACGTCCTTGGCGCCCTTGATGCGCAGCAACTCCACAGCCTTGTCGAAGTCGCCGTCGGCGTCGACGAGCGCATTCTTCGACGCGAGCATGCCGGCGCCGGTCAGCTCCCGAAGTCGCTTGACGTCGGCAGCGGTGTAGTTCGCCATTTCAGCCTTCCCTATGGGTTCGCAGGGGTGGTGGGTTCGGTCTGGATGTCGGCCTCCGGGGTGCCGGGCTCGGCGCCCGCGGCGGTCGGCGACGCGGTGGCAGTCGCGGTGGCGGACGCCAGCAGCTCCTGCTCCCACTCGGTCAACGGCTCGGCGGCACCGTCGGCGTCGGGCTTGTCACCCGTGCGGCCGACGTTGGACCGGGCCTGCAGCCCCTCGGCGACCGCGGCGGCGATGACGCGGGTCAGCAGCGCGGCCGACCGGATCGCGTCGTCGTTACCCGGGATCGGGTAGTCGACGAGATCGGGATCGCAGTTGGTGTCGAGGATCGCGATGATCGGGATGTTGAGCTTGCGCGCCTCGGCCACCGCGAGGTGCTCCTTGTTGGTGTCGACGACCCAGATCGCCGACGGCACCTTCGCCATGTCGCGGATACCGCCGAGCGACCGCTCCAGCTTGTTCTTCTCGCGGGTCAGCATCAGGATTTCCTTCTTGGTGCGACCCTCGAAGCCACCGGTCTGCTCCATGGTCTCGAGTTCCTTCATCCGCTGAAGGCGCTTGTGCACGGTGGAGAAGTTGGTGAGCATGCCGCCCAGCCAGCGCTGGTTCACATAGGGCATGCCGACGCGGGTGGCCTCTGCGGCGATCGATTCCTGCGCCTGCTTCTTGGTGCCGACCATCATGATCGAGCCACCGTGCGCGACGGTCTCCTTGACGAACTCGTACGCCTTGTCGATGTACGTCAGCGTCTGCTGCAGGTCGATGATGTAGATGCCGTTGCGGTCGGTGAAGATGAACCGCTTCATCTTGGGATTCCAGCGACGGGTCTGGTGCCCGAAGTGGGTGCCGCTGTCCAGCAGCTGCTTCATGGTCACGACGGCCATGGGTGTACCCAGCCTTTACTTGTCGGTTGTCGCCCGGCGTCGGGGTGATGCCAGGCCCTGGTGTCTGCTGGTTGCCGGACCCGGCCGAAGTGATCTTCGGACGGGACCGCCGGCATCCGGGTAGAACCGCCGTGGGGCGGCCTGTGCAGACACGCGAAGTCAGCCCGCGCAAGCGAGCTGCGGTTAGCAGTTTACACCGTCTGACGGGGTGCTTTTGCCACGGTGACCTGGCCATCCACAGCTTCGGCGAGGGGCCTGGCGCAGCGGGCCTGTCGTGCGCTGAGCTGGACCGATGCGGTGGCTGATGCTGATCGTCGTGACGCTGACCGTGGCCGCACCCGCGCACGCCGACGGCGGACGCCTGGACTGGCCGCTGCGGCCGCGACCCGCTGTGGTGCGGGTGTTCGACGCGCCGACGCCCAATTGGCGGCGCGGGCATCGCGGTGTCGACCTGGCCGCCCCGCCCGGCGCGCCGGTGTACGCCGCGGCGGCGGGCACCGTGGTGTTCGCCGGCGAGCTGGCGGGCCGCCCCCTGGTCTCGATCGCCCACCCCGGCGGCCTGCGGACCAGCTACGAGCCGGTGCGGGCGACGGTGCGGCGCGGCCAGCTCGTCGCCCGGGGCACGGCGGTCGGTGTGCTCGACGCCGGTCACGCGGGCTGCCCGGCCGCGGCGTGCCTGCACTGGGGCGCGATGTGGGGGCCGGCGGCGCGTGCCGACTACGTCGACCCGCTCGGCCTGCTGGCGGGCACCCCGATCCGGCTCAAGCCGGTCGCCGGCTGAACTCCCGCACTTCCCGTAGCCCCGCGAGCGTGCGTGTCTGTGCGCGACACGCCGATGCGCAGCGGCACTACGCGCACGCTCGGCGGACCGCGGGAGTGCGCTCAAGGTCGAAACGTGACCACGGATGCTCACCGCGCAGGGCCACTTCGCGATTGCGCACCGGAAACCCTTGCGCTCGAGGCCGACTCGGGGCCCGCTTCGCGTGTGCGCTGCGACCGATAAACTCGGCGATCATGACGGAGCACGAAGCCGACATCGACCTCCCGATCGAATACCTCCCGGACGACGAGGGATTCCGTTGGTTGACGATCGACTCCCCGAACGCCGACATGACCGGGTGGCGCGTCGAGGTCGCCGACGACGCGCCGTGGTTGATCTTCCGCAGCATGAAGCCCGACGAGACGTACCGCGACGTTCGCGACTTCGAACGGATGCCGTTCTCGCTCATCGGCGAGAGATGGAGCGCTCCCGTGAACTGGGGCGAGCTCGTCGTCCGGTGGATCCCTCCGGAGTCCGCCGAACAGTCCGCCTGAACCTGCGGATCTATCGCGCGGGGATCAAGCCCGCGGGTGCGCCTGGTCGTGCACCGCCCGCAGCCGCGCGACGGTGACGTGCGTGTAGAGCTGCGTCGTGGCCAATGTGGAGTGGCCGAGCAGCTCCTGCACGATGCGCAGGTCGGCACCGCCCTCGAGCAGATGCGTTGCCGCGCTGTGCCGCAGCCCGTGTGGGCCGATGTCGGGTGCGCCGTCCACCGCCGCGACGGTCTGGTGCACGACCGTGCGCGCCTGCCGCTGGTCGAGCCGCCGGCCGCGGGCGCCGAGCAGCAGGGCGGGCCCGGAGTCGGAGGTGGCCAGGGCAGGCCTGCCGTCGGCCAGCCACGACGAGAGCGCCAGCAGCGCGGGCTCTCCGAACGGGACCGTCCGTTGCTTGTCGCCCTTGCCCAGCACCCGCAGCAAACGTCGCGAGGTGTCGACGTCGTCGACGTCGAGTCCGCACAGCTCGCTGACCCGGATCCCGGTCGCATACAGCAGCTCGACGATCAACCGGTCCCGCAGGGCGAGCGGATCATTCTGCTGCGCACCGGAAGTGGCGGCCGCCATGGCGTCGAGCGCCTGGTCCTGGCGCAGCACCGACGGCAGCGTGCGCCGGGCCTTGGGCAGCTGCAGCCGGGTGGCCGGATCGGTGGCGAGCAGGCCGCGGCGTACGGCCCACGCGGTGAACGTCTTGACCGCGGACGTCCGCCGGGCCAGCGTGGTGCGCGCGGCGCCGCCTCCGGCCTGCTCGGCGAGCCAGGATCGGAGCACCGGCAGGCTCAACCCGGCGATGCCGGCGCCGGGTAGCCGCCGGTCGACGAAGGCGAACAGCGATCGCAGGTCGCCGCCGTAGGCGCGGCGGGTGTGCGGCGAGCGCCCGCACTGCAGTTCGAGGTACTCGTCGAACTGGTCGAGGACCTCGTCGATCGTGGCCGTCACGCCCCTACCGTCGCAGAGCGCCCGCGGGTGTCTAGCCGACGCGCCGCAGCGTGTCCGGAGTGAGATCGGCCAGCGTCGGATAGCCGTCGACGGCCATCGTCAGGTCCGCCTCGGCCAGCAGTGACCGCAGCACGTGGACGACGCCGTCGGTGCCGCCGAGCGCCAGGCCGTAGGCGTAGGGCCGGCCGACGCCGACCGCGGTGGCGCCCAGCGCGAGCGCCTTGACGATGTCGGCGCCGCTGCGGATGCCCGAGTCGAAGAGCACCGGGAGTCCGTCGGCCGCGGAGACGACGTCGGGCAGGCAGTCGATGGCGGCCAGGCCGCCGTTGGCCTGCCGGCCGCCGTGGTTGGAGCAGTAGATGGCGTCGACGCCGCCGTCCTTCGCCCGCCGGGCGTCATCGGGATGGCAGATGCCCTTCACGATCAGCGGCAGGTCGGTCAACGACCGTAGCCAGGGCAGGTCGTCCCAGGTGACCGGGTTGCCGAACAGCGAGACCCAGTGCAGCACGGCGGCCTGGGGATTCTCCTCGGGTGTCTGCGCCAGCGCGGCGCGGAACACCGGGTCGCTGGTGTAGTTGGACAGGCATTTCCCGCGCAGCTGCGGGAAGTTCGACGTGGACAGGTCACGGGGTCGCCAGCCCGGCACCCAGGTGTCGAGGGTGACGATGATGCCCTTGTAGCCGGCGGCCTCGGCCCGGTGCACGAGGCTGGCGGCCAGGTCCCGATCGGTCGGGCAGTACAGCTGGAAGAAGCCCGGGGTGTCGCCGAATTCGGCGGCGACGTCCTCGAGCGGATCCTCGGTCAGCGTCGAGACGACCATCGGGACGCCGGTGCGCGCCGCGGCCTTGGCGGTGGCCACGTCGCCGTGCCCGCCCTGGGCGCAGATGCCGATCACGCCGATCGGCGCCATGAACACCGGGGACGGCAGGTCGAGTCCGAACAGGTTCAGCGACAGGTCGCGCTCGCGGGTCGCGCGGAACATCCGCGGCATCAGTCCCCAGTTGTCGAACGCGGTGCGGTTGAAGCGCTGGGTGCGTTCGTCGCCGGCGCCGCCCGCGACGTAGGAGTACACCGACGGCGGCATCGCGGCTTCGGCCTTGGCCTCCCAGTCCGCGAACGTCATCGGCATCGTGGGCAGGACGCCGGACAGGCCCTGCAGGTAGATCTCGAACTGGTAGTTACCGAAGGTCATGGCGGCCAGCGTGCCAGCCCCGCAGGGTCGGCGGCCAGCCCGGGTGTCAGCCGGCCTCGGCCTTGGCGAGCTCGGCCTTCCACTGCCGGAAGGTCTCCTCGGTGCGGCCGCGCCGCCAGTACCCGGAGATCGACGACGCCCACTTCGCGTCCACTTCGCGCTCCTTGCGGATGTACGCCCGCAGGTTGTGCATCACGGCCTGCGCCTCGCCATGGATGAACACCTGGACCTGACCCGGCATCCAGAGCGTCTCCTTCACCGCGGCGATCAGCGGCGCATGGTCACCCGCTCTCTCCTCGGGTACCAGGTCGGCCCGGCCACCGCGGTAGACCCAGATCACCGACACCCCCTCGGGGGCGGTGAGCTCGATCTGATCGTCGGGGCCCGCGACCTCGATGTAGGCCCGCCCGACGGCGTCGGCGGGCAACGCCTCGAGCGCCGCGCCGATGGCGGGCAGCGCCGCCTCGTCGCCGGCGAACAGGTACCAGTCGGCCTCGGGGTCCGGTGAGAACGCCCCGCTCGGCCCCATCAGGTACGCCGGTTGGCCGGGCTGGGCCGTGGCGGCCCACGGACCCGCCACGCCGTGTTCGCCGTGCACGACGAAGTCGATGGTGATCTCGCCGCGCTCGGCATCGACCCGGCGCACGGTGTAGGTCCGCACGGTGGGCTGCTGCTCAGCAGGCAGCGCGGCGAAGCTGTCCATCGTCAGCGGGGTCTCCAGCGCGGACACGTCGACCCCGGCCGGCACGAACACGAGCTTGACGTACGAGTCGGTGTTCTCGCCGGGCGTGAACGTGCCGAAGCCGCCGCTCTTCCCGTTGTGGCCATCAGTGTGGCCGTCGGTGTGGTTGCCGCCCAACACCACTCGGACCATGTGCGGTGCCAGCTGTTCGCTGCGCACCACCTCGAAGGTGTGTATCGGACGTCCCGCCACTGTGTTCCTCCACTACGTCTCGCCGTCGCCTCGACTATACGAGCGTGCCCGTCCCGGCGGCCTCCTACCGATTCCGGACCAGTTTCCAGCGGCCGTCGCGCTGCGTGACCAGGCCTGCGAGTTCCATCGCCGCCAGCGGGCCGATGACGCGCGGCCCCGGCACGCCCGCCGCCACCGCGATCTCGTCGACGGTCCGTCCACCGCGGGCGGGCAGCGCGTCGTACACCCGCCGCTGTGCGTCGTCGAGCCCGTCGAGCGGCGATGTCGGCCGCTGCTCTTCAGGAGCCAGCTCACCCATCCGGCCCACCAGTTCGACGACGTCCTCGGCCCGGGTGACCAGGTCGGCACCGTCGCGGAGCAGCCGGTGACAGCCGACCGACACCGACGACGTGACGGGTCCCGGCACCGCGCACACGATCCGGCCCAGCGTCCGTGCCCATCCGGCGGTACTGGCGGCCCCGCTGCGCGCGCCGGCCTCCACCACCACCGTGGCGCCCGACAGTGCGGCCACCAACCGGTTGCGGGTGAGGAACCGCAGCCGGCCGGGGCGCACGCCGGGCGGGTACTCGCTGACCACCAGGCCGTCCTCGGCGATGCGCCGCAGCAGCGCGGTGTGGCCTGCCGGATACGGCACGTCGATGCCTGCGGCCAGCACCGCGACCGTCAGCCCGTCGGATGCCAGCGCCGCGCGGTGCGCCACCCCGTCGATGCCGTAGGCGCCACCGGAGACCACGGCCACGTCGCGGGCGGCCAGCCCCGCGGAGAGGTCGGCGGCGACGTGCTCGCCGTAGGCCGTCGCCGCTCGGGTGCCGACCACCGCGGCGGCCCGACCCGGCACCTCGTCGAGGCGGGCTGCCCCGACCACCCACAGCACCAGCGGCGGGTGGCACTCCCGCGGCCGCGCCGACCGGCCGAAGGCCGCGAACGCGAGCACCGGCCACTCGTCGTCGCACGCCGTCACGATGCGGCCCCCGAGCCGTTCGACGGTGTCGAGATCATCCCGCGCGCAGTCGATGTCGCGACGCGCCTCGGTGTGGGTGGCCAACCGCTCCCCGACGGCGCCGCGGCGGATGCGGTCGGCCGCCTCTCGAGCGCCGACGCGGGCGACGAGATCGGCGAGCTCGGGACACGGCGGCTCGGCCACCCGCGAAAGGTAGGCCCAAGCCCGGGCATCGGCGTTCATCGCGCACCTCCGAACTGGCGGAAGCCCAGCGCCGTGACGACGTCGTCGATTTCCGGCGTGGAACGGCCTGCGAGATCGGCAAGTGTCCAGGCGACCCGCAGTGTGCGGTCCATACCCCGGATGGACAACTGGCCGGTGTCGACGGCGGTGCGCAGCGGTTTCATCGCCTGCTGGGACAACCGGAATCGGCGGCGCAGCAGCGCGCCGCTCACCTCGGCGTTGGTGCGGATGCCGTGCGATCGCCAGCGGTCCTCAGCCGCGGCACGGGCGGCGGCCACCCGCGCCCGCACCTTGCCGGTGGCTTCACCGTCCTCGACGGAGAACGCCCCGGTGCGCGCCGAGTGCATCTGCACCCGCAGGTCGACCCGGTCCATCAGCGGACCGGACAGCTTGCCGAGATAGCGGCGCTTCTCGGCACTGCCGCACATGCAGTCCTGCGGGTCGATCGGTGCGCACGGACACGGGTTGGCGGCCATCACCAGCTGGAACCGCGCGGGGTAACGCGCCACCCCGTCGCGACGGGCGAGCCGGATCTCGCCGTCTTCCAGTGGAGTTCGCAACGCCTCCAGTACGGGCAGGCCGACCTCGGCACACTCGTCGAGGAACAGCACCCCTCGGTGCGCCCGGCTCACCGCACCCGGGCGGGCCATCCCCGTGCCGCCGCCCACCAGTGCCGCCACGCTCGACGTGTGATGCGGCGCGACGAACGGCGGGCGAGTGATCAGGGGTGCGCTGCCCGACAGCAGGCCCGCCACCGATTGGATCGCCGTGACCTCGAGGGACTCCTCATGAGACAGCGGTGGTAAAAGCCCTGGAAGCCGTTGCGCCAGCATGGTTTTACCCACGCCTGGCGGTCCGGTCAACATCAGGTGGTGCGCACCGGCCGCCGCCACCTCGACGGCATAGCGGGCCTCTGTCTGTCCGACCACATCGGCCAGGTCCACCGTGTCGTCGGGCGTCGCGGGCGGTGCGATGATGCGTTCGGCGAGTGGCGCCTTGCCTGCCAGCCACGCCTGCAGCTGACCGAGGCTGCGGACGCCGAGCACGTCGATGCCGTCGATGAGGCTGGCCTCAGCGAGATTCTCCACCGGCACCACCACCGTCGGCCAGCCTTCCCGTTTGGCCGCAAGCACCGCGGGCAGCACGCCCTTGATCGCCCTCACCCGGCCGTCGAGCGCCAGTTCACCCAGCAGCACAGCCTTTTCCAGTCGCGGCCACTCCTTCTTCGAATGCGCCGACAGCACCGCCGACGCCAGCGCGATGTCGTAGACCGATCCCATCTTCGGCAGGGTGGCCGGTGAGAGGGCGAGCGTCAGGCGCCTCATCGGCCACTCGTAGCCGCAGTTGGTGATCGCCGCGCGCACCCGGTCGCGCGACTCCTGCAGCGCCGCGTCGGGCAACCCCACCAGGTGCACGCCGGGCAGACCGTTGGCGATATCGGCCTCGATCTCGACGATGTGGCCGTCCAGGCCGCGGACCGCCACCGAGAACGCCCGGCCGACCGCCATCTACCCCACCCCCTGCACGTGGATGATCTCCGGCACCGGGCGACGTCCGATGCGTACCCCGATGACATCCAGCCGCACCGACGCCCAGCTGTCGGTCTGACCTGCCAGCCAGATCCCCGCCAACCGCCGCAGCCTGCGCACCTTCTGCGGGGTGACCGCCTGCGCCACCCCGCCGAACCGGTCCGACGTCCGCGTCTTGACTTCGACGAACACCACCGCCCGCGCCGCCGGGTCGGTGGCGATGACGTCGAGTTCGCCGTAGCGGCACCGCCAGTTGCGAGCCAGTACCCGCAACCCGAGCGATGTCAGGTGTTCGACGGCGAGCTTTTCGCCGAGTGCGCCGATCTCGGCACGTGTCCACGTGGTCATGGCTGCCACGCTGGTCCGGCGCACCGACAGGGAAACGGAGTTCATCCCCAGCCTCGGGTTTGTCCACAGTGCGGGGAGGACCGGGTTTCGCAAGCGTTAAAAACGGGGTATACGGGCGCGTCCCATCCAGTCGAACTGCGAAGTCGCAGGAGGTCCACATGAGTGCCAGACCGACCCACGGCGTGGTCGACAGGGCCACCGACAGCGACGCTTTCGAATACGCGGCGCGCGCCGGCTTCGCCATCAGCGGGGTGCTGCACCTGCTCGTCGGCTACATCATCCTGCGCATCGCATTCGGGTCCGGCGGCAACGCCGACCAGTCCGGCGCGCTGTCCACGATCGGCAACCAGACCGGCGGCAAGATCATGCTGTGGATCGCGGCTGTGGGACTGGTCGCGCTGGGACTGTGGCGGCTGGCCGAAGCGGTGATCGGCTCCAAGCCCGGTGAGAGCTCCGGCCGGGGACAGGACGACTCGCCCGCCTGGAAGCGGGGCAAGGCCGTGGCGCTGGCGATCGTCAACTTCGCGATCGCGTTCTCGGCGGCGCGCTTCGCCACGGGCAGCGGCCAGTCCAGCGGCCAGCAGAACTCCGGCATGTCGGCGCAGTTGATGCAGTCGGGCTGGGGCAAGGTGCTGCTCGTCGCGGTCGGCCTCGGTGTGATCGGCGTCGGCGGCTACCACGTCTACAAGGGCGTGACAAAGAAGTTCTTCAAGGATCTGCGGGTGTCGGGCGGCAGCGGCGTCAAGGCCGTCGGCATCGCCGGCTACGTGGCCAAGGGCCTCGTGCTCGCCGGCGCGGGCATCTTGGTCATCGTCGCGACGCTGCAGGCTGATCCGGCCAAGGCCTCCGGACTGGACGCCGCGGTCAAGACCCTCGGCGAGGCGCCGTTCGGCAAGTTCCTGCTGGTGGTCGCCGCAGTCGGTATCGCCGCGTTCGGTGCCTACAGCTTCGTGCGGGCACGCTACGGGCGGATGTAGAACACCCACCGACGCGCCAAACGTGCGCTCAAAGCGAGATTCCGGCTCGGATGTCGCAGTGAGCGCACGTTCGGCGGTTCAGCGGAGGGTCAGTCCTCCAGCGCGTCGAACAGCGTGGCCAACTGGCTCGGTGTGACCGCCGTCCCGCACCGGTTTCGCAGGTCGGTCAGCGGCCGGGCGATGTTCTGCAGGTCGAAGTACTCGTTCGGGTGGCCCTCGAAGTAGCCGCGCACGTTGCGCTCCGCGTCAGCGGCCGGCTGGTTGACCGCGGCGGTCAGCACGTCGTTCGCGCCGGGGTGGGTGGCCAGGTAACCGCCCGCGGCGTTGAGCACACCGCTGGCGGTGGTGGCGTAGCCGCTGGCGCTGCACGGGTCGGGCTGGGCACTCGCCGCCGGGAGCGCGATGGTGGCCGCCGCGGCACCGCCGAGCAGGCATGCGGCGAATGCGCCGCCGATTGCACGGCGCACGGTCGTTGCTGGGGATGTCATGAGCTTGTCGTCCTCGTGTCGTCGGGCCGGGTCCGGCCTTCGGACCCGCTGGTCAATTACCCGCGGGACGCGGGCTCAACCGCGCCGCGGCGTTTGCCGGACAGCGGTAAGTTCGGGCAGGTGAGGCTAACCGAACATCTGAACGCCCACGGCGACGACGTCGCGGTGCAGACGTCAGCGCACACGCTGACCTACGGTGACCTCGCCGACCGGGTGGACGCCGCGGCCCGCGCCCTCGGACCGGACCGCAGGCTGGTACTCCTCGAGACCCGCAATGACGTCCCCACACTCGTGCACCATCTCGCCGCGCTGGCCGCCGGTCATGTCGTGCTCCCGGTGCCCGCGGGACGGGACCACGCGGCGATCCTGCACACCTACGACCCCGACGTCGTGGTCACCTCGGCCGGCGTGCACCACCGCCGCGCAGGCAGTCGGCATGAGCTGCATCCCGACCTCGCGGTGCTGATGTCGACGTCGGGCAGCACCGGTTCACCGAAGCTGGTGCGGCTCTCCCGCCGCAATCTGACCGCCAACGCCGTCGCCATCGCCGACTACCTCGACATCCGCCGAACCGACCGCGCCGCAACGACTCTGCCGATGTCTTACTGCTACGGCCTCTCGGTGGTGCACAGCCACCTGCTGCGTGGCGCCGGGCTGATCCTCACCGAGCGGTCGGTGGTCGACGACGAGTTCTGGGAGCTGTTCCGACGACACCGCGGCACGACGTTCCCCGGGGTGCCCTACACGTTCGAACTGCTGGACCGGATCGGGTTCGACGCGATGGACCTGCCCGATCTGCGCTACCTCACCCAGGCCGGCGGGCGGCTGCCGCCCGAGCGGGTGCGCCGCTACGCCGCACTCGCCGCCGACCGCGGCTGGCAGCTGTTCGTGATGTACGGCGCCACCGAGGCGACCGCCCGGATGGCTTATTTGCCACCGCATCTCGCGGCGACGAGACCCGCCTCGATCGGCGTGCCGATCCCCGGCGGATCGTTCTCCATCGACCCCACCGACGGCTGGCCCGACGGCACCGGCGAACTGGTCTACCGCGGCGCCAACGTCATGATGGGGTACGCGCACAGCCCGGCCGACCTGGCACTCGGGCCGGGCGACGACACGCTGCGCACCGGCGACATCGCCCGCCGCGGCGCCGACGGCCTCTACGAGGTGATCGGCCGCCGCAGCCGGTTCGTCAAGGTCCACGGTCTGCGCATCGACCTGCAGGCCGTCGAGTCCGCGCTGGCCGAGCGCGGCGTGAGCGCGTTGTGCACCGACCTCGGCGACGGCCTGGCCGTGGCGGCGACCGGGCCGTCGGACGGCACCGCGCTGCGGCGTCTCACCGCGGAGGTCGCAGGCGTGCCCGTCGACACGGTGCACGCGGCGGCGGTGCCCGAACTCCCCCAGCTGCCATCAGGCAAGCCGGACTACCCGGCCGTGCGGATGCTGGCCGACCACCCGGATGATGCGCCCGACAGCTCCGACCTGCGGTCGATCTTCGCCGACGTGCTGCAGATCGAACCCGCGGCCGTCACACCCGAGCGGAGTTTCGTCGACCTGGGCGGCAATTCGCTGTCCTACGTGACGATGTCGGTGCGCCTCGAGCGGGCGCTCGGCCGGCTGCCCGCCGACTGGCCGCGCCTCGCGGTGCGGGATCTCGAGCGCGCCGGATCGCCGCCGCGGCGACGGTGGGGCGCGACGCTGGAGACCAGTGTGGCGTTGCGTGCGATCGCGATCTTGTTGATCGTCGGCTCGCACGCCGGGCTGTTCGAACTGTGGGGCGGGGCGCACCTGCTGCTCGGCGTGGCCGGCTACAACGTCGGCCGGTTCTGTCTGACACCGCTGCCGCGCCGCGAACGGCTGCGCCACCTGCGGACCACCATCGCCTGGATCGCCGTGCCGTCGGTGCTGTGGGTGGCGCTGACGCTGCTGTTCATCGACCACTATCGCGCGTCGAACCTGTTGCTGACCAACAAGTTCCTCGGCCCGCACGACAGCATGACCGCGGGCAGGCTGTGGTTCGTCGAGGTGCTGGTGTGGATCCTGGCCGGGGTGGCGCTGCTGTGCGCGTCGACCGCCTTCGACCGGTGGGAACGGCGCTATCCGTTCGCGGCCGCCGCCGTGTTGCTGGGGTTCGGTATGACATTGCGGTACGACGTGCTCGGCTTGGAGCTCGGCCGGGATGCCTGGTTCACGGTGCTGGCCTTCTGGTTCTTCGCGGCGGGCTGGGCCGCGGCGAAGGCGGCGACGGTCTGGCAGCGCCTGACCGTCACGTGTGTCGTCGCCGTCGGGCTGATCGGCTATTTCGGCGACCCGCTGCGGGAAGTGATGGTGCTGAGCGGTTTCGCGTTGTTGATCTGGCTGCCTGCGATCCGCTGTCCGGCGGGCCTGACTGTGGTGGCCGGGGTGGTCGCCGAGGCGTCGCTGTACACCTATCTCACCCACTACCAGGTCTATCCGCTGTTCGACGGCCATCCCGCCGTCGGCGTCGTCGCCGCGGTCGCGGTGGGCGTGGCTCTCACCCAGGCGGTGACGACGCTGCGCAGGCGGCTACTCCCGGTCCGCGATCAGCCCCTCCTGCACCAGCGTGGCGGCGATGACGCCGTCGTCGCGGACCAGGCTGGCGGTGATCACGGCGCGGCCCCGCGCCGCGGCGGGTGAGGTCGATTCGAGCAGGTTCCACTGGTCGGCGCGCACCGGTCGGTGGAACCACACCGACGAGTCCGTGGTGCCGCTGCGGTGGGTGCGGGCCTGCATGGAGTGGCCGTGCGCCTGCAGTGCCGGATCGATCATGTACAGGTCGGTGACGTAGACCGCGACGAGCGTGTGGGTGAGCGGATCGTCGGGCAGGTCGACGGTGGCGCGCCACCACATCCGCCGCACGAACAGGTCATCCGAGCGTTCGTCGGCGATGCGGATGTCGAGTTCGTCGAGCGGCAGCGACGGCGCGGGCCCCGGCGGCCCGGTCTGCGGCAGGGTGTCCGGATGCGCAGGCATCGCGGATCGCCGCCCGTGCTCGGGTCCGGCGATCGGGGCGGCGAACGACACGGTCGCGGTGGTGAGCAGGCGACCCGCCTGCTGGGAGTCCACCCGGCGCGCGGCGGCGGTGCGGCCGTCGAACACCGGTGTGACGGTGTAGTCGACGGGGTCACCGGCCTCGCCCCCGCGCAGGAACTGCAGATGCATGTTGGTCGGCGGGCGGCCCGCGTCGACGGTGCGCGCGGCGGCCGCCAGGCTCTGCGCGGCGAACTGGCCGCCGAACGACCGTTTGCCGGCCGGGCCGCTGGCCGCGCCGGTCCAGCCGCCGTCCTGCGCCGGCTGCACGTCGAGCAGGGTGAGCAGCCGGCTCATGCGGAACCCGTTGCCACGACGCCGCTTCCGACGAGCCGGCCGAGGTCGTCGGCGCCCACGCCCAGCCAGTCGGACAGCACCCCGGCGGTGTCGTCGCCCAGCGCGGGTGCGGCGACGGCCGGTGGGTAGACACCGCCGATCGCCATCGGCAGCCCCGGCGCCAGGTACTCGCCGATGCGCGGCTGGACGAGGCGGGTGAACAGCGGGTTGTCGGTCACCCGGTCGTCGGTGGCAACATCGGCGAAGCTGCGGTAGCGCTCCCACAGCACCGACGTCGCCGCCAGGGCCGCGGCGATCTCGTCGGCGGTGTGTCCGGTGAACCACACGGTGAACAGCCCCGTCAGCGCGTCGCGATGACGGTACCGTTCGCCTTCGTCGGTGAAGTCGGCGCCGAGCGCCTGCCCCAGTGCGGCAACCGCTTTGGCGGTGCCGGTCGTCTCGGTGAGGTCGCGGAAATGCCGGTTGGTGAGCGCGACGACCATGAACGCGACGCCGTCGCTGCTGGTGAAGTTCTGCCCGTAGGTGCCGAACAGCGAGTTGCCGATCCGCTGCCGCTGCGCACCGTTGACCATCACCTCGGTCAGGAAGCTCAGGTTGCCCGCGGTGGCGAGCGCGACGTTGTCGAGCGGGATGCCGATCCGCGCGCCGGTGCCGGTGGCGTCGCGGTGCCGCAGCGCCGTCGACACCGCGAGCGCGGTGTACAGCCCACAGGTGACGTCCCAGGCGGGCAGCACGTGGTTGACCGGAGTGGCCAGCTGCGCCGGACCGGTCACCAGGGGGAAGCCGACCGAGGCGTTGACGGTGTAGTCCACTCCGGTGCCGCCGTCGGCGCGCCCCGACACCTCGACGTGCACGATGTCGGGCCGGAGCGCCACCAACGTGTCGTACGAGTGCCACTGTCGGCCAGCGACATTGGTGATGAACACGCCGGCGTCGGCGATGAGCCGGGTGACGAGGTCCTGGCCCTCGGGTGAGCGCAGGTCGGCCGCGACGGACCGCTTGCCTTTGTTCAGGCCTGCCCAGTAGATGCTGTCCCCGGCGTCGGTCACCGGCCAGCGGCGGTAGTCGGCCGCGCCGCCGATCGGGTCGACGCGGATCACCTCGGCGCCGAGCTGAGCGAGCGTCATCCCGGCCAGCGGCACCGCGACGAAGCTCGAGATCTCGACGATCCGGACGCCGGCCAGCGGTCGCGTCGGGTCGGGGGCTGGTTCGGCCATCCGCTCAAGCTAGCAAGCGGCAGTCAGAGCGTGGTCATGGTGAGCACCGCCGACTCGATGGTGTCCTCCGAGAGCAGCACCTGCAGCGCGGCATCGCCGAGCGGGATGAAGCTGTCCTCGCCGGCGACGCGGGCCAACGGGCCGGTGTAGCCGTGGGCGAGCAGGGTGGCGAGCACCCCTTCGCCGACGCCGCCGGTCGTTCTGGTCTCGTCGACGACGAGCACGCGGCCGGTGGCGCGGGCCTCGCGCAGCATGTCCTCGACGGGAAGCGGTGCCAGCCAGCGCAGGTCGACGACGCGGATACCGATGCCTGCGCGCTCGAGACGGCGCGCCACCCGCAGACTCATCCGCACGCCGTTGCCGAACGTCAGGACCGTCAGGTCGGCACCGTCGCCGTGGGTGCGGGCCCGTCCGATCGGCGCGACCTCCTCCGGATACGGCGCCAGCCACTGCTCGTCGCCGTCCTGGTACAGGTCACGGGTGTGGTAGAGCGCAATCGGCTCGAGGTAGACGCACACCGTGCCCGCGGCGTCGGCGGCCGCGGCGCAGGCGTGCAGCATCGCCGCGGCGTCGTCCGGTCGCGACGGCGAGGCGACCACCACGCCGGGGATGTCGCCGATCGCGGCGATCGAGTTGTCGTTGTGGAAGTGGCCGCCGAACCCCTTCTGGTAGCCGTATCCGGCGATCCGCACGATCATCGGATTGCGGTACTGGCGATCGGAGAAGAACTGCAGGGTCGCGCCCTCGCCACGGATCTGGTCGGCGGCGTTGTGCAGGTACGCCAGGTACTGGATCTCCGGAATGGGCAGCAGCCCCGACATGCCGGCGCCGAGCGCCAGCCCGAGGATGGCCTGCTCGTCGAGCAGCGTGTCGAAAACGCGAGCGCGCCCGGCCGCGTTCTGCAGTCCGCGGGTCACCCCGTACACCCCGCCCTTGCGGGCGACGTCCTCGCCGAACACCAGTGCGCCAGGCCTGCGTTCGAGGATCTCGCGCAGCGCCCGGTTGATCGACTGCGCCAGCGTCAGCGGGTCACCGGCTTCGCCTGCGGGCGCGAGGGATTCCGGGCGCGCCGATGCCGCGACCGCCTCGGCCATCGCATCGCGCAGCGGCCGCACCACCTCGGTCGTCGTCTCGAGTTGCGGCAGGCCGACAGCCTCGCGCCCTGCGGCGAGCACCTCGGCACGGACGGCCTCGTAGCGGTCGATCACCTGCTCGGGCGTCAGCACACCCGCGGCGACGAGGTGGCCGGCCGTGCCGAGCAAGGGGTCCCGGTCGAGATCGGCCATGATCTCGTCGGGCCTGCGGTAGGCGGGCTCGAAGTCCGAACCCGCATGCCCCATCAACCGGACGGTGCGCAGGTGCAGGAAGGCGGGCCGACGGTTGCCGCGCACGTACGCGGCGGCGGCCCGTGCCACGTCGAACGTCTCGGCCGGCTCGGCGCCGTCCGCCGCGAAATACTGCAGCCCGGCGCGGTTCTCGTACGTCCTGGCCACCCAGCCGCGCGGTGTCGGAGTGCTGATGCCGATGCCGTTGTCCTCGCAGACCAGCAGCAGCGGCATCGGCAGACCCTGGTAGGCCGAGTGCATCGCGGTGTTGATGGCGCCGACCGCGGTGGAGTGATTCACCGAGGCGTCGCCGAAGCTGCACACCGCCAGTGCGTCGTCGGGCCAGGCGCCCGCCACGCCGAGCTTGCGGGCCCTGGCGATGGAGAACGCCACACCGACCGCCCGCGGCAGGTGGGAGGCGATGGTCGACGTCTGCGGGATCACGTTGAGCCCGCTGCTGCCGAAGACTTTGTGCCTGCCGCCGGAGATGGGTTCCGCCGCCGCGGCGACCAGCCCCAGCAGCACGTCGCGCACGGCCTCCGCCATGCCGTCACGGCCGCCGGCTTGGCCGGCCCGCGCCACGAAGAAGCCACCGGACCGGTAGTGCAGCAGGGCGGGATCGGTGACGCGGAGGGCGGCCGCCACCGCCGCGTTGCCCTCGTGCCCGGAGGAACCGATCGTGTAGAAACCCTTGCCTTTCGACCGCAGTTCGCGCGCGGCGATGTCGAGGTGGCGGCTGCGCAGCTGGGCGTCGAAGATGTCGAGCGCCTGTTGTGCGGTGAGCGCTGTTCCGTCACGAGGAGGGACCCGCGGCGTGCCGCCGGTCATCGCGCCTACCGCCGCGAGGAAGTGGGTGTCGACGGATTCGGCCATCACGCCGTCCCGGTCGCGGCAGGCAGGACATCGCGCACGAATTCGACGATGCGCGCCGCATCGGCACCGTCGGTGTCCTGGTCGGGATCGTAGATCGCGAGGCTGGCGCCCACACATCCGCCGGCCCCGGCCATCGCCAGGACCAGTGCGGTGAGCTGCCGCCACGTCAGTCCACCGGGTTCGTCGGGGACACCGGGCAGCCCCTGCGCGGGGAATTCGACGGGATCGAGGACGTCGAGATCGATGTGCAGCCACCACTTCTGGGTGGACAGCGCCGCGAGCGCGCGGCGCCCGGTCTGCGGCGGGTCGGCCGCGACGTCGGCCAGCGGCGCCAGCCACACCCCCCAGTCGGCCAGCGTCCCGACATTGAACTGCTTGCGCCACAGCTCGTCACGCGGTCCGAGCACCATCAGCCGGTCGCGCTGCAGCGCCGGAAGGCGCTGCGCCAGCGGGCCCTTCAGGAGCCGGCCGGTGAGGCCGAGCAGCAGACCGATCTCGGTGTTGGCGGCCTCGCCGTCCTCGGACACGTCGAGTGGCATGGTGTCCTCGTGGCCGTCGACGAACACCAATCCGGTGTCGCCCGCGTGGTCGCGCAGGCCGGTGGCGATGCCGAAGAGCATGGCGCAGTCGCCGCCGAATATCACCGGGAACCGGCCGGAGGTGACCGCGGCGCCCACCCGTTCGTTGAGCGCGTCGGTCATCGCGAGAAGGGCGGGCTCGTTGATCAGACCGTTGCGGCCGCGGGCGGGTTCCGCCTGCGGCAGGACGATGTCGTCGTCGCGGACGACTTCGCCGACGTCTGCGAGGCCCGCGGCGCGCAGTGCCGCCGCCGCGCGGGCCTGGTTGCCCACGCGTCCGTAGCCGTCGAACGGCACACCGATCAGCTCGACGGTCGTCATCGTCAGATGAGCTCGATGGCCTCGGCGATCGACGGCAGCACCCGGCTGGGCCGGAACGGGTACCGCTCGATGTCGGCCTGCGTGGTGGACCCGGTGAGCACCAGGATGGTCTCCAGCCCGGCCTCGATTCCCGCGACCACGTCGGTGTCCATCCGGTCGCCCACCATCACGGTGCTCTCCGAGTGCGCCTCGATGCGGTTCAGCGCGCTGCGGAACATCATCGGATTCGGCTTGCCGACGAAGTACGGTTCGCGGCCGGTGGCCTTGGTGATCATCGCCGCGACCGAACCGGTCGCAGGCAGCGGCCCCTCGGCCGAGGGCCCACTCACGTCCGGGTTGGTGGCGATGAACCGGGAGCCGCTCAGGATCAGCCGGACCGCCTTGGTGATCGCCTCGAACGAGTAGGTCCGCGTCTCGCCGAGCACGACGAAGTCGGGGTCGACGTCGGTGAGGGTGTAGCCCGCCTCGTGCAGCGCGGTGGTCAGGCCGGCCTCGCCGATGACGTAGGCCGACCCGCCGGGCAGCTGGTCGGCCAAGAACGTCGCGGTCGCGAGCGCCGAGGTCCAGATCGAGTCCTCCGGCACCGTCAGCCCCGACCGGGACAGCCGGGCGGCCAGGTCGCGCGGGGTGAAGATCGAGTTGTTGGTGAGGACGAGGAAGGGCCGTTCGAGTTCGGTCAGTCGCATCAGGAACTCGGCGGCGCCCGGCAGGGCGTGCTCCTCCCGGACCAGGACGCCGTCCATGTCGGTGAGCCAGCACTTCGGTGTGTCACGCACCCGTTCAGTGTGTCAGCCGTGGCAAGAGCCGGTTGCGAAGTAGTGCTAACCCCCACCCGGCTGTCCGGCCAGCACCATTCCGGCCGCACCCCCGTGGCCATAGCGTCATTCCTGTACCGACGCGAAAGGGATGACGGACATGGTGGCTACGGAATTGATTGCCGGAGAACGACTTCTGCGCTCGTGCGGTTCGACCACGATCGACCCGCAGCTGGCCGCGCGATTCGAGCGGGATGCGCTGCCCTACGTCGATCAGCTGTACCGGGGCGCGCTGCGCCACACCCGCAATCGGATCGACGCCGAGGACCTGGTGCAGGAGACGATGATGAAGGCCTACGTCGGCTTCGCCACCTTCCGCGAGGGCAGCAACCTGCGGGCCTGGCTGTTCCGCATCATGAGCAACGCCTGGATCGGCGCCTACCGGACATCACAGCGCAGGCCCGACGAGTTCCTCACCGACGAGCTGACCGACGCCCAGTTCTATGCCACGGCGGCGTCGCGACCGTCGGCCGAACTGGAGGCGCTGGCGGGGATGACCGACGACCATGTGCGGGCCGCGCTGGACGCACTTCCGGAGGGCCAGCGGCTCGCGGTGTACTACGCCGACGTCGAGGGCTACAAATATCAGGAGATCGCCCACCTGATGGCCGTGCCGCTGGGCACCGTGATGTCGAGGGTGCACCGCGGGCGGCGGCAGCTGCGCCGGCTGCTCGCCGACGTCGCCGGGGAACGCGGCTACGCGGCGCCGGTCGCCGTCGCGTCCTGATTCCGCGTCACTCCGGCAGCCGTAGCTCCGGCTTCTCGACTTCCTCGATGTTGACGTCCTTGAAGGTGATCACCCGCACCTGTTTGACGAACCGCGCCGGCCGGTACATGTCCCACACCCAGGCGTCGGAGAGCCGCAACTCGAAGTACACCTCGCCGTTGGCGTTGCGCGGCACCATCTCGACGCTGTTGGCGAGGTAGAACCGCCGTTCGGTCTCCACGACATAGCTGAACTGACCGACGATGTCCTTGTATTCGCGGTACAGCGAGAGCTCCATCTCGGTTTCGTACTTCTCGAGATCCTCGGCACTCATGCGCTGCGCTGTCCTTCTGCTCGGTTCATGTCATCTTTCCTCACCCGACGTCGCCCCGCTGCTCCGGCTCCAGATCCAGCGCGTCCAATACTCCGCCGGGGGCGTCGCGGACCACCACCTCGGTGCGGCTACCCGCGCGTCGCACGTTCACAAACGAATACCGGTGCTCGGGACACGGCCCCAGCTCCGCCAGCGCCGCGGTGTGCGTCGACGTGCAGTAGCCCTTGTGCAGCGCGAACCCGTAACCGGGATGGTCGTCCTCCATGGTCACCATCAGCCGGTCCCGGCTCACCTTCGCCAGCACGCTCGCCGCCGCGATGCACGCCGCCGCGGCATCGCCGCCGATCACCGGGAGGGACGGCATCGGCAGCCCCGGCACCCGGAACCCGTCGGACAGCACGTACCCCGGCCGCACCGGCAGGCCCGCCACCGCACGGCGCATCCCCTCGATGTTGGCCACGTGCACACCGCGACGGTCGACCTCGGTCGACGAGATGAACACCACGTGATAGGCCAGCGCGTAGCGGCGGATCAGCGGGAACAGCCGCTCGCGCTCCTTCTCGCCCAGCTTCTTGGAGTCGTCGAGCGCGGCCAGGCTCTCCAGCCGGTTCGGGCCCAGCACACACGCCGCGACGACCAGCGGACCGGCGCAGGCACCGCGGCCCACCTCGTCGACACCCGCGACGGGCCCCAGCCCACCGCGGTACAGCGCAGACTCGAGCGTGCGCAGTCCGGCGGACTTCCGCATCACCGCCCGGGGCGGCCAGGTCGCCGGCACGCTCAGCCTCCGCATCTCGCGCCGCGGCTCGATCGCCGCCGCTAGGAATCCGTCTGGGGGTCCACCGAGCCGACCCCGCCCCACCGAGACGGCGGCCACGCGATGAACCGCGCCTTGCCGATCACATTGTCCACCGGCACGGTGCCCGCCGTCGGGTCGCCCGTGCAGAGCAGCCCGCGCTGCGCGTCGGCGGGCTGGTTGCTGCAGTGCGCGCGGGAATCGGCGGAGTGGGTGCGGTTGTCGCCCATCACCCACACCCTGCCGTCGGGCACGGTGACCGGTCCGAACTCGTTGCCCAGGCAGGGATAGATGGCGGGATCGGCCATCATGGTCTGCGGGTCGAGGTACGGCTCGGCGAGGCGCTTGCCGTTGACCGTGAGCCCGGTGGCGGCGCGGCATTCCACCGTCTGCCCGCCCGTGGCGATCACGCGCTTGACCAGATCGTTCTCGTCGGGCGGGACGAAGCCGACGAACGAGAGCGCGTTCTGCACCCAACGGATCGCGGTGTTGTCGGACCGGATCGACTTGTAGCCGATGTTCCAGTTCGGCGGGCCCTTGAACACCACGACGTCGCCGGGCTCGGGCTGGGTGAACCGGTAGGTCAGCTTGTCCACCATGATGCGGTCACCCACACAGCCGGGACATCCGTGCAGCGTCGGCTCCATGGACTCCGACGGGATCAGGTAGGGCCGCGCGACGAACGTCAGCATGACGTAGTACAGGACCAGCGCGATGGCGACGAGGATCGCGCCCTCGCGCAGCGCGCCGCGCTTGCGGTCCGGCTTTTCCTGCTCGCGATCCGGCTCTCGGTCCGGTCCCGCTTCACCGCTGACGGTGTCCTCGGCCATCCCGTCGGCTGGAGGGTCGGCGGGCTCGCTGGATCGGGTCACCAGGTCAGACTAGCCAGCGTGGCGTGCAGACCGCCGCAGCGGCCACAGCGCGGCAAGTCAGCGCTTTTCCTTGATCTTCGCCTTCTTGCCACGCAGTTCGCGCAGGTAGTACAGCTTGGCCCGGCGGACATCGCCGCGGGTGACCACGTCGACGTGGTCGACGTTGGGCGAGTGCACCGGGAAGGTGCGCTCGACGCCGACGCCGTAGCTCTCCTTACGCACGGTGAAGGTCTCGCGGACCCCGCCGCCCTGACGGCGGATGACCACACCCTTGAAGACCTGGATGCGCTCCTTGGACCCCTCGATGACCTTCACGTGGACATTGATGGTGTCGCCGGGGCCGAAAGCCGGGATGTCGTCGCGCAGCGACGTCTGGTCGACGAAGTCCAGCGTGTTCATCGGTGACACTTCCTTGTTTGTTCGCGGCGTCGGGGCAGGCTGTCGCAGTGCGGCGCGCCACCGTGCCGGGGTGTTCCGGGCGTTTCGAGGTGTATCACGCAGCACACGGCAGGTACCGGCCGCTGCGGACAACTGCTCAATTGTGCCAGACGGGCACCTGTGCAGTGAAATCGCCGGTCGATCCGGGTGCGGACGGCCGACCGCGCCGGCGCGAAAAAGGCGGGCAGGCGTGCCGCACGCCGACCCGTTAGGCTTGAACCACCGGCCAGGGGCGACGATGCGACCGCCGGATTCCCACGACTTCCGAGTATGCCGAGGAGAGATATGCGACGGCCGTGCAGGGTCGTGACGGCCGGCGCAGCCCTCGTGGTCGCGGCGCTCACGGTCTCGGGGTGCGAAGCGCGGGTGTACGGCACGCCACCGCCGCCGGCCGACGCCCCGCACCTGACGGTGGTGGCCCCGGAAGGCAGCATGGCTCCGCTGCCCATCGCGCCGCCCGACCAGCCCGCCGCCACCTTCGACGGCCTGGCCGACCGGGCCCAGCAGGCCACCGCGGAGGCCGCCGACGCCGGCGCCGACATCACCGCCCTCGTGCTCGACCGCAACACCGGGCTGACGGTGTCCAACGGCAACACCCGCGGCATCGCCATCGCGTCGGTGGTCAAGCTGTTCATCGCGGACGAGATGCTGCGCAGCGAGGAGCCGCTGTCGCCGGAGGACCGCACGTTGTTCGACGCCATGCTGCGCAAGTCCGATGACAGTGCCGCCGAGGTGTTCTGGAATCGCTACGGCGCCAGCTCGATCGTCACGAAGGTGGCCGCCCGCTACGGGCTGGGCGGCACCCGCCCGCCCAGCAACGGCCTCTGGTACAACACCATCAGCACGGCCGCCGATCTGGTGCGCTTCTACGACATGCTGCTCTCCGGTGCGGGCGGGCTGGCTCCCGACAAGGTCGACATGATCGTCGGCGACCTGTTCTCGGCGGCGCCCACCGGCCTCGACGGGACCCAACCCGGCGGAACCTATCCCCAGCGTTTCGGCATCCCCGACGGGTTGCCGGGCGAGCGGGTCGGCTACAAGCAGGGCTGGATGTGCTGCGTCGGGTCGGACTGGATGCACCTGTCCACCGGCATCATCGGCGAGGACCGGCGCTACGTCATGGTGGTCGGCTCCGACCAGCCCACCGGCGCGCCCGCCGCCCGCGAGACCATCACGCAGTTCGTCCGGACGATGTTCCCCGGCGGCCGGATCTCCAGCTAGGAATCGCCGCCGAGCAGGTCGGGCCTGCGGTCCTTCGTGCGCTGCTCCGCCTGTTCGCGCCGCCACGCGGCGATCTTCGCGTGATCGCCCGACAGCAGCACGTCGGGCACCGCCAGGTCACGCCACAACGGCGGGCGGGTGTAGCTGGGTCCCTCCAGCAGTCCGTCGGAGTGCGAGTCGTCCCGGTGCGACGCCGGATTGCCCAGCACGTTGGGCAGCAGCCGGACCACCGCCTCGACCATCACGACAGTCGCGGACTCGCCGCCGGTGAGCACGTAGTCGCCGATCGACACCTCCTCGACCCGCATGCGCCTCGCCGCGTCGTCGGCCACCCGCTGGTCGATGCCCTCGTAGCGGCCGCAGGCGAACACCAGGTGCCGTTCTGTGGTCCACCGCTGCGCCGTGGCCTGATCGAACAGCCGGCCGGCAGGCGTCGGGACGACCAACAGGGTGTCATCGGTGCAGATCTCGTCGAGCGCGTCGCCCCACACCGGCGCCCTCATCACCATGCCGGGGCCGCCGCCGTAGGGCGAGTCGTCCACCGACCGGTGCACGTCGTGGGTCCACCGCCGCAGGTCGTGTACGCCGAACTGGATGTGGCCGGCCTCGATCGCCCTGCCGGGCAACGACTCCCGTAGCGGGTCGAGGAAACGCGGGAAGATCGTGATGACGTCTATCCGCATGCCGTCAGTTCATCTCCAGCAGGCCCTCGGGCGGGTCGATCTCGACGTACCCGTCGGTCAGCGACACCGAGCTGACGATGGCGGCCACGAACGGCACGAGCACCTCGGCGCCGCCGGAACGGCGCACCGCGAGCAGCTCACCACCGGAGGTGTGCAGCACCTCTGTCACGGTGCCGACCTCGAGACCCTCGACGGTGCGCACGGTGAGACCCTCGAGCTGGTGGTCGTAGTACTCGTCGGGCTCCTCGATCGGCGGCAGGTCCGCGGAGTCGACGAGGAACAACGTGCCGCGCAGTGCGTCGGCGGCAGTGCGGTCCGCCACGCTCTGCACCCGGACCAGCAGCCGCCCGCCGTGCGGGCGCACCGACTCGACGACGTACTCGCGTTCGGCGCCGGCCCTGGGCCGGGCGCGCAGCCGGGCGCCGGCGACGAAACGGCCCTCGGGGTCGTCGGTGCGGACATCGACGACGAACTCCCCCGTCACGCCGTGCGCCTTGGCGACACGACCGACTACCAGGTCCATCGGTATCCCCGAGTCGTTTCGGCCCTGCCCAGCGGCAGGGGGACTACTGGTCGGTGTCCACCACGTCGACGCGGATGCCCCGGCCGCCGATCGCAGCCACCAGGGTGCGCAGCGCCGTCGCGGTGCGCCCGCCGCGGCCGATCACCTTGCCGAGATCGTCGGGATGGACGTGCACCTCGACGGTGCGGCCGCGCCGGTTGGTCACCAGGTCGACCTGCACGTCGTCCGGGTTGTCCACGATCCCCCGCACCAGATGCTCGACGGCGTCGACGACGACAGTCACGGCCCCGCTCAGCTCTCGGCGTCGGCGGTGGCGTCGGCGGTGGCGCCGGCGATGGTGGCGTCAGCGCCCTCGGCCGCAGGCTCGGACTTGTCGGCCGAACCGGACGGGTCGGCGGTCGCCTCGATGTCGGACGCGGCCTTCTTGGCGGGCGCCTTCTTCTTCTTGGGCTGGGTGGCCTCAGCGCCGGAGCCGCCGTCGGCCTCCGCGAGCGCCGCGTTGAACAGGTCGAGCTTGCTGGGCTTGGGCTCCTTGACCTTCAGCGTGCCCTCCGCGCCGGGCAGACCCTTGAACTTCTGCCAGTCGCCGGTGATCTTCAGCAGAGCGAGGACGGGTTCGGTGGGCTGGGCACCGACACCGAGCCAGTACTGCGCGCGCTCCGAGTCGATCTCGATGAAGCTCGGGTCTTCCTTCGGGTGGTACCGGCCGATGACCTCGATGGACCGGCCGTCGCGGCGGTTGCGCGCGTCGGCGACGGCGATGCGGTACTGGGGGTTGCGGATCTTGCCGAAACGGGCGAGTTTGATCTTGACAGCCATGGTGTGGCGATTCTCCTTGTCTGCCACGCTTGCAATTCAAGCGACGCGGGCGGGATGCCCGGTCCGGTTTTGCCTTGCGTGTGTGACCACCGGGCGGCCGTAGTCGCCCGGTAGACAGCCGCCCATTGTGCCAGAACCGACAGGTCAAGCGGAAATCACGGCGTCACTGCTTGTCGAAGCACTTCACCTCGACGCGCCTGCTCATCCGCCAGCCTGCCTCGGCGCGGACGAACTCGTCCTCGTACCAGAGGCCGATCAGCATGGTGGTCGGCTGGTCGCCGGCGAACACCATCGGGTTGAAGCAGAACGTACGGGCGGTCGCGGTGTCGCCGTCGAGGTGGATGGCGGGCAGCCCCAGCATGTGGGCGTAGCCGCTGAAGAACTTCGGCAGCACATCGGCCAGCCATGGCTTGATCTCCGGGTAGCGGCCGTCGATGCCACCGGTGGCCCGGTAGTCGATGTAGGCGTCGGGCACGAACACCTGGTCCAGCTCGTCGAATCGCCGCCGGTCGATCGCCTCCGAGTAAGTGACCAGCAACTGCTGGATCTCGAGCCGGTCCGAGATCTCCGCCTGCGACAACATGGCGTCATTCAACACGACCGCCGCGGCCGGTGATCTTGCGGTCAACGTGATTCAAAGGATCGACCGGATCCGCCGATCGACGTGTACTACAGCAAGCCCTCGAAACGGCCCCGCCGACGCCGCGTTCCCGCGCGTCACCACACCCTCGGAGTTTCCTTGTGTTCAAGCGTCTTTCACGCCTCGCCGCGGCATCAGCAGTTCTCCTCGCGACGGTGGTCGCGTGCGCCGATGACAACGGCGGCTCGGGCTACACACTGCGCATCGGCGCCACCTCCCCCACCGGGACGCCCGCCGGATCGTTGGGATGGGGCGACAAGGAGGGCATCCTCTCCGAGCAGCTCAAGGCCGCAGGCGTCGACAAGATCGAGTACTCGTTCTTCCAGTCCGGCAGCGATGTCGCCTCGGCGCTGTTCGCCGGCGCCGTCGACGTGGCCGCCATCGGCGACAACCCCGCCCTGCGCGCCCGCAGCAGGGACCCGAAAGTCGTTCTGCTGAGCCTTGACTCGATCAACGGTGACGCGTATCTGGTGGGCGCAAGGGGTGGACCGACCGACATCGCAGGCCTGGTCGGCAAGTCGGTCACCGCACCGCAGGGCACCATCCGGGACCGGGCGGCCAAGCAGCTGATCGCCGCGGCCGGGCTGACCGGCAAGATCGAGGTCCGCGACGTGCCCACACCCGAATCCATCGCCGGGTTGAGCTCGGGACAGATCGACGCCACCGTCGTCACCGGTGCCAGCGCGATCGAACTGCAGAACAAGGGCTTCCCCATCATCGACAGCCTGTCGCGGCACGACTTCGGCAGCACCGGGACCAACATCGCACTCACCACGTTCACCGAGGCGCACCCCGAGTTCGCCGACGCCTGGCGCAAGGCCGTCACCGCGGTCAACGTCGACATCACCGAGAACTTCGACGCCTACCTCGCCTGGGTCGCCCAGACCGACGGCACACAACTGGACTTCGTCAAGGAGGCGACGAAGAAGGACGAGTTCAACACCGAACCGTTCCCCGCCGAGGGCGTGGACCAGCTCGAGGCCGCGTACGAATTCCTCAATGCGGACGGCTCACTGGAGAACGAGTACTCGGTACGTGAGTGGGCCGGGGCCGAGCAGTGACGGCCGCGGTCGCGCAGGCACGCCCCGGCGCACCGGCACCCGAGCTGATCGACGTCGTCGCCGGGCAGCGCCGCCGGCGCGGCGTGTGGGCCCGCATCCCGCGCCCGGTGCGCCGCATGGTGAGCCCGGTGCTGATCCTGGCGGCGTGGACCATCGGGTCGACCACGGGTCTGCTCAACCAGGACCTGTTCCCCAATCCGGCGCACGTCGCCACCACCGCGTGGCGGCTGCTGTCCGACGGCCAGCTCGCCCTGCACGTCGGTGCGTCGGCGACCCGGGTGCTGACCGGCACCGTGCTGGGCATCCTGCTCGGTGTGCTGCTGGCGGTGCTGGCGGGCCTCACCCGCACCGGTGAGGACCTGCTCGACTGGACGATGCAGATCCTCAAGGCGGTCCCCAATTTCGCGCTCACGCCGCTGCTGATCATCTGGATGGGCATCGGCGAGGGCCCCAAGATCGTGCTCATCACCCTCGGCGTCGCGATCGCCATCTACATCAACACCTACGCGGGAATCCGCGGTGTGGACCAGCAGCTGGTCGAGATGGCCCAGACCCTCGAGGCGCGCAGATTCACGCTGATCACCCAGGTCATCCTGCCGGGTGCGATGCCGAACTTCCTTGTCGGCCTTCGCCTGGGGCTGTCCAGCGCATGGCTGAGCCTGATCTTCGCCGAGATGATCAACACCACCGAGGGCATCGGCTTCCTGATGTCGCGGGCGCAGACCAATCTGCAGTTCGACGTCTCCCTGCTGGTGATCGTGATCTACGCGGTGGCGGGCCTGGCGTCCTACTCACTGGTGCGGGTGCTGGAACGGGTGCTGCTGTCCTGGCGCAACGGCTTCACCGGTTTCGAAGGCACGGCATGAGCGCTCCGGTGGTGACCGTCCGGGGCCTGCGACGCGCATTCGGCGCGCAACGGGTGCTCGACGACCTCGACCTCGACATCGCCGACGGCGAGTTCGTCGCGATGCTGGGCCGTTCCGGCTCCGGCAAGAGCACCCTGTTGCGGATCCTGGCCGGTCTCGACGACCAGGTGACCGGATCGGTGGTGGCGCCGCGGTCACGAGCGGTGGTGTTCCAGAATCCGCGGCTGCTGCCCTGGCGCCGGGCGCTGCCGAATGTGACCTTCGCCCTGACCGACCGGGGGCCGGACACGCCGAGCCGCACCGACCGTGGCCGCGCGGCACTGGCCGAGGTGGGCCTGTCCGACAAGGCCGGCGCGTGGCCACTGTCGCTGTCCGGCGGTGAGGCGCAGCGGGTCGCGCTGGCGCGCGCGCTGGTCCGCGAACCCGACCTGATGCTGCTCGACGAGCCGTTCGGGGCGCTCGACGCGCTCACCCGGATCAAGATGTACAAGCTGCTGCACGAACTCTGGGCGCGCAGGCGGATGGCGGTCCTGCACGTCACCCACGACGTCGACGAGGCAATTCTGCTGGCTGACCGGGTGGTGGTGCTCTCCGGTGGTCGGGTGTCGCTGGATCGGCCTGTCGGACTGCCGTTTCCGCGCACCCGAGGCGACGCGGGCTTCGCCGAACTGCGCGCCGACCTGCTCGCCGAACTCGGGGTCCGCGAGGAGGTGGGCGATGACCGGCACGACGTCGTCTCCTGACGTCCACGACACCGACGTCCTCGTGCTCGGCGGCGGCCCCGCCGCGACCTGGGCGGCGATCTCGGCGGCCGAGAGCGGCAGCCGGGTCACGCTGGTGGACAAGGGTTATTGCGGAACGAGTGGGGCCACCGCCGCCGGGGGCAACAATCTGTGGCTGGTGCCGCCGGGGACGCAGCGCGACGACGCGGTCCGCCGCCATCAGGCCGTAGCGGGCGGCATCACCGACGAGGACTGGATGTCGCGGGTGCTCGCCACCTCATGGGAGCGCATCGAGCACCTGGCGCAGTGGGGCTACCCGTTCCCGGTCGGCCACGACGGGGAACCGCTGCGCAGCAGCCTGCAGGGACCCGAGTACATGCGACGGATGCGGCGAAGGGCCCACCGCAGCGGCGTACGGATCCTCGACCACCATCCCGCGCTCCAGCTGACCACCGACCGCGACGGGGCCGTCGACGGCGCCGCGGGCATCGCGCGGCAGGACGGCGGCAGGCCGTGGCGGATCACCGCGGGTGCGGTGGTGGTGGCCACCGGCGGCACCGCCTTCCTGTCCGGGACGTTCGGCACCAACGTCGACACCGGCGACGGACTGCTGATGGCCGCCGAGCAAGGTGCACAGCTGTCCGGCATGGAGTTCAGCAGCTCCTACGCGCTGGCGCCGGAGTGGGGCGTGCACACCAAGGGCCGGATGCTGCAGTGGGGCAGCTTCTACGACGAGGACGGGCAGCCGCTGGCCACCCGGCCCGGCCTGACCGGACGGCAGGACGCCCAGTGGGCGCTGGCGCACGGCAGGCGGGTGTTCGCCCGGCTCGACCGCGCTCCGGCACATGTGCGGCAGACGATGCGCGACGCGCAGCCCAACTACTTCCTGCCGCTGGACAAGGCGGGCATCGACCCGTTCCGCACCGCCTATCCGGTGCGGATGGTCTACGAGGGCAGCGTGCGCGGCACCGGCGGTCTGCGGATCATCGGACCCGATTGTGCGACAACGGTTCCCGGCGTGTTCGCTGCGGGCGACGCCGCGACGCGCGAACTCGTCACGGGCGCGGTCAGCGGAGGCGGCAGCCGCAACGGATCCTGGGCGATCGCCTCCGGGACGTTCGCGGGGCGCGGCGCCGCCGAGTTCAGCAGGCGCCGCAGGGCCGACTCTGCCGCGGCCGTCTCCGGCTCCGTCCGGGGCGGCAGCGGCGCACCCACCGTCGACGAGGTGGTCCTCGCGGTGCAGTCGCACATCCTGCCGCCGATGCGCAGCTACCTGAAGACGGCGGACCGGCTCCGTGAGTCGGCGGCGGCGCTGGAGACGCTGTGGCGCGACGTGTCCGGCGGCCTGGCGCCGCTGCCCGATCGGGAGGCCTACAAGGGGCGTCAGGCGGTGGCGCTGGTGGCGATCGCCCGCTGGATCACCGCGGCGTCACTGGCCCGGCAGGAGAGCCGCGGCCTGCACCGCCGCGAGGACCTCCCCGACATGTCGCCGGCGTTCGCGCACCGCATCCTCGTCGGCGGGCTGGACGAGGTGTGGACCGCGACCGATCCGGTCACAACGCGGTCCGCGGCCGACCCGGTGGCGGCGGGGAGGTGCGCGTGATCGAGATCGTCAGCGCGCAGGCCTGCATCGCCTGCGACATCTGCATCAAGGTCTGCCCCACCGACGTCTTCGACCGCGGGCCGGACGGGGTACCGACGATCGCCCGTCAGAGTGACTGCCAGACCTGCTTCATGTGCGAGGCGTACTGCCCCGCCGACGCCCTGTACGTGTCCCCCGCGGCGACGCCCGTCGGGGCGGACAGCCCGCACGCCGACGAACACTCGGTCGCCCGGTCCGGCCTGCTCGGCGGCTACCGCCGGATGGTCGGCTGGGGCCGGGGCCGGGAGGCCGGCGCGCGCAAGGACCGGAATCCGCTGCTCTCGGCGGTACCACCGCTGCCCGAATCAGCGCTGCCCGTCCCGGCGCCGGTCTGCGACCAGATGTGGAACCACCCGCAACCGTCGGGTTAGGCTCACCGCCCATGGGGAGGCTACTGGCGGCTGTGACCGCCGCGCTGTGTCTGTTCGCTTCGAGCGCGACGACGACCACGGTGACGGCCTCGGCCGTGCCCGCGGTGGGCGTCAGCCAGCCGACCGGTTCGCTCCCCATCCCCGAGGGACCCGCCCAGGCCTGGGTGGTGGCCGACATGGACACCGGCCGCGTGCTCGCCGGCCGCGAACAGAACACCCGCTACGCCCCGGCCAGCACCATCAAGGTGCTGCTGGCACAGGTGGTCCTCGACGAGGTGCCACTGGACTCGACGATCGTCGCCGACGAGGCCGACACCAGGGTCGAGTGCAACTGCGCCGGCGTGCAGCCCGGCCACGTCTACACCGCCCGTCAGCTGCTGGAGGCGCTGCTGCTGGTCTCCGGCAACGACGCGGCCAACACGCTGGCCCGGATGCTCGGTGGCGCGGACGCCGCGGTCGCGAAGATGAACGCCAAGGCGGCGGCGCTCGGCGCGAACGGGACCAACGCGGTCACCCCGTCCGGACTGGACGGCCCGGGCATGCCGTTCTGGTCGACACCGCACGACCTCGCGGTCATCTTCCGGGCGGCGATGGCCAACCCGGTGTTCGCACAGATCACGGCCATGCCGTCGACGGTGTTCTTCACCAAGGCCGGCGACGCCGTGCTGGTCAACCAGGACGAACTGCTGCACCGCTATCCGGGTGCGATCGGCGGCAAGACCGGCTTCACCGACATCGCGCGCAAGACCTTCGTGGGCGCCGCACAGCGCGACGGCCGCAGGTTGGTGGTCTCGATGATGTACGGCCTCGTCAAGGAGGGCGGGCCGACGTACTGGGATCAGGCCGCGGCCCTCTTCGACTGGGGTTTCGCGCTCAACCGCGACGCGGGAGTCGGCGCGCTGTAACCCGCGGCCGGCGTCGTCACACCTGTCGACACCGAGCTGCAATGGCTTCGAGACGATTTCGATGCGGCGGCAACACTACGCTCGGCGGCCGTGGCCACGTCGCGCGAGCGTTCCCTGGCGCGCACGCTGGTAGCGGCGCTCGCCGTCCCGATCCTGGCGGTCATGCCCGTCCCGGCCGCCGCGGCGGACCCCGTCGGGGTTGCCCCCGCGGGTGCCGTGTCGCTGCCCGAAGGACCGGCGCAGTCGTGGCTGCTCGCCGATCTGGACTCCGGGCGGGTACTGGCCAGCCGCAACCCTCATGAGCCGCACGCACCGGCCAGCACCATCAAGATCCTGCTGGCAACGGTGGTGCTCGACCATCTGCGGCCGGACAACTTCGCACGCGCCAACCAGTCGCACACACAGGTCGAATGCTCGTGTGTGGGGCTGAAACCCGGCCAGCCGTACACCACCCGCCAGCTGCTGGAGGCACTGCTGATGGTGTCGGGCAACGATGCGGCGAACATGCTGGCCGACATGCTCGGCGGCCAGCGGGTCGCGGTGGCGGCGATGAACCGCAAGGCCGCGAGTGTCGGTGCGCGCAGCACCAGGGCCTCGTCGCCGTCGGGACTCGACGGGCCGGGATGGGAATCCATCACCACCGCGCACGACCTCGCGCTGATCACCCGGGCGGCGCTGCGCTATCCGCTGATCGCCCACATCATGGCGCAGCCGTCGGCGCAGTTTCCCGGCAAGACGATCACCAACCAGAACGAGCTGCTCAGCCGCTACCCGGGCGATATCGGCGGCAAGACCGGCTTCACCAATCTCGCCCGTAAGACCTACGTCGGCGCCGCCCAGCGGGGGACCCGCCGCCTGGTGGTGGCGCAGATGTACGGCAGCGGGGACCTCTACGGCCAGGCGACCGGCCTGTTCGACTGGGGCTTCGCCCAACCGGCGTAGTCACACCTTCGTTGGGCAGGAGGCTTCGCTTCGCGGGTGATGTGTCATAGCGAGCGGGTAGTTTCGAACACATGTTCGAAGTGCTGCCGCCAGAGATCGAAGAGCTGCCCGAGTTGGCCGATTCGGTGGTCTGCGACGCGATCACTGGTTGGGCGCGCATCGAAGCCGCCGCCTGCGCACGCAAACACGCCGCGATGGCCGAACTGTTCACCCGCCGCACCGGCTGTGACACCGCGAGGACCGCAACATCTGGTGGGTCGACCCCGACGCGGCCGTCGGCGCCGAGATCGGCGCCGCCCAGAACATCAGCAGCGGCCTGGCCTTGTTCC